>NZ_BDBM01000052.1 GCF_001612985.1 Nocardia gamkensis NBRC 108242 | reverse complement strand
GGCGCGCACCCGGATGTACCGGACTCCGGCTCGCGCAGTGCTGGCGACCAGGGCGCGGCACATGACGTCGGCGAACTCGGGGAGATCACCCGAGTGCCGCACATCGACCGCGAAGGGGCGGACTGTCCGGACGTGCTTCGGGGCGGCCGTCAGGAGACCGGCCGCCCCGATTTCGCGCAGTATTACCCGCGGTAGCTCGATTCAGTCGTCGAGCTGAGCGAGCACCTCGTCCGAGATGTCGACGTTGGTGTAGACGTTCTGCACGTCGTCGCTGTCCTCGAGGGCGTCCACGAGTTTGATCACCTTGCGCGCGCCGTCGGCGTCCACCGCAACCGACACCGAGGGCTGGAAACCGGACTCGGCGGAGTCGTAGTCGATACCGGCGCCCTGCAGCGCGGTGCGCACCGCGATCAGATCGCCCGGCTCGCTGATGATCTCGAACGACTCACCGAGGTCGTTGACTTCCTCGGCGCCCGCGTCCAGCACCGCCATCAACACGTCGTCCTCGGACAGGCCGTTCTTCTCCAGGGTGACGACGCCCTTGCGATGGAAGAGGTAGGCCACCGAACCCGGGTCGGCCATGTTGCCGCCGTTGCGCGTCATCGCGACCCGGACCTCGCCCGCCGCCCGGTTGCGGTTGTCGGTGAGGCACTCGATCAGCACGGCGACGCCGTTGGGTCCGTAGCCCTCGTACATGATCGTCTGCCAGTCGGCGCCGCCGGCTTCCTCGCCGCCGCCGCGCTTGCGGGCGCGCTCGATGTTGTCGTTGGGGACCGACGACTTCTTCGCCTTCTGGATGGCGTCGAACAGCGTCGGGTTGCCATCCGGGTCACCGCCACCGGTACGGGCCGCCACCTCGATGTTCTTGATCAACTTCGCGAACAGCTTGCCGCGCTTCGCGTCGATCGCAGCCTTCTTGTGCTTGGTGGTGGCCCATTTGGAGTGGCCGCTCATTCCCTACTTCCTTCAGGTCGATGGCACGTTCGGTCGTGTGTACGGTACCGGCACGGCCGGGCGGACAGCTTCCCCAGCCTACTCGGGCGTCCACTACGGCCCTGCAAAGCGGCCCCGGCTTGGCACCCGCTCGTCTTCGCGGGTTCCGTCCGAGCCCGCCCGTCAAGCCGAGCGGACCATCTCCACGAACATCCGGTGCACCCGCAGATCGCCGGTCACCTCGGGATGGAACGAGGTCGCCAGGACATTTCCCTGCCGCACCGCGACGATCCGGCCTGCGGCGGGACCGTCCGGCACGGTGGCAAGTACCTCGACGCCCTCGCCTGCCCGCTCGACCCAGGGCGCTCGGATGAACACCGCTCGCACGGGGCCACCGGGCAGGCCCGCGAACGGCAGATCGGTTTCGAACGAGTCGACCTGACGGCCGAACGCGTTGCGCCGCACCGTCATATCGATGCCGGACAGATGCTCGGCATCCGGGCGGGTGTCGAGCACCTCCGAGGCGAGCAGGATCATGCCCGCGCAGGAACCGAACGCGGGCAGGCCGTCGCGCAGCCGCGCGCGCAGCGGCTCCAGCAGTTCGAAGGCCGCCAGCAGCTTGCTGATCGCGGTCGACTCGCCGCCGGGCAGCACGAGCGCGTCCACCGCCGCGAGCTCCGACTCGCGCCGGACCAGCACGGGCTCGGCGCCGCAGCTGGCGAGCGCGGCGACGTGCTCCCGGACGTCGCCTTGCAACGCGAGCACGCCGATCACGGGACGGGACGGCGTCTGTCCGGTGTCGGCGGCGGGGGCGGTGACCGAGGTAGCGTTCACGCCGGAAAGCTTACGAGCCGTGCCGATGTGGGCGCGCTCACGGTCGGCTGCCACACGCGCATCGCCGCAACCGCCCGGATCACTCTTCGCGCAGCGTGCGGATCAGGCCTTCCTGAACCACGGCCGCGACCAGCGTGCCCTCCCGGGTGAAGATCTTGCCGCCGGTCAGGCCCCGGCCGAAAGCCGCCGACGGCGAGGACTGGTCGTAGAGCAGCCATTCGTCGGCCCGGAACGGGCGCAGGAACCACATCGCGTGATCGAGCGAGGCGTTCTGGGTCGGCTCGTCGGGATGGACGACCTTCGAAGAACCCAGCAGCGTCATATCGCTCATGTAGGCGAGGGTGCACACGTGCACCAGCGGATCGTCCGGTAGCAGGTGCCGGTAGCGGAACCACACCTGTTGCTGGGAGACCACGCCGTCGCGGCGGGACACGTTCTCCGGCGGGACCATGCGGATGTCCCAGTGTTCCCACTCGCGCATCGCCCACAATCGTTCCGGACTCATCGTGGTGCTGGCGTCGGGCAGATCCTCCGGCATCGGAACGCCGGGCATGACGTCCTGATGCTCGGGGCCCTGGTCACCGACATGGAACGACGCCGACATGGTGAAGATCGCCGCGCCGTCCTGGATGCCGGTCACCCGCCGCGTGCAGAACGACCGGCCGTCCCGGATGCGCTCGACCTGGTAGACCGTGGGTTCCTGCGGATTGCCCGGACGCAGGAAGTAGCCGTGCAGCGAGTGCACTTGGAATCGCGGTTCCACCGTCCGGACCGCGGACACGAGCGCCTGGCCGGCAACCTGGCCGCCGAACGTGCGCGGAAGCTGGGTCTTGGTGGACGCGCCACGGAAGATGTCCCGCTCCAGCCGCTCTATCTCCAGCGCCTCTTCGATTGTCGCCATGGGCAGAGATTATCCCGGCCGCTCACGATGTCGCCGCTCGGCTGCCGGTGAACGTCCGGCAACGCCCACGCCTGCTCCGGCCGTCGCGATTTGCTGAGATGGACGGGTGCCCCGCTTTCTGCCCATCACTCCGGACGGACTCGTCGAGCAGGTGATCGAACCCGTCCTGACCGCGGCCTCGCACACCGTGATCGCGGTCGACGGCGCGGACGCCGCCCAGCCGGTGGCGCTCGCCCGGCGGATCGTCGAGGCGCTGCGCGAGGCGGGCCGGTCGGCCGACGTGGTCTCCCTGCACGACTACGTACGTCCCGCCTCACTGCGCATGGAGTTCGGCCGCACCGACGAGATGTCCTATCGCACCGCGTGGTTCGACTACGCCGCGCTGCGCCGGGAAGTGATCGACGCGCTCCGCCGGCACGGCCGGTGGCTGCCCTCGCTCTGGGACGAAGCCGCCGACCGCTCCGCGCGCGCCGCGATCCGCACGGCGCCGCCGGCGACGACGATCGTCCTCGCGGGCCCGATGCTCGCCGGACGCCACCTCGACGCCGACCTGAGCCTCCGGCTGGACCTGTCCGAACCCGCGCTCCGCCGCCGCACCGCGGCCGACGCGCAGTGGACCATCCCCGCTCTGCTGCGGCACGACGCCGAGAACCCCTACACGCCAACCTTCTTCGTGCGGTGGGATCATCCCGAGCGTCCGGCGCTTCGAGTCGACGAGCACCGGGCGAATTAGCCTCCTTCTCTGCCGATATCGGACTGCTGGGTAGCGTCCGGAACTAATAATCAGATGCGCATAACAACGTATCCATATGTGTCCCCTTCTCGACGGTGCACTGGTCCACGTCCCCCGACCTCATGTCGGCGCGCTCGCCCGATCAACGTTTCGTGATGACGATCGGACTCGATCCCGTCGCACGGCCGGACTTGCCCAACGCTCCCTCACCACTCACACCAACCGGTGCCCGCCGTCCACGTGCAGGACGGTGCCGGTGATGAAGGGATTGCGCATCACACCGAGCATCGCCTGTGCGATATCGGACGGACGGCCGATGCGCCCGACCGGCAGGCGCGCGGCGAGCTGCCGGTGACGTTCGGTCTTCGCGGGCCCCGCGATGGTGTCCCAGATCGGGGTGTCGACCCACCCTGGTGAGACCACGTTGACGCGGACCGGGCCGAGTTCGAGGGCCAAGGCGTAGGCCAGTGAGGCGAGCGCGCCGTTGACCGCCGCCACCATGGCGCCGCCCGGCGCGGGCCGATAGGCCGCCACGCCGGAGGTGAAGGTCACCGAACCGCCCGGGACCACCCGGGCGTGCTTGGCCAGCAGAGCGGGGCCGATCAGCTTGGACGAGAACAGATTCCGGGCCTGGCCGGCGTCGAACTCGGCCAGCGGCTGATAGGCGCCGGTGATGTCGGCCGCGGTGGTGACGACATGATCGACCGGCTCCGATTCGTCGAACAGGCGCTCGAGATCGGCTTCGCGGGTGATATCCGCGACGACCGAGCGCACCGAGCCCGGCCCCGCGGGCAGGCCGCGTTGCGCCGCGGCAAGCCGTTCGGCGGAACGGCCCGCGATGGTGACCTCCGCGCCCTCGGCGACCAGCGCGGCCGCCAGCGCCAGTCCCATGCCGGAGCTGCCGCCCACGATGACGACACGTTCGGGTGTTGTGCTGCTTGCTGTCATGGCTCCAGCCGACCATCGTCGCGGTCGAGTGTCCATGTCGCGCTATCGAATACGCTTTAGCCGGAGACTAACGCCGCAGGCCGAGGACCGTTCCGGGACCGCACAGGGCGACGCACTGCACCGCCCCGTGCGCCCGGCCGGCTCTCAGGGGGTGCAGGCCGGTGATTGCTGGTTCAGATTGGCCAGTGCCTGGCACGCCCACGTCTTCTGGACCTTCCACTTGCCGCCGTCCAGCACGAACGGGACGTCGACCTGGTTTTCCTGCCCGTTGATGGTGAACTTCGCCTGTGCGGTCACGCTGTCACCGAAGGCGGTCACTCCGGTGACCACCGCCGTGGCGTTCGCCTGCCGGAACGCCTCGGCCAGGCGGTTGGGCAGGCCGGGGTCGGCTTCGATGCCCTGCACGAGATCGAGTTTGTCCTCGTTCGGCACCGCGGGATCGAGGGCCTTCTGCAACAGGGCGTTGAGTTCGTCGACGGTGGGCGCGGCGGGGGTGGTTACGGTCGCCGAGGCGGCCGCTGTGGTGCGGGTCGACTTGGGTGAGTCGCTCGTGTCGTCACTGCCGCAGGCGGCGAGGCCGAGGGCGGCCACGAGGGCCAAACCCGCTACTGCGGTGCGTCCGGTCTTGGGAAGCTTCAACTGTTCGTCCTTTGCGCTCGGATCGATCCGGTGAGAGGGCGCGAAATGGCCTTGGACGGCCATCGAATGGCGAAGCTACTGAGCGTGATTGTGGGAACCATGAGACGACCTTCTGGCGGCCGTAAGAGTTGAACCTAGCACCGGAAGCGGTCCGCGCGGCTCATTCCGCCGACAGGTCGGCGGTGAGGGCGGCGATCAGAGCCGCGACGGCCGGGTCACGCACCGCCGCGCGCCAGGCGACCGCGTAAGTCACCACCAGGGGCGCGCCACGGAGCGGCCGCCAGACCAGACCGGGCAGTCCGTCCGCGCGCGAGGAGCTGAGCCCGATCACGTCGGGCCGGGCGGGCAGCACGGCGAGCATCTGCGCGTGCCCCATCGCGCTGGCACTGAGCCGCACCCGCGCGCCGTGGTCGGCGAGCGCGCGCAACAGCGCATCGTGCAAGCCCGCGGCGGATTCGCGCGCGAACAAGATCAGCTCCTGGCCGCTGAGCTCGACCGGATCGAGCAGTGCCTCGCCGGCGAGCGGATGCCGCTGCGACATCAGCACGCCGAGTTCCTCGCGGGCCACGGCCCGTTGCGCGAAGCGTTCGGGCAGGTCTACCGGGGTGCGGACGAGCGCGAGGTCGACCTCGTCGTCATCGAGGAAACGCACCTGATCGGCGGTGGTCCCGCCGGTGAGCACCATCCGGGCGCCGGGCAACGCGGCGGTGAGCAGACTCCCGATGCGCGTCGGCAGCCAGGGTGGAACGCCGTTGAGCAGCCCGAGGCGCAGCACCGGGGCGCCGGAGACGGCAGCGCGCCTGGTCTGCCTGACCGCTTCGTCCATCGCGCGCAGCACGGTCTTGCCGGAGCGCAGCAGCACCGCGCCCGCGGGTGTCAGTTCCACCCGCGGCGCACGGATCAGCAGTGGGCCGCCCAGCTCCCGCTCCAGCACCTTGATCTGCTGGCTGAGCGTGGGCGTCGAGATGAACAATCGCTCCGCGGCCCGGCGGAAGTGCAACTCCTCCGCCAGGACCACGAAGTACCGCAACTGCCGCAACTCCACGCGGCAGACGCTACCGGCCCGGGATCACCAGCCGCGCTCGGCCAAGCGGTGCGGCTGGGCGATGTCCTCGACGTTGATGCCCACCATGGCCTCACCGAGACCGCGCGACACCTTGGCCAGCACATCCGGGTCGTCGTAGAAGGTGGTGGCTTTGACGATGGCGGCGGCACGCTGGGCCGGGTTGCCGGATTTGAAGATGCCCGAACCCACGAACACGCCCTCGGCGCCGAGCTGCATCATCATCGCGGCGTCGGCGGGAGTGGCGATGCCGCCCGCGGTGAACAGCACGACCGGCAGCTTCCCGGTCTCGGCGATCTCACGGACCAGCTCGTAGGGCGCCTGCAGCTCCTTGGCCGCGACGAACAACTCGTCCTCGGGCAGCGACGACAGGCGGCGGATCTCCTGCCGGATCTCGCGCATGTGCGTGGTCGCGTTGGACACGTCACCGGTGCCCGCCTCGCCCTTGGAGCGAATCATGGCCGCGCCCTCGGTGATTCGGCGCAGAGCCTCGCCGAGGTTGGTGGCGCCACAGACGAACGGCACGGTGAAGTTCCACTTGTCGATGTGGTTGGCGTAGTCGGCCGGGGTGAGCACCTCGGACTCATCGATGTAGTCGACGCCGAGGCTCTGCAGGATCTGTGCCTCCACGAAGTGGCCGATACGGGCCTTCGCCATGACCGGAATGGAGACCGCGGAAATGATGCCGTCGATCATGTCCGGGTCGCTCATCCGGGACACGCCGCCCTGGGCACGAATGTCCGCGGGCACTCGCTCCAGCGCCATCACCGCGACCGCGCCTGCGTCCTCGGCGATCTTGGCCTGCTCCGGTGTGACGACATCCATGATCACCCCGCCCTTGAGCATCTCGGCCATGCCGCGCTTCACGCGGGCGGTGCCGACGGTCTGGGTGGTCTCAGGGGTGGTCACGGCTAATTCCTCCAGCATGTGCGCCAATCGGTCGCTCGGATGCGAACGCCACGATTCTAAGCCGGTGGCAGAAGGCCACTTGATAGCCAGTTGGAGGGCACTGGCCTGGTGTGATCTCGGTTATGCGCCCTGGGCCGGGAGGGCTCGGCGAGCGCGCCATCCCGGCTGCCCGGCCGTTGCCGGGCGCCGGCTCACAGCGGGCCGACCACCAGCAACGTCGCCCAGTACTCCGCGGCCGCGGGGCCGATCAGCGGCAACAGGAAATCGAACAGCAGGTACGACATGAACGAACTACCTCCACAACCGAGCTGGAACGGCCCCGCCGACGGCAGGACCACGACACCGAACTGACATGCGTCCCTGACAGCAGTACCCTCCGGCGCGCCGAATCATCGCGACGCTATCACGATCGTGAAACACATCACATGCGTTCGGGGCGGTCAGCGGATGGAGCGGACCTCCGGGTCGGCAGTGCCCGATGCCGCCTCGGCGGCTTCGCCCAGCAATTCGTCCAGGTGGTACGGATAGACGGTTTCGCCGGAGCGGTCCAGCGCGACGATATCGGCCGCGGTGCACCATTTGTGCCCGGTGATCGAGCGACGTTCGATCAGAGTCCGATTCGCCGCGTGCGGTTCGAATCCACGCGCCCGCAGCGCGAAGAACAGTTCCTCCGACCGGATCAGCTCACCGTCGAAGGGGAACACCGCGACCCGCCGCCAGATCGGGCCGCGCAGGTCGGCCGGATCCGCGCGGTAGCCGGTCTCCTCGTACAGTTCCCGCACGGCCGCCGCGCGCAGGCTCTCCCCCGGGTCCACGCCGCCGCCGACGGTGAACCAGAACGACACCTCCGGCGTCTTCGGGTCGTTGCCGCGCATCAGCAACGTCCGGTCGTTCTCGTCGAACAGCACGACCCGCGCCGTGGTGCGGATGGTGTCGACCGCCAGGCCGGTGGACGCCGCGGGAGTGGCGCGCTCGGTGATCTCGAAGTAGGAAGGCAGCGGAGCGGTACCGCCGAGGTGCAGGATCCGGACCGGACGGCGGGTGCGCAGCGCCAGCGTGTCGCGCACGGCGTCGTTGTGGAAGCGGCGGGCGATCAGCACCCGGGCCTCGGCGTCGGCCAGTTCGGCGACCAGTTGCGGGCGCAGCGTGCCGATGTCCACCGCCGACAACGCGGAGGACAGCCGGTTCTCCACCGTCTCCCGTTCGGCGCGCCCGGCGCGCTCGGCCCGGTCGGCCAGGGCCGAGAGTTGTCTGGCCTGCTCCGCCATGGCCGGATCGGACACCGGACCCGCGATCGCCATGGCGACCGACCGGGCCACCACAGCCCGCCGGGCCAGCGCCGCGTCCAGCGCCTGCCAGGACTGGTCGGAGCGCACGTGCAGCCGGTCGAGCCGGTTGGCGGTGGAGTACGCCCACAGACCGATCGCGACGACGATCGCCGCGATCAGCGCGAGGACGAGAACGGTCGTGGCGGAGAACGTGATCATCCGGCGGCCCGCACCCGGGTGTCGCCGACGGTCACCGTCTCGTAGACGCGCAGTATCTGTTCGGCCACCACCGGCCAGTCGTACTCGCCGACCACCTGCGTCGCGGTGCGAACCAGGGCCTCTCTGCGCACCTCGTCGGTGAGCACGGTGTGCAGCGCGGCGGCCAGGGCCGCCGAATCCCCGATCGGGACCAGCATGCCCGCCGTACCGTCCCGCAGTACCCGGCGGAAGGCGTCCAGCTCACTGGCCACCACCGCGGTGCCCGCCGCCATCGCCTCGATGAGGATGATGCCGAAGCTCTCCCCGCCCAGGTTGGGCGCCACGTACACGTCCGCGCTGCGCATCGCCGAAGCCTTCTCCTCGTCGGACACCTGGCCGAGGAAGCGCAGGTGGCCTGCCAGCTTGCCCGCTTCGCGGCGCAACCGGTCCTCGTCGCCGCGGCCGACGATCAGGATCTCGACGTCGGGATGCCTGCGCACCAGATCGGGCAGCGCGCCGAGCAGTACATCCATGCCCTTACGTGGCTCGTCGTAGCGTCCCAGGAACAGCACCGTGCCGCCGGAGCGCGGATAGCCGGGCAGCATCGGCGCGCGGGCGAACGCCGGGACGTCGACCCCGTTGGGGATCTCCACCGCGTCCGAGCCCAGCGCCTCGACCTGCCAGCGGCGCGCCAGCTCGGAGACCGCGATACGGCCGGAGATCTTCTCGTGATACGGCCGCAGCACACCCTGGAAAGTGCTCAGCACCAAGGACTTCGTCGTCGAGGTGTGGAAGGTCGCGACGATCGGCCCCTCGGCGATCTTCAACGCGAGCATGGACAGGCTCGGCGCGTTCGGTTCGTGGATGTGCAGGACGTCGAAGTCGTTGCCGTCGATCCACCGGCGAATCCTGGTGTAGGCCATGGGCCCGAACGACAGCCTGGCCACCGACCCGTTGTACGGGATGGCCACCGCCCGGCCCGCCGACACCACGAACTCCGGAAGCGGAGTGTCCTCCGACGCGGGCGCGAGCACGCTCACCTTGTGCCCCCGCTCGATGAACACCCGCGCCAGCTCGACTACATGTGCCTGCACCCCACCGGGGACGTCGAACGAATAGGGGCAGACCATGCCGATCTTCATGGCGATACGTCTCCCTGCTCGGCCCCGAGGCTCGCCTGTGCGGTGTCGATCATCGCGCGCCGCCGGAGCGAGAGATCGCTCTCCCACAATGGTTGCAGCATGTGCCAGTCCGCGGGATGCTCGGCGATATTCGCCGCGAAGCGATCCGCCAGCGCCTGCGTGGCCGCGGCTACGCCACCGGAAACGTCCACCGGCGCCTCGACCTTCAGGCCCCAGTTCTCGCGGCCGTCGGCCTCGACCTCGAACCACGCGTGCACCGGCAGCAGCGCCGCGCCGGTCTCGATGGCCAGTTTCGCCGAGCCCGCGGGCATCCAGGTGCGCTCACCGAAGAACTGGACCGGAACGCCCTTGCCGGTGAGGTCGCGTTCGCCCAACAGGCACACGATCCTGTTCTGCCGCAGGCGGGCCGCCAACTGGTCGAACGGCGGTTGCTCGCCACCGGTGAGCGGGAAGACTTCGAAGCCGAGGCTCTCCCGGTAGGCGACGAACCGCTCGAACAGCGATTCCGGCTTCAACCGCTCGGCCACGGTGGAAAGGCTGCCGTAGTGCTGCACCAGCCAGACGCCCGCCATGTCCCAATTGCCGGAGTGCGGCAGCACGAAGATCACGCCTCGGCCCTGTGCGAGTGCGGCGTCGAGGTATTGCAGCCCCGCGACGAAGTAGTCGATCGCCGCATGGTCCATCCCGGGCAGCCGGAACGCTTCCCGCCAGTATCGCGCGTACGACCGCATGCTGGCGCTGATCAGCTCGTCCGGCACGTCGGCGGGCAGTACGCCGAGCACGCGCGCCAGGTTGCGCCGCAACTGGTTCGGCGCGCCGCCCGCGTGGAACTCCCGATTGGCGCGGCGGGCGACCCGGTCCCCGCCCCACTCGAACAGTCGCCGGGCAGTCGACTCCGGCAATGCGCGCACCAGCCGCCAGCCCGCCGCGTATCCGGCGGCGCCGAGCTGCTCCCCTATCGTCATCCGCACTCCCGCACCGCAGGTCCGCTGTCCATCGTCGTCGCGAATACCCGGACGCCGCCGTCGATCGGCCGGCGCCCCGCACGGCGTGAGATCACGACGGAAGTCCCGAGGTGTCGGCGGTTCCCGCGCTCGGGCTCTGCGGCCGCGCGGCCGGGATCACGGTGCGCGCCCCCGGCGAGTTGCGCACGGCCAGCACCCGCTGAACGACGGTGACGATACTGAGCACGGCGAGAATCCACATGGCCGCGTGCACGGCGTAGGTGAGCCACTCGATCCCCCAGTAGCCGGCGATGCCGGTGAATCCGGCGCCCACCAGCACGATGATCAGCCGATCCGGCCGCTCGATGATGCCGCCGTCCGCGGACAGCCCGCTGGCCTCCGCGCGCGCCTTGGCATAGGAAATCACCTGCGAGGTCACCAGAACGACCAGCGTCGCGGCGAACAGCGGCCTGTGCTGTTCGTGGAAGACCGCCCACCACGCCAGCCCGGCGAAGATGGCGCCGTCGGCCAGCCGGTCACAGGTGGCGTCCAGCACCGCGCCGTATTTCGTCCCGCCGCCGCGCGCCCGGGCCATCGCCCCGTCGAGCATGTCGAACATGACGAACAACCAGATCACCATGGTTCCCCAGAACAGATGTCCGGTGGGGAACAGCGTGACCGCGGCGACGATGGAGGCGGTGGTGCCGATCAGCGTCACGGCATCGGGCGTGAGTCCCGTGCCGACCAGCGCCCGGCCCAGCGGAGCCGTCGCCTTGGCGAACGTCTCGCGGCCGAAGAAGCTCAGCACGGCCGATCCACCCGGTCGCTCATCTCTAGGCCTCCTTCCAGGCCGCCGACAGCAGCGCCCTGGTCTCCCGCAGCAGTTGCGGCATCACCTTCGCCCCGCCGATGACGGTGATGAAGTTCGCGTCTCCGCCCCAGCGCGGCACGATGTGCTGGTGCAGGTGATCGGCCAGCGACCCACCGGCCACCCCGCCGAGATTCAGCCCGACATTGAATCCGTGCGGCCGGGACACCTTCTTCATCACCCGGATCGCCTGCTGGGTGAAGGCCATCAGTTCGGCGCTCTCCGCGTCGGTGAGGTCCTCCAGGTTGGCCACCTTGCGGTACGGCACGACCATCATGTGCCCCGGGTTGTACGGGTACAGGTTGAGCACGGCGTACACCAGCTCACCCCGCGCGACGACCAAGCCGTCCTCATCGGACATCTTCGGGATGTCGGTGAAGGGATGGCCGGTCGAATCCTTGGGTCCGGTGGCCGCCTCCGCGATGTAGGACATGCGATACGGCGTCCACAGCCGCAGCAGCCGATCCGGTTCGCCCGCGCCGCTGTCGACGATGCTGCCCGGCTCCTCCGGGGTCGCGGTTCCGTCCAGATCCGCGAGCCCGTCCGGCACCGTCCGCTCGGTCATGCCGTGCCCTTGATCTCGAAACCCTCGGCCGTCGGCGACGCGTTCTCCCGGTGGGCGATCCACGCGACGATGGTGGCCACCGCGTCGTCGACCGGTACGCCGTTGACCTGGGTGCCGTCGCGGAAGCGGAAGCTCACGGCGTTCGCGGTCACGTCGCGCTCACCGGCCAGCAGCATGAACGGCACCTTCTGCGCGGTGTTGTTGAAGATCTTCTTCTGCATCCGGTCGTCGCTGCGATCCACCAGTGCCCGGATGCCCTCGTCCTGCAACCGTTCGATCACCCGATCCAGATGCGGGGCAAAGGTTTCGGCGACCGGGATGCCGACGACCTGCACCGGCGAGAGCCAAGCCGGGAACGCGCCCGCGTAGTGCTCGGTGAGCACACCGAAGAATCGCTCGATCGAGCCGAACAGCGCGCGGTGGATCATGACCGGCCGCTGCTTGGTGCCGTCGGAGGCGGTGTATTCCAGGTCGAAGCGCTCGGGCAGGTTGAAGTCCAGCTGGATGGTCGACATCTGCCAGGTGCGGCCCAGCGCGTCCTTGGCCTGCACCGAGATCTTGGGGCCGTAGAAGGCGGCGCCACCCGGATCGGGCACCAACTCCAGGCCGGAGGCGGAGGCGACCTTGGACAAGGTCTCGGTGGCCTCCTCCCAGATCTCGTCGGAACCGACGAACTTCTTCGGGTCCTTGGTGGACAGCTCGAGGTAGAAGTCGTCGAGGCCGTAGTCCTTCAGCAGATCCAGCACGAACCGCAGCGTGTCGGTCAGTTCGCTGTGCATCTGCTCTTTGGTGCAGTAGATGTGCGCGTCGTCCTGCGTCATGCCGCGCACCCTGGTCAGGCCGTGCACCACGCCGGACTTCTCGTAGCGGTAGACCGAGCCGAACTCGAACAGGCGCAGCGGCAGCTCCCGGTACGACCGGCCGCGGGCGCGGAAGATCAGGTTGTGCATCGGGCAGTTCATCGGCTTGACGTAGTAGTCCTGGCCGGGCTTGCGGACGGTGCCGTCCTCGTTGAGCTCGGCGTCCAGGTGCATGGCCGGGAACATGCCGTCGCGGTACCAGTCCAGGTGGCCGGAGACCTCGAACAGGTGGCCCTTGGTGATGTGCGGGGTGTTGACGAACTCGTAGCCCGCCGCGACATGCCTGCGGCGCGAGTACTCCTCCAGCTCCTTGCGGATGATCCCGCCCTTCGGGTGGAACACCGGCAGGCCGGAGCCGAGTTCGTCGGGAAAGCTGAACAGGTCCAGCTCCAGGCCGAGCTTGCGGTGGTCGCGGCGCTCGGCCTCGGCGAGCAGGTGCAGATGCTCGTCGAGCGCCTCCTGCGATTCCCACGCGGTGCCGTAGATGCGCTGCAGGTCCTCGCGGCTCTGGTCGCCGCGCCAGTAGGCGGCCGAGCTGCGGGTCAGCTTGAAGGCCGGGATGAACTTCGTGGTCGGAATGTGCGGGCCGCGGCACAGGTCGCCCCAGATCCGCTCGCCGGTGCGCGGATCCAGGTTGTCGTAGATGGTCAGCTCTTTGCCGCCGACCTCCATGACCTCCGGATCGTCGATGCCGGACTTGTCGCTGATCAGCTCCAGTTTGAACGGCTCCCCGGCCAGTTCCACCCTGGCGTCCTCGATCTCGACCACCCGGCGGGAGAACCGCTGCGCGCCTTTGACGATCTTCTTCATCCGGGATTCCAGCTTGGCCAGATCCTCCGGGGTGAACGGCCGTTCGACACGGAAGTCGTAGTAGAACCCGTCCTTGATGTAGGGACCGATGCCCAGCTTGGCCTCGGGGAACTCCTGCTGCACGGCTTGGGCGAGCACATGCGCGGCGGAGTGCCGGATGACGTTGCGGCCCTCGGCGGTGTTCGCCGCGACCGGCTCCACGTCCACGTCGTCGGCCGGGGTCCAGGAGAGGTCCTTGAGCTCACCGTCCACCCGGACGACCACGACGGTCTCCGGTCCCTTGGTCGGCAGGCCCGCCTCGCGCACCGCGGCGCCCGCCGTCGTCCCGCCCGGCACCCGGACGAGGGTGACTGGGCTGATGGGGGCTGAGGTGGTCACGGCTGCGCTCTCCTTGGCGTTCTCGTGTGCGGGCGGGGCCCGCTGGATGGTGGCCGATCGCGAGTTCGTCCGGCGCGACCATGCTACTGTCCCGCCGCTGTCCTGCCGCTTCGGGCCTTTGGCCGTACCGGTCGGGTGGCGCGGGAAACCACTTGCGCCTCGCGCAGGTTGCTCTGCTCAGTTTTCGGCGGCCAGGTCCGCGAGCATTGCGGTCCGTTCGGCTGCGGGCCGCTTCGGGCAGCTGGTGCACATCTGGCAACCGGGCACCTCGAACACCAGGCAGCAGGAGATGCGCCGGACGAAGGTGCGTCCGCCGATCTCCACGAACCGCGGCACCGGGAGTTTGCCCGCGATGTCGGCCGCCAGCCGCGCCCCCGCTTCCGGCGAACCGGCGTCGAGCGCGCGGTTGCCGATCGCGTCGGCGGCGATCGCCCACAGCGCGGGGACTCCCGCGCCGGACACCTCGGCGACCGGCGGGATCACGACGCCGAGAGTGTCGCGCAGCGCCGTAGCGCCGCTGACGGAGGGAACATCGTGCGCAGGCACGCGTACGCGCTCGACGCCACCGTCCGGGCGCACCTCGCACTCCAGCCGGTCCAGCGCGGGGACGGGGGCGTCCTGGTCGTCCGCGTAGGCCCGCGCGAGCTGCTCCACCAGAGCGGAGGCGACCATGCACCACCAGAGCGTGCCCGCGATGCGCGGCGACGTGGTCCCCCAGGAATGGCCCATCTCCGCGATGCGCGCGGCCAGCCATTCCGGTTCGGTGAGCACGCGCCCCGGAACGGTGGTCACCGTTACAGGGGGCTGCGCAGCCATTCCCATTCGACTCCGATCCAACTACCCACGAGCCCGAAGGTTCCCAATATCCACAGCGTCGCCACGACCAACGCGGCGGTGCCGATCGCCCCGACGGCCTGCACGGGCCTGCCCTGCCTGCGATACCAGTCCATCAGTTGCCGGTACCGGTCCCGTAACCAGGCCAATGCGTTACGCGCCCAAGCGAATTCGGTGGCGAGAATGCCGAGACCGGCGAACACGATCGCCCAGCCGGGACCGGGATAGGGGATCGCGAGCACGCCGACCGCGAGCACGGCGACACCGACGACCGCGACGACGATCCGGTAGACGAGGTAGAGCTTAGGCCGTCGTTCGAGGCCGGCGCGGAAGGCGCGCCAGCGGGTCGGATCGTCGGAGCTCGTTTCCAGGTCTGCGGTCACGTTCCCAGGGTACGAGCAATCCGGCAGACCGAATCTCGCTCTCGACCGTCCGGATAAAGCGATCCCGCCCGGGCGGCGCGCCCGGGCGGGATCACCCATCCCCGTCGATCACACGAGTTCGGGAGTGTGCTGATGGCCCGCGTCATCGATGTGCGCGATACCGTTCTCGGTCACCTCGACGACCCGGGCACTGGCGATGTCGAAGAACAGGCCCGACACCGTGACGCCACGCTCGGCGATCGCCTTGCGCACCGCCGGGTGCCGGTGCAGCAACTCCAGCTGCACCGCGACGTTCACCATGGCCAGCTGATCGACCTCGCCGAAACCGGCCTCCTGCGCCGCGGCCGCAACCGGATGGCCCGCGCGGTATCGCTCCAGGCTCGGGCGGGCATGCGCGAGCCAGGCGTCCACACCGGGTACCTCGGCGCCGGTGTGCAGCGCCTTCATCGCGCCGCAGGAGGAATGCCCGCAGACCACGATCGAGCGGACGTTCAACTGCTCGAGCGCGAACACCAGTGCCGCCTCGACCGACGCGTCACCCTCGGCGGGCGCGAGGTTGCCCACGTTGCGCACGGTGAACAGGTCGCCCGGTCCGCTGTTGGTGATGACGTTCGGCACGATCCTCGAGTCCGAGCAGGTCAGGAAGAACGAATCCGGGTCCTGCTGGTCGCGCAGCTCGTCCAGGTGCGGCCGGACCACGTGCGCGTGGCTGCGGTGATAGGCCGCTACGCCGGCCGCGACCGGGTTCTCGTGCCGCTCGTCGCGTCGCCAGGGGCCGAGGATGTCGTCCCAGACCGAGCGCGCGAAGCTCCGCGCGGGCGGTTGCGCGCCTGCGTGGGCCATCCTGGCTCCGCCGATCTCCACGAAATCGACGCTGCCTCCGCTGTTCACCTGCTGGCGGGCGAACTCCTCGATGGCCTCGAACGCCGCGTGATCGAGGAAGTCGACGGTCATCTCCACCGTGACGTCGGCTCCCGGGGGGATCTTCGCGAACTGCGCCGACAGCTTCGGCAGTGCGAGGAAGGTGGCCGAGCCGTCGATGGCGAACAGCCAGCGCTGCGTACCGGGGACCTGCTCGGCCCTGACCGTCACCCGGACGACCCGCCACAGCAGCAGCCCGAAGGCCAGGCCGAGGCCGATCAGCACGCCCTCGAGCAGGTTCAGGAACACCACACCGAGCACTGTCACGGCGTAGACCAGCAGGTCACCGGTGCGCCGGGCCAGTTTGATGTGGGCCAGCTTGACCAGCTGGGTGCCGATCACGATGAGCAGACCGGCCAGCGCGGCTTTCGGGATCTGCTCCACCACGGATACCAGCGCCACGGAGAACACCAGCAGCCAGACGCCGTGCAGGATCGCGGAGGCGCGGCTGTGTGCTCCCGCCTGCACGTTGGTGGCGCTCCGCACGATCACGCCGGTGACCGGCAGTCCGCCGAGCAGGCCGGACAGCACGTTCGCCGAACCCTGGCCGATCAGCTCGCGATCGAAGTCGGTGCGCTTGCGCGAGTGCATCTTGTCCACGGCCACCGCGGACAGCAGGCTCTCCACGCTGGCGATCAGGGCGATGGTGAGGACGGCCAGAGCCAGACCCGACCAATCGCCGCTGGGCAGCGCGGGCAGGCCGATGGCGTCGAACAGCGAGCCGTTGAGCACGATGCGCTCGGCATTCAGCGGCAACACCAGCGACAACACCGTGCCCACGAGCACCGCGACCAATGGGCCCGGCACCGCGCGCACCCTGGCGGGCAGGTATTTCCAGCCGAGCATGATGGCGATCACGACCGCGCCGATCAGCGTGCCGCCGCCGTGCAGGGACAACAGCTGCCCGGGCAGCTCGGTGATGTTGCGCCAAGCCGAGCTGTGCGAGGAACCGCCGAGCAGCACATGGATCTGCTGCAGCGCGATCGTGATGCCGATACCGGCGAGCATCGCGTGCACCACCACGGGCGCCACGGCGAGCGCCGCTCTGGCCACTCGGCTGAGCCCGAGCAGGATCTGCAACACACCGGCTGCGAAGACGATGAAACAGGTAGTGCGCCAGCCGAATTGATTGATCGTCTCGGCGACGACCACGGTGAGGCCCGCGGCGGGGCCGCTCACCTGGAGGACCGACCCGCCGAGCGTTCCTGCGACGATACCGCCGATCACGGCGGCGATGAGCCCGGCGGCGACGGGGGCTCCGGAGGCGATCGCGATGCCCAGCGAAAGTGGTAGCGCGACAAGGAAAACCACGATCGAGGCGGGTACATCGTGGCGGAGGATCTCGGTGAAGCGGTCGGACAGTGGTCCGGAACTGCGGCCCGGGTCCGCCGGTGCGGGTACGGACGGTGGCGGGGCTAAATCGTGATCGATAGCCATGACTCTCCTTCGCCGACTCGGCTGATTCGCCGAGGTCGGTTGACGATCAACATGTCCAGCAGGGCACAAGACCGCGAACCGGCATCTCGCGGTGAAGCAGTCCCGACACAGCGATGAGTCGAGATGTAAACACGGACAAGTGTATTGGTAAAGACTTAGCAAAGCCTGAGAAGTTCGCCGATTGTGTGTAGCTCCCCACTGTCCTCTCGTCGTTATCACCGTGACGCACCGCACATCGCCTGGTCAGACCGGCTCCGGGGCGATCCGCCTCTCCTGGTCGCCGAACTCCGCGATGCCGTCGACCATGACCTCGATCACGCGAGCCGTGGCGAGATCGAAGAACAACCCCGAGACCGCCACACCCCGCTCCTCGATCCCCCGGCGCACGACCGGGTGCGCGTGCAGCGTCTCCAGCTGCACCGCGACGTTCACCATGCCCAGCTGGTCCACCTCGCCGAACCCCGCGACGGCCGCAGCGGCGGCTACCGGATGCCCCAGCCGATAGCGCTCCAGGCTCGGGCGCGCATGCGCCAGCCAGTCGCCGAGACCGGTCCCGGCACGCACCTCGCGGTGCAGCGCCTCCATCGCACCGCAGCCGGAATGACCGCATACCACGACCGCGCGCACGTCCAGCCGCTCCAACGCGTAGATCAGGGCCGCCTCCACCGAGACGTCCCCACCGCGCACCGGCACCAGGTTGCCCACGTTGCGCACGGTGAACAGGTCGCCCGGTCCGCTGTTGGTGATGACGTTCGGCACGATCCGCGCGTCCGCGCAGGTCAGGAAGAACGAGTCGGCGTCGTGCCGATGGCGCAGCTTGTCCAGGTGCGGGCGCAGCACGTGGGCGTGGCCGCGGTGATAGGCGGCGATGCCCGCCGCGATGCGGTCCTCCCCGTTGCCCGAGCGCCGCCACGGCCCGATCACCTGGTCGATGACCTGGCGCACATGCCTGCGCTCGGGCGGCCCGGCCAAGGCGGTGGCCATCCGCGCGCTGCCCAGTTCGGCGAATTCCACGGTCGCGGAGACAGATTCACGCTCACGAGCCCATTCGGTGAGGAACTCGTGCGTGGCATGGTCCAGGAAATCGACGGTCATCTCGACGGTCACATCCGCGCCCGCCGGAACCTTCGCCAGTTCCGCGGTCAGCTTCGGCAAGGCCAAGAAGGTGCACGTGCCATCGATGCCGACCACCCACCGTCGCGAGCCGGGGACGGGGGCCGCCACGATCGTCACGCGCACCACCCGCCACAGCAGCAGCGCGAACGCGAGAACCAGACCGAGCACCATGCCCTGCAACAGATTCAGGAACACCACGCCCAGCACCGTCGCCAGGTAGACGTACATCTCACCCGCTCGTCTGGCCAGCCGGATATGCGCGAGTTTGATCAGTTGCGCGCCCACGAAGATGAGCAGTCCGGCCAGCGCGGCGGTCGGGATCTGCCGTACGAGCCCGGCCAGCGCCACCGCGAACAGCAGGATCCAGACTCCGTGCAGCACGGTCGACGCCCGGCTGCGCGCGCCCGCGTTCGCGTTGGTGATGCTGCGCACGATGACGGCCGCGATCGGCAGGCCGCCGAGCAGGCCGGACACGACGTTGGCCGACCCCTGCCCGATCAGCTCCCGGTCGAAGTCGGTGCGGTGGCCCGGCCGCATCTTGTCCACCGCGACGGCCGACAGCAGGCTCTCGACGCTGGCGATGAGCGCGATCGTCACCATCGTCGTGATGACGGCGGTCGTGCCGCCGGAGGGGACGGCGGGCAGGCCCAGGGAGTCCAGCAACGAGCCGTTCAGCACGATCCGCTCGACGTGGGTGGGCAGGACGAGCGCCAGCAGCGTGGCGGTGACCACGGCGACGAGCGGTCCGGGGATCATGCGCACCCGCGGCGGCACGAATCGCCAGGCGATCAGGATGACGATCACGACGAGCCCGACGCACAGGTCACCCGTGCGCACCGACGTCAGCTGTTGCGGCAGGGCGGCCAGCGCGGCGAACGACGAACTCAGCGAGTTCCCGCCGAGCAGCACGTGCACCTGTTGCAGCGCGATCACCACACCGATGCCCGCCAGCATGCCGTGCACGACCACCGGGGCGATGGCAAGCGCGGCGCGCGCGACCCGGCTCAGCCCGAAGAGTATCTGCAGCACGCCCGCGCCGACGGTGATGAAGCACGTTGCGGCCCAGCCGAAATGGTGCACGCTCTCGGCGACGACCACGGTGAGGCTCGCGGTGGGCCCGCTGACCTGGATCGAGGAACCGCCGAGGAGCCCCGCCACCACGCCGCCGACCACGGCCGCGATCAGGCCCGCGGCGACCGGCGCGCCGGCAGCCACCGCCACGCCGATCGAAAGGGGAAGGGCGACAAGGAAAACCACGATCGACGCGGGTAGATCGTTACGGGCGATCCGGGTCAGCCGATCGGCCATGTGCGCGTGCGGCGACGTCCGGGGTGCGGAATCGGTGTCGGTGGACATATTTTCTCCTTCGCCGGGTGGTGGTCCCGGTTCATCGGTCAAACATGTTCTTGGCATCGAAGGCGAGCGGCGGGCGAAGCTCGGGCCGTCCCCCATCGGTGGAGCACGACCCCTGACACGGCGGTCGCGACAATAGTAAAGACTTCCCAAAGCCTGTGAAAAGGTTTCCGGTCGCGATGACGGCAACCGCTACCATAATGTGACTCAGGTCACAGCGCAACAGAGTGCCGGTTCCGAGGCCGAATGTTCGAGGGGAGATGCCCGCGCGCCGACCCAGTGGGCACACCTGGCGGGGAGAAGAAAGAAGACCGGGCAACCAAGTGCACCGGTCTCGCATATGGGAGTGGTCCCAGCTGGGATCGAACCAGCGACCTTCCGCGTGTGAGGCGGACGCTCTCCCGCTGAGCTATGAGACCTGATATTTTTCCGGCGACTCGGGGTGCCCTCCGGACGAGAGGAAACATTAGCACGCGCCACCGGCGGTTCACCAAATCGCCATCAGACAGGAACGGTTCGGCGGAACCTCCACTCACCTGGCAGCCCTTTTCCGCCCAGCCGCACGCTCGCCTCTATGCCGTCGCGACCGGTCGCCGGCTCGACGTCCGCACCGCCGGAAGCGGCGACCGGAGCCTCCCCTCCCCCATCCACCACACGCGCCACCGGCGTCACACCATTCAACTTGCGGATTTCCGCCGTTCTACCAGCGGATTTGTGCCTTTCACCGAGCGTCCGCTAATGTTCTGTCTCGCACCACGGAGGCCGGAAACGAGCCCCGGGGAGGCAGAATGCGGATGTAGCGCAGCTGGTAGCGCATCACCTTGCCAAGGTGAGGGTCGCGGGTTCGAATCCCGTCATCCGCTCGAGAGGTAGGGCCAGGCAACATAACGCCGTCCCCCTTTGCGCGGTGGAGTGGCCGAGTGGTGAGGCAACGGCCTGCAAAGCCGTGCACACGGGTTCGATTCCCGTCTCCACCTCGCGCGATTAGCTCAGCGGGAGAGCGCTTCCCTGACACGGAAGAGGTCACTGGTTCAATCCCAGTATCGCGCACCACCGTAGTACCAGGTCAGACCCGGTTTCCACCGGGTCTGATTTTGTTTGTGCCCAACGCGTGCCCAACCCACCCACTCAGCGGCACCTCTGACTACGATCCGGGACGGACGGTGTTCCAGGGCACCCACTGCCGCAGGGTGATCTCGGTGAGGCCGTTTCACCGGTGGAGTGCATGTATTCGATCGCTGCGCTATTCGTCGACGGTGTCGCGCAGGATCCTAGCCAGCGTGTTGATCGCGGTGCGGGCGGTTGAGTCGTGGCGGCGAGCGCTTGGTCTGCGATGGAAATCGGGTTGTCGGGACTGCTGGTCCAGGTCCAGGATGACGTGGTGGGTGATGCTCCCGTCGATGGTCGTGCCGGGATCGACGCGGCACTGGTTGAGCGCCTGATCAGGACGCAGTTTCCGCAGTGGGGCGATCTGCTGGTTGCGCCGGTGGCCGTCGACGGCTGGGACAACCGCACCTACCGGTTGGGCTCGGACATGTCGGTGCGGCTGCCGACCGCGGCTGCCTATGCGCCGGCGGTAGCGAAGGAGAGCATCTGGTTGCCTCGGCTGGCGCCGATGCTGCCGGTCGCGATCCCCACGGTGCTAGCGGTCGGAGTTGCGGGCTACGGATATGCGTACTCGTGGTCGGTGCGTGATTGGCTGCCCGGTGACACGGCCGACAGGGCCGTTATCGGTGACATGACCGAGTTTGCTGCCGACGTTGCGCAGTTCATTGGTGCGTTGCAGCGATGCGATGCCAGCGGCGCCCCTTTCGCCGGCGCGCACAGCTTCTACCGCGGGAGTCACCCGGCGTATTACGACGAGCAGACCCGGCGCTGCCTACAGGTGTTGTCCGGACGTGTCGACGTTCGGCGGGCTACCGAAGTTTGGGAGTCCGCTCTGGTGGCAGAGTGGAACGGGACTCCGGTGTGGTTCCATGGTGACATCGCTGCTGGCAATCTCTTGGTAGCCGACGGGAAGTTGACGGCTGTCATCGACTTCGGGACTTGCGGTGTCGGGGACCCTGCCTGCGATCTAGTCCTTGCCTGGACCTTGCTGTCCGCGGACAGCCGCGCGACGTTTCGCCGAGTACTCGCTCACGATGATGCCACGTGGGCACGGGCGCGGGGCTGGGCGCTGTGGAAAGCCTTGCTCACCCTGATCGAGGCCTCAGACCACGATCCCGACCGCGAGATCGCCAGTTTTCGGGTGATCAACGAGGTCCTGGCCGACGATCTGTAGGCAGCGCCGGGTCTGCTGTGTCGATGTCTTGCGTTTGCGCGGTTCCCTGGTGGAAGTACAGCTTCCATCCGTTCTCGCTATGGAGCCATCTCGGCGGACGTCGGCTGCCTGGCGTTCTTCGCCAGATTGCATGGCGCGCAAGCGAGGATGAAATTCCAGACGTGGTTGAGATTCGGTCCGCGCCAGCTGCCGGTGTTCATCCATGCGAATGGGAAGACATGGTCGATGTGCACTCCACTGGCGAGGTCATCGAGCTGTTGATGGCCTTAGATGCACCGAATCGAATGATGCTTCCACTATTGATCAACGTGATTCGAGCTCTTCGGCCAACACAGTGGACAGGGCCGGTGACGCGCAGCGGCCCGCTCGGTCGAGATTGCTGGCGCCGTTTCTACGACGAATGCGACTCGACTGATTCTCGGACAGAAGCGCGCCAACGCATAAGAGTTCCGTTCATTTGCCGCCATCGCTACTTCAGTCGTCGTAGTCGGACGGCGAAAAGATCATTGCGACGATGACCGCCAGCGGTAGCGCGATCACGAACACGAGAGCAGCTTGCGTCGCGCTCATCGGCGCACCCCGCCGAGTGCGGGCCAGCGCCCGAATGACGCACGCGGCGTGGCGCATTCAACGTCGGCAACCGACATCAACCGGTCCAGCGTGACCGCGTCCACGTGCGCCGAGGACGCTAGCAATACCACCTCGGCCCCCGAGGACTCGAGTTGTTCGACAGGACCGAGCACGGAAGTCGGATCGGCAAACCGCAGGGGGTACCCCAAGCGCCGCGCCGATCTGCGAACCTGCGCCGTGTCCCATTCCGGTGTCGGTGAATACGGGTCTATCCATCCGAGCGCGTCCATTCCCACCTTCCCCCTGATGCCGTTGGTAAGCCCCGCCGGCGAGGAATCGAGTTCGGCCCGACGGCGCGGCTGTGCCGAGCGTCACAGCGGACAGTGGCCGCCGACAATGGCACTTTCCGGACGTGGCCGGGGAAGTGCCACATCCGATATCGGTTGTGACCGTTAATATTCGAGCTGCACCAAGTCGGCGAGTTCGCGCATTTCCGGCGTGAGCGTGCGACGCTTGGAGATGATGCGGCCCAGCAGATCACGTGCCGAACGCTGTTCGACCAACCATGGCCGCGCATCACGCGACAGCGACACCAGCACTTCGAAAGCGGCGTCGTAGTGGCGTAGTTCCACGTGCGCCGCCGATACGTCGATCAGGTGTCGGTTCCGGTTGTCCGACGTCGGCCGCTGGTCCGGCGGGATATCGCGGGCCAGGCGCAAGGCGACGTCCGGGCGGTCGTCCACCACGGCGTTCTCTACCCGCTTCATAGCTACCGTGGCTTGGTCGAAAGTTGTCCAGTACTGGTGATAAGGGCCGGATTCCGGCCGCACCGCGACCGCACCGGCGGCGGCAAGCCTCATCATCTCGTCGGCCTCGTCGGGCCGGTTATCGCGTACCGCTGCCGCCGATGCCCGGAGCAACAACCATCCCCAGGTCGAAAGCTCGCGCGTCGTCGCGACGGACAGCCGGGGTTCCACCCGGTCGGCCCACCGAGTAGCGAGATGCCGCACCGCCTCGAATTGCCGTTCGACAATCAACAGCCAGCACAGCGTGATCACCGCCGACGCTGCGTCCAGGACGTTGCCCGTCGACTCGGCGTCGGTCAGGGACTGGTTCAGCGCGATGCGCGCCGAATCGGGCTGGCGGGTCTGCACCATCACCGAACCGGCCAGTTGCAGCGTGCGCGACCGCAACAGCGCCGGGGCCGAATTGGCCTCGTCTAGCAGACGCGGCAAGACACGGGCCAGGCGTTCGTATTCGTTGTCGTGATACAACCGCGTGGCGTGTGACAGGGCCGCTTCCAGGCTGCGCGCCGATACCGGTTCCGCCGCCGTCGGCGCGTCGCGCATCGACGCCAGAGCTTCGCGTGTCGGCGTCCACAGCTCACCCCCGCCATTGCCGTGCGGCGGTGTGGGATCAGGGCCGAGTAGGGCCGTCAACGGGCAACCCAGCGCTACCGCGAACCGGCGCAGCGTGTCTATGCGGGTGTCGTCGCGTTCGCCCTGTTCGATCTTGCGAATCAGCGACAGGGACACTCCGGAGGACTCCGCGACCTCGCGCTGGGTCAGCCCGCGACGCTTCCGAACGGATTGGAACCGTTCCCCGAGGTCCATGCCACAAGGCTACGGGGCACGTCTGTCGCCGCGCATCGCGCGCCGCGACCTCACTACCAGCGCCCCTCGGCAGGTCACGCAGCGGGTAAGGGTGGTGCCCGCGTGAATACCCACGGCACACACGCAGAGTTCCGCCGGAGTTCTTCCCCAGTAGCCCGGAGTGGCTCGAATCTTCCATTTGCGCTGATAGAGTGCGATTCTAGTTGATCGGAGTTGTTCGGATTTCCTCAGGTGGAGCGCGATACCATAACTGACACGGAAGAGGTCACGGGCTCAATTCCAGTATCGTGCACCACCGTCTCACGAGGTCAGGCCCGGTGGTCACCGGGCCTGTTTCTGTTGTGGCCCACGAACGCCACCTTCCCGGGTAGTCGGCCGCAGTCCGACGTACCGCCGCGAGGGCTCCACGAGTCGAAAGACAAGTAGTCGGCTACCCGTGAGCAACCATCGACGCCCTGGCAGTCTCTTCCCTGATTTCGAGTAGTCGGATTAGGGAGTTCCGATGCGGTCACCACGAAGTAATCGCTCACCACGCACGCGAGTCGCTCGACTCGCCGCTACCATCTCGGCACTGGCAATTTCGGTAGCCGTGTTCACGGCTTGCGAGGGCAGCGCCACAGACCCGGCAACACCGCCCGGGTCGGCATCACCTGCCGTGACCGCCTCATCTCCACTTTCTACGCCGAGTGCGTCACTACCCGGGTCGCCGGTTTCCCCCGCGAATTCGCCCTCGGCGTCTCGACCGGCGGCAACGCCGCCTCAGGCGCCGATACCGGAGGGCAATTCGTTCCCGACCGCGGAACAATTCCGAACCCGCGCACCAGGTGGACGACCATCCGGAGCGGAAGGCAACATTCGCCCTTCCGCCCCGCCACTGCCGGGTTTCACGACCCCGCCCCCGCCACCGCCGGGAGCGCCCGGCGGCACCCTGCCACCACCTCCACGCGCACCGGGCGGACAAGCACCCGCTCCCAGCGGCACGCCGACGGGACCGTGAGATGACCGAGCAGTCGGCCGCGCCGGCGTCTCCGGCGATACTCCAACGATGGGTAGGTGTGATCGGGGCGGTCGTCGCGCCGACCACGATCATCACGGCGCTGTGCTACTACTTCGGCTACGTGTACACGCGCAAGAAGCTCGCCTTCTTCGGTGTGGATTGCGACGCTCTCGGCTTCACGACCAGCGACTATGTCGTGGGAAGTGTCGGCGTGCTGTACGCCCCGCTGTTGCTGCTGATCGTCGGGTGGTTCGCCGCTGTGTGGGTAGGCGCCTACGCAGGCCGCTTCATCCGGAGCGGCCGGCGACCGCGCCTGATTCGCACCGTCGGCCGCGTCATGCTGGCGCTCGGAGCGATTTTCGTCGTCACCGGCGTCACCGGCGTCGTGGTGCCGTGGCTCACGCCCGGGTGGGCCGTCGTCTCCTGGGCATTCGCGCCTATCACGCTGGGTTCGGGCGGTCTTCTGGTCGTGGCCGGCTACTGGGTCCTGTCCACCTCGATGAGCGATACCGGAACACACGAACCGGGACCGACCACACGAGTAAGCCGAACCGTGGCGATCGCGATCAGCCTTCTGGCTCTCTTCGCCGTGATGAATTCCTTCGCCACCCGGCTCGGCGACAACGCCGCTCAAACCGCTGCGCACGATCTCTGGACGAAGGAATCCGTCGTCTCCGTCGTGACGGATGAACGCTTTGACGTGCCGACCAACATGATCGCGGAGACACTGGTCGAGGCCCAACCCCAACGGCCTCCGAGATTCCGCTACCAATGTTTCCGCGCCCTCGTCGCACGAGGCGACGTATGGGTGCTCGTTCCCGCGAAATGGTCCCGCGACAACGGATTCGCTGTCATCGTTCCCGCCGACTCCTCTCTCGTCAGCGTCTCACGATCGAGTGCCTTCAGAAAGGTCGCCGAGGAGAACCCCCGAATCGACGGCGTGACATGGCAATGCCCCGAGCGGGCGCCGAACCCCTGAACCAGCCGGCTTACTACGCGCCGCTACGTCGCTGCGCCATCCGGGCGGGTCCTCTGCGCGGGGCGCTGGAAGACGGGCTTCTATCGTTGTGGCGTGATGTTCGCGGGTGGTCGCGGCAGGGGTCCGGTGTCGGTGGGTGGAGATACGCTGTGGCGCACAATGCCGGAGCCGAGTCAGGGGGTTGTCGCGTGACGATCAGTGCGGAGGTCGCGCAAGGGGCGGCGCCGGACGACGACGATCCCGAATCGCTCGATCTGCGGGATGACATCTCGTTCGAACTCGAAGAGGTCAACGAGGTGCTCGGCGAGTTGATCGCTTTGCGCGCCGACCACAAGGCCAAGGACGGCGACCTGCTGACGGCTCGGCTCGGGGTGGGCGGGGAGAAACCGGAGACGCTGGCCCGGATCGGCGCTCGCTACGACCTTTCCCGTGACCGGGTGCGGCAACTGCACACCAAAGCGGTCGGGCAGATGATCCGGATGGCGCAACTGTCCGGCCATCACGCCGCCGCGGTCCTGTCCGCGCGCTATCCGCTCGACGCGAGGGACCGGCAACTGGTGCGCGCGCTCCTGGTGGAGACCTACGCGACCGACACCGACATCGCCGCGACCGAGCTGTCGTACCTGAAGCTGCGGCTGGCCGGGCACGCGGCCGAGGACGCCAAGCGGATCGCCGGGTTCGTCACTCAGCGCATCGCCGCCTGGCAGAAGAAGACCAACCGGCGCCTGGCGAAGCTGCACGATGCCGAGCCACGGGCGACGAGTCAACTGAATCCTTGGCTGAGCCAGGTCGATTGGCCTCGGGCGGGCGCCGCGGCCGCGGTCCCCACCGTCTCCGCGCGCACCGTGGACAGCGACGACGACGGCCGCGGGCGCTTCTACCTGGACAAGGTCGGTCGCGACGTGCCGTTCGACTCCGGTTTGGAGGCCAGGCTGCTCTGGATCCTCAACGCCAGCGATCTGGTCGAGACTTTTCAGGAGCACCCCGCGGCGGTCGTCTACGACCTCGACGGCGCGGAACGGGTGCACTATCCCAGCATCGTCGCCCGGCTCACCGACGGCCGCACGGTCTTGATCGATGTCACCGCGCTCGGGCACGTCGGCTTCCACGTCAACCGGGTGAAGGCCGCGGCCGGTCGAGCACACGCGCACGCCAACGGCTGGGGCTGGCTGGTCTGGACCGGCAGCCGCATCGGCGTTCCCGATCTGCGCGCACGCCCCGTCGACGCCACCAGCGAGCGGATGCTGCGCGACCTGGTCGAGCGCGGTACCGTGCACTGGGCCGCGCTCCGCGAGGTGCGCGCGAAGACCGGCCTGGAACTGCTGGACTTCCTCGCGCTGGTGCTGCGCCACGAATGGCGGTGGGAACGGGCGCCCTTCCGGCTCAGCGCACCACCATCGCCGCCGCCAGGAACGTGACGATCAGCAGCATCGCGCAGATCGTGATCAGCTGCCAGCGGCCGATGGTCACCTCGAGATTGGCGATCGTGTTGCGCAACGCCTTGTCGAGTCGATCGTGATCGGCGATCGTGCGCTGAGCGGTGGCGAGGGCGTCGGCCTGTTTCTGGGCGGCCAGCTCCGCGCGTTCCAGTCGCGTGGTCAGCTTCAGCAGGTGTTTCTGCCTGTCGCGCAATGATTTGCGAGTCACCGCCAGCGCCGTGCGCTGGTTGACCAGTTCCTGGCGCTGCCGGGCGATGACCATGGCCTGCGTCTTCGTGTGGTATTCCCAGTCGGTCACGGTGGCCCAGCCTCCTGTCCTCTCGTCCCGATTACCCCAGACGTACTCGCCGCGTACCCAGCCCGCGATGAACTCGCGCAGTTCGACCGGCTCCCGCCGCGGCGCCGCCATCGCGTGCTCGGTGTCCAGCACACCGGTGACCGCGCGGTAATCACAGGCGGCGGGTGCGAAGTCGGCGATGCCGAGAGCGTGCAGATACGGCACCCAGTAGCCGGGCGGGCAAAGCCACAGCACATCCGTGCAGCCCGCGGCGCGCAGCCGCTCGGTGCGCTCCTGGGCGAGGCCCCGCTCCAGCGGGCCGCTGCGCACCTCGATCGCGTACACCCGGTCGCCCATGCGCCAGTACACGTCCACCGGCAATGTGCCGATGCGCCGATCCACTTCGGCTTCGTCGGCCCCGTAGGCGAGCAGCCTGCCGCACAACCAATACTTGAGCCGCCGCATATCCCACTGGGCGGCGGCGCATTCCGGGCACCCGCAGGCATAACCGGCTTTCGACCCACGCGTACGGCCGGAAGCCTCTCCGATACCCAACTCGGCGAGCATCGCCCGGCGCCCGCAGGCGATCTCCGCCCGCTGCTTCGTTCTCACGCGACCACTCCCCTGCACAAACCACCGCAGGCCCGGCGACCTACGCCATAGATCAAGAGTGCGTCAGACTCGGCTACCTCGCCAGCCCCGTTCACCCCGCGCTCGGGTGTGCCGCGCAGGTGACCGATCAGCGGAATTGGCGTTGTTCTCTGTGGCACAAGGCTTTTCATCATGCCACGCGGTCGGCACCGGGCAGTTCGGTATCGGCGAATTGACAGTTGCCGCCATCCATGACGCGCCGGCCGCCCGCCATCCGGGCGAACTCGCGGCCTGCGTAACGCAGCTCACGGCGGCGGCCCCGAGCGCGGAGTCGCGGAGGGCGCGAATCAGGCGGATAATGACCGATCAGATGCGTCG
This sequence comes from Nocardia gamkensis NBRC 108242, assembly GCF_001612985.1. Taxonomy (GTDB): domain Bacteria; phylum Actinomycetota; class Actinomycetes; order Mycobacteriales; family Mycobacteriaceae; genus Nocardia; species Nocardia gamkensis. The sequence goes on along the minus strand of NZ_BDBM01000052.1, from coordinate 27,638 downwards.
GCCGGTTTCCGGACAAACCGGGTCGCCGCGTAATCCGCCTGCAGGGGGGTAATTCCGGGGGCCTAGGCTGCTTCGATCAGGTCATGGATCGGTGCGCCGCCGATACTTCGCGAGCCGCGGATGTCCGACTGGGTGGATAGAATCGTCCGGCCGAGTGCGAGCTGGGCCGATACGGGGAAGTAGGTACTGGATGGAGCACGGTCAGCAGACCGGCGAGTCGATCGGCGCGATGTTGTCGAGTATCGCGTCGGCTCTCCGAGAGGTCAGCGAGAAGCTGGACGCGGTGGCGGCCCGGATCGATGGCGCGCAGACCGTGGTGAGCGAACCGACCGCCGAGGGGCGGTTGGCCAAACTCGAGGCATGGGCTTTCCGTGCCGCACAGGATATCTCGGGTCTCGACACCCGGGTGCAGCTCCTGGAATCCGGCGACGACCCGGCTCCGGAGGATCGGACGGCGGCGCAGCGCCCGGCAGGCTCGCTTCCCCGGGCGGCCGCGGGACGGGCGAACGCACGTACGGCGGAGCACGGCGGCGCCGAACCCGCGGCGCGAAAGAGCGATGCCGGCGAAGCGGCCGTTTCCCGCAACGGCGCGCGACCGCAGAGCACACCCAGGGAGCCGGTGCACGCGGCGGCCGAACCGAATTCCGCCGCGCAGACGGGTTTCACACCGCCGCGCGAGCCCACGCTCACCGCACTGGATTCGAACGTCTCCTCCGGCCAGAGCTTCACCGCACCCCGCGAACCGGCGTCGAACTTCACCGCCCCACCCTCGCGTGAGCCCGCTTTCACCACGCCGACACCGCGGGAGCCCGTATCGCCTTTCACCCCGCCGGCACCGCGCGATCCGAGTACCGGTCGGCGGGAGACGCGCGAACCCGCCCCCTCGACGGCCTCCTACTCCCCCACCGAGAACGCCGCGTACGAGAGCATCGTCGCGTCCACCCCGAGCACGCAGCACAGCGGATCGGAGAACGGGGCGACACCGGGCACCGGACTCACCGGTGCGCACCGCGCCGGTGAGGACGACCGGACAGCGGTCGAGAACACCCACGTGGACAAGCTGCAAGCCATGCTGGACGAGCTCAAGCGCACGGCCGCGGCACCGCTGGGACGCTCCGACCTGTTCGACTCGACCTCGAACGGCTATCCCTCCGAGCGCACCGAAGCGCAGCGCAGGCCGGCCGACTACCGGCTCTCCAGCCCGCCGCCGGTGTCCTGAGCCACTCTGACGCGCCGCCGCTTCGGCGGACGCGCCGCGCCCGCCGAACGCAGCAGGATCTCCTGGACGAGGTCGCGCAGCCAGCGATGCCCTCCGTCGGCGGTGTTGCGCGGATGCCACGCCATCCCGATCGCGGCCTCCGGCAGCGGCAGCGGTATCTCGAAGGCGCCCAATCCGATCGCCGGTAGCGTGGCGGCGCTCAGCATGGCGGGCGCGGAGCAGACCAGGTCGGTGCCGCGCACCGCGAACAGCGCGCTGGTCAGTGTCGGCACGGTGGCGACCACTCGCCGGGTGCGGCCGTGCAGGGCGAGACGGTCGTCGATAGGGCCGTGCGAACGGCCGTTGCGCGAAATGCTCAGATGCGGTGCGGCGGCGTACGCGGCGACGGTGACGCGATCGGTGACCAGGGGGTGGTCTGCGGCGGCGACGCCGATCACGCGGTCGGTGAGCACTCTGCGCACGGTGGTCTCCGGGTCGGTGTGGTCGATCACTCCCACTTCGAGATCGACACGTCCGTCGCGCAACGCGGCGGTGCCCTCCAGGGAGTCGGACAGGAAGCGCAGCGTGACGCCCGGCGCCTGGGCGCGTACGGCCGACAGCAGGGGCCCGGCCAGTTCGGTGAGCACCATGTCGCCCGCCTGCACGCCGAACGTCCGGCGCAGCGCCGCGGGGTCGAGGTCGTCGCGCGGTGTCAGCAGCGCGCGTCCCTGCTCGACCAGTGTGCTGACCTCGTAGCGCAATTCCAGTGCCCGTGGTGTCGGCACCAGGTTGCGACCCGCGCGCACGAGCAACGGGTCGCCGAGCACGCCGCGCAATCTGGCCAGCGTCCGGCTCATCGCGGGCGGCGAGGTGTGTAGGCGCTGCGCGGCCAGGGTGACGCTATGGGTGTCCAGCAGTGCGTCGAGGGCCACGAGGAGATTCATGTCCAGCGCTTCCACCCTTGGATTATCGCCAACGCAAACAGCGGGCCCCGGTATTGCGCGGGCGACAAGCGGGGGCGAGTCGCACCCGGGCGGCAACTCCGGACAGTCGTCGACCAAATCGTCCACGATCGAGCACGCCATAACGCCGTCCCTCGTGTTCATGTGCCCGATGACCTCCGGATATGCACCACGCACGTCGGCCATGGGCCGCTCGGGCGACGACGTCGGAAACGGCTATTCGCACCGAGCCCCGCGACTTGCCCGACACCCCGGCACGATTTCGTCGGACGACGCCCGAGTTCGGCAGTCGATGCAATTGTGCGCACACACCCCTCCGCTGACCGGCGACCGGAGGAGTCGCTGCGCGCGGGGCGGCGATCTGCCCGCCGCCTACCGCGTCGCACGATGGAACCGGAACCGGCGCGCCGGATCACCTGCGCGCTACATACCCCACCACAGGGCGGATCGCCGCCTGGCCGGGGCGGCAACGGAGGCCTAGTGGTTGACCCGGCCGCCGCCGCCCTCGTAGGGAAGCAGTTCCGCCTCGATCGGGGTGGTCGGCGGTGCCGCCGGTCCCCGCCCCGGCTTGCGGCGGGTGGCCAGTCCCCGGTAGGACTCCGGCTTGATCCGGCGGAACACCTGCGCCAGACGCGTGTGCAGGGGCAGGCGGAACTTCAGGTCGCCGAGCATCTCGTCGATGTTCTGGATGGAGAACGGGACGACCGCCGTGCCGTGTGCGTGGTGGCCGGGCGTGCGTTCCTCCATCCAGCGCAGGCGGGCGTCGATCTGCTCGTCGAGATTCTCGGCGGGCGGCAGATCGAGCCTTCCGGTGAGCAGCGCTGCGGTCCAGTGCGCGGCTACCTCGGCGTTCAGCGTGCTGATGACCGACGAGTTGTAGCCGGCGAAGGTCAGGTTCGGGACCTCGAGCGGCAGGATCTGGCGGTGCAGGCGGAAGTTGCCGTGCTCGTCGGTGAGCCTGCGCTGGATGTACGGCGTGAGGAAGGGCACGCGCTGCTGGAATCCGGTCGCGCAGATCACGACGTCGGCCTGCAGCACCTGCCCGTTGGACAGCCGGATCCCGGGCGCCGCCTTCGGACCGCCGCCCATCTCGGTGATCGTCGTGTCCCGGTGCACCGTGATGCGTCCGTTGGCCACCTGCTCGTAGAAGCCCTCGCTGACCAGGCCGACGGTGCTGTCGGCGATCTCCTCGAACCGCCCGCCGGGCACCAGACCGAGTTCGCGCAGGTGGGAGTGCTTGGTGACCAGCTCCTGGATCAGGTCGAAGTTGCTGATCCGCACCGATTCCCCCGGTCCGTCCAGGAACCGGTCCATCCAACGCGGCCGCAGGTAATGGAAGTGCGCCTCACCGAAGCGAGTCAGCATCAGCCGTTCGTAGTCGATCACCCGGGCCAGCTTGCGCGGCATCTTCCACAGCAGCCGCCGGGCCACCACCGAGGTGGAGGCCGCGACCTCGCTGACCGCGGTGGCGATGTCGCAGGCGGACTTGCCGTAACCCACCACGACGACCGACTTGCCGCGCACCGACTCCAGATCGGTGAACTCCGAGGAGTGGCACAGGCGCCCGCCCGCCGCGCGGAACCAGTCCGCGCCGCGATACTCCGGCATCGCCGGGTCGCTGAAGATGCCGTTGGCGATCACCAGGTGGTCGCACGAGGCCCGATGAATTCCGCTCTCGTCGCGAATTTCCAGCAACCAGCCGCTGTCCACCGGATCGGCGGCCACCACCTCGGTGCGCAACCGCAGGTGCTCGGTCAGCCCGAAGTGCTCGGCGTAGGCGGCCAGATAGGCCTGCATCTGCGGCCCGTCGAGGACGCGCGGGTAGTCGGCGGGCATGGGGAAGTCGGAGAAGTGATACGTGTCCTTGGAGTTCTGCGTTTGCAGTCCCGGGTATCGCCGGGTCGCGCTCCACACGCCACCGATATCGGGTGCGCGGTCGAAAATCTCGACCGGAAAACCCTCCTGTTTCAGCACTTTCGCGCAGGCGAGACCTGCGATACCCGCACCGACGATCCCGATGCGGCTTCCGCTTGTCATGCGCAGGAGACTACGTCGCCTGCGGCGCGCAGCAAAGTCGGTCGACCGAATCCGCTCTTCAGCGTACTGCGGGCGCACTCGCCGCAACGACGGGAAGCTCGAGCAGCCCGCGGATCAGGATGCTCTCCCGCCACCGCAGGTCCACGTCGTCGAAGGCGGGCCGCAGCAGCGGATAGCGCCGCACCAGACTGGTCAGCGCGACGCGGGCCTCGAGCCGGGCCAGACCCGCCCCGAGGCAGTAGTGGATGCCGTGGCCGAAGGCCAGGTGACCGTTCGCGCCGCGATCCGGGTCGAATGCCCCGGGCGCGGTGAAGTGCTGTTCGTCGTGATTGGCCGAGGCCACCGAGACCAGCACCAGCTCACCCGCCGGGATGACGCTGTCGCCCAGCCGCACCGGCGCGGCGGTGTACCGCAGGGTGGCCACATTGACCGGTCCGTTGTAGCGCAGCATCTCCTCCACCAGCGGTGCGACGCCCGCCGGGTCCTCGCGCAGGGCCTGATAGCGGGACGGATCGGCCAGAAGTTCCAGCACGCTGTTGCCGATCAGGTTCACCGTGGTCTCGTGACCGGCCACCAGGATCAGGAAGGCCATGGAGATCAGCTCGTCGTGGCTGAGCCGGTCCCCCTCCTCGGTGACGAGCAGCAGTTGCGAGATCAGATCCTCGCCCGGACCCTGCGCGCGCCGTCGGGCGATCAGCCCATCGAAGTAGTCGACGATGGCGTCGGTCGCGGTGCGCATACTCTCCGGGGTGGACATGGGACTGTCCACCACGGCCGCCGACCACTCCCGGAACCGCGCGCGGTCCTCGACCGGCACGCCGAGCAGTTCGCAGATCACGGTGATGGGCAGCGGGAAGGCGTACTCAGCGAGCAGGTCGACGGGCCCTGCGCCCGCGGTGCGATCCATCGCATCGAGCAAATCCTCCGCGATCGCCACGATCCGTGCCGCGAGTGCCTCTGTTCGCGCGGGTGCGAACGCAGGGGCGACGAGTTTGCGCAGCCGCGAGTGCCGCGGCGGGTCGGCGTTGAGCAGATGATGGCTCAGGCGCTGGTTGACCGCGGTGACGCCGCTGTCGCCCGAGGCTGATCGCCGTGCGTGGGCGCCCACCGGAGTGCGCGGGTCCTTGCGGACGTCGGGATGGCGCAGCACCTGCTTGGCGGTGTCGTAGTCGACCACCAGCCAGGCGCGAACGCCGGTACGCAAGCGGATCCGGTGCACCGGCCCCTCGGCGCGCAACTGCTGGTAGAAGGCATGCGGGGTGTGAAAGAAGTCCGCGGGCAGCTCTCTCATCCGGTCGGTTCCCCTCGGTTCGCGAGTGTTGTTGCGGCCCTTCGATAGTGACACCGATCACCGGTGTCGGCCAGGCCGCGCGCCCGGACGTGCCGTCCGATCACCGTGGCCGATCGCCCCGGCCGGGGTCGCCGCGCGCCGTCGCCACTGCCCGGCTACCCTGCGCCCATGAGTTCGATCGCGCCCGTCCTGCGGCGCGCCCGGATCGCGAACTCGTTCGCGTTCGGTTCGCAGGGCTTCTTCCTCGCCGTCGTGCTGACCGAATTGCCGCAGCAGAAGGAGCATTTCGGCCTTTCGGACGGGGTGATCGCCGTCTCGGTGGTGCTGATCTCGTTGCTGGCGGGCGGCGGCAGCGTGCTGGCGGAGCGGCTGGCGCTGCGCTGGTCCAGCCGCGCGGCGGTGCGGATCGGGCTGCTGCTCGTGGCCGTCACCGGCTCGGCGGCGGCGTTCGCCCCGAACACGGCCCTGCTGGTGGCAGCGCTCGGCTGCTACGGGACCGCGGTGGGGATCGTCGACGCGGGCACCAACATGCAGGCGGTGTTCATCCAGCACGGCTACGGGACGTTCATCCTGTCGTCGTTCTACGCCGCGTGGAGCGCCGGAACCATTGCCGGGGCGCTGTTCGTCTCGGGGTGCGAGGCGCTGGGGGTGACGCTGCGGGAATCGCTGCTGGTGGCCGCGGCGATCGTGCTGCTGCTCGGCTGGGCGCTCGGGCCGGGGCTGCTCGGCGCGCGGGACGCCGAGACCAGTCCCATCGAGACCGCCGCACCCGGGCCGGCCGTCGCGTTGCGCGCGTATCTCGCACTCGGGATCGCGGCGGCGTTCGTCTTCGCCGTCGACCTGGCGGTGGGCAACTGGTCGGCCCTGTACCTCACCGACGACCTGCTCGCCGGTTCGGCGACCGCGGCACTCGCCTTCGCGGCGTATCAGGGGACGGCGCTGGTCGCCAGGGTCGCAGGCGATGCGCTGGTGCGCCGTTTCGGCCCGCGCAAGGTGGTGCGTACCGCGGCATGCATGGGGGGTTTCGGCCTGGCGCTCGTGGTGGCCGCGCCGAGTCCGGCCGTCGCGATCGCGGGCTTCCTCGTGGCGGGCGCCGGACTGCCCGTGATCGCGCCGTTGTGCTTCAGCGCGGCCGGGCAACTGGCGACGGGGCGGGAACTCGACGCGCTGATCGCGCGTCTCAATCTGTTCAACTATGCGGGGACCCTGCTGGGCGGCGGCGTGGTCGGTGCGGTGGCGGCGAGTGCCGGGCACCGCGCGGGCTTCGTGATCCCGCTGCTGTTCGCCGTGGCTTTGATCGCCCTGTCCCGCGTCTTCCACTCCCAGCGCGTCGCGAGCGCGCCTACCGCTCCCCGCCCGGAGACGCTGGACCAGCCCACCGAGTCCGGCGCGGGGTAGGCCGGGGTGCTGGTCGGGTGGCCGCCGGTGGGTTCCGCGTGACCCTCAGCGGTGCAGGGGACCTTCCAGCGGATGAGCCAGGAAGAAATCCCACATGATCTCGTCGGCGCTGATCGACGCGGTGGTGGCGCCGACCAACGGCACGGGCGACACCACGGACGGATTGCCCGGCCACGTGTGGCCGCCCTCGATGATCGAGTAGAACTCGACGGCGCTTCCAGCGGGGCACGGATAGCTCGACAGCGTGACGTCGGAAGCGATCTGCCGCCCGATGGGGTCGAGTCCGCAGCCGTTCCGGCGCGCCCATGCCGCCGCCTGCGCCGGAATGCTCTCCGGGCCCGGCCCGGTGATCACCGGGCGGCCCGTTCCGGCGTCCGGCCGCACGACCGAACCCGAGCCGTCCGGGGCAGGCAGGAACCGGGCGTTGGGACCCGTGCCGCCGGTATAGGCGACGATCGGATCCGCGGTGCCGTGGAAAGCGACCACGGGCACCGGACGCTCGGTGCGGCACCACGCGAAGTCCTGCAGTCCGGCCACCGGCGCGATCGCCGCGATCCGGTCCGAGAGCTGACATGCCAGCGACGAGGTGGTGAAGGCGCCCATCGACAAGCCGGTGACGTAGATCCGGCGGCGGTCGACGCACAGCGACGACTCGATGTGTGACATCAGATCGGACAGGTAGGCGATGTCCCCGCTGCCCTCACCGAAGTCCCAGCGGGGTAGGCCCGGTTGCTCGAGTTGCGGGGTGACGGTCACGAACCCCTCGGCGGCCCCCAGCGCACTGATACCGCTGCCGACGTGCTCGAGTTCCGCCGATTCGAGATAGCCGTGCAGGTCGAACACGACAGGTGCCGGTCGCCCCTGCTCGGTGCGGGGAACGTCCTGGATGTAGGTACCGGCCCTGTCGCCCGCGACGAATCTCGGCGTCGATCGCCCCGGCGCCGCCGCAGGCGCAGCACACCCCGCGGAAGCGACCGGATCAGGTGATGACGCCGATCCGTCGGCCCCCGCCGCACCGGCGCCCGCCGCGAGAGCGGCGGCCGTCACCACCGCGCACGCCACCCGGAATCGCCCGGTCATCCGCCGCGGTTCGCGGGCGACGCGGCCAGGTCGGGCAGCACTGAAAATCATGCTCTTGAACATGAGAAGTATGTTTACATCTGCGCGCGAGAAGCGACAGTCACGCCGGACTCTCCTATTCACGCCGTGACGGTCGCTGGGCCGCTCAGCAGGAGTCCGGCCCATGCCGTGTTCATTGTCGATGGCCGCCATCGTCCCTCGGGCCGGCGCTATGGGTGTCTCATCCAAGGTGTGGGCCGCCACCTCCGGCGCTGGGTATGTGCTCTGATGGAGGTATGAGCAACCTCCCAGTCATCGTCGACCGGGCCGGGCTGTGGGACGCGGAAGCGCTCAGCGACGTCGCGGCGGCGACCTTTCCGCTCGCGTGTCCGCCCGAGGCGACGCCCGACGACATCGATGTCTTCGTCGGCGAAGCGCTGTCGGGCGAACGCTTCGGCGAATACCTCAACGACCCGGCCAGGATCGTGCTCAAAGCCGTCGCGGACGACGAGATCGTCGGGTACGCGATGCTGGTGACGGGCGGCCCGGCCGACCCAGCGGTGGTGGAGTCGGTCGGGCCGCACCCGATGGTGGAGATCAGCAAGATGTACGTGCTACCCGGCCACCACGGCACCGGGGTCTCCACCGCGCTGATGAAGGCCGCGCTGGACTGGGCGCGTGCCGAGGGGCATCCCGGCGTCTGGCTCGGCGTCAACCAGGAGAACGCGCGCGCACGGCGCTTCTACGCGAAGCACGGCTTCGCCGAGGTGGGCACCAGGACATTCACCGTCGGCAACCAGATGCATCGCGACTATGTACTGCGGCTGGTCTTCTAGTTCCGGCTCAGCGCAGGAAATCCACGAGCGCGGTGTGGAACACGGGGTTCACCACCGCCATCAGGTGATCGCCGGGCACCACGGCGAGCGCGCCGTTCGGCAGCGCCGTGGCGAGGCGCTCGGGTTCGGCGGCGAACGGGTCGTCGGCGCCCGCCAGCACCAGCGCGGGCACGGTGATGTCCGCCAGAGTCTCGATGGGACGGTCGTCGAGACCCGTCGCCACCGCGTGGATGGCGTCCACGTCGGCTCCCACCGCGTCGGCCAGCACCCGGAACATCTTCGCGGTCGGTGACGCGCCCGCGCCGTCGCCGGTCATCGCTGCTTGCAGGTCGGGCAGGTCGATCACGCGGCGGTCGACGCCGCCGCAGTCCAGCACACCCGAACCGATGCCACCGACGGCCAGCCGCCGCACCGTCGCGGCCACCATCAGCGAGATCACTCCGCCCATCGAGTATCCGACCTGCGCGACTTCGTCGAAGCCCAGCTCGTCGTAGAGCGCGCGCACGTCACGCGCCATGGCCTGCCACGAGTACCGCGCCGCCTCGTGCGGCTTGCCGGAACGACCGTGGCCCCGAGCGTCCAGGGAGACCACGGTGTGCCCGGCGGCTTGCAGAGCCCCGACCACGCCGGTGCTCATCCAGTTCGCGTTGGTGTCCGCGACCACCCCGTGCTGAAGGACGACCGGGACGCCCTCGCCCTCCCAGACCCGGTAATTGAGTTCCAGGCCGTCCCATGTCTCAAACTTCGCCATGCCGGGATCGTAGTGCACGCCCCGGCCCGGGACCCCCGAAGTGGATGTTCGGCCGAGACGCCGCTCAGCCCAGCAGCCGGGCCCGCAGGGCGGCGATATCGCCGTCGGTGAGCCTCAGTCCGTCCCGGACGTAGGCGTCGAAACTGCCATAGGTCAGGTTCGCCTGGTCGAAGGCGGCGTCGAGCCAGGACGCCTGGACACCGTTGAGCGGATCGTCCTGGCTCGCGTTGCGGAACCGGTTGGACAGCAGGTAGTCCTCGGTGACGGTGGCCCGATCCACCCCGAGCAGGGTGAGCAGCACCGCCGCCGTCCAGCCGGTGCGATCCTTGCCCGCGGTGCAGTGGAACAGCACCGCCCCGTCGGCGCCGGTGATGTCGCGCAGCACCGAGGCGAAAGCCTCGTTCGCGCCCGGCGCTGTGATGAACGCGCGATACAGCCCATCGCCACCGGTGAGCGTGGTGGCGATGACCTCCGGTGGAGCCTGGCCGATCACGTCGGCCCAGTGCGCTGTCGCGCCGGCGGGCAGCCGGTCGGGCCCGAGCGTCCGCTCGTAGACCGTGCGCAGGTCGTGGACGGAGCGCACACGGCGATCGCTCAGCGCGGCCAAATCCTCCGGCGTCGCGTTGTTCAGCTGCCCGGTGCGAAACACCAGACCGGTGCGCACGATCCGGCCGTCGGCCGTGCGGTACCCACCGATGTCGCGGGCGTTCTGCACCCCCCGCAGGTGCAGAGCGGGATCGGCTACGACGGCCGCGGGCGGATCGGCCTGCGCGATGCCTGCTACCGGTCCGAAGGCAACCGCCAGACCGGCTGCCATCGCGACCGGGGCACGGAAACCAGGGGCCATTCGGCTGCTCCAATCATCGGTTCTCGGGCTCGCACCCGTCGGTCTCGCCGGAGGGTCGAGGTCGCGTCAGGCCGCGACTTCGAACCGCGACAGCGCGAGAAGACGCGAGATGGCACGCAGGTACTTCTTGCGGTAACCGCCCTCGAGCATCTCCGCGGAGAAGATCTCGTCGAGTTTCGCACCCGACACCGTCACCGGGATGCTCGCGTCGTAGAGCCGGTCGGCCAGCACCACGATGCGCAGCGCCACGGCCTGATCGGTGACCGGATGCACGTTCGAGACGAACACCGACGACACTCCGGAGATCAGCGCGCCGTACTTCGACGGATGCAGCGTGCTGAGGTGCTTCAGCAGCGCGTCGAACTCGTCGAGGGTGGCGCCCGGTGTGCTCGCGGCCCGCTCGGCGAGCACCTCCGGCGCGGTGGGCGCCGGGGCGGGCGGCAGGTCGCGGTGGCGGTAGTCCGGCCCGTCGACGCGCACCGCCTCGAAGATGGCGCCGAGCTTCTTGATCTCGCGCAGGAAATCCTGTGCGGCGAAACGCCCTTCGCCGAGCTGACCCGGCAACGTGTTCGACGTGGCCGCGATCGAGACACCGGCGGCGGACAGTTCGGTGAGCAACCGGGATACCAGCATGGTGTCGCCGGGATCGTCGAGTTCGAATTCGTCGATGCACAGCACGCTGTTGCCCGACAGGCGCTCGAGAGCGTTGGCGAAACCGAGCGCGCCGACCAGATTTGTCAGCTCACCGAACGTGCCGAACGACTTGGGAGCGGGCGAGCTGTGGAAGATCGAGGCGAGCAGGTGGGTCTTGCCGACACCGAACCCACCGTCCAGATACAGGCCCGCGCCGCTGACCTGCTTCTTCTTACCGAAGAAGCTCTTCTTGCCGGCGGCCTTGCTGATCTTGGCGACCTGTCCGGCGAACTCCGCGGCCTTGCCGACCGCGGCCGCCTGACTCGGCTCCTTCGGGTCGGGGATGTAGGAGGCGAAGCTCACCTCGTCGAACATGGGCGGAGGCACCATCTGGGCGACGAGCTGATCGGCCGGGACCTCCGGGTGCCGATCGACGAGGCGTTCTTGCATGAACGAAGCCTAGAGACGTGGTGTGATCTGGTCTCATGCAGCGTAGCCAGAATGCGATCCAGCTCACAGGACTAAGCCCCGACGACCTCGCGCAGTTGTACGCCTTCCCCACCGCGCTCGACGCGCCTTTGATCAGGGCCAATTTCGTCTCCAGCATCGACGGCGCCGCGACCAGCGGGAACCTCACCGAAGGACTGGGCACGCCGGCCGACCGGACGGTGTTCATGTTGCTGCGGGAACTGGCCGAGGTGATCGTGGTCGGCGCGGGCACGGCGCGCGCGGAGAACTACGGCGGGGCGCGCACCGACCCGGCGCGCAGGCGCGCGTTCCACGAGCGCGGCATCGGGGGCCATCCCGACGGCGCCCCGCCGCCGATCGCGGTGGTCACGGCGAGCGCGGCGCTCGACCCGGGCGCGCGCCTGTTCACCGATACCCAAGTGCCGCCGCTGATCATCACGACGGTCACCGCACCCGACGACCGCAAACAGCGCTTGGCGGACGCGGGCGCCGAGGTGATCGAAGCGGGTGACATCGCGGTGACGCCGGCCGGCCTGCTGCGGGTACTCACCGAGCGCGGCCTGCTGCGGGTACTCACCGAGGGCGGCCCGCACCTGTTCGGCGAGCTGCTGGAGGCCGACGTGGTCGACGAACTCTGCCTGACCACCGCGCCGCTGCTGGTCGGCGGCGCGGCGCGGCGAATCTCGCTGTCCGCCCACGAGTTCCGCGTCCGCATGACGCGCGCGCACGTGCTGCTGGACGACGACGGCACGATGCTCACCCGGTGGGCCCGTCGATGAAAGAACCACCCGAACCTGGCAGGCTGTAGCAATGCGCTGGACTCGGGCCGCCGTGCTTGCCGCCACCCTCTCGATCGTGACCGCCGGTTGCGGCGCGGGACCGTCGGATCGTCCCGGTGTCGCGGTGCAGCGCCCGCCCGTCGCGGGCACCGCGACGACCTCCGCCGCACCCGCGCCGCCGCCGAGCGCCGAGCTGCCCAAGACCGACCTCGGCTGGCGGGAATGCACCCAGCCGACCTTGGATCAGCTCGGGCTCGGTCCCGCGCCCGCGGGGCTGGTGCTCGACTGCGCCGAGTACTCCACCCCGATCGACTCGACCGGCGCGGTACTGGGCAGCTTCCGCGCCGGCGCGTTGCGGGCCAGGCTGGCGCAGACCCCCGCCGACGCGCCGCCGCTGGTGCTCACCTCCGGTTCGGATCGTTCCTCCTCCGCCACCCTGGCCGGATTGGCCGCGGGCCCGGCCTCCGCGCTGCTGGCCGCCCGCCCGATCGTCGCGGTGGACCGGCGCGGTATCGGCACCTCACAGCCGATCGACTGCCTGCCTGCGGACATCCGCCGTGGCCTGGCCGAGAACGCCCAGTCCGCGGGCGACCCGGTGGCGCGGATGACGAAGCTGAGCCAGGACGGCACCATCGCCTGCCGCGACTTCCTGCAGCCCTACGAGGGCGCCTTCGACGCTCCGCACGCCGCCGACGACATCGAACAATTGCGCAGGCAGTGGCAGGTGGAGCACATCGCGCTACTGGGCACGGGCAACGGCGCGAAGGTCGCGCTCAGCTATGCCCGCAAATACGGTGACCATCTCGCCCGGCTGACGCTCGACTCCCCCGAGCCGGTCGGGACCGACTCCGTGACCCGTGCCGAACAAGCCGTGCAGGGCGCCGAGGCGGCGCTGACGGCGTTCGCGCAGCGCTGCGTCGGCGTCGGCTGCTCGCTCGGCGCCGACCCGCGCGCCGCGGTCATCGATCTGGTGAACCGGGCCGGGAGCGGTGGCCTCGGCGACATCTCGGCGAACGCCCTGCTCACCGCGGTGTCGGGCTTTCTCGGCAGCCCGCGTGCCGATCAGGCCGCTCGGGTCGCCGAGCTGTCCGACGCGCTCGCCGCGGCCGGCCGCGGCGACCGGGACTCGCTGGACGCTCTGATCACCCGTGAAAGCGCGGCCATCGCGAGCGACGGCCAGTTCGTCAACCGGTGCACCGACACGCAGTTGCCGCCGACGCCGGACAAGGCCACCGAGCTCGCAGGCACCTGGGCGGGCAAGTATCCCGTCTTCGGCAAAGCGGCGGCCATCGGACTGATGGAGTGCGCCGCCTGGCCGGTGTCGACCGCCCCACCGATGCCGGAGAAGCTGGACATCCCGGTGCTCGTACTCGGCGGGGTCGCCGACCCGGTGGTCGGCAACGGTGGTCAGTCGTCGGTGACCGGCGCGCTCGGTTCCGCCGGCGCCCGTCACGCGGCGCTGTCCTGGCAGGGCTTCGGTCATCCGGTGGCCACGCACTCGGGCTGCGCGCAGCGGGCGGTCGTCGACTATCTGAAGGACGGCAAACTCCCCGCAGACGGTACCGCCTGCCCGGCCTAGCGCCGCTCGAGCGGCCGAACGAGCGGCGAGTCGGGCAGGTCCGGCCAACCGCCGGTAACCGATCCGGTGTACCGTGCCCCAGTGTTCCTTCGACCGCTCGAGCCCCGGACCGCTCGCACCACCGCCGAGGTGATCAAGTTCGCACTCTGGCCCCTGGCGGTCATGACCGTGCTGAACCGGGTTTTCATCAAGGCTGTCAACGGCTTCATCACCGACGACTACCGGCCGGTCTACCAGGCATCGCTCGACTTCTTGAACGGGCGTCCGGTGTACACCGCGAACTTCGACTCGGTGGACCCGCATTATCTGTACCCGCCCAGCGGCACCCTGCTGATCGCGCCGATCGCGGCCATCGACTACGAGAAGTCGCGCTGGCTGTTCATCGCCCTGAACGCGATCGCGATTCTCCTCGCCTGGTACCTGCTGCTGCGGCTGTTCCGCTACACGCTGAACTCGGTCGCCGCGCCCGCGCTGCTGCTGGCGATGTTCACGTCCGAGACCGTGATCAACACACTCGTGTTCACCAACGTCAACGGCTGTGTGCTGTTGGCGGAGCTGATCTTCATCCACCTGCTGCTGAAACGGCGAGACCTGTGGGCGGGCGCCGCGCTCGGATTGAGTATCGCGGTCAAACCGACCCTCGCTCCGTTGCTTTTGATCGCGCTCGTGCGCGGGCAGTGGAAGGTGTTCGTCACCGCGCTCGGCGTGCCGCTGGGGTTGACCGCGATCGCCTGGCCGCTGTCGAAGGATCCGGAGAAGTTCCTCACCCGCACCGCGCCCTACATCTTCGAATCGCGCGACTACTTCAACAGCGCGATCGTCGGCAACGGCGAGTACTACGGGCTGCCGCCGTGGCTGACCTGGGGTATGCGCGTGGTGCTCGGTGTGCTCGTGCTGATCTCGCTGTGGCTGCTGTACCGCTACTACCGCGAGGACGAGCTGTTCTTCGTCTGCACCGCCTCCGGCGTGCTGCTGACCGCCTCGTTCCTGCTCAGCTCGCTGGGGCAGATGTACTACTCGATGATGCTGTTCCCGTTCCTGATGACGGTGGTGCTGCGCAACTCGGTGCTGCGCAACTGGCCGGCCTGGCTGGCGATCTTCGGGTTCATGAGCTACGACAAGTGGCTGTCGGACCGCTGGCAGCACATCGGCCGCAACCTGGAGTACCTGCGCATCACCTTCGGCTGGGGTCTGCTGCTCATCGTGGTGTTCTGTGTGCTCGGCGACCGCTATCTGGCCGCGCGGCGGGAAGGCAGGCTGCCGTTCGGCATCGATCCCGCGTGGATGAGGTCCGCGCCGGACCCGCGCGGCGAGGCGCCGCAGCGTCCCGTCCCGGCGGCCGACTCGACCCCGGCCGCGGAAACCCCCAGGCCACACAACGGCTCGGCGCCGGTGGAGCAGAATCGTATTAGCGTGGAACCATGAGTTCCGAAGCCGAGACGTCCCTGCCCGCGCCGCGCATTCAGCTCACGCCGCAGGAATGGCGAGTGAAACTGGACCCCGAGGAATACGCGGTGCTACGCGAGGCCGCCACCGAGCGGCCGTTCGTCGGCGAGTACACCGACACCAAGACCGAGGGCGTCTACGTGTGCCGGGCCTGCGGCGCCGAGTTGTTCCGCAGCACCGAGAAGTTCGACTCGCACTGCGGCTGGCCGTCCTTCTTCGATCCGGCGGCGTCCGACGCGGTGATTCTCCGGTCGGACGACTCGCTCGGCATGCACCGGGTCGAAGTGCTGTGCGCGAACTGCCACAGCCACCTCGGCCACGTGTTCGAGGGCGAGGGATACAGCACGCCCACCGACAAGCGCTACTGCATCAACTCCATCGCCCTGCGACTGCACCCCTCGGACAGCGCAGCGGAGTAACAGCCCGACGCTCACCGGCAGCGTACGGACTTCCCGCCGCTCGGCGCATGCCCCGAAAACTCTGGGCAAGCGGTCCGGTGCGGCATCAGGGCAGAGCGGCGATCAGTTCCTCGACCTCGACGCGGGGGCCGGTGAAGAACGGGATCTCCTCGCGCACGTGCCGCCGGGCGTCGGTGGCCCGCAGATCGCGCATCAAATCGACGATGCGGTGCAGTTCGGGCGCCTCGAACGCCAGGATCCACTCGTAGTCGCCGAGCGCGAACGAGCTGACGGTGTTGGCCCGCACGTCCGGGTAGTCACGCGCGGCCTTGCCGTGTTCGGCCAGCATCCGGCGGCGTTCCTCGTCGGGCAGTAGATACCACTCGTAGGACCGGACGAACGGGTACACGCAGATGTAGGCGCCCGGCTCCTCGCCGGCCAGGAACGCCGGGATGTGGCTCTTGTTGAACTCGGCGGGCCGGTGCAGCGCCGCGTTGCTCCAGACCGGCGCGCTGGCCCGGCCCAGCTCGGTGGTGCGGCGGAAGTCGGCGTAAACGGCCTGCAGGTCCTCGATCCGCTCGGCGTGCGTCCAGATCATGAAGTCGGCGTCGGCGCGCATCCCTGCCACGTCGTAGATGCCGCGGACCACCACATCGCGGTCCGCGAGACCGTCGAAGAACGCCTTGGCCTCCTTGGTCGCGGCGTCCCGGTCCTCGCCCAGCACTCCGGGCTGCACCTGGAAGACCGAGAACATCAGGTAGCGGATGGTGGAGTTGAGAGCTTGATAGTCGAGTCGCGCCATAGCACTATCGTGCCACTCGCTCCGGAGCGCCCGCGTCGCCGGGCGTGAACTGCTCGATGTGCACCCGGGCGTCCGGGATCCCGGCGGCGCGCAGCTGACGCCGGATATCGCGCAGGAACATGGGCGGACCGCAGACATAGACGTCGGCGTCGCCGGGCAGGCTCAGTGCCGAGAGATCGACCCTGCCGTGCCGCGCGCCGGGAGCCGGTTCCTCGTACCAGATTTCGACGTCGGCCTGTTCGAGCCGGGTAGCGAGTTGCCGGAGCCGATGGCGCAGCGGATGGGTCCCCGGTCCACGATCCGCGTGCACGATCAGGGTGCGCCGCCACGGGGCGTGAGCGGCGAGGTATTCCAGGATGCCGACCGTCGGGGTCACGCCGATTCCGCCGGAGATCAGCACCAGGGGGGTCGTCGCGGCGGTATCGATGACGACATCGCCGAACGGGAGAGTGATCTGCAACGGGTCGCCGGGGCGCAGATGCTGGTGCAGCCACGAGGACACCTCGCCCGCCGGGCAGCCATCGGCCGCCTCGACCCGTTTGACGGCGAACGACAGCGCGCCATCGCGCGGCCGCCCGACCAGGCTGTACTGACGCAGCTGGCGCGCGCCGTCGGGAAGGCGCACGCCGACCGAAACGTACTGTCCCGGAACGAAGCCCGGCAGCTCGGTGGCCGGGTCCGCCGACTCGACGGTGAAGACGGCGACACCGGAGGGGTCCTCGTCACGCGCCAGGACGCGCACATCCCGGAAGACGTCGCCGGAATCCACGCCCGCCTCGGCGTAGAGCCCCTTCTCCTGGTCGATCAGGGTGTCGGCCATCAGCCAGTAGACCCGATCCCAGGCCGCCGCGACGGTCTCGTCGACCACGTCGGCGCCGAGCACTTCCACAATGGCGGCGAACAGGTTGTCGTGCACGATCCGGTACTGCTCCGCAGTCACCCCGAGTGACGCGTGCTTGTGCGCGATCCGCGACAGCATGGTGGCCGGGTGCGGCAGCGCGGGGTCCACCAGGTATGTGGCGAAGGTGGCGATGGAGGCGGCCAATGCCCGCTGCTGACTGCCCTGTGCCTGATTGCCCCGGTTGAACGTGTCGCGCAGCAGCTGCGGGTGGGCGTCGAACATGGTGCGGTAGAACACCGCCGTGATGCGGTCGATGTTCGCCGCCACGAGCGGCAGGGTCGCGCGGACGACCTCGGCGTGCCGCGGTTCGAGTTCCGGTTCGGCACGGACAACGCTGTCGAGGTTCATGACACTTCCTTCATCTCAGGGGAAACATCCGCCGTCGGTCGGACGAGTAAATGCAGCAACCCGGTGGTCGACGAGGTGACCAATTCCTCTATCGAATAGCGGTCCAGTTCGGCATAGAAAGCTTTCTTCGCGTCACCGAGAATTCGACGCAACCGGCACGCGCCGAGTAACGGATACGGATTCGGTTCGCCGCACTGCACTACGTCGCGGTCGCCTTCCAATTCCCGGATCAGCTCACCGACCGACGCGCCGCGCCCGGCCGCGGTGATGAAGAGCCCGCCGGATCGTCCGCGGTGTGCCTGCACCAGGCCCAGCTCGACCAGCCGGGAAACCGCTTTGGCCACATGCTTTTCCGACGCGCCCACCTGCCGCGCGATGAGCTTGGTGGTCACCCTGGAATTCTTCTCGTCCTCGACCGCCAGCCGCATGATGGTGCGCAAACCGATATCGGTGAAGTGCGAGAGCTGCATGCCGATCACGCTACCGGCGAATTCCCCCGATTCCGCATACCAGCGAAGTGTTCTTAATTACGCCGATTCGTGCGCATTTTCAGCGGAATTGCCGAGCAGGCCCGGGAAAAGCGGAAAATCACACCGGCGGTATCGCACCGCCCCGGCGTGCACGAGCGGGCGCGACCCGGTGTCCACTCAGCGTGCGCTGCCCGCACCGACCGTCGCCGCGATCCGCTGCGCGGCGGCCGTGCCGGAGGCGACGCACGCGGGCACCCCGACGCCGTGCAGGTACGCGCCCGCGACCGCCAGCCCGTCGAGCGCCGCGACCTCGGCTTCGACGGCCGCGATGCGGGCCGGATGGCCGGGCGCGTACTGGGCGAGACCGCCCGGCCAGCGCCGCACGACAGCCTCGATCGGCTCGATGGCTGCCCCGGTGACGGCAGCCAGGTCTTCGGTGGCGGCCGCGACGAGTTCCGCATCGGGCCACGACAGCGGCGAGTCGTCCCCGAACTTGCCGAACGAGACGCGGACGAGGGCCGTTTCGCGTCGCGCGAGATGCGTCCATTTGCGGCTGGACAGCGTGAACGCCTTCGCGCGCAGCGGCTCTCCGGTGGCGACCAGGATGCCGGAGTTCCGCGGCAGCGCGGTCTGGCGGGGCAGCGCCAGCGCGACCA
Organism: Nocardia gamkensis NBRC 108242; assembly: GCF_001612985.1. GTDB lineage: Bacteria > Actinomycetota > Actinomycetes > Mycobacteriales > Mycobacteriaceae > Nocardia > Nocardia gamkensis. The sequence continues at coordinate 8,779 of NZ_BDBM01000052.1, read as the reverse complement.
CCGCCGACGAGGAGAGTTCGACACCCGCCAGTTCCGCCGCGGCGGCGGGAGCGACGGTCTTCAGCAGTCGCGCGGTCACCGGGGCAGGGGTAGCGAGCACCACCGCGTCGACGGCGCCGACCGGGTCGACCACCCAACCGCGCAGTCCCCTGGCCAGACGCGTCACCGGGGTAGCGGTGACAAACCTCGCCTCGGAGCGTTCGGCGAGTGCCTCGAGCAGCACCCGGTACCCGTCGCGGAGGGCCCCGAAGACCGGTGCGCTCGAAGGCGGTGGCAGCGCGGCGCCGACGGCGGCGGTGAGGCTGCTCGCGCCATTGTCCAGCGCGGCGGCGAGGGTGGGCAGCGCGGCACGGACACCGATGGATCGGGAGCTTCCCGCGTACACGCCACCGAGCAGGGGGTCCACGCTGCGCTCGGCGACTTGCGTGCCGAAGCGGTCGGCGACCAGCTGGTAGACGTCGATATCGGAGCCCGGCTCCCAGCTCAGCGGCCGGTCGGGTTCGGCGGCGATCCGCCGCAGCGTCTCGGCGTCGACCAGATCGCGCATCGACTCGGCGTTCGACGGAATACCCATCAACGTGCCCTCCGGAAGCGGATGGGCGGCTCCGGAGGACCACAGCAGCGGCCGCAGACCGGCAGGCGTCACCAACTGCGATTCGAGCCCGAGTTCCCGCAGCACCGCGGGTACCTCCGGCCGTCGGCCGACGAACGCTTCCGCGCCGAGATCCAATGGCTCTCCGGCCAGTTCACCGGTGTAGAGGATGCCACCGACCCGTTCGGCGCGATCGAGTACGACCACGTCGGCATCCGGGCCGAGCAACGTCCGCAACCGATACGCGGCCACCAGTCCGCTGATCCCACCGCCGACCACCGCGATACGCATGCCTCGACCGTATCGTGTCCCGCCACGGCGACCGTCCGACGGCCGGCCGCCCGATGACCCGGCACACATCGCGTCCACGGCGACAGCAGCCGCGCCGCACGCGGCTACCACCTGGGCCGGACGCAACCGGCCACTGCGAACCCGGAACCCTGCTCGATCGGACGCGCCTCCCCGCCGCGCGTTGCCCTACAGCTCGTGCACGAGTTCCACCAAGGCGGTCAGCACGCCCGGATCGGTCTCCGGGAGCACCCCGTGGCCCAGGTTGAAGATGTGCCCGGTGGCGCCGAGCGTGATCGCCTCGTCCGCTTCGCGCGCGATCCGCCGGGCATGCGCCTCGACGGCGGCGGGGCCCGCGAACAGCACGGCGGGATCGAGGTTGCCCTGCAACGCCTTTCCGGGCCCGACGCGGCGGACGGCCTCGGTCAGCGGCACCCGCCAATCGACACCGACCACGTCGGCGCCCGCCTCGCCCATGGCGCCGAGCAGCTCGCCGGTTCCTACCCCGAAGTGGATGCGCGGCACCCCTGCCTCGGCGATCTCGGCGAACACCCGCTCCGAATGCGGGAGCACGAAATCGCGGTAGTCGGCCAGCGAGAGCGCACCCGCCCAGGAATCGAACAATTGCACCGCGTCCACACCGGCCGCCAACTGGGCTTGCAGGAACGCGATGGTGATGTCGGTGAGCGCGCCGAGCAGCGCGTGCCAGGTCTGCGGGTCGGCGTACATCATCGCCTTGGTGCGCTCGTGGTTCTTGCTCGGACCGCCCTCGACCAGGTAGGAGGCCAGGGTGAACGGCGCGCCCGCGAACCCGATCAGCGGCGTCTCCCCCAGCGCGTCGACCAGCAGTCGCACGCCGTCGGTGACCGCCCCGACCTCCTCGGGCCGCAACCGGGGCAGTGCGCGCACGTCGTCGACCGTCCGCACGGGCGCGGCGACCACCGGGCCGACGCCGGGCACGATGTCCAGATCGATCCCCGCCGCTTTGAGCGGAACGACGATGTCGGAGAACAAGATCGCCGCGTCGACCTGGTGCCTGCGAATCGGCTGGAGGGTGATCTCGCACACCAGCTCCGGGTCGAAGCAGGACTCGAGCATCCCGACGCCCGCGCGCACCTCGCGGTACTCGGGCAGCGAGCGTCCGGCCTGGCGCATGAACCACACCGGACGCCTGCTCGGCGTCGTGCCGGTAGCGGCGGCCAGGAACGGGGCATCGGTCAACCGGCGGCGGGTATGAGTGCTCATCACGGCTATCGTATGCGGGCCCGGCAGGAGGGCGGACGCGGAGGCGGCAGCGATGACAGCGCAGACGCCGCCCGGCCCGTAGCGGCGCGCCTCCGACTGCGCGGGGGGCACAAGGTCTACCGTCAGCAGTCGTGACACCGCTCGACTTCCGCGACGGCGCCGCACCGACCGAGGGACCTCATGGCGAGCCAGCTCAATTTCGCGCCGCGGTCGAGGCGATGGGCACCGCAACCGTGCACCCTCGGATCGAGCTCGCGCCCATCCGGCCGCCGCAACGGCTCGCACCGTACTCCTACGCCATCGGCGCCGAGGTCGCCCATCCGGAAACCCCTGTCGTGCCGATCGATTCCGAAGGCGACGCGTTCGGCAGATTGATCCTGCTGCACGATCCGGACGGCGACGACACCTGGCACGGCACCCTCCGCTTGGTCGCCTACATCCAGGCCGACATCGACGCCGCGCTCGCCACCGACCCCCTCCTGCCAGAGGTGGCGTGGAGCTGGCTGGTGGACGCGCTGGAGTCACGCACCGAGCCGTTCACCGCGCTGGGCGGCACGGTGACCTCGACCAGTTCGGTGCGCTATGGAGACATCGCCGGGCCGCCGCGCGCCCATCAGCTGGAACTACGCGCCTCGTGGACGCCCGTCACCACCGATCTGCGCCCGCACCTGGAGGCGTTCTGCGAGGTGCTGGCCTACGCGGCGGGACTACCCCCGGCCGGGGTGACCCAGCTGCGGGTACCACCCGGCTTGTCCGGCGATCGTCCCTGAGCACGCCCGCCGGTGTGGCGTGACCTGCGCCGGAATCACCGTCACGCGCTCCACCCGGCACATCGCGCCCGATCCGTCGACACACTTATGCCCCGATAGGACGGCGGCGCCGTAGAGTCGGCACGTAGAGTTCAACACCATGTCCGTACCAGACCAATCCGAACCCTCGGCCGCGACGCCGCTGCTCGCGCCGGTGGAGGGCGTGCCACCGGTACTGGACACCGCCGCCGAGATCAGCGCAGCCGCCGCCCGGCTGGTGGCGGGCACCGGCCCGCTCGCCGTGGACGCAGAGCGCGCCTCCGGATTCCGCTATTCGGCGCGCGCGTATCTGATCCAATTGCGCCGCGCGGGCGCGGGCACGTTCCTCATCGACCCCATCCCGGTCACCGACGCACTCGGCCCGCTGGCCGACGCGATCAACGGCCTGGAGTGGGTACTGCACTCCGCCGACCAGGATCTGCCGGGGCTGGCCGAACTCGGCTTGCGCCCGGCCCGGCTCTTCGACACCGAGTTGGGCGGACGCCTCGCGGGTTTCGAGCGCGTCGGGCTCGCCGCGATGGTGGAACGGCTGCTGGGCAGGGCGCTGCGCAAGGGGCACGGGGCGGCCGACTGGTCCACCCGCCCGCTGCCCGCCGAATGGCTGAACTACGCCGCCCTGGATGTCGAACTGTTGCTGGAACTGCGCGACGCCGTGGCCGAAGCTCTCGACGAGCAGGGCAAAATGGATTGGGCGGCACAGGAATTCGAGCACATTCGCACCTTGGACCCGCCCGCGCCGAAGGCAGAGCGCTGGCGGCGCACCTCGGGCATCCACACGCTGCGCCGCACCAGGCAGCTCGCGGTGGTGCGCGAGTTGTGGACCGCCCGGGACGCGCTGGCCCGCGCCCGCGATGTGGCGCCCGCTCGCATCCTGCCGGATGCCGCGATCATCGCCGCGGCCACCGCGGAGCCCAGAAACATCGCGCAGTTGCGCACCCTGCCGGTATTCGGCGGGCCACGTCAGCGCCGGTACTCCCGCGAATGGCTCGCCGCGATCGAACGCGGCCGCACCTTGCCGGACAGCGACCTGCCCCCGCTCACCCAGCCGTTCGACGGCCCGCCGCCGGTCAACCGCTGGGAGCGCCGTGATCCTGCCGCGGCGGCGCGCCTGACCCGGGCACGAGCCGCCATGGGTGACCTGTCGACCGAGCACTCGATCCCGGTGGAGAACTTGCTCGCGCCGGACCTGGTGCGCCGCCTGTGCTGGGACGGGCTGCCCGACTACGCCGCGGTCGAACCCTCCGCCGTCGACGGATTCCTGAAGTCCGGCGGCGCCCGGCCATGGCAACGAGAGCTGGCCGTCGCGCGGCTGGCCGCGGCGCTGCCGCCGTCGGACTAGCCCCCGCTCGCCTCCGGCGTCAGCGAGCGGCGAGCCACCCGCTGATCCGCCGGGCGATATCCGGACCGGTGAGGCCGAGTTCGGCGTGCACTTCGCCGCGTGCGGCATGGTCGAGGAACTGCTGCGGAACACCGAGGTCGCGGGCCGGGATGTCCAGCCCCGAATTGCGCAGGCGAGCCGACACCGTGGAGCCGATGCCGCCGTGCAGACCACCGTCCTCCAGCGTGACCACCATCCGGTAGTTCTCCGCGAGCTTCAGCAGGGTGTCGGAGACCGGCAGTACCCAGCGCGGGTCGAGCACGGTGACCGAGATCCCTTCGGAATCGAGCAGGTTCGCCGCTTCCAGGGCCGCACCGGCGAAGGACCCCACCGCGACGAGCAGGACATCGCCGCGCACCGCCTGCACCGAGCCGCCCTCCGGCTCCGCCATCCGCAGCACGTCGATGCCGTCGAGTCGCTCGACCGCCGAGATGTCCTCGGCCACGCTCCCTTTCGGGAAACGCAGCGCGGTCGGCCCGTCGTTGACGGCCAGCGCCTCGGCCAGTTCCTCCCGCAGTGTCGCGGCGTCGCGCGGAGCGGCGACCCGGATGCCGGGGATGATCCCGAGGACCGAAAGGTCCCACATGCCGTTGTGGCTGGCGCCGTCGGAACCGGTGATGCCCGCGCGGTCCAGCACCACGGTGACCGGCTGCTTCAGCAGTGCCACGTCCATCAGCAACTGGTCGAAGGCGCGGTTGAGGAACGTCGAGTAGATCGCCACCACCGGATGCATGCCGCCGAGCGCGAGCCCCGCGGCGGAGGCCATGGCGTGCTGTTCGGCGATGCCGACGTCGAACATCCGGTCGGGGAAGCGCTCGCCGAACGGGGCCAGTCCGGTCGGGCCCGGCATCGCCGCGGTGATGGCGACGATGTCGGCGCGGCGCTCGGCCTGCTCGATCAGCTCCTCGGAGAACACCGAGGTCCAGCCGCGCGCCTTCGGACCGCCGACGGGGACGCCGGTCAGCGGATCAATGGGGTCGCAGGCGTGCATCTGGTCGGCGACATGGTTCTCGGCGGGCGCGTAGCCGCGGCCCTTCTGCGTCACCGCGTGCACCACGACGGGTCCGCCGAAGTCCTTGGCCCGGCGCAGCGCGGACTCCAGGGCGACGACGTCGTGGCCGTCCACCGGCCCTACGTACTTGAGGCCGAGGTCGCTGAACAGTTCCTGCGGGCTCACCGCGTCCTTGATGCCCGCCTTCACCGCGTGCACCATCGAGTACGCCGATTCCCCCACCCGCGGAATGCTCTTCAGGATGCGCTTGCCCGCGTCGAGGGCGTGCTCGTAGGCGGGCTGGGTGCGCAGCGCCGTCAGCCGTTCGGCCAGGCCGCCGATGGTGGGCGCGTAGGAGCGGCCGTTGTCGTTGACCACGACGACCACCGGGCGGTCCGGGGCGGCGGCGATGTTGTTGAGCGCCTCCCAGCACATGCCGCCGGTGAGCGCGCCGTCGCCGACGACCGCCACCACGTGCCGGTCCTGCCCGCTCAGCGCGAACGCCTTCGCCAGACCGTCGGCGTAGGACAACGCAGCGGAGGCGTGCGAGGACTCCACCCAGTCGTGGGCGCTCTCCGCTCTGCTGGGGTAGCCGGACAGGCCGCCCTGCTTGCGCAGCGAGTCGAACTGATCCTTGCGCCCGGTCAGGATCTTGTGCACGTAGGCCTGGTGCCCGGTGTCGAAGATCAACGGGTCGGCCGGTGAGTCGAAGATCCGATGCAGCGCGATGGTGAGTTCGACCACACCGAGGTTCGGACCGAGGTGCCCGCCGGTCGCGGCGACTTTGCGCACCAGGAACTCGCGGATCTCCTCCGCCAGCTCGCGCACTTGCGGCACGGTCAGCCGGCGCAGATCATCGGGCGTGTCGACCCGGGAAAGCACTCCCACCTGAACTAGCTCCCTCCGGATAGCGCATCTGATCCGATCAGTCTACGGAGCGGCGGCTGATGCTCCCGCACGAGAACGATCACACCAACCGACCTGGCGTCGAAATGTGAGCCTCGACATACGGTACCCGGACGGAGTGACAAGGTGGACCGGGCCGAGCAAGTGGCCTCGCCGGGAAGCGAATCCGGGTGGTGGCGCGGATCGGCGGCGGCGTCCACCCGGAGCGACTCGCCCCGGAGCCTGACGCCGAGCGAGGACCGCCGCGCCACCCCTCGAAGCAGGCACGATGGTGCGGTACGCATCGACAGCGAGCGACGAGGAGACGTTGTGGGCAAGAAGACCGATTCGCGCGCGGGCACCGTCACGACCTACGGGCACGGCACCGCCCGCGCCACCCCCGACCTGATGCGGGTGACCATCTCGGTCGAATCGCGGGCGAGCAAGGTCGCGCTCGCCTACAGCCGGGCCGGTGAGCGTGTCGCCGCGGTCGCGCGGTCGCTGCGCTCCGACGGCGTGGACGGCTCGGACATCGCCACCAGCGGACTGTCGGTGCAGACCGAGACCGTGTGGACCGAGGGGCAGGGCAACCGCATCACGGGATACCTCGCGAGCACATCGCTGACGATCGCGTTGCGCGAGGTCGGCGAGGACGCCGATCCCGCGCCCGGCACCGTCGTCGCCAACTGCGTCGAGGCGGGCGGTGACGACGTCCGCCTCGGTGGACTCGTCCTCACCTTCGCCGACCAGGAGGCCCTGCTCACCCGCGCCCGCGACGCCGCATGGGAGAACGCCCTCGCCAAGGCCGAGCAGTACGCGCGGCGCGCGCAGCGAACGCTCGGCAAGGTCGTGGAGATCACCGAGAACACCGCCTCCGCGCCGCCGGTGCCGCGCGCGCAGTCCATGTCGGCTCCGATGGAGGCCTACCGCGCCGCCGCGATCCCGGTCGAGCTCGGCGAGAGCGAGATTTCCGCGGGCATCCGCATCACCTGGCAGTTGGACTGACGGCGGGTCCCGCGGGGTCCGCGTTCACGAACCGTGACCGAGACCGCGCACCAGCAGGCTGACCGTATCCGCTCCGGCGTGCCGATCCTTCGAGATCTCTTGATATTCCGGCGATTCGGCCCAGGCGCGGAAGGACGGTTCGTCGGGGAAGGACATCAGGACCACCTTCTCGCGGTCGGTGACGCCCTCGATGGTCTGCGGGGACTCGTCGGCGGCCAGCAGCGTGCCGGAGTAGCGGAGGAAGACGTCCAGGAAGCGCGCCTGGTAGCGATCGTAGGCGGCGCGATCGGTGAACTTCAGTTGGGCAATTGCGTACACGGTCATGGCGGTGACTCTAATTGGCCGATCCGGCGCCCCGGCTCGGATCCCGCGGCGGCGCGCTCGATTTCGTCGTCGCGCGGGTCCCACCGTGCCTATATTGAGGTCGTCACCGATCGGGAGGTCGCATGTCATTCGTGCTCATCGACACACCGCGGCCGCACATCGCCCTGGTGACGCTCAATCGGCCCGAACGGATGAACGCGATGGCGTTCGACGTGATGATTCCGCTGCGCGAGGCGCTGGAGCAGGTGCGCGCCGACAACGACGTGCGGGTCGTCGTGCTGACCGGCGCGGGACACGGTTTCTGCTCGGGAGCCGACCTGACCGGCGCGGGAAAGGTGCCGAACGTCGCCGGGCTGACCGTCACCAGCGTAGCGCGGCGTTCGATGGATCTGCTCAACGACGTGTTGATCACGCTGCGGCGGATGCACCAGCCGGTGATCGCCGCGGTCAACGGCGCGGCCATCGGCGGCGGGCTGTGCCTGGCCGTCGGCGCCGACATCCGGCTCGCCGCCGAGGACGCGTATTTCCGCGCCGCGGGCATCAACAACGGCCTGACCTCGGCCGAACTGGGGCTCAGCTATCTACTGCCCCGCGCCGTGGGCGCGTCGCGCGCGTTCGAGATCATGCTGTCCGGCCGCGACGTCGACGCGACCGAAGCCGAGCGCATCGGTCTGGTCTCGCGCGCGGTTCCGGGTCCTGAACTGCTGGGCACGTGCTACGACCTGGCCGAACGCATCATCGGCTACAGCCGGGTCGGCACCGAGCTCACCAAGCGCATGCTGTGGAGCGGTATGGAGGCGGCCGGCTTCGAGTCACACATGCAGCACGAAGGCACGGCTCAGCTCTACGTGCGCCTCACCACCGGCAATTTCGACGAGGCGATGCGCGCCCGCCGGGACCGCAGGCCACCGGTCTACGAGGACTGACCGCTCAGCGCCGCAGCAGCGCCAGGCATTCCACGTGGTGCGTCGCGGGGAAGGCGTCGAAGGCACGCAGATCGGTCAGCCGGTAGCCCGCGGCCTGATACAAGCCGAGGTCGCGCGCGAACGCGGCGGGATCGCAGCCGACGTGGACGATCCGCGCGGGCCCACTGGCGGTGACGGCGCCGATCACCTCTTTGCCCGCGCCGGCGCGCGGCGGGTCGAGCACGACGACATCCGGGGCGGCCCCGCCGATGTGCTCGAACACCCAGCGCTCCACCCGCTGGGCCCGCAGCTCCACCCAGGGCAGGTCGCGCAAGGCGGCGGCGCCGTCGGCCACCG
>NZ_BDBM01000051.1 GCF_001612985.1 Nocardia gamkensis NBRC 108242 | reverse complement strand
GATGGTGTCCAATCCGGGAGCAGGTGTGTGGTCGACACTACGCAGGAGGCGGAAGGCTCGGTACGGACCAAAGTCCTCTTCCCGGGCGAATGGGCATCGCAGAACGGGCCGCGGCACGGCCCATCGTGAACGCGCGAAGACGCGTCGGGTTGCGCCGCGCTGCGAATGCGCAGCGCGGCTGGGACGACGCGCCGGAAGCCGGCCCGCCGCAGGGGATCGGCTCAGCGCGTGGGTGCGTCGGAGCGGGCGAGTCCTTCGGCGATGAGGATCCGGTGGGCTTGCCGGGCGGCGGAAAGCTGCTCGGTATCGCCCGCGTCGCCACCAGACGTCGCTTCGAGGCTGCGGGCGAGCACCGTCACTGCGTCGGTGAGTGCCCGCAGGCGGCTGTCCAGTTCGTCGAGACGGGGCGATTCCGCCGGCCGGAGCGCGGTCTTCTCCGGCAAGGTGCCCGCCAGGTCGGTTCCGCGCAGTACCGCCCGCAGATCTTCCGGCAGCCACGCGAACACGTGATCGAGCTGTCCGGGAGAGAACAAGTCGGCCAGCGCGTCGGTCACCGCGCCCGCGAGCGCGTAGGCCTCGTCCCTGGAGACGCCCGCTTCCCGCGCGAATTGATCGACGAACGAGGGTACGTCGTGCGAAACGGGGACGTGCGCGGGAACCCAGCCCTCGTAGTAGATCCCGCGCAGGAGTTCGGGCAGTTGGGCGCTCAGGTGCGCGGAGGCGTTGACGCCGATGCGGTCACGGACGGTGTGCAGCCAGGCTCGCAAGGCGCGGTGCGCGAAGGGCCGGTCTTCGGTGGCGAGCCCGTCGGCGAGAGTGCGCAGCCATTCGTGTGCGGTGTGTATCGCGGGTGCGAGGGGATCGCGGTGGTAGCTCATGGGGGTGCCTTTCACGGGTGAATCGTGGTTATCGGATGTCGCCACCTAGGTCTCAGGGGTCCAGCGCGAACCGGTGACGGTGAAGATGTCCGTCACCGGTCGTCGCGGGGTCGGCGGGATCAGGTCCGTGTCATCGGGCGCGGTTCCGACGCGGATCAGCACTTGCGGGGTGGCCGGACGCGGGACCAGACCGCCGAGCAGTCCGCGCGTTGTCGGCAGTTCGGTGATGTGGGTCAGCGCGCAGGTCCCCAGCCCCGCGGCGGTGCATTCCAGCAGCACGGCCGACAACGCTTCACCGGTGCGCAGCCACTGCGTCACCGAATCGCCTTCGGTGCCGAGCACCACCAGCCGCGCGCGATCCTCCTGCCGGGCGCGTCGCATCGAATGCGGAGCCGGGGGGAACGCGCGGCCGACTCCGACCCGAGCGAATTCCGCGCCGGACACCAGCGCGGCGGCGGGCACCCCCTCCGGGTTCTCGGAATGCCCTGTCCACCATTCCAATTCGGTCTGATACAGCAAGTCGTGCCTGCGTAGCGCACCGACCTGCTCGGAGGCGGCGGCCAGCCGGGGCCGGACGCTGTCGTCCAAGACGCTGAGTTCCACCTCGTGCGGGGTGGCGAGCATCCGCAGCCGGGGGAGCACGTCGGCGAAGCCGTCGGGTTCGGTCATCGGCAGCCGGTCGGTGCGTCGCCGGTCGATGGCGAGTGCTCGGCTGTGGATTCCCTCGGGCGGGTCGGCCCACGGCTGGAATTCGATCACCGCCAGGTGGTCGGGTCGCTGCCGGTCGGGTACGCGCGTCGTGTCGGTGTGCCAGCCCCGGTCGGCGAAGGTGGTTCGCGCGTGATGCAGCACGGCTCCGCAGCTGATCACCAGCTGGCGTCCGTGCGGATCGGTCGAGGGCAGTAGCCGGTCGGCGTCGGTGTAGAGGTGCAGGCGCGTGCCGTCGAAAATCCAGCGCCACGGTTGGGTGTTGTGCACCGACGGCGCACGGGTGGCGAGTCGCAGCGCGGCCAGCATCACCCGATGATCGGGTACCGGGAGGCCGGGTGCTTCGTCGTTCGCGGTCATGCTTCGAGTCTTCGCGCGATCGCCGCGGCGGACTACGGGCGTTCCGCCCGGGACGCAGGGTCCTTGGTCCCCGCGCGTCCGGCGCCGGAGCGGACCGGGGCACCCACCGCCTCGGTCTCCGCCACACGGGTACGCAGGATCGCCACGCCCCACCACAACAGCCGGACCGCGAGACCGGCGTAGATCAGGACAGCGAGGTACACCAAGCCCGCGCCGTAGTCGCGGGCCCATTCGGGCAGCAACACCCAGACCGCGGCCGGCATCCCGAGCAGCATGATCGTTGCGACCACCACCGCGGGAACCGCCAGCGGAGCGGCCTCCGGATCCGAGACCCCGTTACGGCGCCCATCTTTTCGCCGCCGCGTGGTCGTGGGCGGGAACGACCTCGATGCCGGCGGGTAGCCGGTACAGGCGGTGGATGGCGGCGAAGGCGGCGGATCGATCATGGTCGACGAGCAGGCCCGGCAGCGGAGGCCTTTCGCGAAGCATGGCGATCTGCTCGCGGCGCCAGACGGCGTCACCGGCCAGCAGCACGGTGCCGCCGTCCGGTACGGCGAGAACGAGCCCGATGCTGCCCGGGGTGTGGCCGGAGAGATCCACCGCCAGGACCGAGCCGTCGCCGAAGAAATCGTGGCTGCGCGAAAAGGTCAGAACCGGAGGTCCGTCGAGGTCGAAGGATGGGGTGGGTCGTGAGCCGAGCGACTCGGCGACTCCCATCGGGGCCGTCGCAGGGTTCGTCGCCCACGCCAGTTCGGCCGCGGACGCCCGCAGCGCGAGTGACGCCGGTAGATCGAGCAGTCCGGCCACGTGGTCCCAGTGAAGATGCGTCGCGATCGCGAAGTCGACCGCGTCGACGGGGACAGCCGACATCGCCAGCGAATCGGCCAATCCGACAAGCGGTTTGCTCGGCGCGACGAGCCCGCGATAGGGGCGACGCAGCCGCGGCAGGACCCGGGTGTGCACGTCGGCGCACATCGCCGGATCGACCAGGAAACGAGCTTCCGGGTGTTCGACGAGGAAACTGGTCATCGCGATCGCCACCGTGGGCGGCCGTAGCGCTCCTTCGATCACCCCGTAGGCCGGGGCGGGGCGCACACCATGGACGAGCGCCGTCAAACGAACTGTGGCCCGCGCCGGGGGCAGTCCCGCGTTCGTGATCGAGCCCAGCAACTCCGCATCGGGGCGGCGGGGGAACACCGTGCGCCACGGCATCGACATCCCGGCGGCACAACACGACCACCACGTTCCCGCAGCGCCGGTGCGCGCCGTCAACGGTCCGGTTGATGCGAATCCCACACCCGCCCCTTCCCGCCCGACCGGCAGCGACATGTCCGACGACAGCCTACTCGCGCACCGCACTATGTGAACTTTCGTTCTTGTCGTTGGTGGATCGGTTCGCGTCGTCCGTATGGCGGGATGGAGCGGCCGATTACGCTTGAATTCGATGTTGTGTCGACCGCTTACTCCGGTGCCGCTAGAGTCGGCAGGTAATTAAGTTACTAGAGGTTCTGTCTGTCTATGCGGGTATGCCGTTTGGTTGCCGGGAAGCGAGAGGTGATGGCATCAGTGGAACATGCCGACGCGAGCGAACGCGCAGCGGCATCGACGGCGCGGCGACTGGCCGCGCTCCTGTTCGGCGTGGGGATACTGCACTTCCTCGCGCCACAGCCGTTCGATTCGGTGATCCCCGCACAGCTGCCCGGCCGGCCCCGCCTGTACACCCACGGCTCCGGGGTCGCCGAACTCGTCGTGGCCGCCGCGCTCGTCACTCCGCGGACGCGGCGGTGGGGCGGGCGCTGGGCCGCCTGGTTGTTCCTGGCGGTGTTCCCTGCCAACATTCAGATGGCGGTCGACTGGCTGCGCAACGATCGGATCCCGGCGCCCGTGAAAGCGGTTGCCCTGGTGCGGCTTCCGCTGCAAATACCACTGGTGCTCGCCGCCAGGAAGGTGCAACGAGCAGACCACGTGCGGCGCTGACCAGGTCTCGCACCAGACCCTGTCCGCCGTGGCGGGAGCGGTTGACTCACAGCGGCGTGCCGACCGCGCGGCGCTGCGTGGGCTTGTCCGTGGAGCGTTTGCCCGAACGATCTGGTGACCCGTGCGCCAGGGCGGGGGAGTGACCTGTACCGGGCTGATGCCGCGAGCCTGCAGCGCACGAGTGGGATACGCGCGATGATGGAGTAGTGCGCACCCGCTATCACGATCACCTCGAGCAGCTCGCCGGTCAACTGCGAGTGATGTGCGCACGCAATCGAGAAGCCATCGCGATGGCGACCGACGCGCTGCTCGGCGCGGATCTGGAGCTGGCCGAGCGCACGATCGACTACTGCGCCGAAACCGTAGCGATGCGCGAGAACACCGAACACGCCGCGGTCACGCTTCTGGCGCTCGAGGCGCCGGTAGCGGGAGAACTGCGGCGAGTGGTGACCGCGCTGCAATTGGTCGACGACCTCACCCGGATGAGCACCCTCACCGAGCACATCGCCCGCACCGCGAGGCGCAGGCATCCCGCCGCCGCCGTCCCCGCGCCGGTGCGTAACCTGGTGAGTCACATGGGTGAGACGGCGGTCGACCTCGCTGACGCCGCGGTCGGCGTACTGACCACCGCCGACCCCGGCGACGCCGCGGATCTCGACGCCCGCGACGACACCATGGACGACCTGCACCGCGATCTGCTCGCCGCGATCCTCGCCGAGGGCTGGGACAACGGCACCGCCGCCGCGGTCGATGTCACCCTGCTGGGCCGCTACTACGAACGCTTCGCCGACCATGCCGTCGAGGTCGGCCGCCGCACCCTGTACATGACCACCGGGCAGCGGCCCGACGACACGGCTCTGCAGCCCGGCTAGTTCCGGGCGGCACGCGACATCGTGACCCGAGAATCCAGGCCGGCCCCGAAGGGCCGGCCTGGAATTCGCCCGGACGGATCAGGCGAGGTCGAACCGATCGTTCTCGACCACCTTGACCCACGCGGCGACGAAGTCGTTCACGAACTTCGCCCCGGCGTCGTCCTGCGCGTACACCTCGGCCAGTGCGCGCAGCACCGAGTGAGACCCGAATACGAGGTCGTTGGCGGTGGCCGTCCACTTGGCCGCACCGGAGGACCGGTCGAAGCCTTCGTAGACGTTCTCCGCCGACTCGGACGCCTTCCACTCGGTGTCCTGGTCGAGCAGGTTGACGAAGAAGTCGTTCGTCAGCACGCCCGGCCGGTCGGTGAACACACCGTGGTCGGTGCCGCCGTAGTTGGCGCCCAAGGCCCGCAGGCCGCCGATGAGCACCGTGAGCTCAGGAGCGGTCACGTCCAGCATGTAGGCCCGGTCGAGCAGCAGGCGCTCCAGCGGAGCCTTCTCGCCGCTGCGCGCGTAATTGCGGAACCCGTCGGCCCGTGGTTCCAGCACCGCGAACGACTCGACATCGGTGTTCTCCTGGGTCGCGTCCGTCCGCCCGGGGGTGAACGGCACGGTGACGTCGTGCCCGGCGTCCTTCGCGGCCTTCTCGATCGCCGCGGACCCGGCCAGGATGATCAGGTCGGCCAGCGAGACCTTCTTGCCGCCGGAGGCGGAACCGTTGAAGTTCTGCTGGATCTGCTCGAGCACCGGCAGAACCTTGGCCAGCTCGTCCGGCTCGTTGACCGCCCAGTTCTTCTGCGGCTCGAGACGAATCCGGGCACCATTGGCGCCGCCGCGCTTGTCGGTGCTGCGGTAGCTGGCCGCCGACGCCCAGGCCGTCTTGACCAGTTGCGCTACCGACAGGCCGGACTCGAGGACCTTGCTCTTGAGGGCCGCGATGTCCTGCTCGTCGATCAGCTCGTGATCGACGGCGGGAACCGGGTCCTGCCACAGCTGCGGCTCCGGAACCCACGGCCCGAGGTAGCGGGTGATCGGTCCCATATCGCGGTGCAGCAGCTTGTACCACGCCTTGGCGAACGCCTCGGCCAGCTCTTCGGGGTGCTCCAACCAGCGACGGGTGATCTCGCCGTAGATCGGGTCTTCCCGCAGCGCGAGGTCGGTGGTCAGCATCGTCGGGGTACGCGCGGGGCCGTCGAACGGATCCGGGATGGCACCCTCGCCCGCGCCGTCCTTCGGCTTCCACTGCCATGCTCCGGCGGGACTCTTGGTCAGCTCCCACTCGTAGCCGTACAGGTTCTGCAGGAAGCCGTTGCCCCACCGGGTCGGGGTGGACGTCCAGACGACCTCCAGGCCGCTGGTGATGGCGTCCTTGCCCTTGCCCGTGCCGTAGGCGCTCTTCCAGCCCAGGCCCTGCTGCTCGATCGGGGCGCCTTCGGGCTCGGCGCCGACCAGGCCGGCGTCACCGGCGCCGTGGGTCTTGCCGAAGCTGTGGCCGCCGACGATCAGTGCGGCGGTCTCCTCGTCGTTCATCGCCATGCGGCCGAACGTCTCCCGGATGTCCCGCGCGGCGGCCACCGGATCCGGCTGACCGTTGGGGCCTTCCGGGTTCACGTAGATCAGGCCCATCTGGACGGCGCCGAGGGGGCCCGCCAGTTCACGGTCGCCGCTGTAGCGCTCGTCGCCGAGCCAGGTGTCCTCCGGGCCCCAGAAGACCTCTTCCGGTTCCCAGATGTCCGGGCGGCCGAAGCCGAAACCGAAGGTCTGGAAGCCCATCGACTCCAAGGCCACGTTTCCTGCGAAGACGAGCAGGTCGGCCCAGGAGATCTTGTTGCCGTACTTCTGCTTGACCGGCCACAGCAGTCGGCGGGCCTTGTCCAGATTGGCGTTGTCCGGCCAGCTGTTGAGCGGCGCGAAGCGCTGCGCGCCCTGACCGCCGCCGCCGCGGCCGTCGGCGATGCGGTAGGTACCCGCGGCGTGCCAGCTCATCCGGATGAACAGGCCGCCGTAGTTGCCGTAGTCGGCGGGCCACCAGTCCTGCGAATTGGTCAGGACCGCGGCGACGTCGGCCTTGAGGGCATCGACGTCGAGTTTCGCGAACTCCGCGGCGTAGTCGAAGTCCTCACCCAGGGGGTTGGATTTGGACGAATGGGCGTGCAGCACCGAGACATCGATCTGCTCCGGCCACCAGTCCTTGTTGCTGCGGGGGCGATGATCCGTCTTCGCGGTGGGCGACGGGATCGCCGGGTTCTCACTTTCGCTCGAGCTGTGAGTTTCGGTGTCAGGATTGGGCGGGCGGCTATCGGATGACACAGCATTCCTTCCTGAATGAGTGATGTGGGCTGCGATCACGGATGTGATCGGGAAGCCTGTGTTTCCACACAATCGGGACACAGGCCCCAGTAGATGACTTCGGCCTCATCGATCGAGAACCCGCTGTCATCGGACGCGGTCAGACACGGCGCATCGCCGATGGCGCAGTCGACATCGGCGATCACCCCGCACGCCCGGCATACGACGTGGTGGTGATTGTCGCCGACGCGCGACTCGTAGCGCGCGACGGACCCGGAGGGCTGAATACGCCGCACCAAGCCGGTGGCGGTGAGCGCGTTCAACGAGTCGTACACCGTTTGATGGGATACCTCGGGCAGCGCGGATCGAACGGCACGGATGATCGACTCCGTGTCGGCGTGCGGATGGTCGTGCACCGCGCTGAGCACCGCGACCCGGGGACGGGTCACACGCAGCGAAACTCCTCGCAGCAGCTGCTGGAATTCCGAGGCCGTTGGCATGCACGGAAGTCTCGTCCGCTTTCTGGAACGAGTCAAGAGTTTGTCCGAAAGTCGCGCTCTCCCAATCGAGATCGGCGCTTCCGGGCCTGGTAGCCAGTCGGTTGCGCGGGTGGGGCGGTGCCACCGTCGGCGTTCCCGGCCGCCCCGGCGGTTGGTCGCGATCAGGCGGCTCGAAGCCCCCGCCGACCGCAGTGCCGAGGGTCGGTGCGCATGGGGAAGTCGGGCCGCCCGGCTGGAGGCGCGCGGGCCGCCGGAGGGTCACCCAATCCCTCGGAAATCCGGCATCAAGGCCGGAAGACGGATCGGATGCACCCTTCCTTTTTGTGCTTGAAGATGTCGTAGCCGTACACCGCGTCGTCGAGTGGCATGTCGTGGGTGATCAAATAGGACGGGTCCAGGTCACCCTGCTGGATGTAATCGAACATCCGGGGCACATACCGCTGCCCGAACTGCTGTGCGGTGCGAATGGTGAGACCTTTGTTCGTCACGACGCCCATGGGGAACTTGTCGGTGAGGCCGTAGATGCCGAGCACCGCGACCACGCCGCCTTTCCGGCACGCGAGAATCGCTTCTCGCAGCGGTGTCGCGCGATCGGATTCCAGCCGCAGGAGTTGCTTGGCTTTATCGTAGATCTGCTGGAATCCGGTGCCGTGTCCTTCCATTCCGACGGCGTCGATGCAGGCGTCCGGGCCGCGCCCACCGGTGCTCTCGCGCAGCGTCTCCTGGACGCTGTCGACGGCGGTGTAGTCGATGGTCTCCGCGCCGAACTGCTCACTGGCCACGCGCAGCCGCTCGGGAAACCGGTCGATGACGAAGATCCGGTCGGCATCGAGTAGGCGGGCGGTGTGCCCGGCCATCAATCCGACCCCGCCGCTGCCCCACACCGCGACGGTGTCACCCGGATGGATATTGCAGAACTCGGCGCCCATCAGTCCCGTCGGTACGGCATCGGAGAGGAACAATGCCTGTTCGTCGGTGATGCCTTCCGGTATCCGGAAGCAGTTGACGTCGCCGAAGGGGACGCGGACATATTCCGCATGGGAGCCCTGATAGCCGCCGAAGGGGTGGGTGTAGCCGTAGATTCCACCACTCGGATAGCCGAGCAGCGGTTGTTGCAGCGCACCGTTCGGATTGGTGGTGTCGCACATCGAATACAGTTCGTGGTCGCAATACCAGCACGATGTGCACCCGATGAAGGACGGGACGACGACGCGGTCGCCCACCTTTGTCGAGCCGACCTCGGCCCCGATTTCGACGACTTCGCCCATGAATTCGTGCCCGAAAACGTCACCTTCCCGCATGCCGGGCAGATATCCGTCGATGAAATGCAGATCCGAGCCGCAGGTGGTGGTCAGCCGCACCTGCACGATGACATCATGCGGATTGACCAGCGTCGGGTCGGGCACGGTTTCCACGGCGAGGTCGTCGACGCCGTTCCAGCAGAGCGCACGCATGTCTCCTCCTGTTCACCGAGCCGACGAGCGAGCGCTCGGATTGTGGGCGAGGGTGGGCATTTCGCCGGTCTGCAGCCGGGCTCGGGCTCGATACAGGGCGGTGAACATGGCCGCGCCGGTCAGCAGGTCCGGCAGGGGGGTCCGCGCCCGCATGGTCACTTCGGTGCCCAGGTTGCGCGGCGCGTCCCGGAAGCCGAGGTCGACCTCGAGGCCACGGGCGGAGGCGCTGTCCTCGTCGTCGGAGCCGACGAACCGCAGGTGCCCGTCCTCCTCGCGCAGGGTGGTCTTCCAGGTCGTGCGCCCGTCGGTGCCGGAGTGCAACGTCCACTCGTAGATCGACGGTTCGGTGGACCTGACCTCGGCGACATCGCCCAGTACCTCCGACAGGTTCGCCGGGTCGCGCCAGAACCGCTCGACTTCGGCTCGCGGGCGAGCGATGGTCACGGTTTGGCTGCTCGAATAGCTGCTCGCCGACTCGATCAGCCACCCTACGAGGTCGCTCAGTAAATGTTTGGTGTCATCGATGTAGTGCATGGGGCCTCCTGTTGCTCTCCGTAGTCGCCCGACACTTCGACGCGCACGAGAAGCACCGTGCCCTGTGGGTCAGCAGCACGAATCGTCGGTCGCAGAGGACGCGGAGCAAGAACTGCCGCGCATGTCCCATGCGGTCTCGAAGCGGCTACCCGCCGCCGGATACACCAAACCGGATTCGCCGTTGTCGCTGGAGTCCGACGAGGTCAGCGGGACCGGAACTCGCCTTCCTCGACTGTCCGGCCGCCTACCGGGGTCGCGCTCGGCGGCCGGCCCCCGCCGCACGAGCGCCGCCGGATCATCTCGATCGGCCGATCTCGGCCTTCTTCGCCGCCAGTCGCGCGGCGAATTCGGGGGATTCGAGAGAGGCCACCTGCGGCACGATCTCGGCGTCGACCGCGTCGGCGTGGGCGGCCAGATTCGCGGTGTGGCGCATGGTGCGCTTGGTGGTGATGAGCAGGTCGCGCGGCGCGTCGGCCGCGGCCGCGGCGAACTCGACCGCGCCGTCCAGCAGCGCGTCGTGGTCACCATCGATCACCCGGTGCGCCAAACCGGCGTCGCGAGCGGCCTCGGCATCGAGAATCTCCCCGAACAGCGTCATCGCGGCGGCCCGCTGCGGCCCGACGGCGCGTTGCAGCATCCAGGTCATCCCGCCACCCGGATGAATGCCGAGCCGCAGGAACCGGGCGTCGAACCGGGCGCGGGGGCCGGCGATCCGCACGTCGGCGGCCAAGGCCAAGTTGAGTCCCGCGCCGACGGCCGCGCCGCCGACCGCCGCGATGGTCGGCAGTGCGCACCGCGCGACCGCGAGGAATCCGTCGTAGATCACCCGCAGTCCCTGCTCGCGGGCCTCGCCGAGCGCGCTGAGATCGGCGCCCGCGCAGAACGCAGGCGGGGTTCCGGTGACGACCACCGCGTGCACGCCGGTATCGCGCTCGGCCTCGGTCACCGCGGCGGCCAGTTGTCCGGACAGCTCCGGTGTCAACGCGTTCCGCCGATCCGGGTCGTGCACGGTGATGACCGCTACCTTGTCCCGCCGTTCTGTGCTGATCTCCGCCATGACCGGATCGTAGGCGCCCGGGCGCGGCCGGTGGACACGCACGTGCTGATCGCCGCTTTCGAATCGCGCCGAAGACAATCATGGACGCGAGATCGCCCGTGCTCAACGATCGCTGGACTGCGACGCGTCAGTGCGTTGCTGCTAGCGAGGAGAGTGTGAGCGTGAGAGCGCACAGCAGGTTTCTGGTCGGCGCGATAGTCGCCGCAACGGTGGCGATGCTGCTGACCGCATGCGGCGGCGGGGAGGTCCGTACGTCCGGCGGTGTGCCGGTCCTGCGTTATCAAGGTTGGGCGTCTCAAGTCGTCATTCCGGAACTCGCGGAAGATCTCGGCTTCTTCGACGGCAAGGTGAAGCTCGAGTGGCAAGGCAATACCATCAGCGGTCCGCAGGACATCCAATCGGCGGCGACCGGTCAGGTCGACTTCGGCGGTGCGTTCGGGGGCGCGGTGGCCAAGCTGGCGCAGGGCGGCGCGCCGATTACGGCCGTGGTGAACTACTACGGGTCCGACGAGAAGACGTTCACCGGGTTCTATGTTCCCGAGAACAGCCCGATCAAGACTCCGAAAGATCTGCTGGACAAGAAGATCGGCGTGAATACGCTGGGCGGCCAGTCCGAGGCGGATATCCACACCGCGTTGAAGAAGGTCGGTTTCGACGACCAACAGATCAAGTCGGTTCAGCTGGTGGTGTTGCCACCGCCGAATACCGAGGACGCCGTTCGGCGCGGGCAGGTCGACGTCGCCGCGTTGAGCGGGCAGTTCCAGCAGCGGGCGATCGCGAACGGCGGACTCCGTCCGGTGTTCACCGACTACGAGGAATTCGGTCCGTTCAACGGCGGTCAGTACGTTTTCCGCAACGACTTCATCGCCGAGAATCCCGACACTGTCCGGGCATTCGTCGACGGGGTCGCCAAAGCCATCGAATGGCAGAAGACGACCCCGCGCGACCAGGTGATCGCGAAGTTCACCGAGATCATCGAGAAGCGGAAGCGATCGGGGGAGGACGCCTCGTCGGTGAAGTACTGGTTGTCGGTCGGAGTGCCCGCCGCCAGCGGCGTCATCACCGACGCCGACTTTCTGCGCTGGGAGGCTTGGCTGCGAGATACCGGCGCGATCACCGGTTCGTTCGATCCGTCGAAGTTCTACACCAACGAATACAACCCGTACGCACCGAAGTAGTGCGCAAGACAGGTCGGGCTCCGCTGTGCCGCGAGAGCCTGACCTGTCGGATTTCTCGATGCGGAGCCGAGCGTCGTCTGGCGTATTTGCGATTGCCGCATAGTTATTCGGAGAGCGACAGGCGGTTCCTGTCGGGGTCCGGCCCGCACCTCTCGATCATCGACGACGACCCACGCGTTCGCCCCGACCTGCCGCAGGTGCTCCTCGCCGACGACCTCGTCCGCCGAGCGTCCGAGGAACGCCCCGCACCACCGCAGGACCGAATCTCACCGGACAAAGCGCAAACCGCCTGGTGGGGGACATCGAACCGCGATTTGGACGTATGCCCGATTTCGCCTGCCGAGCGATTCATGCGACGTGGTCGCACTGGTTCGATCATGGCGACGCTCATCCGATCGACCACTGGAACAATCGGGCGCCATTGCGTGTTGTCACTGGTGCCGCTACTGTTGGTGCGGTCTCCATCTTGTGGATGTAGGTGACAGTTCCCTCCCACAAGAGTCCACATTCGCCACGGCGGTCTCGCATGCCGTGCCCACGGCACCGCGCTCGGACCGGATGGCTCCGGCCACACAGCACATCGGCGCGCCGCAGCGAGCGTCATTCCCAGCAGGCGTCATTCACGGCGACCCGCCGCATCTACCACTCACCAGGAGTAAATCCATGCAGGACAACATTATTCGCAGACAAGACAACGCAACCGGAGAGAACCGCACGACATCGGTCACGGGCATCCTCGATATCACCGACAACCATGCCTCGCTGCACGTCGACGGGTATCTGCCCGGACCACACGATGCTCATGTGCCCGCGCGCTCGATCCGCGAGTACGGCCTTCGCCGCGGCGATATCGTCACCGGCACAGTCGGAGCCAAGCGGGAAGGCGCGAAACTCGCACCGCTGGTCGGAGTCGACCGCGTCAACGGCCTGCCTCCGGGCAATGCCGGGTCGCGACCGCACTTCGCCGACTTGGTTCCCATCTATCCTCAGGACCGGCTACGGCTGGAGACCGAGCCGCACGAGCTGATCACTCGCGTCACCGATCTGATGATGCCGATCGGCAAGGGCCAGCGCGCGATGGTCGTCGCACCGCCCAAGGCGGGCAAGACGTCCGCGTTGCAATCCATCGCGCACGGCATCGCCAAGAATCATCCCGAGTGCCACCTGATGCTGGTACTGGTCGGGGAACGCCCGGAAGAGGTGACCGACCTGTCCCGCGCGGTGCCTGCCGAGGTCGCCGCCGCGACCTTCGACCAGCCGGCCCGCGAACACATCGCCCTAGCCGAATTGGCCATCGAACACGCCAAACGTCTCGTCGAAATGGGCCGCGACGTGGTCGTGCTGCTGGACTCGCTGACCCGGCTGGCCCGTGCCTACAACCTGGCGGCCGCCGGGTCCGGCCGGATCCTCTCCGGTGGCGTCGACGCCGGGGCGCTCGCGCCACCGAAGAAATTCCTCGGCGCCGCCCGCAATATCGAGAACGGCGGCTCGCTCACCATCATCGCCACCGCGCTGGTCGAGACCGGCTCGCTGGCCGACACCGTGATCTTCGAGGAGTACAAGAGCACCGGAAACGCCGAACTGAAGCTCGATCGGCACCTCGCCGACCGCCGGCTGTTCCCCGCGATCGTCATCGACCGGTCGAGCACCCGCAAAGAGGAACTGCTGCTCACCGCCGATGAGCTCGCCGCCACTCGATCCCTCCGCAAGACACTGGCGGGCCGCGACCCGCAGCAAGCGCTCGAACTGCTGCTGACCGGCCTGAGGCAAACCGAGACCAATGGAGATTTCCTGACCCAGATCCGCAACGCGGGCTGAGACGATGCGCTGTTCGACGAGATGCCTTGCAGGTGTGTTCTGCCGACCTGATGTGTTCGGCGCCCCACCGGGCGCCGAACACGTCTTACGCCTCGAACAGTGATTGCCCGAGATAACCGCCCGGTGCCGCGACCCCGGGCGGGATCACGAACACCGCGGAACCGACCGGCGTCGTCCACACATTGAGCGCGTCGAATTCCGCGAGCCTGCGCTGCACCGGAACGAACTGCGTGTCCACGTCGCGCTGATAGGCGGCGAACAGCAGACCCGAGTTGGAGATCCCGCCCGGCGCGGGCGCGTCGTCGTAGTTGTAGCCGCGACGCAGGAAACGCTCGCCGTCGTGCGTGTGATGAGCCCGAGCGATGTGCGACGACGGGGGGATGACCGGTATCCCGTTCGCGTCGACGGCCGTGAAGTCCGGTTCGTCGAACTCGTCGGTTCCGGTCAGCGGAGCACCGTTGGCAACGGTGCGGCCGATGGTGAGTTCCCTTTCCTCTCGGTCGATTCGGTCCCAGGTGTCCAACGTCATCGCGATCCGCCGCAGCACGCACGAGGTACCGTCGCTCAGCCAGGGCTGGGTCGCGCCGTCGTCCCACACCAGGCGGGCGAACTCCGGTGTGCCCGGAGCGAGGTTCACCGTGCCGTCCACCTGGCCCATCAGGTTGCGCGGCGTCCCGCCCGGCGCGGCATCGCGAAATCCACGCTGCACCCAGCGAACGGTGACCAGCGACGACACGCTCCGGCACAGCACACGCACCGCGTGCGACACCGTGGTCGCCTCATCCGCGCACACCTGCAGGAGCAGATCGCCTCCGCTCCAGGCGGCTTCGAGCCGGTCGATGGGGAACGGGGGCAACGGCCGCAACCAGGACGGCCTGCGGTGCGCGAGGCCGGCCGCCGGGAACACCGCGGGCCCGAAACCCACGGTGATGGTGAGCCGCGCCGGACGCTGCGCCAGTTCGGGTTCGGTGTCCGCGAGGGCGGGCCGCCCCTGGGTGAGCCGGGCGGCGTCACCGGTCCATATCTTCAGCAGTCCGACCAGGTCCTCGCGGCCGACTCCCGCCCTCAGATCGAATGCGACGAACGCCGCGTGCGCTTGCGCCACGGTATCGATCCCGGCTTGGTGCGGTCCGTAGAACGGCACCGCCGCGTCCCACGGCGCCGGATCGGGCCCCCGCTGTCGGATGCGGGCGGCGACGCCGAGCCCGGCACCGGCGACGCCTGCCGCGGCGGCACCGCCGCCCAGCAGGCGCCGCCGGTTGATCCGTGCGGGTCGCGGTCCGTTCCGCTCAGCCACCGTGCGCGGGGGTCTGCGCGCCGGCGTGTGACTCGCCGCCCGCGTGATCGGGCACGTAATTCTCCTGGTTGCCCGCGAAGTCGCGCACCTGGGCGGTGAATGTCGTGCTCGAGCCGTCGTCGAAGGTCAGCGTGAGCGACGTCTCCGATCCGGTGCGCAGTGGTCCGTGCAGGTCCATGAACATGATGTGGTCGCCGCCGGGCCGCAGTTGGGTGCGGCCGTGCGCGGGGACGACGAATCCGCCGCGTTTGGGCCGCATGGCCTTCGTCCCGTTCGCGTCGGTGACCACTTCGTGCAGCTCGATCCGGCCGGAGGCGGGACTGGTGGCCGAGACGATGGTGCGGGGGGTGTCGCCGCTGTTGATCAGGTCGCCGAACGCGGCCGACATCCCGCTGTCGGCCGCCTTGACCCACTGGTCGGCAATCGTCACGGCATCGGCTGATGCGACGGTGTCGGTCTTGTCGGCCGACGAGCACGCGGTCAGCAGAAGTGGCACCGCCGCGGCGGCGATCGCGCCACGCAGGAGGCGAGCGATGGGTGGTGCAGTGAAGGTATCTACAAACATGAGAACTCCGGAAGTTTCGCGCGATGTGGTGTGGTGCGCCGACGAGGCGTGAGGCGTCGACCGATCCGCCGGTGGGCCTGCCGGTCTCCGACCGGGTGCTCTCGGCGGCGCAGCGGACTCGTGGGGACATCACCGGACCGGCCGAGGCGGGCGTTCTCCCGAACGCCGCAACCACTGGGGACTCGTCTAAATAGACTGCGGCTCCACGAATCTCGTGGCGAACCGCTGCGCCGTGCCACGAACTGCCGTGACATTCGCTGAATCCAGGGTTTCGAGCCGCGTGGACGAAGTCGATCCGATTCGCGTCGCGAGGCGGTGAGCCCGCGACGTTCACCGGCGCGAGGAAGAGGTCAGGCCCGGAGTGGTGGACCGCGCAGACCGGAGCCCGAACCGAGCAGCAGGCGCCGTGGACGAGGCAGCGCCCGGCCGAAGGCGAACGAGCCGAGCCGGACCGGTGCGCTGGGCCCGTCGGCGAGCACGCGCACCGCGTGCCGCACGTCGGAAACCGCTCGCAGCACACCTTGTTCGGCGGCGCGGATGAGCAGCGCGCCGAGCGGAACGGCCGCCAGATGCGTCAAGAGCATCGCCGACGTGGTGCTCGCGTGGTGGTGATCGGCGGCCGACAGGGTGGATGCGACGTGTGCGACGGCTTGCCCCACCGCCAGCGTCGCCATGATCTCGCCCGGTCCACGCCGATGCGGCCGCGTACCGGCCAGCACGCCCACCGCCGCGCACGCGGCGATCAGCAGGGCGATCGGTGCGGCGCCGGGAGACAGCGCGCCGCCGCCGAGCGCGTGCGCCGCGATGCTCACCGCCCCGGCCGCGGATCCGACGAACGCGCCGCGCATCCGCGCCGCTACTACCGCCGGATTGTCCACCGGCTCATACTACTTCCTGTCGTAGCGGTGACCGGCATCGGATCGAGTTCGAGCCCTGCCGTCGGGTCTGCCGCGAGTCCGGGCTGTTCGGACGAGTCGGCTCGGTGCGCAATATCTCTGCAGCGCAACGGCGACGGCGGCCCGCTCAGACCGTGAGGGCCGCGTGGACGAGGTTGTGGTCGGATACCCCGCCGACGTCGTCGACCGCCGCCGCCGTGACGGTCGCGCCGTGCACCACCACGTGGTCGATGTACTGCGACTTCGGGCCCGAATCGCGCGGGCGGGTGGGCATCGCGCCCGCGGCGTATTCGGCGACGACGAAGGCGTCACCCAACCCGGCGGCGACGGAGGCGCGGTCGGTGTTGAAGTCACCCAGCAGCACTGCGGCGTTCTGCGGCGCGTCGGTGGCGAGTTCGGCCAGGCGGGCGAGTTGGTCGGTGCGCCGCCGGTCACCGGTCACGTGGGTGGCGATCACGGTCAGGCCACCCGCGTCGACGACGAGAGCGCCTTTACCGCGGTCCTGGGCAAAGGATTCGGCGGTGACTTCACGGCTCGGCTCGGCGGTGACCACGACCAGATATTCGCCGCCGTCGAGCAGAGAGCTGGGGACGCGCCGCGGTGTCGGCAGCCGCTGATACCGCATCGCGTGGATCGTCCGGCCCGGCAGCGCCATTCGCAGGCCGGCCAACTGATCGCCGCTGACCTCCTGTAACGCGATGATCCGTTCGGTGCGTTCGGCCACCCGCGCGGTCACCGCGGCGATCCGAGCCCCCTCGTCCGGCCATCGGGTAGCGACGTCCTCGTACCAGTTCTCGGCGTGCACGCGATGCAGAACGTTCCAAGTGGCCACCGTGATCACCTTCGCGATGGTATGCGACCCGGGTGGAACGGGTTACGGCGCGGGCTGCGCCGCCCTCGCCGCGCTCAGCCCGCGCCCTGGATGTCGATTCCCTGCTGGAGCGAGGCCACCGCGCGATCGAGGATGCGGTGCAGGGCCGGAATCGAATGGTCCGCACCCATCATCCAGTGATCGAGGCCGACGCCGAAGGCCGCGAAACAGGCCGCGGCCGTGAGCTGCGGCCGCAGATCGCCGTCGGGGAGCCCGGCGCGGGCCGCGAAGTTCAGCGCTATCGCGCGCTGGCGTCCGAGGGCGCCGATGAAGTTCTCCCGGCGCAATTCCGGGTTGCCGACCAGCAGCTGCCTGGCCCGGCGCGCCGTGTCCGCTTGGCGGTGGCGTGCCGGGGCTTCCTGCTCGTCGAGCAGGAAGTCGCGCAATGCCGCGCGCAGCGCGGTCAGCACCGATTCACTCACCGGGCGCCGGTCGACGGCGGCGAGCAATTGCGCCATCAAATCTTCCTCGTGGCTGAAGACCACCGCGAGCTTCGAGGGGAAATGGCGATGGAAGGTGCGCCGCGAGACCTGCGCGGCGTCGGCGATCTGCTGCACGGTGGTCTGTTCGAACCCGTGTAGTTCGAACAGCCGCAGCGCCGCCTCGACCAACTCCCGGCGCACTCGCGTCTTCTCGCGTTCGCGTGGACCGTTCACGCCCGTCATGTCCGCAGCTCTCTTCGCGATGTCGTTGATGTCTCAAAGTGACACATTACCCGATTGCCGGGTTACAGTGTCTCATCGAGACACCAAACCGACGATCGAGAGGTGACGCCCATGTCGGTGCGACGTGCGGGAATTACCGTGGCCATGGCGGCGCTGCTGTGTGCGGGGGCGCAGATGGGTCCGGCGGTGGCCGATCCCGCGGGGCCGGGGGCGGCGCCGGGCACGGTCGCCACCGATGAGACGATGCCCGAACCGCTCTGGATCGAGGGCGCGGGCTCGGCCCGTCGCTTGACGTACTGGACCCGGACCTCCGACGATCAGCCCGCGCTGTCCAGCGGCGCCGTCTTCGTGCCCGCGGGCGCGCCGCCGAGCGGGGGCTGGCCGGTGCTGTCCTGGGAACACGGAACGGTCGGCCTCGCCGACGAATGCGCGCCTTCCACCGCGGGCCGCAGCAAACGCGACCTGGACTACCTGGCGACCTGGATGCGTCAGGGTTACGCCGTCGTCGCGACCGACTACATCGGTCTGGGCACCCCGGGACCGCACGCGTACCTGGACGGACGTGCCGAGGCGCACGCGGCGATCGACATGGTGCGTGCGGCTCGCGCGGCCGACGATTCACTGTCGTCGAAATGGGTGGCGATCGGGCAGTCGCAAGGCGGCGGCGCCGCGGTGTTCACCGCGTCACTGGCCACGGAATACGCACCCGACCTCGACTATCGCGGCGCCGTCGCCACCGGCCCCGCCTCCAATATCGTCGAAGCCGCTTCGTTCCTCGGACCCGATGTGCCCGCGATCGGCAACGCGCACCTCACCGCCTATATCGCGTATGTGATGAACGGATTGAAGGCGGCGCGACCAGGCTTCGATCTGGACAGCTATCTCAGCCCGGTCGGCAAGCAATTGGCGACCGCCGCGGAGTCGCTGTGCTTCCAGCCGCTCGCCGATCGCGCGCAGGGAATCTCGGTCGACCAGTTGTTCTCCCGCCCGCTCGCCGATGGCGATCTCGTCGCCACGGCCCGCCCGGTCATGGACGTCCCGCTGACGGGATACGACCGGCCGCTGTTCATCGGGCAGGGCACCAACGACACCGACGTCCCCGCCCCGTTGACCGCGAAGCTGGTCATCGATCTGGAATCGCACGGTGTCCGGCCCGACATCCACGTGTACGCGGGGAAGGATCACAGCGCCACGATGGCCGCTTCGTTGCCGCACAGCATTCCGTTCGTCGCGCGCCTGTTCGCCTGAGCCGGAGCGCTCAGGCGCGCGCGGCCGCGGGCTCGAGTTCGGCGGTGTCCCGCGGCGGCTCGGTGGGCTTGCGGACCGGAATGGCCAGCGCGACCAGTGCGGCGAGCACGGAGACGCCGCACCCGATCAGCAGCCCGGTGCGGAAACCGGCCTCGGTGGGGATGGTGTGTCCGCCGAGCCCGGTGCTCATCTGCGCGAGGACGACTCCGACGACCGCCGCGGACACCGTGGTCCCGATCGAGCGCATCAAAGTGTTGAAGCTGTTGGCCGACGCGGTTTCCGACAGCGGGACCGCGCCCATGATGAGCGCGGGCATGGAGCCGTAGGCGAGGCCGACGCCACCGCTGCACACGCACGTCACGACGAGCAGACCCCAGGTCGATCCCAGCAGCAGGACCGATGAGCCGTACCCGAGGGCGATGACGATGCTGCCCACGATGAGCGTCACCTTCGGGCCGCGCGCGGCCGAAAGCCGGGCGCCCAGCGGGGAAACCGCCATCATCACCAGGCCGGCGGGGGCCATCCACAATCCCATCGCCAGCATGGACTGCCCGAGGCCGTAACCGGTGACCACCGGCAGTTGCAGCAGCTGCGGGATGATCAGTGACTGCGCGTACATGGCGAACCCGACCACGATCGAGGCCGCGTTGGTCAGCAGCACCTGCTTGCGCGCGGTCACTCGCAGATCCACCAGCGGGTCGGCGGTTCGCAGTTCCCACCAGCCCCAGACCGCCAGGACCAGGATCGCGGTCGCGAACAGTCCGAGGGTGGTTGCGCTTGTCCAGCCCCAGTCGGCGCCCTTGGACACCGCGAGCAACAGGCACACCAGCGCGGTGCCCAGACCGAGCGCGCCGAGTACGTCGAACCCGCCGTTTCCGCGCGCCGGGATGGCGGGCACCAGCAGCCAGATCAGCGTGGCCACGCCGGCGCTGAGCACGGCCGAGCCCCAGAACAGCACGCGCCAGCTGGCGTTCTCGGCGACCGCGGCGGCGATCGGAAGGCCCAGCGCGCCACCGATCCCCATCGAGGCGCTCATCACCGCGATGGATGTGCCGAGCCGCTCGGTGGGCAGGAGGTCCCGCAACGCGCTGATGCCCAGCGGCACGACGCCCATGCCGATGCCCTGCAGGCCGCGTCCGGCGATCATCGGCACGACCGAGGTCGCCAGCGCGCAGACCAGCGATCCGCCGATGAGCGGAACCGTGCACGCGAGCAGCATGCGCCGCTTGCCGTAGAGATCGCCGAGGCGGCCGGTGATGGGCGTGGCCACCGCACCGGCGAGCAGTGTCGCCGTGATGACCCAGGAGGCGTTGGACGGCGTGGTGCCCAGGAGTCGGGGGAGGTCCCCGATCAGGGGCACCACCAAGGTCTGCATCAGGGCGGCGACGATGCCCGCCGCCGCGAGGACACCGACTATGCCCTCGGACCGGACTTCCGATGGTGCTGCCACGCGGATCTCCCTCTCTCTTCGATCTGTGTACAGTACATATTGATTGCAATATGCACAAGAATTGCATTATGCAAATGCGCTGGTCCGGGTAGGTGGGTGTGGTATAGGTGCGGAGATGAGCCCGTAGCGGCGGATATCGGCAGGAGCGTTGTGTGGACAAGCCCGTATCTTCGGTGGAGTTCGAAACCATGCTGCTGGGGCGGCACAGCCTCAGCGCCAAGGCCCGCCGGGGCAGCGGCCACCTCGACCGCAGCGCCTACACGGTGCTGAGCAGGCTGCGAGTGCAGGGCCCGATGTCCGTGGGCGAACTCAGCGACGCCTTCGGTCTGGACACCTCCACGCTGCACCGCCAGACGACCGTCATGCGCGAAGCCGGTCTCGTCGAACGCATTCCGGATCCGGACGGCGGCATGGCGCGCAAGTTCCGCCTCACCGCCGAGGGCGGGCGCCAGCTCGATGCCGAACGCGCCTACAACGTCCGCGCTCTCGAGAGCGTGCTGTCGGGCTGGACCGCCGAGGACGTCGCCGCGTTCGCCGGATTCCTGAAGCGGTTCAACACCGACATCGAACGCATCGACAAGCGTCCATGGCCCCGGCCGTGAACGCGTGCCGCACCGCCCGCCCACGTACACGAAATCTCCACAAATGACGCCGGTTCTCTCCACAACCGGTGGTTAGGGTTCGGTGCATGGAACACAGCGCACCGGCGCACCCCGTGCGGCGGATCCTGGTCGTGGACGACGAGATGACCATCGCCGAATCCGTCGCGGCGCGCCTGCGGGCGGAGGGGTTCACCGTCGAGCTGGCACACGACGGCCCCTCGGCCGTCGCCGCCGCCGAGACCGTCGACCCGGACCTGGTGGTGCTCGACGTCATGCTGCCGGGATTCGACGGGCTGGAGGTGTGCCGTCGCATTCAGGCGCGCCGCGCGGTTCCCGTGCTCATGCTGACCGCGCGCGCCGACGAAACCGACCAGCTAGTCGGCTTGGGCGTCGGCGCGGACGACTATCTGACGAAGCCGTTTTCGCTGCGCGTGCTCGCCGCCCGGGTGCACGCGCTGCTGCGCCGGATGGACCGGGCGGCCGACCGTGACGGCGCGACGATCCTGGTCGGTGACCTCCGCATCGATGTCGACCAGCGCCGGGTCTGGCGCGCGGAGGTGGAGGCGTTGCTCACGCCGCTGGAATTCGATCTGCTCGCCCGGCTGGCCCGGCGTCCGCGCATGGTGCTGGCGCGGGAGCGACTGCTCGAAGACGTCTGGGACTGGTCCGACGCGTCGGGCACCCGCGCGGTGGACAGTCACATCAAGGCGTTGCGCCGCAAACTCGGCGCCGACCTGATCCGCACCGTGCGCGGCGTCGGATACGCCCTGGAAGCCCGATGAGCGCCGGCCCCGAGAACGCGCCGCGGGTGCGGAAGACGATGTCCGGCACCGTTTCCGGCGAGTGGCGCAGGCTCGGCGACGGGGTGGCCGAGCTGCTGCCGCGGCCGTTGGACCCGGTGAAGTCGATCAAGCTGAAGCTCGCGATCCTCATGCTGTGCTCCGGCGGTGTCGCGTTCGGGTTCTTCCGATTCAAGATCGGGTGGCTGCCGCCGCGCACCACGCTCACCGCGGTGGTGATCGCGTTGATAACCTCGCAGTTCCTCGCCCACGGCATCACCAGGCCGCTGCGGGAGATGACCGCGGCGGCGAAGCGGATGGCCCACGGCGACTACACCTTGCGGGTGCGGGCGAGTTCGCGCGACGAAGTCGGGCAACTCGCCGAGGCGTTCAACCAGATGGCCGCCGACCTGGCGGCGGCCGACCGGCAACGCCGAGATCTGATCGCGAACGTCTCGCACGAATTGCGCACCCCGATCACGGCGTTGCACGCGGTGCTGGAGAACCTGGTGGACGGCGTCTCCCAACCCGACCCGGCGACCCTGCGCACCGCGCTGGCCCAGACCGAACGGCTGACGCTGCTCGTCTCGGAATTGCTCGACCTCTCCAGCATCGAAGCGGGCGCCTTCCCGCTCGATCGTGAGGATCTGCCGATCGCGCCGCTGCTGGCCGACGTCGTCGCCGAAGCGGAGGTCATGACCGCCGCGCTCGGACGCGGCGTGCGCTTCCGCACCGACGTGCTGCCCGGCGCCGCCCGCGTGTACGCCGACCGTGCCCGCCTGCATCAGGTGCTGCTCAACCTGCTCGACAACGCCGCCAGGCACGGGCCCGCGGGCGGGGAGGTCCGCCTGGCCGTGCGCGCATCGCAGGGCCAGGTCGTGATCGACGTCGAGGACGACGGCCCCGGCATTCCGCTCGCCGAACGCGCGCAGGTGTTCGACCGGTTCACCAGAGGCGGGCGCACCCCGGGCGGAGGTACCGGACTGGGCCTGGCCATCTCCCGGTGGGTGGTCGACCTGCACGGCGGCACCATCGCGGTCGCCGATCCCGGCTCCCGCATCCGGGTGGTTCTGCCCGGACGCTGATCTGCCACACCACCCGACCCGGACCGCAGGCGCGGCCCCGGGGTGATCCCGCACGCCTATCGAAGGAACGATCCATGCCTCCAGAACCCGAATCAGCGTCGGCGCCCGACCCGGTGTCAACTGCATCCGCGCCATCCGCAGCCGATTCCAGCGCGGTCCCCGCCACGCAGGCATCGGTGTGTGCGCCGCCGGGGCGCTCGGGGGTCGCGGTGGCCGACGCACGCGCGGAGAAGACCGGCCCGCCGGTGGCCGGGCCGATGTTTCCCCCGCGTCCGTCCAAGTGGCGAGGGGTCGCTTGCCCTCCCGGGGTGGCGCTCGCCGCGCTCGTCTCCGGATCGGCCGCCGCGGTTCTGATCCACTGGGACCGGCCCGGCATCGGGTGGCTCCTCGCGGCCGGTGTCGCCGCGACGGCGGTGTTCCTCGTCGACCGCAATGCCCGCGGGCGAGCGGCGAGTACGACGAGCGATGATGCGGTCGAGGCGACGTCCGGACGACAGACGGCCCGCACCGGTTCTCCTCGGTTCAACGCGGGGCGGCTGTGGTGGGCGACGCTCGCCCTCGCCCTGCTCGCGGTAGGTGCTGTCCGCGCCGCGGGCTGGTTGTTCGCGTTGTGCGTGATCGCGGCATGCGTCGCCGGTTCGCTGGCGGTCGTCGCACGCCGCTCGGCGAACGGCATCCTCTACGACGCGTTCGCCGTCTGGCTCGCGGCGGCTGCCGCCGTGCCGTGGGCATACGCCGGTACCGCCCGCGTGCGTAGCGGGAACGCGCCGCGTGCGCGGCGGCTCGGGCTGTCGGCAGCGGTGACCGTCGCGCTGCTCGCGGTGTTCGTTCCGCTGCTCGGCAGCGCCGACGCCATGTTCGCGGCGTTGCTCGAGACCGTGACGCCGGAGGTGGACATGCCGTCGGTGGCGCGCTGGTTCGCACTTTTCGCGGTGGCCGGTCTCGGCACGCTCGGCGCGCTGTTCCTGCTGGCGGGCCCACCGCCGCCCGCCACAGCGGCGGTGGCCGGGCGAACGTTGCGCCGATCGGAATGGGCGCTGCCGGTCGGTGCGCTCGCGGTCCTGTTCGCGGCGTTCGTCGCGACCCAGTTCGTGGTGCTCTTCGGTGGCGACGACTACGTCCAGGAGACCTCGGGCCTGACCTACGCCGAATACGCGCGCACCGGTTTCTGGCAACTGTCGGCCGTCACCGTGCTGACCCTCGCGGTGCTGATGGTCGTGCTGCGCTGGGCGGCCCAGGACACCGCCGCCGACCGGTGGTGGCTGCGGGGGCTGCTGGTGGCGGTGAGTGTGCTCGCGCTGGTGATCGTCGCCTCGGCGCTCGGCCGGATGTGGACCTACCAGCAGGCCTACGGGTTCACGGTGCTGCGCCTGCTGGTGGAAGTCTGCGAACTGTGGCTCGGCCTGGTCTACGTCTTGGTGTCGGCCGCGGTCCTGCGGCTGCGCCGGGCATGGTTGCCGCGCGCCGTGGCGGGCACCGCGATGGCGACGCTGCTGGCGCTGGCCGTCCTGGACCCGGAGCGGTTGATCGCCGAAAAGAACATCGATCGCTGGCAGCGGGGCAAAACGCTGGACACCGAATACCTGGTGACCCTCTCGCCGGACATCCTGCCCGCGACCGATCGGCTCCCCGAGCCGCTGCGCACGCAGGTGCGA
Source organism: Nocardia gamkensis NBRC 108242 (assembly GCF_001612985.1). Classification (GTDB taxonomy): domain Bacteria; phylum Actinomycetota; class Actinomycetes; order Mycobacteriales; family Mycobacteriaceae; genus Nocardia; species Nocardia gamkensis. The sequence continues at coordinate 31,022 of NZ_BDBM01000051.1, read as the reverse complement.
GCCCGGCTGCGCGCGGACCTCGACGGGGACCCCTGGCAGAGCTGGAATCTGTCGCGGGCGAGAGCACGGTGAACTCCCGTGCAATACACTTGTATTATCGCTGATCGTGGGTTATAACTGGCCTGAGTGGGCACTGTTGTCGCTGGTGGGGATCGACCCTCGCGAAGTGCTGCAGGTGCTCATGGGCACCCGCCGATGGCCTCGGCGGGCGCGTGGCCGGAACGAACTCGCGGTCCTGACGGTGTGGGGCCGAACCGAGACGGGCCGGCCGCTCATCGTCGCTGTCCGCCGCACCGAAGGCTGGCAGTGGGACATCCTGGGCGCGGTCGAGATGACCGAAGCCCAGGTGGCCGAACTCGAGCGTTGGGAGCACGCCGATGACTGACTATCCGACGAAACCCGAGGACGTCCGGGACTTCCTGTCCGGTCTGGAATACAGCGACGCGCCCGTCGACCCGGCCGAGCTGCCCCCGCCGCTGCGCGCCGAGGACACGGTCACCGTCACCACGTCGCTGCGCATCCCGCTGGATCTGCACCAGCGCGTCAAGAAGGCCGCCGAGCAGCGCAACGTGACCATGTCCGCACTCATTCGCGACTGGATCGAACTGGAGCTGGCCGCCCTGGAGAACGATCAGCCCATTTCGCGCGCCGACGCCCTGCGGGCACTGGCTGCCCTGCATCCGCTGCGGCAGTCGGCCTGACCTGCCGCCGCGACGGCGTCACCGGTCGTCGCGGGTGAGGATCGAGTCGAGCCGGGCGGCGAACTCGTCGGGTGCGCTGCGGTAACCGACGTGATCGCCCGCGAACTCGACGAGGTCCAGCCCGAGTTCCTTCGCGAGCGCGGCGTTCGGGAGTGCCGGGAAGGTGCCTCGCGATTCGCGCCCGACCCCGAGCACCAGGCGGTCCGCCGACGCGCGCAACGCCGCGAGATCCGGGGTGTAGCGGGGGTACTGCCTCAGCTCGTGCTCCATCCAGAACACCAGGTTGCGCTGGATCCTCCGCACCATATCGACGGCTTGCGGCGGCAGCTGCCCGCCCGGCGGAGGCGGCGCGATCCGCAGACCGATCCCCTTGGCGAACGCCGCCATGGCCGCGGACGTGCCCTCGCTCCTGCTCTGTTGGTGGATGCAGTCCAGGAAGGTCAACCATTTCTCGGCATCGGGCAGCAGCGTGGCCAGCGGTGGTTCGTGCGCGACGAGCGTGCGCACCAGTTCCGGCCGGGCGCGCAGCAATTCGAGTGCCACGATCGCGCCCGAGCTGCTGCCGAGCACGTGGGCAGGCTGGTCGGTCAGGTGCGTGAGCAGCGCCGCGGCGTCGAGGCCGTCGGTGACCACGCGATCGTCCGGCGGTCCGTCGAGGGGGCTGCGGGTGAAACCGCGCCGGTCGTAGGAGACCACGCGGTAGCGGTCGGCGAGACGTTCGGCGATGCCGTCGAAAGTCCCTGCGTCGCCGTTGCCGCCGGGGATCAGCAACAACAGCGGTCCGGCGCCGCGGACCTCGTAGTAGAGGGTGGCGCCGGGGACGGCGAGGGTGTGCTGGGACGGTGCGTCCATCGGAAATGCTCCTGGAAGAAGGGACAGTTGCCGCAGTGCATCCCGGATGACCGGCGTCTCCACCGTAACGAAACTTGCATGGCACGCAAGATTGCCTGATCGGAAAGGTTTGTGTCAGACCATATCCGGGCAGCGGCATGCCGAAATAACTGTGGCGGAGGGTAATCGGAGGGCGTAGGAGGATCTCGTCGCGACCGAATCAGGTCTGCTCGGCCTGCGCGATCCCGTCCAGCGCCCGGCGCACCGCGTCTGCCGGGTCGGCCGCGACCACCGTGGCAGCCACCGGTCGCCCGTTCACGTCGCGAATCTCCCAACCGCCCAGGGAGACCACCGGAATCCCGCCGCGCCGCCGCGCGAGCGCGACCTCCGACAGCGTGCCCCACGAGCCGCCGATGACGATCACCGCGTCCGCCGACTCGACGAGGATCGCGTTGCGCGCCTCACCCATGTTCGTGAACAGCACCGCCGACAATCCGGGACACACCGCGCCGCGATCGGTGTCCGGACGCACGCCGATCACGAGCCCACCGGCCTCGGCGGTGCCGGCGGCGACCGCGGCCATCACGCCGGTACCGCCACCGCACAGCACGGTCACCCCCGCTCGCGCCAAGAGCCCGCCGACCGCGCGCGCCCACTCCGCTTCCCGCCGCGTGCACTCTCTCGGTCCGCAGACCGCGACCTGCCGCACCGGCCTCACCCCGCGGGCCGGACGACCGGTTCCAGGCGCTCGCGCAACGCCATCGCGTCGCGGGGCGCCCGCACCTTCGCGTCGTTGTCGAAATAGGTGTAGACGTCGCACGATCCCGCCCACGAACGAATCTTCTCCGCCCACATGTCCAAGCCCTCGTCGGTGTATCCGCTGACGTAGAGCTCGTCGTGCCCGTGCAACCGGATGTAGACGAAGTCGGCGGTGACCTCTTCGAGCAGCGGATACTTTCCCGCGGCGTCGGCGACGACGAGGGCCACGTTGTGACGGGTCAGCAGATCGGTGAACGCCGGGGTCAGGAAGCTGTCGTGCCGGATTTCCAGGGCATGCCGCACCGGCCGGTCGGCATCGGTGCTGGTGTGCGCGGGGTCGACGCGGTGATCGTGGCGCCGCGCGATCTCGGCGGCCTGCTCGGTGCTGCGGGGGAGCCGGGACAGGAAGCCGTCCAGTACGTCGGCGTCGAAGCGGAAGGTCGGGGGCAGCTGCCAGAGAATCGGGCCCAGTTTGGGCCCGAGCGCCAGCGGGCCGGACGCGAGGAAGTTCGCCAGCAGTTCGTCACCGTCGCGCAGCCGCTTCATGTGTGTGATGAAGCGGCTGCCCTTCACCGCGAACAGGAAGTCGTCCGGCGTCTGCTCCGCCCACCTCTGGTAACTGGACGGGCGCTGCAACGAATAGAACGAGCCGTTGATCTCGACGCTGTCGAGTCGCTCCGACAGATAGGCCAATTCGCGCTTGTGCGCGAGGCCCCGGGGGTAGAACGTTCCGCGCCACGGCGGGTAGACCCAGCCCGACGTACCGATCCTGATCCGGCCCATCTCTCCATGGTGGCAAATTCACTACGCCGATGTGGTCTTCGCCGTCACCTTGCCGACCAGCCAGGCCACCGCCAGCGCCGCCAGGAACGACAGCAGCGATGCGCTCATCCACGCCTGCCCGGTGAAGTGCACAACCTGGCGAACGCCGTCCCAGAATCTCGTCCACGCACCGGCGTCACCCGGGTTGACCAGTTGATATACGGCGAACCCGCTCAGCCAGGCGGCCACCATGCCCCAGCGCGCGGGCGCGTCCGCTGCGGTGTTCCACTCGCGGCGGGCACGCAAGAAGAAGTCGGCGACGAGCACGCCGAGCAGTGGCACGAACACCGAGCCGATCAGCCCGAGGAAGCCGAAGTAGTTCGCCATGTTCAACCGCAGAGCCAGAATCGTGATCAGGGCACCGAGGCCGATCGAGAGCACCCGGCGATCGACGCGCGGTGCGAGATTCTGAATCGAGACGGCGGTGGAATAGACATTGGCGAAGGACTGATCCGCCTCTCGCAGCACGAAAACGAAGAAGAACACCGCACCGAGGCTCACGTGCAGGAAAGGCGCGTACGGTCCGCCTTCCCCGGTCGCGAGCGCCAGCGCGAACAGGCCGAGGACGTAGGCGATGATCTGGGTGAGCGCGTACGCCCCGCCTGCCGCGCCGAACGCCGAGCGACCGGAGCGGGCGTGCCGGGTGTAGTCGGCGGCGACCGGCACCCACGAGATGGAGACGGCCAAGGCGGCATCGGTGGCAACCCAGAAGAGGTTCCAGTCGACGCCGAACGGGCCGCCCCCGCTCGGGCCCGGGTTCGCCCGCAGATCGGGCAGACCGGCGCGCAAGAACTGCGCGTAGAACCAGACAAGGGCGATCACGACGCCGGCGGTGACGAATCTGCGCAGCAACCGCACCGAGCCGAGCGGCCAGATCGTGAGTACCGTCGTCAGTACCCCCGCGGCCACCACGTAGAGCCAGTGCGGGCCGCCGCCGAACAGTTCCTCGGCCGCGTCACCGATGACGATCAGCTCGAACGTTCCCCAGCCGATCAACTGAGCGATGTTGAGCGCGGTGGGCAGATAGCTGAGCTTCGCGCCGAACAGCCCGCGCAGCAGGACCATCGCGGGTTGTCCTGTGCGCGCACCTGTCAGTGCCGCGGCGCCGAGCATCGCCGCGCCGACCAGGGTGCCCAGGACGGTCGCCAGGATTCCGGCCGCGATCGAGAGCTGCGCGGCCCCCTCTGCGTTCGGCGCGAGCACCGTGTACGCCCCGGAGAAGGCGAAGAGGCTGACGCCGAGATTGGCCCAGAACGCACTCTGGTCCCAGAACGAGAGCACTTTCGGTGCGGGCTGGTCGAGGGTCAGGGGGGCTTCGTGCGCGTTCGCGCGGGTCGATGACGACATGAAGGAAACGCTCTCCCTACGCCGGCATTACCCGGACAGGTTCATGCGGTCGGCGACGCGTGCGGTTCGCCCTCTCAGCCCGGCCGTACCCGAGCTCCCGCGGTGGGGTGATTCCGGCGAATAGTACACCCGCGCCAATTTTCCTTGCCGGGGGAGAAGAGCCGGGGCGGACGTTCATCCGGCCGCCCGGCGTTTCAGCCCATGAGGAACGAGGCGGCGAACCAGGCCAGCACGACCAGCACCGCACCTACGAGCGCGCCGGGGAACAACGCCCGCCCCTGCCGGGCCGCCATACTCGAGAGCAGCACCCCCACGGCGAATCCCACGATCCCGCCCCCGACCATGATCCACACGCCCGCGCTGGTGTCGACCCGGCACTCGGGCTTGGACGCGCAGATGCCCCCCGCCATCAGGAACCACGGCGCGAGGATGGTCGACATCGCGGCCAGCGTCGCGGGCAGGAACCACAACAGTGCGCTGACGACGAGATCCGCCGGGCGGGGCGGTGCGACCGCGTGGGTCTCGGGCTCACGCGTCGGATAGCCGGAGGGGGTCGTGCCTTGGGACACCTGATTCAGGTAACCGTGCATCGTGTCTCGCTATCGCTTGTCGGTGGAGTCGACCGGGCCGATGGAAGTTATACACCAGCCCTCCGCGCGTGGAAGTGCTTGTGCTCCCGGCGATGCGAGCACGCGGCCTGTATCTCACAGCGCACCCGACCGCTCGACCGGCCCGACCGCCTTCAGCGAATGTTCAGCATCACCAACGGGTTCGGGAGCGCGGACGAAGCCGCGCGCGGCTGCCGGTGACCGTGGCCGGTGAGAGGGCGGATGCCGCGCGGACGAGTGATCGCATCGCCGCAGGCAGGCCGCCACTACCGATGTCCGGACCCTACCTACGCGACCATCCTGTGTGGCGAGCCGCTGCACCGTCGAGAAGACGCGGCCCAGCGGTGCACCGCATGGACCGAACGACGGCGTCGCGACGATCCGCGCCGAGTTCGCTCATCCGCGCTCGCCGAAAACGCTTCTACTGTGGGAGTCACGCGTTTGACCACGCCCCGAGATCTCGACCGGACCATCAACGAATCCGGCGCACACCACGGTTCGCCCATCGACCACCGGATCGAGCGGATACCGCTGTATTCGCCGGAATTCGCGACCGATCCGCATCGCGCCTACCGGGACATGCGGGCCCGCTACGGGTCGATGGCGCCGGTCGAGCTGGCCCCCGGCGTGCCCGCGACGTTGGTGCTCAGCTACCACACCGCCGTGCGAATCATGCACGACCCGCAGCACTTTCCCGCCGACCCGCGCGCCTGGCAGGCGACCGTCCCCGCCGACTGCCCGGTGCTGCCGGTGCTGGAGTGGCGCCCCAACGCCATGCGCAGCGTGGGCGAGGCGCACGCGCGCTACCGGCAGGTCAACACCGCGAGCATCAACGCCGTCGACCTGCACGCCTTGCACGAAACGGTGGAGCGGATCGCGGCCGGGCTGATCGACGCCTTCGGCACGGCGGGCAGCGCCGATCTGGTGTCCCAGTACGCCCTTCCGCTGGCCTTCGAGGTGATCAACGCCCTGCTGGGCTGCCCGCCGGAGATCGGGCGAGAGGTCGCCGTCGCGACCGCCGCCGTATTCGACGGCGTGGACGCCGAGGAGGGCAACCGCATGCTCGGCACCGCCCTGCTGCGGCTGATCGAGCTGAAGCGCGCCGAGCCGGGCCGGGACATCACCACACGACTGCTGCGGCATCCGGCCGGCCTGGACGACGCGGAGGTGATCCACCAGCTCGTCGTGCTCTACGGCGCGGGAATCGAACCGCTGCAGAATCTGATCGTCAACACCTTGCTGCTGATTCTCACCGACGACCGGTTCGGTGGCGACGTCCTCGGCGGCAGCCTGTCCACTCGCGACGCGCTGGACGAGGTGTTGTTCACCGACCCGCCGATGGCCAATTTCTCGGTCACCTATCCGCGCCAGCCCATCCTGATCGATGACTTCTGGCTGCCCGCCCACCAACCGGTCGTCATCAGTTTCGCCGCCTGCAACAACGACCCGGCGATCAGCGGGCACAACCACAGCGGCAACCGGTCGCATCTGGCGTGGGGCGCCGGACCGCACGCGTGCCCCGCCCGCAGCCCGGCCTATCTCATCGCCCAGGATGCGGTCGACCAGCTGCTGGACGCGCTGCCGGAATTGCGGCCCGCCGTGCCCGTGCGCGAATTGACGTGGCGGCCAGGGCCTTTCCACCGTGCCCTGGCCGCACTGCCGGTTGTCTTCCCGGCAACGCAGCCCTGGCGATCCTGAGATCCGGTAATCGGTCAGGACGGCACTTTCGGTGCGAGCCGGGCGAGGTTCGCCGGTCGCGCGAAGGTGTCGGCGAAGGCGTCGGCCAGGGCCGGTTCGTCCCGGGCGGCGAGCATCATCTCCTGCATGGCAGGGGGCGGATCGAGCACCGTCGCCGTCCACCGCGCGGCGGGGTGCGCCACAGCCGTCAGCCACGGCGCGGCCGCCCATTCCATCCACGCGCGGTCATAGGGGCCGTCCGGGTCGTGCAGGATCGCCTCGCCGTAGCGGATCGCGCAGTGCACGGCGTTGTTGGCGCCCTGCGCGCCACCGGGATCCATCCGGCAGACGACGTCGCCTCCGCCCAGCACCGGCCGTCCCGAGGGGAGGGTGCCCACCGGACGGCGCATGACCGGGGTCACCGCCCCTACCAGCGTGGCCCCGGCGTCGGTCGGTTCCGCGTGCCGGTAGCGCTCGGCGAGTTCGGCGGGCAGGTGCGCCTCCAGCAGTCGCCTGGCCAGTGACCAGCGCTGTGCCGGCGTGCCGTGCTGGTCGAATACGTCCAGCGCGCCGCCCGGCCGCGCCTCGAAAAGCAAGATCTCGCAGCGGCGTTCCTGCCCCGGCCGTCCGGTGAGGCCGGGATAGGAGATCACTTCACCGTGCTCGGGTAGCGCGGTGTAGGAGCCGAGGCCCTCCGGGTCCGGCTCGACACCGTCCAGGTACAGCACGGCGAGCCGCCGCAGCGCGGCGGCGGGCGTGGGCCACGCCGGATCGGCCTCGAAGCAGCCGGCGAGGTCGCGACCGGCGCGGGTCACCACGGTCAGGGCGTAGTCGGCGGCGGCCCGGTCGAGTTCGGCCACCGAGGGCTCGGCGATGCGCAGGTCGCCGCCCGCGGCCAGGAACTCGCCGAGCCAGCGCGCGAACACCGTCCGCTGATCCACGCTCTGCGCGGGGCGGGTGAATCGTCCGGCCCAGGTCACCACCGTCGCCCGGTCGACGGCCATGGTGAACCGGATGCCTTCGATGTTCGGGGCGCTCGAGCGCCAGAAGCCGAGGCCGAGGTCCGATTCGAGGTCGAGCGTCGGCGGGAACTTGACCTGGGTGCTGGTCACCGTGCCGGTGAGCACCGCATCGGCGTCCCGATCGGTCACCAGCGTGACGGCCCGGCCACCACGCAGCAGACGATGGGCGAGGGGTAATCCGCATTCGCCCGCCCCGAGTACCAGTATCTGTCCCACCCTCGTGTCCTTCCGGTCGTGAACTACCGCGACAGCGCAATAGTCCGCGTATAGGTGGGCGCGGCACATCGGTAGAGACCCGCGAATTTCCGGATGCGGCCGGACTACGCTGCACTGTTGTGTCGGTAGGACGTGCGTCGAGTCCGGGTTTCCCACCCGCGGCCGCCAGTGATTTCGTCGGGCGCGAACGTGAGCTGGAGCGGATCGGGATGGCGCTGCTGGGCGGGACCCGCCTGGTCACGCTGATCGGCGCGGGCGGCATCGGCAAAACACGGCTGGCGACCGAAGCGGTGCACCGGTTCCACAAGGCGCGCCGTGTTCCGGTGCACTGGGTGCGCTTGGCGCTGCTCTCGCGTAACGCCGACGCGGCGGCGGTCGAGGAACAGGTCGCGCGCTCGCTGATGGACGCCGACTTCTCCGGACGCTCGGCGTGGGAGGCGGTGCTGGACACGCTGCGCCGCCGCGACGCGGTCGGGCGCACCCTGCAGACGATCCTGGTGATGGACAATTGCGAACACGTCCTCGACGGCGCGGGCCGGGTGATCGCCGACCTACTGGAGGCGGCGCCGGGCCTCACGGTGCTGGCCACCAGCCGCGAGGCGATCGGATGGGTCGACGAGCAGTTGGTGCCGGTGCCCGCGCTGTCGCGGGAACAGGCGCTGGCTCTGTTCCGCGCCCGCGCCGGTCTGACCGGGCACGCCGTCGCCGACGACGAGACCGAGCTGGCGGTGGCGATCTGCCGTCACGTGCACAACCATCCGCTCTACATCCGGCTGGCCGCCGCGCGGCTGTTGCGGCAGCCGCTGCCGATGATCCTGCGTGACCTCAGCGGTGAGGCCACCGACCGGCGGCTGCGCTGGTCGCATGGTCCGCGGGTCGGTGCGGAGGCGCGCCACCAAGGCATTCGCGACGTCATAGCCTGGTCCTACGACCTGTGCGGGGACAAAGAGCGGCTGCTGTTCGACCGCCTGTCGGTGTTCGCGGCCGGGTACGACGTGGACCACGACAACGCGGACGCGGCGGAATCGGACGTCGGCGCCGAATTGGAGGCGATCGAGGCGGTCTGCGCCGACGACGAGCCGGACGGCTTGGCCCGCGCCGAGATCGAAGGCCTGCTCGAGCGATTGGCGGACCAATCGCTGGTCTCGGTGCATCTGACGGCGACCACCGTGCGGTATTCGCTGCTGGAGAGCGTTCGCCTGTTCGCGCAGCAGCGCGCGAGCGAACGCGGCGGTGAACCGGCCCGGCTGGCGCGCGCGCACCGGCGCTACTACCGCGACAAGGTCGTCGCCGCCCGAGCCGGGTGGTTCGGCCCGGACGAACAGCGGCTGCTGGATTGGGCGCGGGCAGCCTGGGACAACCTGCTGTGCGCGATGGCGGGCAGCCTCGCCACCGCGGAGGAGGCCGCCGTCGGGCTGGAGATCGCCGCCGGGCTGATCGCGCTGCGCTGCCCGTTCCTCACCGGCTCGCTGCGGGAACCACGCCATTGGGCCGAGCGCACGCTGGCCGCCAGCCGGGAACTCGACCCGCCGCCGCTGCCGCTGCAGGTCACGACGATGTCGCTGATCGCATGGATCAGCCTGTGCCAAGGCCTGCACCACGACGCCGAACGCACGCTCGACGAGTGCGTGGTGCTGTGCGCGCCCGACGGCGCCGCCCGGGCGGGCTGGCGCGAGCAGCCCGACCGCGACCTCGGTCTGCCCGCCCCGGTCGAGTTCGCCCGAGGTGCCGAGATGATGCTGGTGGACCGCGACGTGCGCGCGATAGCGGTGCTGGCCCGCGCGCGAGAGAAGTTCTCCGTCGACGGCGACCGTGGTGGGGCCGCGATGAGCGAACTGTTCGAAGCGCTGGCCGCGGCGTTGCTCGGCACACCCGCGCAGGCCTTGGAGATCTCCCGGCGGCACCTGGAGCACGCCGAGCGCTCCGGGGCGCGGTGGGCGACGTCCTGGGTCGGCCTGGCCCGGGCTATCGCGCTGACCAAACACGGTGACCCGGAGCAAGCGCTCGCCGTGACGCACGCGTCGCTGACCACTCAGCTGGCGATGCGCGACCAATGGGGCGCGGTATGGGCCGTCCACATCCGCGGCTGGGCACTGGCGCGGCTGATCCGCGACACCGACGGCGAACGCTCCGCCGCGGTGACGGGTTGGGCGCGCGAAGTCGCGCGACTGACCGGTGGCGGTGCCACACTGCGGGACAGGATCGGTGTGGACATCGCCAATCTCGGCCCGTTCGCCACCGAAACCGACATCGCCGCCGACACCGCTCGGGCGGTCCTCGGAGAGACCGCCTTCGCGGAGGCGGAACGCGAGGGTGCGTTACTGCGGCCGGAACTGGGCGAGGTAGCACAGCTGGCGCTGGGGAAGCTGTCGCTGGACCGGCTACCCGTCGAGCATCCGGTCCGGCGGCACCGTCCTTCGCACTGGGAGGACTTGTCGGCCGCCGAACAGGAGGTGGCCGTGCTGGCGGCGGCGGGCTGGACGAACACCGCCATCGCCGCCCGGCGCGGCAGTTCGTTCAAGACGGTCGACGCCCAGATGGCGGCGATCCTGCAAAAACTGATGATCGGCTCGCGAGAGGACATCCGCGCCCTCGTGCCCGACGACCGGCAGGCCGAGGTGACCGAGGAGGCCGCGCGCAAACCGCAGCGCGCCCGGCGCTGAGGCGAGCACCGTCGGCACTCGGCCGAGTTGTCCGGTGGTGTCGTCGGCGCCGATGACAGGCGGCAGGCCGGGCGACGTCTCTGCGGGGACGCCGCCCGGCCCGCTACCGGCCGGATTCGCCGAGGCGACCGGTGCTCACTCCGCCCGTTTGCGCGCGGTGATCTGGATACCGGGCTCGCCCGGGATGCGGCGCACCTGGGCGTCGGTGACCGGGAGATCGGCCACCAGGTCGCGGCCGTCCTCCAGATCGAGGCCGTAGCCGGCGATGTAGGTGCGGAAGAACGGAAGGCAGGCCCGCGCCATCGGCTGCGGCAGTTTCCAGCGGTCGACGAAAGTCCGCGCGTCCTCGAAGGTACAGCCCCGATCGGCCTCGATCACCAGCAGCAGCCCGCCGGGCCGCAGCACCCGGATCATCTCCGCGAGCCCCTTGCGCTGATCGGGCCAGTGCTTGATCGAACCGGAGCTGATCACCGCGTCGTAGGCGGCGTCGGGGAACGGCAGGTCCGTCGCCGATCCTTCCCGGAACTGGATGCGGCTGCCCAGCGCCGCGCCGCGCTTGCGAGCCCTGCGCACCTGCTGCGGGGAGAGGTCGATGCCGGTCAGCCGCAGCGTGGTCCCGGCGGTGGCCAGTCCGACCGCGAGTTGCCCACCGCCGCAACCGACGTCGAGAACCTGCGCGCCCTCGTCGAGCTGGGCGACGATGTCGTCGAACAGGGTCGGGGTCATCTCCCGCACGGCATCGGAGATGAAGTTGTCGTAGAACCACGAGTCGATCGGGTTGTAGCGCTTGGTCTTGTCCAGCAGGACGGTCATGGCGTGCTCCTAAACGCGGGTGGCGAACTTGATCTTGCGGCCGAGAGTGTGCGGTTGTTGCTGGGCGACGATCGTTTCCTGGACGCGCTCGCGGCTGCTGCGCACGATCTCCATCGCCTCCTTCACCGCGACGTCGATGTCCATCACGGTGGGGATGTCGAGCATCGAGACGATGGATTCCAGGCGCTGTTCGGGGGTGCCGCGTACCGTCACGACCGGCTGCCCGAGCTCGCTGATCGCGTGCAGCAGTTGCCGATCGGAGATGGCGCGGTAGCGCTCGTCGACCGGCCGGTGGCCGTCGGGATCCATCGGCACCTCCACCGGGAGGTGGAAGAAGATGTCGTAGTTCTGCCGGGCCCGCTGCCGGGCCATATCGCCGTAGGCGTTGAGGTAGCGGCGGTAGAACGGCCGGCCGGGCAGCGTGATGGTGTTCTTGACGGCCTTGTGCCATCGGCTCGATCCGGGGTTGGGACCGGTGACCAGCCGGGTGGTGCCGTAGACCCACTCGTTGAGCACCGAGCCGTCGGCGATGAAACCGCCCTGGGCGTCGAGGATCGCCTCGGCCTGGATGCGAAGTTCCAGCCTGCGGAAGCCGAGCGCCATCAATTCGGTGGTGCTCAAATCCTGGAACCGCATGCCCGGGTAGAGCTCGGTGACCACCTCGCGGGCGGAGGAGGCGTCCACCCGGGGGATGCCGGTCAGCAGGGACAGCGCCGTGGAGGTCGTGGTCTTTCCGGTCGAATACGTTCCGGAGATGACGATGCGTCGATAGTTGTTTCCCGACATGAGAATGCCTTTCCGATCGTTCGGGGATGCGCGGGTCAGGCGGGCAGCCGGTGCGCGAGGTCGTATCGGATCTCGCAGCCCGCGAAATCCGATGCCCAGCTGGAGATGCGCCAGTCGCCGCCGCCGAAGGCGAGAACCATCGAGCGCACCATGTGCGTGGTCGCGGTGCCGGAGGTGAGCGGCGCCGGGGGAGCGGACGCGCGCGCGGTCATCCGGCGCATCCACAGCGTCTCACTGTCTTTGCGGGCGATGTTGTCCAGCTCGTAGAGCACGACCTGGGACAGTTGCGCCAGGATCACCGTCGCGTCGACCAGCGTCACCGAAGGCTGGTAGGCGTCGGCCACGCCCTGCCAGGGACCCGCCGAATCCGGTTCCGTCAGAACGAAATCGGCGTGCGCGCGGCTGCCGCCGTCGGAGACGACGACGTTGCGCAGATACTGCCCGCGGGTGTAGACCCCGCCGTGGAAGTATCCCCGCCCGGTCTCGTGCACGGTGCGCCGTGTCGCCTGCGGCGGTCGCGGCGGCGCGGGCAGCGCCACGGTGGCCTCCAGGCTCATGCCGCCGCCAAGCGCTCCGGTGATGCTGATCGTGTTCCCTTCCACCGCGGCGACCGTCGCGCTGATCGGGAACTCCTCCAGCGATTCCGTCGCGATGGTTCCGCTGCTGAATTGGACGTACGGCACCCAGCACGACCGGATGTCGCTGTCGGTGAGCCCGTAGCACTCGCGCAGGATCACTTCGAGCAGCCGGTAGCCGAAGATCGAGCAGTCGATGCTGCTGACGTGCGGCACCAGCACGCGGGTGCTCTTGCGCGACCAGTCCAGCGGATAGTGCACGCCGGCCGTGGCCGTCAGCCGCGGCCGGTCCTGCGCGTCGCGGTCGAGGACGATGTCGAAGATGCGGTGCGTGATCCGCTTGTACCCCTCGCCGAAGAACCGCCCGTCCCGGTGGCCCAGCACGGTGTCGATATCGGCGTAGGCGATCAGCTCGGTGGACATGTGGGTTCCTTTCATGCCGCGGCCTGCGCGTCGGCGGGCTCGGCGAACTGGCTGACCACCTTGGCGCCGATACCGCGCAAGGACAGGCCCCGGCTGAGTTCCAGTGCGGAGATCTTGACGTCGAGCTCTTTCTCGGTGCGGGCCCCGAATTCCATCGCCATGAGCGAGTCCATGCCGAGGTCGGTGACCGGCTCATCGATATTGACGGCGTCGGTGTCCACGCCGAGCACCACCGCGAGTTGATCGGCGAGGCGCTGGGCGACGAAGTCGGCGCGCTGTTCGGTGGGCAGCGTGAGGATCTCGGCACGCAGGGTGCCGCCTGCCTCGCCGCCGACTCCGATGTCGGCGAGCAACTGGCCGAAACGGCGCGTGTCGGTGGACGGCCGCGCCACCCGCGACCACACCGTCCAGTCGATATCGGCCACCGCGACCTGAGCGCTGTCGAGTGCCAGGCATTCGCGCAGCAGGGCGGTGGCGCGGTCCATGTCGATGGGCAGGAAGCCGATCGACTTCACGTAGTCCGCCAGCGCCTCGGTCTTGTCGGCCATGCCGCCGCCGCTCATGAATCCCCAGTTCACCGCCAGCGCCGCGGCGCCGCGGGCACGCCGGTCGGCCGCGAGCGCGTCCAAGGCGGCGTTGGCGGCGGCGTAGCCGACCTGCGGGGTGATGCAGCCTAGCGCGCTGATCGAGGAGTACAGCACGAACATGTCCAGTTCGATCCCCGCGGCCTCGACCGCCCGGTCCAGATGCTGGGCGCCACGCACTTTGGCGAACAGCTCGTCGAGCGACTCGGGCGTGATCTGCGGGATGGGCAAGTTGTTCACCACCCCCGCCGCGTGGAAGATCCCGCGCAGCGGTGCGACCGACCGGATACGGTCCACCAGCGCTGCCGTGGCGGCGTAGTCGGCGATGTCCACTCGTTCCTCGATCACCGCCACGCCCGCCGCGGTGAACGCCGCGACCTGGTCCCTGGCCTGTGGCGTGGACGCGCCGCTGCGGCCGACCAGCACGAGTTTCCGTGCGCCCTCGGCGACCAGCCAGCGGGCGGTGGCCAGGCCGAAGCCACCGAAGCCGCCGGTCACCAGATAGCAGCCGTCCGGGTCGATGCGCGGGTGAGCGAGCTCGGGGCGCACCATCGGCTGTTCTTCGCGCAGGTCCAGCACAACCCGGCCGATCTGGTCGGAGCGTGCGACGGACTCGAAAGCCGCCGCCAGCTCCGACACCGGATAAGCCGTATAGGGGAGGTACCGGTATGTGCCCGAGCGCAATGCCGCATGGCTCGCCCGCATCGGCGTGCGCAGCAGTTCCGGGTCGTGGGCGAGCGCGCGGTCCATGTCGACGGAGAAGAAGGTGAGGTTGCGGTCGAAGGGGCCGAGATCGATGACGCCGCCGGTGTAGATGTCGGCCTTACCGATGTCGACCACACGACCGAATTCGGCGGCGACGCGGAAGTTCTGGCGCAGGATCTCGCCGGGAGCCGAACTGTAGACGACGTCGACGCCGCGTCCGCCGGTCAGATCGGCGATCTCGTCGACGAAGTCGGCCGATCGCGAGTTCAGCACGTGCTGCGCGCCGAGCAGGCGCACCTGCGCACGCCGCTCGGGCGTGCCCGCCGTCGCGATCACCGTCGCCCCGATGTCCAGCGCGACCTGCACCGCGGCCATGCCCATGCCGCCCGCCGCGCCGTGCACGAGCACCGTCTCACCCGGCCGCAGGCGCGCCAGTGTCCGCAGCCCGAATTCGGCGGTGAGAAACGGCAATCCGGATCCGCAGGTGAGCGGGTCGTAGTCCTCTCCGGGCAGCAGCTGGTGCGGTAGCGTGGCGCCGGCGTCGACGGGCATGGTCACGTACTTGCGGAAGATGTCTCGGGCGCACACCATCATCCGATCGCCGACCGCGACGCCGGTGACGCCGGGCCCCACGCGCTCGACGACCCCGGAGCCCTCCATCCCGACCGTCGTACCGAAATAGGTTCCCGCGAGCTCCTTTTCGGTCAGCACGCCGATGACCTTCATCGCGTCCTTGTAGTTGAGCCCGGCCGTCTCCATCCGGACCTCGATCTCGCCCGGACCGGGCGCGACCCGGTCGACTCGGCGCAACGCCAGGTCGGACAACAACCGGGACTTCGGAATCTCCACCACGAAAGAGGCTTCCGGGTCCGACAGCGGGACGGCGCGGTTGCGCTCGTCGAGGTGGGTGCCGAAATTCCGGTCCAGCCGCACCGCCCAGTGGTCGTCTCCCCGCACGCCGATCTCGTCGAGCGCGTCCTCGGCGAGAACGAGATCGGTCGGCGGCGCCGAGGCCTGTGCTCCCGCGTCGACCAGTCGCCACGCCGCGGCGGGCTGTTCGTTGAGCAGGGCGCGCCGCGCGCCCACCAGCGCGCCGTGCGACACCTGGACGGCGGTATCGGCGGGCGTGCACAGCGCGTTCTCGGTGACCACGACGCTGTGGACACGGACCTGGGGCGCGTCGGCGAGCAGATGCTCGATGGCATTCGCCACGCGCGCGAGCCAGTAGACGTTGCGCGCCCCGTCGAGCGCCGTGCCGAACACAGTGACCACCCGGATCCGTTCGGCGATCGGCACACCGTCTGGTGAGCGCAACGCCAGCCGCAGGCGCTCGTCGTTGTCGTCGGCCTCCGCGTCGGCGAGCACGACGGTGACATCGGTCCGGTCGCCCAGCAGTGCGGCCGCGCGGCCGGCCGCGTCGGCGCCGACGCAGACGGCGACCACGGTTTCCTCCTCCGAGGGACGCTCACCTGCCGGTGCCTCGACGATCTCCCAGATGGGCTGGTAGAACACCCGTTCCAGCTGGTGGGTGACGTCGACCGGCGCGCTGACCGGGCGGAATTCGACGCCCAGCAGCCGCATCGCCACCTCGCCGTGCTCGCCGACGATGGCGATGTCGGCGCGCAGCGGGTCCGCGCCGCGGCGGGTCACCACGACCCGCGGCCGCTCCGGCAGCGCGCCGAGCAGGCGCACCCCGGCGATGGCGGCGGGCACGATCGCCACGTCGGCATCCGAGTCCGCGGCCAGCGTGGCGACGCATTGCAGCGCGGCGTCGACCACCGCCGGGTGAGCCAGATGCCGGATCGGCGTGGCCTGCTCGACCGGCGCGAGCGAGGCGACCACCGCGTCCGCACCGACGACGGCCGAGACGATGCGCTGGAAGGCGGGCCCGTAGTCCAGCCCGCGCGCCGCCAGCGCGCGATAGAGATCCGCCCCCGCGACCGCGGCGGCATGCTCAGGGGCGTCGACGTCCACGGCGGCGGCGGCGAAGTCGGCTTCGATCAGCCTGCCGTGGGCGTTGAGCGTCCAGGTGGTGGCGGTGGCCGAGCGCGAGTGGATCCGGAAGCGTTTGGTCGATTCCTCGACGCTCACCCGCAGTACCGGGACGTCGTGCTCGTCGATCACCAGTGGCGCGACGAATTCCACCGATTCGAGGCCGGCGCTCGTGCGGCCGGTGCGCTCGACGGCGGCGCTGAGCGCGGCATCGAGGTAGGCCGCGCCGGGCAGCACGACATACCCGTCCACGACATGGTCGCGCAGCCAGGGCAGCCGCGAGACCGACAGTTGCACCTCCCATTCCGAGTTCGCCGCCGTCGTGGGATCACCGAGCAGCGCGTAGCCCTCCGGCGTGCCGAGACGATCCAGCAGGGTGACCGGCTCGTCGTGCCACACCCGTTTGCGCTGCCACGGGTAGGCCGGCAGATCCAGGTGCCCGACGATCGAGTCCGGCCGGCCGGGTACGGCCGAACCGTCCAGCGAGCCCGCGACATACAGATCCGCGACAGCGCGCAGCACGTTGTTACGGTCGCGCAGGTCGCGCGAGAGCGTGGTCACCGCGGCGCCGATCACTCCGCGATGGATCAGCATCTCGCGGATGTTGCCGCTGAGCACCGGGTGCGGGCCGACCTCGAGGAAGACCCGGTGGCCCGCGTCGACCAGCGCGCCGATGGCGTCGGCGAACCGCACCGGCTCCCGGACGTTGCGGCACCAGTAGTCCGCGTCCCATCCCGTGCCCGCGATCTCGGCGGCGGTCACGGTGGAGTACGTGGTGAGTTTCGCGTCCCGCGGGGTGAGCCGGCCGAGCGCGCCGCGCAGATCGTCGAGGATCGGGTCCATCAGATGGCTGTGGTAGGGCACCTCGACCCGCAGGCTGCGCGCGAACGTGCCGGTGGCCGACAGGGTGTCGCGCAGCAGTTCCAGATCCTGACTGTCGCCTGCAAGGGTGACCGCGCCGGGGCTGTTGACCGCGGCGATCGAGATGCTGTCGGTGCGGGCGAGCAACTCCCGTGCCTCGCGTTCGGACATGCCGAGAGCCAGCATGCCTCCGGTGCCCGCGGTGGTCGCCTGCAGCCGGGCGCGGTGATAGCTGACGGTGAGCGCGTCGCGCAGCGAGAGCGCGCCGGAGACGTACGCGGCGGTGACCTCACCGACGCTGTGCCCGACCACCACCGCGGGATACACGCCGTACTCGGCCAGTTCGGCGGTCAGCGCGGCCTGCAGCACGAAGTTGGCGGGCTGCGCGAACGCGGTGCGCACGATCCGCGAGCCGGCCTCGTCGGCGAGCATCTCGTCCAGGATCGACCAGCCCGCGATCGAGACGAACTCGCGGTCGATCTCCCTGGCCACCTTCGCGAACGTGCTGTCGGTGGTGAGCAGCTCACGCCCCATGCCCCACCACTGCGGGCCCATCCCGCTGAAGACGAAGACGGGCTCCACCTCGCCGTCACCGATGACCCGCGACGGCGCCCGGCCCTCGCCCGCGGCGAAAGCACGCAACTGGGTGCGCAGATCGTCGGCGTCGTCGTAGGCGAAGCCGACCCGCAGGGGGTGGTGGGCGCGCCGGGTCCAGGCGGCCGCGGTGACCGCGTCGGCGGGATGGTGGTCGAGCGCCTGCGCGAACTCGCCTGCGAGCGTGCGCACCGCGGTCTCGTGGCGGCCGGAGATCGGCAGTACCTTCGGCACCGGGCGCTCGTCGTCGGCCCGCGCGTCCCGCGGCGGCGCTTCGGAGAGGATGACGTGGGCGTTGGTGCCGCCGTAGCCGAAGCCGTTGACCGCGACCACGCCCTTGCCCGGCTGCGCGGGCAGCGGTTCGGGGAGCAGCGGGACCCGTAGTCGGAGCTCGTCGAACTGGATCTCGGGATTCGGTGTGGTCAGGTCGAATTGGGGCGCGACTGTGCGGTGGTGCAGGGTGAGCGCGGCCTTGATCAGGCTCGCGACCCCGGCGGCGGCCTCGGTGTGCCCGAAGTTGTTCTTCACCGAACCGACCGGCACCGGCTCGGTGCGGCCGTCCACCGCGCCGTACACCGCGCCCAGCGCCGACATCTCGAGCGGGTCGCCGACCGCGGTGCCGGTGCCGTGCGCCTCGAGGTAGCTCACCTCGTGCGCGGCGACACCGGCGTCGTCGCGCACCTGGCGCGCCAGTTGTTCCTGCGCAACGGGATTCGGCACCGGGATGGCCATGGTGCGGCCGTCCTGGTTCACGCCCGTCGCGCGGATGACGGCGTAGACGCGGTCGTTGTCGCGCTGCGCCACGTCGAGCGGCTTGAGCAGCACCGCGCCCGCGCCCTCGGCGCGGCCGTATCCGTCGGCGGCGGCGTCGAAGGTCTTGCAGCGCCCGTCGACCGAGAGGAACCGGCCCTTGCACATCGAGATGAACGTCTCGGGCTGCAGCATCGCGTTCGCGCCGCCGGCCAGCGCGATCTCGCATTCGCCGTTGGCGATCGCCTGCACCGCGAGATGCGTGGCGACCAGCGACGACGAGCATGCGGTGTCGACGGTCAGGCTCGGGCCGTGCAGGTCGAGCAGATAGGAGATGCGGTTGGACAGCAAGGTGTGCGAGGCGCTCATCGCGGTGTGGCTGGTGATCGCCGAGCGGACCAGCGGACCGCTGCGTCCGAGCACGTTGTCGAGGATGAAGCCGCCGACGTAGACGCCGACGCGGTGGCCGGAGACCCGGCCCGCCATGCCCGCGTCGTCGAGCGCCTCCCAGGTCACCTCGAGCAGCAGCCGCTGCTGCGGGTCGAGGATGGCGGCTTCCTTCTGGGCGATGCCGAAGAAGTCGGCGTCGAAATCCCACAGCGGCTGGGTGAGAAATCCGCCGCGCCGGGTGTACATACGCCCCGGCGCGTCCGGATCCGGGTCGTAGTACTTTTCGATACTCCAGCGATCCGGCGGGATATCGACGATCCCGTCACCTTTGTCGAGCAGGAAATTCCAATAACTCTCCGGGTCGAATACACCGCCTGGAAACCGGCAGCCGATACCCACTATTGCAATGTCGACCATTATTTCTCCTGGCCTGAAATGCGGGTCCATGCTGAGCCCCCCGACCGCAGCAGCACAAATATCTGATGAGCTTCTTCGCTCGAATGGTCATGCTATTGCGCAGTCCGCTCGAGCGTCAATTGTTCTGCGTTACAGCTTTTTCAATTTACGCAACGTCGCCACCAGTGGCGCGTTGGAAAGCATCCCGTGTGTGAGGCGCGGATGAATTGCGCTGAGATTCATCAGCACGGCGTACCGCAGACCGTGGTCGCGCCAGTCCGCGAGCTGCTCGACGATCTCGTCCGGCGTGCCGGCCAAGCAGAATTCCCGCACCAGCGAAGCCGGGACCTTCTCGATGTAGTCCAGCACGGTGCGCTCGTCGAGCGTCTGCGGCAGGTAGTCCTGCAGGCCGGTGAAGTCCTCGCCCAGCGGGTGGGTGGCGCCGTGCCTGGTCCACATCTCGCCGGGGGCGCACAGGGTCAGCGCCCGCGCGCCAACGCTCTCGACCAGAGCGTCCACCTCCCCGGGACGGGCCGCGGTGAGGACGCTGAACACGGCGGCGGGCGCGACCGTCAACGGGTCGCGGCCCGCGTCGGAGGCCGCGGCGCGGACCTGCTCGAGACGGTGCCGGTACTCGTGCGGGCGCTGCGCGAAGCCCGGGAACCACACGTCGGCGTAGCGACCGGCGGCCCGCAGCATGCGCGGGCCGCCCGCGGCCACCCAGATCTCCGGACGGGTGCCCCGGTAGGGCGGGACATCGAAGACCGCGTTCCGCAACGGGAAGTGTGGCGAGTCCCTGCTCACCAGGCTGCCGGCGGAATCCCACAGCGCCCTGATGGTGGCCAGCGCCTCCTCGAACCGTCCGACCGGAGCGGTCCAGTCGACGCCATAGGGCTCGTTGTTGTCCCGGATGCCGGTGCCGATGCCGAGAATGGCCCGGCCGCGGCTCAACTGGTGCAGGGTGGCCGCGGCCTGCGCGGTCACCGCGGGATTGCGCCGGCCCGCGTCGGTGACGCCCACGCCGAGCCGCAGGCGGGCCAAGCGGTTCTGCGCGGCGAGATAGCCCAGCGCCGTCCACGGTTCGTAGATCCCGTCGGCGTGCGGTGCGAGCCGGGTGATGCCGACGTGCCGCGGTTTCCAGATCGAGGCGGGCAGGATCGAGGGCAGGTGGTCGGTCACCCAGAGCGAGTCCGCTCCGCCCGCCATCGCCACCGAGCGGCTGCCGCGAAATTGCAGGTCGGGCGCGAACCGGGTGTAAACGCCGGAATCCATCACACCTGTGCGGAATTTCGCCATGTTGTTCCTATCGCACTATTCGGGTACTGGTTCGAGAGCGGCACTGGTCTCGGGGATTTCGATCCTTCGGTGCCAATGGGCGAGCCGGGGCGGCGCCCACCAGTTGGCCGCGCCGAGCAGGCGCATCAAGGCGGGGGCGAGCACGCCGCGGATCAACGTCGCGTCGCTGAGCACGGCCAGGGTCAGGCCGAGGCCGAACAGCTGGATGAACGACACGTGCGAGGTCACCATGCCCGCGAAGGCGATCGCCATCAGGCATGCGGCGGCGGTGAAGATGCGTGCGGTGCGGGCGACGCCGGTCGCCACGGCGCCGGTGTTGTCACCGGAGGACAGCCATTCCTCGCGGATCCGGGACAACAGGAACACCTCGTAGTCCATCGAGACGCCGAAGGCGATGCAGAACATCAGGATCGGCATCGTGGGCACCAGATAGCCGGTCGAGGTGAAACCGAGCAGATCCGACAGGTGCCCTTCCTGGAATATCCAGACCATGGCGCCGAAGGTCGCCGCCAGCGAAAGCGTGTTGAGCAGCAGCGCTTTGATCGGCAGCAGCACGCTGCCGGTGAAGAAGAACAGCACCACCACGGTCGACAGCGCGATCACGAAGACGGCCAAGGGGACTTTCGCTCCGAGCGCGTCGAGCGTGTCGACGTTTTCGGCCGCCGCACCTCCGACCATCGCGTGGCTCGGCGGGGGGACTGCGCGCACCTGGTCGAGCTGATCGATCGCGGCGGGGGAGTACGGGTCGAGCCGGGTGCCCACGCGCACATAGGTGCCCGCGTCGTCGCGCATGCCGGGGGGCGCGGAGGCGACTTTCAGCCCGCCGGCGTAGACGCCCGCTGCGGACAGCACGGTCGAGACGTTCTCCACCCGTGACAAACGTTCTGCGTAGGAGGCGATCTCGCTGTCGCCGCCCCGGTATCCGGGCATGGCCACGAGCACGCCGGCCATCGCGTTCTCCCGGAAGCCGGTGCGCAAGGCGTCGCCGACCGCATGGCTGGATGCCCCGGCGATGACCCGGTCGTCGGCGGCGCCGAACCGGATGGACAGGAACGGCGACCCGAGCACCAGCAGCAGCGCGATCACGGCCGCCGCGGCGACGACGGGATGGCGCATGACCAGCCGCACCGCGCGGTACCACCGGGTCTCGGTGAGCTCGACAGATGCCGGCCGCGGCCGGTGGAATCGGCGGCGCACGAGGGCTCGCAGGTCGAACGCGTCGATACGGGGACCGAGCAGTGCGAGCGCCGCGGGCACCAACAGCAGCGTGGTGAACACGGCCGCCCCGAGCACGGCCAGCCCCGCGTACGCCAGCGACCTGAGGAAATACAGCGGGAAGACCAGCAGTGTCGACAGCGACAGCGCGATCACCACACCGGAGAACAAGACGGTGCGCCCCGCCGTGCGTGCTGTACGCGACACCGCGGAGGCGGTGTCGCGTCCAGCGGCGAGCTCCTCGCGGAACCTGCTGACCATGAACAGGCTCGAGTCGATCGCGACCGCGAAACCCAATGCGCTCATCATGTTCAGCGCGAAGATCGACACGTCGCCGACCTCGGTGAGCAACCGCAGGATCGGCAGCGTCGCGAAGATGTTGAACACGCCGACCGCCAGCGGGATCAGCGCGGCCGTCACGCTGCCGAAGACCAGGATCAAGGCGAGCCCGGTCAGCGGTATGGCGATCGCCTCGGTGATCAGCAGGTCGGTGACGATCCGATGGCTCATCTCGTCGAAGGCCACCGCCTGGCCGCCCGCCCGCACGGTGACGCCGTCGAAGTCGCCGCTCACCCGGCCCGCGATCGCGCCCGCCCGTTTCGGCGCGTCGGTGTCGTCGCCGGTGACATGGGCCAGGACCAGACCGTCGCGGCCGTCGCTGCCGCGCAGGCCCTGCCGCAGA
The DNA here is from genome assembly GCF_001612985.1 of Nocardia gamkensis NBRC 108242. GTDB lineage: Bacteria > Actinomycetota > Actinomycetes > Mycobacteriales > Mycobacteriaceae > Nocardia > Nocardia gamkensis. The sequence continues at coordinate 8,314 of NZ_BDBM01000051.1, read as the reverse complement.
TCCGGGGGAAGTTCCCAATAGGACTGGACCGCGTCGATCTCGTCGCGGCCCCGCAGATCCGCGGTCAGGCGCTCACCGACCGCCCGCGCCGCGGGGCTGTCGAGCCCGTCCGGCGCGGTGACCAGCAGCACGAGATTCGGCGCGGCGCCGGGGAATTCGCGGCCGAGGAACGCCGCCACCTCGGCGGACTCGGTGTCGGACGGAACGTAACCACCGGACTTCAGGTGAGCAGGCGCCGACCAGCCCAGCCCGACGCAGACGATCCCGATGAGCAGCGCGCCGTAGAGGATGGATCGCGGCCGCCGGATCGCCAGGCGTGCGAGACCAACAAGCATGATGAGAGACCTCTTCTCGAACTCCGGCCGTGGCGAATGCGTATGCGATCGGGGCTATTCGGTGGCGCCGGGATCGATGTAGCCGGCCAGCGCACGCCACTCCTTGGCATTGCGGTGGGCGAGCTCGGCGACAGCCGGAATGCAATGCGGCGGGACCGCGGCCACCAGGGCGGTCCACACCTCGCGCTGCATCGAGTGTGTGTGCAACCAGCGCAGCAGGTCACGGCCCTGCTGGCTGTGCCGCATGGCTGGGTCGCGGGTGAGTTGCTGCAGCAGCAGCGCGCTGCCCTCGGGCTGGTCGGCGGCGCTGTCGTGCTCGGGTATTCCGGTCTCGCGCAAACGTTTGCGGATCGCGTGCGCTGTGCTGATGGACACTTCCGCCGCGGCGGCCAGCGCACGCAACGGCATGTCCGGGGAGGCCGCCAGCAGCTCGGCGACGCGGCGCCTGCGCTGTGCGCGGTCCATCGGCCTGCGCCTGCCGTCGGCGCCGACGCGGATGTTCGACTGCGGAATTTCCGCACTCGAACGCTGCCGGAGCGTGGCCACCGTGCGCGCGGACAGCCCCGTGGTGGACGCGATGGCCCGGTCGGACAATTCCGGCATCGTCTCGATGATCCGCTCGGCCGCCGCTTTGCGGTCCGAGAGCGTCAACGGCAGCCCGTGCGTCGTATTCAGTTCGACGCCGCGCAGAAAAGCCTCGGCCGCCGTTCCGTCGAAGAACACGACTTCGATGTCTTCGTGGCCGAGCCATTGCGCGGCCCGTAGCCGGTGCATTCCGTCGATGACGCGCATCGTGCTGCGATGCACCAGAATCGGCGGTAATTCGGTGTCGCTCTCGGCCAGTCGCGCGATATGCCTGCGGTCCTCGCCGTTCGACCGCGGCGAGTCCGCGGGCAACAGTTCATCGATGGATACGAGATAGCGCGCGTTCGACGCCAGCGGCACCACATCGCCGCTCACCAATTTAAACTCAGCGGACATTTCGAAACCCCCAGGGTCGCCCGGATTCAGATCGGTCCTCGATGACCCGATGGTCCATCCGGAACCCGGCTAGGCTTCGACCGACCGATCGGTCACAGCGTAGGTGCGCCCGGTGCGCGACACTAGGCTTTCCGGAAAGAGTCGGGAGAATTCGAAAGCATGACAGTCATTGCCGACCCCGGTCGCACGGCTCTGCTCATCGCGGGCACCGTGGTGGCGGAACGCGAGGGGCTGCACCGGCTTTCGATCAACGCGGTGGTCGAGGAAGCCGGGATGGCCAAGGGCACCTTCTACCATCACTTCGTCAATCGCCGCAGTTACGTCATCGCGTTGCACCGCCGTTTCTTCGACGCGCTGTCGCAGTCGGTGGCCGCGGCGCTGGCCGGGATTCCGCCGGGGATCGAACGGATCGGCCCCAGCCTGGACGCGTTCCTGGATGCCTGCCTCGACGCCCGCGGCACCGAGGCGTTCATGGTCCAAGCGCGCACGGATCCGGATCTGCGCGAGGAGATCCGCCGCCGCCACGAACTGTTCATCGCGGTCGGGCGGCCGGACATGGTCGCCGCCGGGTGGCCGGACCCCGACGCCGCCTCCCGGATGAAGGTCGCCATGGTCGGTGAGATCTGCCTCGCCGAGCTGACTTCCCGGCGTGCCCGTCCGGATCTGCGGATCGCGGCGGTGCGGATGCTGACCGCCAATCGCACCGGATCACTTGCCGGGGAACCGCCCGAGGGCGATGCTACCTGAGCTGCCCGGCACGAAAGTGCTTCGGAAACAATATCCTTCGTGTCTCACAGGTGATGGGCAGCTGCCGTAGCCGACACATTGCTGTGGTTGCGGCTACGCGGCGGCCATCTCCCGGGCGATGGCGGCCGCGAAGGCGTCCACATCGGCCTCGGTGGTGTCGAACGAGCACATCCAGCGGACCTCGCCGGTGCGCTCGTCCCAGACGTGGAAGCGGAACCGTTTCCGCAGCCGCTCGGTGACCTCGCGGGGCAGTACGGCGAACACGGCGTTGGCTTGGACCGGCCGTACGATCTCGACGCCGGGCACCTGCGCGACGGCAGTGGCCAGCCGGGTCGCCATCGCGTTGGCGTGCCCGGCGTTGCGCAGCCACAGGTCGCCCTCCAGCAGCGCGACGAACTGCGCCGACACGTACCGCATCTTGGAGGCCAGTTGCAGCGCGGCCTTGCGCAGGTACGCCGTGCCGCACACCGCGTCCGGGTTGAGCACCACGATCGCCTCGCCGAGCATCAGGCCGTTCTTGGTGCCGCCGAACGACAGCACGTCCACACCGGCGTCGGTGGTGAACGCGCGTGGCGGCAGGCCGAGCGCGGCGGCGGCGTTGGCCAGCCGGGCGCCGTCCACGTGCACCAGCATGCCGCGCTCGCGGGCCAGCGCGCCGATCGCCGCGATCTCGCCGGGTGTATAGCGGGTGCCGAGTTCGGTGCTCTGGGTGATGGAGACGACCTTCGGCTGGGCGTGGTGCTGGTCGCCGAAGCCCCACGCGTACCGGTCGAGCAGCTCGGGGGTCAGCTTGCCGTCCGGGGTGGGCACCGGGACCAGCTTCAGCCCGGCCACCTTCTCGGGTGCGCCGCACTCGTCCAAGTGGATATGCGCGGAGTCCGGGCACACCACCGCGCTCCACCGGTCGCACATCGCCTGCAGCCCGACGACGTTGGCGCCGCTGCCGTTGAAGACCGGGTAGACCTCGGCCTGCTCGCCGAAATAGTCCTTGATCAGCTCGCGCAGCCGTGCGGTGTGGACGTCCGCGCCGTAGGCCGGCTGGTGGCCCACGTTGGCGGCGGCCAGCGCCGCCATGATGTCCGGGTGCACCGAGGCGTTGTTGTCGCTGGCGAAAAAGATCGAGTCGGTCACTGGTCCTCTTCGGTCAGCAGGGGGGAAGGCCCCGTTCTCATCGTGGACCTCGCGGCCGGTGAGGGGCGGGTTGAACACGCATACCGCGCGGAACTCCGTGTGGGCGCGCAGGGTGTGATGCTGGTGTGCGTCGACCAGGTACATCACGCCCGGCTCGAGCTGGTGCCTTTCACCGGTCTCGTCGTCGACCACTTCGCCCCGCCCCTCGATGACGTAGACGGCCTCGATGTGGTTGGCATACCACATCTCGAGCTCGGCGCCCGCGTGCACCACGGTGTCGTTCACGGAGAAGCCGGCCTTCTCCTCGGCGAGCACCAGGCGACGGCTGGTCCACGCGGGGCCCTTCACCTCGCGCTCGGTGCCGATGATCTCTTTCAGTGCACGGACGATCATGAACTACGTTTCCTCTCGGTTCTGCACGGCGAGGTGCATCGGGCACCGCGGTCGTCACCCTTTCCCGCGACGGGCGTGTACTCGCGATCTTCCCGATCATTGCTGCCGTGCAAGCTCGGCGACAGTGGCAGAACCGCCCCCTCTCGTTAAGATTGCGCCACACGGTCAGGGCACCACGACGACCTTTCCCGTGGCGTGATCGCTCTCCATGTACCGGTGGGCCGAAACGATGTCGGCCAGGCCGAAGACACGGTCTATGTTGGGCCGATAGGCGCCGGCCTCGACCGCGCGGACGATCCGCCGCAGCACCGGCGTAGCCGCGCTGCCCTGCACCGTATCGCTGTGGAAGGCCGTGAGTTTGGTTCCGGACGGGATCATCGCTATCGGTTCGAAGTCCTGAATCGACCACCCGCTGAGTGAGCCCGCCACACACACGGTCCCGCCGCGGCGCACCAGGCGCAGCGAGTCCACCACCGTGCTCGCCCCCACGAGATCCAGTACATGGTCCGGACCCTCGGGCCAGATCGCATGCACGCTCGCCGCAGGTGCGCCACCCTCGTCGAGGAGTGCGTGGTGGACGCCGGCCGCAGCCAAGGCGTCGATCTTGCCCGGCTGCCTGGTCGTAGCGGCGATCTCGATACCGTGGCCGGACGCGATCGACGCGGCGGCCATCCCCACCGACGAGGTCCCGCCACGGATCAGCAACCGCCCTCGGGCACCCGGCACGACACCCAACGCGTCCAGCGACCCCTGCGCGGTCAGATATGTCTCGGGCAGCGCGGCGAACACCTCCCAGGGCAGCGTGGTGGTGACCGGCATCAGCAGTGCGTTCGGCAACAGCGCGTACTCCGCGTAACCGCCGTCGAATTCCCGGCCCATCTCACCCATCACCGCCGCGACGGTCGTGCCCTCCGGCAGCCCGGGGTCGGTCGAGGCCGCCACGATTCCGACGCATTCGATCCCGAGCACGCGGGGGAACCGCACGTTCGGGGAGTGACCCTGCCGAGTCCTCAGTTCCGACCGGTTCAAGCCGGCGCCCTTCACCTGCACCAGGCTCCAGCCCTCCCGGACCTCCGGTACCGGCAGCTCTCGAATCTCCAGCGTCTCCGGGCCACCCGCTCCGACACAGACCGCCGCTCGCATCGTCGTAGACATGTGTCCACTGTCGCCGGGACGCAGTCCGGCCTGCCACCGATAGAATGCCGAGTTATGCCCGTTGCCCGCCAATCTCCCCGGCTCGGCGCGACATCGCGGATATGGCGGTCCGGAGGCGTTCACATCTGGCCGTCGGGAGGAACGAGTGCGGTGCATTCCCATCCCCGCGGGCATCTCGTCTACGCGGCGCGTGGTGTCTTGTCGGTGCACACCGAACGTGGCACATCGATCGTTCCGGCCAATCGAGTCGCATGGACCCCTGCGGGATTCACGCACTACCACCGCGCGCACGGGCACACCGATATGCGGATCGTCTTTCTCCCGGCATCCCTGGCCCGCCTCGTACCAACCCACCCAGCCGTGTTCACGGCCTCCGGCCTCGTCCGCGAAATCCTTCTCACCCTCACGGGTCCGGGCGATGGCGACCGGGTCGCCGGCGACCACGACCACGAGCGCGCCGCGCGCGCTCGCCTTCGCCGGGTCCTCGTCGACGAACTCCGCGAAGCGCACGAGCAGCCACTGATCCTGCCGCAACCGCACGACGACCGGTTGCAGGCCGTCGCGCGGATACTGCACCGAAACCCCGCGGACAACACGACGCTGGCCGAACTCGGGCGGACGATCGGAGCCGGCGCTCGCACGCTCAGCCGTCTGTTCCACAACGAACTCGGCATGACCTTCTACGAGTGGCGCACCCAGCTGCGCGTCTATCACGCACTCGTCCTGCTCGCCGACGGCCACGACACCACCTACGTCGCACACGCCTGCGGATGGGCGAATCCCAGCAGCTTCATCGCCGCCTTCACCGGCATCATCGGCACAACACCCGGCCGCTACCGGGCTGCGCATCCGGCCGAGTAGCTCATGAATCGACTGGCGGCGCGGTGATCCCGCTGTTCCTGGCCGGGCTGGTGACCGGCCGCCGCGGCGCATCGCGCCGACTTCCGGCGAACCCGGGGTAGCGGCCACCTGGTCGACAGCTACCCCGGGTCGCCGACCGCTCCGCAGTGGGTTACGGCAGCTCGTGATCGAAGTCGAAGTGGAGCTGGATGGTGGTGCCGTGCCGGGCGGTGTGTATGCGCACGAGGTCGGTGAGCTGGTTGACCAGCAGCAGACCGCGGCCGCCCGGTCGATACGTTTGTGCGGGCAGGCGGCCCGCGAGGGGATTGGTGATGTGTCCCCTGTCGCTGATCTGGAAGCACAGCTGGTTGTCGTCGGCCCAGATCCGCAGCGTGCCGTTCCCGCCGCCGTGGACGACGGAGTTGGTGGTGGTCTCGGCGATGACCAGCTCCAGATCGATCAGGCGGTGCTCGGGTATACCCGCTTTGCGGGCGTGCTCTGTGGCGACGTGCCGGAGGTGCGCCAGGGATGTCGCGTCGAAGACGATCGTGGTGGCGGTAGGGGGTGCGGAGGGGAGCGGTTCGTTGTAGACGTCGACGATGTGGTCGGGGTCGTAGTCGTCGCTGGTTCGCCGGCCCGTGTGGTCGATGAGGACGGGATGGGTGGCGTGCGCGTCGGCCAGGACCTCCGGCGACAGACGTGCGGTGTCATAGGGACACAGGATGCTGACTTCGCGCCCGGTGAACGCCGCGTTGATCAGCGCCTCGTGCTGGGCGCACGCTGGATACTCCAGCGACGAGCGGCCGGCCCAGATGGGTTCGCCGATGATTCGCACTCGTCCGGACCGATGCCGGTCGGCGAAGGCACGGAGCACTCCCGGGATGATGCGGCCTGGGTTGCGGCCCTCGACGGTCATGTCCATCAGCTGTACCGAACTCGCGTCGGAGCCCAGCTCGGCACGCAGGAGGGCCAGGTTCGGGCCGGGTACCGCGACCGCGACCGGTTCATCGTTCGCGAGCCCCTCGCGAATGAATCCGAGGGTCCCTGCGAGGTATTCCTCGGTGTCGCGATAGAACAGCGCGGGATGCACGAACGGATCGGTCGGCTCCGAAGTGGCCGACACAGCGCCGACAGAGCTCATGTGTGCACTACCTCGATCGTGTGTAGGGAGGGCCAGAACACTCCGAGGATCCGAAGCATCATCGGCGGAGGCCGATGCAACACGATTCGTGGCGCCTGCGGTGAGTGGGAGGCGGCTTCCACCAGAATCGACGTCCCGTGGACATCGATGAACGTCAGCTCGGACAGGTCCAAGTGGGCGTCGCGCTCCGCGGCGGTCAGTTCGGCCAGCGCCGAGCGCCAAGCATCCCGGGTGGTGAAATCTACCGCTCCCGCGCACCGTAGACCGGAAGGACTGCTGGTCCGAGACGTGCGGAGGGTCGAAGGATCGGAGATCGCCGCACTCCGCGCAGGCGTGGCCGACGGTGCGGGCTCCACTGCTCACCGACCTTCCCATGGCCAACACGAGACGACGCGGGGGATCCTACGCCTCCGCCGAACGAGGACCTCCACACAGCCCGCTGGTGCCGTGATCCGGCGACGTATCGGCGATCCTGCGTGATCACGGCCTGTGCGACGTCGGTCGTGGCTCGTCGGGGCCTCCCGCTCGGCCTCGGTGCTCGATGTCACTGTGGCTGGGGGAGCGGCCCATCGGCCTGCTGTGACGGGGGAGGGGCCCGAATGATGCGGCTTGCCGGGCGCTTTCGGCTTCCGGCTCGCGCACTGCGGCCACCCGATTCGAAATCAGCTGTCGGCGGACGTTTCCCGCGCCGTCTGGGTGCTATTCGGTCAAGGACTGGGTCGGCACCCTGACGAGGGGTGCGACCGGACAGCTCGAGGAGGATCTTGTGACCGAGAAAAGCCATCGTTCCGCCGAGACCGGCGAATATGTGAGCGAGGACACCGCAGCGGAGAACCCGAAGACCACGCTCGGCGAGGACGAGCCGCACCAGGGTGACAACCGTCGCGACCGCTCGGCGATCACCGGGCACTTCGTCAAGCCCGACACCAGCCGTCGCCACCCGGACACCACCGTCACCGAAAACGGGTGACACCCGGAGGTGCCCCGGCTCCTGCGCCGGCGCTGCCGGCCCAGGACACCCACGTTGACGACAACAGCGACAAGACCGGCTTGTGGGACCTGCTCGGCCTCGGCAGCCTGGCGGGACCGTCGCGCCGCAAGGACACTCGCACGGCCCCTACCGCCGGAACTCACCCTCGTCAGCCCTGACGCGGTAGCGCTGGACCCAGGGGCACCTGTCCGCCGACCGGGGCCCCATCACCGTTTGCCGCAGCCACCGAGCGCCATACGTCGGGATTCCAGTCCATCGATCGACTCGGCGACGGCTCCGCGCCTGAACAGCTGGACAGGGCGCCTCGGTACGCGGTGACCGACGTCGGCTTCCGGTGACGTCGTTCTTCGAGCGCTGATCATGGACGCGGGCGTCCATCCGAGATCTCCGGTTTCTCGACGGCAACCTCTCCAGCCCAGGAAAGGTGACCTCGTCACGCAGTAGCTGCGCCGGGCAACGTCGGGTGGGTTACCCACAGCGACGCCCCCAATCCCGGAAGGCGGCGACTACGACACCGGTCTACTCGCCCGTGCGCAGATCGTAGACGCGCACGCCATGGTCGTGCCCATCCCGGAAGTGGTCGGCGAGCAGGTCGATTCT
>NZ_BDBM01000050.1 GCF_001612985.1 Nocardia gamkensis NBRC 108242 | reverse complement strand
TCTCCGAGTATCGCGCCCGTCGCGGCCTCCACGATCAGCACCCGATGCGTCCCGTGACAGGCGAGCTTCCCGTCGAATACCTGTTCACGGCAGCCGAGGAGTTCGCCGGCATCGGTCGTCCATCGCACTTGGCCGGTGTCGGGATCGATGCCGTGCATCCGCACCGGTCCGACGGTCGGTCCGGCATTCTCACCCGGCCCGAGCCGGCCGGGCACCGCGGTGGCGGCGACGATCATCGTCCCGGCGTCCATCGGCGAGCCGTAGCCGTAGTAGCGGTGCAGGTTCTGCGGCGCTGCCAGCAGGACCGCGCCCGGCTCATCGGACAAGTCGGCAGCGCGCACTGTCCACCGCGGCACCGGAGTGGCGTCGAGCCGGGGCGAAATCCGGAACCGGCCACCGGCCACGGGCATCTCCTGCGGCTCCCCCGGCGAACGGTTCACCCACACGACCGCGGCGATACCCGCCACCACAGCCACGATCAGCACCGTGATCCAGATCCTTCGCGTTCCCCGATCGGTGCGCCACTTCGCAGCCTTGTTCATTCGCGGTCTCCTTCGGGCATCATCTACCGGGACCAGGCACTGGACGGTGCGAATACGCAAGGTATCAGCCACCTTCGGACTCGCGGCAGGACTCCGGTCGATCGTCGCGGCACGGCCCCCACGGCCTTCGTCTGTGCAGACGGGCAGGGCGGCGTGATCGTCGCCGCGTCTCGGAGTTCGTGGCCGGTGGGCTACTCGCGTGGTCGACATCCAGGACTCGTGCCGAACATCCTGTGCCGGTACGGATCGCACAGCACCGCGCGGCCGGCTGCGGTTGCCGTCGGCGTCCTCGGTGCTGCTCTATTTCGCGGAGAAGTAGCTGGATTAGGGCCTCTTCGACCGACATGTCGAGTGCGACAAGGCCTTCGCGAAACCGCAACTGCGACAGCAACGGACGAAACGGGCGCGGGCGTGGGGCCGCGCGGGCCGGTACTCTGGATTCAGAGCAGCTGCGAAGAACGTTAAGTTATCAGCAATTTCCCCGATCGTACCCGTGATGTACTCGCAGTTGTGTACCGTATGTTATCGCAGGTTCGCTTCGCTTCTGCGGAGTGGGCCGGGGTCGATATGGGCCCCGCAGGAGGACTCCGTTGTCCGCGTGTGGATACATCCGCCCGAGACGCGGACGACGTCGAGGATTGGGTGTGGCCGAATGCGTGTATCTGCTCCGATAACGGTCTCGGCTTTGGTTGTTGCTGGTGTGGTGGTGAGTGGTTCGGGTGTGCAGTCGCCGGTGGGGGTGTCGGCGCCGCGGGCGCCTGAGGTGTTGGCGT
>NZ_BDBM01000049.1 GCF_001612985.1 Nocardia gamkensis NBRC 108242 | reverse complement strand
GGGCCCGCCGTTGCAGCGCGTCCCGGCGCGGACCGTCCCCGGCGACGACCAACCGCGCCTCGACACCCGCCTCCCGCAACGCGCCGATCGCCTCGATGCTGCGATCCACCCGTTTCTCGACCGACAACCGGCCGCAGTGCACCAGCAGCGGATGACCCGGCACGCCGAGGTCGGCGCGCAGCCTGCGATCGCGCCGGTGCGGGTTGAACAGCTCGAGGTCCACCCCGAGCGGGACCAGCTCCACGTTCGCCGCGCCGATGCGCTGGAACTCCTCGCGGGCGAACTCGGTGGTGCACACGACCATGTCGTAGTCGGTGGCGGTGTGCCGGTTGGCCACGTCGGCGCAGCGCCGCGCCAGCGGACCGGGCAGCACCTGACCGAGCAGCCGGTCGAGCCGCTCGTGCGAGATCATCACGCCGGTCACCTCGCGCCGCCGCGCCCAGCGGCCGAAGCCGCGCAGTGTCAGCCGGTCGGACACCTCGAGCACGTCGGGCCGCAATCCGTCCAGGACATCGGCCACCCGGCGTGGATCCGCCGCACGGTAGCCACCGGTCCACGGAATGGCCAACGCGGGCAGCGTGATCCGCGCGACCCCGGTGGGCAGGATCTCCTCCGACCGGCGCGGACCCGGCACGATCAGTACCACGTCGTGTCCGGCGGCGACGTATCCCTCTCCCAGATGGTGCAGCGCCGTGCGCAGCCCACCCGAACGCGGGCCGTAGAAGTTCGCAAGCTGAACTATGCGCACGCGGCCGATCGTGCAGCGCATCGGGGCACCCGTGCCCAACGGTGCGTGAACGGGCGTGGAAGACCCGGATAACCGGCGGCTGCGGCCGTGATCTCAGTGCGCGGGCAACCCGCGCCCGGCCCGGGGCAGATCCAGATCGAGCGGGATGCGGCCCGCGGTGAGGTGCGTTTCGACCTGCTCGGCGGGCATCGGCTTGGCGATCAGGAAGCCCTGCGCGCGGTAGCAGCCGAGACCGACCAGGGTGCGCGCGGCGACCGCCGTCTCGACGCCCTCGCCGACGACGCCGAGCCCGAACGAGCCGGCCAGGCCGATGATGGATTTCACGATGGCCAGATCGTCGGTGCTGGCGCCGAGCCGCTGCACGAACCCCCGATCGATCTTCACCGCGTCCACCGGCAGCGCCTTCAGATGCGACAGCGAGCTGTAACCGGTGCCGAAGTCGTCGATGGCGATCTGCACACCCATCCGCTTCAGTCCGCGCAGCGTGACCTGGGTCCGGGCCAGGTCCTGCACCACGACGTGCTCGGTGATCTCCAGGCACACCGAGCTGCCATCGATGCCGAACAGGCGAAGGATGTCCTCGATGCGCTCGACGAAGTCGAGGCTGACCAGCTGCACCGGCGACACGTTGATCCGCATCACCACGTTGCCCGCCAGGCCGCGCCTGCGCCATTCGGCGAACTGCGCGCACGCCGAACGGATCACCCAGCGCCCCAGCTCGCCGGCCAGGTTGGTGGCCTCGGCGACGGTGACGAACGCGGCGGGCGGCAGCAGCCCCCTGGTCGGGTGCAGCCAGCGGACCAGCGCCTCCAGTGCCACGATGCGGCCCGTGCGCAGATCCACCTCGGGCTGATAGTGCAGCAGCAGCGAGCCGTCCGACACCGCGCCGCGCAGATTGAGCTCCACGTCGTCCTGGAGTTCGAATTGCGCGCGCATGGTGTCGGTGAACACCGCGACGCCGTTGCCGCCGCCCGATTTCGCCGACAACAAGGCGTGATCGGCGCGGCGCAGCACGTCGGCGACGGTGGTCTCACCGGGGAAGCCGAGCGCTACGCCGACGCTCGCGCCCCGGCTGACCGACTCGCCGCCGACGGTGACGCGGCGGGCGATCAACTGCTGGATGCGGTTCGCCTCGTATTCGGCGGCCACCGCGTCCATGGGCTTGGCGGGCACGATGACGAATTCGTCGCCGCCCAGTCGGGCGATCATGTCGTTCGGGTCCAGGTTCTCCCGCAACCGCGTCGACAACGTACGGATGAAGTTGTCCCCGGCGGTGTGGCCGAGGAAATCGTTGAGGGCCTTCAAGCGGTCCAGGTCGAGGAAGAAGGCGGCCACCGGGCCGGGACTGCCGGAGCGTAATCGCTCCTCCATGTGCTCGAGCAGCGCACGCCGATTCGCCAGGCCGGTCAAATCGTCGTGCAGCGCGATATATCGGAGACGTTCCTCCGCGACCACCCGCGCCTGTAGCTGCGCGAACAGCGCCGCGATGGCTTTCAGCACGTTGATTTCACGAGTGCTCCACTCGCGATCGCCGGACTTGACGAAGCCGAGCACGCCGGTCGGCTCGCCCCGCGACAGCAGCGGCACGGCGGCCGAGGTCACCCCCACGATGCCGGACCCGCGGCGGACGGTCTCCTGGTAATCGGCGAACTCCGGGGTCGGGCGCGCGACCATGGGCTCGGTCGCGTTCTCCAGCGCACTGAACACGGGATCGGCCCCGTCGAAGTAGATCACGCCGAGCGGGTCGGGATCGGGGACGTTCTGCCGGTGCGGCCATTCCGCGACGAGCACGGTTGCCCGGCGTTCGCGGTCGGTGTGTCGCACGTAGCTGAAATCCACGTCGAAGTACTCGACCAGTTGAGCGAGCACGCGTTCGGTGGCGGCGACCATGGTCGTGGCGTCCACACCCATGAGCTCAGAGGCGACCTGGGTCACCAACGAGTCGAGTGTCCGCCGTGGCACATTGTCTCCGATCGCGCTAACTACTGGTGTCCACACCGAGCACCGGACGCCGCCTGCTGCGTACGGTGGCGGCGGAGGCGTAGCTCAGGCGAAGCACCAACGCCATGGTCTCATGCTCAGGCACTTCCAGCAGGTCCAGGAAACGGCCCTGAAGTGACGCTAGTGTATCCGCGAAGTCGGGGGAAATCGCAGCAAGTTCGCCGTGGCGTCGGGCGTAGAGGTATACGGGTGAAATCGGTTGCACACTCAATCCGAGGCGCTCGGCCTGCACCCAAACCCGCGCGACCGCCGCTCCGGCCGCGGCGTAGTCGGTCAATCGCGGATGGATCCCGTCGAATGTCACCGCCAGAATGGCGGAGCTGGAGCGCACCCGGTCACCGGTGTATTTGCCCAGCGCCGAACCACCGGCCCAGGACCGCAACTGCGCCATGACGTCGGCTCGGGTAGTGATCTCGAATGCCGCCCACTCGTCGTCGGTCAGCTCCAGGCTGCGCGCGTCGATTCCGGTCTCCGGGTCGTCGTCGGAGGCCCAGCGGACCTCGGCGAGCATTTCCTCGTATAAGCGCGGCGTGAGATAGCGGATTCGATCGGAATCGCCCAGCAAACGTGCAGCTTCTTCGATGTCCTGTCGATCCATGACCGCGCGCACGTGCGCCCCGGCCGATTCGGCGACCGCTGTGAGCGTGTCGAGTACGCCGTCGGCAGGCCCCGCCCCGGTGCCGATCCTTCGGTTGGTCTCGCGGCGCAGTACCGCGGGATAGTCGGCGGCCAGTTCGGCACTGCGGCCGTCTCCCAGTCGCAGGCGGGCGATGAGACGACCGGACCCCGGCGGGCCCTCGACGAACTCGTGCGGCCCGAGAATCCCGTGCGCGGCGGCGGCGACCCGCGCGTTGTACACGGCCGCGCCGAGCGCGACGGCGCTGCCGCGATAGCCGATGTCCATCGCCGTGCTGTGCTGCGGCGCCAGTTCGATGGAGATCTCCCCTGCCTCGGCGCGCAGCGACCACGGCTGCATGTTTCCCCCGGACGGCGCACGTTGGGCGCAGGCCAGGACGCTTTCGACGGGTCCGGCGACGGGCTCGGGCGGCGCCTCGGCCCACACCGGCTCGTCGTTCGGCGGAGGGTCGGCCAGCTCGTCGAGATGCCGCTCCACATCGACCCGGACGCGACCGGAAGCCAGCTTCATCCCCAGTCCGATGCGCCGTACCGCGGCGACCACGCTCGCGGCGCCGAGGGTGACGTCACCGGCCAGCTGCGGCCAGCTGGTCACCGTCTCGCCGACTTCGACCAGGCTCGCACCCAGCCTCGGCGACAGGCCGGCGGCGCCGAGCAACTTCACCACGAACGGCGCCTTCTCGCGCGAGGTCAGCCCGCGCAGATCCTGCGCGCGAACCTCGCCGAGCAATCCGTGAAACGCCGGACGCCCCGGTTCGAGATCGAAACGCTCGACGTCCAGCAAACCGCGGTCACTGGTTTCCATCAGCACCGGAATGCGATGCCTGGCCGCCGCCTCGCGAATCACCAGTTTCATATCGAGAGAATCGCATTCCTCGACCACGATCACGAGGCCGTCCAAGAATTCGTCCACCGAATTCTCGTCGACACCGTCAGCGAAGATCTCCACCGGAAGATAGGGATCCAACTCGGCGATACGGCGGGCGGTCACCACCGCTTTGTTGACGCCGATGTCGAACAGCGTTCCCGCCACCCGGTTGAGATTCGACAATTCGATTTCGTCCAGATCGGCCAAGCGCAGCCCGCCGCAAACGCCCTCGAGGGCGAGCAGTTGCGCGATCGCGTTTCCCGCGCTTTGTCCGATTATCCCGATGGTGCCTTCGGCCAGACGCTCCTGTTCGGCACCGGTCAATTTGTTCCGATTGCGATCCAGCCGAATCGACCGGAAAGTACGCGGCCCCGGCAATCCGACCACCGCGGCGCGCCACGGATAGTAGATCCAGCGATCCGCTTCGGGCCCTTCCCGGAAATCCGGCGCGGCGACCATCTTGCGACGCTCGGCGCGCAACGACTCACGCAGGTCGCGGAACTCGACGTGCGGGTAGTCGCGCAGGCCCGCGAGGGTCCGCGCATCCGCCGGATCGGCCGGGTCGAGGATCAGCGGCCGGTATTCCGCCACTCGGTTCCGGTCATCGCCCATGGCCGCGCCGGCCCTCCGTCGCCCGGCCTGCCCCGCACCGCGTGTCGAGCGGACGCGCGGTGGGCAAGCCGAGCGCGTCCTGCTCGGCTCGGGTCGCGGACCGCTGGGATTCCTCGGCGAACGCGCCATAGCTTCGCGTGTCCCACCACAGCGGAACGGTTCGGTAGCGCTCGTCCGGATACGGCACCGCCGGGATGCGCTCGGCCGCGACCGCACCGCACGCCTCGTGCCGGGACACGGTGAAGGAGGCCACCGTCGCGAAGCCGTACCGTGCGCCGAGCAGGCGCGCGCCGTGCAGCACGGTGCGCGAGATCGCGGCACCGAGTTCGGCGCGGCGGGCCGCGTCGCGGGCGACCCATGCCCCCTTGGCCTCGACCACGCCGTGCGGTATCCGGTCGGCGATCATCCGCCGCAAGTCCTCCGCGCCCGGATGACCGGCCCATTCGACCAGCGCGTGCGCCTGCCGAGCATCGGTATACGGCCCTTGCATCCGCGTTCCGGCGACCATGTCGCCGTCGGCGTCGAGCGCGGCGAAGAACAGCGACGTCGACGCACCGTCGGCGACGGCGTCGTATTCGAGCGCCTGTTCGACTCCGAATCGCCGGTAAACGTCGCGCGCCCCGTTCAGATACCGGTGCCAGAGTTCCGGCTGATCACTCGGTTCGGAGACAAAGAACGCACACTCGGATTGCGCGTCGTAATACCGTTGCACTCCCCGTCCACGGGAGTTCCTCGGCACGACTGCAATCAGATCCACAGTCATGTTGTTCCACTCCATCGCCGCGCTGCCCTGCGCGATAGTCCAGCCCGATGCAGCCCCCCACGGCCCCGAGCCGAGACGAAGTTGCCCAGGGCAGTATCCGTCATCGGACAGGAATTGACCAGCCGTCCGGCTAATCTTCCGAAAACTCTGCGGTACATGCGATATTTTTGCAGGTCAAACCCGGCGCAATCGCAATCGCAAATAACGTGGAGACCAGTCGGTTCGGGGCTAGTTACTGTTTAGCAAGCTAAACGAGGATGGAAATGAACAACTCGACCGATTCCGGCCCGTGCCAGATCTCGATCTCCTCGCGGTAAGCCCGGGTGATCTCGGCGGACGCCGTCGCGTCATCTACCTGCGCCCAGACGTCCTCGACGGGATCGTGATAGTCGCCATTCGGCGCGAAACGGGCATAAACGCCTTTGGGCACCCGCACCAAGACGTCGCCCACCGGCACAGCGTCCGGGGACGGGTACTCGAAGCAGACCACCGCGTTGTAGTTCCCGGCCGGATCCGGCACGTACACCGTGTACATCGGATGGTCGTCGCCGGCCCGGTCGCGCAGCCGGTCCTTGAGGAAATCGATCAGGTCGCTGTTGCTGACCTTGAAGCTCGGGCGCACCCGCGGCACCACCAGCCCGCCGTAGATCGCCTCGGCGCGCACCACGATCGCATAGCTCATCGCGCGTCGACCGCCAGATACAGATCGATCTTGTAGGCGTGCGGGTAGCACTCGAAATCGCCGGTGTAGGTCCGTTTGATCTGGTTGTGCTCCTCGGCATAGGCGATCTGCGTCCACAGGTCGGTCATCACCTGCGGGAAGTTGCCGACCGAGGAGAACCGGGCGTAGGCCCCGCGCGGCAGCCGAGCGACCAGGTGCCCGCGGGTGACCTCGTCGAACGACGCGCACTGATAGCCGACGATCTGTGTGTTGTAAGTGCCCAGCTCGCCGGTGTAATCGGTGTAGGCGCTGGCCAGCGGGCCGCCGAGTTCCTGGTGCAACACCGCGGCCCAGGCGGCCTCCAGATCACGGTCACGCAGTTCCCCGAGCGCACGTTTGGGGCTGCGCACCGGCAGCCCGGCAACCCACGTCTCGTCCCGCTCGACGATTTCAAACTGCATGGAAAGACTCTTTCGGAGAAAGCCGGAGGTGAACCACCGCGTCCGGTCGGTCGGAATCGCCATGCTACCAACCCGGACCGGGTGGTACCGATCACACATCGCCCCCCACGACCGCGCGATCACCCCGCTGAACTGGACAGATGTCCGAAGCGGTACGGTCCGGACGGACCCGATCGGCGGCCGACGGCACCGGCGGGTCGCGCTGATGCATAGTGGGCATGATCGTCCGGTTCGCCCCTCGGGCACCCCCGAACGGAGTTCTGATGAACGAGACGCCGATCTCCGACCGGCACCGCCACGCCGCGCCCGAGCACGCCCGCGAGCACGCCGCCGACCCGAACAACCGGTACTGACATGTGCCGGACCATCGCCGAACTCGACGCGGCGGTCGCCGACTGCTTCGCCTGCCCGCGTCTGGTGGCCTGGCGAGAGCTCGTCGCGAGACAGAAGCGCGCTGCCTTCCGCGACCAGACCTATTGGGGCCGCCCGGTCCCCGGCTTCGGCCCGGCGGACGCGCGGATGCTGATCGTCGGACTCGCGCCCGCCGCGCACGGCGGCAACCGGACCGGACGGATGTTCACCGGCGACCGTAGCGGCGACGTGCTCTACGCGGCGCTGCACGCGGTCGGCCTGGCCAACCAGCCGACCGCGATCAGCCTCGACGACGGCCTGCGACTGGACGGCGTGCGGATCACCGCTCCGGTGCATTGCGCGCCACCGGACAACAAGCCGACGCCCGAGGAACGGGATCGCTGCGCCCACTGGCTGGATACCGAGTTGCGGTTGCTGACGCCCACCGTCCGGTCGGTGGTGGTACTGGGCGCGTTCGGCTGGCAAGCCTTGCTCCCGGTACTGGCACGGGCGGGCTGGGTGGTGCCGCGCCCGCGCCCGCGCTTCGCCCACGGCGCGCACGTGGAACTGGCCGCGACCGACGCCGAGCGGTACCCGCTGCACCTGTTCGGCTGCTATCACGTCAGCCAGCAGAACACCTTCACCGGACGACTCACTCCGGCCATGCTCGAGGCGGTACTCGCCGACGCGGCCGAAACCGCCGGGCTCGAGGTACGGCGAAGCCACGCACCGCGCGGGTGATCGCTCCCGCATCGCCGCTGTCGCGCGATTCAGACGTGATCGACCAGGGCCGGGTGACCCGCTTCATGGGCGCAGTGCGCGCAGCAGAAGTACTCTCCCCGCGCCTCCACCCCATGGCCGAGGATGCGGCAGGAACAGTGCGTGCACGTGGGCGCCATGGCGTTGATCGCGCACTCGAAGCTGTCGAAGGTGGCTGACTCGCCGTCGCGGGTGATGGTGAACGTCTTGTCGTACTCGTTTCCGCAGGTTTCGCAGGTGGCCATCTGGTCTCACCGGTCCTCTCGCGTCGAATGGACTAGCGCGTCGCAGTTCGCGGTACCCAGCGCCGTCGTCGCAAAACGAATCGGGAAACCTCAGGTCAGGCGCAGCGCTTGGACCGGGCAACTGTCCACGACGAGTTCGAGCAGCTCCCGTTCGGTCGGCGCGACCGTGTCCGCGGGCACGACGATTCCGTCCTCGCCGACCCGGAACAGCTCCGGAGCCAGCGCTTCGCACATGCCATGGCCCGCGCACACGATGCGGTCGGCGACGATTCTCATCAGCCGATCCGCTCCAACCGGAGGGGCAGGCCGTCGGCGGGCACCGGTCCGGTCCCGGCGACCAGCGGTAGCTCGTAGCCGTCCGGCACGCTCCAGCGATACCGCAACAACATCTGGTGCACCACGGCTTTGACCGTCATGCCGCCGAAGTAGAGGCCGATGCACTTGTGCGCCCCGCCGCCGAAGGGCGCCCACGCGAAGCGGTGCGATCTGTCCTCACGGCGGTGGTCGGCGAAACGTTCCGGATCGAATGTGTCGGCGTCGTGCCAGTACTCCTCGTTGCGCATGAGCCCGTATGTCCCGCACAGGATGAACGTCCCCTTCGGCAGGTAGTAACCGAGGATGTCGGTGTCGGCGATGGTTTCGCGGACCTGCTGAGCCACCGGCGAGTAGACCCGCAGCGCCTCCTTGAACGCGAGGTCGAGCGAGGGCAGGCGGTCGAGATCGTCGTAGTCCGGCGCGAGCTTGCCCAGCGCGACGGATTCCGCGCGCAGCCGCTCCTGCCATTCCGGATGCCTGCCAAGCTCGTAGACGAGCATGGACGCCGCGATGGTGCTGGTGTCGTGAGCGGCCATCATCACGAAGATCATGTGCTCGACCACCTCGTCGTCGGTGAAGGTCTCGCCCTCCGCGGTGCTCGCCCGGCACAGCACGCTGAACAGATCGTTGCCGTCGCCCGCGCGCTTGGCGGGCAGTTCGCGGCGGAAGTGCTCCTCCAGCGCCCGGCGCCCGCGCACGCCGCGGGCCCACACCCCGCCCGGCACGTTCGCCCGGATCAGCGCGGCCCCACCGCGCACCGCGTCCTCGAAGGCGCGCTCCAGCCGGGCGGCGTCCGCGCTGGGTTCCGCGCCCGCGAAGACCTCGGTGGCCTGCTGGAGCAGCAGCTTCTTGATCGCGCGGTAGACGCGGAAGTCGTCGGCCGGCTCCCACTGCGCGATGCCGCGGGTGATCCGCGGCGTGGTCATGTCGAGGTAGCCGATCAACCGCGGCCGCGTGAAAGCCTGCTGCATGACGCGCCGGTGGAAGAGGTGGTCGTCGAAATCGCGCAGCAGCAAGCCGCCTCGGAAGAACGGGCCGATCAGCCACTCCCAACCGCGTTGCGCCGACAACACCTTGTTCCGGTCCAGCATCACCGCCTCGTACCCCTCCGGGCTGCCGAAGGTGACCATCCGCCTGCCGAGCATGCCGAACCACTGCACCGGACCGAAGCGATCGAAGCGGGTACGCGCGAATCCGATCGGATCGGCCAAGGCGTGCACGGTGTACCCGATACCGGGAAGCCCGAAGTCGCCGAGCACCGGTTTCAGTCCGCTACCCTGCGGCGGATCGGCCAGCGGCCGCACCGGTGCCGGGTAACGCGCGACCGCCCGCGCGGCCGCCCGCTGCGCATGCCACGCCCAGGTGGTCCGCGCTCGGCGGATCGCGCCGGAGACCTCATCGAACGACTGGGGCACAAGCAGACTCATGGCCGTCTTCCCTTCGCGACACTGCGGTAGTCCGACGATAGAGGAAACATACGTTTCCGTAAACGTTTGTTTCCCAATTTTGACTGTGCCAAGCTTGCGAGGTGACCCGAACCGTCAGCGGCACCTACCGCGGAGCCTCCGCGGCCGAGCGCCGTGAGGACCGGCGCAGGCGGTTGCTCGACGCCGCCCTCGACATCATCGGCACTCAGGGACTGTCGGCGTTGACCGTGCGCGGGGTCTGCGAACAGGCCAAAGTCGGCCCGCGCTTCTTCTACGAAGCGTTTCCCGACCGCGACGCGCTCGCCTCCGTCGTGCTGGTGGAGATCCAGCAGGCGGCACTCGACCGGGCGAAGGCCGCCATCGCCGAGACCGCGGGCACGCCCGCCGACCGGATCCGCGCCGGGGTCGCGGCCCTCATCGTGGAACTCACCGACGATCCGCGGCGGGCGAAGGTGGCCTTCGCCCAGACCTACGGCGACGAGGCGCTCATGCGCAGCAGGTTCGCGGGCATGCGCCAGGTCGCCGACGTCATCATCGAGCAGACGCGCCTGGTGCTCGAATTGCCCGAAGGTCAGGACACCGCCATCGCCGCGACCTCCCAGCTGATCACCGGCGGCGCGGCCGAACTGGTCATGGTCTGGCTGGACGGCGGACTCGACGTCGACCGGGACGGATTGATCGCGCTGCTCGGCGATTTCACCGTGGCGATGCTCGATCGGCTGCCCGCGGTCGCCGCGCGACTGTCCGGCCTCACACCAGATTCCTGATCAACGACGACATCAGCGGCTCGCGCAACCCGGGCAGCGCGGCGAAGTCGCCCGCGACGACGCGGTTGGTCGCCAAGGAGACGACCGCGCCGATCACCGCCTCGCCCGCCAGCCGCTGATGCGGCCGGGCCGCGCCGAGCGCCGCGGCGAATCCGTCCACCAGAGCGGCCTGGGCCGCCAGCCGCCGCTCGAGCACGGACCTGCCCGCCGCGTACACCTCGACCAGAAAGACCTTCGCGACCTGCGGTTCCTGCGCGAGGGTGGAGAAGTACGCGTCGAGTGCACGGTCTATCCGCTCCAGCGGCGTTCCGTCGGCCGCGAGCGCTCCCGCGATCCGGGTCATCACGATCTCCACGGCCATGTCGTAGGCGGCGAGGAAGCACGCCTCCTTGTTCGCGAAATGCTGATAGAAGGTCATCCGCGACACCTCGGCCCGTTTCAGCACGTCGGCCACCGTCGCCGCCGCGTAGCCCCTGTCCGCGGCCGCCTCGATCATCGCCACCAGCATGCGGGCCCGCTGCGCGGCCACCACGTCTTCCGGCGCGATGCCGTGATTACCGCCGTGCAGTTTCCCGCCCGCCCGCGCTTTCAGCAACGATCCTCGCTCCACGTACCGATGCTAGGCCGGTCACGGTCCCGCGCATACCGCGGCGACGATGCGCGGGAATCGGACCGCGAACGGTCCCGGCGGGGCACAATGGCCGTCCGAGAGTGCTCGATTCGACGAAGAAGGAGCGTGATCGACAGTGCTGGGCAGACAGCCGGCGGGACGAAGCGCCCTGGTCGCGGCGCTGTGCTTCGGCGGGTTCGCCGCGTCGGCGGCCCCGGCGACGGCGGATGAACCCGCGTTCGTGAACATCGGAGTGGTCTACACCTTCGGCGATATCTGCTACGGCGAAGGCCGGGCAGGCGTCTCCTCACCCACCGGAACACCCGGTGCGGCCCGTTTCGGCATCAGCTTCGTCAATCAGACCCCGGTGGACACGCCGTGCGCCTTCACCGCGTTCGCCAACTGGCGCAACCTCGACACCGGCGCCGCGGGCACCGTGGCCGTCCCCATCCGCGACGACACGGCTGGGAACCAGCCACCGGGAACCGTCTTCGCCGCCCTGCCCACCGGCCCCGGCCGCGTACAGGTCGACGTGACAACCGACTACCCGCACCTGGCGGCCCCGCCGGTCGAGATCAAGATCAACTGAGGTTCGATTCCGCCCACCGCGCCGCATCCCTGGCGCTGCGTCGGTTTCCGCCAGTAGGCTGCGTTCCGAGCGCCTCGAGTCGGCGCGACGCAAAAGGGGGGATACACGGATGTCCGTGTCGGAAAAGCGCATTGATCTCGATACTCGCCGCGGGGATCTCCGGCGGATGCTGGTCACCGGTCTCATCGCAGGCACGTTGGCGACCTCCGCGTGCGGTGGCGGGTCAGGTCCGAAGAATCCCGCGCACCCGGTTCCGTCACCCCTCCCGACGCCGACTTCCAGCAGTCAGGCGATCAGCAGCGAGAATCTGGGCTACCTGTGGCCGCTCACCGTCGACCACGGCACCCTGGAATGCCGGCCCAGTGACCTCGCCGTGTTCATCGCCCCCGACGGCACCGCCTACGCGCTCAACGACAACGCCTCCACCGCCGGAATCGCGAACATCGAACCCCTTCGCGCCACCGGTGCCGGAGGCGACAAGATCAGCCTCGGAGCCATGCGTAGCAAAACCCTCGCGCTCTGCCGTCTTTCCGGCTGACGACTGGCAGCTTTCCTCGGCCCCTCGCAGCCTCTTCGCGCGGACGCGGGTGGCCGCATCACCCGCTGAACGTCGCGGCTCAGGCGTTCACGGCTGCCCGAGTCGATACGGAGAGTGGAATCTCGGGTCGCGCTTCAGCTTCATCAGCGTGCGCGCGCTGATCTCCTGCGGCGTGTACTTCTTGCCATCGATCTCGACGGTCCAGTCGGTGCCGATGCGAGACCATGATGACGACCATCGCACAGCAGGGATATCCAGTCGTGTACGAGCGGCCGAATCCGAGGACATAGCGGCGCTCGGCGGATCCGCCGACGAAAGCGGGTGATGGCGGTGCGCGCGCCGTGCCCGGCTCCTAGACTGGGGAATTGCGGCACGGTCGACCGTCGAAGCGCCGCGGCAGCTTCGCGATCGGCGCAACTCGAAGTCCCGATCCAGCGAGGGCCGGTGCATCCGGCCCGCCCCATGCAGGAGGGCCGCATGCCCGACTCGTTCCATCTGCGCGTCTGCCTGGTCGGCCCAGGTTGCCTTTGCCCAACGGTGACGCTGTTCCTCGCACCGGAGCCGCTGATCCCCGGTGGCAATATGCTGCACCTACTCGAGCAGACCCCGCTCTCCACCGACACCGGCGCACTGACCCCCGACGCCGAGGTGATCGACCTGGTCGAGAACGAACCGGCAGCCGGGGACCCAGGGTTACGTCCCGAACTGCACGAGTTCCGTACCGGCCGCCCCGACCCCCATCAGGTCCACGACATCCTGCACGACCACCACATCACCGACGCCGCGCCGATCGGCTTGGACATCACCGACCCCACCGAACTGACCCGCCTGGCCCTGCTCCCCGAACACCCCATCGGCTACCGCCGCATCGACGACTTCCAGCAGGAAGCGACCGCCCGCGCCATGCTCGCGGTCTACCGCCTCTTCGAGGTGGACCAGCGAGTCCGCCTGATGTACCACGGCTTCGCCGACCCCGCCACCGGCTGGTTCGCCCTGCGCAGCGCCACTGCTTGAGCCACCGGGCCGCTCTGCCCGACACGGGTGCACGGCATCAAAGCCACCTGGCATTCAGCGTTTGTTTTTGCGCTGGTTGGCATTGAAGCGCGCCTTCTTCTGACGATTCCCGCACGTGTTCATGTCGCACCACTTGCGGGTGCGACTCTGGCTGGTGTCGAAGAAGGCGGCTCGGCAGGTCGGCGATGCGCACAGGGCCAATTTTCCGTCTCGTTCGCCTGCGATGATGCTGATCGCGTCGGCGGCGATCACGCCTAGGGCATCTTCCACGCAGGAAGCCGAGCCGAGTCGCCATCGACGACTGCCCTCGGGCGTCAGGATGGCCGCCGCCCGACCCGCCATGCTGCGGTCATTGATGACTCGGACAGCAGACGCAGGCAGAGGGTCATGAATCGCGGCCGCTGTCGCGGCGGCGTGAATCGATTCCCTCAGTTCCCGGGCGAGTTCGAGCTGAGCGGTGGTGCAGGAGTCCACGGCCAAGCCGTTCACGACCAGCCAGTCGACGAGGCGCTGCGGCGTGGGAATGCGTTCCACCGGGTCGCCATGACGCTCCGACAGAGTCCCCGTGAAGCTGGTCGCCAGCACGTTACCGAGGCGAAAGTCAGGAGGCCCAGCAGGCATGGAACCACCTTAGCTGGTTGCAGCCCGACGCGGAGCCATGTTAGAACCGTCTTAGCCGGTTCTCGATATGCCGTAGCCGGTTCCGCGATGACCAGGAGGTCTCATGCCCGCACTCGGCCACCTCGATCCGGTTTTCCCGCCCGACCCCGTCGGTGTGCAAGCATTCGAAGCCCACGCGAGTGACGCCGACCTCGCCGATCTGCGCGCGCGACTAGCCGCGGCGCGGCTACCGGAGGCCGAGACGGTCTATCGCGCCGCCCCCGACCCTCGCCGATGGGACCAGGGCGTTCCTCTCGCCGACCTCGTCGACGTCGTGGACTACTGGCGCACCGGGTACAACTGGCGGTCGTTCGAAGAGCGTCTCAACCGAATCGGCCAATTCCGCACGACCATCGACGATCTGGGAATCCACTTCCTGCACCGCCGATCCGCGCGCGCGGACGCCACTCCTCTGATCTTGACGCACGGCTGGCCGGACAGCATTGCTCGGTTCATCGATGTAGTAGACGAGCTGGCAGATCCGAAAGACGCGGACGCGCCGGCGTTCCACGTCGTGGTTCCGTCGCTACCAGGCTTCGGTTACAGCGACAAGCCGGCCACCACCGGGTGGGGAACCGAAAAGATCGCGGCCGCATGGGTGGAACTGATGGGAAGGCTCGGCTACAGCAAGTTCGCGGCCCACGGCGGCGACTGGGGAGGCAATATCACCACGGTTCTCGGCGGCAGGTTCCCGGCGCACGTTCTCGGCATCCACACGACATTCGCGCAGGCCCCGCCCGGGTTGACAACGGACGGGCTGACGGCGGTGGAGCGCGAATGGATCGAGGAAACCCGCGACTTCTGGAACGGATCGTCGACGCGCCACCGCGCGGCCTACGCGAAGCAGCAGGCGACCCGGCCCCAGACCATCGGCTACTCGCTCGTCGACTCACCGGTCGGGCTACTCGCCTGGATCCTCGACAAGTTCGCCGAGTGGAGCGATACCGAAGACAGCCCGTTCGAGACGATTTCCAGAGACCGCATCCTCGACAACGTCACCCTGTATTGGCTGACACGGACGGGCGCGTCATCGGCCCGAATCTACTACGAGAGCCACAACTCGCTCGACCCCGAACTTCGGGTCGACGTCCCCTCGGCACTCACTATGTATCCCCGCGACATCGAGAAGTGTCCGCGCCCTTGGGCACAGCAGCGGTACCGACAGATCGTCCGATGGAGGTCACCCGAAACCGGGGGCCATTTCCCGTCGCTGGAGGTCCCCGAGTATTTCGTCAAGGACCTGCAAGAAGGCCTCGCAGCAGTGCTGGCCGCTAATCGGTGAACGCGGCCGTGCCCGGAATCGGTCCGAGGATCTGAGCTGCGCCAAATGCTCGGCCCGGCGAGCGTTTACGTCCTACCTGCCCGAAGCGCGCCGCCCATGAGGCCCTGGACGGCTCGACGACGAACAACACACAACCACCGTGATGTTGTTCGCGCGATGCCACACAACGACGAAGCCGCAGGTCGATGACCTGCGGCTTCGCCAGTGAGTGGGCTTCCTGAGGCGACAGTCAAACAACGAAACCCCTGGTCAGGCACTTGTACAGGTGGTGGCCGATGCCGAGCATGATGTACGAGACGGGGTGCCACCAAGAGGTTTGACTACCGCCTCACCGAAGCGGATGCGCCGGCTGTCCGAAGAGGAGCGGAAATCGCTGGCACAGGACTACCGCAGTGGAATGACGGTGTACGAGCTGGCAACGAAGTTCGGGATCGACCGGAGCACTGTGAGCAACCATCTGGCGTAAGGATGCGGGATACGCAGGGGAGGGATAGATAGCAGGCGCCCGTGCATGTTTCGCCACCACACTGCCCCACGCCGTAGGCTCACCGAGGACGTTCGTCGTCTGGCGCGTGCTCCGAGCCAACGACGAGCCAGGCAACAGACACGGAGGGCCGACTTGCTGGATCTCGATTCGTTGGATTGGCAAACCTTTGAAGCGCTTGCCATCATGCTGCTACGGCGCGAATCGTACAAGGTAACCTCACGGCCAGCACCCGGCCGCCAAGGCTTCGATAGCGGAGTCGATGTAGTTGCAAACTCTCCCAATGATGAGCAAACATTTGTAATCATCAAACATTGGCGCCATGCTCGGACTGCCAACTCTCAAGCGCGACACACAGTTAACGCTGCCACCCGGCTTCGCGAACAATTCCCCGAAGCAAACGTTCTGCTCATCACTTCTGCTGATCTCACCCGCGCGTTCGACGCAATTCTGCATGTGCATGGCGTAACTTTGTGGGATCGGGCCTATGTCCAGCACCTTTTATCAGTTCATGCTGATATTGCATCAATAGTTGCGAAGAAAGCACGGGACAGAGATCTCAACGACCTACTGCGCGAACCGGAAGAACCGCCAGTCGCATCGCTGGAAAGTCGTGTTACGGCAGAGCTTGCCGCCATTCCTCCTGGGCGGGAGAAGTGGAAACTATACGAGGACACGGCTGCAAAGGTCCTTACAGAGATCTACGTGCAGTACTTAGATCCTCCCGTACTCCAAAGTCGCACTGACGACGACCTCGATATAATGGACGCCATTTTCGACATACCCTACACCGACTCGCCCTGGTCACAAGTACGCACTACATATAAAACTCATTTCGTTGTCGCGGAGTTCAAAAACTACGCCGACAGCGTCGGTCCACCGCAGGTGCGACAGTTGGATGAGTATCTGTGGCCAGAGGCATTCCGCATGTTCGGGATACTTGTTTCTCGAAAAGGGCCGAACGATCAGGCCCTCGCCGCACGGAGAAAAGCGTGGCTCCGTCAGAAGAAAGTTATTGTCTTTTTGGACGACGACTCTCTCGTAGAGATGGCACGGTTAGTAGACGATGGCCGCGACCCTTACAGGTTGATACACGAACAATTGATGGATTTTTTCCGAGCACTGACACCATGACTAATGGACATAGGATAAATTCTATCCGTAGCTGGGAAATCGAGAGCCAAGCACGATACCCCGTTGCCGGATTGATTCTTTATGCTCACCGCGGTTCTCGGCTGCAATCGCCAGATCAGCCCGATCCCTTGCAGCTTTCAACGACGTATTCACCGCGTCGCGCGCAGAGTACGTGAGGTAGCTCGACAAATCGCCACCATGCCCCGCAGGATCCTGGACGCTAAGGCTGTTGTGATTATGATCGAAAAATATGCGAAGTGCCGTGCGGCTATTTGTACCCAATGTCGCGAACGTTCGGGCAGCCAGCATCTCCATGTGAAAAGATGACAGACGTGCGCTGTGCGCTCTATTCCACTGCTTCGCAATCACGACAAACCTTTTAAGATTTCCCCCAAGCTCGCTATTTCGCCTGTACATGTACTGCTCGTGCTCAATCGGATTGGTCGTAAGCCATTTCCCGGAGCCGTCGGGTATACCGTACGCACCGGATGTATATTTAATAACTGCGGCGACATCCACCTCTAATCCGTCCGAGTAGAACAGCCGAACTGCCTGCCCACGAGCACCCACTTTCTTCACTGTCGACGTAGCATTAAGGCTATTACGCACACGGTATAGAAAGTCGCTTGAATCGTACTGATACTTGCTCGCCCACAGATCACTATCCACAGCAAGGTGAACCAGCAAATCGATATCCTCGAACGGCTTACTCGCCGTGTGACGCCCGAGTGAGCCGATCACCTTTGTCGACTGATACCGCATCGTCGAGGTCGCCGGGAAGGCTATCTTCAGAACATCAACAACTTTTTCCTTGCGCTCCTTAACTCGAAGCGTAACACTTTCATCCTCCTTGATTGCCGTATAAAAATCATTGAACGCTTGCGCTGTTGTCAGTGCCATTTCTATCTACACCTTTCTATTCATGCCTGGTTAAGTTGATCAGCGGCTGTGTGCATCGCAGCCTCGTTCCGCTTCCGTGTGATCTTGTATATGAAGTCGGGCACCTGTGGCGCGTTTCTACGGAGATCGAAGATTCTCTCCTGCCATACCAGCAGATCTTGCGAATCGACCGGCTGATTGCTGCCACCCAATCTGGTTTCAATTGTCATTGCTAAGTCTCGCCGATCCTTAGCTGCGCGACGAATGCTTCTCCAATATTCCCAAACATCAAGAAAAGCTGGCAGCAGCGGCAGCATCGCACCGAGCAAGAACGCCGACAGAGACAGTTTCAGCACGAGGCTCGCAACTATCAGCACAACGATCCAAACTGTCAATGTGACCACCCAAACCCGGGCAGTCATATTAAGAAGACGATCCGAATACGACGCATTCGCGCGCTGACATACCGCAACTGTCTTGAGGCCGGACTGATTGACATCAATCGGATACCAATCGTTAAGATTTCCTTTCCTGGCGCGGTCAGCTATTTTTCCGTCAGGCCCCGCAAGGCTTGCGATATCCTCCAGCGAGGGCAGGGTTGAGCGAATTCCAGTCGTAGGCATGCCGAAGACCGTGAAATCGAACCTTTCCTGTACCGATGCCGCACGTTCGACCGTTTTTTGCTCAAGCTGGAAGAGCGCAGTGCGACCGATAAATATCCACCCACCCGCGACTGCCCCGGCGACGACCGCCAGGTTGGGCCAAATGACAGCAATGGGCGGTGCAGCTAGCGCAATCACCAACATGCCGAGCCAACGGAGAGCCAGCCAGCGCTTCGACTGAGAATACAGCTTTCGCTGTGCCAAGAGCAGGCGCAGTGCGTCTCTGCTGTTCTGTCGGTCACCTATCTCCCTCCCGCTGGGAGGTGTGTACTCTGTTGCGCCTACCGCCATATCTACGATTGCCCACCTTTCCGTTTCCAGTAAGTATCTACTTCTGCGTGCCGCACCACCAGGCACGATCTCGTTTGCTGCATCTTCGCATGAGGCACCGACACGTTCCAGAGGAATATAGTCCGACCAGTTGGTATATCTAGCCGGTCAATAGGAGGCTCCGTCAGAGACCATCGAAAGAGGTGATCTAGCAACAGCCGCCGACGCATCAGGCTGCAGCGTCAAGCCTGTGTGCTCGGCTTCCTGGCGATGCCAACGCTCGTGCCGCTGCAGCTGCGCCATAATCGCGAAACGTTCGGTTTCTTCGTCACCAAGACGGCCGATGATGCCATCCAGTTTGTCATAGATTCCATTGATCTCGCTCTTATCAGCTTTCTTTTGGAGCTCGGCTTCGATTTTGTCAACGCGCTTATCCATATAATCGTAGAGTTATGCAACCTGGTTATTGAATTGCTCTTCGGTCATATACTTCTATTATATGGAATTCGAATATCTAGATCACTCCCGAAGGCTCAGACAGTATGTGCAGCGGTAAGCCGGTCGGATAGCAGCGAGGAATTTCCTCGGCTGCTATCCGCCGACCGCTCACCAGGGGCGCTGAGCGCAGCAAAGCTGTCCGCCTATTCCCCTCCCGCCTGTTGTCCTCGGCGCCCACGTGGACGACGTGCGCTGTCCGTGTCGGTTTCCGTCACATCCGGCTCGTCTTGAGCTGGCGGTGGTGGTGGCGAGGCGATGAACAGGTTGTCGATCGCTGCCTGCCGAGCGCGGACCTCTTTCTCGATGGCAGCACGGGCGGCGTTGGCCCTGGCCATGAGGTCGGGATCCTGCTTGGCGGCCTCAATATAGGCGTCGACAGCCTTGAAGCATTCCTGCTTCAAGGTGCTGCCACGCAACTCGGCGATCCAGGTGAGCTGGGCGTGCCTGGCGGTGTCGATACGGATGGCAGGGGTGATCTCCTTGCCTCCATCGGGTGTGGACATCGCTCCTCCTCGGTGCGAGCGGCCGGTAAGCGCTGGTGTGCTTACGGGAACGGCCGCAGGACACCGACGAGCTGCCGTCCGCGGGCGACCGACTGCTAGGGGATGGCAACGGTCGCTCCGGCGGAGGCATCGGTGACTCCTAAGAACCGTCCCTAGTTAATGACGCCTGCGTGTCGGGCTCAATCGTCCGATCGGGCGGCGCGTCGGGCGCGGCGATGACCGAAACGACATACCCAAACGCTGGCTGCGCCCTGTAGATCGCGCCGGCCATGGCGCCAAGTTTCCTGTTGTAGAACGCACCACATGCCAGCCACCTGCGCCCGGAACCGGGGCTGACGGGCCGACACGCGCCTGAATGGCCGGCCCAGCCCAACATGGGGCCGCTCGGGCGATACAGGGCGAAATCCGCGCCGGGGTGCGGATCTGCGCTCTCGTCCTACATCGTGAGCGCCGCCTGGTCGCAGATGCGTACCTCTGCTTCACTGATTCGGTGCCCTCAGCCAGCGCCACCACCCGAATCCGCACACTCGACGGCCTCCACCTTGCAGCTACCCTCGTCACTCCCCAGCAACCAGCGGCGCGTGCCGTCCTGCTGGTACACGGCGGGGGCGTCACCCGCGAGGAGGGCGGCTTCTTCACTCGCCTGGCCGCGGGCCTGGCCGATGTCGGCATCGCCTCGCTTCGCTTCGATCTTCGCGGTCATGGCGAGAGCGAGGGCCGACAAGAGGATCTGACGCTTTCCACCATCCTGAACGACATCCGCGTCAGTCTGGCGCACCTCCGAGAGGCCACCAGCGCGGACGAGCTGAGCCTCCTCGGTGCGAGCTTCGGCGGTGGCATCTGCGGCTACTACGCCGCCAAACGTCCGGACGAACTGGCGCGGCTGGTCCTGCTCAATCCGCAGTTCGATTACAAGAAGCGAACCATCGACTCCCGGCCGTACTGGACGGACGACGTCATCAACGACGAGGCTGCCCGCGAACTGAACGAGACCGGCGCCATTCAGTTCACACCGACGCTCAAGCACGGCCGTCCACTCCTGAACGAAGTGTTCTGGCTGAAGCCGAACGAGGTGCTCGGCGAGATCAAGACACCAACTCTCATTGTCCACGGCAATGCCGACACCTTGGTGCCGATCGACGGCTCGCGCGCCGCGGTTTCTCAGTTCACCGCACCTGTCGAACTGGTGGAGATCGACGGTTCACAGCACGGCTTCGCCGTCCATGATGATCCGCAGTATCTCGAACCTAAGAGCCAGGAGTACCAGGCCGAAGTCATCGGCATCGTGGCGCAATGGCTACGGCATTAGGACGTCGTTGAGCATCCGGACACTCGGCCGGTTGCGCCACGGGTCGAGTGCCCGCACAACTTCGACCACCACGTTCATGGTGCGCTCGGATCTGGTTTCCCTGGCGACAGTGACCGCCGTGGCGGCAACGGTCGCCGCTTCATCGGGTTCACCGCCGAGCGCCAGCGCCTTGGCCTGCCGAGCCCCGAACAGGCCGCTGTCGCGCTTGGAGAGGGTGCCGCCCGCCAGCACATCACCGAACAGTTGCACCGCCCGGTGTGGCTTGCCCGCTTCGGTATAGCAACAGGCGGAGCGGACGAGCAGTGTGCCTTGATTGAAGTAGGCTCCGAGCCCGTCCCCACCGGCATCCTCGGCAGCAGATAACAACTGCTGGGCGTGACCGAGATGCTGTTCGACCGCGGTCAGCGGTTCGCCGGTCATGGCAAGGCCGAGTGCTTCCTGCTGTACTACCTCAGCCTGAGCACGAGGCGGGAGCTGCCACGGTCCGGTGCTGGCGGCCTGCGCCAGGGACAGCACGGTGCCCGCATCCTGCGTGTCGTAGGCCATTTGGGACTTCTTGAGCAGGACGTAGCCCTGGAGCGGCAAGCTGCCCGCCGCCTGTGCCCATTCCATTGCGCGGTCGTACAGGAACGTCGCGGTCAGCGGATCGTGCAGGTCGCGGTAGAGCCAGCCTGCAAATTCGGCACCATCGGCCCCGACCTCCAGCAGCTGACGCCGGACCTCAGGCTTGGCATCGCGACTGTGTCGGCGAATGGCCCCGAGGACACCCAGAACCAACGGGAGCGCCGCCGCAGGACCAAGAGTGCCGTCGTCCGCCTTGCATCGGACGAGCTGCTGGCGGAAAAAGTCCGCCACAGGCCCGTCGAAGTAGCGATGCGCATTGTCCAGCGCCGCGCCGACACGCTGAAGCTCGTCGGCATTACCGACCGGAGGAGCGTCGGCTCCATCCGAAGCCAACCAGCGAGCCAGTAGCAGGGCATTCTCACTAGCCCCGCGCGAGATAGATGGCTCCGCTGCCGTCACACCACCAACCGGCGATGGCATTTTGAACCACAGCAGCTCCGCCGGGATGCCAAGGATCTGTGCCCACCGCACCAACTTCGAGAGCTGTTCGGGGGCCGGGCCTTTCTCGATTCGGCTGAGCTGCGCCTGGGTCAGTTCGAGCCAATTGGCAACAAGCTCCTGCGGCAGTGGTCGGCCGTGGTACGGATGCGTCCGATAGGCGAAGATCACGCGGCCCATGTGCCAGGTCGCGAGGGCATCGCGGATCTGGTCGGTCTGCCAGAAATCACTGGAAACGCTCGGCGGCTGTTGCCGCTCACCGCGAGATGCAGATTCGCAAGGGGCACAAAGAGGTTTGGGGTTGTAGCGATTCAACCTGGAACCGCATCGGGCGCAGTAGCGCTGCTCCTGGGATGCCCGTTTCATGTTTGTTTCCCCTGGGGTCTCTTGGGGTTGGTACGCCGTTTGCCCTGGTCGCGTGACCGTACCAGGGCTTCGCATTGGCCGCTATACGTTTCATACATAGCGCGTATACCCCCGCGTCGTGGCCGTTTTTGCGCAGTCGGCTGACCCTTACCCAGTCACCCAAAGGTCCACTAGGGAAAGGGGTAGACCGTGGCATTGTCCCTCGTCGTTCCGATTTTCGGGCCACCCGCCGCTGGCAAAACAACCCTGACACTGCGTCTCGGATCGGCATCAGGGCGCCGGGTGTTCCGGCTGCGCGAGCACGTCTCCAAGGAGGTGCTGGCCGCGACGGCGACCAGCAGCGAACAACTCGGCTGGATCGACGAGTTCACCGTGGCCGAGGCGCTGCGCTCCTACTTCAAAGCTGCCCACGATGACCCCGACGTCCATACCGTCCTGCTCGACAACTTTCCGGGATCGGCCAACCAGGTCGACCAACTCCTGACCACGCTGTGGATGCTCACCCCGACGCCACATATCGAAGCCATCGAAGTGGTCACGGACGTAAGGACGCTCAAGCAGCGGGCCAGAAACCGCAAGGTCTGCCACCGCTGCGAGCGTGACCCGATCTCCGATCCGCGGCTGCCGGCGATTCCGAGCAGCGACGACCCGTGGCAGTGCGCCCACTGCGGCAGCCTCTTGCATCCCCGGCGTGGTGATTCACCCCGGCTGCTCAAAGCCCGGATGCAGCGCTACCACCACACGGCAGCCGGAATCCGAGCGGGCTTTACCGATTCCGGGATCACCGTCACCCAGCTCGATACCACCAACACGATCGACGGAGCAGCGGAACTGCTTGCCCCTCTTCTTATCTCACGGAGCAGATCACTATGACGACCGTCCCCTTGCCAACGCCCGGCCTCCGAGGTGATGGCTACGGCCACGCCCGCATGCCGCGGCGGATCGGCCTCCCCGCGCCAGAGCGCATCGACCGCGTGGCCTACGGCCGATTCCGTAACGTCTACCTCTACATCACCGAAGCCTGCCAACTGCGCTGTGAGCACTGCTACATGGGCGAGCGGCTGGAGCGGGCGCTCAAGATGCCGCTGCCGAAGATCGCCGAGACGCTGACCACCTGGCGCAGGCTGGGCGGCAGCAAGCTCACCCTCCTCGGCGGCGAACCGACGCTGCATCCGTACTACTGCGAAGCCGTGCGACTCAGCCGCCAGCTCGGCTATGAGCACGTCATTACCACGACGAATGCTCAGAAATCCGCGCTCAAGAAGTTTCGGCAACTGGCACCGGACGACTTCGCGTACGTGCAGGTCAGCTTGGAC
This sequence comes from Nocardia gamkensis NBRC 108242, assembly GCF_001612985.1. Classification (GTDB taxonomy): domain Bacteria; phylum Actinomycetota; class Actinomycetes; order Mycobacteriales; family Mycobacteriaceae; genus Nocardia; species Nocardia gamkensis. Next base: position 8,727 of record NZ_BDBM01000049.1, on the reverse strand, counting down.
GGCGGCAGCCGGGAGACACACGACGCCGTGCGCGGCGCTGGCACTTTCGATGACGCGATGGAGACCACGCGCGAACTAGCCGAGCGTGGTTTCGACACCCGGATTATCTGCACGGTGAATAAGGCCAACGAACGAGACGTATTGCAGCTGCTTGACATCGCGGACGTGCTGGATGCGAGCCTGGTGAAGTTCCACGTCTTCTCGACCATCGGCACCGGCCACGGCAATGCCGAGATGGCGATGACGCCACCGGAATGGGTGACGTTCTGCGATCGGCTCAATCAAGTTGCACCGGAATACAAAACGCGGGTCTGGTACCAACCGACCTACGCCCGGCGCGACCAGATGGAGCGCTACGCGGCCGAGGGCTACCAAGGGTGCATCGGCCGAACGTTGGACCGGATCTCGATCTTTCCGGATGGCCGCTGCTACGTCTGCTCGTACCTGTTCGACACCGACCTGTACTTCGCCCAGATGGTCGACGGGCATGTCCAGCTCAACCACAACACCAACGAGTTCGATCTGTTTACCAGCGCGCTAGCCGAAGGCTCCTGCGGCGGCTGCAAAGTCAGCGCGTGCATGGGCGGTTGCCCCGCTGAGGAGCTGGTGATGGGCAAAGCCTCTTGCGAGGCATACGACGACATCGTGCCGGTCTGCCGCCTGTGGAAGTCCAGCGCCAAACCCGAAGAATGAGGAAACCGATGGACGACATGGACCGGATCGCCGAAAACCTGTGCTGGATCGACTGGAACGACATCGATGACGTTGAACTCAACTGCCGCGAGGCTTTGAACGAACTCGCCGCCGAACCCCGGATTGTGCGTGCACGGCTCGATGAACTGCCCGACCGGCCCGAACTACTCACCCTGTGCGAGCACTACGACATCCTCGACAAGATCGTGCTGCATACCGATGACGAGCACGGCGTGCGTATCCGGCTGCACGTCTTCCTGCCCGGCTACTTCGACCGGCCGCACAACCACCGCTGGTGCTATGCCAGCCGTATCCTGCGTGGCCGGTATCGGCACTATTTGTTCGGGAATGCCGAGGTAGACGAGCACATCGAGCCCATGAAACTGCCAGTGTTGCAAGCGCGGGAGGAGCCGGTGGGCACGACCTACGCCCTGCACCACACGATGGTTCACGCTGTCGTGGCAGAGCCGTACACGGTGTCGCTGGTAGTCCGCGGCCCGGCGGTCAAAGACAAGTTCCTGGTGATGGACCGCAAGACGGGCGAGGCGTGGTGGCAGTACGGCGCGACGCAGGAATCGGCAGAAGATGCGCTCCGCAAGCGGATGACGCCTGCCAGGCTGCAAGAAGTCATCGGCTGCCTGGACGAGTGGCAGTTGTTCTAGCTGCGACGGACTGCGAGCGCGAGGCGATGAACGCTTGCAGCTCGGCCAAGGTCGGCAGCGGGGCACTCTGGTGTCGTGCACACCGAAGCGCCCCGCTGGCCGTTCCAATCAGCATGCCACGATGCATCGTCCATCCGGACCGCAGGCCGTAGAGCAAACCCGCCGAGAAGGCTGCCCCTGCACAATGGGCATGCCGAACTTCCACTGGGAAGCCGGGCATGGACACCGTTTCCGACCTGATGACGGAGACCAAGGAGAACGCTCCCCCCGTCGCAACCACCCAGGCCGCGCCGGTCTGAATACTTCGGATCTCCGCCCCATGGTTCACTACCGGAAACGGGGGCAGGTTCCACAGCTCCGCCAGCGCCAGGTAGCTGATGCACACCACCGGGCCGGATTGGAGCGTCATAGCGCTACCAACCGTAGACCGAGAACGGTGTGCCCTCGGCGATGTGCCGCATCGCGGTGCGGCAGTAGTCGATCATGCGATCCGGCGGAGCGTCGAGCGCGAACCAGTCGAGCGCGCTGCACTTATCGGGCTCACAATTCGTCGGCTCGCCCTGCCAGTTCGTCACGGTGAAGAAGATCGCCATACGGCCACCGGACGACGAGTTGTGCATGATGTGGCTGAACTGCACATCTTCCGGCCTGATCGTCACGCCGATCTCCTCGGCGGCTTCGCGGATCAGAGCGGTGACGACGGATTCGCCAGCCTCCAGGTGGCCGGCGGGCAAGTGCCATGCGCCGTCCTCGAACCCGGTGTTGTAGCGCTGCCCGTAGAGGACGGTGTCACCACAGCGCAGCACCAAGTGAACGTCGCCAGTCACCTTGTGCCGCTGTGGCTTTGCATGCTGGATCGTCTCGGTTGCCGTACTACTCATAGATGCTTCCTTTCGTTTAGATGTTGTCGTTGATGCCGCGTCCCGGTGGCTGAAGCTCATGAAGCGCCCCGAGCCTAATCCGCGGCTAGCTTGCCGAATATGTGCCGGACGCATACCCGCAGGGCAACCGCCGGTATAGAACCGTTCGGCCACCCGGACCAGGCTCGACCCTGGGACCGCCGTGTAGCGGCCCGGTCGCCAACGGGAGGAACGGGGAGATGATGAAAGACCTGCGGCACATCCACATCGGGTCCGGTGCGCTGCGGCTGGACTATCAAACCGGCGCCACACAGGCCAGGAACGTTGCCGATGAACTGGCGCAGTACTGTCCGAGGCTCACGATGACCGTCGATGACAACGTGCGGGAAGATCTGCCGCTCCTGCCCTACGCGGCGCTCCGGGATTGATGCCGATGGCTACGCCAGAACCTCTGAACCACAGAACCTTTGTCCAAGCGGACGGCATGCTGGCCGAATTCATGTGCCAAGTGCAGTTGCTTGATCTCACTGTGAAACGCGCCAGGGAACTGCTGTATATCCACCGCCACCACCATCCGGACGAATGCATCGTGCATCTGGAGGCGGCGTACATACTGTTGATCGAAGGCGGTGACTGAGCGATGTCGCCGGCCGAGAATCTGAACGCTGGTGTGGAGTACATCTCCAAGCAGATATGTGTGTTCAACGAGTAGATCACCGGACATGAGCTACAACCGGCCTTGGCCGAGTTGGATGCCGTACAAACCGGAGCTACGGTCGTGCAGCGAGGTGAAGAACCCGGTACAGCCGCGATGCTGGCACGAAATGTGCTGAAGCGGCAGCTGCCGGAAACAGAACTCGCCACCCGAAGAGGTGGCGAGTCGCTGAAAGACCTTTTGGTGGACTTCGTAGGAGGTTACGCCAGGAAGGATTACCTACGGGATCGCTTCCAGGCCCTGAAGGATCGCCTTGCCTCTATCGTACCGCGTCACCCCAAACCCGTTGCGCCGCATCGTCATGCGCTCAAGCGCCGGGTAAGCCAAGACGAACGCGCCCAGATCGTTGCCAAGTACGAGAGCGGCATCAGCTCCAACCAACTCGTCACCGACCACAAGCTCGCCAAGGGGACCATCCTCAAAATCCTCCGTGAGGAAGGCGCGAGCATCCGCCGCCAAGGCCTCAGCGACCGGCAGGTAAGTGAGGCCGTCGACTTCTACCGCTCTGGTCGTTCCCTCGCATGGATCGGCGACAAGCTCGGCTTCAGCCCCACCACGGTCGGCAAAGCGCTAATTGCCGCCGGTGTGAGCCTTCGTGATCCGCATGGGCGGGAGCGGTGAGATTACGGATTAAGGTCACCACTTTCGAGCAGTTTGATGTAGGCGGTGACGTGCATGATTGCAATGACAGCGTTGATACGCGAGTATTGACGCCTACCAACAGCATGAGCGCTGGCATGTCGGCTGTAGGCGCGGGGCACCTCATCTCCGCGACTGGCCCAGAACTCGGTGAACGAGCCCCAGATGCCTCCAAAGACAATGCTAGCGCGAAATGGCAAACTGTTGAGATCTAGCCGATTTCCTTGATGGGTCACTAGTCTTCGGTCGGTACCATCCAGGGTTTCACGCAGCATAGTGTCAAGCAGATTTGCCGCTAGGGCCTGCCCACCTTCGGTGAAACCCGCTTCCAGTGAATCTATCGCCTTGAGGGCAAAATCTCGATAGCTCGTAAGCTCAGAGTCATCTACTGACACAAGATTTGACCGACAGGACTTCAAAATAGACTTCCAGTGCCGACCCAGCAGCCTACGGCGCTCCTGTCGGGTCGATGCGTCAAACAATTTTTGAAGTAGGTCTGCATCAGGTACCCACCCCAGGGCAAGCCCCTCATCAAGGATCAGCAGCTCAAGATCCAATGTGTCGTCAAACTTCGCACCACGCCAATTTGGAGGAAAGTATGAATCTACTATCTTCTGAAATGAGCTGAGATCAAGAATGCTCTCGAACTGCCGCCGCTGCTCTTCATAAATGCGCTTAAAAGCATCCAGACTAGCCGTGTCAACCTGGTGTCGCAATACCAGATTTTGCAAATTTTGAGTAGGTCCAAACAGGCGGGAATAGTCAATACTAAGAGCCGGTAGGTCGAGATGAAATTTTGGCATATTAGCCGTCAATGATCGCGATAGATCAATAAGCGAACTTGTCCTGGCGGAGTTAATCCGTTCGATCGCATCAGTCAACGGCGACTCGAACTTTATGATCGGAAAAGGGAACGTCAACTCCGGAAGCTTCATGCCGGACATTTTAGAAATAATCGACTTGCGCATCTCTTCAAAGGCCCGCATCTCTTCGGGCGTCAGTTTGCGCGTTGTCTCATCTGATGACTCGTTTTGTGGATCAGTCATGCCAACTTCCTGCTCTTATTTTAGCACCGTCGTTATTCCACGAAAATCCACGAGGCGAAGCTTCCAAGCGATCTCATGCGCTCATTCCAAGGCATGCCAGCCTGACCACGGCCGTAATCCCTCAAAACCACGGATAGACCTCAGTCGAAGTTCGGTCTGCTCGCGCCACTCCGGATCAGCCTTCACCGCCTGCATCGCCATCGTCGTCATCCGGAACTCCCGGATGTCCCGCAGCAGGTCGAAGCCCTCCCACGCCGTGACGTCATACCCATATACATCGCGGAACTCGCCGTACTGTTTCGCGCTGATCCAGCCGAACGACGACCACTTGATCGCCGTATGTACCAAGTCCCACTCCGGCGGCCCGAGCGATGTTCGCTCCAGATCCAGCAGGATCACCCTGCCGTCATCAGCGGTCACAACATTGCCGACCCAGGCGTCACCGTGAATAACACACCACGGCAAGCCATTTGGCAGCTCGTCCCACCGCTGGCGCAACTCCGCCAGGTGCTCGCGCATCCAATGCCGGTCATCGTCAGGCAGAAAATTTGCTCCGTCGATCCGATCCTCCAACCGGACGAACGGCGCGAGCGTTCCCAGGTCGAACGTCGTTGGCGGCGCCAGGTCATGAAGCTTCTTCAGTGCACCAGCCACCTGCGCGGGCCTGCCGTGATGATGGGGCGGCAACTCGCGCCAGAACGTGACGGCTCGTCCGTCAATATCCACTGGCTGTTCGATACCCGGCACGACCTGTACGGCATCGACACCTGACGCCCCTAGCCAACGGGCGACTATCACTTCACGCAAAGCGGCAGCCTGTTGTCCCGGCCGGCTGATCCGTACGACCACGCCACCAGGAAGCCGGTAGATGACATTTTCGCCGTGTCGCAGAAGTTCAGCGTCGACCGGATCAACTCCAGCCACAAGACAGGCTGACCGAAGGACCGCGGACGCATCGCCTCCGGTCGTCTCGCTCATACCCCTGCCACGACACTGTCGATGCGCGTCCGCAGTTCGGCGGCTTCCGTCACCGTTCGATGTTGCTTGGAGTACCTCGCCAGTTCCCGCAGATCATCGGCAGCCCGGCGTGAGCGGATATGCCCCGCGTCGACCAGCGCGGCATTGCCAAACGTGGCGGCTTCGAGCGGATCACCAGTTGCCATGGTGAGCGACGCCAGTTTGATGCCGGAAATCGCACGAGACCGAACATACGTGTCGGTATGTCCGGTGACAGCAGTCTGGAGCCGCTGCTTCGCTTCGGTGGCAAACCGGCCCTGTACGGCCAGATCAAACAGGGCATGACCAGTATCGCCTGAGTGCTGTGCGGCGTCGTAGTACGACATCCATGGCGGATCATCCTGCGGCGAGGCCTGAGAAAATGCGTCGTCAGCTTGGCCGACTGCCCACATTGCCTCTTCGACACGGTGAAGTTTCGCTAGTGCCCGGGCTCTAGCGGACTGCAACATGGCACGTTCGGTTGCTGTCAGACGATCCGAGCGCACCATCGCGAGTTCGATGTAGGTCAGTCCATCGTCAGGATTGCCACACCAAACGGCTTGGCGGGCCATCGAGGACAGTACCTTGCCTCGAAGATGCCAGTCGCTCGCTTCTTCGGCACAGGTCCAAGCCAGACGGAACATACTGCGAGCATCGGCATGAGCGTAGGCGTCGAAGGCCATAAAGCCCGCTGTGTGTCCGAGGAAGCCGACGGCACTTTGAAGTTCGGCTCGGTGTCGGTCTGAGCAGTGAGCGTTCAGCAAGCTGACCGCGTAGCGAAGTTGCGCGCCAACCGCTTCACGAACAAGCCCGCCGCCGTAAGCGTGATCCCAGGTGCTGAACTCGCGGGCAGTTCGGCGGATCTGTTCAATTTCAGTGGCGCCCACCGTCGACGGCACGGGCGTGGGCTGGATCGTGCTCAGTAGCTCCATCAGCGGCGCAGCAGCTCCGGCGGCCGTGACACCAAGCGCGGCGCGGAGAAAATCTTGGCGCTTCACATCATCGAGGGTAGCGGCGGACGTACCGGGCAGCTTGAACCACAACAAGTCTCCAGGGATACCAAGGACCTGGGCCCATCGGATCAGCTTCGACAGGTACTCGGGTGCCGGCCCCTTCTCCACACGGCTGAGCTGGGCTTGCGTCAGTCCGAGCCAGCTGGCGACCAGTTCCTGCGGCAGTGTTCTGCCGTGGTACGGATGTGTCCGATACGCAGCGATAACCCGGCCCATGTGCCACGTCGCGAGTGCATCGCGTATTTGGTCTGACTGCCAGAAACCGAACGGGACTTGCGGCGGGTGTGCCATCTCCTCGCGAAACGTGGCTTCGCAGGGGCCGCAGAAGGTCTGCCCGTTGTAGCTGTTCAGCCGGTTGCCGCAACGTGTGCAATACCGCTGCGGTTTGGGTGCCCGCGTCATCAATGCCCTCGGTCCGGTCGGGTCATGCGCCGTTTTCCCTGGTCGGGCGGACATTACCAGCGGTTGGACACACGGGCTATACGTTCCATGTATATCGCATAACCGCTGGTCATCCGGCGTTATGGACGGCATCACCGACCGACGCGATACGACGCGCGTATGCCCGGAATGCATGGGGGCGGTACAGGATACGGCATATCGGCGGATTGGCCCGATCGGCAACGGTTGAACCTGGCACCCGGTACCAAGCCGACGCCGTCCCCTTGGGCGGCGCACCCGCCCCGGTGAGCCGGGCAGGTGGCGAAAGCCCTTGGTACTGGGTGCCTCTGGCCACATCACTTCGAGAGGTACCAGCCCATGCCGTACAGCACGCTCGCCATCCACCAACTCGCCAACATGACCGAGCAGGAAACCCATCTGGCTCCGGATGCACCGTTCACTGTCCGACAGGCGCATACCGTGATGCAGTTTCATGTGGCCTGCCGCGCCAAGAAATGCCCGCGTAAAGCGGCAGCGCTTCAGGCTCTCAGCGACGCCGGCCGGGTCGTGCCCTCCACGAGCAAACCCCGGTGAAGGGTCTTGTCGCTGTGATGACCGAGCTGCCCTTGTTTCCGAACGCCGAGCATCTTCAACGTGCCTTCCGAGGTGACGTGGTGACGTCGCCGTTGGTCAAGCTGACTGACGCCGCCTCGGCCATGATCCCCGTGCACCACAAGCGGCGCGACGCTATCCGCAAGCTCAACGAGCCGGATTTGTTGTCCTCCAACGCTCTTCGGCAAATGGTCAAGAACTACAACGCCGCCGAAGTTCAGCTGGCCACACTCGCCGCTGCGATTGACCAGATCGTGGCCTCGGTACTCCGCAGTCGAAAGCATGTCGCCGGGGTCTGGCACACCGAAACTGTCGGCTTGGTCGTTTCGCGCTTGGCCGAGCTTTGGCTGAACTATCTGGACAGCCAAGCACACGAAGACGCCTACTGGGTGGCTCGGATGAGCGACGCCTACAACTGCCTGGTCGCGGAGCTGACAACGGGGCGGCGACTGCCGCCGGATATGTGAGCGGGGGTCGCAGTGCCAGAACCCTTGAACCACAGGACCTTCGTCCAAGCTGACGGCAAACTCGCTGAATTCATGTGCCACGCGCATCTGATGGAGCTGACCGTCCTGCGGGCTCAGGAACTGCGGGAGATTCATCGGCGCCACCACCCGGATGAGTGCGTCGTGCACCTTGAGGCGGCGTACTTGCTGCTGGTCGAGGACGACTGCTGAGTGATGGGACTCTTCGTCTGGATTCTGTGGCCCGGCTCGGTGATCTTCACGGCAGTGCTGTGTTACCGGGTTGGGGCGTACTGGAGTTCGGACGAGCATCCCGGTCGGCACCGGGCGGGGAGGATGCCGAGCCAGAATCCATGGGACGAGGAGTACAGCGAAGAGGAAGAAGATAAGGGCGTCCGGCGACTGCCACCTCTGCCGGTGCGCTGGTGGAGTGATGAGGATGATACGGAGGTATTGCCGATTGTGGAGGATGATGAGCTATAAAACCATTCCCAATTGATAGGGGCCGTATCGCATCCGCGATACGGCCCCTATTTTGGTTGTTTACGCTTTCCCGATGGAGCAGAGTCGTCCGACTTACCCGGTCAGCCATTTCAAAGTGTCGCCTATTGACTATTTTTGTTTTTGTGATTAAATAGGAGTGTTT
>NZ_BDBM01000048.1 GCF_001612985.1 Nocardia gamkensis NBRC 108242 | reverse complement strand
CCGAGGAAAATCCGAAAGTGCATGCTGAAGTCCTCTTTGAATTAGCGACAAGCGATGACGAACGGCTAAACAAAATAGCGGGCGAAAATGTGGGCGACCTCTATGACGCCGACCCAGAGCTTGGGCGTGCGCTCTGGGAATTGATGGTCACCACCGACAAAACGTACCGGTGGGCGGGCGAGATGGTTCAAGTATACATCTACGACAGGGAACCGCGTACGTTGCGCGAGCAGGAAGATTTTGCCGCAATAGACCGATTATTTTTAGAATGGCTACGTCGATAGTTGAAGGACAAGCTCAAAGTCTACATCAATAACAGTCGATGCGCATTCTGCCCCTCAAATCCGCTCAGCCAAAGATCGAACTTAGTACGACTCATATTCTCATCACCACGCATTGCTCTGACTTGAGTAAAGAGATGATCTATCCTAGGCCACTCAAGGCCGAGCTGCTTTCCAAATACTACTTCAGCGGCAAGCGCTTGGGTAGCTGTACGCTCATCTTTGTAGTCATTATGGGCGTGATTGGCCATAAAAAATATCCGGTCGAGTGCCTCCTCTCCGGGCCCATTCCGGATTATGTTTGAAATTTCCAAGAGAAGCGAATACCGGTTCGCGGAGTGGGGCTCATCAAGTTCAGACATGCTCCGCAGTAGAAAGTCGTAGTTTGGACCGGATTGGCGGCTGCGGTACTCATCCAAATCCTGCTCTGTGCCCGTAACTGAAATCCATTCATCTAGCGCTACTACTTCTTGGAAGACCTCTAATGCGTCGCGTCGATAGCCAGCAGTATAAAGACCTATTGCTCCATTCAGCAAGTTGCTACGAGCTACAAAAGCATGCGACTTATCGCTAAGCAGTAGCCCACGAAAACGCCAGCCTACTGCAATGTAAGCGTTTGCCTCGGCCATGCGAACATGTATTGACTCCTCATCTAAAGCCTCCACTATCGCTATCGTCGCGCTCGACCACTTTTCTGCAACCTCTTGAGCATCCAGCCTTACGGCATATTCTGTTACTCGCCGAAACGCCTCTGCCGATGCAATAATAGGCTTCGGAGAAGGATCTTCAAACAACACTAAATAGTGCTCTAAAGCCTCGGCCGTACACCCTGTACGATCGATAATACGAGCTGCTAAATTTGCCCAGTGATATATGTGAGACCCTGCATCTTGAAGACCGAAAACTTTAGGGAAAATCCGTACCATCCATTCACGTGCTTGATCGAAGTCATAGGATGCGCGAGCTAGAGCCCCGACTAACAGCATCAAATGTATGACGTCTTCCGAAGACGAGCCTGACTCGATCACCCGCTGTGCCATAATACTGAAGCCTTGCCTGCTTATGGCACCCCACTCGTACAGGGTGAGATACTCACTCTCAAGATATTTTTCGCCTAAGTTCTGAGTGAGGAAATTGAGCTGCCTCCGGTAAAGGCGGTTGGTTAGGTATATGTACTTGTCAAACCAGCCTAGTTGCAGAAGGCCTTGGGACACATCCAAGAAAGTGGTTTTTGTCGCTTCGGCATCCCACCCGAGGAATTCATCACTCCGGCACGAAAGTAACAGTTGATTGAGAGCAGTGATCCAAGAGAGACGAGTATAGCCGAATACAGCTTCCAGGTTTGTTCCAGCCAGCTGATGTGTTCGCTTCGAGCTTGAATTCCAGTATGCCCGAACTGCAGCCTTGCGGATCACGGGTCCATAGTCTTTAGTGATTTCCCGAAAAATCCGCAGCGTTATGTCATGCGCTCTAATCGAGTCATCGGTAATTTCTACCAAGTGGCGATCCAACAGCGCACTTGCGGCGACAATAAATGCTTCTTCTGAAATGGGATCTAAGTCGTAGTCGACTGCCAATACTTCGAGCGCTTTTGCGCCTACCTGTTTTATCAGGGATGGTTGTCCAATATGAGCGATCATCGCGAGGCAAACAGCCGCAAGGTTGTAACTAGACTCAAGTTGCTCGAAATAGGTGCGATACAGCACATGCACCGACCGCTTCCCACGGCCCGCTCTTTGTATCAGCTTGGTCGATTCATACTCGACGCAATCGCTCATCGCATCGAGGCTCATATAAAGATTGTCACGATACATCTCTAGTACATCGATGATTATCTTGGGCTTTCGCCCAACGAGCCTTAGAAATCGTTCGACGCTCGCAGCGTCTTCGGTTGGTCTGTAGTGTCGCACTACCTGAGCCGCAATGTGTTCACTGGGTGGTTCTACTTTGATGACGGAGTGGTCATCTTCTAAAAAGTCTTCCTCTGCGGTAATAATGCAGCGATGACTCCAGAGTACAAGCACCTGGATCATGTCCCAGTCCGACGCATTGTCTATGAGCACAACTGAGTCTGGTGGCAGTTTTTGGATATATTCACAAAACTTCTGTTGCGCCACCTTGAGATCCAAGATTGGCGGGCTGTCGATATACACATTGATCGACTTAAGCAATGTCAATTCATTGCTGGCGTCGAGAATAACTTGCCGCCGAGAGACCGACTCGCCTAGTTCTTTCAACGTCTCGATAGCTATAGTTGACTTTCCGTTTCCGCTATCGCCAACCAAAAGTACAATCTGCTCGTTCCGCTCCATCCAGCGCCTGAGCTTTTCTTGCTCTTCAGGACGGGCCACGAAAGGCGCCGGACCAATGCTTTCCGTGGGTACTTGAGGCTCCTCCCGAATTTTCTCTATCAAGAGCGATTTTGCCAGATCATTGCGACGCTGCCTTTCCTTCGTGACCCCTTTGCCATCGGCTTTCTTGCCGCCGTCGAACCTCGTTCGGACCGCCTCGCGCCTAAAGGGTGTCGACGTACCCCAGAATCCCTCTTCGAGGCCGAGAAGAATTGCGATACGTATCCTCATGTCATCGACGGGGATCGCGCTAATTCTCTTCCGGAGAAAGCTGGCGATCCAGTCCGATAGCACTGCGGTACGAGGTGATAGCCCCGCCGCTTCAACCACCAGATCGAATTCTTCCCACTCCTTAACGTTCCACACGCCCGTTTGGATGAGGTTCTCAAGCTGCTTGGACAGCTCGGCGTCGGCTTCGGCTTTGGCCACAGAGCCAGCCTATGTCCACTGACTGTCCACTGTCGCCCTCGCGGAGTGTCCACCGATCACTGGAGTCTGAAGTTCGTCAGGCGCAAGCCACAACGACACGAAAGGCACCAGATGTCCTCACTCATCCCTCGCACCGACTCTCAGTTGTCCACCCCCATACCTGACGGCTTCAGCCGTGCCGAAGGCCGGGAGCTGCAACGACTCCAGAACAAGGAGATGGCGCGCGGACTGGTCAGAGCTACCCGCGTTCAAGCCGCCGGCATGGTGGCCGCGATCGGCCTCCAGACCACGGCGATGCTGTCGCGGGAAGCCAGCTTTCACGCCGACGGCGACCCGGACACGGCCGCCCGGCTCTGCTACATCGTCGAGCAGTATGCCTCGTTCGTGGGCAACGAAATTTCTCGATTCCAGCACTGACAGAAGGAGTTTCAACATGACCGATTTCAACCCGGCGCCTACACCGGAAGAGTCCGACGACCTGACCCAGCAGGCCCGCGAGCTGGCGGACCTCCTGAAGGTGACGCCGCCTGGCGACCACCCAATCGTGGCGGAGCACCTGGGGAACGGCGTAATTATTTACATGGCCGGTGCCATGCACGACATCAAAGAGATGGTGGATGTCCACCACGACATGGCACCCGTTGCGGCGCACCGGGTCATGACCTTCGTGCAGCAGGTGTCCCGCGACACGATGGAGTGGATCAAGCAGTGGGCTCAGGAATGAACGGTCAGCTCCAGACAGTGGCGCTTCAGTGGCTCGCCGAGTTCATCGCGTGGTGGGCGCTACTGTTCGGGCTGTACCTGCTCGTCCTCTGGATTATCCACAGGGCTGAGGTGGAGTGGAGGCGACGCCGTGAGCTGAGACACCTACGAGTAGCCCTCCAACGTGAGCTGTCACGGATAGACAGCCAAGCAGTTCGCAGCATGGTTCGCGTCCAAACCGCGTATGCCGTTGCCCGGCAATGTGTTCGCGAAGTCAGCGCGAGGGGACGGGCATGAGCGGCACAGACCCGAAGGGCTGGGGCGACAGGTTTCTGTCGTTTTGCCTCGCTGTGCTGGGCGGTGTGATCGCGCTATCCATCGCCGTGGCCGTGCTCAAGTTCATCTTGGTGTGGCTTCTCGGCGCGCTCGGTCTCGCGGTACTGGTGTGGCTCGGCATTGTTGTGTATCGCACTACACAAGACCGCTGGTAATTATCTGTCCGATACACCCCAGGGCGATATGTTCACTTCGCTGTTGTAAAAACAGCAGCTCGCCGCTGAAGTTCGTTGACGAGGTAAATAGTACCCCGCATAGTAAAAGCAGACGACGCGGCAACAATTACCCCGCTCTACGCTGAGTCAGCCTTCCGTCGACCAGCAGTTCGTCCAAATCTACCCTCCGCCGCCTGATCCCAGGCGTGGTTTTCTGCGCCCAAAAGCGGTCAGGCGGCGGGTGGGGAAATAGCAACTAATACGCATGAAGGAGGACTAAATATGTCAAAGACCAATCGACCCAATTACCGCCGCGAAGCTCAGGGAAAACATCGCCAGACCCGGCACCGGGGAGAAATTACGGTGCGGAGCGTCAAGCGGAAAACGCCCGATCTACACAAGCTCAGCCGGGCGGTCATCGCTTTGGCGATGGCTGAAATGGACGCCGAAAAAGAAGCATCCCAAAAAGCTCACGCAGCGGAATCGTCAACTGACGGACAGATGCCGGCTGCGGACGATGCCGCCAGCAAGGAGGTTCGTCATGACGACTGACCAACAAGCCTCATCACTTACAGCGGATTCGCTTGTCTGGCAACAAATTTTCTGGCCAGCGCCGTTCGGTGAAGCTGCCGCGTTCGCCATCCTGCGCCACTGGGGAGCGCAGACCCACGCGCCTCAGCTCATCCTCGAAACACGCGCCGACGCTGATGGTGTCGAGTACCTGATCGGCTCCCGGCTGCGCCACGCCCAAGCGGTACGGACGGCGATCGAGGAGTTGGTGCGGGGCAGTGTCGTGGTCGGCTATCCGGACGACCGGGAGCCAATCACCGTGGCGCGCAAGCTCAAGCTGTCGTCGGTGCGTCCGATCGACCCCCGCGACGCGGTGGCCTCGACGCGCTCCATCCTCCACGCGCTGACCGCAGTACGCAGCGGTGAGCGGCTTGTGATCCAACAAGTCCTCGGGCCTCGTTGGCATCCCCGTGTGGTGCCGACCGAACTGCCACAGCACGACCAGTCCGTCGTGTCAAAGGTGCTTTTCGGCGCCCTCCCGGAACATCGGGCCGGTGCCCGGCAGGCCATTGCGGAGAAGGTCGGCCAGCACGGGTTCATGACCACGCTGCGCATCGGTGTGCATGCCGGTGGAGCCGAACGACGGCGTACGTTGCTCCTCGGATTGGCGGCAGCCATGAACACCGTCGAAGCTCCGGGAGTTCACCTGATCTTGCGGCCGGAGCAGCCGGTCAAGCTGAACCGCCCGCGGACAGCGTGGTCACTGCTTGCGCGAGCCCAGCAGCTTTCGGTGGTCGAGACAGCTCGCCTCATTGCCTGGCCGATCAATGATCGCGACCACGACGAACCCTTCCCCGGGCAGCCACCGCGCCACCCGAAGCCAGTCCGGCCATCTACGGCCGTACTGGCGGGCGAGCGGGTGATTGCTAATGCCAACGCACCCGGCGTGACGGGCACGCTTGGCTACAGCGTCACTGATGCGATGCGGGCGACCTGGGTACTCGGGCCGCCCGGCGTGGGCAAGTCGAGCCTGTTCACCAATTTGATCGTTCAGGATCTGGAAGCAAATCGCCCCGTCGTTGTCATCGAACCAAAGGATCTCGTCGCCGACATCTTGGAGCGCATTCCGGCGCACCGGATGGACGACGTGGCCGTCCTCGACGTAATGGACAGCGCGCCAATCGGTATCAATCCGCTGGACGGGAAGCATCGGGGCGGGCGAACACCCCAAGTAGTGGCCGACTCGCTTTTCTCGATGTTTCGCTCGATCTATGGTGACAGCCTCGGTCACCGATCCGCCGATATTCTGCGAAATTCGCTGGAAGTTCTGGCCAGGCGTGATGACGCCTCGTTGGTAATGATTCCACTCTTGCTCACCAATCCCGGCTTTCGCCGTTCTCTGACACAACAAATTATCCGCGAAGACCCGTATGCCGCTGGCCCGTTCTGGCAGTGGTTCGACAGCCTGTCGCCAGAGGCCGCCGCCAGCATCACGGCACCATTATCCAATAAACTCCGTCCACTCATGACTAAACAACTGAGAGCGGTTCTCGCGCAGCGCAATCCGAAATTCAATATCCGCCAGGTGCTTAATGAGGGAAAGTCGCTCCTTGTGCCGCTCCAGAAAGGCGTTATCGGGCCCGAGTCCGCACAGTTGTTGTCGGCTGCCGTGCTTTATGAGCTATACCAGGCGATTCTGGAACGCGCAGGCACACCCGAAAATAGCCGCATTCCGGTCATGGTGTACGTCGATGAAGTGCAGGAGTTTTTGCGCTTCTCTGACGACTTGTCTGAATCTCTGGCAGTCGTACGCAGTCTGAAATGCGCCTATCATCTCGCACATCAGCATGAGGCGCAGCTTCCAAAGGCGATGTTGGAGGCATTCAGAAACAACATCCGAAATCGAGTGTGCTTTCAGCTCCAGCCGGGTGACGCTAAAGATATGGCCGCCGGTCAATCTGACCTGGCACCAGAAGATTTCGGCTCTCTTCCTGCCTTTCATGTGTACGCAAGTTTGATCCGTGACAACAGCGTACAGCCGTGGATATCCGGGGTGACCTTGCCGCCACCACCAAAGACCAGCGACGCAAAAGAGGTGCGCCGACGCAGCCGCGAACGCTACGGCCAACCCCTCGATGAAATCGAAGCCGGGTTCGCCGATTTGGTGGCTGGCGTGGACGGTACGGGGCGTGCGGCAGATGCCAGCCAAGGCCGGAAGACGAGGCGGTCATGAGCGGCGAACCAGTGGAACGACGGGGAAACTCGGAGGCTGATGATAGCCGTATCGCTGACCGTTTCCCCTCAACCAAAACTCCCGCATCATCGCTGGTCAGTTCATCCACTTCCGCTTTTACGCCCGCTAATGATGGTGGCCATACGGCCACCACACCGCCACCGGCGAACCGGGTGGGCAAGTACCAACTGCGGCGGCTTGCCGACCAGTTGAGCGACCGCGACTGGGCGATACTGCGCTCGGTTGCCGAGCACCGTTTCTTGACCGTCAACCAGATTTGTTTGTTGCATTTCCATGATCTTGGCTCATCATCTGGATTGCGCCGGACACAACGAGTTCTTGCCCGACTGCGAAAAACCGGCCTGCTCGAAACACTGACCCGGCGGGTTGGTGGCATGCAAGCAGGCAGTCACGGCCTGGTGCATTACGTGGCGGCGGCCGGAGAGCATCTGCTGAGAACTGAATCTGGTGATGTCGCGCGGCGGCGCTGGCATGAGCCGTCGGCACGGTTCGTCGATCATCATTTGGCGATTGCGGATTTGCGGATCGAACTGGAAATTGCCCAGCGCCACCAAGCTCTCGAACTCGTACGGCACGAAGTCGAACCAGCCGCATGGCGACGATATACCGGCCTTGGTGGTGCGCTCATTACCTTGAAGCCGGACGCTTATTTCGAGACATCTTCGACGCCGGGGAGCGACTTCGTTGACGCCTGGTTCATCGAAATAGATCTTGGCCATGAAACAATTCGAACGCTAATCAGTAAATGCCGCGAGTACGAGCAGTACCGACGTCAGGGCATCGAACAAGAAGAGGGCGGATTCCCCTGGGTGATCTGGAGCCTGACTCACAAGGACGAGAACAAAGCGGAACGACGACGCGTCGCGCTTCGAGAGGCTATCGACAATGACCGCCAGCTTGACCCTAACATTTTCCATGTGGCAGCGCCGGAACAAGTACTACCAATAATCCAGAAAGGAGCGACTATATGAAAAGACACTCTCACCTTCGCTTTATCCAAGGAGGCCAGTTCGAACGCAATCATATTCTCGTGGGTGACGCGCTCGATCGGCTGCGTCAACTACCGGAAGAAGCCATTGACCAGGTGCTCACCAGTCCGCCGTACTTTCGGCTTCGCAACTACGGCACCGATGACCAAATTGGACTTGAAACCCACGTCGACCAATGGGTCGAACAGCTGGCGGCCGTCAGTGCGGAGGTTCACCGCCTGCTTGTTCCCACCGGCACCTACTGGCTGAATCTCGGCGACACCTACTCATTTCACCACTCGCAGGGTACCCCGAGAAAAAGTCTGCTCATGGCACCCGAGCGTCTGGCATTGCGGCTGCAACGGGATGGCTGGATCATTCGAAACAAAGTCATTTGGGCCAAGACCAACCCAATGCCGATCAGCGTGCGTGATCGGTTGGCCTGTACCTACGAAGTCATTTACGTGTTGGCGAAGCAACCCACATACTTTTTTGACCTCGACGCCATTCGCCAACCACACAAGACCCGCTCACCCAAGCCGTACCACATGAAGCGGGCACGCGAGGAATCTTGGCGCGGCCCCAACGGCGACACCGCCACGGGACTCGACAGCCTCAAGGCCGCTGGGTTGGCTGGTCATCCGCTTGGCAAGAACCCGGGCGACGTGTGGCAGTTTGCTACCGCCAACCATCGCGGCGACCACCACGCCATGTTCCCTATGACACTGGCCATGCGGGCAATCCAAGCCGGATGCCCGGAGGCTCGCTGCACCAGATGCCGGCAGCCGTGGCGTCGGCGCGTTATCCGGGCTCTTGGTGGCGTTGCTTCTCGGGCTGCGCTCGGCCCGACGTGCGATTGCCGCGCGCCCTGCGAACCCGGCATCGTCGCCGATCCGTTCATAGGCAGCGGCACCACCGCCGTCGCCGCTGAAGAGCTGGCACGCGACTGGCTGGGCATCGAACTCAATCCGGCATTCGCCGCGCTGGCCAACGACCGCATCGCGGCCGAACGCCAAAAGCGGCAACGCGGCACCGAAGACACCAACCCCGGCGCCCTGGCCGCGTAGCCAGAGGTTGGCACCTCGTCGGTGCCGTGCGGCTGGGGAATCGAAACGGCACACGGCCGTTCACCAGTCGCACCAACACCGAGGAGGACTCGTGTCCGCACCGGAACAGCAAAGCCGCAGCGTCAAGACGCTCGGGGTCAAGCTGGAACCCGATGTCCATGCCCAACTGAGCTTCATCGCTCAGCTCCGGGAAGGGACGATCACCGACGAAATCCTGATCGCCATCCGCGCGCACATCGAGCACGCGAAGGACGACCCGGAACTCCGCTCCCGCGCCGAAGAGGTACAGGCGGAAATCGAGCGAGAGGCAGCCGCTAGGCGCGATGCCATCGCCACCCTGTTCGCTGCTCCCGGCACCACGCCGGAGGCAGCACCCAGTAGTGGCACGGCTCGATCCCGCCAGCGGAGCAAGGAGGCAACGTCGGATAACTGACCGCGAGAGCTTCGCGTTCGGCAAGTAGGCCGGGAGGGTGCAGATCGAGCGACATGTTCGCTCTCTGCATCCGCTCGGCCCTCCAACCCTATGAATATGGCGAACTGACCCGGCGGACAGAAACCGTAGCACGAAATTAGCGCAATTTTTCCGCCGATACGAAATAAATATGATAAGGAAGGATACGTGAAGAATTAATTGTGAAGAACGCGCTTGTTGTTCATTCCACACGGGGTAGCTATTGCCTCGAGATAGGAATTGTAAGAAAATAGAGTGAAGGAGCATGAAGCACATGAGCAATAATTCAAACGACAAGATGGGATCAGAGACGACCCCGCTTGGAGTGTTGCTCAAAACGCTGCGCGAAGAGCGTGGGCTGACCCATTATGCTTTGCAAGAACGCTCTGGCATCGACCGTTCTAACCTCAGACGGATAGAATCGGGTATCCTCGCGCATGTAAAGCTAGCCACGCTGGAAAGGCTCGCGGACGCGCTCGATGTCGATGTCGAAGATTTCTACGAAGCTCACTGGGAAACAACGGGCCAGCCACTCCCGAGCATACCGACGTACTTTCGCACCAAACACCGTTACCTGACCGACGGCGACATTGCCAAGATCGAAGAGTTTGTGCAACGCACCGAAGAAGAGCGGATCAGAAGCAGCGGAACGTCCTGATAGCGTCCGGTAGCAGGCTATTCAGCCCATCTACACCCCTTCTTTCTTACATTCTCATACTTCTCACTACCGCCACCTGAAAGGAGGTATTTATGAACCATGCCCACGTTCTACCAACCCTTGCATCACTGAGGCGGCTGCTGCCACGGCGCGACATCACTTACGCCGAAGCCATCGCGGTCGCCGAACAGCAAGCCAACCGCTTGGCTGCGCAGTGGGGCCATCATGCCATTCAAGAAAGCGACATCCTCAGCCTGACGCGGCTCGATATTGTCCGCGCAAACTTTGGCGAACACCCGAAACGTGGCGATGCTGTCCATTCCGGCGCAAGCCGCTACCACAATGGGCGCTGGATTATCTGGCTCGACGCCTCCGAGTCCGAAGCCCGACAGCGTTTCACCATCTGCCATGAACTCAAGCACATTCTCGACTGGCCGCACCAGTCGAGCTACCGAAACCTCACCCAACAGGAAATCGAGCGTGTCTGCGATCACTTCGCCGGATGCCTGCTGATGAGCAAGGTGTCCATCTATCGCTTGTGGGGTGATGGCCTACGAACACCTGAAGCGTTGGCTGCCGTTTGCCGGGTTTCCCTTGCGGCGATGAAGGTTCGATTGAGAATCCTGCGTCTGCCGATAAACAATGGTTCGAGCGGTTCCTATTTCTGCCGTACCAACTACCGAGAACATATATACAAACCACCGACACTTAAGCAAATGGGGGTAGCTGCATGAGCGCGAAGAAACGAACCTCGGCCGATCTGCTGCGTGGCCTTGCACCGCAACGCGCCGATGATGCCGACCCAACCCGCCGACACAAAGCGATCTCACTGTTGCGGGTGTCCACCGAGCGTCAGACGCACACAGCAACAGATATTGATGAAGACGGGCTCTCGATTGCTACTCAGCGCGACCACAACAACGCTAAGGCGGAAGCCCTCAACTCCGATGTGGAAAAAGAGTTCATCGAGCCGGGCTACTCCGGTAAAACGATCGACCAGCGCCCGATCATCCGGGAGATTATGGAGTATCTGCAAGAGCATCCAGATGTTGACTATCTGATCGTCTATATGCGCTCCCGCGCCTTCCGCAACCACTTCGATGCGGCCATCCTGCAAGTTCAGCTGCAAAAGATTGGTGTCCGGCTCGTCTCCGCCAAAGAAGACTTCGGTGAAGGACCGCATGCAGTAGCAATGGAAGGCATGCTCGACATCATGAACGGCCTGCAAAATACCTTGCAGGGTCTCGACATCTCCACCAAGATGCGTCATAAGGCCATCAACGGCGGCACTCTCGGGCAAGCCCGACTCGGTTATATTAATGTGCGTATCGAGCACGAAGGCAAGCAGATCAACACCGTCGATATTGATGAAAAGCGCGCGCCGCTCGTCAAGAAAGTCTTCGAGCTGTACGCGAGTGGCGATTACACCTTGGAACGCCTTGAAGCCACGATGGCCGACCTTGGCTTGACCGCCAGAGCCAACAGCCGTTGGCCGGAACGCCCCGTGACGTTCAAGTGGTTGCACCGGATGCTCAGAGACCCGTACTACATCGGGTATGTCACGCACAAGGGAGAGGTCTATCCGGGGCGCCACGAGGCAATTATCGAGCCAGAGCTTTTTTACCGGGTGCAAGACGTCATAAATATTCGCAGCGCCAACGGCCAGCGTGACCGCGTCCTCCAGCACTACCTCAAGGGCAATCTGTTCTGTGACCGCTGCGAACGCAACGAACGCACCAGTAGGCTTATCTACATCGAAGCCAAGGGGCGCGGTGGCGGTGTCTATCACTACTTCTTGTGCCGTGGCCGCCAAGACGGCGTATGCGACTTGCCGTACCTGCCCGCCGAAGAGGTCGAGGCCGCCATCGTCAACCACTACCAAACCCTCGCCCTGCCACAAGAGTTCATCGCTGACGTGACCCGTATGCTCGACGAGGCCGTAGCAGACCGTCAGGGCAGCGTTCGTGCCATGCACGTTCGCCTGAACAAGCGGCTGAAGGAACTAGACATCAAGGAAGAGCGCCTGCTCGACCTCGCCGCCGACGGTGAGCTTCCGCAGGGCAAGATCAGGGCGCGCCTTCGCAAGATCGAGATGGAGCGACATAGCGCCCAATCCAGCCTGCTCGGTACCACGGCCGAACTGGAGACGGGGGTCGAAGTCGTCAAGACAGCGCTCGAACTTGTCACTGACCCTCACGGTCTCTACGAGCGCTCTCCTGACGACACCCGCCGCTTCATGAACCAAACCTTCTACGAAGCCTTCTACCTCGATGAGAACGGTGTGCAGGCCGACAAGCTCAACCAGCCGTTCGACGACTTCCACCGGGCGGCCAAGCTCCACGCCGCCGCAGGCCGGGCAACGAAAAAGGGCTCCCGCGCTGCGGGAACCCTTGATCATGATATGGATGCTTCTTCTGGTGAGACTCGTACCTTGACCGGCATCTTTTCGGTCTCCGGTTCGAGTACGACCTCTATGGTGGAGCTAAGGGGAATCGAACCCCTGACCTTCTCGATGCGAACGAGACGCGCTACCAACTGCGCTATAGCCCCGTGCGGCTCCGGGGAACCGCGCTGTGACACTGTATCAGGCCATCCGCCCAGACTCCGAATCGGTACCCTGACCTGCGGGAACAGGGTAGGGCTACGCGCCGGCGGCGCGGCGCATGTCGCCGTTGGCGCGGGTGCGCAGGGCGCGGGCGGTGGCGGGGTCGAAGGGGTCGAGGTGGGCGAACATGGGGTCTTCGTCGTCGGGCTCGACCAGGGTGGAGCGGCGGCGCAGGGCGCGGGCGGTGTCGCGGTCCATGGTGCCTTGCGGGGCGCGGGCTCGACGGGCGTGCGGATCGGCCTCGTCCTGGTGGCCACGGTTGAGGCGGGCGGCGCGCCTGCGGCGGATCTCCTCCTCCATCCGCACCTGCTTGCGCAGGTAGGCCAGGTAGGTCACCAGCACCGTGGCGGCGAGCCCGCAGGCCCACCAGAGCAGGGGGGTGAGAACCAACGCGAGCGCGCCGGAGAGGATGGCGGTGAGCAGCAGGCCGAGCACGGCGCGCTGCCGGAAGGTGTAGCGGGCCGCGCGCGCGATGGCGTCGGCCTCGGGGTCGTAACCGCCCCGGCCACGACGGCTGGGGACGAAATCCTGTTCCGCCGAGCCTCCGCCGTCGTAATCGTCGTACTCGTCGTAGTCCACGCGCGCGGGCGCGGTGGAGCGCGCGGGCGGGATTCTGGCCGCGACCGTCTCGGGGTGGTATGCGCCCACGCCGCCATCATCGGTCTCCGCGTCGATCTTCGCAGCGACTTCGGCGGCTTCGTCGTCGTCCGACTGCTCGCCGGCCGACTCGACCTCGTACGACTCGGCCTCGTACGACTCGACCTCGTCCGGTGCGTCGGTCCCGAAGTCGTCGGCTTCGGTATCGTCCGTTTCGGCGTCAGCGATGTCGGATGCCACGACGTCGTCGGCCGCGGGCATGTTCTCCTCGTCGGTCTCGGTGACGGGCTCGTCGGCCGGTGTCGTCATCCGGTCCTCCGCATCATCGCTGTGGGGATTCTTTCTCGGTACGCGGCGTCCATCGTGTCGCCCACGGGGCCGCCAGTTGGGATCGGTTTCGTGCCCGGCGGCCGGGCCTTTCCGCAGACGTCGTTTGCCTCCGCCGCGATGCAGGACCCTGGTCGCCAGCGCGGCGTCGGTGGTCCGGCGGATTCTCGGATGGCGATCGGCGAGGATCGGGAACAGGACGAAGACCCAGAGCACGACCAGCCCGATCCACAGGATCGAATTCGGCATCGCGTCAGCACCTCCGTCCCGCCTGGGGTTTTGTCCGGCTCGGCCCGCGAGCGGTTCGTCACACGCTCCGCCCTCGGCCGGCCCCCGTCCGACGCAGCGGCGCGGACGCCGGTCCCCTCGCAGGCTCTGTGCCGATGACGCAAGACGCACCATCGACGTCCGTAGGCTAATTCCGGGTAGCACCAAGTTCCGGCAGGCGCGCCGTGCACATCCGCCACACCTGTCACATTTCCACCAATGTCACCGCGGCCGGGTGGCCGGATCTACAGCAGGGTGACGCGCCCCTCTCGCGCCAGCCGGTCCAGGACCGTTCCGGCCAGCTCCTCGACGGTGATGCCGACCAGCAGGTGATCCCGCCAGGCGCCGTCCACGTCGAGGTAGCGCCGTAGCAGTCCCTCTTCCCGGAAACCGACATTGCGCAGCACCGCCTGGCTGGCCAGATTCTCCGGCCGGACGGTCGCCTCGACCCGATGCAGACCGACCGGCCCGAAGCAGTGGTCGAGGCCGAGCGCCAACGCCGCCGTCGCGACACCTTGCCCGCTGAGATCCTTGGCCACCCAATAGCCGATCCAGGCCGAGCGCAGGGCGCCGCGCACGATATTGCCGACGGTCAACTGACCGCTGAACACACCGTCGACTTCGATCACCAACGGGATCATCGCGCCGCGCCTGGCTTCCGCCTTGAGACTCGACCACAGCGACGGCCAATTGGAGGCGTGATTGCGCGCCTCCCACGACCCGCGGCCGGTCGGCTCCCACGGCTCCAGATGCGCTCTGTCGCGCAAGCGGATCCGGCTCCAGGCCGCCGCATCGCGCAGCCGCACCGGACGCAAGGTCACCTTTCCCGCGGCCACCCGGACCGGGCCCAGTCGCGCGGGCCACCCCGGATGCTGCGTGGCCCGGAAGACATTCATCGCGTCCACGTCTCAGCCACGCTGTGCGAGAAAGGCGACCTGGACTTCGTCACCGGTACGGATCTCGGTGTCGTCCGGGTCGATCACGATCAAGCTGTTCGCCTCGGCGAGCGTGGCGAGCAGGTGCGAGGAGGAGTTCCCGTTGCCGAGCGGCTGTACGAGGTATTCACCGGTCGCTTCGTCCCGCATGAGCTGCGCGCGCAGGTATCCCTTGCGCCCGGCCATGGAACTGATCGGGGTGATGGTCCGCGCGCTGATGATCCGGCGCATCGGTTGCCTGCGCCCCAACGCGATTCGGATCAAGGGCCGCACCATCACCTCGAACACCACCAGCGCACCCACCGGGTTGGACGGCAGCAGGAAAGTCGGCACCTCGTCGCGGCCGAGCCGGCCGAAGCCCTGCACGGAACCGGGATGCATGGCCACGCGCGTGATTTCGAGTTCGCCGAGCCCTTCCAGCGCCTCCCTGACCTGCTCGGAGGCCCAGCCGCCGACCGCGCCCGCGATGACGACCACCTCGGAGCGCACCAGCTGCCCCTCGACCACGTCGCGTAACCGGCGCGGATCGGAACTGACGATGCCGACGCGATTCACGTCCGCGCCTGCATCGCGCGCGGCCGCGGCCAGCGCGTAGGAGTTCACGTCGTACACCTGGCCGGGACCGGGCGTCCGATCGATATCGATCAGCTCGCCGCCCACCGAGAGCACCGATAGTCGCGGGCGCGGATGCACCAGCACTTTGTCTTGACCGACCGCGGCGAGCAGACCGACTTGCGCGGCGCCGATGATGGTCCCCGCCCGCACCGCCACGTCACCCGGCTGGACGTCGTCGCCGATGCGCCGCACGTAATCGCCGGAGCGCACCGGTTCGTACACCTTGATCCTGGCCCGGCCGCCGTCGGTGAAATCCAGCGGAAGCACCGCGTCGGCGAGAGTCGGCATCGGCGCGCCGGTGTCCACCCGGACGGTCTGGCGCGGCTGCAAGCGGATCGGCTGACGCGAACCGGCGACCACCTCGCCGACCACCGGGAGGGTCAGGTCGACGAGGTCGCCTGCTTCGTCGCGGATGTCGGCCCCGGCGGAAGCCACGTCGACGCTGCGCACGGCGTAACCGTCGATGGCGGCCTGATCGAAGCCGGGCAACGGCCGCTCGGTGACGACGTCCTCGGCGCACAGCAGGCCCTGGGCCTCGGAAATCGCGACCCGGACCGGCCGGGGCGCGACCGCCGCGGCGGTCACCTTGATCTGCTGATCCTCAACCGAGCGCATCCAGCCCTTCCTGATCCTCTCCGCACTCCAACCGGTCTCGCCTGCGCGGGCACGCGCGATCCCGCCGCGGCGCAAGCGCATTCGCGCGCACCGCGGTGACCATCATTCGTACCCGACGGTCCACGCTCGGCGAAACCCCCGGCCGGGTCCCTCAGTCGTCGGTCGTCAGCTGCGGATCCCAGTCCGGACCGAGGCGGTGCTGCAACCACTCGCGCAGGGCGGGGCCGTATTCCTCTCGTTCCAATGCGAAATCGACCGCAGCACGAAGATAACCGCCCGGGTTGCCCAAATCGTGGCGCGACCCACGGTGCACCACCACATGAACCGGATGTCCCTCGGCGATCAGCAGTGCGATCGCGTCGGTGAGTTGCAGCTCGCCGCCCGCACCGGGCTCGATGCGGCGCAGCGCGTCGAAGATCGCGCGGTCCAGCAGATACCGGCCCGCGGCCGCGAACGTCGACGGCGCCTCGGCGAGCGCGGGCTTCTCCACCATTCCCTTGACGCGCAGCACGTTCGGGTTCACCGCGTCCGGCACCGGCGCGACGTCGAACACGCCGTAGGCGCTGACCTCGTCCTTGGGTACGTCGATGGCGCACAGCACCGTTCCGCCGCGCTTGCGGCGCACCCGGCACATCACGTCGAGCACACCGCGGGGCAGCACCAGGTCGTCGGGCAGCAGGACGGCGATGACGTCCTCGTCCTCGTCGAGGGCCTGCTCCGCCTGGGCCACGGCGTGCCCGAGCCCGAGCGGCTCCTCCTGCACCACCGAGGTCACATCGAGCAGTCCCGGCGCCTTGCGCACCTTCTCCAGCAGCTTGAACTTGCCGCGCTCTTCCAGCGTGCTCTCCAGCACCAAGTCCTCGACGAAGTGCGCGACCACGCCGTCTTTACCCGGCGAGGTGACGATCACCAGGCGCTCGGCGCCCGATCCGGCCGCCTCGGCGGCGACCAGCTCGATGCCGGGGGTGTCCACCACCGGGAGAAGTTCTTTGGGCACCGTCTTGGTCGCGGGCAGGAACCGTGTTCCGAGCCCGGCCGCGGGCACCACGGCCGTGCGGAAGCACGACTCCGCCGGGGTGCCACCGGGCTGTCCGGACTTTGCTGTCATACGCATACCCTATCCATCCATCACGCCGCCGGATCGGCGTCGAGCCGACTCGGTCCCGGGGTGAGCCTATGGTGATCACTGTGAAGATGCCCGGCGAGCGCGATAAACATGCATGGCGCATCGAACTACTCGCCCGGCGAGCTGTGATGAGCGCCACGGAGCGCGAAAAAGAAGCATTCGCCCTGGCCGCGGCGATGGACACCCTGGAAGCCCAGGGGTGGGTCTGCGCCTACGTACCGGTGGCGGGTGAACCGGGATCGACGGCGATGCTGGACGCGCTGCTGGCCGGTGGCGCGCGGATACTACTGCCGGTCACCGGGCCGCCGGGACCGTTGAGCTGGGCCGAGTACACCGGCGCGGACGCGCTGCGGCGGGCCCGCTACGGTTTGCTGGAACCCACCGGCGCGGTGCTGCCGGCGGACGCCGTGACCCGGGCCGAGCTGATCCTGGTCCCCGCCCTCGCGGTGGACTTGCGCGGCGTGCGGCTGGGCCGCGGCGCGGGTTACTACGACCGCACGCTGCCCGCCGCGCGTCCGGACGCGCGGCTGGTCGCGGTAGTCCGGGACGACGAGCTGGTCGACCGGCTGCCCGAGGAACCGCACGATCGGCGCATGGGCTGGGCGCTCACACCACGGGGCGGCCTGCGCCGCTTGGGCGACCATTACGCTGGGGAATGAAACACCGATTGGCGGTGTTGGCACTGTCGGCTGTAGAGTGCCAGATCGACGAACACCGCGGAGGATCCTGTGCCTACTTACTCGTATGCGTGCACCCAGTGTGACAACCGCTTCGACATCGTTCAGTCCTTCACGGACGAGGCGCTGACCGTGTGCTCGGAGTGCTCCGGCAAGCTGCGCAAGCTGTTCAACTCGGTCGGCATCGTCTTCAAGGGCAGCGGCTTCTACCGCACCGACAGCCGGGGCGGCTCCACGACCGCCAGCGAGCCGGCCAAGTCCGACAGCGGTTCGAGTTCCTCTTCCGACTCCGGGTCGTCGAGTTCCGGGTCGTCGAGCGGGTCAACCGCATCCACCAGCACGGCCGTGGCCAGCTGATTCGACGGTTTCCACAGCCAGTTCACCTATCCACAGCCCACCGTGATCCCGGCCGGGTGAGTGCGCGTCCGGCCATAGGATCCGGCCATGACTCGTGTACTCGCCGACCTCGGCCGCGGCGGCTGGAATCCGGCCGGGTGGCAGCGACCGCCCTGGGCCGACGCCGCGCTCGCCCGACGGCTGCTCGCGGCCGCGCTGGCCGCACTCGCGGTCTTGCTCCTCCTTCGCGGTGACCCGGATACCGAACGCACGACGGTCCTGGTCGCGGGCCGGGATCTGGCGCCGGGACGACTCCTCGAAGCAGGTGACCTGCGCCCCGCACCGCGCGAAGCGGGCACGCTGCCCGCGGGTGCGGTCGCCGATCCCGCCGCGCTCGTCGGCGCGACGCTGACCGGCGCCATGCGGCAGGGAGAGGTCTTCACCGATCTACGCGTCGTCGGCCCGCGTTTGGCCGCGGCGGCGACCGGCGCACGCGAGGCGCGCATCGTGCCCATCCGCCTCGCCGACACGGCGGTCGCCGATATCTTGCGCGCGGGTGATCGCGTGGACGTGATCGGCGCCGAAGACGCGAACGGCCCCGGCACCCGTCCCGCCCGCACCCTCGCCACCGATTCCGCCGTCGTTCTCGTCGCAGGCGCGGGTGACGGACGCGGAGCCCCGGAACGCGTGGTGTTGGTGGCGATGGACGCCGAGCACGCTACCGCCGTGGCCGCGGCGTCACTGCGCACCGCGCTCACCGTCGTCTTCCACTGACCCGCCGAGATGCTTCGCCGAAGCACCACACTGAGGGGTGCTGATCCAGATTCGCGATCTGCGCGCCGAGAGCCGCACCAGCGCGGTCAATTCACCCGCGCCGCAAGCGAAACGGGCCCGTCGTCGACGGGCCCGTTCGCGTTGCGCGCGTTACTCTCCGGCTCAGCCGAGGCTGAAAGGCGCTCCCCACAACGTCACCCAGGTGATCACGTTGTCGGTCTCGACCTCGACGCTGACGAAAGCCCGCGCCTGGGCGTAGCCTCCGCAACCGTTCAGGCCGATGGTCTCATCGGCCCACGTCACCGAACCGGACGTGCCCTTGAACGCATTACGGGTCTTGTGCGTCTCGTTACCGAAATCGTCGGCCTGCTCCAGATCCAGCACATAGAACGACTTCGACTGCCCCGGACCCAAGGACAGGTTGCCGCCGGAGTTGGCGCCGACGCCACCGGTGACGTTCTGCCCGTCGCTCCAATCGACGTTGCCGTCCACGCCACCGGTGGCACCGCCACCGGCAATGTTCACCTGGCAACCGACGGTGTATCCCGGGAAGATCTTGCCGCCCGCCGAGCCCGACAGGTCCACTTGTGCGCTACCGGACACCCATGCGTTGCGGTGCAAGGGTGTAGCGCCCATGGACGGACTGATGGTCGCGGACTCGCCGGCCAGGCGAATGGTCACGACGGTGCCGTCCGACAGCGTCTTGGTCAGTTCCCCGCCCGGCAGCGGGACGAAGGTGTCGGCGTTCGCCGCACCCGTGGAGAGCAGACCTACCGCGATGGCCGCGGACGCGCACAGCCCGGCCGCGCGCGCCAGTTTTTTACGATCGAACATGATGGTAATTCCCCTAAAGAATCGAGTTCGCTTCAGCGAAAAGAGATTTGATGGATCCGACCCGCGTTCAGCCGATGCTGAACGGCATCCCGTAGAGGGTGGTCTTCGAGTAGTGATCGCCGATGATCTCGACGACCGTGTACGAACGCGCCTGCGCGTAACCCGCGCAGCCCTGGATCTGAATCTCGGCATCCTGATACTCCACCGAGTACACACCCGGCTTCAGGATGTCCTTGTAATCGATCTGAACGAACTTGACCTCACCGGGACCGAGGTTGATGCCGATCGAACCACCGGCGCTCGCGCCGCTGAGGTTCACACTGCCCGACACTCCCGCCGAAATCGCGTCGTCGGCGATGCTGACCTGGCAGCCGACGATGTAACCGGTGCTCAGCTGCGACGCACCGTGGGTGGATGAATTATTCGTCCCCGGATTCCCGGTCGGCCCGTTGTTCGGGCCGATTTCGCCTTCCGGCGTCACGGCGACGTCGGCGACGGCATTCCCCGAAACCCACACGACACGGCCGGCACCGTTCGCGGCGAGGGATGGGGAGATCAGGGCGCGCTCACCCGTACGGGCGATGTTCACGCCAGGGCCTACCTTGTGGCCGTCCGGCAACGGCACGAAGGTATCGGCGTCGGCGGCGCCGGTCGAGAACAGACCGGTGGCCACGGTCGCCACGGCGGCGGCGCCCGCGACGCGGACGCCTCGAGACAGACCGTTGATGCGGTACTTGCTCATGTTTTTCCTCATCAGGTTGCATCCGCCCGCCCCAGGGTGTCGAGGCGGGCGTGTCCCTCCAAAGCCGACGGCGCGCTCGGTGGAATGTGCTGTCCACCAGACGATCCGCCGACCATCGCGTCATCGAGCGATCTCGGACGAAACAATGCTATTCGGTATCAACCAGACTTTTCCGGAAATTCGGGCAATTCGTCACGCAAACTAAACGATCCGGCTAGGATCGCGCCGACTTGCGGCGCAATGGAATTCATGACGAAATGGACCCGCCGCGATACGAGGGGTCCATTTCATCAATGGCTACGGGTTTTTCACCCGTAGTTCACTCAGCCGAGGCTGAAAGGCTGTCCCCACAACGTCACCCAGGTGATCACGTTGTCGGTCTCGACCTCGACGCTGACGAAAGCCCGCGCCTGGGCGTAGCCTCCGCAACCGTTCAGGCCGATGGTCTCATCGGCCCACGTCACCGAACCGGACGTGCCCTTGAACGCATTACGGGTCTTGTGCGTCTCGTTACCGAAATCGTCGGCCTGCTCCAGATCCAGCACATAGAACGACTTCGACTGCCCCGGACCCAAGGACAGGTTGCCGCCGGAGTTGGCGCCGACGCCACCGGTGACGTTCTGCCCGTCGCTCCAATCGACGTTGCCGTCAACGCCACCGGTGGCACCGCCACCGGCAATGTTCACCTGGCAACCGACGGTGTATCCCGGGAAGATCTTGCCGCCCGCCGAGCCGGAGAGCTCGACCTGCGCGCTACCGGAGACCCACGCGTTGCGGTGCAGCGGCGTCGCGCCCATGGAGGGGCTGATGTTCGCCGACTCGCCGACCAGGCGAATGGTCACGACGGTGCCGTCCGACAGCGTCTTGGTCAGCTCCCCGCCCGGCAGCGGGACGAAGGTGTCGGCATTCGCCGCACCCGTGGAGAACAGGCCCATGGCGATGGTGGCAGCGGCGCCGACGCCGGCCATCCGCGCCAGGTTCTTACGGTTGATCATGGTTGGTATCCCTCGAGGGTTGAGTCCGCTTCAGCGGGAGGATGGTTCGTTGGAGTCGACAGACGTCAGCCGATGCTGAACGGCATCCCGTAGAGGGTGGTCTTCGAGTAGTGATCGCCGATGATCTCGACGACCGTGTACGAACGCGCCTGCGCGTAACCCGCGCAGCCCTGGATCTGAATCTCGGCATCCTGGTACTCGACGGAGTACACCCCAGGCTTGAGGATGTCCTTGTAATCGATCTGAACGAACTTGACCTCACCGGGGCCGAGGTTGACACCGATCGATCCGCCCGCGCTCGCGCCGCTGAGGTTCACGCTGCCCGACACGCCTGCGGAGATGGCGTCGTCGGCGATGCTGACCTGGCAGCCGACGATGTAGCCGGTGCTCAGCTGCGACGCACCGTGCGTCGAGGAGTTGTTGGTTCCGGGGTTTCCGGTCGGACCGTTGTTGGGGCCGATCTCACCCTCCGGCGTCACGGTGACGTCGGCGACCGCGTTGCCCGATACCCAGACCACGCGACCGGCGCCGTTGGCAGCCAGCGACGGCGAAATCAGGGCCCGCTCTCCGTTCCGGGTGATCGTCACGCCCGGCCCCACCTTCTGGCCGTCCGGCAACGGCACGAAGGTATCGGCATCGGCGGCACCGGTCGAAAGCAGGCCCAGGGCAACAGCCGCGGCAGCGCCCACGCCCGCGACGCGGGCACCGCGGCGCAGACCTTTGGTGCGGTTCTCGCTCATACTTCCCCTCATCAGGTTCAAACAGTCAACCTCGACCATCGAGGCTGGACAGTGGTCCTCTCAGGCCCAGCTCAGTGTGTCGCTCCTTTGTTGCCGGTGTGTAACCGGTTGTTATTTCGGCGCAACGGACTTGCTGGTAACGGAACCGAGCCAGGGTTCCGCCGAACGGCTCCATGCGTGCCGGTACCCGCGCCGGCGGGGCCCGATTGCGAGTGGCTCGATGGGGAGATTAAACGTTTTATAACGGCGCTCGCAACGTAACGTTTCGTAAAGTTCAAGGTGACCTGCATCACACTTGCGCACATTTGAATATGGCTTGACGTGCATAAATACCGGATCGCTACAGCCGAGGCGGGATGAGTGGAGCAGATCGCGGCACAGGAGCGCCAGTGCCCGGATACGGGACAGGGCCGTAATGATCGCGCCGGTATTACTTCCGCGCAGAAATGATCACTGGCCGGTTACAAACCGAGGGGGATTGATTACGTAGCTACTACGTAGATAACGGTCAGCCGTGATGCGGGGGGATCTGGGCGCGCAGCCAGTCGTCGGCGGACCGGACGTCGTCGCGCTCGTCGCGCTCGTCCGCGGTGGTCTCGGGCAGAGTGTCGCCGAAGATCTTCGCCAAGCGCGCGGCATCCCTCGCCCGGCGCGCCGCCGGGCGAGGGTTCTCAGGGGGTGTCGGGGCGGTGATTACTCGACCAATCCGGACAGCTCACCGATCACCCGGCTCGCGAGCGGGCCGAGCGTCGCCATGCCGTCCCGGATGGCGGAACGGGTACCGGGCAGGTTGACCACCAGGGTGCTGCCGGACACGCCTGCCACACCACGGGAAAGCCCGGCGTCCAGCGAACCGGCCACCCGGCCGGAGGACCGCAGGGCTTCGCTGATTCCCGGCAACTCGCGGTCGAGCACCTGCGAGGTGGCCTCCGGCGTCACGTCGCGCGGGGACATGCCCGTGCCGCCGACGGAGATCACCAGATCGACGCCGCCGATCACCGCGGTATTGAGTGCGTTGCGGATTTCCACCTCGTCGGCCTGCACCGACACCGACGCGTCCACGAGGAAACCCGCCTCGGTGAGCAGCTCGGTGACCAGCGGACCGAGCGAGTCAATACCTCCATGCGCCGTTCGATCGTCGACGACCACCACCAGAGCACGCCCCGCCACAGGAGCATCGATTTCCATGGTGCTCACCGTAGCGCCTGCGTCCAGCAACTCGGCGGCCGCGCCGAGAACGTCGGCGTCCACATCGATCTCCGGGCCCCGCCCGCCGGGCACCAAGCGCATCACCGGCCGCCGTCCGCGGGCGCGCCGGAGAGGGTCACCTCGACGGTCTTGGGGTTGTTGCCTTGTGCGTCGGTATAAGTGACTTTCACCTTGTCTCCTGGCTGATGCGAGCGAACCGCGGCGACGAGCGCGTTCCCGGAATCGATCGGGCGGTCGTCGAGCTTCGTCACCACAGCCCCCGGCGGAATGCCCGCGCGTGCCGCGGGACCATCCGGCGTGACGTCGCGAACCTGCGCGCCGGAAACCTGTTGGGCCGGGTCCTGCTGACGCGACACCGTGATGCCGACCTGGGCGTAGGTGGCCTTGCCGGTCTTGATCAGTTCGTCGGCGACCCGGCGTGCCTGATCGACGGGGATCGCGAAGCCGAGTCCGATCGACCCGGTCTGGCCGCCCGCCGTCTCGGTGGGCCCGAGCGTCGCGATGGCCGTGTTGATGCCGATGAGCTTGCCGTTGCCGTCCACCAGCGCGCCGCCCGAGTTGCCCGGGTTGATCGCGGCGTCCGTCTGGATCGCGTCGATCACGGGGCTGACCGCCGCGGCGGGGTCGCTACCGTCGCCGCTGGTCACCACGGGCCGGTTCAGCGACGACACGATGCCGGTGGTGACCGTGCCCGCCAGCCCGAGCGGTGAACCGATCGCGACGACGGGCTGGCCGACCTGCAGATTCGCCGAGGTACCCAGCTCGATGGGGGCCAGGCCGCTCTTTCCGGACGCCTTGATGACGGCCAGGTCGGAGACCGGATCGGCGCCGACCAGCGTCGCGGGCGCGCTGCTGCCGTCGGAGAACACGACCTCCATCTTGGCGCTCGGCCCGCCGCCCGCGGCCACGTGATTGTTGGTCAGGATCAGGCCGTCGGAGGACAGGACCACCCCCGAGCCCTCACCCTCGGCCTTACTACTGGCCACCTTGATCATCACCACGCTGGGCAGCACCTTCTGAGCGACCGCTTGGGTGGAGCCGGCCGGAGCGTTGACGGCATTGCTCACGTTCGGCCTGGGAGCGTCCAGGGCGTTGGTGGCCGGGGCGCGACCCTCGTCGCCGTGCGTGACCAGCGCGCCGACCGCGCCGCCGACGCCACCGCTGACCAGCGCG
>NZ_BDBM01000047.1 GCF_001612985.1 Nocardia gamkensis NBRC 108242 | reverse complement strand
CCTGTGGGCCGCGTGGCTCACCGGGGATGGGACGCCCCCCGGGCGGCGGAACCGGCCGGGCGCCGGGCGGCGGGCCGGGACGGGGATTCTGGTACGGGTTGGGACTTGGACGTGAACTCTGTGGAGGACGGCCGCCGTGTGGCTCATCGCCGTAGGGGGAAGTCTCGTAGGGCGAATTCACTGACAAGATCTCCATAACTCGTAGCGGTCCAAGTGGCTATCAGCGGTAGTCGTCACCGCGGCGGACGCATGCCGGCTCCGCGAGTCACCCGACGGGCGAATGACCTGGCACTTCATTCGGCGGCGGTGCGCCGGTTCGCGCGTGTCCCGGTGCGGCGGCGTGGCGGCGCAGGCGTGGAACCGAGCACATAGGACTGCACCAGATGATTCCAGCTGCAAGTCCTGCATACCTCGACGACATGGACCGAGAACTCCTCGCGCGTCTCGGCGAGGCGCACGAGTTCCTCGGGTGTGCGAGCCGATCCGGCGACCGGCCCGAGGCCGTCGCCGAAGACCCAGGATACGAGGGTCAGTTGTTCCTTCCGGCAGATGGGGCATGTGACCTCACTCCCCCGACCGTGGAACTTCGCCGCACGTAAGAGGTAGGGATTCGCATCACACACCTCGGCGACATCGACTCGGCCCGCATAGACGTCAGCCAGCAGCGACCGGCGCCGGAGGGCGTAGTCGACAACTTGCCGCTGAATTCGCACGAGAACCAGAGTAGCGGTGTTGGAATCGGGCCGCCCCGGGCTGTGCGGATTGACCGGCTCCGGTGGGCGCCGGATCCGGCGCGTCGCGCCGTTATCCGGATTACGATCCGTCTGTGTCCACCGCAGCATCCGGGCGCACGCGAGCGCGTGACCTCGACCGCGCCACCGCGTCCAGCCTGCTGGATGCCGCCTACGCCGAGGGGCAGCTCGGCGCCGACGAGTACCACGACCGAATCGCGCAGGCCGCGGCGGCGAAAACGCTCGGCGAACTGGCCGCGCTCACCGCCGATCTGCAAACCCCCGCCGCCGCGCGCGGGTTCACCGCGCAGCGCTCGTCGGCCACGCGAAAAGTATTGCGCCGCTCGGCATCCGGAGGAAGTTATCCCGATCACACCCGGGCGCGCGATGCCGATCGCGCCACTACTCGCGACCTGCTCGACTCCGCCCGCGCCGACGGCCAGCTGACCGAAGAGGAGCACGACACCCTCACCGAACTCGCCGCGGAGGCGCGCACCCTCGGCGATCTGAAGGATCTGGTCTCGGACTTGCAGCGGGCCCGCGATGTCGCCCCCCCGCCGCGGCCGCCGCGTTCGCGTCGCCGTCAGTGGTACGTGGGTGCGGTGACCGTGGCCGCGGTGCTGGCCGCCTGCGCCGGATCTCTCGCGGTCACCCGGGAGGCGGAGGCACCGCGACCGGCGGCGCAAGCCCTGCCCGTGCTGGACCAAGGGGCGGTGCAGCCTTTGGTGATCCCCACGCCGAGCCTGCACACCAACGAAGGAATCGCCACATTCCTACGGAATTACCAGCGGAAATTCGGCGACCTTCAAGTCGACGAGCTGTATATGCACGAAAATTACGCCACGCTCGTCCGGGCGGTGCCGGGCCAGCCGAACCGGAAGGTCTCCTACGACTACCGCGGTGGTTTCGCGCAGTCCGGGAAGATCGAGACTCGCAAGGCCGACACGCCCACGGTGGACCTGGGCACGTTGAACGTGGAGGCGATCGGCCGGGCACTCGCCGACGCGGCCACGATCACCCGGGTCCCCGGCGGCGCTGTGTCGCATTTCATGGTGCAAGCGAACGGCAACCGGGGCTCCGCCGAACCAACCGTCACTGTTCATGTGAACAACCCGGCCAGGGAGAACGGCTACTTCACGCTGACCCCGGCGGGCGAGATCCGCCTCGTCCGGCCGTTCGAGGGATAGGCGATGGCGACGACCCGATACAGCGGCATCCGCGCCCGCGACACCGACCGCGCCGATGTCTGCGGCCTGCTCGACGCCGCGCTGGCCGATGGCCAGCTCACCGCGAGCGAGCACGCCGCGCGGACCGCGGAGGCGATGCGAGCCAAATCCTTCGGCGAACTCGACGCGCTGATCGGGGATCTACAGATTCCGGGAGAACTCGCGAACGCCCCGGTGGTCCGCGTCGACCGCAGGCGGCCGCGGCGCTGGCTGGCGCCGGTCTACACCATCGCTGCCGCCCTGGTCGCCGGTGCGATGGTGGGAGCGATCAGTCGTTGCGGCATCGATCTGCCCGGGTCGTCGGAGAAGGTCCCCGATATGACCACCGGTGCAGGCCTGGCCTACTTTCTCGCGGAGTACCGGACCGAATTCGGCGACCTGATCGCCGACGAGGTCACGCTGTACCCGAAGTACGCCATCGTGGACCGGCAGCAGCCCGGCAACGAAGCCCAGACCGGCGACTACCGCTACGACGGCGACTTCGGCACCTCGCGGACCTCCGAGCGCAGGACGGGGACGCGCACCTTCGACCTCGCCGCCATCGACGTGCCCGCCATCGCCCGGCTGCTGGCCGGCGCGCGGCAGACGGTGCGGTGCCCGGACGGCGAGATCAGCCACGTCGGCTTGGGGTTCGACACACCCGACGCGGCCGATCGCGGTCCCGTGGCGAATATCTACGTGAAGTGCAAGGGCGGCGCGACCGGGTACGCGAAGGTCACCTTCGCGGGCGAGCCGATCACGATCTTCCCCGGCTCTCGCTGAAGCAACGCAACGCCCGTACCTGGTGGCGGTCTGTGCACAGATGTATCGCTCCGATATAGTGGAAAGTCGCATCCATCGGTTAGGTCTGTACAACAGTCAGGGGGTGAAGCCCGGTGCTCGAGCTGGCAATCCTCGGGCTGCTCCTCGAAGCGCCCATGCACGGCTACGAACTGCGCAAGCGGTTGACCGGCCTGCTCGGGGCGTTTCGTGCCTTCTCCTACGGATCCCTTTACCCGACGCTGCGCCGCATGCAGGCCGACGGGTTGATCGCCGAGGAGATCCCCGCGGGCGCGACGACTCGCCGTGCGCGACGGGTCTACCAACTGACTCCGGCCGGGCGGGAGCGGTTCAGCGAGTTGCTCGCCGACACCGGACCGCAGAACTACACCGACGACGGCTTCGGCGTTCATCTGGCCTTCTTCAGCCGCACCCCCGCGGAAGCGCGGATGCGGATCCTGGAGGGCAGGCGGCGTCAGGTCGAGGAGCGCCGAGAGGGGCTCCGGGAGGCGATCAAGAAGGCCAGCGGTTCGCTGGATCGCTACACCCGGCAGCTCCATCAACTCGGACTCGAATCAAGCGAGCGCGAAGTGCGCTGGCTCAACGAGTTGATTGCGGCGGAGCAATCGACGAAGGCGGCACCACAGAAAGAGGGAAATACCGGCCATGAGTGACATCGAGAAGGCTGACAACGCCACAGAGGTTCGCGTCGCCATCGTAGGTGTGGGAAACTGCGCCTCTTCGCTGGTCCAGGGCGTGCAGTACTACCGGGACGCGGACGAGTCCGCGACCGTTCCCGGTCTGATGCACGTGCGGTTCGGGCCCTACCACGTCCGCGACGTCAAGTTCGTCGCCGCGTTCGACGTGGACGCGAAGAAGGTCGGCTTCGACCTGGCCGAGGCCATCTTCGCCAGCGAGAACAACACCATCAAGATCTCCGACGTGCCGCCCAGCGACGTCGTCGTGCAGCGCGGCCCGACCCTCGACGGCATCGGCAAGTACTACGCGGAGACCATCGAGCTGTCCGAGGCCGAGCCGGTCGACGTGGTGCGGGTGCTGAAGGACAACAACGTCGACGTGCTGGTGTCCTACCTGCCGGTGGGTTCGGAGGAAGCCGACAAGTTCTACGCGCAGTGCGCGATCGACGCGGGTGTCGCGTTCGTCAACGCGCTGCCGGTGTTCATCGCCTCCGACCCGGTCTGGGCGGAGAAGTTCACGAAGGCCGGTGTCCCGATCGTCGGTGACGACATCAAGAGCCAGGTCGGCGCGACCATCACCCACCGCGTGATGGCCAAGCTGTTCGAGGACCGCGGCGTGCAGCTCGACCGCACCATGCAGCTCAACGTCGGCGGCAACATGGACTTCAAGAACATGCTCGAGCGTGAGCGCCTGGAGTCGAAGAAGATCTCCAAGACCCAGGCCGTCACCAGCAACCTCAAGAAGGAGCTCGGCGCCAACGACGTGCACATCGGCCCGTCCGATCACGTGGGCTGGCTCGACGACCGCAAGTGGGCCTACGTCCGCCTGGAGGGCCGCGCCTTCGGTGACGTGCCGCTGAACCTGGAGTACAAGCTCGAGGTGTGGGACTCGCCGAACTCCGCAGGCATCATCATCGACGCGGTGCGCGCGGCGAAGATCGCCAAGGACCGCGGCATCGGCGGACCGGTCATCCCGGCCTCGGCCTACCTGATGAAGTCCCCGCCGCAGCAGCTGGCCGACGACATCGCGCGCACCCAGCTGGAAGCCTTCATCATCGGCGCGGAGTAATTCGGCGGACCGACGCAAGCCGGCCGGAGGCAATGCCTCCGGCCGGCTGCGTTGGTACGACGTCCGCGCTAGTCCAGGGAGACGTAGACCTCCACCGACGCCGGGCCGGTGTAGCGCTCCACCTCGGCGGTGTGCGAGCGCGTGATGGTTCCCGCGTTCTCGGCCTTGGCCACCTGCGCCCAGGCGGTGCGCAGCAGGTCGTAGGGCTTGTCGGCGACGACGAATTTGGCGTAGCGGCCCTGCGGGACGATGGTGAGCACATCGCCGGGGTCCAACTCGTCCATCCCGCCGATCTCGTAGCCGAGCACCGCGACGGCGTGATCGTTCTGGCCGATGTAGGCGGCCACCCGCGGCACGGTCTTCTCCCGCGCCAGATACCGGTCCCACGTGAAGTTCACCAGGTCGAGGTCACGTGCGGTCACCTCACGGCCGGCCAGCGGCACGGTCAGGCCGGCGACCATGCTCTGCGGCAAAGTGACGATCTCGAAGTCCACTGTCTGTTCCTACCCGTTGCCCTGATCGTCTGCCAATGCCACGAAGACTTCCACCGTTCGCGCGTCCGGATAGTGTTCCCAGTCGCCGGTATAGGCGCGTAGGAGCCGCCCCGCGGCCTCCGCGTCCCAGACCGCTCGCCAGATGCTCACAATGGTGTCGCCGAGATTGTCGCCGCTGGCGATGAACCGGGCGAAGCGCCCGGCGGGCACCCGGGCGAGCACGTCGCCGGGCTGCAGGTCGGCCAAGCTGTGGCAGCGGTAGCCGACGATATGGGTCAGGTACGAATTGATCTCCGGCGCGTGGTCGACGTACGCCGTGGTGGGCGGTCCGGGCAGCTTGCGGGCCAGGTTGCGCTTCCACGCCTCTTCGACTTTCGCGCGGCGCGGCCCCTCGACCGCGAGCGCGGGGCTGCGAAGCACTGTTCCCGCCACCAGCGTCTCGGGTTGGTCAACGACATTGAAATCCACCGGCGTAGCCCCTATGTCTCGTCTGTCTTCAATTGGCGTCGCTCCCGGTGCCCTCCATGGTGCGCAGGCTACCGCCTCCGGGCCCGCCGCTCGCGCCGCGCTGTCGTCGCTCGAGCGCATATCCTTCCGCATCGTTTCCGCGGTTTCGGCGTCGGCCCGTTCCGACGCACTCGCTGTTCGCTCTCACTCTGGCAAACGATGCTGCCATGTCATGCGTTCCGCCGGGCCACGGAAGGTCACAGCATCATCGCTATCCAGGAACCGGAATGCTCAGGCCCGGGAAAATCTCCACCTCCCTGGGCGGTTGCGGGCTGGACGGGATGATCACGGCGGGTTCGCGCTGCGGTGACTGCTGCGGCGGATTGAGGATGTCGTAGGGGCCGCCCGAGGGAGGCTTGTTCTGATTCGGCCGGTCCGGGGCCTGCGTCCCCGGGAACTGTTCGATGGGCGTGCCGTCGAGCGCGTCGTCCATCACCTGTTTCCAGATGTCGGCTGGTAGGCCGGAGCCGTAGATATCGGCGCCGCGCGCGGTGCGGATCGGCTGGGACTGCTCGGTTCCGATCCATACCGCCGTGGACAGCGACGGGGTGAACCCGATCATCCACGCGTCCTTGTTCAGATCGCTCGTACCGAGTTGCGTGGTACCGGTTTTGGCGGCCGAGGGACGGTTGTTCTTCAGCGCGTGCCCATTGGAGTAGGCCGCGATCGGGAGCATCGCCGCGGTGGTGTTCTCCGCGATCTTGCGGGGGATGCTCTGCTTGCCCTCCGGCAGTTGTTCACCGACCTGCTGGTCCGGGCCGCGATCCAGGAGCACCCGCCCGTCACCGCTCACCACGCGCTGTACGAAATAGGGCCGGTGATAGACGCCCGACGCGCCGATCGTGGCGTAGGCCGAGGCCATGTCGATGGGCCGGACCGAATACTGCCCGAGGACGATCCCGTTCAGCGGTCGCCCGCCGTCCTCGGTGAGGGTCTTGCCCGGCACGCCCGGCAGTTCCTCGGGGATGCCTGCCGCGTGCGCCGCGTCCGCGATCGCCTGCGGGCCGTCGAACATCGACATGGTCAACCGGTAGAAGCTGGTGTTCAGCGAGCGCTTCAGCGCCTCCGCCATGGTGCACTTGCCGCATGATTCGCCGTCCACGTTCGTGATCCGGGTACCGCGGTCGGTCACGGGGGAGCTGTCCAGCACGCGGGAAAGCGGGATGCTCTGCTGCTGCGCGGCGATCGCCGCGAAGACCTTGAACGCCGACCCGGTCTGCAACGGCGCCTGGGCGAAATCGAAGCCGATACCGTCGTAGCCGCCGAAGTACGCGCGCACCGCGCCGGAGCGCGGATCGATCGACACCACCGCGGCGCGCAGTTCCGGTGGCTGCGCACCGAGCCGGTCGCGCACCGCGCCCAGCACCGCCTGCTGCGCCCTGGTGTCGATGGTGGTGGTGATCTGCAACGCGCCCTTGTTCAAGTCGCGCTCACTGATGCCGGAGTCGCGCAGTTCGCGCACCACCTGGTTGCGGATCAGGCCCTCGGGGCCGCGGGTCACATTGTCGTCCGGGATCTGGGTGAGCGGGATGATCGGCGGAAAGACGGTCGCGTCGCGATCGCCCGGCGCCAGCGCGCCCATCTCCACCATTCCGTCGAGCACGTAGCGCCAGCGCGCTTTGAGGTCCGCGAGGTGGGTTTCCGGGTCGAGGATCGATGGCGTCCGGATCAGCGCCGCGACTACCGCGCCCTCCGCGAGGGTCAGCTGGTCGACCTGTTTGTCGAAGTAGACTTTGGCCGCCGCGGCGATGCCGTAGGACCCGCGGCCGTAGTAGATGGTGTTGAGGTACGCGGCGAGGATGTCGTCTTTACTCCACTGCCGCGCCATCTTCGCCGCGATGATCAGTTCGCGCATCTTGCGGGTGACGGTGCGCTCTGAGCCGAGGAACGCGTTCTTGACGTACTGCTGGGTGATCGTGGAGCCGCCACCCGCGTTGTCCTTGCCGAGCAGGTTGTCCCGTGCGGCACGCAGGAAACCGGAAGTCGAATAACCGGGATTGGTGTAGAAATTGCGGTCCTCCGCCGACAGCACCGCGTCGCGTACCGGCCGCGGCACATCGGACAACGGAACTGGCGTCCGGTTTCCGTCCGGCGGAACGATTTTCGCGAGCACGGTGCTGCTGTCGGAGGCGAAGATGGTCGCGATCTGATTCGACTGCACCGCATTCGGATCCGGGATCTCGGCGCTCCAGTACGCCAGGACCGACAGCAGCGCGGGCACCACGCCGAAGAGGATGAACAAGGCCAGCAGCAGGCGACGGATACGTTCGGCTCTGCTGCGCGGCGGCCGATCCGGCTGCGCCGGACGCGGGGTGGGCGGCCGTGATTTCCGGCGGGCCGCCGCGCGTTCGCGACGCTCGCGTGCGTTCCGCTTCGCCGCATCCGGCCGCTGCGTCCAGCCCGCGATCGAGGCATACGGTGCGGCCGGGGGAGCCCCCTTGGCGCCGCGTCCACGTCCTCGCGGTTTGCGGAACGAGCTCACGATCATCTCCTCCCGGAGCGCCGGACGAACTCACCTACACGAACGAACGGAAAAGAGCGTCGAAAGCCAGAGTTTACCGTGTTCCCGCACAAGCGGCTTTCCACTTTCCGTTCGACCGGAACGCCCCGAACTCGACCCCATTCTCCGTCCGCGGAGTCCGGTGGCCGCCGACTTCCGGCAGCATGGTGCTCGCTCGAGGCAACCGAACCCGGGCGACTCCCTGTTGTCGAGCGTGGCGCGACTGCGGATTGTTCGGCAACAGAATCAGCACAACTCCCGGTTCCGAGCGAAGCGAGACCGAGCATGTTCCGTTCGCGGCCCGGCTCGTGTTCGAGCGGCCGCCGCGTCCGCGACGAAGTCGCCAGCGGCGGTCGCTCGAACACGAGCCATAAAGGGGCCGCGAACACGCAGCGACGAAGTCGCTGCCAAAGATTCAGCTCTTCACGCCGCCCG
Source organism: Nocardia gamkensis NBRC 108242 (assembly GCF_001612985.1). GTDB lineage: Bacteria > Actinomycetota > Actinomycetes > Mycobacteriales > Mycobacteriaceae > Nocardia > Nocardia gamkensis. Next base: position 49,094 of record NZ_BDBM01000047.1, on the reverse strand, counting down.
CGGTCAGGCCGGAGATGATGCGGCGCTGGAAGAGCAGGACCATGACGACCAGCGGGATGGTGACGATGGTGCCTGCCGCCATGATCGCCGCGTACGGCTGGACCAGCGGGTTGTTGCCGGAGAAGCGGGCGATCGCGACGGTGACCGGTTCGGTCTTGTCGCTGGAAAGCAAACGCGCGAGCAGGTATTCGTTGACCGCGGCGATGAACGCGAGGATCGCGGTGGTGAACACGGCGGGAGCGGCCAAGGGCAGCATCACCAGGCGGAACGCCTGCAACTTGGTGGCGCCATCGATCCGGGCGGCTTCTTCGAGTTCCCACGGCAGTTCGGCGAAGAAGGACGCGAGGATGTAGACCGTCATCGGCAGCACGAACGAGATGTTCGGGATGATCATCGCCTGGTATTCGCCGATCCAACCGAGGTTGGTGAACAGCTGGAACAGCGGGGTCACCAGCACGACCACCGGGAACATCGAGGCGCTGAGGATCAGGCCGGACACCACGTACTTGCCGTGGAAGGTGAGCCGCGCCAGCGCGTACGCGGCGAGCACGCCGATCACCAGCGCGATCGCCGTCGTGATGGAGCCGATCACGATGCTGTTGACCAGCGCCTTGCCGAAATTGTTGCCGCGGCTGGTGTCGAACGCGTTGCGGAAGTTCTCCAGCGTGACGTGCGTCGGCCACGGAGTGTTGTCGAAGGTGTAGTCGGGGTCGCGGAACGCGGTGACCGCCATCCAGTAGAACGGCGCGAGACCCCAGACCAGCACGATCAGCGCGCCGAGGTACAGGCGTACCGAACCGAGTCGTCGGGTCCACGGAACCGGCCGCGCGGCGGACTTGTCGGTCGCCGGTTTTTGCGCCGTCTGCACGGACATCAGTGCGCCTCCCGCTGTTCTTCCTGGGTGCGAACCGCGTTCGCGCCGAGGATCTTCACCAGCACGAACGCCACGGCGAAGATCAAAAGGAAGGTGATCGTGGACAACGCGGCCGCGCTGTTGGGGCCTTGCCGGACCTGATCGACCACCAGGATCGACACCGTGCGGGTGGACGGGTTGCCCAGCGTCATGATCGCGGGCAGGTCGTACATCCGCAGGGCGTCCATGGTCCGGAACAGCACCGCGACCAGCAGGGCGGGCTTCAGCAGGGGCAGGGTGATCTGGGTGAACCGCTGCCAGGCCGAGGCGCCGTCGACGCGAGCCGCCTCGTATACGTCGGCCGGAATCACTTGCAGTCCGGCCAGCAGCAGCAGCGCCATGAACGGCGTGGTCTTCCAGACGTCGGCCGCGATCACCGCGAACCGGGCGGGCCATGCGTCGGAGGTCCACAGGATGTGCGTGCCGAGCACGCGGTTCACCACGCCGTCGTACTGGAACATGAACTCCCACAACCGCGCGGTGACGGCGGTGGGGATGGCCCACGGAATCAGCACGGCCGCGCGCAGCAGCGCCCTGCCGCGGAAGGTCTTGCCCATCACCATGGCCATGCCGAGGCCGAGCGTCGCTTCCAGCGCGACGGTGACGACCGTGAAGAACAGGGTGACCCCGATGGCCACCCAGAATTGCGAGCCGAGGTTGCCGGTCGGGCAGGCCACCGTCTCGCCGGTGGCGACCTGGCACTGCTGCAGCAGCCAGTGCGTGTAGTTCGCGAACCCGGCGTTGCCGCCCTCGACGAACATGCCGGTCGCCGGGTCGAGGCCGGGGTCCTTCTGGAAGGACATCCACAGCGCCCGGATCACGGGATACCCGATGACGACCGCCAGCGCGATCAGCACGGGCGTGACGAACACCCAGGCTTTCCCGGATCGTCGCAATTCCAGGGCCGTCCTGGCGGCGAAGCCGCGCCCGGCCGGAACGACCTCGTCGTCTTTCGGCACGCTAGTCGCCGTTCCCGAAGGATCCGACACCGTTTCTCTCCTGCGGGTTCGTCGGGTCCGTTGCGCTCAACCGCTCACGATCCGGCGGTTTCGATGCCCTTTTGCATCCCGGTGATCGCGTCGTCGACGGACTTGGTTCCGTTCAACGCAGCATAAGCGTTGTCCTGGATGGCCTTGCTCACCGCGGGATAAAAGGGTGTCACCGGGCGCGGCACCGCGCTGGAGATGGAGTCCTTGAGCGCGGGCAGGTACGGCATCTTCGCGATCAGCGCCGGGTCGTCGTACATGGACGCGCGCACCGAGGGCAGCGCACCCGCGGCGACGATGTGCTGCGCGTCCTCGCTGATCAGGAAGCGCAGGAAGTCCAGCGCGGTGGCCTTGTTCTTGGAGTACGCGCTGATCGCCGCGTTGTAGCCGCCGAGGGTGGAGGCGCCGACGCCGTTCTCTCCGGGCAGCGGGGCCACCGCGAACTTGTCCTTCACGGCGGAGGCCTCGCCACCGACATCACCGAAGGTGGACGGCCACGAACGCAGGAACATCAGCTTGCCCTGCGCGAAGGCGTTGCTGGACTCGGGCTCCTTGAAGGTGATGGCCTCTTTGGGGATGTCACCGTTGTTGTACGCGTCGACCAGGACCTTCAGTCCGGCGCGGGACTGCGCGCTGTTCACCGTGGGGGTCTTGCCGTCGGCGCCGACGAAGCTGCCGCCATAGGCGTTGATCACCTCGGCCGCGTTCACGGTCAGGCCCTCGTAGGGCGCGAACTGGCCCGCGTAGCAACCGATGTTCTGCTGGCGCGCGATGGGGCACTGGGCGAGCAGTTCGTTCCAGGTCTTGGGCGGGTTCGCCACCAGGTCCTTGCGGTAGAACAGCAGGCCGCCGTTGGTGTTGCGGGGCGCGGCGTAGAGCGTGTTGTTGTAGGTGGCGCTGGCGACCGGCGGGGAGAGCAGCGCGCTGGTGTCGATAGTGAAGGAGTCCTTCAGCGGCTGGATCCAGCCCTTGGCGGCGAACTCGGCGGTCCACGGCACGTCCAAGGCGACCACGTCGTAGTTGGACTGCTTGGACCGCATGTGCTCGACCAGGTCGTCGTACTGCTGCGAGGCGTCGTTCGACTGTTCCTTGAACGTCACCGGCTCGTCCGGGTGCGCGGCGTTCCAGCGCTCGATCAGCTGCTTGACCGCGCCGGTCTCGGTGGTGTCCTTGCCCTCGACGTAGGTGATAGGACCGCGACCGGTGAGGTTCTGGCTGGTCGGACTGCCGCCGCTGTCGCTGGAGCAGGCGCTGGTGAACGTCGCGGTCAGCAGCCCGACCGAGGCGACCGCCACCGCGGCTCGCGGCACCAGCGACGAACGTAGGGACGACACCTTCTTCACAGCCATCGCAAACACTCCAGGATCATTCGTGAGCGGCAGCACACCCTGCCGGTGCACAAGGCAAGATACATGGTGTCGATCCGGAGTGCGGGACAGTGGCGGTAAGTCTCTCGCTAGGCTGGGGCGCGATGACTTCGCCGAACGCGGTTCCCGATCGGATGCTCACGCGCATCGGTGGGCTGCTGCGCAAGGCCGAGGCCACCGACAACGAGCACGAGGCCGAAGCGTTTCTCGCTGCGGCTCAGCGCCTGGCCACGAAGTCGTCCATCGACCTCGCGGTGGCGCGGGCGCACATCGCGGGACGCGAGCGCAGGCCCACGCCGGTGCAGCGGGTCATCCCGATCGGTGAGCCGGGCAAGCGCGGGTTGCGGACCTATGTCCAGTTGTTCGTCGCGATCGCGGCGGCGAACGACGTGCGCTGCGATGTCGCCCGTACCTCGACGCAGGTCTACGCGTATGGATTCGACTCCGACATCGATACCTGCGAGGCGCTCTACGCCAGCCTGCTCGTGCAGATGGTGCGCGCGTCCGATCAGTACATCAAGTCGGGCGCCTACAAATCGGCCACCGTCGAGAAGATCGTGGTGGAGAAGCGATGGGGTCGTCCGGTCCGGCGCCGGGTGCAGGCGCCGGTCGCGGGTGTGACAGCACGGCTGAACTTCCAGATGGCGTTCGCCGCGCGGATCGGGCGGCGGCTGACGGAGGTGAAGGCCGAGGTCGAAGCGGAGGTGTTGCCACGGGAAGCCGAGGCCACCGGCACGGCGCTGGCATTGCGCGCCAAAGAGATCGAGCTCACGGACTTCTACGCCAAGACGTCGGAGGCGCGCGGCACCTGGCGCGGGCCGCAGGCGTCGGCGGGGCATTCGGCGGCGGCGCGGGCGGCGGGGGATCGCGCGGGCCGCGCCGCGCGGCTCGGTACCTCGCCCGAACTCCCGGCTGCCCGGCGGAAGTTGAGCTCCCCCGAGGGCGGTTGACCAGCGTGCACGACATCGGGCGTGCGGGCGGGCGTGGCCACGCGCGATCGTCGGAGGCATCGGCGGGTTTCGGCAACCGGCTGGTGCCCGCTGTCGCGCGATCGGCTGAGCGACCATGACGGTGCGCGACAGCCAGCGCGCCAAGGTATACGACGCCGAGCAGTTGGTACGCGGGGTGTTCGATCGCGCCGACGAGCACGGTGCGCGCACCGTCGAACTCTACGGTTCGCAGCTCACCTTGCCGATCGAGCGACGCTTCGCCTCGGTGGAATCCGTGCAGAGCTATGCGGACAAGGTGCTGGCCCTCGATTGGATACGGGCGCGGTGGGACCGGGCCGCCGTGGCGGTGCGCGTCCGCTCGCGGGCCGGGACCACCGCCGCGCATTACGAGGCGGCCGGGAACGTGTTAGCGGTTCCGCTGCACACCGGCGGCACCGCCTGGGCGCTGCGGGAACTGGTGATCCTGCACGAACTGGCGCATCACCTGGAGTCGGCCCCGGCGTCGGTGGCCGCGCACGGTCCGGAGTTCTGTGATCGCTATGTGGAACTGGTCGACGGCGTTATCGGTCCTGAGGCGGCGTTGCTCCTGCGGACGACAATGCTCGGCTGCGGGGTACGGATCGGGTAAGGCCACCGTTCAGCGGAAGACCACTCGGCGGGTGTGTCGCGGTGCTCGAAGGCGCGACGCGCGAAGTGGCAGTGGTTTTCGCGCGGTCATGTGGGCGGGGCCTGCTGGACCAGGGCGCTGACGCGGGCCAGCCGCTCCTGCCACCACGCGGTGCGGTCGGCATCGGGATGGCGATGGCTTTCCATCAGATGCGGGTCCGGCTCGGGTGGGGTGCGCAGGACGGGGAGATAACCGTCCGAGGCGCGCAGCGCGCCAGGCGTCACATCGCCGGTGAGCAGGCTCAAAGTGCCGAGACCACAGGCGAAGTCGAGTTCCGGCAGCGCGCCGGCCAGCGCCAGTTGCGCGGCCAGGCCGACGCTGGTCTCGAGCGCGGAGGAGACCACACACGGCAGTCCCGCGGCCTCCGCCACTTGCAGGGCGCGCCGGACGCCGCCGAGCGGCGTGCATTTGAGGACGGCGATGTCGGCGGCCCCGGCGACCGCGACCCGCAGCGGGTCTTCGGCGCGGCGGATGGATTCGTCGGCGGCGATGCGGACGTCGACGCGGCGTCGCACCGCGGCGAGTTCCTCGATCGTCCGGCAGGGCTGTTCGACATATTCCAAGCCCCCCGCGGCCTTATCGATCCGCTGGATGTGGCGCACGGCGGTGTCGACATCCCAGACCGCGTTCGCGTCGACCCGGATCGCGCCGTTGCGGCCGAGCGCGTCGCGTACCGCCTCCACCCTCGCCAGATCCTCGGCGAGCGAGTCGGGGTGGTCGGCGACCTTCACCTTGGCGGTGCGGCAGCCGGACCGGCCCACGATCGCGTGCGCCTGCTCCGGGGCCACGGCGGGCACGGTGCAATTGATCGGAATGCGATCGCGCACCGGCTCGGGCCAGCCCGTCGTGACCTGTTCCAGTGCGGTGGCCAGCCAGGCGGCGGCCTCGCGGTCGTCGTATTCGGGGAACGGACAGAACTCGCCCCACCCGCGCGGTCCGTGGATCAGCATTCCCTCGCGCACCGTGATGCCACGGAAACGGGTGCGCATCGGAATGGCGTAGACGATGTTCTGCGCTGCGGAGTCGATCATCGCCGCCCAGCTTATTCGGCCGCCGGCGCGGACCGGGGATTGCGCACGCGGACTCGAGTAGTTTCCCGGAGTCGCCCGGACGACCGACGCGGGATCGTTGGCGTCATGATCCAGACCGGTATCCCGCAGCCCTGGCCGCCCTACGGCATGCCGCAGGGGCCCGCACGTCCGCCCGCCGAGCAGCGGGCGGTGCGGACCTGGGACGTCGTGCTCGCCGTCGTGCTGTACTGCGTCGCGGCGGTCCTCGGCCTCGCCGCGGCCTACTTCACCGTCTTCTTCGCCTTCGCCACCGATCCGTGCGGGCCGGACAACTGCCGCACCGACTACCTGGGCTGGGCCTTCGTGGTGTCCTGGGGCGGTACCGCGTTCGCGATCGTCGGCGTGACCGGGATGCTCATTCTGGCCGCGGTGAAGCGCTGGTACATGTGGTACTGGCCGGTGCTGGCGATCGTGCTGATCGTCGCTTCGTTCGGCGGCGGCCTCGCCCTGGCGTCGCAGGTCTACCCGGGAAACTGAACCGCCGAGATGCCGGGTGGCGGTGCGCCGGTCATGCTGAAGGCATGGCGTGGCATTTCCGGCGGCGAACGGCCGATGCGCTGCGCGTCGCGCTGGGCTCGGTGATCGTGCTCGGATTCGGCTGGCTGATGGCGTCTTTCGTCCCGCTCTACGATGTGCTCGCGCGCGACGGCGAGGCCGGGAGTGGAGCGGGGTATCTCCCGTGGGCGCAAGTGATCGCCTGGACAGGCATCGTGGCATCGGTGCTCGCGGCGGTGTTCTCGGCGCTGGAGAGAGTGCGCGACGGCAGGCCGATCGCGTGGACGCCGCTCATCGCGATCCCGTTGATTCTCGAGTCCTGGTTGGTCGGTTTCCTGATCGCGGCAGTACTCGTTTCGTACTGATCGGCCGCGGCCGAACGCCCGCCACCGGCGTGCGTGTTCGCGCGACGAACACGCACCGCCGGCGGCGCGGCTGATTACAACCTTTCGACGATGGTGGCGTTGGCCAAACCGCCCGCCTCACACATGGTTTGCAGGCCGTAGCGGGCGCCGCGGTCCTGCATGGCGTGCACCAGCGTGGTCATCAGGCGCGTGCCGGACGCGCCGAGCGGATGGCCGATGGCGATCGCGCCGCCGTTGACGTTGACCTTCGCCAGGTCCGCGCCGGTGTCGTGCGCCCAGGCCAGCACCACCGGCGAGAAGGCCTCGTTGATCTCGACCAGATCGATGTCCGACAGCTGCAAACCGGCGCGCTGCAACACTTTCCGGGTCGCCGGGATCACCGCGGTGAGCATCAGCAGCGGGTCGTCACCGGCCACCGCGAAGCTGTGCAGCCGGGCGAGCGGTTTCAACCCGAGCTCTTTCGCGCGCTCGCTGGTCATGATGAGCACCGCCGCGCTGCCGTCGCTGACCTGGCTCGCGGACGCCGCCGTGATGGCCCAGCCGATCTGCGGGAAACGGGCGGCCATGGCCGGGTCGTAGTAGGCGGGCCGGAGTGCGCCCAGCGTCTCCAACGTGCTGCCGACCCGGATGCCCTCGTCGGTGGTGAGGCCGTTGATCGGCGCCAGTTCCCGGGCGAACAGGCCGTTCTTCGTGGCGAGCGCGGCCTTGTCGTGACTGGCGAGCGCGAACTCGTCCAGCTGCGTGCGGGTGAGTCCCCACTTCGCCGCGATCAGCTCGGCGCTGATGCCCTGCGACACCAGGCCGTCGGGGTAGCGCTCGGCGAAGCCGACGCCGGAGATATCGTCCGAACCGACCAGATTGGCGCCCATGGGGATTCGCCCCATCGACTCCACGCCCGCGGCGACCACGATGTCGTAGGCGCCCGCGATCACGCCTTGCGCGGCGAAGTGGATCGCCTGCTGGCTGCTGCCGCACTGCCGGTCGACGGTGGTCGCGGGGACGGATTCGGGATATCCGGCGGCCAGCGCTGCGCGCCTGGTCATGTTCGCGCCCTGCTCGCCGAACTGGGTGACGACGCCGCCGATCACGTCGTCGATGAGTGCGGGATCGATGCCGCTGCGGTCCACCACCTCGCGCAGGCTGTGGGCCAGCAGGTCCACCGCGTTGACATTGTGCAGTGCGCCGTTCGGCTTGCCTTTGCCGATCGGGGTGCGTACCGCTTCGACAATCACCGCGTCTCTCATGGTGCTTCCTTCCGGACCGAGAGCCGGGCCGCCATGCCTGGCTCTATCAACACATAGTCAGAGTACCTCTGGCGATAGTTGAGGCAAGTCAGCTTCGGTATGATGTTCGTCATGGCAGCAGTGATGGAAGGACCGTTGGCCGATCTCAGCGCGTGGAAGGCCGACGAATGCTCGATCGCGAAGGCGATGGACCTCATCGGCACCCGCTCGGCGGTGCTCATCCTGCGCGAGGCGTACTACGGGACGCGGCGGTTCGACGGGTTCGCCAGCCGGGTCGGCATCACCGACGCGGCGGCCGCCGCCCAGTTGCGCAAGCTCACCGAGGCGGGCTTGCTGGCGAAACGGCCGTATCGAGAGGAAGGCAAGCGCACCCGGCACGAATACGTGCTCACCCGGATGGGCCGGGATCTGCTGCCCGCCGTGCTGGCGCTCATGCAGTGGGGGGACGCCTACTTACAACCGGGACCGGCCCCGCTGCTCCTGGTCGAGGAGGCCACCGGCGATCCGGTGCGGGTACAGGTGCGCAGCGAATCCGGCCGCGAGATCGAACTCGAGGAACTGGGCGTGCGGCTCAACGACGAATACGCCCGGCGGCGGCGCGAACGCCGTCGATCGGACGCGACGGACTGACCGCGCCGGGCCCGCTCCCGGCGACCGTATTCCGCGGCGCGCCTGGATCGCTGCCCGCCTGACGCGGGCTGCCGGTCCTATTGGGCGCAGCGCTCGGTCGGACCTTCTGGGCGCAGTGCTCAGTTGAGCCTGCGCCCGTCGATGTCGAAAAAGTAGATGTGCTCGGCATCGGTGGCCAGCCGCAGGCGGGTGCCCTTCGCGGGCGGGTTGCGCCAATCCGCGCGCGCCACAATGGTTTCCCCGGCGCCGTCGGTCGCGCCCTCGGCGCTGGTGCGGCCGTAGATGTAGGCGTCGGAGCCGAGTTCCTCCACCACGTCCACTTCCATCTCGATGCCGGAGCCGTCGCCCAGCTCGAAGTGCTCCGGCCGGATGCCGACGGTCACGGTGGCCCCGGCAGCGTCCGCCACCGAGCGCGGCAACGCGAGCGTGTGCCCGCCCAGTTGGACCCGGCCGTCGGCGACCGGAAGCGTGAACAGGTTCATGGCCGGTGAACCCATGAATCCCGCGACGAACACGTTGGCCGGATCGCGGTAGAGGTCGCGCGGCGTGGCGCACTGTTGCAGCAGGCCGTCCTTCAGCACGGCGACCCGGTCGCCCATGGTCATCGCCTCGACCTGGTCGTGCGTGACGTACACCGTGGTGGTGGCGAGCCTGCGCTGCAACTGCGCGATCTGGGTGCGGGTCTGCACCCGCAGCTTTGCGTCCAGGTTGGACAGCGGCTCGTCCATCAGGAATACCTGCGGCTGGCGCACGATCGCGCGGCCCATCGCGACCCGCTGGCGCTGGCCGCCGGACAGCGCTTTCGGCTTGCGATCCAGGAAGGGCTCCAGGTCCAGCAGCTTGGCCGCCTCCAGCACCCGCTTCTGCTTCTCCGCCTTGGCGACCTTGGCCAGTTTCAGCGCGAAGCCCATGTTCTCGGCCACGGTCATGTGCGGGTAGAGCGCGTAGTTCTGGAACACCATGGCGATATCGCGTTCCTTCGGCTCGGCGTGCGTCACGTCGTTGTCGCCGATCAGGATGCGGCCGCCGTTGACGTCCTCCAGCCCGGCGAGCATGCGCAGCGAGGTCGACTTCCCGCAGCCGGAGGGGCCGACCAGGACCAAGAACTCACCGTCCTCGATCTCCAGATTCAGCCGATCCACCGCTGGTGTGGTGGACCCGGGGTAGAGCCGCGTCGCGTTGTCGAAGGTCACCGTGGCCATGACGAATTCACATCCCATCCCGGCAGGAACGTGCCGGACGATCCGAGTAAGGGTGCGGCGATCCTATCGGGCCGGTCGGCGATGAGCCATGTCAGCGTGTGCGTGCCTCGAAGAACGCGCGCGGAACGTCGACGAGCATCGCGCCGATCTGCTCCTTGGTGACGCCGCGATCGAGCACGTAGGGGAAGACGTCCTCGAACAGGTGGGTGTAGTGCCACTGCGGCAGGGCGGCCATGGCGGCCGGCTCGATCCAGTCGAGGTAACAGCTGGCGTCCTGGGACAGCACCATCCGGTCGGTGTAGCCGCGGCGCACCATTTCGATCAGCGTGTCCGCGCGGGCTTCGAAGGTGGTGTCGAGGTTGATGCCGAAGCGGTCCATGCCGAGGACGAAGCCGGAGTCGGCCAGGTAGGCGAGGTGATCGCAGTCGGTGGTGTCGCCGCTGTGGCCGAGCACGATGCGGCGGGGGTCGACGCCTTCCTCGTCGCACATCACGCGCTTCACGTCCAGCCCGCTGCGTGACTCGGGATGGGTGTGCACCGTGATCGGGACGCCGGTCGCGAGATGGGCCCGGGCGACCGCGCGCATCACCCGCTCCACACCCGGGGTGAGACCTTGCCGGTCGATCGCGCACTTGAGCATGCCCGCCTTCACCCCGGTGCCCGCGATGCCGTCGCGGATGTCGCCGATGAACATGTCGACCATCGGGTCGGGGACCTGCGCGCCGACGATGTCGTTCAACGCGGGCCCGCGGTAGTGGAAGAAGAACGGGAGATCGCCGTAGGTGTAGATACCGGTGGCGACCACCAGGTTCAGCGGCACTTGCTCGGCGATCCGCTGGATGCGCGGGATGTAGCGGCCCAGCCCGACCACCGTGGGATCGACGATCGTGCGCACACCGGCGTCGTAGGCGACTCGCAGCCTGCGCACCGCGTCGGCGATGCGTTCGTCCTCGGAGCCCCATTCGGCCGGATAGTTCTGCTGCATGTCCCCGGTGAGCACGAAGACGTGCTCGTGCATCAATGTCACTCCGATATCGGCGGTATCGATCGTCCCGCACACCGTTTCCAGCGTTGACATGGCGGTTTCTCCTCAGCTCAGCTGCGCATCCGGGGGAATGCTACGAACCGGGATGTGAGACGGGCCATATTCGCCGACACCGAAACTTCGTACAACTTTCGTGCGGTGCGCACATAGAGCGGCCGGCTCAGAGCGCCGGGTTCGGTCGCAGCACCGCCGGTCCGAGCCAGCGCGCGGCCTGCAACGCCAGGTGCAGGTGCAGCGTGCGGTCGGGATCGTCGAAGACGTGGCCGATCAGCTCGACGGCCTGCCCCACCCGGTACTGGACGGTGTTGCGATGGACCGCCAACTCCTGTGCGGCCGCGGCGTAACTGCGGTTGTTGGCGAGGAAGACGCGCAGCGTTTCGCGCAGCCAGAGATTGCGCTGGTTGTCGGTGGCGAGCTCACCGAGGCAGTCGGCCACGTATCGGCGAAGTTCCTCGATGTCACCACTCAGCAGGGCGATGGCCGCCACCTGTTCGTGCGACACCGCCCGGGGCGCGCCGTCTCCGGCGAGCAGCACGAGTTCGCGTACCCGGTCGGCTCGGCGCAGGCTGCGACGGAATCCCTCGACTCCGCCGCCGCGCCCCCCGATCGCCACCCGCACCGGCAACGACAGGGCCGACAGCGCGCGCTGGATGGCGTCGATATCGATCGTCAGGTCGCGGGAGACGGAGAACCACATCCGGATCTCGCGTTCGTCGGTCGGCACCAGCAACGCCCGCCGCGGGTTGCCCAACAGCGGCACCAGCGCCGCGCGAACGGCGTCGAGGACGTCCATCGCGGCCCGCGCCGAGAGCTGCGGCTCGGTCCAGGCGTTCACCGCGACGTGGTGGCCGGTCAGGGGATAGCGCAGCACTTGTTCGGCTCGGCCGATGTCGTCTGCCGAGCCGTCCAGTACCCGGGCCACCCACTCCTGACGCAGGCCGCCGCGGCTGCCCACCCACCGGTCGCGTTCCTGTTCGTAGGCGACGCCGACGTGCTCGCACACCCGGTCGATGTACACGGCGGTGCGATTGACGATCCGGATGATGGCCGCCGCACTGTCCGGACCGCCCAGTTCCACGGCGTAGCGCATCGCGACATCGAGGAACCCGGCATGTCCCACCCGGTAGGCGCGGATCAGCGCGGACAGCGGGACGTCGCGCTGGGCGAGCGTGCGCGCGTACACGAGCGCCCGCGCCGGGGCGTGCACCTCGTGCTCGGCGGCGTCGTTCTGCACGAAGTCCAGCACCGACATCAGGTTGTCGGTGGTGCCCGCTTCGAACAGGCCGCGCAGCCTGGTGTCCGAGTCGAGCGCCGCGACCTGCGCGCGCATGGACGCCGACAGCTCGGCGATCAACCGGTCACGATCACGCAGGATCGTCGAGACGACCGAGCGGACCACATCGTCGTCGCCGTCGGTCACACCCGGCACCTCCTCCGCCCGCTCGCCATCGCGTCCCCAACCTAGCTCGCGCCGGGCGTGTCGGCGCGCGCCGTGGACCGGTGGCTGCCTGCGGGACGGCGACCGCGCCGGTAGCCTCGGGCGGGGGCCTGCCGAGCGACGAGGAGAGTGCCATGAGTCGTCCAGTTCGTATCGGAGTGCAGCTACAGCCGCAGCACGCGCCGGAGTACCGACTCATCCGCGATGCCGTGTTGCGCTGCGAGGACGCGGGTGTCGACATCGTGTTCAACTGGGACCACTTCTATCCCCTCACCGGCGATCCCGACGGCGCGCACTTCGAGTGCTGGACGATGCTGGGCGCGTTCGCCGAGCAGACCGAGCGGGTGGAGATCGGCGCGCTGGTCACCGGCGGCGGCTACCGCAATCCGGACCTGCTGGCCGATATGGCGCGCACCGTCGACCACATCAGCGGTGGCCGGCTCATTCTCGGCCTCGGCGCGGGCTGGTTCCAGAAGGACTACGACGAGTACGGCTACGAGTTCGGCACCCCGGGCAGCAGGCTGGAGCTGCTGAAGGAGACCCTGGCCCGGATCAGCGCCCGGCTGCCGAAACTGAATCCGCGCCCGACCCGCGACCTGCCGATCCTGATCGGCGGCGGTGGCGAGAAGAAGACCTTGCGGCTGGTCGCGCAGTACGCCGACATGTGGCACACCTTCGCCGACCTGGACGTGCTCGCACCCAAGAACAAGGTGCTCGCCGAGCATTGCGCCGCCGTCGGCACCGACCAGGCGCGCATCGAGCGCTCGGTGCAGTGGCCGGGGCTGGAGAAGGCGGCCGCCTTCGTCGACGCGGGCGTGACGACCTTCACCATCGGGGTCAGCGGCCCGGACTACGATCTGGGCGCGGTCGCCGCCGCCGTCCGATGGCGTGACGAGGTCAATCCGGAACCGGTCAGCGGCCTGGCCTGAGGACGGATTGCCTGCCGGCTGTCGGGTCGCCGCGCGGCGTTCGGATCAGCGTGATCGAAATCTCGGCGGCTACCCCGGCATCGGCTTCCCATGCCGGCGACCCTGGGGTAGCTGTGGAATAGCAGATTTTCGCGGCTAGGGTTGTCCGTCATGGCTGTTGTGCCCGCTGTGCGGTCTCGTGCGTTGATCGCCGTGTTATTGCTTGCCGTCGGTCTCAGTGCGACGGCGTGCGGTTCCGGCTCCGACGACGCGGCCACGGAGCGCAATCTCTGCGCGCCGCCCGGCGTGGCCGCGGCCTCCGCCGCGCCGACCAACCTGGCCTCCTCGGCCGCCGCGGGCAGTGACCGCTACACCACCGCGAACACCGTGCCGCTGAACTCCATCGACGTCTCGAAGCTCGGTTTGATCACGCCCGGCAAGCTCAGCGTGGGCACGCTCTCGGACGCACCGCCGAGCATCTGCGTCGACCGGCAGGGCACGTTCACCGGCTTCGACAACGAACTGTTGAAGGCGATCGGCGCCAAGCTCGGCCTCCAGGTGGAGTTCTCCGGCACCGAGTTCGCCGGGTTGCTCGCCCAGGTGTCCGGCGGCCGTTTCGACGTGGGCTCGTCCAACATCACCACCACCGACGCGCGCCGCCGGCTGGTCGGCTTCACCAACGGCTACGACTTCGGCTACTTCTCCCTGGTGGCGCCGAACGGCGGTGCCATCAAAGGGTTTTCCGACCTGAACCGGAGCACTCGGATCGCCGTGGTGCAGGGCACCGTGCAGGACGAGTTCGTGGTGAACCAGCTGCACCTGGACCCGGTGAAGTTCCCCGACTACAACACCGCCTACGCCAACCTGAAATCCGGCCAGGTGGACGCATGGGTCGCTCCGTCCGCGCAAGCGGAGGGCGCGATCGCGCCGGGTGATGGAATATCGGTCTCGCAGAACACCTTCAGCCTGGACAACTTCGTCGGGTACGCGGTCGCCAAGAACAACCAGCCGCTGATCGACGCGCTCAACAGCGGCTTGGACGCCGTGATCGCGGACGGCACCTATGCCGAGCTCTACACCGACTGGGTGCCCAGGCAGCTGCCCCCCGGTTGGAAGCCCGGCTCCAAAGCCGCGCCCGCGCCGCAGCTGCCGGACTTCGCCGCGTTGGCCGCGGGTAAGCAAACGAATGAGACGCAGCAGAGCACGCCGAAATCCACCGTGCAGCAGTTGAAGGACACGTTCTTCGACTGGTCGCTGTACCGCAAGGCCTTCCCCGACCTGCTCGAGACGGGTCTGCCCAATACCCTGATCCTCGCGGTGGTCTCGGGTGCGCTCGGCACTGTCCTCGGCATGCTGCTCGCGGTCGCCGGGATCTCGCGGACCCGCTGGCTGCGCTGGCCCGCCCGGGTGTACACCGACATCTTCCGTGGTCTGCCCGCCGTGGTGATCATCCTGCTGATCGGGCTCGGCGTCGGCCCGGTGGCGCGCAACCTCACCGGCAACAACCCCTACTGGCTCGGCGCCGTCGCGCTGGCGTTGCTCGCCTCGGCCTACATCGGCGAGATCTTCCGCTCCGGTATCCAGTCGGTCGAGGCCGGGCAGCTGGAGGCGGCCCGCGCGATCGGGTTCGGCTACCGCCAAGCGATGACGCTGGTGGTGATCCCGCAAGGCGTGCGCCGGGTGCTGCCCGCGCTGATGAACCAGTTCATCGCCCTGATCAAGGACTCGTCGCTGATCTACTTCCTCGGCCTGCTCGCCACTCAACGCGAGTTGTTCGCGGTCGGCCGCGACCTCAACGCGCAGACCGGGAACCTCTCGCCGCTGGTGGCCGCGGGCCTGGTCTATCTGATCCTCACCATCCCGCTCACCCACCTGGTCAACTACATCGACCGCCGGATGCGGACCGGCAGGCCCGACCGGCCGATCGACCAAGTCGAGGCGGCCACGATCACGGAAGGGCGCGGATAGATGAGTGCCTCCCTCACCGGTACCGGACTGCATCTGACGCTCGGGCACAACCATGTGCTGCGCGGGATCGACATCCACGTGGACGCGGGTAAGACCGCCACCGTCATCGGGCCGTCCGGGTCGGGCAAGTCGACGCTGCTGCGGGTGCTGAACCGGCTCTACGAGCCGGATCAGGGCGACGTGCTGCTGGACGGCAAGTCCGTGCTCACCGAGAACCCCGATCGCTTGCGCCAGCGCATCGGCATGGTGTTCCAGCAGTTCAACCTCTTCCCGCACAAGACGGTCGCGGAGAACGTCGCGCTCGGGCCGCGCAAGCTGCGCGGCCTGTCCAAGGACCAGGCGCGGGCGCTGGCCATCGAACAGCTGGAGATCGTCGGCCTCGCCGACAAGGCCGATACCCGCCCCGCCAACCTGTCCGGCGGGCAACAGCAGCGCGTCGCCATCGCGCGGGCGCTGGCGATGCGACCGGAACTCATGTTCTTCGACGAGGCCACCTCGGCGCTGGACCCCGAACTGGTGAAGGGCGTGCTCGCCCTGATGGCCGACCTCGCCTCCGGCGGCATGTCGATGGTCGTGGTGACCCACGAGATGGGCTTCGCCCGCAGCGTGTCCGACACCGTGGTGTTCATGGACCAAGGGCAGGTCGTGGAGACCGGCACGCCCGACGCCTTGTTCGACGACGCGCAGACGCCGCGATTGCAGAGATTCCTCGCGCAGGTGCTCTGAGTCGGCACGCCGTGCCAGCACACGCGAGGCAATCTCTATTGATGCGCACCTGCTAATGTATTGGTCATCACGATTCCAGCTATCCGTGCCAGGAAAGAGGGAAATTCGATGACCACAGCACACGCGCAGCACACCGGCCACGACCATGTGCACGGCCCGGACTGCGGGCACACCGCGTTCCAGCACGGCGATCACATCGACTACGCCCACGATGGTCATCTGCATCGCGAACACCAGGGGCACTACGACGAATGCGAGCGGTCCGGGCACACCGAGTGTGGCGATCATCCGCATCAGCACGGTCCCAACTGCGGCCACGAGGCCGTCCAGCACGGGGACCACGTCGACTACGTGCACGACGGCCACCGCCACGCCGTCCACGACGGTCACTTCGACGAGCACTGACCGCGTCGGTGCCCGGTTCTAGAGTCGGGCAGGTGATCGAAGAACTCGAGATTCGCACCGCAGCGGGAACCTTCGACGTACTGGCCGCCGGCTCTCCCGGCGACCGGGAGGTGCTGCTGCTGCACGGATTTCCGCAGGGCGCGCGCGAGTGGGAGTTCCAGCTCGGGGTGCTGGGCGGAGGCGGGTGCCACGCCGTAGCACCCGACCAGCGCGGATATTCGCCGGGTGTGCGGCCGGAGCGAGCCGCCGAATACCGGCTCGAGGAGTTGGTCGGCGACGTGGTGGCCATCGCCGACGCGCTGGGCTGGGAGCGCTTCGACCTGATCGGGCACGACTGCGGCGCGCTGGTCGGGTGGGCGGTGGCGGCGGAGCTGCCGCAGCGGGTTCGCACGTTCGGCGCGGTGTCGCAGCCGCATCCCGCCGCGCTCCAGCAGGCGATGGCCGAGGACGAGGACCAAGCGCAGCGATCGCACCACCTGATCACGCTGCGACAGCCGCGCACCGCGGAGCGGACCTTGCTCGCCGACGACTGCGCCGCACTGCGCCGGATCTTCGAGTGGAAGATCCCGGAGGAACGTGTGGAGGAGTACGTGCGCAGGCTGGCGCAGCCGGGCGCGCTCACCGCAGCGCTGAACTGGTATCGCGCCATGGATTCGGCGGGTCCGATCGGCCCTGCGAGCGTGCCCACCCTGTACGTGTGGGGCACCGAGGACGCCACCATCGGGTCCACGGCGGCGCTGGCCACCCGGAAATACGTCTCCGGGCCGTACCGATTCGAGATGCTCGAGGATGTCTCGCACTGGATTCCGGAGGAGGCGCCCGAGGCGCTGACCCGGCTGCTGATCCAGCACCTGCTCGCCCATCGCGCCTGAATGCGTTGGCGACGCGGCCGATCCCGGCGTTTCCCGGACAGGGCGCGCGACCAGACGGAAAGCTGAGTTCGTCGACCGCAATCAAGGGAGGTGAACCGTGGACGTCAAGGAAATCAATCGGCGAACCATCGCCGCGTTCCGAGCGGGCGGCGAGATCGACGGCATGCAGCGCGACCGTCTGATCTTGCTGACCACCACCGGCCGCAGGACCGGCGCCCCGTACACCACCCCGTTGATGTACCACCGCGACGGTGACCGCCTGCTGATCGTCGCGTCCAATGTCGGTGCGCCGAAGCATCCCGACTGGTATTCCAACCTGCGGAAGGACCCGCACGTCACCGTCGAGGTGGGCCAGGAGAGCTATCCGGCGCTGGCCACCCCGCTGACCGGTGACGATCGCGCGCGCACCTGGGCGATGCTGAAGAACACCTATCCGTTCTTCGCCGAACACGAAATGGGCACGTCCCGGGTCATCCCCGTGGTCGCACTCACGCGGATGTGACGACGCGGCGAAGCGCTGTGCTGCTCAGCGATGGGCGGGCGCGTCGGCATGGGAAGAGGTCGCATCGGCTCGACGGGCCGCGACCAGGTCCAGCAGAGCGGTCAGGTTGTCCGGGTCGGCGGGATCGACGACGCCCTCCGGTAGGGCCAGTTCGGTGAGCCGTTGTCCCCGATGGAAGGCGGCGGTGCGCAGCGGCGGTGCGTCGTCGGGTTGTCCGAGGATGGTGGCGATGTTCCCGTCGTTGTCGTAGACGGCGTAGTAGCGCATTGGTGGGCTCCTCAGAGGCCGGTCGAGGCGGTCATCCGACTGGTGTTGCGACTTCTCCTGATCAGGAATCGTGATGGCTGACGGCGTTGAAGCTTATCCACACGTTCGGTGCTGGGTGTCGGTTTGCGCAGGAGTAGCGTTACCCGTTTTCGTTCGAATCTCACGGCATCGCCGCACGTAGACCGGTATATGGAGACCGGTGGGCATGGTTTGCCCGAATCAGGCGCACACGGTGGCGAAGGCTGCCCAGAGCACCGGGGAATGCTCGATCCGGCCGGTGTCGCGCCAAGCGGTCGAGCGGTCGCGCTGCCAGGCGGCGAGGGCGGTCACCGGGTCGGGTTGTTCGTGCGCCTCGTCGATGGCGCAGATGGCCTCCTGGAGCGGGAGGGCTTGCGCCGGTGCGCCCGCGACGCGCTGGAAGGCGAAATCGGTGGGCAGCGGCCACCGGCTCGCGGTGACCAGTTCCGCGCCGCCGGTGACCATCGCGGCGGTCAAGCCGAGCGCCTCGCTGAACCGCAGGTCGCCGCCGCTCTCACAGGCGATCAGCGCGACCCGGCTCGGCATCGGCCACAGCTGCGGTCCGGCAACGGGTTCCGGGTGGATGGTGTGCGTGCCGAGCAGCAGGTCCTTGGCCGAGAGCGGCCGGTGCGTGCGCGATGGTTCGGCGAAGCCGACGGCGTCGGCGGTGCAGGCGAGGTGCAATTCGGCGTCCTCGCTGCGGCCGGATTCGGGCGCGGCGGCGGTGACATGCCCGACGTAGATCAAGCGGCTCGCGCCGGCGCGCAGGGCGGCGCCGAGCCAGTCGCGATCGACGTCGGTGCGCCGGAAAACGTCCACCGGGCCTGCTACCTCGGGCCGCAAGCGGTCCTCCGCGAGGTAACGCGCCATCCGCCGCGCGAGCGGAGCTTCGGGGGTCATCCGGCCCAGCACCGAACCGAGCGTCGAATCGGCGCGGAAGCCGGGGATGCGCGGGTCCAGCACCGCGACGATCGGATGCGCGGCGGTATCGGTCCAGGCGCGTGCGAACCGCCCGGGTGCCTGCACGACGCTCGCCGGGGCGAGCAGGCTGACGTCGGCGATGTCGATCAACCGGACGTCGCGGTCCGGCGCGATGACTTCCCACGGCACTTGGGCGACCCGTGGTGAGGGTTGCAGCCGGATATGTGGGCGCACGCCGCGCTGCCACAGCTCGTAGAGCTGTGCGGCCAGGCCGTAGGGCAGCAGTGCTCGCGAGAGCGCCTGTGCCACGGCGTATTCCCGCTCGTAGTCGGCGAACGCGCCGGTGGTGAGGGCCTGCTCGAGACCGCCGGGTTCGGCGGGCCGGGGGAGCGCGTCGGCGAGCAGTCCGACCGCTCGCATCGCCGCGTCTTCCGGAAGCACCCCCGCGCCGCGGGGTGCGCTGTCATCGACCCACCGCCACGACACGTAGATGTCTCCCGCGTCGGCCATCCGGACGAGCACCGTCGGTCGCGTCATACCGTGAGCACCCGATCGTCGCGGATCACCCGGCCATAGCGCTGCTCGGCGGCGGCGATGAAGGGCGCGAGTGCGATCCTTCCTTCGGCGGCCAGTGCCAGGCGCGGCGGCGGCGCGACCGGCAGGCCCGCTCCGGCCGCGACTTCGGCCAGGGCGGCGCCCAGTTGCAGGGCGGCGCTGCCGGGATGATCGGTGAATTCCTCCGGCGGATCGAGCAATTCGAGCGGCAGCCTGGTGGGAGCTTCCCGCTCGGCCCGATCGAGCGCCAACGTCGTCCCCGCGCATTGTGTTTCGACCAGATCGGCGACGAGGACGCCATTGCCGGAAAGGTAGGCGAAGCGGAATGCCAACCGCATCGCCGGGTCGGCGATCTGCCGGTTCCATTGCTCGCGCTGCGTGCCGTTCGGCAAGGTGTGGCGCACGGCGTCGATGGCCAGTGCGGCGGGAACGGCGATTCCGACGGCACGCGCGAGCATCTCCGCCTGCGGCGATTCGGTCGCGCCGATCGCGCCTTCCAGGAGCGTCGCATGCCAGAAATCGAGCTGGGCGCAGTGCAGGCCGAGGCCGCGCTCGGCATAGATCGCGAACGCCGTGGCGAGCAACTCCTCGCACTCGCCAACCCGCCCGGACCGGAATGCCAAGGTGGCCGAGCGAATACGCACGTCCGCGGCGTCGAGCACGGCTTCGGACGCGACGAAGTACGCCAGGCTCCGCTCGTAGAACTCCCGCGCGCTCGCCAGATCACCGCGGCCCTCGGCGAGAAATCCCATGGTCTCGAGACCGATCCCGGCTCGGTGCCCGAGCCCGGCCTGCTCGAAATACTCCTGGCTGGATCGCAGCGGCGCCTCCGCCTCGTCGTACCGCTCCACGCGGACGAGCATGGTGGCGAGGTTCTGTTCGGTCTCGGCGACGGCGTTGCGATCACCCGCCGACTCGAACGCGGCGAGCGCCTGCCGCGCGAAATCGACGGCCAAGTCGCGGCGGCCGGTCTCGAAGTAGGTGGCGGCGAGATTCATCAGCGGGTGGCCGGCCAGCTGCGGCGCGAAACGCCGGGCCGCCTCCAGCGATTCGGTGGCCAGTTCGGCGGCGTAGGCCCAGTTCTGCCGGTGCAGAGCGACGGCGGTCAGGGAGAGCAGGCAGGCCACGCGCAGCACACCCAGGTCGGTGTCGGTGTTGTCGGCGAGCAATGCCCGCGCCTGTTCCAGCGCCTCCTGCGCCGCGTCCAGCTCACCGAGGTGCTGGAGCGCCTGCGACATGTTGACCAGGGCATTCGGGCGCAATCGCGGTGCGTGCTCCGGCATCTCGGCCAGCGCCGAGCGGTACAGGGTGAGCGAGGCGGCGTGGTCGCCGAGTTCGTCGGCCATGCTCGCGGCGTTGATGATCGCGCCGAGCCTGATGTCTCCGGTGGTTCGTTCGGCGGCGTCCTCGAAGAGTCGCTTGGCCTCGGCCGGGTCCCCGCGGGTATACGCCGCCGCGCCCGCGGCGAGCAGTTCGCGGCCGTCGTCGGGAGTCGGCTCGGCCATGTCAGAAGTCCGAATCCGGTGCGGCGGCCGCGATTTCCGCCAGCAAGAGGGAATCGACGGGATTGCCGGACGCGTCGTCCGCGCGGTGCAGCCGCGCCGTGACCAGGTCGCGAATCCGCGCGCGTCGGGTCGCCGGGTCCGGCTCCTGTTCGTCCACGCCGACGGCGGGAACGTAGACATGCACGGTCACGCCTGCTTCCGCACCGGCCGGGGCCGCGGTCTCGGCCCGCCACAGGTCGCCCTCGCGCAGCAACGGCACGTCGGCGGCGTCGGTCGCGGTGCGAATCCCGGCGCGGGGATGCAGATGCGCAGGCACGTCCGCGGGCGAGAGCGGGGCGGCGACCACGCTCACCCGCACGATCGTGGACCCGGCCTCGCGCACCACTGCCCAGGACACGGCGCGTTCGGAAGCGTCGAGCAGGCCCGGTGGGCAGCGTTGCCAGTCCCAGCCCGCGGTGCCCCTGGCCAAGACGAGAGCGCCGGGCGCGACGGTCGCGGCCGGTCCGGCGGCCAGCGCGTAGTCCTCCGCGCGGCCGAGCGCCGGGGTTGCCGTGCGCTGTTCGGTTACCGTGTCGGCTCCGTCGACGATCAGGTCGCATTCCTCGCTCAGAGCGGTTATCTCGTCCGCGAGCAGGCCCTCGTCCAGCGGGGCGATGCCGTCCAGGATCGACGCGGGCCACCAGCGTGCCGCCCAGCGCGCGTAGCCGAGCCGCCAGGCGCGCGCGGCGAGGTCCGGTAGCGCGGGCTCGGCGGGGTATTCCTCTTCGCCGCCGGTCTCCGCGAGGGCGAGGGACACCTCCGGGCCGTACACCGCCCAGATCCACTCCTGCGCGAGGTCGAGGTCGTCGAGGACCGCCGCCGGGGTCACCTGCCCGCTGAGCAGGCTCCAGGTCAGGTGCCCGCCCGCCACCTCGAGCACGAGCACGTCCACCCCGGCCCGGTCGTCCACGACGGTCGGGGCGTCGTCCGGCGCGATGATCCACAGGTCGTCGCGACGGCGGATGCGTACGGTCGTGCTCATCAGCTCGCCTTCGATTCCGCCGCGTCCGGCTCATCCGCGTTCACCCGCACACTCAGCGCCCGCTTGACCCGCGTGCGATGGTCCAGGATGACCGAACGCGCCACGCCGTCGAGCAGATCCCACAGCTCGTCCGGTTCGTGGATCGGGAACTCCCGAACATCCCTGCCGTGCAGGCGGACCCACAATCGCCGCAGATAAGGCTGCCACGGCGTGATCAGTTCGGCGGCGATGGCGGCCAACGGGCCGGTGGGCGGCTCGGCGGACACCACCAGCCGCCGAGCCTGCAACACATACGCTTCGCGCTGCCAGCGGCTGTTGACCACCTGATGCGCCGTGGATCGCGTTGTCTCCGGCGCGGTTTCGGCCAGACGCAGACGCGGTCGGCCCGTCGACGGTTCGCGGCGGTGCTCGATGGGCGCCAATCCGGTCGCCAGCGCGGTTCCCGCGGTCGCCGCCACACGCAGCGACTCGTCCAGCAGCGCCCACGGTGCGCAACTCCGAGCGATCTCGGCGTCGACCAGCTCGGGGATCGGCGGCAGCTCCGCGCGTTCGGTGGACGCTTGCAGCACGGTGAACACCCGCTCGTACACGGTGCGATCGAACGGACGCCCCAGGGTCGATTTCGAGGCCGAAGCGCCTATCGCGGGGCGCAGCGGCACCGGATGCGCGGTCAGTCCCAGTTCCTGAGCGGACGCGTCCTGCCACAGCCGGATGCCGGTGTGCGTACCGGCATGGGCCGCGACCAGCCGGTCCAGGGTCCGCTGCCCGTCGGCGTCTTCGCCGAGCCGTGCCGCCGCACAGGCTTCCAGCAGCTCGTCCACCTCCGCGTCGTGCTCACCGCCCGCCGGGCCGGTGAGCGGACGCCGCCGCCAGGCCAGCTCGAGCAGCCCGGCCAGCTCCCGTTCCCGGGTGTGGTCGGTGAGGTACTCCTTCAGCGCCTGCGTGGTGCGTCCCGCGGTGTACTCGTGGATCTCGCGCAGCGCGTCCTCCGCGACCGCGCGCGCCCGTGCCGGATCCGGCATGCCCGTGGTGGTCGCCAGCTCGAAACAGCGCTGGAAGTACAGGTCCTGCGGGTGCCCCTCGGTGATCCGCAGCGTCCGCCGCACCTGCTTGAGCACCGTGAACCACGCCGCCGTCGCACGAAGCGCATCGGCCGCCGCCTGAATGCGTGCCTCCAGCAGCACCGCTCCGTCGGCCGTCAGGATCGGCCCCGCGCACAACGGATGCTGCACGGGCCGGATCACCAACGGGTCGAGTACGAGCTTCACCGTCCGGCGCAGCGGACCCCCGTGCGGACCGCTCAGCGGTTCGACCCCATCGAGCCTGCGCCACACCTCGTCGAGCACCATGGCGCGCGGTCGTCGCATGCGAGCAGGTTAGCCGGGTCTGTTCAGCTCTGTACTATGCATGCTCGGTGCCGGTTCCGTCGAATCCCGAGTCGGGGTGTGCGGGTGCGTCGCAATTTCGCAGCGGCATGCACAGCCTCGTCCACAATCGCGGTACCGCCTTCGCTGATCGCCCCACCTGTGCCGCAGGCATCGGGGGACCTGCCGATCCGTCGGATCCGCGCATTCTCGAGCATGAGTGCCTCGGCTGCTTCAGACTGAGATGCCGGCCCGTGCTGGATCAGGAGTTTCCCCGGCCGGCCCTCGCTCCGTAAGCCCGATCGAATGCAAGTTCTCAGATATCAAAGTGGATCAAATATGTCAGTAACCAGACTCCTGGGCTCCCGTAGTGCCGCCGCGCTCGGTGCTTGCCTGGCGACCATTTTGGGATTTCCGGCCGCCACCCACGCCGCCCCAGCCGGTGACGTGCGATCGGTGTATGTCGCTATGGGCGACTCGTTCTCCGCAGGTGTCGGCATCGCGCCGATGAGCAGTTCCTCGGCGGTGCCTGGGTTCTGCCTCCGTTCGGAGGTCAACTATCCCACCCTGGTCGCCCGTGCGCTCGCCGTGACCGAATTCCGCGACGTCACTTGCGGCGGCGCCACCACCGATCACCTCGGCGGATCTCAGCGCGGTCTCGCGGGAGACGCCGCCGCCCCGCAATATGACGCGCTGACCCCCGACACCACGCTGGTGAGCCTCGGTATCGGCGGCAACGACATCGGACTGGTCCAGCTTGCGGCCAGCTGCATCAATCCACTACCGCAGCCGTTCGGTCAGGCATGCGCGGCAAACAACACGTTCGGCGGTCGGGATCTCATCGGCGAACGGATCGACACCTTCGCTCCCACCTACGCGACCGTGATCGGGGAAATTCGCCGACGCGCCCCACACGCGCGAATCGTCCTGGTCGGCTACCCGACCGGGATCCGCGACGGCGGTTGTCCGGGCGTGCAACCAGCCTGGGCTGATGACGCGAACTACCTGCAGGCGAAAATCGATCGACTCAACACTGTCATGGCCGAACAGGCCGACCGGCAGAATGCGATCTTCGTC
This sequence comes from Nocardia gamkensis NBRC 108242, assembly GCF_001612985.1. Classification (GTDB taxonomy): domain Bacteria; phylum Actinomycetota; class Actinomycetes; order Mycobacteriales; family Mycobacteriaceae; genus Nocardia; species Nocardia gamkensis. The sequence goes on along the minus strand of NZ_BDBM01000047.1, from coordinate 24,613 downwards.
GATTTGGCGCCCTCTACCCGGGGCCACGATGCCTGCGCGCCACCCGCCGCGAGTTGGATGGTCGGCGTGATACCGACCTCTGCCGACGCACTGGTCCCTTTGCATCCCAATGCCGCCGGTCACGAGAACACTGCTCGACAAGTGCTGGCCGCTTTGGGCGACTGAGCCCTCGTGATTTCACGGTGTTCCGATCCCCTGCGCCGCGGTCGAGTATGGCTCCGGCGTCGGGATGGATCAGAAGTGAGGCAGATATCGCTGCCATGCAAGTATTTGCCGCGCGGATTCGCACATCGGCTACTTCTTGCTCGGCATCGCTTCCGCCGCCCAAGAATTCTCTCGGGAATCGAAATAGCCTACGGGACACCATCTCCGGGGATAGGTTGTCGGTGCGCTGCCCGCCTGGCAGCGCGAGAAGTATTCGCGAGTGGGAGGTCCGGCGGGTGGATCCGGTGACATTGGTAGCGGCCGCGGTCGCTGCGGGTGCGGCAGCAGGTCTGACCGATACCGCGAAACAAGCGGTTGTCGATGCGTATCAGGGGCTGAAGGGTTTGATCTCCGGCCGGTACCACTCAGTGGATATGGCAGTCGTGGAGTCGCGGCCGGAAGCTGCGTCGCGGCGTGTGGTGCTCGCCGAGGAACTCGCCGAAGCCGGTGCTGGAGACGACCAGGAGCTGTTGACCGCGGCACAACATCTGCTGCAGGTGATCCAGGAGCAGGCGCCGCAGGCGGCCGAGACAGTGGGAGTGAGACTCACGAGGGTGCAAGCCGGTGAAATAGAGATCACCGACATCGCCTCGGAAGGTAGCGCATTCATAGCCGAGGACACCTCTGTCGCTGGAACGCTGAAAGTCAGCGGGATTCAGGCGGGGGCGGGGGCGGAGCCGCGGCCTCACCCTCCGGCGCCGCGGCGGTAACCGGGCACACCGCCGCGACTGCGCCCGCATCCGGATCCACCTACAAGAGGGTGAAAGTCGGTGGGAATCTCACCAACATCAACTATTGCTCGAATGATCCGTCGACACGACCAGTCGAGCTGGCTGAGCTGGTCGAGTTGCTCGACAAGAGTGGCGGGCTCCCCACCGTATCGGAGTTGGACCCATATCGGCTGGGCGCTACCCCCTCCGAATTCGGCGGAGCGGGCCGCTCCGGTCGTGACGACCCGTACGTACCGCGCACCCACAAAGATGTCGACAGCCGCCTAGCTGCGGCATTGCCGGGTGATCGACTCCTGTTGCTGGTCGGACAGTCGAAGGCAGGAAAGACACGCAGCCTGTTCGAAGCCGTCCGGTGCCGGCTGCCGAACGCGAAAGTTCTGGTACCGACTCCGGAATCACTGAGCAGAGTACCCGCCTGTCCAGAGTTCGTGGGCAGTGACGACACGATCGTGGTGTGGTTGGAGAACTTGGATCGGTTCCTCATCACCGGCAAACCGCTCACCCCGGGTCTGCTTACCCGCCTGACCGCGCGTTCGGCTCCCACTGTCGTGGTGGCGACCCTACGCCGAGAGGCTCGGGATCGGTTGCGTGGCAGCGGCGAAGAACTGGCCTATGACACGCGCACAGTGCTGGAGCACGCTACGCAAGTAGAGTTGGCACCGACCAGCGATGACCCCCGCGAGCATGCTGCCGCCGCAGCGGCCTACCCTACTCTGAATCTCGGCGGGCACGGACTCGCCGAAATCCTCGCCGGCGCACCTGAGTTGCTGAGGCGTTACGACGACGCTCGATACGGAAATCCCGTACTGCACATCGTGATCCAAGTGGCTATCGACTGGGCGCGGATAGGGCATCCCAGCCCAATTCCGGAGCCGACCCTGGCCGGCCTGGCGCTGAGAACTATCGAAGACCAACGTCCCGAACTCGACATCAGCCCAGAAGAAGTCGGCACTGCGATCATCACCGCTCGCACTCCTCCACATGGTGTCGGGAGGGTTGCCGCGCTGATCACCCATCGGCTGCCCGATCGATCCCGCGCCTACCGGCCGTTCGACTACCTTGTCGCCGCGGACGACGGTGCGGCGCAACACCACTCCTCTCGACCCATTCCGGACGACTTCTGGGATGCCGCAACGAGGAACGCCGACGCCACTGCTCTGATCTCTGTCGGTATCGCCGCACGTTTTCGCGGCCGGGTCGGTGATGCCGAATGTCTAGTGCGCCGCGCCGCCGACGCCGGCGCCACGGACGCCATGGCCTTACTCGCAATTCTGCTGCATGAGCGGGGTGAGGAAGCCGAGGCCGGAATTTGGTACCGCCGCGCCGCCGACGCCGGCGACACCGATGCCATGGGCTCGCTCGGGAGTCTCCTCCAGAAGCGCGGCGCGGAAGCCGAGGCAGAGATCTGGTACCGCCGTGCAGCCGACACGGGTAATGCTCGTGCCATGTCGTTCCTCGGGATCCTGCTGCAAGGCCGTGGCGAGGAGGTCGAGGCGGAGGCCTGGTACCGCCGTGCGGCCGATGCCGGGAATACTCGCGCCATGTCCCTGCTCGGGATTCTCCTGCAGGGACGGGATGAGGAGGTCGAGGCGGAGGCGTGGTACCGCCGTGCGGTCGATACCGGCGACACGGGCGCGATGCGCTTGCTCGGGATTCTGCTGCGAGAGCGTGGTGAAGAAGCCGAGGCGATGGTTTGGTATCGGCGCGCGGCGGATGCCGGCGATACCCATGCCATGGGCTTGCTCGGGATCCTGCTGCAAGGCCGTGGCGAGGAGGTCGAGGCGGAGGCCTGGTACCGCCGTGCGGCCGATGCCGGGAATACTCGCGCCATGTCCCTGCTCGGGATTCTCCTGCAGGGACGGGATGAGGAGGTCGAGGCGGAGGCGTGGTACCGCCGCGCCGCGGATACCGGTGACGCTCGCGCCATGTCCCTGCTCGGGAGCCTGCTGCAGGGACGGGATGAGGAGGTCGAGGCGGAGGCTTGGTACCGCCGTGCCGTCGATACGGGTGATACCAATGCCATGGCCTTGCTAGGAAGCCTGTTGCAGGAGCGGGGTGACGAAGCCGAGGCGGAGGTCTGGTACCGCCGTGCCGTCGATGCCGGCGATACGGATGCCATGCGCTGGCTGGGAATCCTGCTGCAGCGGGGGAGTTCGCGCGCCGAGGCGGAGTTCTGGTACCGCCGCGCCGCCGCCGCTGGTGATACAGATGCCATGGCTCTACTCGGAAGTTTGTTGCAGGAGAGCGGAGAGGAAGCGGAGGCCGAAGTCTGGTATCACCGTGCTACCGACGCGAAGCCGACTGGTTTCTATTTCGAGTCGAGGTCTTAGCGGACCGAGCCCGAGCCCGCGGCGGTACGGGTACCAAAAATTGGGCTATGCAACCGAGTCGTCCGATTCTTACTGTTGATCTCGAAACGTGCGGGGTTGACGGGTACCGCGAATGTGGCCTCGGTGTCCGGCGAAGCGAATTAGTATGCCCGGTAGGGGAAACCGCTGAGCTTCGCGGGTCTGTCGGGGCTGCAATCCCGAATCCTACTCAAATCCGACCGGTCGTTACGAAGAAGTCGGTCACCATGTGAGGGGTTACGATGACGGCAGTGGAAACCGAGTCGGCACCATACCGAATCGGTCTGGTCGAGGACCACCTGGATGTGATGTCCAGTGCATTGAGTGGCTTTTTCCAGCCCTATCCCGAGCTGGAGCTGGTTGCCGCCGGCCGTACTGTGGCCGAGTTGCTGGCCATTACCGACCAACTTGACCTGGTAATTCTGGATCTGCAGGGACTTCCCGATAAATCCACTCCCAAAAAGAATGTTCGCGCCCTGAAGACCGCTGGAATCTCCAATATCCTGGTCTACACCTCCCGTGACAGCCGATACCTCGTACAGGAGGCGGGCAGGGCGGGCGTCCTCGGCGTGATCACCAAGACCGATCCACGGGCCACTCTCATCGAGGCGGTGCGCCTCGCTGTCAACGGTCAGCTCGCGCCCTCGGTGGACTGGGCTGCGGCTCTGGACGCCGACGAGGGCTTGATCCCGCAGCTCACACCCCGTGAACGTGAAGTGCTCGCCATGTATGCCTCGGGTGACACCGCGAAGGACATCGCGGCCCAGTTGTACCTGTCTCCCGAAACCATTCGGAAGCATGTCATGAAGATAAAAGACAAGTACACCGAAGCGGGTTTCGAGATACATAAGAAAAGTGAAATGCGCAGAGTTGCGCAGCGCGACGGATATATTCACGACTAGTAATCGCGAGCGAAGTAGATGAAATTCAGGAATCCATTCAAGTCGGGGCAGGCTGGCGATCGGGACCGGCTCATACGACTGTTCGCAATATTTATATCAACGGGATACCTGATCTATTTCCTCTTGCTATACCCTCGCCTGGCCACTGAAGCGAGCCATCTCGCTGATTGGTGGATGCCGCTCGGACTCACCGCGGTATACGGCCCGCCCCTGGTCCTCTGCGCGACAGCCTTTCTCACCGAACTGCCCACTCTGGAGAAAACCGCAGGCGCAGTGGCGATCTGTTACTTCGTCGCGGCCTTCACCTGGCCTCTGGCCTGGCAAGGAGAACTGTTCGGGGAGTGGCCCTTCATCGCGAATATCCCTGGCCTCGCCGCCATGGCGGCCGCGCTGACCTGGCGACCGTCGTGGGTGATCATCTACACCTTCGCCGTGGTAGCAGAGGTACAGGTACTGGGCCAGACCCGCGCACCAGACGTCATCGAACCATTCTGGATGAGCTGGGTCTTCGCGACCAGTTTCTGTCTGGCCTACGTCGCCGCGGCCTTGCGAGCAGTGCGCACCGGACACATCCTCGACACCGCCCGTGACGAAGCGGCCAGGTTGAGCGCCGAGGCGGCGGCCGTTCTGGCCTACAACGACGACCGCGAAAAATTCGCCAACGTCGTGCACGACAACGTCATGCATTGCCTGCGTATCGGAATCGCCGGAAAGTCCAGCCCGAAAGACGCCGACGAAGCCCTCCGAGCACTCGACGAGATCGGTACCACGAGCGGCGACGAGCCGTTTTCCGGCAAAGAGGCGATCGCGTACCTGCAAGAGAAGCTGGAAGCCATCGATGAAAGCGTGCCCTTGACCATCGAATCCTCGCTCGACGGCTCTGATTTCAGCTTCGATGCCGCCGTCGTCCGCACGGCCGGCATCGTCCTGCGAGAAGCGGTGAAAAATAGCGTTCGGCATGCCGGACCGGACGCGCAACAGAGGGTCACACTGCACATCGGGCCGGGCCTGCTGGGCTTGATCGTCGCCGATGACGGCAGAGGATTCGATCCGTCTCGCCCCAGTCGCCGTTGGGGCCTGCGGAGGCTGCCACGCCAGGTGGAGCGGGTCGGAGGCGAGTTGCGCATCGATTCACGCAAAGGCCACGGAACTACTATCGAAATGCTGTGGGTGGACCAATGAACAAGCCTGTGGAAGAACCCGCCGACGTTCGATCCCTCCTCGGGATGAACACCCCCGCCGCGGTCGCCATTCTGCTTTTCTACTGCGCCGGCATCGCGGCGCCTGCCTTCATCGCCGTCCATGTGACGCACAGTCATGTCTGGCAGTGCGCTATCACGGTCGTCGCGTACTGGTGTGTGGGTATCGCTCTGCTTGTGGTGCACGGCGACCCGTTGCCACTGCGGACCACCGTTTTGATCACCGCCGCTTCCCCCGTCATGACCGCGCTCGTCATCCTGACGCCGCCGTGGACCACGTATGTGCATGCGATCTGGCCCTCGAACGTGTACATGGTGCTGCTGACATTCCTCTGTGTCCGCGGCCGCACCGGCTTCGCCCTGATCGCGATGGCGACAACCGTGCCGGTGATCGCGATCTGGACGACAGTAACCGGTCAAGGTGGACCGATCACCGGAGTGATGCTGTCGCTTCCCAACTTCGGCCCGCTGGCGATGTCCACCATGTTCGCCTATACGATTCGGCCGGCCGCCGCGAAGATCTACGCCGCCAGGGCGGAGCAGGATTCCGCGTTACAGCGAATCGAGAAAGAAGCGGAAAAAAGAAAGGTACTCGACCAGCGTCTACGCGATCTCGCGGAAGCCGCTCGTCCCCTGGTCGAACAAGTCGGGGACGGCCGAGGACTCACCCCGGATCACCCTAAGGCATGCGAGGCCCTGGAGTCCCAACTGTCGGCCATCCTCCGCGGCAGCGGCCTGGTACATGCGGTCGTCAACCCTTCCGCCGACGCGGCACGGGATCGCGGTGTCGCGGTGAAACTGTTCGATGACGGAGACCTCGATGAACTCGACGACGAGGTAAGAGAACGGTTGCTACGCGGTATCGCCGCCGAACTCGACGAAGTCCAGAACGGTGAGATCATCATCCGAACGGTCCCGCCCGGACGTGCCGAACTGGCCACAGTCCGCGCGCAGAGCGACAGCACGGTGCGGCGAGTCGGCTTCGGCCTCTCGGGAGAACTCACAAGGTCGAGCGTCCGTAGCGTCGCCTGAGCCTCGATGCGAAACCGTGCGGCGAACTGCTCTCCAGCCGGTCACATGGGAAACAGGAGTGCACTTGCTTCGAACTGTGTGTGGCGTACCACACACCGTTCAATTCGACGCCTAAGGTCTGACTCGGTCCGCCCATCAGGGGCAGCTGAGTGGAGGGATTCGAAGATGAAGTTCGAGAAGATCACCGCTGCCGTTTTCCTGGCCGTCTCGGCCTTGGGCATCAGCGCGGCGACCGCCCATGCGGAACCGGCCGGGACGGAGCGGCCGACCGCGGAGGTCACGACCTCCGGTGTCGATCACGGGATCGACTACCAGATCACCGTTTCGCCACTCGACCGAATCGTTACCGCCACCGTCGAGAACGGCAGGTTCGAGGTCGCGCAGAACGGTGCGGTGGTGCTCGAGTCCGGTGACGGAGCAGTGGTGACCGAAGTGCCGCAACGGTTCGCGCTCGACGGCCGTTCGATCGCGGCCGCGCAGCACATCGGTGCGGACGGCCGCACCCTGACGCTGACCCCGACGGCGGAAGATATCGCGCAACTGGAGGACATCAGCTCCTACGACCGGCTCGAGGAGCAGATCAACAAGAACCTGCCCGGCGTCGTCACCGGCGCCATCGTAGGCGGTCTCCTCGGGGCGTGTGTGATTCTGGTATGGGGTGTCAGCATCCCCGTGGGTGCGTTGATCGGTGCAACCGTCGGCGGCTACGCCATGGGCGGCCCGGAGTTCCTCGACGCCGTACAGGCGTTCGTCGCCAACCAGGGCAGGTGAGAGAGCTTTGACGGTGCTTCGGCGGAGTACGTCCGGGGCGGGTGCTGGCTACGGCGGCGTGAAGCCGTCCGGCCACTGTGTAGTGAGGTCATAGGTGATGCGGGTGAGGTTCGCGCCCCTGAGATCCGCGCCGGTGAGATCGGCCCCGATGAGTTTCGCGCCAGTGAGGTTCGCAGCACCGATGTAGGTATCGACCAGGCTCGCGCCGGTGAGGTCGGCATCGGTGAGATTCGCGTACGGGATAAAGGCGCCGGTGAGGTTCACCGTTCTGAGGTTCGCGCGGGTGAAGTCCGCGTGGGAGAGCATCACGTCGGAGAAGTCGCCCTCCGCCAGGCAGGTCAGGCGTAGGTCCAGCTCGTCGGCGAGGGGTTCGGGACCGAGGACGCGACGTGTGATGACAGTCAGTACAGCCGAGACCCCCGACGCCCCGATCAGGATCCGGTTACTCACTCGGTTCCGCCGTCTCGAGCTACCTCTGGCTACTACTGTCCGAACCCGACGACAATCCAGACCGGCGATCGATGGATATCAGGGCGGGATCCGGCGCGGAAACGAGAGTGTTACCGGATGGTCGCCTCCTGTGCGATCCGCGCCAGTCGTTCCCAGGCGGGCGAGGTGATTCCGACTGATTCGTTCACCAGGCGGATCAATTTCGGGTCCAGTCTCGGGGTTGTCCGGCCCGCTCCGGTGCGTCTGCCGGTCAACCATCGTCGGGTGCGGTCGGCGAGGTCCACCAGGCGCGGGTCGTCGGGAGACCAGTCGAATGCGGCGTCATAGTCGAGATAGATCGCCTGGAATTGGGGGTCGTCGATGGCGTCGAGTTTGTCGGTGACCCAGGCCGACGCCTGTTCCGGGGCGGCCGATCGCATCAGAATCCAGATGTCGCGCTCCATCCGGACTGCCCGGTCGCTGACCCCGAGTTGCTGCAGGCGGTCGAGGTACTCGGCGACTTCGGTGGACACGAACAGGCGGTGGCCGGAGCCCAATTCGGCGATCTGCTCGCGGGTCCGGCGGATCTCCTCAGCGCGTTCAGCGAGTGTGCGGTCGATCTGGGCGATCGCTGCCGCGAACTCGTCGGAGTTCGCGGTGAGCAGTTCCTTGACACGTGCCAAGGGCACACCGGCTTGCGCCAGTGTCTTTATCCTGACCAGATTGATGGCGTCTTCGGCGCGGTAGCGGCGATAGCCGGAGGAGTCGCGCGCCGGTTCGGGAAGCAGACCGCGCTCGTGGTAGACGCGCACGGCCTTGATCGTCACGCCCGCATACCGTGCGAGCTGTCCGATCGTGATCATGCGCGTCTCCCTTCGGTGATGTGTCATCCGCCCGTGGTCGTCATCGCGCCCGGGCGAACAACCGACCGGCGAGGTCGATTCCGGTCACGGCGCCGGATTCGTCACGGGTGAAGAACCCGCGTTGTCCTTGCAGACCGCCCTCGGTGACGATGTACTCGTCCGCCGCGCCGGGCAGCAGGCCGAGGGTAGCCGGTGGCAGGTCGGGCGGAAGTTCGGTGTCTCCGGCGGCCCGGACCTCCGGTTTGATCGCGCATCCGATCGTCATCCCGGCCCCGTCGGTGTCGAGCGTGAGCCGCATCATCTCGTTCTCGTAATACCCGACGATCTCCGCTGCCCGCGCCTCGTCGTAGGGCATCGGTTCCGGGTCACGTTCGACCACACCGAGGTAGTGCTCGAGCACCCGATTCACCACGGCGCGGTTGAAGGCGAGGCCTGCGTCCGGGCCCGCGTTCGACGTCACGGCGACGGCGAAATTCCGCTCCGGCACGATGAGCAGGTCCGCGAACTGGCCATTGCCCGATCCGCCGTGTCCGATGGTCGCGACACCGTCCACCTCGCGCAGGAACCAACAGATGCCGAAGGCGTCACCCAGTGTGCTCCCGCGTAGTTCCACCGTCGGCTGCCGCATCCGGTGCAGCAGTTCGGTGGGCAGGAGGCGTTCACCGCCGTCGGTCCGGCCGTCGCCGAGATGAAACCGCGCCCAGCGCAGCAGGTCACTCACCGACGTCGCCACGCCGCCGCCGGGGTTGTTGGAGCGGTTGTCCTTCCACTGCCGGGCAACCTCGAGCACACCGTCGGCATCGACGTTGTGTCCCACCGCGAACCGCCGGGTCATGACGTCGTTGACCGCGTAGCGGCTGTGTGCCAGTCCGAGCGGTTCGAACAACAGTGACGCGACGGCCCTTTCGAAGGTCGATCCGGTGACGTGCTCGATGATCCGGCCGGCCAGATTGAATCCCGCCTGGCTGTAGGAGGCCCGCGCTCCCGGTGCCGCGATCAGCGGCGATTCGGCGAGTGTCACCGCGTGCCGCGCCAAGGCGTCGTCTCCTTCACCGGGGTCGACGCCGAGCTTCCACTCCAGCCCAGCCGTGTGGTTGAGCAGCCGTAACACGGTGATTTCGTCCGCCGCCGCATCGGTGCGGACGAATTCCGGAACGTACCGACGCACCGGCGCGTCCAACTCCACCCGGCCCTCGGCGACCAGCCGCATGAGCGCGGTCGCGGTGAAGGTCTTGCTCACGGATCCGACTACGAACATCGTGTCCCGGTCCACCGGAAGCGGATTGTCCACGCTCGTCACCCCAAGGCATGCGAAATCTTCTCGACCACCGGCCAACACCCCGACGGCCACACCCGGCACACCCAACTTCTCAGCCGAGGCCGCTACAAAGTCCGACAATTCCTGTGCTGTCTCGTTCATGCCACCATGCTCGAACCCTGCCCCAGGGGCAAGGTCAAGTCGGCGGCCAGAAGTCGAAGGCTCGGGCTGGTCCAGCCGGCCCAGGCTTGACCCTCACATCGCGTGAGGCTGGAGGGTGGAGCGCATGAGTGACTACTACAACGCGTTCGAGATGAGTCCCGTGCCCGATCCCGGCCCGGATGCGGTCGCGCCGGAGCTGTTCCGTGGCATCTATGGAATGCCCGCGTTCGTGACGATCCCCACGAGCGATTCGGCGGCGTCGGTGGATTTCTGGACTCGTGGGCTCGGATTCTTCGAGCTGTTCAGTATCCCCGGCAGGGTTGTGCATCTGCGCCGGTGGGCTTTTCAGGACGTACTCCTCGTCCCGGCGGGGAGCGTTCCGGAGCAGGCACCGGCAATGAGCTTCAGTTTCGCCTGCGTGCTCAGCCAGGTCGATTCGCTGGTCGAGGCCTGTCGCGCGTTGCGCCCGAACTCGGTCGACGGCCCACGGGATACGCCCTGGAACACCCGCGATGTGGAGGTGATCACCCCAGAGAACGCACGGATCGTTTTCACTGCGGCGAAGCCCTTCGATCCGGCCAGTGAGGAGGCGCGGAACCTCGCGGCCGTCGGGATCACCCCACCGGGCGTCGGTCGTGGCGACAATGGTGAGCATGCCTGATGCCCCTGACGCCGATGGCTTGACCGTCGGTCAGGTCTCGACGCGTCTGGGCGTGACAGTTCGCGCGCTGCATCACTGGGATGGGATCGGTCTGGCGCGACCGTCGCTGCGCACGGTTGCCGGATACCGGCTCTACACCGCTGGTGATCTGGAACGCCTGAACCGCATCGTCGTCTACCGGGAGCTCGGACTCGGCCTGGACGATATCCGGGCCATCTTGGACGGCTCGGCCGCAGACGTGCCCGGCGCACTGCGCGCGCAGCGCACCCAGATCGCCGAACGGATCGACCGCCTCCAGCGGCTCAGCGCCGGTCTGGATCGGATGATCGACGCCCACGATCGCGGGCTGCTGCTGACCGCCGAGCAGCAGGCCGCGATCTTCGGCCCCCAGTGGAACCCGGATTGGCCCGCCCAAGACCGTCAGCGCTACGGAGACACGGAGCAATGGCAGCAGTACGCCGAACGCTCGGCCTCTCGCGGTCCGGAGGAATGGCAGACCATCGCCGACGCCATCGCCGACCTCGACCGCGCCTTCGAGGATGCGATGGACGCGGGCGTCACACCCGGGAGCCCAGAAGCGAATCGACTCGTCGAGTGGCACCGCGAAATATTTTCTGCTTCGTACTTTCCTCTCACCAGGCAGATGCAGGTCTGTCTCGGCCGCAGGTACGAGGCCGATCCGGGATTCGCGGCCCACTACGACGGCATCCGCACCGGCCTCGCCACGTGGTTGCGTCGAATCATCGATGCCAGCGCGCGCGCCCACGGCATCGACCCCGACACCGCGACTTGGCAGTAGAGCGGGGTGAGGAAGCTCGTAGGCATGGTGTTCAGGTCAGCGAACGCCTGTCGGCGACGTCGTACTCGGCCACCGAGGCGGCGCGGATCACAGCATTCTGCGCGTCGGTCGGGCCACTGCCACGGAAGGCGTCGACGGCCGCCCGCGACTCCCATCGCTCGAAGATGATGATGCGACTGGCATCGACCAGGTCCGCCGAGATCGAGAAGTCAAGGCAACCGGCCGCGCGACGAGCCTGTTCAACTACGCCGACACAGTCGGCGAGGTAGGCCTCCCGGTGTTGCGGGTCGACCTCGAGATGCCCTGCGACGATCACCATTCGCTACCCCTTTCCGAGTTCGAATCGGCCGGTCACAAGGTATGACGACCGGACGCGGCAGAACTCATCGGTCGACGCCGCGCAAACTGCTCGACGCGGCGAGCAACCTACCCCTACTGGTCGGAACCTCGCACATACCGAGTTGCGGACGCGCTGCGCCGGCTCAGAGCCCGAATGCCCGACCGACCGAGTCGGTCAGATCAGCCTCGGCCATCGAGGTGTCTATCTCGATAGCAGGCAAGTGCAGGCGTGTGGTCTCGTTGCGAATGCGGTCGGTGAACAACCGGTCGCGATCGAGCAGGTTCTGCGCGGCACCATGCGGGTGACCTGTCATTGGATTCCGGACGAGCTGTAGGCAAGCTGGAGCGCGACGAACTCGCTGAACGATGGCGCACCTTGCAGGCGGAGAACGCTCCATTACGAGTGGTGACAGACGCTGGATTGTCATCCGTGCCCGGAGACTACTTCGATCAATCGCTGCTGGAGCACATACCCGCAACACCGACACCGATGGCTCGGGTGATCGCGGATACCATGGGTGCGCAGCGGTTTCCGGTAGCGGATTATATTTTGCATCTAAGGCTCATGGACATGATCGATGACGGCCGGATCACGGCAGAGGGAGATCCCGAGGTCATGGGAGAATGCCGAATCTCTTCCACACGGCGATGAGCTACAGCGCCGGCCGACCGCGCGAGGCCGTGTACCCGGCCACGAACGGCTACATTCGTGAAATCTGGATGGCACCCGGCCCGCATCCCAACGATTATCCGTTCTGTCTGCCCGCGGTAACTTACCTGGCGCAGAATGGAAGCCTGTCCTTGGCGGGTGGCGTGACGTTCCTGGTCGGGGAGAACGGTAGTGGCAAATCGACACTTCTCGAGGCAATCGCTGTTGCTTCCGGTATGAACCCGGAAGGGGGCAGCCAAAATTATCGCTTCAGCACCCGATCCAGCGAATCACCGCTGGGCGAGCATCTCCGGATCAAATGGGGTACCAGCAAGCCGCGGAGCCAGTTCTTTCTGCGTGCCGAGACGTACTACAACGTCGCCACTGAGACCGAACGGCTCGGGCCAGACCAGGTGGCGGCACTCGGCGGGGTGTCGCCGCACCAGCGGTCTCATGGTGAGTCGTTCATTGATCTGATGGTGCATCGCTTTCGCCCCAACGGGCTGTACCTGTTGGACGAGCCCGAGGCCGCGTTATCCCCGCAAGGATGCATGGCTGTATTGAGGCGACTGGCGGAGTTGGTCGAGCAGCGGTGCCAGATCGTCATGGCGACCCATTCGCCGATCTTGTTGGCATTGCCTGGCGCTAGTATTTACGAGATCGCCGAAGACGGCACGACCAGCATCGTCTCCTACGACGATGCCCTTCCAGTTCGGTTGACCAGGGATTTTCTTTCAGACCCAGATCGATATTTGCGCCACTTGATCTGAACGGCGTCAACGCGGCGATTCTGCACCCGGGATCAGCATTCGGAGCCCGGCCCGCTGTTCGCGCCGCTTGAAGGTGTGCTGCTGGGTGTACTTCACTCCAGAGCATCCTGGCGATGCTTGTGGTCCCGCTACTCGTTCACGGTCCGTCGTACAGTCTTTCGTTCGGCAACCGGCGTAAGCCGCTCGTGTCGCCTGGGATTATCTCCACGGAGTCGACGAACCGTCGCCGGTGCTGTTCTTGGAGGAACCACAAGGCGGATGTGAGGCAGGCGGCGAAGTCCAGTCGGTGGCCGTCGATCACCACCGCCAGGCGCACGTCCGGCTGCTCCGGGTGCGGTGACAGTTGCTCTCGGGTGTGGTCGAGGGCGGGTTGGTGCTTGCCCCGCACGGCAGATCGCGTACGCGCGGCTTGCGTGACCCCTCGCTGATGAAGGACTTCGGAATCATATGCGGCAACCCCCGATTTCCGGATTTTGTAAAGCGCCGCTATGTAGGTGGCGCATGTCATGGGCGGGCAATCTTGGTGGTGGTGGTAGGCCGTGCGTGCTGCCTCGTAGCTCTGCATCGGCCAGTGCGGGTTGTTGTGGTCCAACCATGAAAGAGTCCGGGCCAGGACGTTGGTGTCGTAGCACGGCCCGCTCGACTCTGCCTCGACATCGCCATTGGCGACCAATTGTTCGAACACCTCCCACGAAAAGGGCGGCGCGGAGCCGCGACAGCACTTCGGAGTTATGGGTGTATTGCCGCCACGCGTCATGCGGAGCGGTATCGGGTTACGCCGGAACCGGTTCCGCGCGCACCCACGGATCGCGGCGCGGTTCGGTGAGGTCACACAGGCGCTCGATATCGGCGTCGGAGGGGAGTGATCGGCTCGCGGCCGGCTCCAGATAGAGCTTTTCGGCACGGCTGACGCGGTACTCGAGGATCGCCGTGCTCGCGAAGAAACAGATTGCGAGCCATGAGACGACCCCGAAAGCCATGAGCACGGGCACCATCTCGTTACCGGCCATAGCGCGGAGCCGTAGCAGTTTGCGCCGCCACTTCGGACCATGCCCGTACGGCATCGACCACCACGAGGCCGGACGGAAGGAAGTCGCTCCGAGCCGGGACAATCCATTGCCGGATGGAGCCGTTCGGGCTAGGGGAGGGCAGTGCGATGACGGCTCCCTCCCGCGCGATGCTCACGTCCTTGCGGAACATCTCAGCGAACAGCTTGACGTCGTCGTCTTCGATGTCGGGACGGACGAGAAAAGTCCACCGGCCCGAACGCGGATGTCCGACAACGGGTCCGAGTGCGATGCCTGTGCACTGCATGTGCGCTTTCACCGCCTGGCCCAACCTGCTCGGCATCGTCACCGCCCACACCGATCCGGCGCGCATCACGATCCGGCCGAGTTCCGGAGGGTCGATCACGGCATTGAATCCGCAACTCCTGCGATAGAACATGCAGCGGGACCTGGGTGTGTCCCCGAACGCTCCTTCATCCATCGGTGAACCTCAACTCACATCGAAGGTGGTGGGTGCGCCCGGCCCGGCCACCCGTGCTGGGAGGTGAACCGGCGTCGGGAACATGAGCGGAAGATCGCCGTCACCCGCTCACGCCGCCGGGCGCACTCCAAGGAGACACCCAAAACCCGCTTCGGCGCGACGATTTCAACGCAAACGTTCGCAAAAATATGGTGATGTTTTAGTTGTTGCTGCATCCTTGTTCGAGTTGCAACACACTCCGAAAGGTCGAGATGGCAACAGATTCCACAATCGCCCGGCGCATCCTGGGCATGCAGCTGGAGACCCTGCGCGAGCGCGCCGATATCACGAGAGAGGCCGCAGCTGCCGCGATCGCCTCGGCTCGATCAACGATCTGGAAGATGGAGACCGGTCAACCGGTCCGCTTCAACCCGGTCCTGATCGAGCGACTGTGTCAGCTCTACAACGCCACCGAGAAGGAAACCCAGGTCGTCCTAGAACTGGTCAAGGAAACCAAGGGCGCAAAAGGCTGGTGGCAGGCATTTGCCGACGACACGATCCCGAAAGACTTCAACTTGTTCGTTGGTCTGGAAGATGCCGCCGACCGGATCACGTCATATCAGACGGCCGTCTTGCCGGGCTTGCTTCAAACCGAGGACTACCGGCGAGCGCTGATCTGGGCAGAATTCCCCAACAAGCCCGCCGAGGATATCGAACGTATGTTGCAGGTCGGCATGAAACGCCGATCGCGCCTTACCGCCGAGACGAACCCACTCGCCGCGGATATGTTCGTTGACGAGTCCGCCCTCCGGCGCACCGCCGGAAGCGCCTCGGTCATGACTACGCAGCTTCAGCACCTCGCCGAGGTCGGCCAACTGCCGAACGTCTCGTTACGTGTCGTGCCAGCATCGGCTGGCATCCACCGCGCGCTCTTGGTCGGCCCATTCGTCTTGCTGGAGTTCCCACGTCACTCCACCGCAGATCTGACCATGCCTCCGGTGGTCTATATCCAAGGCTTCCTTGGTGACCTGTACCTTGAGAAACCAGACGAGGTGCGGCAGTACCGTCAAGCCTCCGCCGAGCTGGACCGCCTGGCACTGGACAACGCCGCTAGCCAGAACCTCGTCCTTCAGGTTGCAAAGGAGTATGAACAGTGAGCGTTGATCTGTCCGGCGCGGTGTGGTTCAAGAGCACCCGTAGCGGCTCAAAGGATTGTGTCGAGGTCGCGCACCTCGAAGGCGGCATGGTCGGCGTCCGCGACTCGAAGAATTCGACCGGCCCCGCGCTGGTGTTCACCCCCGGCGAGTGGG
Source organism: Nocardia gamkensis NBRC 108242 (assembly GCF_001612985.1). GTDB lineage: Bacteria > Actinomycetota > Actinomycetes > Mycobacteriales > Mycobacteriaceae > Nocardia > Nocardia gamkensis. The sequence goes on along the minus strand of NZ_BDBM01000047.1, from coordinate 8,719 downwards.
ACGCGTTCACCGCTGGCGTGAACGACGGTGAGTTCAACCGCCCGTAGCAGTAAGCGATCACTGCGGCCCGGCCCGCTGTCCTCGGCCGGATCTCGTCCTCCAGATTGCAAAGGAGCATGAACAGTGAACATTGATCTATCCGGGGCGGCGTGGTTCAAGAGCGCACGTAGCGGGACTAAGGATTGTGTCGAGGTCGCGCACCTCGAAGGCGGCATGGTCGGCGTCCGCGACTCGAAGAATCCGAGCGGTCCCGCGCTGGTGTTCACCCCCGGCGAGTGGGACGCGTTCACCGCTGGCGCGAACGACGGCGAGGTCAAGCGGCCGTAGCACTAGCCAATCACTGCGGCCCGGCCCGCTGTCCTGGAAGGGACAGGGACCGGGCCGTTCTCGTTGTAATAGCGCTAGGTGGCGGTGTTTCGACTGTGCCGACCGTCGTCATTCCCAGGTGTTTCGTTCGTGGCTCCATGTCGCTTCATGATCAGCAGCGGGAAGCGAACTGAGGATTCGGCTGTAGCAACGGCTTGCCGCGGCGAGTGCTACGTCGAAGTCGTGGTAGTCGGCAGGGAGGGGACTTTCGCGCGCGGTTGCCGACCACCTGACCGGCCAAGTGGAACCTGGACTTTCGAGGGTCGTGGGCAGTGCGGGGATGTTGCGAAGGGCTTTCTCGCGTTCGAGGGCGGTGACAGTGGAGGAAAGATCGATCGCGAGAAAGCCGCTGATCAACAGGAGATCCACCAGGTCGCGGTAGCGTCCTGACTCCGTACCGACGGCGCCGTGGATCTCATACATCGCGCAGATCTTGTCGGCGATCTGGTCGGCGAGCGGATAGAGCTGGACGGTGGTCTCCTGCGGGAAGTCGGCGGTATCGACCAACCGGGGGATGGGCCGGCGCTCGACTTGCCCGACGAGTTCACGGCGGGCGGAGGAGAGGTCGATCGAGAAAGCGTCGAAGACTTTTCCGCCGAGCAACGCCTCGACACGTACAGCCACTCCCTTGCCGTTGCTCAACTGGACCGGCGGCCCGACTTCGAAAAGGAAGTGGTCGATGGTGTGGTTGCGGCCGGTGTGACGCAGAGCTTCTACTGCCTCTGACATGTTCATGGCTACGAGTAGGTCGATGTCCTTGCTGTAGCGCGCGTCGGGCAGGCGCACCATCATGCCGACTCCGCCTTTGAGGATCCATCCATCAGGGTCCATGTCGAAGACACGCGCCAGGAATCTGGCCATGACGAAGCGGCGGCGCACAAGGTTCAGGCTTTGTTTGTTCGCTTTCGCGTAGTTGTTCAGCCGGGTCGTGATGCTCGTCCGAACGGCCTGGGGTGAACGCGCTGACGAGCTCATCGGTCCGGACTACTCCTCTATTGTGTTGTGCGCCTGAGAGCTTCCAGGATATGTGGATCGATCTTGCTCAGGATTTCGGCTGCCTGCCGCATGGATCTCAGGGTGTCGGGATCGACCTTCCGCAGTTGTGCGGCGGCCTGCAGGGTGGATTCGAACGCGGGATTCGTCAGTTCAGACGCCGCTGCCCTGAGTGCGGACTCGTCCGGCGAGTGGCTGTCCCGGAAGGCGGCGGCTTCTGAGTGGCGCCTCGCGATGTCCGCCATGGCCAGGGTGTTGACCGGTACTCCCGCCTGCACGATGAGCGCTTCGAGGAAGCCGTGCCCGTCCAGCGCTCGATACCCATAGCCGAAGGCATGGGGCGCGAGTACCGCTACGGCATCTTCGGCAGTGGTCAGGTTGCGTGTGAGCGCGTCACGAACAACCGAAGCGAGATGGCCGGAATCGAGACCTGCTGCGGCGAGGTCGCTGATAGTGCGGTTGGGGGTGGTCACCGGTAGCTCATCGACGATCTGCCAGTCATCGCGGGTGATGTGGCCCCGATGGATTTCGATGTCGGGCAGCGACAGCCGGATCCGCCGGGTCGTGGTCAGTTCCACGACGTCAGCGTCCAGATCTCCTAGTTGGTGCAGTTCGGCGGCGGTTCGATGGGATAGCACCCCAGTGGGCACTTCCTGCTCCAAGCGTTGCCACGCGACGAGGTCCGGATTCAGCGCGAACCACGCCACTCGCATCTCCAGATGCTCGTCGTGCGGGACGCGAGCGAGCCGATAGAGGCCATGATGAAGCCGCTCCAGCACACCGGAGTCGCTCAGGCGCTTGAGCTGTTGCGGTGTCACGGATGCGACCTCCCGCGCCTGTCGGCTGGTGACCAGGCCTCTCTGCTCAGCTGCCAGAGAAATCAGCTCAGCGACGTGACTATCTGTAGCCATGTCACGAAAATACCTGGTTCAGGTTACTAATGAAGCACGATATGTAATTTTCACGCCAGTTCTAGAGCATTCGGCGTTGATTCCCTTGCTCCATCCCGAGCGAGGTGTCGGGCGGGTTTCCGGAGGAAAGATCCGGTTCCCCGGAATTCGTTGGGCGCAGTCGCACGTCATCTACCTGCGCAAATGCGGAAAACCTGGGATCGGTAGGGCGCGAATCGTTCCTACCTTTTACTCAACGGCCCCACAGGAGGGCCGGAGAACAGGACCAGGGGCCCCGCCCCTCGAACGACAAGGACACAGACCATGAACGCCACTTCCCTCCGCATCGCCGCCGCCGCTTTCGCCGCCACCGCCGCCGTCGCGGTTCTCACCGGATGCGGTGACAGCAAGGGCAGCTCCCCGGCCGCGCCCGCGCCGTCCTCGGCGCAGCCCGCCCCCGGGGGTAAGTCGGTCGCTTCGGTCGACGGCAAGGCCTTCGACGCCAAGTTCACCACCACCTGCGCGAAGCAGGGCGGCACCCTGGCGCTGGCGCTGACCGACACGGAGAACTCCGCTTACGGCAACCTCTCGGTGAGCGCGACCATCACCGACGCGAACACCGTGCAGGCGGTCGGGATCGCGGGCAGCAAGGGCGGCGACAACGGCCTGCCCTACGCGGTGGGCTTCGGCAACGGCATGCCGGGCGGCTCCGCCACGGTCGTGAAGGACGGCAACACCTACAAGGTCACCGGCGAGGGCGTCGGCACCCCCGACCTGACCAACCCGCTGGCCGCGCCGAAGACCTCGAAGTTCGACATCACCTTCGCCTGCTCGTCCATCGTCGGCGCCTGATCGCCGCATGCCCCCGATCCGCCCCCGTCATCCCGGCCGACCCGCCGGGATGACGGGGCGCGGCGAACCCCGAAACTTCGCACACTCAAAGGAAATGTCATGAAGAAGATCCGTCTGATCGCCCTCGCCCTCGCCGCCGCCGCGATCGGTTACTACGTCTACCACGCCGTCACCTACGTCCCCGCCAGCGAATGGGAGCCCTCCGGAATGGGCTGGCTCGGTTTCGAGATGGCGCTGCCGATCATCGCGCTCACCTTGGTCCCCATGGTCTTCGCGTTCACCGGCGAAGGCATCATGAGCGCGCTGACCGGCCGTAACAGCGCGGAGTTCCGCGACGGGCTCACCGGCCTCGGCACCGTCCGTTCGGTGCGGCAGACCGGCGTCACCGTCAACGACCAACCGCAGGTCCACGTCGAGTTCAGCGTCGAAGGCGCGGACGGCAAGACCTTCCATTCCTCCGCGAAGATGATCGTGCCGTTCACCGAACTGGCGCTGCTGCGCGCCGGTGTGGTGCTGCCGGTGCGCTACCTGCCCGGCCGGACCGACAAGGTCGAGGTGGACCTGTCCGGCGACGCGTCCGCCGCGCAGCGGGCCATGAACGAGTCCCTGATCCGCAAGGGCGTCACCACGCGGCACAAGCTCGACATCGCCGAGCGTGGCATCGCCACCCAGGCGGTGGTGCAGTCGCTGTCGGTCACCGGCGCGATCCGCGACGGTCACTCCGAGGTCGAGCTCGGCCTGGTGGTCACCCGGCCGGACGGGTCGAGTTTCACCACCCGGGTGACGAAGTTCCTCGCACCCGCCAGCGTCGCCCAAGTGCAGGTGGGGCGCATCCTGAGGGCGCACTACCTGCCCGAGAACGAGAGCGAGGTCGTCATCGCCCTGCCGGTCAACGCGTGATGGGCGAGCGGGACGAACTTCGCGCCGGGCCGGCCGGGAACGAGGCAACCGCTCGCAGAGACGAATGCCGCGTCGATTCGAGATCATCGAGTCGGCGCGGCATTCGTTGTTCCCAGGTCTGGCGGTCGCGCAATCTCAGGGGTACGTAATTGGGCGGCTGTTCACTTTGTCGTCCCTTCCGGATTGTCCGCGTGGTCTACCGTGCGGCCATCGGCCCAACCCAGGAGTCACCGTGAGTCTTCAGCCACTCGCCCTTTTCGTTCAGCACGACGGCCAGTCGTCGCGCGCCGCCGTGACCTGTGCATACAAGTGCGCGAACGCGTGCTTCCACGAGGCGCCGAACACCTCCGCGGGCGCCTACTTCGGTGACATCGTCAGCTCGCTGAACCGGCGCGGGCTGATCAAGGGCGGTGCGGCCGCCGTGCTCGCGGTCGGCGCGAGCAGCGTCCTCGCGGCCTGCGGTGACGACAGCGAGCCCGCATCCGTGGCGTCGACCTCGCCCGCGGGCCCGCCGGGAACCGGTGTCGACTTCACCGCCGTGGCGCCGAACAAGGAAGACGCCGTGGTGATCCCGGACGGCTACGAGCAGTCCGTCGTGATCCGCTGGGGCGATCCGCTGTTCCCCGACGCGCCCGCCTTCGACTTCGACAAGCAGACCGCCGCCGCGCAGGCGAAGCAGTTCGGCTACAACAACGACTTCGCCGCTCTGCTGCCGATCGAGGGCCAGGCCAACGGCTATCTGCTCGTGGTCAACCACGAGTACACCACCAGCCCGCACATGTTCCGCGGCTACAACAAGGACGCGCCGACCGACGAGCAGATCGCGGTCACCATGGCCGCCCACGGACTGACCGTGGTCGAGGTGCACGGCGAATCCGGTTCGGGCAAGCTGGTTCCCGCCTTCGGCAAATACAACCGCAGGATCACCGCGACCACCGAGTTCAAGCTGACCGGTCCCGCCGCGGGCAGCGACTTCGTGAAGACTTCGGCCGATCCGACCGGCACCAAGGTGCTCGGCACGTTCGCCAACTGCTCCGGCGGCCTGACCCCGTGGGGCACCGTGCTGTCGGGCGAGGAGAACTTCCACGGCTACTTCGCCAACGCGGACAAGGTGACCGAGCCGGCCGCCGCCGCGCGGCTGAAGCGCTACGGTTTCGCCGCGGGCAAGACCGCCAACCTGTGGGAGCGCGCGGACAAGCGCTTCGATCTGGCGCAGGAACCCAACGAGGCCAACCGATTCGGGTACGTCGTCGAGGTCGACCCGTGGGATCCGAACTCGACGCCGATCAAGCACACCGCCATGGGCCGGGTGAAGCACGAGGCCGCCACCATCTACGTCACGAAGAACGGCGACGTCGTCTCCTACACCGGTGACGACGAGAAGTTCGAGTACATGTACAAGTTCGTGTCCTCGCGCAAGATCCAGCCGGGCACCGGTGCGGCGAGCGTGCGGCACAACCTGACCATCCTGGACGCGGGCACGCTGTACGTCGCGAAGCTCACCGGCGACCACGCGGACAAGATCGACGGCACCGGCGCCGAGCCGTCGGACAAGGGCTTCACCGGCACCGGCAAGTGGATCCCGCTGCTGGAAACCGGTGCGGACGGCAAGGGCAAGTCGCTGGTCGACGGCATGAGCGCGGAAGAGGTGGCGGTGTTCACCCGCCTGGCCGCCGACAAAGTGGGCGCCACCAAGATGGACCGCCCGGAGGACTTCGAGGCCAACCCGTACACCGGCAAGGTGTACGTGGCGCTGACCAACAACGACAACCGCGGTGCGGAGGGCAAGCAGGGGCCGGACGAGGCGAACCCGCGCAAGCTCAACAAGAACGGTCAGATCCTGGAGATCGACGACAACCACACCGGCACCGATTTCACCTGGTCGCTGCTGCTGGTCTGCGGCGATCCCGCGGCGGCGGACACCTACTTCGCCGGTTACGACAAGTCGAAGGTCAGTCCGATCTCCTGCCCGGACAACCTGGCGTTCGACCCGTACGGCAACCTGTGGATCGCCACCGACGGCAACGCCATGAGGTCGAACGACGGCTTGTTCGCCGTGGTGCTCGACGGCCCGAATCGCGGCCAGACCAAACAGTTCCTGACCGTCCCGCGCGGCGCGGAGACCTGCGGCCCGGTGGTCGGCGAGGCACGGGTGATGGTGTGTGTGCAGCACCCCGGCGAGGCCGACGACGCCACGCCCGACAACCCGTTGTCGCACTGGCCCGACGGCGGAACCTCCCAGCCTCGCCCCTCGGTCGTGGCGGTCTGGAAGAAGGCCGGCGGCCGCATCGGCGCCTGAGACCACAGCCGCGGCCACCGGCCCCTGCGACCACGGCCGACCACCATCCGCGGCTCTCCCCACGGGTGGAGCCGCTATCCGACTGGGCGGGTAGCGGCTCCGCTCTCAGCTACTGCCGGTGCCGCTGATGTTGGCGTAGCCGGCGAAATCACCCTGGGCTCCGCTGTAGACGTTGAGGTCGACGCGGCCCGCGATGCCGGGGATGGCTCCGCTGTCGGTGGTCTGCCAAAACGTCCAGGTGGACCAGCCGCCGGGCACCTCGGGTTGGGCGTTGCCGCGATAGTCGGCGATCCACAGCGGGTAATCGGCGAACTCGGCGGTGTCGGCCATCGCGGTACGCCAGAAGTTGGGATAGGTGTAGACGATGGGGACGCGGCCGGTGAGCGTTTCCACGGTGTTCAGGTAGCGGCGGGTCCAGTCGATCAAAGCCGCCGGGCCGAGACCGCCGGAGTCCTCCAAGTCCAGCACGGGCGGCAGGTCGAGCGGTCCGTTCTGTCCGAGCACCACCGCCGCGTACAGCGCGGCCTGCGGTTCGGGCGGCAGGTTGGGGCGGGCGTAGTGGTAGGTGCCCCGAGCCATTCCGGCCGCGCGCATCAGCAGACTGTCGGGCACGAAGTACGGGTTGATGTAGCTGAGCCCCTCGGTGGCCTTGACCATGGCGAAGTTGTGGCCGGCGCGTCTGACCGCGAACCAGTCGATCGGACTACCGCCGGTGTGCTGCCACGAGGAGACATCCGGACCGGTCGGCGCCGCGGTCGCGGGGAGCGTGGCGACGAGGATGCCGGACAGTGCGAACAGCGACAGCGCCGTGCCGCGGCGAGTGGTCGACCTCCAGATACCCATGCCGCACGACGATAGCCATTCGCTCTGGCTGTTACCAGTGTGACGAATGGGGTGTCAGAACTGTTCTGTGGCTTTCACCCCAGCCAATCCAGGACCGACGCCGCCGTCCACGACTGCTGCATGCTGCCGAGCGGTTCACCGGTGAACGGTTCGTAGTACTCGGCGAAGCTGCCGTCGCTGGCCTGCCGCAAGCCCTCGGCGCGCAACATGAACGAGCGCTCGGCCCAGCCCCGCCTGGCGAAGACCCAGGAGAACAGCCAGCTCATCACCGGCCACACCGGGCCGCGCCAGTACTCGCGGGAACGGAAGTCCTTGGACACCGGCGAGGTCGAGGGCGGCAGCGCGTAGCGCAGATCCGGGTGGCCGCAGAAGCGCGGACCCTCGAACACGCGCAGCAAGCTGCGCTCGGTGTCGCGGGGGAGGCCGCCACACAGCAGCGGCGCGAACATCGAGAGCGTCTCGGTGTTGATCCACCGCTGCAATCGCACGTCGAAATCGCGGGCCGCGCCGGTGCGGGCATCGGCCGTCGCGACGACGCCCGCGCGGAAACGGTCGGCCCAGGCGTAGAGATCGCGTACGTCGGCGTGCGGCTGCTTGTACTCCTCGCCGATATTGGCCAGCACCTCGCAGGCCAGCGCGAAGATCCCGGTGACGAACACATCCTCGACGGCGAAGCTCATGGTCGAGGCGAGCTGGTAGTCGTCGTAACCCGCGCGGCGCATCTGCTCCACCAGCCACAGGTAGCGGTCGTACTCGCGGTCGGTGGGCCGCTGGGTCGGATCGGACACCACCAGCACGTCCTCGCGGCGGTAGGGCGGCAGGTCGCCGGGGACCACGTGCTCGTAGGCGCGATCCCAGCGCGGCGAGTTGTCCATCCCGGACTCCCAGCCGTGATACAGCGTGATGCGGCCGGTCTCCTTGGGGTCGCGGGCGTGCGCCAGCCAGCGGTGCCAGCGCACCAGATCCGGCCAGCGCCGGTTGAGGAACTCCTCGGCCACCGACCTGGTACTGCGGCCGTGCCTGCGCGAATGATCCAGGATCCGCTGCACCGCGATGGCGTGCACGGGCGGTTGGGTGATCCCGGAGGTGTCCAGGTCGTCCGGCGCGTTGGCCGCCAGTTTGCGGCACTCCCAGCGGGCCGGGCCGGGAAAATAGCCGTCCACGCCGTTGGCGAAGACGATGTGCGGGATCATGCCGTTCTTCCACTGCGCCGAGAGCAGGGTGTCCAGCTCGATCACCGCCCGCTCCACGCTCAGCGGCGCGAGGCCGACCGCGACGAATGCCGCGTCCCAGCTCCACATGTGCGGGTACAGGCGTGGCGCCGCGCTGGTCATCGTGCCCAGATCGTTGCCGCGCAGCAGGTAGGCAGCACGGGCCGCGAGCTGGGTGGGGGTGAAGCCCGGATGTGCCATCCCCCTATTCTGCGATGTCACCCGCAGATATGCCCGCTCAGCGGTGTCCGTTTCGTCACCGGCCCCTCGGCCCGTGGCCGGTTCGTGTTCGGCGGTTCTCACTTTCGCATGCCCCGTCCGTGATTCGCTGCTCGAGATTGTCCCCTCGATTCGGTGTGCAGCGC
>NZ_BDBM01000046.1 GCF_001612985.1 Nocardia gamkensis NBRC 108242 | reverse complement strand
GGGCGTCATCCCAGTAGGTCAGCGCCCGCCTGGTCGTCGGGTCGGTGAAAGTGCCGGCCGCGTGATCCCAGACCGGCATGTTGTCGCCGGTGTAGACCTCCTGGTCGAAGTGCGGCCACCAGATGTTGACGTAGGTCGCCGCGGTCACCTGATACAGCAGCTTGGTCGGGATCGAACCCCGGATGGCCAGATGGATGTGCGGGGCCCCGCGCTTCTGCGGCTCCACGCTGCCCCAGTACTGCACGTTCCAGCCCACCGCGCGACGCAGGTTCTGCACCCACCGGTCGAACAGCGCTTTGACGTGCATGATGTCGCGGGCCGCACGCGCGTAGTCGTAAGACTCCGGATCGCGCGGAGAACCATCCGACACCATCTGTCCGGTCTCCTCATCACGGACACGGTTGATCCCCCCGTAGGAATCCACGGTCAGGGTGTGGAACGTCGAGGGCCGATACCGGCCGCCCGCGTAGGCGGTGCCGACCGTGGTGCGCGCGACCTTCTTGCGAGGCAGGTCCGGCACGTCATCACGGCGACGGGTCGACTTGGCCTTACGACGCGGCTTGGCATCCAACGGCGGCAGACGGTCACGCACCCCGAGTTCGCGAAGCTCGGCATCGAGGTCGGCCACCAGATCCTTGATGGCCTCGGCCAGTTCGTCATCGCCCTCGCGGCGAGCGTCGTGATACCGGTTGAACTGGTCGGCGCGGGTGGCCAGGACTTCGGCTTGGGCTTCGGTGACCACCGGTTGCGGTTGCACGGGTTCGTGTTCGGCGCACCAGCCCTCCCGCAGCTGGGTCACTCGCACGTACTTGTTCGCTTTTGCGCACGCCGGGCAGGTCGTTGCCACGGTGGCCTTGCACGGAGCGCCGACGTAGGAGACGCGGCCGGTGTTGGTGTCGACCGCGCGCATCGGGACCACGCGGGCGCATACGCCATGCTGTTCGGCGACAGCTTCGGCGATATCGCGAAGGTCGGGCATCGCTCGACGCTCAGCGGCAGTCTGACGGTTCGGCGCGACCGCACCGACCGGAGCCGTGCCGATAGCCTGTGCTGTGGTCACAGGGCCACCTGCCCGGTGCTCATGTCCAGCGGATCGGCCGCAGTGACCCGCTTGGCCTGATCGGAATCCGGGACGGCCGCGCTGACCCGCTTGACCTCGTGCTCCGGATGCTGGAACGCGTAGTAGGTGCGGTCGTTGTAGCTGGACCAATGCCCCTGCTCGGTCACCACCTCACCGCGGCGAGTGGTGTACAGCACGCGCTGCACAGCCGGGGCCACATGGATCAGGCCGAACGCGCACGTGCAACCCTGCGGCCCCGAGAACGCCAACCCCGTGCCATCGCACTGACGGCACACGGCCCACACCGAGACCTCGTGCAGAGCAACGCAATCCGGGTGCTGGCAATCCAGCTCACCACACCAGACACAGCGTCGGGCGAACGTCAGCCGAGGCGGACGCAACGGCTCAGCGGCCCGACCTCGCAAAGTGATGACATTCCCGCGCGTCTGCTCGCTCATGCCGACACCCCCGCCGCGTCGATGCCGACCGACCAGGGCGTCTGCGTGACCCGCAACAGCTCCAGCGCCGCGTCCACCACGTGATCCGGCGGCTGAAGCTCGGTCTCCCACACGTCGATCGCCTGCCAGGTCAGCGGCACACGGGGCCACGCCACCGGGCCGATCAGCTCGTTCAGCCGCTCCGCGAACGCCTCCAGTCCCAGCCCCATCGACTGCCGAGCCCGGATCAGAATCTCCCGCTTCGGCGACATCCACGTCTCCGGCATCACCACGTCAGCCATCACGCCACCGCCCCGAACTCGATCACGTTGTCCAGATCCACCGGCGCCTGCGGAGCGGTCGCCAACACCCACTCCACCGGGCTCAGACGGAGAACCAGTTCAGCGAAGTCGGTGGCCTGCGACAGGTGCGCGTCGTGCTCCTCGTTGTAGGCCACCGTCAGCAGCCCGCACTCACGCCACCGCGCGCACATCTCCCGGAACGCCCGCGAACCCAGCGGACCCAAGCCCGCGACTTCCTCGAAGGCGATCGACATCCGGTTCGGCCGCGCCAACAGCCAGGCCAGCAACCAGCGCTCCTGAATCGACAAGGCTTCTCTGCCCAGCAACAGCAGCCGCGCGTAGTTCTCGGTCATCTCAGGGCCTCCCCGGTAGGTGCAATCGTGCGTTGTGTCACAACGGTAGCAAGTGCTTTCCTAGGGAAGCAAGTACTTTCGGGAATCGTTACAACAGACCGTCCAGACCGGAAATTCGCCCAGGTCAACTGGTCAGAAGCGCCTGATACCCTCTGGGAGGCAACTGCTACCGAAGGAGACGGTTCGTGCCTGGCCCCCAGCGTTCGACTGCGACACCCGCGCACCTGCGGATCGCTCAGGCCATCCGGAACGACATCGAGTCCGGACGCCTGCGTGATGGTCAGCGGCTTCCGACTACCCGCGCGTTGGCTCAGGAGTGGCAGGCAAGTCAGCTCACCATCACCAAGGCAATGGAGCAGCTCGCGGCAGACGGCTACATCGCCAGCCATGACCGATCCGGCCGCGTCGTCACTACCCCTACTTCGCTGAGCCTCACCCTGGCCTCACCCGTCCGACCCATCCGGCCGCGAGTGATCTACGTCGGAGGGTTCCCTGGGAGCGGCAAAAGCGAGTTCGCGCGGACCCTCGCCCGTGAGACCGGCTGGGCACTCTTGGATAAGGACACGATTGCGCGGCCCATCATCGAGCCCGCACTTGAGGATCTCGGATCGACCATTGATGACCGAGAATCCGACATCTACCTGACTCGAATCCGGCCGCGGGAGTACGACGCCCTCGCCGCAGTTGTTCAGGACAACATTGAATGTGGGAACTCCGCCATCGCTGCGGCTCCCTATATCCGCGAGTTTGCCGACCGATCTTGGCTGGACCAGACGATCGCCCGTGCCGAGACAGCTGACGTCGATGCAACTTTCGTCTGGGTCCGCTGCTCTCTCGACACGATGCTGATGTACCTCCGACGACGAGGCGCAGCACGTGACGCATGGAAGCTTGCAAACTGGGCCACCTACAGCTCGCACCTCAACCTTGAATTCCGACCCGCAGTCGAACATCTTCTCATCGACAACGACCCGGACAGCGAGCCTCTGCGCACCCAAGCTCAGCGCCTCATTGAAGGCATCCGTCGCGAGCCCGCCACCCAATGAGCGCGGGAGTCATCCTCTATGGAGCACCCGCCAACGGTAAGGACACCATTACGGGTGCTCTCACCCAGTTGGATCCAACCTTTCAGCTCTTCCGGCGAATCAAGTGTGGCCCCGGTCGAACTGTCGGCTACCGAATGACCACCGCATCCGAGTTTGAGCGTCTCTCCGAAGCTGGAGAGCTGATTTGGATGAACGAGCGATACGCCGCCCGCTACGGCATCGACCGCCCCGGTTTGAATTCTCAATTCGCCGCGCGCCAGATTCCTGTCGTCCATGCTGGCCAGCCCGAGGTCATTTGGGCAGTCATGAAGGCCACGCCCGAAGTCTGCTGGTCAGTTGTCGAACTTCGATGCTCTCGTGATGTAGCCCGAGCCCGAATTATCGCCAGAGAAACCGGAGACACTGCGGCACGGCTTCAAGCTTGGGACTCAACCCCGCTGCTGCGAGCCGCAGACCTGACGATCCGCACCGACACGGTTTCGCCGGAAGAAGCTGCTCAGTCGATTCGTGCGCTGGTACTCGGATCAAATCGAACTCCGACTGACTGAATCTTCGCGCCCTACGTTGTGCGAGTTGTTGCTGAATTTGGCTATATAGGATCAAGGGCGCCTGCGGCGGCGCATGCGCGCCGCCGCCGCGCCACGACGCGCAACGGGCACCCTGGCTGCGCTGGCGGGAGCCCGGCGCGTCGGCACGTCGGCGGCACACCTGCGCCCACAATGTCGCTCCAGGACACTATGGGCCGCTTTTGCAATAACCGAGCAGTGCTGGGCACGACGACAGCCGTACCCGACTGACCTCCCGCAGCCGAGCGCGAATCGGCCGGCACCCTGCCCGGTCCACCGGCTGTGGTCCAGTCCTTGGAACTCCAGAAACAGAGCTGACCTGGGCGGATGAATTGCTGAACGAAATCCCGCCGCCGGACTTCCGTACGTGGAGGACTGGCTGGTTGCGAAACCCCTGCCTCCTCATCCGCCGATTGTCTCGCTGCACTCGGCCGAGTCAAGGGAAAGAGCGCCCTTGACACGACCGAGTTCCGCTGAGGGCGGCAAGTATGAGGAAGCAGGGGAAGGGAAGTCACCCGGACATGCGAAAGCGGCGGACAGGAGATCCCATCCGCCCCCATCGCAGGCCGTGTACAGGCCGTCAGAGGTCACCACGGACCCACCCACAGCACCCACCAACACCCTCAAACACCAGCGACGAAAAGGCACGATGCGGAATCGTCCAACCTGGGATTATGTGATGTCGTTCATCTGGTAAATGAACTCAGCCATAAGTGTGAAGCCTATCGGTGCGTGAGATGAGGGGACGAAGCAGAGCTACCCTGCCGCCGGGACGAAACCGGTCGTGCGATCAAGCGTCGACAGGCTCGGGTGCGCTGCTGTGTGGCCGTGCCGAACCGGCGGCTGCGACATTCTCCCCCGGCGCATCGCCGTCCGGTACCCGAGCTTCAGCGCTCGGCACCTCGGAAGTATTCCGCGACGGCAGGTCGGACAACCGTGTCAGCCGCGCCACACAGCGGGACAGGTCCGGTCCGACCACGGTAGCGCGCATCTCCAGGTCCCGTCGTTCCACACCGTCCTTGCTGCGGTACTCGTGGGAGCGCAGGTGGCCGTAGGCGATGACCGGATCGCCGCGCCGCAGGGAGGCGTCGACGCCCGCCACCAGCCTGCGCCAGCAGCTGACCGTGAGGTACAAGGTGCCGTTGTCCACCCATTGCCCCGACGCGTGATCCAGCCGGCGCGAATTGCTCGCCAGCCGGAAGGTCACCACCTGCTCGCCGTTGGCGAGGTCGCGCTTGACCGGATGAGTGGCGATCGTTCCGATCACCGTCGCGTGAGCCTCGTACATGATTACGCCCCTTCACATTCGGATCCGGGCCTGCCCGGAATCTCCTCCCCCTCCAGGAGGGCTCTTCCAGGGTGCGCCGCTCCGCGGGCGCCGAGCGAGCCGATCCGGAAATGTGCACAGCTTCCCAAGTTGTGAAGATTGGGCGTTTCACGCAGCGGAGATCAGAACACCGCCACGTCGGTATTGGCGCCGCAGAGCACGATGACCGGGCGCTCGTCCGGCTCGGGAACATAGGCTCCGCTGTGCACCGCGGCCAGCGCCGCCGCGCCGGCCAGTTCCACCAAGATGCGGAATTCGCGCCACAGATACTCGCGTGCCGCGCTGATCGCGTCGTCGCTGACCAGCAGCGACCGCACACCGTGCCGGCGCGAGACGTCGAGGGCGATATCGCCGATCCGCGTCGGGCCCAGCGCGTCGACGGTGAGCCCGGACGCGACGATGTCCACGGGATGGTCCGCCGTCAACGCCGCGCGCAGGATCGCGGCGCCCTCGGGCTCCACCCCGATGACCTGCTGACGGCGCCCGACCGCCGCCGCGATCCCGGCGACCAGTCCGCCGCCGCCCACCGCGGCCAGCACCGGCGGCCGACCGCGCACCTGCTCCTCGAGTTCCAGCCCGACCACACCGATGCCGGCGACCACCGCGGGCAGGTCGTAGCCGTGCAGCAGCAGCGCGTCGCGTTCGGCGGCCAGCTCGGCCGCGTGCACCGAGGCCTCCGCGTAGGTGGTGCCGTGCCAGAGCACATCGGCGCCGTGCGACCACATCGCGGCGACCTTGGTGTGCGGGGCGGTCTCCGGGACCACGACCGTGCACGACTTGCCCAGTCGCGCGGCGGCGAGCGCGGCCGCGATACCGGCGTTGCCACCGGAGGCGATCACGACATGATCGGCCTCCTCGCCCGACTCCAGCAGCGCGTTGAGGCTGCCGCGGACCTTGAACGTCCCGCCGTGCTGGAGATGCTCGAGCTTCATCGTCACCGGCACCGGACCGGAGGGGCTCGCCACGGACGTGTGGAAGACCGGCGTCTTGCGGATCTGCCCCGCCAGCCGCTTGCGCGCGGATCGCACGTGCGACCGTTCCACCCGCCCGACCGGTCTGTGTGGGGAGACCACGGTGGCGCGTTCACTCACTTACGCACTTCTCCATCTCGCTTGGCCAGTTCGGCGTACATCGCGTTGTATGCGGCGAGTGCGGCGTCGTTGTCGCGTTCGGCGGCTCGATCGGTGCGTTGCGCGAGCCGCTTGTCGCTGCGCGACCATTGGATCAGCAAGGCCAGCATCACCACCACCAGAGGGACCTCACCGCTCGCCCAGGCGAGGCTGCCGCCGGTGCGCTGGTCGCCGAGCAGATCGCCGTTCCAGCCGAGCCCGAGGCCGCGGTAGAACCAGCCGCCGAGCACCGTGGTCGTGCTCATCAGCGCGACGCCGAAGAACGCGTGGAACGGCAGCGAGCCGAACACCATGGCGAGCTTGGTCAGCGGTTCGACCTGCCTCGGCTTGGGGTCGATGCCGATCACCACCCAGTAGAACAGGTAACCGCTGAGCAGGAAGTGCGTGTTCATCAGCAGATGCGCGGCGTGCGAGTCGGCGTAGGCGTCGAAGATGCCGCCCAGATACAGCGCGTAGAACCCCGCCACGAAGATCGCCGAGGCCACGATCGGGTGGGTCAGGAAACGCGACACCGGGTTGTGCACGGCGGCCAGCAGCCATTCCCGGGGGCCGGGCACGCCGCCGCGGCCCGCCGGAGGCAGCGCGCGCAACGCCAGCGTCACCGCGCCACCCAGCGCGAACAGGATCGGGGTGAGCATCGACAGCGCCATGTGCGCTCCCATATGCACGCTGAACATCGCGGGCGAGTACCGGCCGACGCCGGAGGAGGTGGCGACGAGCAGCACCACGCACCCGGACAGCCAGGCCAGCGTCCGCCCGGCAGGCCACGCGTCACCCCGCGCTCGCAGCCGCCGCACGCCCAGCAGATACAGCACCGCGAGCACGAGCGACAGCGTTCCGAAGATCAGATCGAACCGCCAGTCGAACATCATGCGGGCGATGCTGGGCGGCCCGGCCAGGTCGTAGCCCAGCTCCACTTCGACGGGGGTCGGAACGGAATCCGGAGGTGGCGGCGGCGTGCGCCCGAGCCCGACCGCGAGGCCGATGGTCGCGGCGAAGATCAGCACCTCGACGCCAGCGTAGCGGATCAGCGCCGAGCGGTCGCGGGGATCGGCGGCGAGGGCGGGCAAGGCGGCGCGGCGCTGGAGATAACCGAACGCGCCGAGCACCGCCAGCGCCGCGGCCTTGGCGAGCACCAGCCTGCCGTAGGTGGTGCTGAACAGCTCGTCCAGCGGCACCCGGACCCAGGAGTTGATCACGCCGCTGACCGCGATGACCGCGAACGCCACCGTCGCGGTCAGCGAGAAGCGCCGCGCCGCCAGGTCGGTGTACGCGCCGCCGCGCAAGGCATGCGCCAGCACCGCGAACAGGCCGCCGATCCAGACGGCGGACCCCACCAGGTGCAGGATCAGGCTGTTGGTCGCCACGTCGTGCGACCCGCCCGAGGACGAATGGCCGGTCAACGCCAGCGGCATCATGGTCGCGATCGCGCCGCCGAGCAGAACCGGAGTCCAGCCCCAGCGCAGCGCGAGCCGGCAGCCGACCGCGACGATCAGCGCGAAGACGACGGTCGTGCGCCAGGCCCCGGCCAGCTCGATCTGACCGATCGCCCGCCACAGACCGTCGGGCCGCAGCACCTCCCCGACCGGCCGGCCCGTGGTGTCCGAGACCGTGAGCGGCACGAGCAGCGCCGCGCAGCATGCCCAGACCACCGCGAAGTTCGATGCCCGGTGCACCGCCCGATATCCGCCGACGTCCAGCAGTCCGTTGCCCTGCGGCGGCACGAGGAACGCCGCGAAGAGCAGCGAACCGACCGTCAGGGCCGCCGCCAGATCGGCGAGCGCCCGCACCGCGGGCAGGCCGTAGGTGGTCGCCACGCCCGGGTCGGGGATGCCGAGCAGACTCAGCGCCTGCGCCGCCGACAGCCCCACCACCAGTGCCGCGACCACGGCCGCGATGGCGCCGGCCAGCGCGGTGACCGTCGTGAACGTCGCCCCGGACCGGACGGCCTCGGCTTCGGGAGCGGCGGACGAGGTGGGGGCGGACGACATACGACTGAGCGTAGTTCGGCGAGTAATCCGTGGCCCGGTCGGGTTTGTACCGATATCCTGACCGCGGATCACCACCGGCGCGTCACCTACTGTCTCGGGATGGCTGAAACGTTGCTAATGCTAAGAGTTTGACCACCTGGACGGTCGCTATAATCGACCCGCTGGACAGCACGGCCAATGTCGGCCATCGTGGAACCCGCTGCCTCCGTAGCTCAGTTGGATAGAGCAAGGGCCTTCTAATCCCTAGGTCGCAGGTTCGATTCCTGCCGGGGGCGCAGCACACTGGAGACCTGCAGCTATGCGGGTCTCCAGTGCTATTACCCTGGGAGCGCGGAGCTCAAACACTCGGAGATTCTCCTCCCGCGCATCTCGACGGCGGGCAGTGTCCGCGATCGAGCCGAAGTTCCCGCGAGACTTGCGAGCCGGTTGCAGGGCCGGACACCGCACCACTGTCCGCCGCCAGCCAGTGCGAGCGCCTGCCAAGTGTCAGATCTTCGCAGGCGAGGAAGCGATGTCGTCGGCCAGCGGGGCCACGGCGCCCAGGATCTCGGCGACCAGGTCGGCGGGCACCCCGGCCGCGGTGAGCGAGGCCTCCAGGTGTCCCGCCACCAGACCGAAGTGGTGCATGGTGATGCCCCGGCCCTGGTGCACCTGTTTCATCGGAGCGCCGGTGTACGGGAGGGGACCGCCCAGGGCCGCCGCGAAGAACTCGACCTGTTTCCCCTTCAACCGCGACATGTTCGTGCCGGTGAAGAACCCGGCCAATTCACCGTCGGCGAGTACGCGAGTGTAGAAGTCTTCCACGACGACCTCGAGCGCCTCGTGACCGCCGACCTTGTCGTAGATGCTGGTTGTCTTGCTCTTCCCGAGCCAGGAGGGCATTCGCATGACTACCAGGACACCACCGGACTGTTGCGTCCGGATTAGTGCGACGTCGCGGCTCGTTTGCCTTCATCGCAGCGCGATTACTCGCACCTCACCGCCACATCGGCAGCGCTGTGAGACTTCCGCAACACGTCAACCGCAGACCGCCTCCATCGCTCCGGTCAACAGGCGAATGCCGTGATCGATCTCGTCGTCGGTGACCGTCAGGGGCGGCATGAGCTTGATCACCTCGTCCGCCGAGCCGGAGGTCTCCACGAGCAATCCGCGGTCGAACGCGGCCTGGCCGACCTTCTCCGCCAGCGACGCGTCTTCGAAGACAACGCCGTGCACCAGTCCGCGTCCGCGCGCCGAGACCCCCTCGAACGCCTCGGCCAGCCCATCGAGCGCCCGTGCGATTCGCTCACCCTTGGCGAGAGTCGCGAGTTCCAGCACGGAATCCGACCAATAGTGCTCGAGCGCCACACGACCGGTGACGAATGCCGCGTTGTTGCCACGGAAGGTGCCGTTGTGCTCGCCGGGCGACCACTGATCGAGTTCCGGCTTGAACAGCACCAACGCCATCGGCAGGCCGTAGCCGCCGATCGACTTCGACAACGTCACGATGTCGGGCGTGATCCCGGCGACCTCGAAGGAGAAGAACGGCCCGGTACGGCCGCAGCCCATCTGGACATCGTCGACGATCAGCAGGATGCCGCGGGCCGAACACAATTCGGCCAGCCCGCGCAGCCATTCCACGCGGGCCACGTTGATACCCCCTTCGCCCTGCACCGTCTCCACGATCACCGCGGCCGGTTTGTCCAGACCGGAGGACGGATCGTCCAGCGCCCTGCGCATCCAGAGCAGGTCGTCGGCGATGCCGAGGTATCCGTCGTAGGGCATGGGCATGGCATGCGCGAGCGGCACCCCCGCGCCGGACCGCTTGGCGGCGTTTCCGGTGACCGCGAGCGCGCCGAGCGACATGCCATGGAAGGCGTTGGTGAAGCTCAGCACGGTCTGGCGCCCGGTGACCTTGCGGGCGAGCTTCAACGCGGCCTCGACCGCGTTCGCTCCGGTCGGCCCGGGGAACTGGACTTTCCAGTCCAGGCCGCGGGGGCCGAAGACGTTGTCGCGCAGCGCTTCCAGCAGCCGCCGCTTGGCGACGGTGGACATGTCCAGGCCGTGGGTGATGCCGTCGCCCGCGATGTAGTCCAGTAGCGCCCGCTTGAGCACGGGGTTGTTGTGGCCGTAGTTGAGTGATCCCGCCCCGGCGAAGAAATCCAGGTATTCCTTGCCGGTCTCATCGCGCAGCCACGCTCCGCTGGCGGTGTCGAAGACCGCGGGCCAGCAGCGACAGTACCCGCGCACATTGGATTCGAGTGCCTCGAAAACAGTCATCTCGGTGACGGTCATCGGCGATCCTTACTCGTCGTGCGCGAGCGCTCCACAATCTGAAGTGACAGTGTTTCTAACATCCGCGACGCCTGGATGTGGCCTTTTCCCCCAAACAGCGCAGAGGCCTTTCCCGTGCCCACCTGGGCCGGTAGGGTTGACTCCTTGTGCGCGGGAGACCGGAGGGGGGCGGACAGCGTGCCGTCGGGGGAACGATTTCGCAGCGCCGTCGCCCTCTACACATCGCTCATGGGCGCCGGATTCCGCAGACAGTGGCAATACAAAGCGGCGATGTTCGCGGGACTGTTCACCAACTGTGTATTCGGGTTCGTCCGCGCGGCCGTCCTGGCCGCGGCGGTGGACGCCGGCGGTGACTTCGGCGGGTACGACCGGGGCAGCATCGGCGCCTACGTATGGCTGTCACAGGGGCTGCTCGGTGCGTTGCAATTCATGGGATCCCTAGGACCACTGGATGATCGGGTGAAGAACGGTGACATCGCCATCGATTTCCTGCGTCCTGTCGATATCCAATGCGGTTATCTCGCGGACGATCTCGGGCGAGCGGCGTGCACCTTCCTGCCTCGCGGCATACCGAGCGTGCTGGTGGGCACGTTCACCTTCGGGCTGGTGATGCCGGCCTCGGCCGGCCCCTACCTGCTCGGCGCGGTGAGTGTCCTACTGGCCGTGGTGATTTCGTTCCTGTGCCGGTTCATCGTGGTGCTGATCGGATTCTGGGTCGTGGAGACCCGCGGCATCCGGGTGCTGTACTACACCGGCGGGACCTTCCTGGCCGGGCTCTTCGTCCCGGTGCACATGTTCCCCGCGTGGCTGGGCGCGCTCGCGGCCGCCACACCTTTCCCCTCGATCCTGCAGTCTCCGATCGACGTGCTCTCCGGCCGGATCACCGGTGCGCAAGCGCTTTCCGTCCTCGGCGTTCAGGTGTTCTGGGTGCTGGTGGCCGGTGTCGCCGGGCGCGTGCTGCTGATCACCGGCCGGCGCAGGCTGGAGGTGCAGGGTGGTTGAGGTCGCTGCCGCGCGTGCCGGGTCGTGGTCGACACCCTACGTCGCGGTGTTGCGCTCCAGGATCCGCGCACAGCGCAGTTACCGATTGTCCTTCGTCAGTGAGCTGTTGAGCGCCCTGCTGGTCGGCTTGGTCGAGTTGGCCGAAGTCTGGCTGATCTTCCGCGCCGCGCGCGTGCTCGGCGGACTGGATCTGGACGGCGCACTGTTGCTGTTCGGATTGAGCAACACGAGTTTCGCGCTGTCCCAGGTGCTGTTCGGCCACCTCGACACGCTGCCGGTCCTGATCAGGATGGGCCAGCTCGACGCCTATCATCTGCGACCGCAACCGCTGCTGCTGCAACTGATCACCAGCGATGTCTCGCTGCGCAGGTTCGCGCGCGCGTCCGTCTCGATCGTCGCGCTGGCGGCGGGCTTGGTGCGCAACGACATCGCCTGCGACGCGACCACGGCCGCGCTGCTCGCCCTCACGCTCGTCGGCGGTATCGCGCTGTTCGGCGGCGTGTTCGTCTGCGCCGCGGGGTTGCAGTTCTACCTGATCGACGGCTCCGAGCTCACCAACAGCTTCACCTATGGCGGCTCGTTCGCGGCGACACAACCCGCTTCGGTGTTCCCCACCCCCATGCGATTGCTGTTCGGGTTCGCGATTCCGGTCGCGTTCACGGCCTACCTGCCCACCCTCGCGCTGCTGCGCCTGCCCGGCCCGCCGCTGCTGCCCGCCTGGCTGGCCTGGCTGACTCCGGTGGCGGCGCTGTGGGTCTGGCTGCTGGCGCTCGGTCTGTGGCGTTCGGGCACTCGGCACTATCAGGGAGGCGGAGGATGAGAACGAGCCGGCGCCCCGGCCCGGAGGCGATCATCGATATGGAGGACCTCACCAGGCAGTTCATTCTGTATCGCAAGAACGGCCGCCGCTGGCGCAGGCGCCGTGAAACGCTCACCGCCGTCGACGGGATGACCGCCCGGATCGAGCGGGGCACCGCCGTCGGCTACATCGGCGCCAACGGTGCGGGCAAGTCCACCACGATCAAGATGCTCACCGGTATCCTGGTGCCCACCTCCGGCACCGTGCGTACCTGCGGGCTGGACCCGGTGCGGCAGCGTCGCGAACTGGCCGGCCGGATCGGGGTGGTGTTCGGCCAGCGCTCCCAGCTGTGGTGGGATCTGCCGCTGCGCGAATCTTTCTCGATCCTCGCCGCGATCCACCGATTGGCGCCGGATGCCGCACGCGAGCGCGCACACGAACTGATCGAGCAACTGGAAATGGCCGACACCCTCGACACACCGGTGCGCCAGCTCTCGCTCGGCCAGCGCATGCGCGCGGAAGTCGCCGCGGCCCTGCTGCATTCGCCCGAGCTGGTGATCCTCGACGAGCCAACGATCGGCCTCGACGTGCTGTCGAAACAACGGTTGCGCGAGTTCCTGCGGGCCGAGCGCGCCGAGCGCGGCACTACCCTGCTGCTCACCACCCACGACATGGGCGACATCGAAAGGCTCTGCGAGCGTGTGCTCGTCGCCGACCACGGCCGCTTGGTGTACGACGGATCGCTCACCGGATTGGCGGCCACCGTCGGCGCGCGCCGGGTGCTGGTGGTGGACCTGGCCGAACCGGCGCCGGACTTCGACGATCTGCCCTGGGCCCAATTGCTGGGCACCGAAGCCGACGGCATGCGGCAACGGCTGGCCTTCGATCCGGAACAGATCACGGCCGCGCAGTTGCTGGCGGCGGTGTCGGAGCGCGCCGAAGTGCGGGACCTGTCGATCGAGGAGCCCGAGATCGAGGACGTGGTGCGGCGGATCTACGAATCCGCCCGCTGACAGGACGGACGGATCCGGTGGCGATGCCGGGTTCAGTCGGACTCGCGAGCGCCCTGGTCGAGCCGGAAGGGCGGGTACTCGTCCCGCATCAAACCGGCGTATGCCTGGACGCGGATGATCCAGCGATTGACGCCCATCACGAAGTCGTAGAGGCCCTGCGGGTAGCGCGCCGTGAACAGCAAGGCGACCAGCGCGACGATCAGCAGGATGCTCAGCAGCGAAATCGAGGCGCCGCCCCAGTCGTCCCCCTCTCCGCCCGCGAACGCGACGCCGCCGCTCACCACCGCGCCGACGATCAGGTAGTGCGGAATGGCCAGCAACCACCACTTCACCAGTACCAGGCCGCGGTGCAACGTCTCCGGGTAGTCGATCTCCAGGTCGGCCGGGTAGTCCGCGTTCGCCCGCAAGCTGAACGGCGGGTATTTATCGGTGCCGAGCACCGACAAGGAGTAGAAGGTCACCCGCCATCCCCAGCGCATGACGCCGACATTGAAGTCGAACAGGCCCCGCGGGTACTTACCGGTGATCAGGATCGCGAAGAAGGCGACGACCGTGAGCACCGCGTAGGCGATGTGCAGGAAGAACAGCACGATGTAGTGCGGTATCGCCAGTAGCCACTTGACCAGCCACAACCACCGCGACAGCGCGGGATCCAGATCGCCACGCACGCGAATCGGGTCGGACGGGACGGCGGGCTTCTCGAGTTCCATGAACAACGCTCCTTACGGTTGTTGTGATCCAAACCACAACCAGTAGGTGGTCCTGATTGTCCCGTATCCAGCCGTGCGGGAACGGCACCATCTGATACCGACACGCCAACGAATAGGGGCGCGGAGAGGGCGGTCCGCACACGGCTGGGCCTGAGCCGCAATCGAATCGATCGAACCGCCCCCAACACCGGCGGATCGCGCCCCGGCCGGACTTGTACCATCGGGACGTGACGTTCGGCGCGCTGCGACTACCGGTGACCCGGGTACTCGTGGCTCTCGCGTACACCGCCTGGGTGGTCGCCATCGCGGTGCCCCAGTGTCACGTCTTCACCCACGCCGCCGCGCCGCATGCGCATATCGAAGCGTCCGGCCCGGTCATGGCCTCTTCCGTCACCCAGGCGATCCTCCTCGACCGCCATCAGCACGCCAACGAGCCGGATCGGCACGTTCCCGGCGACGCAGTGCTCGCCGCCCTGCCGCGCGCCATCTCGCTGCTGGTGCTGCTGCTGGTCGCATCGGTGCCGGTGCTTCTGGCGGCGCCCGCGACCGCGCTCGGTGGCGGCGTGCGCGCGCCCCCGATCGCGGCCATCCCGGTGTGTCCGGGCAGAGACAAACTCACTCGATTCGGCATCGATCGGAACTGATCGGTCAGCGTCAGGCCGGAGCCTGCCGGGGCCCGGCCGGTGTTCGTGCGAAGTCCGCACTCACACCGTCGCTACCAGTAGCGACCGCACAGAATCGACGATTCCCCATGACTTCTGCGCTGCAGAACCCGGCCGTGCCCGATCCCGCTCCGCGCGAGCCGCGGACGCGTCCCTCGACACCGCTCGCGAGCCCGGCGAGTCTCCTGACCACCGCCCAGCGCTGTCCGCGTCCGGACACCATGGTGGGCAACACGCCGGTCCTCTGGATCACCGAACCGCTGGGCGACACCACGCCACCGGAGGGCCGCGGCTTCTGGGCCAAGCTCGAAGGCGCCAATCCCGGCGGGATGAAGGACCGGCCCGCGCTGCACATGGTCGAGCGCGCCATCGCGCGCGGCGACCTCGCACCGGGCGCGCCGATCATCGAATCGACCAGCGGCACGCTCGGTCTGGGCCTCGCGTTGGCGGGCATGGTGTACCACCACCCGGTCACACTGGTCACCGACCCCGGCCTGGAACCACTCATGCACCGCATGCTCGCGGCCTACGGTGCCCGGATAGAACTGGTCGCCGAGCCGCACCCGACCGGCGGCTGGCAGCAGGCGCGCCGCGACCGCGTCGCCGAACTGCTGGCCCGGGACCCCCGGGCGTGGTGCCCCGACCAGTATCGCAATCCCGACAATCGCGACGCCTACGAAACCCTGGCGCTCGAACTGGTGGCCCAGCTGGGCCGGATCGATGTCCTGGTCTGCTCGGTCGGCACGGGCGGCCATTCCGCCGGAATCGCGCGCACGCTGCGCCGATACTTCCCGCACCTGCGTTTGGTCGGCGTCGACGCCGTGGCGTCCACGATCTTCGGCCAGCCCGCGGGGCGGCGGCTGATGCGCGGGCTGGGGTCGAGTATTCATCCGGGCAACGTCGACTATCCGGCGTTCGACGAGGTTCACTGGGTCGCGCCCGCGGAAGCGGTGTGGGCCTGCCGCAGGCTCGCCGCGACACACCACGCCAGCGGCGGCTGGAGCGTCGGCGCCGTTACCTTGGTCGCCGGTTGGCTGGCCCGCACCAGCGATCCGGCCACACGGATCGCCGCGATCTTCCCCGACGGCCCGCTGCGCTATTTCGACACCGTCTACAACGACGAGTACTGCCGTGCGCACGGCTTGCTCGGCGTCACGCCGCCCGCCGCACCCCTGCGCATCACGCACCCGGCCGACGCCGTCGTCGACTCGTGGACGCGCTGCACGACGGTCGTCGATCCCCGCGGTGGCGCCGACGCGGAGCGGACGCGATGACCGAGCTGATCGCCACCTTCCGCGGCTTCAACCGCCCCAGCCGCATGCTGATGGTCAATCAGTTCGCCATCAACACCGGGTTCTACATGCTGATGCCCTACCTGGCGGGTTACCTGGCAGGCCCGCTCGGGCTGGCCGCGTGGGCGGTCGGGCTGGTCCTCGGCATCCGGAACTTCGCCCAGCAGGGCATGTTCCTGCTCGGCGGCACCCTGGCCGATCGACTCGGCTACAAACCGCTGATCGTGACCGGATGTCTGCTGCGCACAGGCGGTTTCGCGCTGCTGGCGGTCGCGGATACGCTCCCGGCGCTGCTGGTCGCGTCGGCCGCGACCGGTTTCGCGGGCGCGCTGTTCAATCCCGCGGTCCGCGCGTATCTGGCGGTGGACTCGGGGTCGCGCCGGGTGGAGGCGTTCGCCGTGTTCAACGTCTTCTATCAGGCGGGCATATTGCTCGGCCCGATCGTCGGGCTCGCGCTGTTGGCCGTCGACTTCCGCGCGACCGCCACGGGCGCCGCGGTGGTGTTCGGCGCGCTGACGCTGGCCCAGTTACGCGCGCTCCCGCAGCACACGGCCGCACCGAAAACCACCTCTGTGCTGGATGATTGGCGCGTCGTACTGGCCAACCGCCCGTTCCTGCTGTTCGCCTCGGCGATGATCAGTTCCTCGGTGCTGGCCTTCCAGGTCTACCTGGCGTTGCCCGTGCACGCGGCACGGATCGCGGGCGACTCGGCGACCGCGCTGATGACCGCGGTGTTCGTGCTGTCCGGGTTGATCGCTATCGCCGGGCAGCTGCGCATCACCCGCTGGTTCGGGCAGCGCTGGGGCCGCGCGCACAGCCTGGCACTGGGTATGGCGATTCTCGCGTTCGCGTTCATACCGCTGGTGGCGATCCCGGGCACCGGCTCGGGTGTGTGGCCTGCGATCGGCGCGCTGCTGCTGACCGCCGTCGTCCTGGGAATCGGTGCGGCAGCGGTCTTTCCGTTCGAGATGGACACGGTGGTCGCACTGTCGGGCAACCGCCTGGTGGCGACGCACTACGGCCTCTACAACACGATCGTCGGCGTCGGCATCCTGCTCGGGAATCTGGGCATCGGAACGCTGCTGGATGCCACGCGCGAGGCCGGTCTGAGCGCACTGGCGTGGGCGGCGCTGGTCGCCGTCGGCACGGTCGCGGCGGCGGCGTTGTTCGCGCTCGCCCGTTCCGGACGGCTCGACGCACCGATCCCGGTGGGCTGATCGAGCGGGCCGTCCCGGGTGCGTACCGGCCGGGACGGCCTGGTCAGGCAGGTCCGTTCGACTGCGCCGAATACAAGCTGACCTCGCCGTCCTCGCTGAGGAAGGCGTTGACCAACATGGTGCGGTTGGCGCGCAGTTCCTCGTGATCCGGGGCGCTGGTGGTGATCGAGATCTGCGGGATGACCGCCCAGTTGACCACGTAGCGCTCCGGCGGGCCGTCGTCATCGGACAGCCGGGCCAGACGGAAGACCGAGACGGTCTTGCGGACGATCAGATTGCGCACGACCTCGGCGATTCGCTCAGGGTCTTCCAGTGCGAACATGAAGCCGAATGTCAACTCGGGCGATGACACGTAGGCGGGCACGAAGACCGAGGTTAGCCGATCGGACGCGGATGCGCAGCGCTCGGGTCGAATCGGGTTGCTGCGCATGCGCTCGAACAATTCGAGAGCGCACAACCCCTGCGCAGAGCCGGTTGACCGATCCGTAACGGAACATAACGATTTCCCGGCAGCTCTCGGATTCGTACACCAGAGTATTGCGTGGCTTCGGCTATCGCGCTTTCCTGAAAGTGTCCCGATTACTCGGACGTCTTCTCTCGCATCGTCGCGGATTTCCCGGTTTCTCTGCCGTGCTGGTGGACCGTGGGACGACATCCGGATGCGGGACTGCGCCGGAGCCGAGGGGCGCCCCTCCCCGAAATCCCCCTCGGCCCTGGCGCATCCAAGATTCGCCGCGTCGCCGGAGGTATGCCATGCCCACCGAATACGCTCAGCGCGGCCTCGGAGCCGAGGAGCTGCCACCGGCCGCCGCACTGCTTCGCGCGATCCGCGAAGCCGGCGAGAACCAGCACAGGCACAGCGTGCTGCACGCCGCGCGCATGCTCGTCGACTGCCACGAACGACGGCAGCCGGCGCTCGAGCGAGCACACGCGCCGGGGGCCTCCAGCGCGCACGTCGCGGCATGCAGCAGACAGCTGGAGGACATCGACGGCTGCCGCGCCGAATGGATCGGACGAATCGACGCCTGGGTCGCCGCCAACGTGCAGCACCGGGAGGGCGCCTCCCTGCATACCGAGACACTCGGGGCGGTGATCGATCGAATCGCGGCGAAATGGGTTGCGGCTCGTCACACTTTGGGCGACGAGATCACGACCGGGCCGCATCCGGCGCAGGTGGACGGGGAAGCCCACCTGCGGTGGACGAGGCTGGCCGAACTGATCGACGGCTACCAGGATCTGATCACCGACGTCACCCAGCACCGGCGCCGGCTGCCGGTGTGGTGATCAGCGCGGCTCGTCGACTCCGGGTTCGACGACTTCGGCGTCGAGGAACTCTTCCGTCCGGCTGACCGGCGGCTCCTCGACCGGGACATCGGCCTCGTCGCCGAGATCGGTATCGAGGTCGCGCTGCGCGGCGGCGTCCCGGCGAGCCGCGGCCGCCGCCTCCCGCATCTCGATCGTGTCGGTGATCCACTCACCGATCTCCCGGGTGACCTCGGCGACGGTGCCCGTGATGATGCCGGCGATATTGCCGACATGCTTGGCGCCGGAGGAGGTCAATTCCTGAATGAGATCTTTGTTGCTTTCGAATTTCCCGATCATTCACACGCCCGCTTCGCTCGCCTGCCGCTGTCGCATCACGATAACACCGGGAGACGGCTCGCTCTCGACCCAGCGCGGCGGCAGTGCGAGCTTGAAAATCTTCTTCCACACCGAGCCGATCTGCTTACCGAGCGGGCCGGTGTTGTAGGGCAAACCGTACTTCTCGCACAATGCGCGCACAATCGGCGCCATCTCCGGATAACGGCTCGCGGGCAGGTCCGGGAACAGGTGGTGTTCGATCTGGTGCGACAAATTGCCGGACATGAGGTGGAACAGTTTGCTGCCGCTGATGTTGGCCGAGCCGAGCATCTGCCGGATGTACCACTCGCCGCGGGTCTCGTCCGCGGTCTCCTCCTCGGTGAACGTCTGTACGCCGGTCGGGAAGTGACCACAGAAGATGATGGCGAAGGCCCACACGTTGCGCACCAGATTGGCGGTGACGTTACCGGCCAGCGTGTGGAAGAACAGCGGCCCGGTCAGGGCGGGGAACACCAGGTAGTCCTTGAGCACCTGCTTGCCCGCCTTGCGCCACTGGCCGAGGAGCAGCTTCTTGACCTCCGGCCACTTCTTCTTGCCCGCCAGGATGTTCTCGACCTCGAGGTCGTGGCCCATCACACCCCACTCGAACAGCATCATGAGCACGAAGGCGTACAGCGGCTGCCCGAGCCGCAGCGCGTTCCACTCCTGGGCCTCGTCCATGCGCAGGATGGAGTAGCCGATGTCGCGGTCCTTGTTGTGGATGTTGGTGTAGGTGTGGTGCAGGTAGTTGTGCGAGTGCTTCCACTGGTCGGCCGGGCAGACCGTGTCCCACTCGAACACACGGGAATTCAGGCCGGGCTCGCGCATCCAGTCGTACTGGCCGTGCATCACGTTGTGGCCGATCTCCATGTTGTCCAGGATCTTCGACACACTCAGCGCGGCCACCGCGGCCAGCCAGACCGGCGGAAGGAAGCCGAGATACATCAGGCCGCGCCCGGCGATCTCGAAGCCGCGCTGGGCCTTGATGATCGAGTACAGGTATTCCCGGTCGCGCTCGCCGAGGTCGGCGACGATCGCGGCGCGCAACTCGTCGAGTTCGCGGCCGAGTTCCTCGATCTGATCCGGGCTCAGGACCAACGGTCCGTTGTCGGTTTCGGTCAGGATGGTCATGATCGGTTCCCCTTCTTCGATTAGATGTCGACCTCGACGTCGCCGACCGGCGCGCTGATGCACAGCTGGATCGGCTGGTCGGGGTCACTGTCGGTCTCGCCGGTGCGCAGATTGCGCGTGCAGCCGGAGCGGCGCACCGCGGTGCAGGAGAAACAGATCCCCATGCGGCAGCCGTACTCCGGGCTGAGCCCGGCGGATTCGGCCTGTTCGAGCAGCGGGGCGCCGTTGTTCTGCGCGCTCACGCCACTGGCCGAGAAGCTCACGGTGCCCTGCGCGTCCGCAGCGTCGGCCGGGGCGAACGAGAGGGTGAACTCCTCGGTGTGCAGCCGGTCTTCCAGCTGCTCGGCCTGATAGATCGTGCGCACCGCGTCCATCAGCGACTGCGGGCCGCAGACATAGGTCTGCGCGTCGGCGAACCACGGCGCTACGCGCTCGAGTTCGTCGTAGCCGAAGTATCCGCTGTTCTTCGGTTGGTTCACATCCACCCACGGTGCGTCGGGGTCGACCAGCGCCAGGTCCGGTGTGCGATGCGGATACCGCAGCTCGATGCGGAAGTTCGGGTGCCGCTGCGCGATCGCGTCCAGTTCGGCTCGGTGCGGCAGCACCGCGGGTGACTTCGCGTAGTGCAGGAACACCACCTCGCCCCGATGGTCCTCCGCGGCGAGCGTGCGCAGCATGGACAGCACCGGCGTGATGCCGCTGCCGCCGCTGATCAGCAATACGCGCTGCGGTCGCGGTTCGGGCAGCCGGAACACGCCGTCGGCGGGGGTCAGGTCCACCACCATGCCGGGGGTGGCGTGGCGGTAGAGGTACTGCGACACCAAGCCGTCCGGATGCGCCTTGACGGTCAGCTGGATGGTGCGATCCCGACCGCCTTCCGGGTTCACCGGCGAATAGCACCGCGTGTGCCGCACACCGTCGATGACCACGCCGATCTGGACGTACTGTCCGGCGACATGGCCCTTCCACTGCCGGGTCGGGCGCAGCGTGAGCGTGACCGAACCCGGCGCCGAGCGGCGCACGTGAGTGATTTCGGCCCGCATGTCCCGCACCGTGAGGGTGGGGCGGACCAGTTCCAGATACCGATCCAGCGGGTGTGGCGAGGTCAGGGTCTGCACCAGGTTGATGAGATCCACCATTAGTTACTCCGTGCCTTGTCGGGCTGACGACGTGCGACCGATTTTCAGTGCACGTCTGTACACTAAACTAGTGTGACGGATGATGGGGGCTAGGTGTCAACCGGCGAAACATGTGACTCGAACTACATTTAGGGATAGGTCGAATGGTGAACGGATGTATGCTCACCGGGATGAATGAGCAGGCTGCTACCCGAGGCGAACGCAAGGAGCGGACCAGGCAGGCACTCCTGGACGGCACCCTCGCGCTGGCTGCCGAGCGCGGATTCGCCGCACTCAGCCTGCGGGAGATCGCCCGCTCGGCGGGCATCGTGCCCACGGCGTTCTACCGGCACTTCGCGTCGCTGGAGGACCTCGGCGCCACCCTGGTCGACGACGGCGTCACCGCGCTGCGGCTGGCGCTGCGTGAAGTCCGCCGCAACGCGGATGCGAGCCTGTCGGACACGGTGCGTTTCGTGTTCACGCAGGTTGGGCCGAAACGTGAGCTGTTCGGTTTCCTGACCAGGGAGCGCCGCGGCGGGTCCGCGGCGCTGCGCACGGCCATCGCCCGGGAGATCCAGCTGATCGTGCGCGAACTGGTCGCCGACCTCTCCCGGATCCGCGCCCTCGACTCCTGGACGCCACGCGACCTGGAAATCGCCGCCGACCTCATGGTCACCACGGTGACCGACGGGATCGCCGCCTACGTGTCGGCCGCACCGCGCGACGAGCAGACCATCATCGACCGCACCGTCCAGCAGATGCGGTTGATCGCGCTCGGCATGGGCGGTTGGCGTCCTCCGAAGCGGCGCTGATCCGGCGACGGACAGCCGTCGCGCTTCTCACTCGCCCGCCACGCTCACTCGGCGAGCCGCGGCTCCTCGGCGTCGTCGCGCGGCGCTACGACCGGATCCGGCGGCCGCACCGGCAGCAGCACCGCGAGCCCTGCCGCCAGCACGACCAGCAGGCCCGCGATGCCCGCGCGGTCGGCGTCGAACAGCCAGACGAACAAGCCGAACAGGCTCGGCGCGAGGAAGGACACCGCGCGCCCGGTGGTCGTGTACAAGCCGAAGAGCTGGCCTTCGCGGCCGGGCGGTGCGAGGCGGGTCAGGAACGAGCGCGCCGCGGCCTGCGCTGGTCCTACGAAAACGGTCAGCAGCAAGCCGAAGATCCAGAACATCAGCGGCCCGGACACCACGGCCAGGGCCAGCCCGCACACCAGCATGGCGGCCAGGGACACCACGATGACGATCTTCGGCCCGACCCGGTCGTCGAACCGGCCCGCGACGATCGCGCCCAGCGCCGCAACGACATTGGCGGCTATGCCGAACAGCAGCACATCCGAGTCGGCGATGCCGTAGACCCGCACGGCGAGCACCGCCCCGAAGGTGAACACTCCGGCGAGACCGTCCCGGAACACGGCGCTGGCCACCAGGAAGCCGACCGTGCGCCGGTCGGTGCGCCACAGCTCGCGCAGGTCGCGCCACAGCACCCGGTACGAGCCGAGGAATCCGGCGCTCGCCGCACCGGGATCGGCGTCGGTGCGCGGCAGTTCGGGGACCGCGAACAGAACCGGCAGCGCGAAGGCGGCGAACCAGACGGCGGCCAGCACGGCGACCAGGCGGATGTTGAGTCCGTCGTCGGTGGGCATACCGAGCAGCCCGCGGTTGTCGCCCTCGCCGGAGATGAAGCCGAAGTAGCAGATGAGCAGCAGGAAGATGCCGCCGAAATAGCCCATCGCCCAGCCGAATCCGGAGACCCGGCCGACCGTCGCGGGCGTGGACACCTGTCGCAGCATCGCGTTGTACGGCACGTTCGCCAATTCGAAACAGGCCGACGCGAATGCCAGTAAGGCCAGACCGAGCCACAAGTCGCGATAGTCGTCGTGCACGAAGAACATCAGCGTCATCGCCGCGATGGTCAGCGCGGTCAGCGCACCGAGGGAGCGTTTGCGTTTCGCGGACGCGTCGAAGCGCTGTCCGCTGACCGGCGCGGTCAACGCCACGACCAGGCCCGCGCTGCCCAGCGCCCACCCCAGCCACGCGCTGGCGGAGACACCGCCGGGTAGGTCGTCGCCGACCTTGTCGGTGAGATAGACGGAGAACACGAAGGTGAGGATCACGGCGTTGAATGCCGAAGACCCCCAGTCCCACAGCCCCCACGCCACCACCTGCCCGCGCCCGGCGGCCTGCCCGACTGTCGCCCGGGCGTTCACCTCGGTCATGCGCGCAGCTTAATGCGCGCGGCCCTTCGAGTCCGGTGGAAGCGAGTTCCGGCCCGGGACCCCGAAGTCCGCTATGCACTTAGTTGCATAGTACCGAATGTCACGGCTATTCTCACCGCATGGCACTGGAGCACGCGTTGCTGGTATCGCTGACCGAGCGCGCCGGCTCGGGATACGAGTTGGCGCGGCGCTTCGACAAGTCCATCGGATACTTCTGGAGCGCGACCCACCAGCAGATCTATCGCGTCCTCAAACGCATGGAGGAGTCCGGCTGGATCGACGGCGAGTCGGTGGTCCAGGAGGGCAGGCCGGACAAGAAGGTGTACTCGGTGAGCGAGGCCGGCCGCGCCGAACTCGCGCGCTGGATCGCCGAACCGAGCGACTCCGGTACCCCGCGCAACGAACTCGCGGTGAAGATCCGCGCCGCCGCCCACGGTGACATCACCGCGTTGCGGGCCGAAGTGGCCCGCCATCGCGACCAGCACGCCCAGCGACTCGAGCTGTACCGGCAGATCGAGAAACGTGACTTCCCCGCCCCCGACCGGCTCGGCGGGACGGCCCTGCACCAGTACCTCGTCCTGCGCGCGGGCATCCGCGTGGAGTCGGGGTTCGTCGAATGGTGCGACGAAGTACTGCACGCACTGCACCCGCGCGCGACAGCCCCGCACGCGGATTGACGGAGAAAGGCGACCGCACCGATGAGTTCCTTCCCCCATTTGTTCGAGCCGCTCGATCTCGGCTTCACCACCTTGCGCAACCGAGTGGTGATGGGGTCGATGCACACCGGGCTGGAGGATCGCGCCTGGGACACCCACAGGCTGGCCGCCTACTTCGCCGAGCGCGCACGCGGCGGCGCGGGCCTGATCATCACCGGCGGCTACGCGCCCAACCGCGCGGGCTGGCTGCTGCCCTTCGGCGCCAAGCTGACCAACAAGACCGAGGCATACCGGCATCGGACGATCACCGAAGCGGTGCACGCCGAAGGCGGCAAGATCGCCATTCAGATCCTGCACGCGGGTCGCTACTCCTACATGCCGGGCAGTGTGTCGGCATCGTCGATCAAGGCGCCGATCAATCCCTTCCGCCCGCGCGCGCTCTCGGCCAAGGGCATCGAGCGGACCATCGACGACTACGCCCGCTGCGCGAAGCTGGCCCAGTTCGCCGGCTACGACGGCTGCGAGATCATGGGTGGTGAAGGCTATTTCATCAACCAGTTCCTCGCACCGCGCACCAACAAGCGCACCGACGCGTGGGGCGGCTCACCGGAGAACCGGCGGCGGATCGCGGTGGAGATCGTGCGCCGCACCCGCGCCGCGGTCGATCCGGACTTCATCATCGTGTTCCGGTTGTCCATGGCCGAGCTGGTGGAGAAGGGGCAGACCTTCGACGAGATCGTCGCGCTGGCCCAGGAACTCGAAGCCGCCGGGGCGAACATCCTCAACACCGACATCGGCTGGCACGAGGCGCGGGTGCCCACCATCGTGACCTCGGTGCCGCGCGCCGCCTTCGTGGAGTTCACCGCGAAGATCACCGCGCGGGTGGGCATCCCGGTGTGCGCGTCCAATCGGATCAACATGCCCGAAGTGGCCGAGGAGATCCTGACCAGGGGTGACGCGCAGCTCGTTTCGCTGGCCCGCCCGTTCCTCACCGATCCGGAGTGGGCGAACAAGGCCGCGCAGGATCGCGTCGACGAGATCAACACCTGCATCGCGTGCAACCAGGCCTGCCTGGACCACGCCTTCCAGCGCAAGACCGTGTCGTGTCTGCTCAACCCGCGCGCCGGCCATGAGACCGAACTGAAGCTGCTGCCGACCCGCCGCGGCAAGCGCGTCGCCGTGGTCGGCGCGGGCCCGGCCGGGCTTTCGGCGGCGGTGAACCTCGCCGAACGCGGCCATCACGTCGAGTTGTTCGAAGCCGACGACAAGATCGGCGGTCAGTTCGACATCGCCCGCCGCATCCCCGGCAAAGAGGAATTCAGCGAGTCGATCCGCTACTACCACCGGATGCTCGAAATCACCGGCGTCACCGTGCACCTGAACAAGCGGGTGGGCGCCGACGAACTCATCGCCGGAGGCTACGACGAGGTCGTACTCGCCACCGGTGTGCGGCCGCGGATCCCCGACATCCCCGGAATCGACCACCCCATGGTGCTGTCCTACGCCGAACTGGTCCGGGAGGAGAAGCCGGTCGGCAAGCGCGTCGCCGTGATCGGCGCGGGCGGCATCGGCTACGACGTCGGCGAATTCCTCACCGTCGAGGGTCATCCCACCCTCAAGCTGGACGAATGGAAGGAAGAGTGGGGCGTCAGCTCCGACGACGAGCAGGTCCGCGGACAGCTCACCGCGCCGCGGCCGGCTCCTGCGGCACGCGAAGTTGTTCTGCTGCAACGGAAGACGTCCGCGTTCGGCAAAGACCTCGGCAAGACCACCGGATGGGTGCACCGCGCCGCGCTGAAGGCCAAGGGCGTCTATCAGATCGGCGGCGTCAACTACGAACGCATCGACGACAACGGCCTGCACATCAGCTTCGGGGAGAAACGGCAACGGCCGCAACTGATCCCGGTTGACAACGTCGTCGTCTGCGCGGGCCAGGAGTCCGTGCGTGATCTGGAGGCCCCGCTGCGCGCCGCAGGCGTCAGCCTGCATCTCATCGGCGGCGCGGAGCTCGCCGCCGAACTGGACGCCAAACGAGCCATCGACCAGGGCACCCGGCTGGCCGCACGGCTCTGACCGGGCGCGGCGGCCGGGCCGGATGCCCGGTCGCCGTTGCCGCGGCGTGGAATACCGCCTCGCCCGGGATCGCGCGACAGCCTCCGTCGGCGTCCCCTCGGGCGGCATCGCCTAGGCTGCACGGGGTGAGCCTGCCCTCCCCCACCTCCGAGAACCGCGCGGTCGTCACCGGCGCCTCCTCCGGCATCGGCACCGCGCTCGCCGCCGACCTCGCCGCCCGCGGCTACTCGCTGATCCTGGTCGCCCGCCGTGAGGAGCTGCTCACCGAGCTCGGGCAGCGGCTGACCCTGGCCCACGGCATCACCGCCGAGGTGCGCGCCGTCGACCTGGCCGACCGCGACCAGCGCGGCGTGCTGGTGGAGGAACTGGCCGCCCGCGACATCGCCATCCTGTGCAACAACGCGGGCATCGCGACCTTCGGCGCGGTCGCCGAACTCGACCCGGCCTACGAGCGCGCGCAGATGGAGCTCAACGCCGTCGCCGTGCACGATCTCACCCTGGCCGTGCTGCCCGGCATGCTGGCCCGGGGCGGTGGCGGCATCCTGATCAGCGGCTCGGCCGCGGGCAACATGCCGATCCCGAACAACACCACCTACGCCGCGAGCAAGGCGTTCGCCAACACCTTCTCCGAATCGCTGCGCGGTGAGCTGAAGGGCTCCGGCGTGCACGTCACGCTGCTGGCACCCGGCCCGGTGCGCACCGAACTCCCGGACCCCGCCGACGCCTCCATCGTCGACCGGATGGTGCCCGACTTCATGTGGGTCTCCTCTGAGTACACCGCGAAGGTGTCCATCGACGCGCTCGCCCGCAACAAGATGCGCGTGGTCCCCGGCCTGATCAGCAAGGGCATGAGCGTGGCGGGCCAGTACGGCCCGCGCGCGGTCACCGCTCCCATCGCGGGCGCGTTCTACAAGAAGCTCGGCGGCTGACCTCGCTCAGCGACGCCTGGTGCCGAACAGGCTGCGGGTGATCTGGCGGCCTGCCGCGCTCGCGGCCGAACGCAGGAAGCTGCGCACCGCGGGGTTTTTCATGATCCGCTCGGCGGCGGACTCCTCTTCCTCGCGGGTCGCGGCACGGCCGGGCACGGGAGCGGGTTCCGCCTCCGGCGCCGCCGCGGCCATCTTCGCTGCGAGCAGTTCGTAGGCCGACTCCCGGTCGATGGTCTGGGCGTACTTCGAGGCCAGCGGGCTGGACAGCGCCCGCGATTTGATCGCGTCCGCACCGATGGTGTCCATCAGCGACCGGGGCGGCCGCAGCCTGGTCCAGGCCACCGGCGTCGGCGCGCCCTGCTCGGAGAGCACGGTCACGATCGCCTCGCCGGTGCCGAGGGAGGTCAGCGCCTGCTCCAAGTCGTAGACGCCGGTTCTGGGGTAGGTGCGGACGGTCTTCGCCAAGGCCTTCTGGTCGTCCGGGGTGAATGCGCGCAGGGCGTGCTGGATGCGCGCGCCGAGCTGGGAGAGCACCTGGTTCGGGATGTCGGTGGGCAGCTGGGTGCAGAAGAACACGCCGACCCCCTTGGACCGGATCAGCTTGACGGTCTGCTCCACCTGCTCCAGGAACGCCTTCGAGGCGTCGGAGAACAGCAGATGCGCCTCGTCGAAGATGAAGACCAGTGCGGGCTTGTCCACGTCGCCGACCTCGGGCAGCGTCTGGAACAGGTCGGCGAGCACCCACATCAGGAAGGTGGAGAACATCACCGGCCGCGCCGCCTGTGCGCCGAACTCGAAGAGCGTGATCACCCCTTTTCCGTCCACGACCCGCACCAGGTCGGCCGGGTCGAGTTCGGGTTCGCCGAAGAACGTGTCGCCGCCGTCGGCCTCCAGATTCACCAGTGCGCGCAGGATCACCCCCGCGGTGGCCGCGGAGACACCCCCGATACCCTTCAGATCCTCCTTGCCCTCGGGGCTGGTCAAATGCGTGATCACGGCGCGCAGGTCCTTCAGATCCAGCAGTGCGAGGCCGTTGCGGTCCGCCCAGTGGAAGATCAAGCCGAGGGTGGACTCCTGCGTATCGTTCAGCTCGAGCACCTTGCTCAGCAGCACCGGGCCGAAGGAGCTGATCGTCGCGCGGATCGGCAGCCCGGCTCCGGTGGTGCCCAGTGAGACGAACTCGGTCGGGAAGCCGGTCGGCGCCCAGTCCGCGGCGGCGGTCTCCGCGATGCGTGCGGCGAGCCTGTCGCTCGATCGCCCCGGCTCGGCCAGACCCGACAAGTCGCCTTTGATGTCGGCCAGCACCACCGGAACACCGGCACTCGACAGTTGCTCCGCGATGCCCTGCAAGGTTTTCGTCTTCCCGGTACCGGTGGCCCCGGCGACCAACCCGTGCCGGTTCACCATCGGCATCGGAATACGGACGCGGGCGGCGGGATCAACCGTTCCGTCGACCACGACGGTGCCCAGTTCCAGCGCGAGTCCTTCGAAGGCGTAACCCGCGGCGATCTCTTGCGCGGCGGAGGCGTCTCTCCGCTCGCCGGACGGCTCGTCTCGCGCCACGGACGAACCCGCTCCCGCCTCGGCGGCGACCGCCTGTTCGGCCAGCTCGCGTTCGGCGGCCTCCGCGGCAGCGGCCGCCTCGGCCGCGACCCGCGCCGCCTCGTCGGCCGCCTTGCGCGCCGCGGCCGCCTTCTCCTGAGGGGTGGTCATCGCACGTCCTCCGTCCTGGCTCGACTCGAACTGCTTCACGCAGTGTTTGCTGTCGCACCGAAAACGCCGGGTGCCGATCTGGAAGAAACTGTATCCCCGCCGGTCAGGTTCATGGCTGGATCTGCGGCTGTACGGTTGCCGTGCCGTACCGCCTGCTCGGGACCTCGGCCCGGCTAATGTTGCACGGGTGTCCGACAAATACATGGTGTGGATGGATTGCGAGATGACCGGCCTGCGCTTGGACAGCGACAAGCTGATCGAGGTGGCCGCGCTCGTGACCGACAGCGATCTCAACATCCTCGGCGAGGGCGTGGACATCGTCATCCACGCCGACGACGACGCGCTGGCCGCGATGCCCGCGGTGGTCGCCGACATGCACGCGCGCTCCGGCCTGACCGAAGAGGTCCGCCGCTCCACCGTCACCCTGGAAGAGGCCGAGCAGCGGGTGCTCGACTACATCCGCCAGTACATCCCCACCCCGCGCACCGTGCCGCTGGCCGGTAACTCGATCGCCACCGACCGCGGTTTCATCGCCAGGGACATGCCCCTGCTCGACGCCCACCTGCACTACCGGATGGTGGATGTGAGTTCGATCAAGGAGCTGTGCCGTCGCTGGTATCCGCGCATCTACTTCGGCCAGCCGGAGAAGGGCCTGAGCCACCGCGCGCTGGCCGACATCCAGGAGTCGATCCGGGAACTGGAGTACTACCGGCGGACCGCGTTCGTCGCGCCGCCCGGCCCTTCCACCACCGAAATCGCCGCCATCGCCGCCGAAGTCTCCGAACTCGCTCCGGAGCGGACCGAATCAGCCCAGGTCAACGGCTCGCCTGACGCCGATTAGGGAGTGGGCGGGTTGACACGCTAATATCTAGCCCGCCGGTTGTTGACCGGCGATGGTGAGCGTAGTTCAGTTGGTAGAGCACCAGGTTGTGATCCTGGCTGTCGCGGGTTCGAGTCCCGTCGCTCACCCCAGGAGCCCGGACGGCCCCGAGAAATCGGAGCCGTCCGGGTTTTTCTTTGCGTCCCATGCCCTTCCCCGGCGCACGCCCGCCGCAATGTGAAACGAATATCGTCCAGAATCCGGCACGTCTCCGTAGACTGCGATCCATGTGGGAGGGTGTCGCTGGGGCGCCTCCCAGTTCGACCAGAAAGACACACCTCGTGATGCGTTCTGCGGTTATCGCAGCCTTCGTCGGCGCCACCCTCCTCACCGGATCCAGCGGAACCGCGGCCGCGGGCATCGGGCTTCCGCCACTGCCCGACTCCGGCTCGGCGTCGAGCGGATCGGCGGGCGGCCTGGCCACCACCGGCTCCGCGGGCAGCGGTTCGGCGGGCAGCAAACTGCTGTGCGCAGCGACCGGCAGCGCGATCGCGATCCTGGGCGACGCCCAGTTGGGCTGCAACATGCTGCCGTGAACACAGCCCCGAAATGCCGAACGGGCCACCGGATTACGCTCCGGTGGCCCGTTCGGCGTGCTGCGTCGGCTCAGCGATTGTCGTCCGCGTTGCCCGCCTTCCAGACCGGCCAGGGGATGTTCCAGTCACCCAGGCCGTCCACGCCGGACAGGGTGCCGCCCACGGTGTTCTTCACGATCGTGATATCGCCGCGCTTGGCGTTCTGGAAGACCCATTGCGCGTTCGCCGGGCTGAGGTTCAGGCAGCCGTGACTGGTGTTGCTGTACCCCTGCGCACCCACCGACCACGGCGCCGAGTGGAAGAAGATGCCGCTGTAAGACAGTCGCGTCGCGAAGTCCACCGGCGTTTTGTACCCGTCCGGCGAGCTGACCGACACGCCGTAGGTCGAGGAGTCCATGATGATCTTCTCGTGCCGGTCGGCGACGATGTAGATGCCGTTGTCTGTGGGCGTGCTGTCCTTGCCCATCGAGGTCGGCATGGTGCGGATCACCTGGCCGTTCTGCTCGACGACCACCTGCTTGGTGTTGTCGTCGGCGGTGAAGACCACCGCGTCGCCGATGGTGAAGAACGAGTGGATGTTGTCCTGGCCGTACAACCCGTTACCGAGATCACGCCCATAGACGTTCACGTCGATGGTGACCTTCGTCCCCGGCGCCCAGAAATGCTCCGGCCGCCACCGCACCTCGCGATTGTTCACCCAGTAGAACGCGCCCTCCACCGGCGGCTCGGTGGTGATCTTGATGGCGGACTGCGCCGCCTTCCGGTCCGGGATGTTCTCGTCGAACTGGACGGCCACCGGCTGGCCGATACCGACCACCTCCCCCTCGCCGGGGACCAGGTACGGCTTGGTCTGGTTACCGGGCGAACTCGTGGTGAAGCTCAGCGTCGCGGTGTTCGCCCCGCCCAGGCCGATCGCGTCGGCCTTCAACCGGTACGTCTTCCCGTATCCGAGCACCTCGGTCGTCTCCCACGACCGGCCGTCGGCGGCGAGCTTGCCCTCGATCGACTTGCCCTGCGGGCTGACCAAGGTAACCCCGGTGAACTTGCCGTCCTCCACCTTGAACGTCATCGGGACGCCGGGCGAGACCCCCACCTCGCCGTCCTTCACCGGCGACAGCAGCTTGGGCTTGATCAATTCGGTGATGGGATTGCGGTCGATGACCGCCTGCGCCGCATCCGTGGCGTCGGATGCCGAACATCCCGTCAACGCCAAGGCGGCGACCGCGACGACGATCACCGGTCCCGCGACAGTACGTAGGGACCACCGCGCGGCCGGCTTGCGCTTCTGCCGACCTCGACCAACACTCATTTCCAACCCCGTTTCAAAGTCTCGGTGCTCCAGGACACACCGATGGCTTCGGATACCGACCGCTGCGCTGCGTCACCCCGCCGTGGACGCGGGCGATCGAAACCACAATCGGACATTCTGCCAGTGCGTAACGTCCAGGCCAATGTGAACACCTCGTCCGTCACTGCAGCGTTACCACCTGTAGATCAACCCGGCGATCCCCGGCGTTACCGGCCCGCGAGCGCATCGCATCGCGGCCGGTCAGGGCACGATTTCACTTCTGCGGCCCCGGCCTGTTAAGGTTTGTCCCGCACCGGAACACGGTGCACGCGCCATTAGCTCAATTGGCAGAGCAGCTGACTCTTAATCAGCGGGTTCGGGGTTCGAGTCCCTGATGGCGCACATCACGCAAACCGTGCCCTTGTCAGTCATCGGCTGGCAAGGGCACGGTTTTCTCGTCTCCCGGATTCGCCGCAGAACCCGTGACATCACCGTGACCTCGGCTTCTTCCCAGTTGCACCAGTGGTCTCAATTCGGACAGCAATACGTCCGCGAAGCCTCCGAAATCCAGTTGTACAGCCGAAAACTTCTGTGATGTACAGCACAAGAGGTTTAACAGCAAACTCCCAGCTTGGATAACGATTCGGCTACCGCGCCCTGGGCTTTCCAAGATCGCCAACGCCTATCATTCAGGTTTCGTTCACCCTCCGTTAACCAAGCGTGACCATTCTGCAATCAGGTCAAGAAGCGACCTGAAGTTTGGTCAGCCCGAGGAGTTGTAGACACCGATTCGGTAACGATCACCGGCAAGCAACTGCCCGCCACGTGATCGACGGAGCGGAATCCGGCAACGGACCCGCGATCCACACTTCCGCCCCGTCTCTTCGCATCGAGATGCGAAGTCCCGCGCGACACCGCGGCCGAGCCCATCGAGGGCGATCCGGCGCCGCACACACGAACCGCGTCGCGTTCCGGGGACATCATCGTCCCCCACAACAAAACCACACAACAGCACATGGCCGTTTTCGGCGAACGCCCCGAGCGTACGCCGCAGGATCCGTGCTGCCCAATTGCGGCCCGGATCGAGTAAGTCCCCGATAAAGGAACCGATTCGAATGCCTGACAGACGCCTTTCCACCCTTCGTCGCCCCTCGCTCCGCGAAACCGTCACCGTGGCCGTCGCCGCCGCGGGTGTCGTCGCCGTGGCCGCCTGCTCCGCGGCGTCCGTGGCCGATGACAG
This sequence comes from Nocardia gamkensis NBRC 108242, assembly GCF_001612985.1. Taxonomy (GTDB): domain Bacteria; phylum Actinomycetota; class Actinomycetes; order Mycobacteriales; family Mycobacteriaceae; genus Nocardia; species Nocardia gamkensis. The sequence continues at coordinate 27,100 of NZ_BDBM01000046.1, read as the reverse complement.
CGTCCCGTCTCGCATCGCCATGGTGGCCGAGCAGCAGCCCGAGGCCGCCGCCGCCGCGCCCGCCGTGGTCGCCGCCCCGGTCGCCGAGGCGATCCCCGCGCCGATGCCCGCTCCCGCTCCCGCCCCTGCTCCGGCGCCTGCCCCCGCTCCCGAGCCGATTCCGGCCCCGATGCCCGCCCCGGCCGCGCCGGTCTACGCGGACAACCTCGACGGCTGGATCCATCAGGCGCTCGACATCATGCAGGCCAACGGCATCCCGGGCACCTACGAGGGCATCCACCGCAACATCATGCGTGAGTCCACCGGCAACCCCCAGGCCATCAACCTGTGGGACTCCAATGCCGCCATGGGCATCCCGTCCAAGGGCCTGCTCCAGGTGATCGACCCCACGTTCGCCACCTACCACGTCGCGGGCACGCCCTTCGACATCTGGGATCCGGTCGCCAACATCGTCGCCGCCTGCAACTACGCCGCGCACCGTTACGGCTCGATGGACAACGTCGACAGCGCGTACTGAGTCCGCCTCGCGCCGCGGCCTCCCCATCCGACGATGGGGAGGCCGCGGCGCATTCCGGCCGGTGCGCCCGGTCGGCTAGGGTCGATGCCACCTGCGACCCGTGGACGTGCCCGTGACCGACTACGCACACAACGACGTGGCGGCCAAGAGCCGCGCCGAGAAAGCGCGACGGCTGGCGAGCTACCTCTGGCACCGTGGCATCACCGGCTCCGAGGTGCTCGCGATGACGGCGTCCGTCCGGCGCAAACTGGCCAGGGCCGCCGCGACGAATCCGCCGAGCACGGACGAGACCTGGACTACGGTGGCGCGGTTGCTGACCGAGAAGGACGACTGGGCCGCCCGCCATCCGGAGCATCCCGCGGCTCGACGGGAGCACACCGACGAGAAGCTGCTCTGGGTGAAGCCGCCGATCACGCCGTGGTCCTGATCTCCGAAAACGTTTCAGCACAGGATTTTCCACATCTACTACAGACTTCCGTAGAGTGGTGGTCATGGTTCCGTCGACACCGCCGTCGCGATGACCGAGCGCAAACCGGCGAAGCAGACGTTCGAATCGTGGGTCGACAAGCAGATCCGCGAGGCGGCCGAGCGCGGCGAATTCGACAACCTGCCCGGCACCGGCAAGCCGCTTCCCGGGGCGGGTAACGCTTACGACGAAGACTGGTGGCTGCGCGGCTATCTACGTCGCGAAGGAGTCGGCAGTGAGGCGCTGTTGCCACCGTCGCTGCTGTTGCGGCGCGATATCGAGCACCTGCCCGAAGACGTGCGCGACGCGACCAGCGAACGGCAGGTGCGGGCGGCCGTGAGCGAACTCAACAAACGCATCGTGGACTGGCTGCGGATGCCGGAAGGACCGTTCGTGCCGATCGCTCCGGTGAACGCGGACGACATCGTCCGGCAGTGGCGCGAGTCCGCGCGGCCGAGGCGCGAGCAGCCGAGCCGCGCGACGGCGGCCCCTTCCCGAGCGGGGGCCGGCGAGGCCACCGTGCGGGCCCCGTGGTGGCGCCGATGGCGACGCCGTGACACCGAAGCCGGATAGCGTCCGCGCAGGAGAACGAACCGCGCCGCTCATGCGCCGAGTTCGGTCACCTGCTCCACCTCGGCGACCACTTTGTCCGCCAGCGCGCGCAGCACCCGCGCCTCATCCGCCGTCATCGGCTCGATGAAGACGCGACGGACCAGATCGACGTGGTTCGGCGCGGCCCGCTCCAACGCGACGCGCCCTTCCGGCGTGAGCTGGACGATGATGCCGCGGGCATCCTCTTCGGCGGGCCGCCGCTCGACCAGACCGCGCGCGTCCATCCTGGCCAGGTGCTTGGACAACCGGCTCTTCTCCCAGCACACCTCGGCGGCCAGTTCCTTGGCGCGCAGACAACCGTTGGGGGCAGCGGACAACGCCACCATCAGCTCGTAGTCCGCCAGGGACAGACCGTCCTCAGCCAGGCCGGCCGAAATCGCGCCGTCCAAACGCTGCCGCAGCCGCACGTATGCCTGCCAAGTCGCCTGCTCGTCGTCACTCAACCACCGGACCATGGGAATGAAGTGTAGTCACGGTTGGTTGACATGGACACCAACTCCCGAGGAGGTCCCCATGCCCGCCGTCACCGTGCCCGACATCATGGTCCTGCCACGCCTCCCCCGTCTCGACGCGACCCTGCGCGAACGGCCGGTCCGGAGCGTGGTCACCGCGCACAAACAGCGCGAAGGCGCGGGTTTCGAGGTGCGCAGGCCGTTCCCCAGCATGGATCTGCGCACCGCCGATCCGTTCATCCTGCTCGACCAGATGGGCCCGGTCGCCTACGAACCGAACGAGGCGAAGGGCGCGCCATGGCATCCGCACCGCGGCTTCGAGACGGTCACCTACATGCTCGACGGCACCATGGTGCATCACGATTCACAGGGCGGCGGCGGCGTCATCGGCGAGGGTGACACCCAGTGGATGACCGCGGGCTCCGGCATCCTGCACGACGAGGTGCCGCCGGAGGAGATGGTCGCCTCGGGCGGATGGTTCCACGGCATCCAACTCTGGGTGAACCTGCCGCGCGCGCTCAAGTTCGCCACCCCGCGTTATCAAGACCTGCGCGCTCGCGAACTGACGCTGGTGAGTTCGCACGACGGCGGCGCGCTGGTCCGGCTCATCGCCGGGGAGGTCGGCGGGTTCACCGGTCCCGGTTCGACCTACACCCCGATCGCCTACGCGCACGCGTCGATCACTCCCGGCGGGATTCTGGAAACACCTTGGCCGCAAGAGTTTACGGCGATGGCGTACGTGCTCTCCGGCAGTGGCGCGGTCGGCGCGGAACGCAGGCCGCTGAGCGAAGGACAGCTGGCGGTGTTCGGCCGCGGAGACGCGATCAGCGTGACAGCCGATGCGCGCCAAGATAATCGGACCGGCGCGTTCGAAGTGCTGCTGCTCGGCGGACGGCCGATCCGGGAACCGGTGGTGCAGTACGGGCCGTTCGTGATGAACACCCGCGCGGAGATCATCGAAGCGATGGAGGACTACCAGGCCGGGCGCATGGGAAACATCCCCGCACAGCACATCAGCGGCGCCGGTGGGCAGGATCCCCTAATGCCCTAGTTCCGTCCCCCCTAGGTTGACAAGAGAGCGGCCCGTCACAACAGTGGATGCGGCGTCCGGTCGGACGCCGCATCCACCGCAGCAACCACATAGAGGAATACATGAACGTTCGCCGGCTCTCCGTCAGCGCGGCCGTCGCGGGACTGACCTTTCTCGCGGCTCCAGCCGCCCTAGCCGCCCCTCCGTCCGGATCCGCCGGAACGGGTTCCTCGGCCGTCGACACCGGCTCCGCCGCGACCGGCTCGGCCGGTCTGTCGCAGACCGGTTCGGCCGGTGGCGCCTTCGCCAACTGCGACGACGCCCGCAACGCGGGCCGTGCGCCGCTGTTCCGTGGCGAACCGGGCTACGGCCCGCACCTGGATCCCGACGGCGACGGCTTCGCCTGCCCGACGGTCTGAACCGACCGCGAAACGACGACACCCGGTGGGCCATGCCACACCGGGTGTCGTCGTTTTTCCAGCTCAGCGGAAGATTTTGAGCAGCACCAGCCCGACGACCAGGGCGGCGGCGCCGATCAGGCTGTATTTCACCTTCGGCTCGTTCAGCTTCCCGACCACGATCTGCTTGGTGTCGTCCGCGATGCGATGCGGGTCCGCGCGTACCGCGAGTTCGTCGAGCGTGCTCGCCAGCCGAGTGCGGGCGGCCTCGATCTCCTGCTCGATCCGCTCGGTATCCCTTGCCACGTTCCACCCTCCTGTTGTCGATTGCCGCACCCGGTGCACGATCACGCCGCATGCTCGGCCTTTCGTGCGGCACCCGGGGCTCGCGGACGAGTGTATCCGCCGCCACCCTCCACTATCCGGCCGCGCGCGGATCACCTGTCCGGACCTTCGGATACCGTGCTGGAGGTGACCACCAACCAACGACTCTCCCCGGGCGACACCGCCCCCGAGTTCACGCTTCCCGACGCCGACGGCAAGAACGTCTCGCTGTCGGACTACCGCGGTCGCAAGGTGATCGTGTACTTCTACCCCGCCGCGAGCACGCCCGGCTGCACCAAGCAAGCCTGCGACTTCCGCGACAACCTGGCCGACCTGGACGGCGCGGGCATCGACGTGGTGGGCATCTCCCCGGACAAGCCGGCCAAGCTGGCCAAGTTCCGCGACGCCGAGCAGTTGACCTTCCCACTGCTGTCGGATCCCGACCGCGCCGTGCTCACCGCCTGGGGCGCCTACGGCGAGAAGACCATGTACGGCAAGACGGTCGTCGGCGTCATCCGCTCGACCTTCCTGGTGGACGAACAGGGCAAGATCGCCGTCGCGCAGTACAACGTGCGCGCCACCGGCCACGTCGCCAAGTTGCGCCGCGATCTGTCGGTGTAGCCCGCGGGCAGCGAAAAGCCCGGCGCCGCAGGGGCGCCGGGCCGAGACGGGGCCGCGGTTCGGGTGGATCAGGCCTGCCACACCTGCTGGGCGGCCCACTGCGCCATCAAACGCAGGTGCTCGTCCCACCAGTCCGCGGCTTCCGGGGTGAATACGGCGGGCGGTGGGGCCTCGCCGGGGAACAACAGCGCACCGTCGGGCGCGCCCACCGCGCGGTCGGCCGGGACCCCGGTACCCGGCACCAGCGGCGCCGAGGCGTTCGTCTCCGGTCCGTTCGTGGCATCGGCGGCGACCAGCGGCAGCGGACGCGGTGCGGCACCCCACCGAGGCTCGGGGAACTGGACTCCGGTCGCGCCGGCATCGGCGCCGGAGCCGAGCGGCCCGTCGGACGACTCGTGCGCCTCGGTATCCGCGGGCCGGACCTGGTCTGCCGGATGCGACGCGCCGGCGCCTTCGATCCGGGCGTCCGACACGACGGTCGGCGCCGGCCGCGAGGAGTCGTTCAGCAGGTAACTCCCGCCGACGACCATTCCGCTGGCCAGTACCCCGGCCGCCGCGAACACCGCGACTCCGCCGCGAGCCCGGTGCGGCTCGCTCACCGAGTCGGCGCAGGTGTCCTGCTCCAACCGCACGCTCAACGCCGCGCCCGCGGCGGAGGCGAAAGCCCCTATCGTGCACGGGATCACCGGCGCCCCGAATTTCTCGACCGCCGCAAGCACCACCGACCCGGCGCCCGCCGAGCCGATCAGCGCCACCGCGTCCGGCCGCGCGTCGGCCGCGTCCAGTTGCTCCCACGCCGCCGCGACGCCCATGCCGAGCGACCGCGGCGTCGCCCGGCCCGCCTGCCCCACCGCGGCGAGCACCCGGCGGCGACCGCGGTCGACCAGGGTGAACGCCTGGTACCCGGGCACCACCTCGCAGATCAGCAGGTTGTCGTGGGCCTCGAGCCACGTCATCATGCTCGCCACGCTCAAGTGGGCCGATTTCACCGAGACCATCGATGCGCTGTGCCACGGACCGGCCGCCAACCGGGTCACGATGGCGCGCCGCTCGGCGGCGTCCCGATAGGCGACCGCGACACCCCCGATCGCCCACTCCGAGCCCAGCCCCGCGGCCAGGGCGCTCAGCGCGGCCTCCACCGCCGCGGCCACGTCGGCCTTGCCGTCACCGTCCGCTCGCACCACGCGCCGCAGCAGCACCCGGTCGGCGAGCTTCTTGCCGTCGGCGAGCGCTACCGCGTGCACGGCACCGCGTTCGGTGGAAACGCCGAGAGTCACCACAGATTCAGCTACCACTGATCACGCCTTCCCTCTGTGCATTGACCGAGCTCATGCTTGCCGAAAGCCATGAGCCCCATGGATTCCCCTGCTCGGAACACACGTCGCGATGCACGCGCGCTCGGTATGTGTTCGGCACCACATCGGTTACGGATGGGTAGCGGAACTCGAGCCGCCTGGATCCGAACGGCGGATGCGCGTATCGCCCGCTCGCCGCTACCGTTAGCCTGGATGCGTGGACGTACGCGCGGAGGCCAGGTCGAAGCACCGTGTGGACCCTGCGTTGGAGTTGCAGGACGACCCACAGGAGCTCATGCCGCGACGCCGGCCGACGCAGGAACGCAGCAAACGAAAGTTCGACGCCTTGCTCCAGGCGTCCAGGGAGTTGCTCGTCGAGGTCGGGTTCGAATCGTTCACCTGCGAAGAGGTGGCGGCCAGGGCCGAGGTGCCGATCGGCACGCTGTATCAGTTCTTCGCCAACAAGTACGTCATCGTCTGTGAGCTGAATCGCCAAGACCTGGTTGCGGTTTCCCAAGAGCTGGCCGACTTCCACGGGGAGATCCCGTCGCTGGACTGGCTGCGGCACATGAACCAGTTCGTCGACCACCTGGCCAACCTCTGGATGACCGACCCGTCCCGCCGGGAAGTGTGGCTGGCCATGCAGTCCACGCCGTCCACCCGGGCCACGGGCGCGATCCACGAGAAGCAGTTCGCCGAGGTGGTGTCGCAGATGCTGCGGCCGCTCACCCCGCGCACCCCGCGGGTACGGCGCACCATGATGGCCGAAGTGCTGGTGCACGTGGTCTATTCGATGCTCAATTTCTCGGTGCAGGACGAGCAGAGCAGCGCGGAAGCGGTCGCCGAACTCAAGCGGCTGATGGTCGCCTACCTGCTCGTCGCGGAGAAGGAGTCGCGCACCGGCAGCGAGCGATGACGGTGGTCCCGGCGGGAACCGGGACCACCGTGCGGCTCACCCGGCGCTGTCGCGGCCTTCGATGAGGTCGGCCAGCTCACCCGGGTCCTCGAGCACCACCATCGCGGCGGCGGTGTCGCCGTCGTGGGTCAGCGACAGATGCACCCGCACCCGGGGCAGGAATTCCGCGGCCAGGCCGTGCAGCTTGATGCTCGGCCTGCCCCACGCGTCGTTGACCACCTCGATCAGCGGATACGGGTTGTCCCCGATCTGCGGGCGGCGGGCGAACCGGGACGATGCCCAGGCTTTGAGCACCGCCTCTTTCGCCGCCCACCGCGCCGCGTAGCTGCGCGCCGGGTCGGTCCCTTTGCTCTGGCAGTAGCGCCGCTCTCCCGCGGTGAAACTTTCCCTGAGCATGGTCGTTCCGGCGCGTTCGAGCTGTTCGGAGAACTCGGAGATGGTCACCAAGTCCAGGCCGATACCGAGGATCGTCATAGGCGGGCAGCCTACGACGTACTCGGCGAGCCCGCGCACGGACCCGGCGCGGCGAGTTGCCCCGCCGCGCTTCCGGTTACGCGCATCCGATGCCCTTCGCGCGGTAGGAGCCGTCCTGCGCCAGGCGCGCCTCCGGCGAGAGCAGCACGTCGGCCTCCAGCTGACGAGCCCGCTTGGCGGGGGTGCCGTCGCCGCCGAGCCTGCGATCCGCGGGACGCTCGTACAGCGGCGCGCCGCCACACATCGCCTCCACGAACCGCTGCCTGCCCGCCAGCTGACGCTCCTGCGCCCTGCGCTGGTACTCCTCGCGCCGTCCCGGCTCGATGGCCTGGATGAACGCCTCCGGGTGCACGACCGCCAGCAGGCCGTTCACGTGGCCGAAGCCGAGGGAGGTGACCAGACCGGCCTTGAGCGGAAGGCGATCGCCCAGCCGCAGCGGCTCGCGCAGCCACACCAGGTGCGGGAAGGCAAGCATCTTCTCGTCGACGCAGTCCAGGCTGCGGTTCGGCGGGATGACGCCCTGCTCCAGCACCTGGCACAGGCCGATGAGCTGGAAGGCGGCCGCGCCGCCCTTCGCGTGCCCGGTGAGGGTCTTCTGCGAGACGACGAACAGCGGAGCGCCGTCCGAGCGTCCGATGGCCGTCGCGAGACGCTCGTGCAGCTCCGACTCGTTCGGGTCGTTGGCAGCCGTCGAGGTGTCGTGCTTGGACACCACCGCGATCTCGTCCGGCGTCACGCCGAGCTTGCGGAGTTCGGTCGCCAGCCTGGACTCCGCCCCGCCACGACCGGCGCCCAGCGCGCCCAGACCAGGAGCCGGGATCGAGGTGTGCACACCGTCCGCGAAGGACTGCGCGTACGCCACCACGCCGAGCACCGGCAGACCCATCTCCAGCGCGACGCTGCCGCGCGCCAGCAGGACCGTTCCGCCGCCCTGCGATTCGATGAACCCGCCGCGGCGGCGGTCGTTGGCGCGGGAGAAGTACCGGTCGCTGATGCCCTTGGCGCTCATGGCCGCCGAATCCGCGGTGGCCGACATGTCACCGAAGCCGACGATGCCCTCGATGCCGAGGTCGTCGTAACCGCCCGCCACGACCAGATCGGCCTTGCCGAGCCGGATCTTGTCGACGCCCTCTTCGACCGACACCGCCGCGGTGGCGCAGGCCGCCACCGGGTGCACCATCGCGCCGTAGCTGCCGACGTAGGACTGCACCACGTGCGCCAGCGCCACATTCGGCAGCGCCTCCTGCAGGATGTCGTTCGGGCGCGACTCACCGAGCAGGTTGTCGATGTACAGCGAGCGCATCGAGGACATGCCACCCATGCCGGTGCCTTGGGTGTTGGCGACCAGCGAGGGATGCACCCAGCTCATCAGCTCGGCGGGACTGAACCCGGAGCCGATGAACGCGTCCACCGTGCAGACGATGTTCCACAACGCCACCCGGTCCACCGACGCGGCCATATCGGGCGAGATACCCCAGATGGTGGGGTCCCAGCCGGTCGGGATCTGGCCGCCGACGGTGCGCGAGAGCTTGGCCCGGCGCGGCACCCGGATCTCGGTGCCCGCCTTGCGCGTCACGGTCCAGTCACCCGAGTCGGCGACCGGCGTGATCACCGTGTGCTCCGGATCGGCGGCGTAGAAGGCGCGGGCCTCGGCCTCGCCGCCCACCGTGAACGACAGGTCCTGGTCGAGGAAGACCGAGGTCATCAGCGGCGCCGAGTTGTCGGTCATGGCGCCGTCGTCCTCGTAGCGGCGCACACCGCAGCGGGCGACGACGGCGTCGTGGTAGCGCTCGGCCAGCTCGTGCTCGGGCACGTAGTCGCCGGACTCGGCGTCGTACCAGCCCGGCTTCGGGTCGTTCTCCCAGATGACCATGCCGGTGGTCCAGGCCAGCTCCAGCACGCCCGCCGCCGACAGCTCGTCGGAGACCTCCATCTCGAAGCGAGTGCGCGCCGAACCGTACGGGCCGAGTTCGCCAGCACCGACGATGACCACCATGTCGGCCAGGTCCGCGGCCACCTCGCTCCACTCCGGCACCGGCAGCGCGGAGGTCACGGTCGGCGGCGCGGGCAGCGCGGCGATGGTGCGGCCCGCGTCGGCGTCGGTCTCCGCTTCGGCCTGCTCCGCGGCCTGCTTGGCCAGCGCGGGCAGGTCCAGCTTGGCCCGGGCGAGTCCGCCGGTCAGGTCGATCTGCTGCGGGCCGGTCGCGGTCACCTGACGCGCCCGGGAGGTGCACCACTTGAGCAGTTCGTCGGCCATCTCCGTGGTTGACCAGGTCTGCACGCCTGCCTTCTCGACCGCCTCGACCATCGGGTCGTTGTGGCCCATCAGGCCGGTGCCGCGCACCCAGCCGATCAGCGCGTGCACCAGGGTGACCCGGGCCGACCACGACTTCTCGGCCCGCCACTTGGCGACCACCGCGTCCAGCGCCGCCTTCGACTCACCGTAGGCGCCGTCGCCGCCGAACATGCCGCGGTTGGGCGAACCCGGCAGCACCACATGCAGTTTCGCGTCCACGTCGAAATCGGCGCCCAGCTTGGACAGCCCGCCGATCAGCCGTTCGACCGACCAGAGCAGCACGCGCATTTCCATTTCGGCGCGAGCGCCCGCGTCGGCGAGGTCACCGGCCACCCGCGGCGCCGCGAACGGCAGCAGCAGGGTGGGCGTCATCGCGTCCTTGACCTTGATCTTCGCGCCGCCCGCGCTGTCGACCTGCTCGGTGCCGATCCAGTCGATCAAAGCGTCGACGTCCTGGTAGGACGCCATGTTGGCGGGCACCACCCACAGGGCCGCGCCGTGGCGGGCGTTGTCCCGGTACAGCTTCCGGTAGAAGCCGAGGCGCTCGTCGTTCAGCGCCGAGGTGGTCACCACCACCGTGGCGCCACCGCTGAGCAGCCTGCCGGTCACCGCCGCGGCGATGGATCCCTTGCTGGCGCCGGTGATCACCGCGATGTCCGAGGACCACAGTCCGGGCTCTTCGGTGCTCAACGCGGCCTCGGCGATGCGCTCGTACACGCCCGCGAGCACCGAACGCGCCTCGTGCATCGCCCGCTGGCGCCACCAGTTCGCCTGCGCCGCAACGGCTTCGCCCGCGCCGATGAACCCGGTGACCGGTCCGTTCGCGCTGCCGGAGTCGTCGGCCAGCCACAGCCGGGCCAGATCCTCGCGCGCCGTGGCCCACCGGTCGTCCAGCAGCACCGCCTTGCGTGCGTCGAACGCGGGCGCGACCAGGCGCGGCCAGTCCGCGCCGAGTTCGGCCGACACCAGGTCGACCAGGGAGTCATCGGACGCTTCCGGAGCGGAGACCCGCTCGGACAGTCCGAGCTGTTCGAGCACCACGCGCGCGGCCGTGGCCAGCACGCCGTCGCGCCCGGTGATCTGCTCGGTGAACTCACCCAGCGCCGCGGCGTCGACGGTCGCGCCGCCACCGCCGCCCGCCGAGGGAAGCGACACCGCGACACCGCGGCGGGCCGCGACGGCCTGCACGGCGGCGTCGATGGCCGCGTCGACCGAGGCGGCGTCGCCCAGCGCGCCGGAGACCAGCCCGCCCAGATCACCGCCGCGCACGCTGGTGCCCTCCCTGGTGCCCAGCGACACCTCGGCGGTCACGTGGCTGGCCCAGCCGTCACCGAGTTCCCAGACCTTCGTGACCCGATCCGCGATGGCGGCCGGACGCTTGCCGGACGGGCCGAACACCTTGCGCAGATGATCGCCGATGGCGTCGGTGAGCACCGTGCCGAAGGGACGGTAGGTACGGGCGAGCCGCTCCACCGTCGCCGACAGCGCGCCCATGTCGGCGTCGGCGGCGCCGTCGATCGCGCCGAGCGAGAGCTCGGAGCCGAGGTCGACCAGCAGCTGGTTGCGCCGGGAGGACACACCGTCGCACAGGCCCTCGATGGTGTCCACGGGGCCGATCTGGTCCAGCCGCAGCTTGGTCCACAGCGCGATCAGCACGCGGGTGGCGTCGGCGGCGGTGAACGCGATGTCGTCCGGACGCGGACCGCCCGAACTCGGGGCGGGCGCGGCCACGGGAGCGGCGGCGACGGCCGCTGCCGGAGCCGCGGTGGCCGCCTGCTCCTCGACGGGCTCGTCGACCGGCGCGGGGTCGGTGTCGGTCGCGTAGACGATCGCGGCCTCGCGCTCGATGTTGAGCACCTCGACCGTGGCGTCGCCGAACGCGGGCAGCTTCAGTGTCTGGCCGGCCAGGTTCGCCACCGTCGGCGTGGCACCGAGACCGATCTCGACGAACCGCTCGACGCCGAGGCCGCCCTGCGCGGGATCGGTGAACAGCAGGTCCTGCGTCTCGATCCAGCGCACCGGGCTGGCGAACTGCCAGGCCAGCAACTCGACCAGCACCACACGGCACAGCTCGGTCGGCCGGGCCGCCCAGCTGTCGAAGTCGGCCAGCACGGCGGTGAGCGGCTCGGACGGCACCAGGTCGGCGATCTCCTGGACGAACGCCCGCTCCAGCGAGAACAGCCTGGGCACCAGATTCGGGATGTAGCGGCCGACCAGGACCTCCGGGCGCAGATCCACCGGAAGCAACTGTTCGAGCTTCTGCCGGAATTCCGGAACGCCCTTGCGCAGCACCGTCGAATGGAACGGCACGTCGATGCCGGGGACCAGGATGAACGCCCGCTTGCCGCCGAATTCGGCACGGCGGCGGTCGATCTCCTCCTCCAGCGCCTCCAGCCCGGCCACCGTGCCTGCGATCGCGTACTGCGACCCGCGCAGGTTCAGGTTGACCACCTCGAGGAACTCCCCGACCCGCTCGCCGACTTCCTGGACGAAGCCGACGACCTCCGCGTCGGGCAGTCCGATCTGCGAGGGCCGGATCGCGGCCATCCGGTAATCGCTGCGGCCCTGCGCGTCGCGCGGCACCAGCTCGTGCATCGCGGAACCGCGCTGGAACACCACCTCGAGCACCGCCTCCAAGGGAAGCACCCCGGCGACGGCGGCGAGCGCGTTGTATTCGCCCACCGAGTGACCGGCCAGCAGCGCGTCCTCGACGAACGCCCCGGCCTCGCGCAGTTCCGCCACCTGGGCGACACCGAGAACCGCCATGGCGACCTGGGTGAACTGCGTCAGGTGCAGCACGCCGTCCGGGTGCCGGTGCTCGACGCCCCGCGCCTTGAGGTAGGTCGGGTTGTCGCGCACCACGGCCAGGATGGAGAAGCCGAGCGCGGCACGGGTGTGCTTGTCCGCGCGCTCCCAGATCTCCTTGGCCGCCTTCGACCGGGAGCGGGCGTCGAGCCCCATCCCCTTGCGCTGGATGCCCTGACCGGGGAAGGCGTATACGGTCTTCGGCGCCGCGGTGCGACCGGTCGCGGTCATCACCAGTTCGCCTTCGGTCCGGCAGGAGACCTCGACGATCTCACTGCCCGCGTCGACCGCGACGCGCTCGACGCGCACATCGATCTGCGCGCCGGGGCGGACCATGCCCAGGAACCGGGTGGTCCACGCGGTCAGCCTCCGCGCCGGAGTCGAAGCGGCCGGATCGACCGCAGACACGACGTGCTGCGCGGCGGCCGACAACCACATGCCGTGCACGATCGGGCTACCGAGCCCGGCGAGCTTCGCGGCGGAATCGCTGGTGTGGATCGGGTTGTGGTCACCGGAGACGGCGGCGAAGGCGTGCATGGTGCGCGGCGCCACGATCGTGACGTCGCGACGACGCCTGCGCGGGGTGTCGGTGGCCGCGTCGGACACCGTGCCCGCCGCGCGCGGCGGATCGGTCAGTTCGCCCGCGCCGTTGCGCCCGCGGATCGCGAAACGCTCGGTGAGCGTGGCCAGCACCGGCATCGACATCCCGGTCTCGGGCTTGTCCAGCATGGCGGTGATCCGCACATTCACTTCGACGACGCGGCCGAGGTCGGTGTCCAGGGTCTCCCCGGCCTCCGCGCGCACCGCCAGCACACTGGTCTCGGCGGGCAGCTCACCGGCGAGGTGCACCTGGTGGTCCAAGTGGACCAGGTCCAGCATGCCCTCGATGACGCTCTCGCCCTTCGCGGTTCGGGTCGCACCCAGCACCGCGAACACGGCGGGCCAGCAGGCGCCGACCAGCACGTCCGGCACGGTACGGCCGAGCGTGCTCAGCGTGGCGGGCAGGCCGGAACCGGTGACGCCGGCGTGGTCGGCGATCAGATCCGGTATCCAGGCCAGGTTCACGTGCGCGACCTTGCCCTTGACCTCCGGAAGATCCTGGCCCGCGGCGACCGCGAGCAGCGCGGCCATGGCCTCGTGGGCGTCGGCCTCGGTGACCACCGGGGCGCCGCCGTTGTAGACCGAGGTCGGCACGGTGATCCGGATGCGCACCGCGTTGCCCGCCAGCAGCGGGACGGTCAGCTCCAGATAGCTGTTCTCCGGCTCGGGGCCGGTGGTCTCGGCGAGTGTCGCGCCGCTGGGCGGATGCACCGCGCCCTTCCCGTCGACGACCCATTCGGACAGGTCACCGAGCCGGTGTACCGGGCTGATCGTGGTGCGCCCGGCCCACTGGACGTCCGGGGCGGCCAGCACGGCGTCGATCGGGCCGCTGGTGACGCCCGCCGTGCGGCGCGCGTCCACCGCGGCGGGCGTCACGCCCGCACGCACCAGCGAGTACGCGGTGTCCTGTTCGAAGCGGTCGAGCAGCTCGCCGACCGGCTCGTCGACCCGGGTGATGCCGGCGACCGCGACGGTGCCGGGAATGACGCACACCTGATCGGCCGAGTAGCGCGGATCGTGCGCCTGCCACAGCGAATCCGAGCGCCACCAGCGGCGCACGTCGGCGTCGACGACCGGCACGAAGTTCACCGGCTTGCCCGGCGTCTTGCACAACGCGATGAAGAACGGGATGTCGGCCGGGTGCAGCAGGGTCTGCGCCGTCGCGGGGTAGGCGTCCTTCAGGGCGCACAGCGCCGCGACCGGGTCTTCGAAATCCTCGTCGGCGGCGAACAGCGTCGCGATCTCGCCGCGGTCGGCCGGATGCAGCCGGGCCTCGGTGCGGCGCATCATCTCCGCGAACCGTTCGCGCCAGGTGATGTCCAGCCACACCGAACTGGTGGCCTCCGCGATCGCGTCGCCCAGGTCGCTGCCGCAGTCGAAGTCCTTGCGGCGGTCCAGCCCGACCGCGAGCTCGACGTAGCGCTCCAGCCAGTCCTGGTAGGTCATGGTGGTCAGATCGCCGAAGTACGGCTTGGCGGTGGCGTTCAGCGCCGCGATGATCTCCGCGCGGCGCGCGGCGACCGCGTCGGCGTCGCCCGCGACCTCGTCCAGCAGGCGGCCGGTGCGTGAGGCGGCGTTGTCGATCTCGTGGATGTCGGCGCCCAATTGGCTACGGCCCGAGGCCATTCCGCCGGACGCGGTGCCCGCGCCGACCCAGTCGGGGGTGCCGGGGGTGTCCACCAGCAGTTGCTTGACCTCCGGCGCGGTGGTGGCCTCCAGCGTGGCCATCGCCGCCGTGCCGACCAGCACGCCGTCCAGCGGCATCACGGGATAGCCGTGCCGGACCGCCCACTGGCCGGTGAGGTACTCCGTCGCGCGCTCGGGGGTTCCGATGCCACCGCCGACGCACACCACCACGTTCGCGCGGTTGCGCAGCTCGGCGTAGGTGTCCAGCAGCAGGTCGTCCAGGTCTTCCCAAGAGTGGTGGCCACCGGCCTTACCACCCTCGATGTGCATGATCACCGGGTAGTCCGGCACCTCGTCGGCGATCCGCAGCACGGCCCGGATCTGGGCGACGGTGCCCGGCTTGAACGCGACGTGGGAGATACCGACCTCGGTGAGCTCCTGGATCAGCGCGACGGCTTCCTCCAGCTCCGGGATGCCCGCGGTCACGATGACGCCGTCGAACGGTGCGCCTGCCGAGCGGGCCCGCTGCACCAGCCGCTTGCCGCCCAGCTGGAGCTTCCACAGGTAGGGATCGAGGAACAAGGAATTGAACTGCACCGAGCGACCCGGGTGCAGCAGCTTCTTCAGCTCGGTCACCCGGTCGGCGAAGATCTGCTCGGTCACCTGCCCACCGCCGGCCAGCTCCGCCCAGTGGCCCGCGTTCGCCGCGGCCGCGACGATCTTCGCGTCGACCGTGGTCGGGGTCATGCCCGCCAGCAGGATCGGCGAGCGTCCGGTCAGCTTGGTGAAGGCGGTCTCGACCACGATGCGCCCGTTGGGCAGTCGCACCGGGCGCGGCGCGAACGCCGACCACGGGGTGGCGGGCTCCGGCGCCGCCCCCGGGGTGAGCAGGCTGCGCTGTCCGGCGCGGGTGGCGGCCGCGATCATGCCGAGGCCGGTGCCCTTCAACGTGCCCGATGTGACGCGGGACAGCAGATCACCCGGGCCCAGGTCCAGAATCCATTGCGCGCCCGCGGAGATCACGCCCTCGACGACCTCCACCCAGTCGATCGGATCGACCAGGATCTGCCGCGCCAACCGGCCCGCCAGTTCGGCATCGAGGCCGCACTGGGTGGCCCAGCTGCTCACCAGTTCGACGGTGTCGGACAGCGCCGGGTGGTGGAACGCCACGTCGACGGCCACGTCCTCGAAGACCGGAGCGAACACCGAGCCGCCGCGCACCTTGGCGTCGCGCTCACGTGCCTGCTCGTCGTGCATCTGCGCGCACCGCTGGCGCACCCGCTCCAGCTGCGCGGGCGGACCGGAGAGCACCGCGCGCCGACGGCCGTTGCGGATCGAGACCACCACGGTGGCGGCGGGATCGGCTCCCTCGCACACCTCGGCCACCACTGCGCGCAACTGCTCGGGATCGACATTCGACACCGCGACCATCGGCGAGCGTTCGCCCACCGGCATCAGCCCGCGCCGCCGCGCCACCAACCCCGCCGCGGCGCCGATCATCTGGGCCACCGCGAGCAGCTCCGCGTCACGGGCACCACCGGCTTCGACCGCCGCGGCGGCGAGCAGGCCCTGCGAGTGCCCGACGATCGCGACCGGCGCGTGCGCCGCCGGATCGAGACCTTGCAATCGCAGCGCGCGCACGGCCGCCACCTGGGTCAGCATCACGCCGGGCATCGACACGGCGGCCGAACGCAGCACATGCTCGGACGGAGCCGCGGAGGTCTCCCCCTCGTCGGTGTCGGCCAGCTCGTTCTCGAGCATCCAGCCGATCGGGTCGAAGCCGACCGGACGCACCACCAGCAACTGCGCGGCCACCGGCTCGAGCAGCGCGGCCGCCTCGTTGACCAGCGCGGTCAGCTCCGGCTCCAGCGCGCTGTCGCGCCCGATCTCCTCCAGCTCGCTCAACCACTGCGCACCCTGCCCACCGAAGGCGAGCGCGTACGGCACGCCGTCGAGCAGACGATCCAACAGCGGCGACCGCGCCCCGCCCGACGCGGCCTTCCCGGCGGCGGCTACCGCCTTCGTGCTCTGTCCGGACTCGGTCTTGGTGCTCTCGTTGATCGTCAAGACGCTTCGACTTCCTTCTCCATGCGACATGCCTCGGCGACACGCCGGTCCCTACCGGTTCACAAGTGATCGCGGGTGATCGGCCTGATACGGGCGAGAATGGCACAAAATCATGAGGAAATCCTCACGTTTGGCCTCGCGTGTGGTCGCTACTTAGGAGTATTCGTGCACTTACGTACCAGAATAGTGGTGAACATGACTCCGCCTCATGTTTGAACCCGCTGGTCCATCGGGTTACCAACGCGTACGAAACATGAGCGCCCCTCATGTTGGCCTTGTCCAAATCGTTATAATCCCAGGTAAGGTTACTGACGAGTACGCCACACCCTCCCAATGCTTCGTAATGGGCGAATCGCCCGGTAGAGTTTGGACGGTCGTACCATCAAGCGCGAGTGGCGAAATTGGCAGACGCGCCAGATTTAGGTTCTGGTGTCCACGGACGTAGGGGTTCAAGTCCCCTCTCGCGCATTACTTGCACACGGATCCCCGTCACGCGTGACGGGGATCCGCGCAAGAGCGCTCGCTCATCCACCCTCCCGCTCGCCCGCAGCACTCCGCGATGTCGAATACCCGCCGAAACCGCTGCTCGAGGCACATATCAGCACCACGGATGACGTCCTCGTGCGCCCGGGTGATCACCTCACGCTCCTCTACCACCCGGGCTCAGCGCGACCGCGCGGCAACCGTGCACGAGAACCTCCTCGTGCACGCGGAACAGCACCCACACCGGCACCGCGGGCCGACGCGAGCACATCGCCGGACACCACGCGGTCATCGCTCGTTCGAGGCGCTCCCCCACGGGCCGGCCGCGAACCGGCGTGTCGACTTCAGCCGAATTCTCGAATCAGCCACGCGACAGTTTCCACTCGTATGTCACCTCGGCGATGTCGGCCTCGCGTCGGCGGTGACGGTTCGTAGCAGGGTCGTCGGTGTTGTTGTTGTGGTTCGGTCTGCCATATTCGTCGGTGGACTCGATCAGCAGTATTTGTGTAACCGAAAAGTACTGAGGTGCAATGGTCTTCGATGCGTCAACCATGGTCGAGGATGTTCGGAGACGATTTTCGATGTCGATGATGGAACTGGGCCCTGACCCCGGCCGTAGCCCTGGGATGATCAGTCCTATGGAAGGCGCTGGCCTGCGTGGGGGCAATTTGAGTGGCAACATCGGACACCTGTCCAGCTTCGTCTGGTCGGTGGCTGACCTGCTGCGCGGCGACTTCAAGCCTTCCGAGTACGGACGGGTGATCCTGCCGTTCACGGTGTTGCGCCGACTCGACTCCCTGCTGGCACCGAGCCGGCAAGCGGTGCTCGACGAAGCCGAGCGCACCGACAGCGAACAGGAGCAGGAGCAGCGCCTTAAGGCAGCCTCGGGTTGGCCCTTTTACAATCTGAGCCGGTTCTCGTTCCAGAGTGTGCTCAATGATCCGTCGAACGCCGACCGGGTGCTCTTGGATTATGTTTGCGGGTACTCCTGCAACGTCAGGGAAATCCTGGACGGCTTCGAGTTTGAGCGGACCGTCATCCGCCTGCATGAGGCAGAGCTCCTCTACCCCGTAGTCAGGCAGTTCGCCTCGATCGACCTGGGACAGATGATCACTGGCGACCACATGGAGAACCTCTTCGAGGAGCTAGTCCGACGGTTCGCGGAGAGCAACAACGAGACGAGCGGGGAGCATTACACCCCCCGGGACCTCGCCCACCTGATGACCTCGTTCCTCATCTCCGCCGACTCGGACCTGCTGACGTCGCCACACGCCGTTCGCACCATCCTGGACCCGGCTTGTGGAGCGGCCGGCTTGCTGACCGAGGCGGCCTCGTTCATCACGTCGATGAACCCGAGGGCGGACGTCATGGTGTACGGCCAGGAGATCAACCGGGAGTCATGGGCGATTTCCTGTGCCAACATGATGATCAGCGGCCGTCCGGCCTCGACGATCGCCTTTGGGAACGTCCTCGCTGAAGATGGGCACCAAGGAATCGCCTTCGACTATCTCCTCGCCAATCCACCGTTCGGCGTTGGCTGGAAGACGATCGAATCCACAGTCCGGTGGGAGCACGAGCAGCATAGTTTCGCGGGCCGTTTCGGGGCCGGTCTTCCCCGGATCAACGACGGCTCGCTGCTCTTCCTACAGCACATGCTGGCGAAGATGAAGCCAGTGGGCCCCTCGGGTGAGGGCGGCAGCCGGATCGCGGTCATCTTCAACGCCTCCCCGATGTACGCCGGCGCCGCGGGGTCCGGCGAATCAGAGATCCGGCGGTGGATCTTGGAGAACGACTGGCTTGAGGCCTTGGTCGCGCTGCCCGACCGACTCTTCCACAACACCGGCATCAGCACCTACCTGTGGGTCCTCAGCAACCGCAAGCCGGCACAGCGCAGGCGTCAGGTGCTGCTACTGAACGCGCAGGACCAGTACCAGCCGATGCGCCGCTCCATCGGCTCGAAGCGCAACTACATCACACCGGACCAGATTGCCGAGATCACCGGGCTCTACCTGGACACCCTGTCCGCCGACCCTGCCCAGCGGCCAGACGACCGGGTCCGCATCGTCTCCACCCACGAACTGATGTACCAGCACGTCACGATCGATCAACCGCTGCGGCTCCGGTACGAGCTGTCCGAGGAGGCCCTGACTCGGCTCGCCGAATCGCGTGCGATAAAGAAGACCCGTGATCCTGCCGGTCTGGTGGCCGCCCTGCGTCCGTTGGTCGGCTCGACGTGGACCAAGTGCCAGGAAGCCATCACGGCGTTGCGCCGGGCAGTCACCTCGGCTGGCGTGAGCTGGCCACGGGGGAAGGTCTTCGAGGTGGCGGTCCGCAAGGCCATAGGTGTGCGCGACGGCGAAGGGGAGCCGCAGCGGACGGGGGATGCTTACGAGCCGGATCCCGAGCTACGTGAGTCGGTCAGTCTGCCGCTTCATGTGGATCCGAGCGACCACCTCCGACGCGAAGTGCACCAGAGTGCTCCGGATGCCTGGATCGATGACAGCAGGACACGGGTGGGTTGCGAGATCCCACCCTCGCTCTTCTATCGGCCGGAACTCGACGGCGAATTTGAATTGCTGCGCAACCTCGTCCGATTGGAGACCACTCGGGTCCACCCGCCGCGGCGCGGTGAGGAGCAGAACGAGGGCGTTGACCAGCCCAAGCATCTGCGCGCCCAAGACCTTCACGATGCGGACTCTGCCGCTGACCTGCCCGATGCACCGGAGGACGGGGCGCCGTTGACTCTCTGTTCGGGCGGCATGCTCGTCGGGCGGCCGGGGAACTGGCGTCTACTCCCGAACGGCTTCGGCGAGGCGGCCACCTCGCTGTTTGTGCTGCAGCCGCTGCGCGGCTGTGGCCAGGCGCTATGCGAGTGGTTGAACTCCCGTAAGGACAACGGTCAGTACCCCAGCGCTCGCGACCTGCTGGATACGCACGTCCCCGTCGACCTGGTGACCGACCGCGAGGTGGAGGGCCTCCTGAGAACCGTACAAGAGGGGCGGCGCGCACTGCGGAATACGACGTCGGGAATACTGCCCAACGTCTTCAGCAGCGGCGAGCGGGACGTCCAGGGGGTTCGGAACGAAATCCGGTTCGCCGCCCATGAGGCACGCCTGATCGGTGAACTCGTGCGGCCCCTGGACGATCTTATCTCGCGCGCCGAGTGGAGCTTTCCGTACCACGCGGCCGCACTGTCCCGTCGGTACCGAATCAGCACGCACCCGGCAGAGCAGAAAGACGGACTGCTCAAGCTGGGAGAGGGTCTGGCCCGTGTGCTGGGCGTGCTGGCGCTCACCGAACTCGCCGCGTCGAGCGGATTCTCCCGGAACCTGCGCAAGCAGTTCCGGACCGGCGCCACCTTCGGTACCTGGCTCTGGTTCCTCGACCGGCTGGAGACTGAGGAAATCATGCCCCGCATCCAACAGCTCACCACCCTAAGCGACCGAGGCAACGCACGCGCCCTCCTGGGCCGCATCAAGGACTTCAGGAACACCTCGCACCACGCGCACGGCGTCCGCGCCAGCCACCAACTGGCGGAAGACGTCGAACGGCTGGAACCACACATCGTGGGGGCGATCAGTGCGGTCAGATGGCTTTCCGGAACCCACTGGGATTGGGTCGAACGGTGTGAGTACCTCGACGAGGGCCAGTATCGGATCGTCGGGTTCCGACTGAGAGGCAGTCATCCGAACTGGGAGCCGTTCGATCGATCGAGCACTCGGCCGCTGCGTCCCGACCGCATCTACGTGGACAGTGCCCCCTACGGAGCTCCGGTCGACCTGTGGCCGTTTGCAGTCGTCAGCCTGTGCGACAAATGCCACACGAGGGAACTCTTCCTGCTCAACCAGGTCCGAGACGACCAACTGACGCTCCGCAGCCTGGAAGAGCATTCGCTGGAGATAACGTATGGCCAGCCCGAGTAGTGGCAGAGGCGAGGCTGCGTCTGATGCGGGGTGAAGGGGAATAGTCACAGCGGCGCGGCATTGCGGTCGAAGGCGACTTGCCGAGGAACGCGTAGACAGTAGTTGGTTATGACACGCTGCACCGAATCCAGCACGCAGCGCACGACCCCCGGCGGCACGGCGAACCCAACTCTGCGACACACACCGAATCACTAATCGGCAGATTGGCCACAGCCTCCGCTACCGCGAAGGCTTACGGCAGGTCAGGGCCCGATCCTGGACACCCCCATCACTGCCAGTGCGGATTCGAGGACACGGATCCAGGTCATTTCCGAATGACGCGGTGAGGTTCGAGGCGTGCTATGGGCTGCAAGTGCTAAAGGTTGACATAAAGTTTGTTTCCGTACGCGTAGTGCAGCAGCCTGCATCGATGCAGTTGGTGTACCGCCACGCCGGGGGCAACGCCGATGCGCGCAGCCATCGCGGCAATCTCACGATCACGGGTCATCCCCTCGAACGGTGTCATCCCCGCATCGCCGAACAGGACCTCCATCGCGAACTTGTTGGCGGCTGTCTCTGCCGCGCTATTGCGCTTCTTCTCCGTGGTGTACTCCAGGTGCATCTCGCCACGAGGATCGTTGAGCACGTGACCGAGTTCGTGGAACAAGGTCCAGATCACGAAGCCGTCCTTGCCCCATCGGCCGGTCTGCTGAATGACCGGTACTCGTTTGTCGATCCAGCGTGTCATTCCATGCAGCGGGAACTTGGTGGGCGGTTCGACCACCATGAACACGACACCGACCTCGGCGAGCATGGTCGCGATGTCGGCGAGCATCATCGCGTCAGGGGTAGCGGCTCGGGCTCGCAGGCGAGGCAGGGCCCGGCGGAGTCGCTGCGGGTCGTAGCGGTAGCTGCGGCCGCGTTCGAACGGTTCGGCGAGTTCGCCGGCACGTAGCCAGGTCGTCAGGACGGTCTGGTCGATCGTGGCCTTGGACTCGGTGAGCGCGGCGAGTGCGTAGTCGCCCGTGGACGCTGTTTCGTGCAGGTGGGTGTACGCCTCCCAGGTCCCGCAACGATGAAAGGCCAAGAAGTCCGAGACGAGCGTGCCGGGCGCCTTTCGCGTGGCCGTGGTGGCTCCGAGCTTGCGCAGGTAGGTGATGGCGTTCGGGTCGATCTCATCGACGTGGGCGGCGAGGTTTTCTTGATCGGCCAGGCGGGCGAGGTCGGCTCGATAGGCAGCCTCGTAGCGCAGCCACGAGTCGGCGGGGATGCCCACGACACGTTCCAGGCGTAGCGCGGTGTCGCTGGTAATGGGCGCGCGCCCGTTGACGATCTCGTTGACCTGCTTGCGGCTGCACCCGAGACGGTCGGCGACGTGCTGCTGGGACAAGCCCTGCTCATCGATCCACTCCTCCAGGTACTCACCCGGAGCAACTGCATAATCGGTCGCGGTCATCGCTTCTCCTCCCTCAGTGGTAGTCGTCGATGTCGATCACGGTCACCGTGACCGCCGAAAGGGCTCACCCTCGCCCTCGGGTCGAACCAGGAGCCGATAGTTGGCGCTGAGCTTGCCCGCCCAGAGGCCGTCCAGGTCCGCCGAGAGCGCATGCCACCTTCCGAGCGGGTCGTGGGTAGGTAGCTCTCCGACCGTCTTCGCCGTCTCCAGCGCCTTGATACGCAACCTCAGCTTCTCAGCAATGTCCCCGCGCTTCCTGCGCATCTCGCGTTCGTTCGTACACAGCTGCTCGAGTTTCTTGTCGTCGTAGAACACGTCCAAGGAGGTGTCACCGATCTGGTTACAGTCTAGCCGAATAAGTAGGCACCCGCAGTCCCGAAACGGGTCCGAACAGCCTAGATGTGACCAACAGCTACAAGCGAACCAGATGCCTGATAGGTCACACCCACGGCCCCTGGGACTGCTGCACGGATTGGTGTCAGCTAGTGGGCCAGATCACCCATGTATGGGCTACATCAGCGCCTGGAGACCACTTATCAAATCTGAATTCACGAGTTCGGCTCGTTCGCTGAGAGTGAGCCAATGCGCGGTGGATCCGGTGGTATCGCGCAGATTCCGCAGGGCGTTCTCGACCTGCGCGTCGGTGACGTCACGGTCCGAGGCTGGCCGACGGCGGGCCTTTCGGTAGGTCCTGGGCGCGATCTGCACACCATGCGCCGATAATGCGCGGCAGATCGACTCGACGCCGTAGACCTGGCGGTATTCGTCGATGAACCCGACGATCAGCGGTGTCGCGGGTCGAGTTCCCGCGCGAAAAAACTCGAGGCCAGCTTCAGGATCTCGTTGGTCTGCTTGAGTTCCCGGTTCTCTTTCCGCAGCCGTGCCAACTCGTCCCGCTCGACCGACGACAATCCCGCCGAGGCCGGCGCACCGGGTCGAGATCCGGTGTCGAGGGCCTTCTTGATCCACAACCTCAAAGTCTCGTGATGCACATCGACCAGTGGGCCGATCGCACGGGCAGCGGCATAGGCGGATCCGTACTCATCGAGCCGTTCCAGAGCCAATCGCACGGCTTTCTCACGAACCTCGGGCGGGGTAACGCTTCGACATGATGGTGACCATCTTCCTCTACGAAGGAAGCGGCCCCCAACCCGCGACGGTTCAGACACCCGGGCAAACCACCGACGCGTGTGTTGCTGCTCGCTGTCGAGGGACCTGGGCGCCTACGTCGATGGTATGGCGGCTACTGTCCGTGCGTGGTCTACGTCGTAACGCTCACTGGGGAAGAGCTCTCCGACATCCGGTCGAAGCTCAGAGCCGAGCAACGCCTGACCAAAGCGTTCAACAAAGGTGGCGTGGCCGCCGATCCCCCAAGAGTAGTGCTGGTGGTTCGGGACGATACCCATGACGAGCGATCCCGGACGTTGGCGTGGCTTGGGATTGCGGTTCACCGGGGCAAAATTGGAGCGGTTGACGACAGTCCGACAGTCGACCATCTTCGGGAATGCACCGAGGACATACCGCTAGACGGGGATGGTGGTCTGCTGCGTCTACTCCCGGACGCAGTCCGTGAGCCGATCGATCAATCGTTCGTCCTCGGCAGTGTCGGCTCCTTCGGTCGCATGGCGTGGGAGGCCATGGAGACCAAGCTGCGGGACAAGCACCCGAATCTCGCACCGATTCTCGAATGGCTCGGCGCGCTTGCCGACCCGCCCGTACTCTCAAACGACGATCCGGCGAATCGAGCCTGGCAGGAACAGCGAGACGCAGTCGGTACTATTGCGCGGATCTTCAAGGTTCCGCCAACAACTTTCAGCGCCTGGCGGCGCCCGTCATCGAGGCATGCACCCTATCTCGCGGGCCTTATTCCAGATCCTGTGGAGCACAGCCTGATCGAACATGATGCCAGGGCGTTTGCGGACAGTCCCAGTCTGTTCAGCGAATGGGCCGACCGTCCCGATGCCAGGTGCGACATCCACGTCTTCCAGGACGAAGCCGGGCGCACGCTCGAGATCGCCAACGTCAACGCAACCAATGTCGAAGCCCGGCTGGGCACAGACATGATCTACTTCTACGAACCGACATCGAGCTTCGTCCTCGTTCAGTACAAACGTCTTGACCCAACCCGGCGCACGATGTCGGTTGATGCACGACTGCTCGGTCAGCTGGACCGCCTTGAGGAGGTGGCTCGTCTCAGCAGATCAGCGGCCCGACCGGAAGACTAGCGACTCGGAACCGATCCGTGCTTCCTGAAACTTGCATACTGGCAGGACAACCCCGTAAACCGCGTAGATAGTCTCGCCCCAGGTATGTACCTCCCCGTCTCGTACGTCAGGCTCCTTCTGCAAGACGACTGCACCCTCAGCGGCCGAACTCGCGGCAACGGAGAAGACGGGCGGATGCTCGGCTACCCCCAAGTTCCACGTCACCTGGTAAACACGCAGTTCATCGAACTTGTCCAACATGGCCTGGCAGGCACCATCGGTGTCACCGTGGAACAGTTGCGCAATCTGGTCGAAGAACGCGTTCGAGCCGGTCACGACGCGGTCATCGGGACCGAGCGCGGTCAGGAGTCCGCTCGGGAGCGCCAGAAGAGAGTTCGCGACCGAGGTTCGGCGGGGCGCCCCGTCAAGCATGACGTCGGCAAAACCGCAAGTCCGTGACGAGTTCGCCACCCGCAGCTAAATTCTGCCGGTGGGGTATGCCCAACTACCGAGTTTGGTTCGGTGTCATACAATCTGATCTGACCCCGAGAGAAGAGACTAATCGGTCTCATTCGGTGGGGAGGGGCCAGCGGTCCTGCTGCCAACGCGCGCGTCGCAATCGGCGACTTCAAGGCCGAGCACAGTCATGGAGACCGGCATCGCGACGTCATCTGGCCGACTACGCAGCCCGCTGCAGCCACATCCATCCCCTGTGACCTGAGACATCAGCAAACATTGGAACGAAAACAACTTGGACTCCGACTCCCGCTATCCGGAATCACAGGTCAAAGGCCACTACAGTTGACGCCGCCGACGGCGACTCAGCCACTCCAAGATGGTCTCGCGAAGATCGTCCTCCAACTTCAACGCTTCGGCAGTACCCGGGATGAGATTCTCCGACAACTGGCACGGCCAATAAGCGAACAGTCTGCGTAAGGAAGCCGCGCCGCTGTTCGGGGCAACAAGCCGGCATTTCTGTAGGCGAAACTCAGTTCCTAGACCCAACAAATTGCGACCGTCTTCGAGACCAGGCCCGCGAGTCAGCAACTTGGCCTCGACCGCTGTGATCAGCGCGCGTGAAGATGGGAAAGATCGTCGACCCGCCCGCACTCGGTCCGCCTCAGCTCCGGTGAGCATCGCGATATCGCACTCATGGCAGATACCTGACCGACCGCTGAACCGTATGCCCAGGTGTACCTCAACTCTTTGCGCATGACGTGTTGGTGTCGCGGGGAAGGTGACAACTGCATAGGTGTACTCACTGCTCGCCGACAAAATGCCCGGGCTTGTCCGAAACCGGGCATCTACGGCAGAATTCAGTCCGTCATTCGTCACGAACACAGTACCGCCCGCATGCTCCGCCGCACGCAACATCATCGTGAACATGGCTGCCTCATACAGGTCGGTCGGCTTTGCACGAGCGGAGTATGGACCTGACAACGTCAGGGACAGAGCCGATTCCACGGCAGCCTTCAAGCTGGCAGCGGAGATCATTGCAGATCTTCCAAGGCAGTGAGCAGAGTGTCCATGACTTCACCTCTCTGAGCCGCGATGTAGCCGATCTGGTCCACGGAGATCTGGCTCCGGTCCATGTCAATGTCCCCAACACCGAAGGTCACAGATCGAACGCCTTTTTGGCGTAGGTAACTGGTCAATTCGCCTTCCGAGCCGTTGACCGTCCGAAGCAGCGTGATCACTGCGTCGAGAAGTATCGCCAGGCGCCCGTCACCAGATAGCGGACGCACAATGTCACCGCTGTTTCCACCGAGTCGCTGTTGCTGTCGAAACGGTACGATGTGGTCTGGCTGCGCAGGCTGCTGCTCCGCTTGAGATGGACTCTGTCGCGGAGGATGTCGGCGGTGCGTAGCCTCTCGCCGATCGACCTCCTGATAGTCATCACTAAACGTGTACGCCTCGGTCGGCTCGTACAGCTCCAGTTCTCGACCGCCCCGATCGACGTCACGACGAATCTCATCGGCAACACTCGGCAGCAGTTCTTCGATCTGGCCGAGCAGGTCGGCGTACAGTTCCGCACTTCCATCCATCAGCAACCCCTTCTCTCGCCCGCACGCTCGATTCTGCCCTGCCACGCCTCGAGTTCACTCGCCAGGAGTCGGTTCGAAACCCCGTGGGAAGCAACCAAACGCCCTTCCCTGACCACCTCGCGTCAGGTGTTTGTGAGTGTCTTCACCCAACTCTCGGCACACAAGCGTAGGCCCACATATTCGCGTCGGAAATGACACCCTCGCGGGTGCGAGCGGAAGACGCCCGCCCTCTACCGCCAGCGCCATCGCTCGGACCGAGACGTCCGCGTGGACGAGCGCTCCTCTGACACGCGGAACGACCACGCATTACCGACCCACGCGCCGCCGACGAGCCTATCGGCTCAACCTGGGGATTTCCGCGAACGCCGAAGCCCATCGCGCACACCACGATCGCCACCGGGTCGCGCCCACTCCTCCCATGCCGACCAAGCGTCGGCGTGTCGCCCGACCGAAAATCCTCGAATCAGCCACCCACCAGCAACCGACGATGTAGCACTCCACCGACCCACGT
>NZ_BDBM01000045.1 GCF_001612985.1 Nocardia gamkensis NBRC 108242 | reverse complement strand
GAAGATTCACCGCTCTCGAGAGACGACGGATGCCGCACCCACTGGTTGCGCCATCCGTCCGCAGTGACTAGTCGGATTCCCGTGCGAAGGCGAGGGTTTCGCCTTCGACTCCGCGCAGCCACAGGCTGTTGCAGGCCGCGGCGATATCGGCGAGGCCGTCCTCGATGGTGGCGAAGACGTTGCCGGGGACCCAGCCCTGGTCGCCGTTGATCAGGAGATTGTTGCGGCCGTAGAACAGTGCGAGATCCGTTGCGCCCTGGGCGTGGTGGGCTTCGGACCCGGGCTCGTAGCCGTAGGCCGGGTTGCCGATCTCCCACGGTTCGAAGTCGAACAGGCACACGTCGCCGGGAATCGGTGTGACGGTCGGGTTTTCGCGGTGCGGTGCCGCGACGATGCGCGGCACCAGCGTGTACACCTCGTTGCGGGCGTACTTGGCATGGAAGGCGTCGCCCTCCTGCGGCAGCGCATCCCATACCGCCGCGCAGGTGAGCGGTGCCTCGTCCTCCAGCAGCCGGGCGCGGCAGCGCACCCCGGCCTTGGTGAGGGTGATGGTGACGTAGCGGGCCATCGGTGTCTCCCTACAGTTCGTCGAGCACGGTGGACCAGATGCCGAGGGCATCATCGACCTGGTCGGCGGTCACGATCAGCGGTGGAATCATCCGGACCACATTGCTGTAGGCGCCGCAGGTGAGCAGCAGCAGGCCCTTCTCGTGCGCGAGCCGCTGGGCGGTGGCCGCGGTCGCGGTGTCGGGTTCGCCGGTCGGCGTGGTGAATTCGGTGCCGACCAGCAGGCCCAGGCCGCGCACGTCGCCGACGGCCTTGGTGGCGCGCTCGCGCGCACCGGTGAGCAGCTGCCGCCCGCGCTCGGCGGCGTTGTCCACCAGCCCTTCGGATTCGATGACATCGAGGGTGGCCAGCGCCGCGGCGCAGGCCACGGCGTTACCACCGTAGGTGCCGCCCTGCGAGCCCGCCCAGGCCTTCTCCATCAGCTCGCGGGAGGCGGCGATGCCCGACAGCGGGAAGCCGCTGGCCAGCCCCTTCGCGATGGTGATGATGTCCGGGCGGACGTCGAAGTGCTGGTGGCCGAAGAACTTTCCGGTGCGCCCGAAGCCGGTCTGGATCTCGTCGAACACCAGCAGAATGCCGTGCCGGTCCGCGCGCTCGCGCAGCCCCTGGAAGAACCGGGTGTTGCCGGGGATGTACCCGCCCTCGCCCAGTACCGGCTCGACGAAGAACGCCGCGGTCTCGGCGGGGGAGGTGAGCGTGGTCAGCAGGTAGTCCAGCTCGCGCAGGGCGAAGTCCGTGGCCCGCTCCTCGCTCCACCCGTACCGGTAGGCGGTCGGGAACGGGGCGACGTGCACACCGGCCATCAGCGGGCTGAAGCCCGCGGAGAACCGCGTGCCCGAGGTCGTCATGGTGGCGGCGGCGACGGTGCGGCCGTGGAAGCCACCGTGGAAGACCACGACATTCGGCCTGCCGGTGGCCTGGCGGACCAGCCGCAGCGCCGCCTCGATCGCCTCGCTGCCCGAATTGGCGAAGAACACCGAATCCAGTCCCTCCGGCAGCACGTCGCCCAGGCGCTCGGTCAGCGCCAGCAGGGGCTTGTGCAGGACGGTCGTGTACTGGGCGTGGATGACGCTGGCGATCTGTTTCTGCGCGGCCTCGACCACGCGCGGGTGGCAGTGCCCGGTGCTGGTGACACCGATCCCGGCGGTGAAGTCGAGGTAGCGGCGGCCGTCGGTGGCGTAGAGGTAACAGCCCTCGCCGTGGTCGACGGTGATCGGTGTGGCCTGCTTGAGGACGGGGGACAGTGCCGTCATCGTGATCCGCCTTCCGGAGCGTGGCGTCGGTACCTGGCTGGCCGCAATCCACAACCACCTCCTCGGTCATTGTAGGATTGTTGACAATCTGTATAGCATGGGTCCGAAGTGTCGGGCAATGCCCTCGACCGACCGGGAGGAACGATCGCCATGCTCACCGAAGCCGCCCTCACATCCGCCGAGCAGGCCGCCGTCGACAGCGTGCCCACCGGCCTCTACATCGGCGGGCAGTGGCGCGAGACGGCGGCGACCATGCCGGTCACCGATCCGGCCACGGGCCGGACGCTGCGCATGGTCGCCGATGCCGGGCCGCAGGACGGTCTCGCCGCACTGGACGCCGCGGCGGCCGCGCAGGCCGACTGGGCGCGCACGCCGCCGCGCGAGCGCAGCGACATCCTGATGCGCGCGCATCGGATGCTGCTCGACGAGGCCGATCGCCTGGCGCTGATCGCGACCCTGGAGATGGGCAAGCCGCTGGCCGAGGCGCGGGGCGAGGTCGTCTACGCCGCGGAGTTCTTCCGCTGGTTCGCCGAGGAGGCGGTGCGGCTGGACGGCGGCTACATGACCGCGCCGGCGGGCGGGTCGCGGTTCCTGGTGTCCCGGCAGCCCGTGGGGCCGAGCCTGTTGATCACGCCGTGGAACTTCCCGATGGCGATGGCCACCCGCAAGATCGGCCCGGCGCTGGCCGCCGGCTGCACCAGTGTGGTCAAGCCCGCCGAGCAGACGCCGCTGTGCACGCTCGCGATCGCCGGCATCCTGCACGCGGCCGGTGTCCCCGCGGGTGTGGTGAACGTGGTCACCACCTCGGACCCGGGCGCGGTGATGACGCCGATGATTCTCGACGAACGCTCCCGCAAGCTGTCGTTCACCGGATCCACGGCGGTCGGCAAGAAGCTGCTCGAACAGTGCGCGCAGACGGTCATGCGCACCTCGATGGAGCTGGGTGGCAACGCGCCGTTCATCGTGTTCGACGATGCCGATCTCGATGCGGCGGTGGAGGGCGCGCTGGCGGCGAAGATGCGCAACATCGGGCAGGCATGTACGGCCGCGAACCGGATCTTCGTGCACCGCAACGTCATCGACGAGTTCGGGGAGCGGCTGGCCGCGCGGCTGGCGGACCTGCCGATGGGACGTGGGACCGAGCCCGGGGTGGTGGTCGGGCCGCTGATCGACGGCGCCGCCGTGGCGAAGGTGACCGAGCTGGTGGCCGATGCCCGGGCTCGCGGGGCGCGTGTGTTGCTTGGCGGTGAGGCGCTCGAGGGGCCCGGGAACTTCTATCCCGCAACGGTTCTCGTCGATGTTCCCGACGATGCGCAGATGTGCCGCACCGAGATCTTCGGCCCCGTCGCGAGCCTGACTCCCTTCGATACCGAGGACGAGGTCGTCACCCGCGCCAACGACACCCCTTACGGTCTCGTCGGTTACGTCTACACCGAGGGACTGCGCCGCGGACTGCGAGTGTGTGAGGCGCTGGACAGCGGCATGGTCGGGCTGAACCAGGGCGTGGTGTCGAACCCCGCCGCGCCGTTCGGCGGTGTCAAGGAATCCGGGCTCGGCCGCGAAGGCGGGCTCACCGGCATCGACGAATTCCTCGAAACCAAGTACATCGGCGTGCAGATGTGAGGTCGTGCCGCACGGCAAGCTGCCATCCCGGCACGCCGGGCCTGTCGTCCCGCCCGCCTTGCCTCGTCATCCCAGCACGCTTTCGGCCTGGGATCGATCCACACCGGCGCTGCGGGGATCCACGATGGATTCCGGCCAAGAGCACGCCGGAATGACGCGGCGAGAGCGACCGTGCACGGCGGTCGACGGCCGAGAGACTTGTAGCGACAAACCAATTTCGAGGGAGTAACAGGTGAGTACCTACCGCATTGCGACGATCCCCGGCGACGGTATCGGTGTCGATGTGACTGTCGAGGCGGTCAAGGCGGTCGATGCCGTTCTGCCCGGTATCGAGTGGACCGAATTCGATTGGTCCTGTGAGCAGTACCTGCGTACCGGGGCGATGATGCCCGCGGATGGGCTCGAGCAGCTCGCCGCCTTCGACGCGATTCTGCTCGGCGCCGTGGGCTTTCCGGGAGTGCCGGACCATATTTCGCTGTGGGGCCTGCTGATTCCGCTGCGCCGGGCCTTCGGGCAGTACGTGAATCTGCGTCCGGTGCGGCTGCTGCCCGGTACCGAATCCGCGCTGCGCGACCGCACCACCGAGGACCTCGACATCCTCATCGTGCGAGAGAATTCCGAGGGCGAGTATTCCGAAATCGGCGGCATCCACAATCTGGGGCGGCCCGAGGAGTTCGTCTTGCAGGAGTCGGTGTTCACTCGGGTCGGCTGTGAGCGCATCATCCGTTACGCCTTCGAGCGCGCCCGCGAACGCCACGGCCGGCTGTGCTCGGCCACCAAGTCCAACGGGCTCATCCACTCGATGCCGTACTGGGACAGCATCTTCGACCGCATCGCCACCGAGTACCCCGACGTGCAAGCCCGGCAGATGCACGTCGACGCCCTGGCCGCCGAGGTCGTGCTGCACCCCGACCGCCTCGACGTGATCGTCGGCTCGAACCTGTTCGGCGACATCCTCTCCGACCTCGCCGCCGCCGTCACCGGAGGACTCGGCCTCGCTCCGTCCGGGAACATCAACCCGACGGGCGGCGCGCCCTCGATGTTCGAGGCCGTCCACGGCAGCGCCCCAGACATCGCGGGCCAGGGCATCGCCAACCCCGTAGCCCAAATCCTGGCCGCTGCGATGATGCTGGAGCAACTGGGCGAGCACGACGCGGCCACCGCGATCGACCGCGCGGTCTGCGAGGTCTTGGCCGAGGCCACCATCCGCACCCCAGACCTAGGCGGCACCAGCACCACCACAGAATTCGGCACCGCCATCGCCGAACGAGCCACCGAACTCACCGGCAGCTGACACCGGCCGGTGGGTTCGCTTCTCGGTCCCCACGCGAGGCCATATTGTCGATATGGGGAGATGGAGTGCTATCACATCAAAATCCTCAGGCGGTCGACGAACCGACCGCATTCGAGGCATACCTCTTGCGGACGGTGGCTGTCTCATCCTCTCGTTTCCTGGAGACCCGCCGGCTGCGCGGATGGACCGACGAACGAATTGCCGAGGAAATCAGCGGCATGCTCCTGGCGGGATGGGGCCTTCACCGCATGTGCGAAATCCACCTGTGGCGTCCACAGCTGAGCCCGCTCGAGCGGCGATAACCGTCCTTTCCCCGCGACCGGGCATTTCACACCCAGGTCGCACCCGCGCTGTCGAGGTGTATCTGGCCCAACTAGTTACCCGGCAGGCCTTGAATACGTTGCGGGCCGGTGCCAGCCGCCGCGAGGAGTACGTCGGTCCGTGGTTGCCCGAGCCGCTGCTGCTCGCCGACGGCGATGCCTCGAGCGACGTGGTGCTCACCGAATCGGTCTCGATGGGGATGCTGGTGGTGTTGGAAACGCTCACCCCCATCGAGCGGGCGGTCTTCGTGCTGCGCGAGGTCTTCGGCTTCGATTACGACGAGATTGCCTCCGCGACAGGCAAATCCATCGACACCGTTTGTCAGACGGCCCGCCGAGCCCGCAACCACGTGCAAGCCCGGCGCAAGCGGTACGGCCCCGTCGACACCGCCCGAACCGCCGCGGTCACCGAACGCTTCATCACCGCTGCGACCACCGGAGACATGGAAGGCTTGCTGTCGATGCTCGCGCCGGATATCACCTGGACCACCGACAGCGGCGGCAAGGTGACCGCGCTGCCGGAACTGGTGATCCTCGGCGCCGAGCGGGTGGGCGCGATTCTCATGGCGGTCTTCCGGTACGCGCAGCGGCGACCGCAGGTTCGAATCGAGACAGTGAACTGCAACAGCCAACCGGCACTCGCATGCTATATCGGCGACAAACTGGAAGCCCTTCTCGTATTCGATATCGCCGACGACAGGATCATCAACGGTTACGGAATCCGCAACCCCGACAAACTGTCCGCCCTCGGAATCCCCCGCGCAATCAGTCGCACCGAAACACCCACGACCTAACCCCACCCGCACTCGGTGCCGACATCCCATAATTCCGCATAGCGCAGGATGAACTGCACGCGGCCCTCCCTGTGAGGCAGGACGGATACCCGCGTGTGGATGTCGATGCGCCTCCCCACCCCGGAAACACCAGTAGTTGGAGTGAACTTCTCGGTTCAACTTGCAAAGTGCAGAGAAGTTCGGCCAAGGCGAAAGGAGTACCCCTCGACAGCTGGTGGGCCACCCATCTGGCTCGCGCCGTACGTGCACGCAGTCGGCTACAACGCCGAGAAGACCCGGCGGATCGCTATGGACGGCCGGTCATCGTGGGCGATCGGCGTGCTCCGCTCGCCGTGCCCAGCGACGTACCCGGTGCGTTCTGCACCCTTCGCCGGGGCCGGGGCCGGAGCGTGCCTGGCCTGCTGCCCCGCGCCGCTGCTGCCGAAGATCCCACCGGTGTGATCCGGACCGACTCCCCGGGGGCACGCATGCTTCCTCGACGGCGTCCTGGCCCGCTTGCGCCCCTGCCTGTTGCGGACCGCCCCTCGGTATCCCGCTGTTGAGGTCACCTGCCGATCGAGCATCCGACCGGATTCAAGGTTTCAAGACCGAGGCCAGCCCCCGCCGCACCGCTTCGGCCACCGGCGTCAACCGGTCCCCATCCAGTTCGAGCTCACCGGTCGGCTCCAGCGGCGGCTGCGCCATGAACCTCGGCACCCGGCCGCGGTGTGCCTGCGCGGTGTGCACGAGAAACGGATGGCACAGGAAGACATCGCCGATCCGTCCCGTTGCCGCGACCACAGAATGGTCCTCGGTGGCGAACACGACATCGGCGCAGACGTCCACCCACGCACGCCCCTCCGGTCCAGCGTCGGCGAGGAAGGGCGGCACCGCCAGATGCGATCCGACCCGGATCAGCGTGGGTGCATCGTCCACCCCGACATCGGAGAACAGGAACAACATCAGCAGCGCGCGCCCGCGTGAGCGCAAGCTGAGCCGCAGCCCACCGTCGTCCCCGGCGAACGACGCCTCGACATGCCACCCCGCCGCCTGCGGCGGTTCGCTGCTGGGAAACCGTAGCGGAAACGTACCCATACCCAGCCGCGGCCGCCAGCGTCCCGGCCCCACCAACGCGTCGTAGGCCGACACCAGCACATCCGTCCCGGCAACCGCGGTGAACGGCGGCGAACTCATTCCCGACACCCAGATCAACGACTCCGTCCACGATGACGGATCATCAGCGCGCAGCCCGATCTGCTCCCACAGTTCCCCCGCACACCGCTTCCCGGTCTCCCGATCGAAAGCCCCCTCGATCTTTACGAAACCATCGGTCACGAAACGCTCGACCGCCGCACTGTCCAGGACCCGGTTCATGGTCCTCACGCTTCCATCCCGAAGACCCTGGTATCAACTGGTTTTCAGGCTCGATCCGGTGTCCGCGTTCCCGTGCGCCGAGACTATCGGCCGAGATCGATGAGCCGCTCGCGGCCTCCGCCGATTCAGCCCTGAGTTCGTCCCGCCGACGGCTGTGCTGACGTCACTGGCGGTTGGGCGCCCCGGACGGTGGACCTGCATCGTCCGGGGCGCCGGTCGGTTCGGATGTCAGGGCTGCTTGCGGATCCTCGCTGTGACCTTGTTGGTGATCGCCGGAATCTTCGAGGCCGCCATGAGAGCGCGGAACGGCCAGCTGTCATCGCGCGGGAGGATGCCCGCGCGCTGCACGCCGTCGAGGAAGTCGTAGAGGGTCTCCCCCTCTTCCATCAGACCGTCTTTGTTGAAATGGTATCGGTCCACGGCGGGGGCTTGGATGAAACGTCCGGTGCCGTAGATTGTCGGCGCGGTCTCGTCGTAGGGGAACAGGCGAAGCGGGCCGGACCAGTGGCCGCTGCCGATGTATCGGATCACCGTGCGGACCGTGCCGTCGGGCTTCACGTCGATGTAGACCTGATCGGGCAGCGGGTCGTAGCGCCAGTCCGGGATGGCGTCGAAGAACGCGAAGTTGTACTTCACGAATTCATCGATCCCGACGATGGTGCGGCCGAAGGTCGTCACATCGGTGTAGCGGACGTCCTGGGTGTACAGCTCGTCGTTGATGCTCATGTCGCGGACGAGGAAGCTCCACCAGTATTTCTTCGCCCACGTCATCACCCACGACAGGTCGGTGTCGTGCTGCTTGCTCAGGTAGTCCAGTTTCTCGGCGAACGACTCGAACCACTGCTTCGTACTCGCCTGCAGTTCCGCCTCCGGGATCGCCCGGATCGGCACCGCGCGGTTGGACTCCAGGAACTCGGGCACCGGGCGCGACAACCGCGGCCGGGCCAGCGCCTTCTGGAACTCTTCTTCGTCGAACATGCCGACTCCCTCGGTACTCGATCGATCGGGGCCCCTCGGTTGGGCAACACCCCAAGCTGAATCAAATGATTCATCTAGAATCATATGATGTCAATTGTTCACCGGAGCGGTTCGGCCGCCTTCCGGGCGCCGAGAAAGGGTGACGACTTTGCTGGAATACGCGCTCCTTGTCCTGATGCCTCACTCGCGTGATGGAGACGTGGTGGGAATATCACCGGTATGAGCTCTCCGAAATTGTGGCGCGGTCAGACTCTGCAGGATCGATCCATCGACCGGCGGGAGCAGATGCTGACGGTGGGCGAGGAACTGCTCGGCAACGGCGGGGTCGCCGCGGTGACGATGCGGGCAGTCGTACGCGAGGCGAACTTGAGCCCGCGCTACTTCTACGAGACATTCGACTCCCGGGAGGATCTGATCCTCGCGGTGTACGACCGAGTCGAAGCCGGGCTGATCGAGCGGATACAACAGGTGGACATCGCGGCGGGCCTGCCCGCGGCGATACGTGCCGTATTCGAGGCCTGCGCCGCCTATTTCGAGGAAGATCCCCGCCGCGCCCGGATCCTGCTGCGCGAACCACTGGGCGACGACACCCTTCGCCGCCACAGCGCCGACCGGGTGACCGCATTTCTGCGAATGGTCATCCCGGTGCTCGGCACCGACGCCGACGAGCTGATGCCGGCGAATGAGGAAGACCTGGCCGTAGCCGCGACCGCCCTGAGCGGAGCGCTGGTCTCGCTCTATCTCGATTGGGCCGACGGCCGACTCGCGGTCGGCCGCGAAAAACTGGCGGAATCCGCGGTGGCAGTGGTCTTCGCGTTATCGGCGGCCGCACGCCACCACTGAGCAGCAGCCGCCGGAGACGTATGCCGAGCACGCACCAGGTCTACTTGGCCGTCGGCATCGCGCCGTCCAATCCTCCGACGTCGACGATCTACCACCCGGCATTCTCATCGTTCGTCACCGTGTAGGTCAGGGTCGTCTGCGCCCCCTCGCTGTTCTAACAAACTTTCGACGCGCACCGCGCTATCCACCGGTATCTCTGGTTCACCGCGGAATTCCAGACCTACCTCGACGCCGCGCTTCGCGTAGTCGATGCCGGCGACCCTGCCGACTTCCACCCCGCGCAGCAGCACCGGGGAGCCCACAGCCAGTCCGGCCGAGCGGTGGATCACCATGGTCACCGTGGTGTGCTTGCCGAACAGATCCACTTGCGCGACCTCGGCCATCAGGTAGCCCTTCCCGGCGATCACCACCGCCGCGATGCTGAGCAGCGATGCCCACATGCCACGACTCATCGCACCGCTCCGATCGTGCGCAATATGTGGAGGACTTGATCGACCTGCTCATCGGTCGTCGGTTGCGCCGCCGATACGCCGGTGACGGACAGCGATTCGACGTTCGCCGTGGGCCCGTACCGCATCCAGGGAATGATCTTGTCGCGGAGCAGTCCCGCGAGCAGGTTCAGATTCGACGGAGCGCTCAGATCGAACGGCCGGGAGGTGAACAGTAGCGGCATGATCGCTTCGGCCGCCGCGTCTCCGGCGTCGAGCGCGGGTCAAAGGACCGACAAGCAACAACTCAGAACCGGTGTGAGAAGTGGCCCGCAAAGGCCCTTCGGCCGCGGACGGAATCGTAGTGCTCCAGGATTCCCGGCAACCGATGCGGCTGCACCCCGATCCAGGAACCTACGGCTTCTACGCGCTCAGCGATGAACACCGTGGCAACGGTGTGTTGCCCCACCCTGGGTGGGAATCGCACCTGCCCCACGAATGCACCGTGGGAAATGGTCGGGACTGATCTCCCACCCAGTCCTGACCATTGACAACCGGCAGAGGTGATCGTTGAAATAGTCCAACGATGATCGAACCCGACCCCCAACTCGAAGAGGAACTCAACGCCGCTCACAGCCTTTATCCGATCGGCGACTATGTGACCGGAGT
Source organism: Nocardia gamkensis NBRC 108242 (assembly GCF_001612985.1). Classification (GTDB taxonomy): domain Bacteria; phylum Actinomycetota; class Actinomycetes; order Mycobacteriales; family Mycobacteriaceae; genus Nocardia; species Nocardia gamkensis. The sequence continues at coordinate 51,271 of NZ_BDBM01000045.1, read as the reverse complement.
GGTCACGCTGGTCCCGCGACCCGGCGTCGTCGGACTGTTCGTCGACTTGGGCCATCCACCCACCGGATTCGTCGACATCCTGAATCTGCCGTTTTCCGCCGACCAATGGCCGGCTGTCAGCACAGTCACCGAGTTCGAGGTCCTCCAGCACACACGCGGCCAGGTTCGCCTCTGGCCTCTCGATCCCGCCTTCCGATCGAGCTCGACTACGTTTCCCGTCATGAGCGAGTCCGAATGGTGTGCCGCCAAGAACCGCCACCCCGTCGGCTCCGCAGTCACCGGCGAGATCACCGACGTCTTCCCCAGCAACCGCGAATACTTCGTCACATTCGATGGCCTCTGGTCCGTCCTGTCCTGGTCCGGCACGCCCCCCGTCGTCGGCACCACCGCACAGTTCACCGTCGACCGACATCTCGACGCGACCCGAAGAATTCGGCTGCGCAGCGCCTGACAAACCCAGCACCACGTCATAGCTTGTGCCAGTCATGGGGCAGAGAAGTTCGGCCAAGGCGACCAGGCAGGCACCGAAGCACGCGGCACCGACCCGAAACGCTGAGCGTGCCCCCTGCGTGCGTCGGACAACTACGTAACCATGGGCGCCGGTTCGCGCCACTCATCGGCCGCGAAGGACGTCGACCCGACGAAGATCCGCTTCGTGAAGTGCCTCGAAGAGCGCGGCGCCACAAAAAGCCGCTGGTATGCAAGTTCCCTAACAACAGCCAAGGCATCACCCTGGTCCAGAACCAGTTCTGGTACGAAATCAAGCGCCCGCCGACTCCGACTCCGTAGCAGTGCAGCGATCCGGCCCCTGTTCCGCCGCGAGAGGCCCGCAATATTTGGGTCTTCCCGGCGGAACAGGGGTTGCGTCAGCAGTCGCGCGCCGCTGACCGGTGCTATGTCTTACCGGCCCTCTCCGACCTCGGTGACAGTTCCGTCTGCACCGATATCCCAAGCCTGGGACGTTGCCGAGCCCGGACGAGTCGCCGCTGTCCTGGACGCGGTCCCGATTTCGACATCCCACACTCGGGTGGCGCGGAAACCGAACCCATCCTGGTCGGCCCGCTGCCACTCGAAATTCACTGATTGCCCAGCAGTCAAGTACCGCCAGCCTTCGCCGGGAATCACTGTCCACGATGTCCAGCAACCGCCAGGAGTCTCCTCGGAATCGATCACTCCCCACCCCTGCTCGGGATCCCAGTTCCGCACAGTGCCGTTTATGCCCAATGCCACCTTCCCAACCAGGCAACCGTCGTAATTCTAGCTGCGGTGATGTGGCCGGGAGGCTTTCGCGCCGGAGGCGATGTCTATGTGGACGTCGCGCTCGTGCACGCCGGCGCGGATGAGGGCGTCGCGTTGGTGGTCGGCGCGCTGCTCGGCGGTGGAGACCCGACACTCGCCCCCTGGACCGACGCCGTGACTCGTAGCGGTAGATGGCGGTGTTGTCGCACCTTCAAAGGGCGGCTACGCCCGGAATCTGGTGCGGCGCAGAACGTCCGCTCATGCCGATGACAGGAATTCGAGCTACCTGCACCGCACCACGCCGCCGTCACCCACCCTCTCAACACGGCGGTTGTGGGACGCGGATCAGCAACGTTCGTACTGACGCACGTAGGGCTGCGACTCCGGTAAGACGTTGTACCCGGGTGTCTGGCAGCCGCCGACCACGACCTCGAAAAAGGGGCCCGTGGAGTAGGCGGAGCCGTTAGGTGTGTGGATCGTGTAGTCGACCACCGCCCCGGAGCCAGCCAGGTAGGGAAGATGCCGATCGGCGAGTTGTGTGGTCTGCGCGGCGCTGAATTCCGTACCCACGGGAGGGAATACGGTGACGCCCAGTGTGCGACCTTCGGAGGGCGGGTCGTAGACCGACACTCGAACGAAGAACGGGATGGGTTGATCGGTCAGGAACCACTGCCACAGCTCGAGTTCGTCATTGGACGGGAAGCGGGGGGTGGGCTCTTGGTGGGGGATGAGGCGATCGTGGGGCCATGGATACGACCCGGGACTTCGTTCCGAGTGATTGGTCAACCCGCGGTCCCACTCGTGAACGGTGGATACGGTCCACTGGTTGGATGCCAGTTCGGGGAAGTCCCGGATGATTCGGCGCATCGCCGCGGTGGCGCGGTGAGGTTCGCTCTCGGAGCCCGCTCGGACGTCGATGGCGTTGGTTATGCGGCTCGCGTCGCCGCCTCTCGAGGACCAGTGCACTTCGGTGCCGGCGGCCCATAGTCGCGCCCAGTTGTCTGCGGCGTTCGCTTCAGTGCTCACGTCACGGCCGAAAAGCCAGTATGCGGAATAGGAGTCCGCCATCCGGTCGATGGTGACCTCTGTCGGGTCGCCCTGGAAACGGCGCGGAAGCTGTTGAGCACCCATGGCACTCACCACAGAGGCGGCCTCGGCCGGTGTGGCGTCGTCCCTGAGCCGCACGTCGAGTTTGGCGTTGAAGTGTCTGCCCTTGTAGTGCTCGAACCGGTGTGACGCGTCGGTCACCCCCGGAAGGGCCCGGATGGCAGTCTCGATCTTGCGTGACCAGCTGTCACGCTCGGCCTGGTCGCGTCCTTGTTCGAAATAGCCACATCCGGTCAGCAGGACTGGCGTCATCATCAATATGACGGCCGGGGTGGTGAAGCGAATAGCTTTGATCCTGCGGACGATGAGCGGCGAAGGCGCCGATGTGGGAGTTTCGGCCGGAAAAATCGCTGCCCCCCAACGACTTATGAGACTCGACCGAATTCCACTTGCCGAGGAGGGGAACCTGAATGCGTTACTGCCAGACGCGGACGAAGCGCATGACTTCCGCGACTTCGCGCGGGACGTGGCGACAACCGACCCGCCGACCCCGATCAGTGCGATTGCCGCGGTCGCGCTGTCCTTCGGATTTGCCTGAGCGATACGCGGCTTCTTGTCGTTGTGCGACAAGACCGCGATCATGATCAAGGCCGCCACCACGATGCCCACGATCACCAGCATGAAATTTTCCCTCCGAGGTCGATCTTCGCCTGATGGTAGCGGCTGGTTCGAGTCCACGGGATCTCGGCGCGCGATGTTCGACACGCAGTACGGTTCGCGAGACACTTTGCGGGTCAATCCGTTCCCGCAGGTCATTACCCGCGCATGCGGCTACGGGCGGGTCTCCACCCGCGATCAGCATCCCGAAGCGCAGCACGACGCGCTCACTGCGGCCGGCTGCGAGCAACTCTTCATCGACAAGGCTTCCGGGAAGCTCGCCTCCCGACCGGAGTTGAGCAAAGCGCTGCTGGTGGCCAACGGGCCCAACGACCAGCTGGTGGTGACCGAGCTCGACCGGCTCGGCCGCTCCCTCGAGCGTCTGATCGAACTGTCCAAGACGCTGCAGGACCGTGGCGTGGACCTGGTCGTGCTGGACCAGGGCGTCGACACCTCCACCGCGGTAGGCCGCATGCTCTTCCAGATCCTCGGCGCCATCGCCGAATGTCGGAAATCGATGCCCTTTTTGTGACCGTTTTGAGCGTGACGGGCCGGTATTCGGGCTGATTTCCAGTGATGACAGAGGCCCCGCACCTGGCGTCCCAGGTGCGGGGCCTCGAGTCGAAAAGAGCTGTCGGAAGCTACTTTTCGATCACCGAACATCACTCACTTGCACGCGGACTTGGCCTCACGCCTACGCCGATGCAGGATCGGTTCGGTGTAGCCGTTGGGCTGCTTGGTGCCCTCCAGGATCAGCTCCTTGGCCGCCTGGAACGCGATGCTGCCCGCGAAGTCCGGCGCCATCGCCAGATAGTTCGGGTCGCCGGCGTTCTGCCGGTCCACGACCGGGGCCATCCGCTCCAGGCTGGCCACCACCTCGTCGGCGGTGACGATGCCGTGGCGCAGCCAGTTGGCCATCAGCTGGCTGGAGATGCGCAGGGTCGCACGATCTTCCATGAGCGCGACGTCCTTGATGTCGGGCACCTTGGAGCAGCCGACGCCCTGGTCGATCCAGCGCACCACGTAACCGAGGATGGACTGGGAGTTGTTGTCCAACTCCTGGCGCTTCTCCTCGTCGGTCCAGTTCGGCGCGGCGGCCAGCGGGATCTCCAGGATCTCGTCGACGGTGGCACGGCGACCGCCCTTCGCGATCTCCTGCTGCCGCTTGAACACGTCGACCAGGTGGTAGTGCGTCGCGTGCAGGGTGGCGGCGGTGGGCGAGGGAACCCACGCGGTGTTGGCCCCCGCGCGCGGGTGGCCGATCTTCTGGGTGAGCATGTCGGCCATCAGGTCCGGCATGGCCCACATACCCTTGCCGATCTGCGCCTTGCCGGGCAGGCCCGCCGCGAGACCGGTGTCGACGTTCCAGTCCTCGTAGGACAGGATCCACTGCTGGGACTTCATGTCGGCCTTGCGAACCATCGGCCCGGCCTCCATGGAGGTGTGGATCTCGTCGCCGGTGCGGTCCAGGAAGCCGGTGTTGATGAACACCACCCGCTCGGCGGCGGCCTGGATGCAGGCCTTCAGGTTCACCGTGGTCCGGCGCTCCTCGTCCATGATGCCGACCTTGAGCGTGTTGCGCGCCAGCCCGAGCACGTCCTCGATCCGGCCGAACAGCTCGTTGGTGAACGCGACCTCGTCCGGGCCGTGCATCTTCGGCTTCACGATGTAGACCGATCCGGTGCGGCTGTTCTTCAGCTGCACGTCGTCGGCCAGGCTGTGCTTGGCGATCAGCGAGGTGATCAGCCCGTCCATGATGCCCTCGGGCACCTCGTTGCCTTCGGCGTCCAGGATCGCGTCGGAGGTCATCAGGTGACCGACGTTGCGCACGAACAGCAGTGAACGGCCGTGCAGCGCCAGTTCGCCGCCGTCCAGCGCGGTGTACACGCGGTCGGGGTTCATGGTGCGGGTGAAGGTCTTCTCGCCCTTGCTGACCTTCTCCGCGAGGTCACCCTTCATCAGGCCGAGCCAGTTGTGGTAGCACAGCACCTTGTCCTCGGCGTCCACCGCGGCGACCGAGTCCTCGAAGTCCATGATCGTGGTGACCGCGGACTCCAGCACGACATCCTTGACGCCCGCGGTGTCGGTGCTGCCGATCGGCGACTGCGGGTCGATCTGGATCTCGATGTGCAAACCGTTGTGCTTCAGCAGCACCGAACTCGGCGACTGCGGGTCACCCAGGTAACCGACCAGCTGCGAGGCGTCGGCCAGGCCGATGCTGGTGCCGTCCTCCAGGCCGACCTCCAGTTCGCCGTCCACGATCTTGTAGGACGTCGAGCCGATGTGCGAGCCGGTGATGAGGGTGACCGAGTCGTCGAGGAAGTTGCGCGCCCACTCGATGACCTTGTCGCCGCGCACCTTGTTGTAGCCGGCGCCCTTCTCCGCGCCGTTGGCTTCGGAGATGGCGTCGGTGCCGTAGAGCGCGTCGTACAGCGAGCCCCAGCGGGCGTTGGCGGCGTTGATCGCGAAGCGAGCGTTCATCACCGGCACCACGAGCTGCGGGCCCGCGGTGACGGCGATCTCGTCGTCCACGTTCTGCGTGGTGAGCCGGAAATCGGCCGGCTCGGGGCGCAGGTAGCCGATCTCGGTCAGGAAGTTCTTGTAGGCGGCCTTGTCGTAGTTCACGCCGGGGTGCTCGGCGTGCCACGCGTCGACCTTGCCCTGGATCTCGTCGCGTTCGGCCAGCAGAGCGCGGTTGCGCGGAGCGAGATCGTTGATGACCTGCTCGGCGCCGGCCCAGAACGCGGCGGAATCCACGCCGGAACCGGGGAGCGCCTCGTTCTCGACGAACTCGTGGAGAACGCGTGCCACCTGGAGCCCGCCGACCTGAATCCGCTCTGTCATCTACTGCCTCACTTCCGAGAAAGCCGAGTGGGAAAACAGTGCCATGTTACCCGTGGGTAGTGGTGTCGCCGCGCGCCGGGTCGCTGTGGGCACTGTGCCCGAATGCATCCGCCACGCCGAATGAGCTGGTCTTCCACCCGGCGGGTCGTCGAGCCGTCGACGGTCGGCCGGACAGCCCCTTGATCGTAACCCGGGGCCGATTTAATGTACTGATCGGAACATTTCATGGCAGGCAGGAGTTCGAGTGCCACTCACCGACAAGGTCGCCGTCGTCACCGGGGGCAGTCGAGGCCTGGGTAAGCAGATGGTGCTTGCGTTCGCGGAGGCCGGCGCCGACGTGGTGATCGCGAGCCGCAAGCTGGACGGGTGCGCCGCGCTCGGGCAGGAGGTGACGCGGCGGTTCGGGCGCCGCGCCCTGCCGGTGGCCTGCAACGTCAGCGACTGGTCGCAGTGCGACGCCCTGGTGGAGACCGTCTACGACGCGTTCGGCCGGGTGGACGTGCTGGTCAACAACGCGGGACTCTCGCCGCTGTACCCGAGCCTGGACCAGGTCACCGAGGAGTTGTTCGACAAGGTCATCGGGGTGAACCTCAAAGGTCCGTTCCGGCTGTCGGCCCTGATCGGCAGCCGCATGGCGGCCGATGGCGGCGGCTCGATCATCAACGTCTCCTCGATCGAGGCGACCAGGCCGGAGCCCTTCGCGGTCCCGTACTCGGCGGCCAAGGCGGGACTCAACGCCCTGACCGGCGGGCTGGCCCAGACGTTCGCGCCGACCGTGCGGGTCAACACCATCCAGTGTGGCCCCTTCGACACCGACATCGCCACGGCGTGGCCCGATGAGCTGCGCGCGGAACTCACCGGACACAACGCGCTGCGCAGAGTCGGCAAGCCGGAGGAGATCGTCGGGGCGGCGCTGTTCTTCGCCACCGAAGCCTCGGCGTTCTGCACCGGCGCCACCCTCGCGATCGACGGAGGCTGGCGATGAAGGCATTGACTTACGAAGGCCCGCAGCAGATCTCGTATAAGGATCGGCCCGACCCGGTCCTGCCGGGACCGGACGGCGCGATCGTCCGGGTCACCGCGGCGGGCATCTGCGGCAGTGATCTGCACATCTACGCCGGACACGGATTCGTCGCCGGCTCCGGTTACGGCGTCGGGCACGAAGCGGTCGGCGAGATCGTGGAACTGGGGCCGCACGCCCGGGGGTTCGCCGTCGGCGACCGCGTGCTGGTCGCCGCCTCGGCGGGCTGCGACGGCTGCGCGCAATGCCGCGCCGGGATCGTCACCGCGTGCGAGCGCCACCCGCTCCCGGTCGACGCCTGCTATGGGCTCGGCGGCTCGCTGGCGGGATGTCAGGCCCAGTTGCTCGCCGTTCCGCACGCCGGGGGCAATCTGGCGAAGCTGCCCGACGAGGTGAGCGACACCGCCGCCGTGGTGCTCACCGACAACGCCCCCACCGCGTGGTACGGAGCCCGGCGCGCCCGGATCACCCCGGGCGACACCGTGGTGGTGATCGGGCTCGGTCCGGTCGGTCTCATGGCGGTGCAGTCCGCCTTCGCGATGGGTGCGGCCCGGGTGCTCGGCGTCGACCTGCTCGCCGAACGCCGCGAGCGCGCCGCCGCGCTGGGCGCCGAGCCGGTCGAATCGGACGATCCGAAGCAGGCGATCCGCGAAACACTGCGCGGCGGAGCGGATGTCGCGATCGAGGCGGTCGGCGCCGACGAAACCGTCAAGCTGGCGATCAGCGCCGTCGGGCACGGCGGCCGGGTCAGCGTGATCGGCGTGAGCCACAACCGCGCCTTCCCGTTCCACTTGATGGCGGCCCAGGTGAAGGACCTCGAATTCCACATCGGGCTGTGCGCGATCCAGTACGAACTGCCCGCGCTGCTGAGACTCACCGCGGGCGGCAGGCTGCGGCCCGAGGCCGTGGTCACCCACCACCTGCCCATGTCCGAGGGGCCCGACGCCTATCGGATGTTCGCCGAGCGGGCCGACGGGGTGGGCAAGATCGTTCTGGACCCGTCGAGATGACCGCCCCTTCGCGCAGGCGCGGCCGCCCGCCCGCCGCCGAATCGACGGCGAGCGACACCAGGGCGCGGATCGTGCGTGCGGCGATCGACCTGTTCGCCGAGCAGGGCTTCCACGGCACCGGCGTGGCCGAGATCGGTGAGCGGGCCGACGTGCAGCGCGGCGCGCTGTACTACCACATCGGTTCCAAGGAGGAACTGCTCTGGCAGATTCTGCGCGACTACATCCAGCTGATGCTGGTCGAGGCAGAGCAGATCTCCGATGGGCCCGACGATCCGGTCACCAAGCTGCGCAAGATGATTCACAGTCACGTGCGGCTGATCGTTCGCCATCAGCGCGAGGTGGCCATCCAGCTGCGCGACGTCGGCGCGCTCACGGGCGAGCGCGCCGCGCAGCTACAAGAGCTGCGCGACCGGGTGCAGCACTGCTGGCAACGCGTCATCGACGCCGGTCACGCGGAAGGGCTGTTGCGCACCGGCGACCATGTGGTCACCAACAGCGTGCTCGGCATGCTGAACATGGTCTCGTTCTGGTACCGCCCGCACGGCGACCGCTCCCCCGGCGAGATCGCCGACCTTCTCGCGACCACTTTGCTCGACGGCGTGGTGACCGGCACCGCGCCAGACACGAAAGGCTGACCATGGCTTGGGATTTCGAGACCGACCCGGAGTACCAGCGGAAGCTGGACTGGGCGGCGGAGTTCGTCCGCACCGAGGTGGAGCCGCTGGACCTGCTCTACCCCAACCCGTACGACCGCACCGACCGTGAGGCAATGGCGCTGATGCGGCCACTGAAGGAGCAGGTCAAGGAGCAAGGCCTGTGGGCCTGCCACCTCGGGCCGGAACTGGGCGGCCCCGGTTTCGGGCAGATGAAGCTCGCCCTGCTCAACGAGGTGCTCGGCACGTCGGTGTGGGCGCCGTCGGTATTCGGCTGCCAGGCACCGGATTCCGGCAACGCGGAGATCCTCGCCCACTACGGCACGCCGGAGCAGAAGAAGACCTATCTCGAGCCGCTGCTGGCCGGGGAGATCGGCTCGTGCTACGTGATGACCGAGCCGACCGGCGGCTCGGACCCGACGCTGTTCCGCACCCGCGCGGTGCGCGACGGCGACCACTGGGTGATCAACGGCGAGAAGTGGTTCAACTCCAACGCGCAGTTCGCCGCCTTCCACATCGTCATGGTGGTGACCGATCCGGAAGTGAGCCCGTACCGGGGCATGTCGATGTTCATCGTGCCCGCCGACGCCCCGGGATTGGAGATCGTGAAGAACTATCACGTCGCCGGATTCAGCGAGCACGAAGGCCATCTGCGGTTCACCGACGTCCGCGTGCCCGCCGACCACCTGCTCGGGGCGGAGGGGCAGGGCTTCGTCGTCGCGCAGACGCGACTGGGCGGCGGGCGCGTGCATCACGCGATGCGCACGGTCGCCATGGTCCGCAAGGCGTTCGACATGATGGCCGAGCGAGCGGTGTCGCGTCCGATGCGCGGCGGCCCGCTGGCCGGATTGCAGATGACCCAGGAACGCATCGCCGACAGCTGGATCGAGATGGAGCAGTTCCGGCTGCTGGTGCTGCGCACGGCGTGGCGCATCGACAAGGAGCAGGACTACAGGAAGGTGCGCAAGGACATCGCCGCGATCAAGGTCGCCATGCCCAAGGTGATGCACGACATCGCCCAGCGCGCGCTGCACCTGCACGGCGCGCTCGGCGTCAGCCAGGACCTGCCGTTCATCGACATGCTCGGCTACGCCGAGGTGATGGCCATCGCCGACGGACCCACCGAAGTACACAAGATCACCCTCGCGAAGGAGGTCCTGAAGGACTACGCCCCGGCGGACCCGGTGTACCCGAGCGGATACCGGCCCGCGCTGCGGGAGAAGGCGCGCGAACTGGTCGCCCAGCGTCTCGAGCACATCGTCGGGAACCTCTGAGCAAGGCGCGGGGGGCGGTGTCCGCGTTCAGGACGCGCGCTGGGCGGCCGATTCCGTCGACGTCGACGCCACTCGCCTCCATAATCGATGGGGGCGAGAACCCTCGCGCAGTGAACCGGCCTTTCCGGCCATACGACGACGCTCCGAGGAGAAGCCATGGTGTCCGCGCGCGGAATCGCACGATCGCCGATCACCTGGGCCGTCGCCGTGCTGCTGGTGGTGGGCCTGGGCGTAGGACTGGCCGTGTTCCAGCCGTGGCGGCTGTTCACCGATACCACCGTGCAGGAGGCGGCGCCGTCGGTCACCGCGGCGCCCGGTCCGGGCGGCACGCAAGCGCAGCCGCAGGCCATCGCCCGGGGCACGTTCGTCTCGCACGAGCACGCCACCTCGGGCGCCGTCGTTATCTTGCGGCTGCCCGACGGCAGCAGGGTGCTGCGAGTGGAGAACCTCGACACCTCCGACGGCCCCGACCTGCACGTCTGGCTCACCGACGCGCCGGTGCGCGAGGGCCGCGACGGATGGTTCGTCTTCGACGACGGCGTCCACACCGACCTGGGCAAGCTCAAGGGCAATCAGGGCAACCAGAACTACCTCGTCCCCGCCGATGCCGACCTGGCCCAGCTGACCAGCGTCGCGATCTGGTGCGACCGGTTCAACGTCTCCTTCGGCGCGGCCGAACTGCGACCGGCCTGAGCCCGGCCCGTGGGCCGCGCGGGCGAAAAATGACCCGACAACGGCGGGTGCGCTGTGCCACCATGTGTTTCGACACCGACCACCGCCTCGAGGTGGTCGCCGAGCAGTGGAGAGGAGGGGCGGCAGTGAATCCGGAAACGACGAAGAGAATGCGGACCAGGGCGGCGCGATCGGCGGCCGCGGGTGATGCGTTCGGCAGGCCGTTGCGCGCATCGCACGGCGAACCGGACGTCAGCCGCCTCCAGATCGTCGGCTGACCGCCGCATTCCTCTCCCCGCTTCATTCCGCACGAAACATGGTGATTCCCATGACGTTCCGCCGTGCCGCCGATCATGCGGCGATAACCGCCGACAACTGGATACACACCGGGGTCCTCGTCCTGAACGCCTCCTACGAGGCGCTCGACGAGATCAAGGCCGACCGGGCCGTGGTGCTGCTGGTCGCCGGAGCCGCGGAATCGGTGGCCGAGCGCGAGCCGCACTTCCCGATCCGGTCACGGCACGTGGAAATCGCTCTGCCGCAGACGATTCGGCTGCTGCGCTACGTCTACCTGGAACGCACCGTGCCGGCGCACGACGAAAGCAGGGCCACGCCGGCCGGCGTGCTGCGCCGCGACCGGAACCGGTGCGGCTACTGCGCCGGGTGGGCGCACACCGTCGACCACATCCGGCCGCGGTCGCGGGGCGGGCCCAACACTTGGAGCAACCTCGTGGCCTGCTGCGCACCGTGCAACACGGCCAAGGCCGACCGCACCCCGCGGGAGGCGGGCATGCGCCTGCTCTGGGAGCCGAAGGCCCCCACCCATCAGGTCAGGCAACAGCGCCGGATCTGGAGACAACTCGCCGCGAGCTGACCGCGACCCGAGAAAGGAGAAGAACGCGATGACGCGCACCGAGACCACCGCCGTCGCGGAGTTGACCCTGACCGACCTGCTCCCGCTCTCGGACTCCCGAGGGTGGCACCGGGCGGCCTGCCGCGGCGACCCGAACCACGAAGCCTGGTTCCCGTACCCGTCGCAAGACTTCGACTACGCGCGCGAAGTCTGCGCCCGCTGCCCGATCCGGGACGCGTGTGGCGAATTCGCCGCGCGCACCGGACAGTCCGGCGTCTGGGGCGGGCACGAGTTCGACCGCGGACGCGTGATCCGCCACTGAGGTCGCGCCGTCGCGCCTTTCCGGTGCGACGGCGGACTGCCGTGCCCCTCGTGCCGGTCGGGAGAAGCCTCGCCGACTTCGTCCGGCGCCGGTGACCATACACTGGGCGCCGTGGGCACTCATCGCAGCGGAACCAGGTCCCGAGGCATCAGCAAAGGTCCGGTTATCGCGGTGGTCGCCGTTGCGTTACTGGCCGCGATGGTCGTCGGCTGGTTCCAGTTGCGCGATCGCGCGGCGGATCAGGACAGCGCGGCGGCGGCCGAATGCGTGGAGGGCCCCGCGACACTCTGGGTGACAGCCGACCCCAGCATCGCGGCGCAGGTGCGCGCCGCCGCCGACAGCTACAACGCCACCCAGCCGAAAGTGCGCGACCACTGCGCGCGGGTCAGCGTGACCGCGCAGCCATCCGCCGCGATCGTCGCCGCGTTCACCAGCGGCAAGCCGTGGGACCCGGCGCTCGGCCCGCAACCGGCGCTGTGGATCGCCGATTCGACCCGCTCCATCGAATCCATGCGGGTCCCCGGCCTGATCGAGGGCGCACCGGTGCCCATCGCCGCCAGCCCGATCGTGCTCGCCGTACCGGAGGAGCTGCGTCGCGCACTGGAGCAGGCCGACGCGTCCTGGGCGGATCTGCCGCGGTTGCAGCAGGGATCGCTCGGCGAGATCGGTCTGGACGGATGGGGCGGGCTGCGCATGGCGCTGCCCTCGGGGGACGCCACGCTGGCCGCGGCCACGGCGGTCGGGAGCGCGGTCTCGGGAGCCGAGCCGCTCAGCGAACAGGCGGCGCAGTCCGGCCAGGTGGTCGCCGCGATCTCCGGGCTCGCCGCCGACGCGCCCGAAGCACCTGACGCCGCCGCGGTGCCCGCGCAACTCACCGGCCAGGAAGCGCCACTGCACGCCATAGCGGCTACCGAACAGCAACTCAAGGGCATGGCTGGTGTTGTCGCGTTCCATCCCGCCGGGTCGGCGCCGGTGGCCGATTACCCGGCCGCGCTGATGTCCGGCGCCTGGGTGGACAAGACGCAGAATCTCATCGCCGGACGGTTCACCGACTACATGCGCAAGCCCGAGCAGGCGCAGGCCTTCGTCGCGGCGGGCTTCGGCAGTGCGCCGCCCGCCGCGGCCGCCGTCCCGCCGCGCGGCGCGCTCGACAAGGTGCGCGCCACGCTGGCGAATCCCGTCCTCGGCGTACGCTCGACGGTCCTGGTCGACGTCTCCGCGTCGATGGGGACCGCCGAGGGCTCGACCACGCGATTGGCGAACGTCCTCGCCGCCCTGAACTCCACCATGACGGTCATGCCGCCCGACTTCGGCCTCGGTGTGTGGACCTTCGGCAAGAACCTCGACGGCAACACCCCGTACCGGGTGGCGGCCGCCACCGCGCCGCTGACCGCCGAGCAGCGTACGAAGATCACCACCGCGCTCGGGTCGGTGCGCCCGGATGAGAACCGGTCCGACCAGGCCTATCCGTCCCTGATCGCGGCGTACAAGAGCGCGGTCGCCGGGTACACGCCCGGCCGCACCAACTCGGTGCTGTTGATCACCGACGGACCCGACGACGATTCCACGGTCACCGGCACCCAACTGGCCGCCGACATCACCGCGGCCATCGACCGCGCCCGCCCCGTGCGCATCGACGTGATCGTGCTCGGCGGCAGCGGCACTCAGACACTCCAAGCCCTGGCGCAGCAAACCGGCGGCAGCTACACCCGCCCGTCCACCTCCGACGACATCGGCTTCGGCAACGCCGTCGTCAAAGCGCTCACCACGCCGTAGCCGCGCGCACCTCGCATCTCCCGCCTGAGTACCCGCAGGTCATCTCACTCGAAACTCTCGACAGCGCGTATCAGTAAGTCACGACTTACGGTTCGTGGGTACTTACCGAGACGCAGCCCTCGACGCACTGGGCGATCCGACGAGGCGGGCGATCTTCGAACGCCTCGGCAAAGGACCGTGCGCGGTGGGGCAGCTGGCCGAGGGCCTGCCGGTGAGCAGGCCCGCCGTGTCTCAGCACCTCAAGGTGCTGGAAGGCCGGTTTGGTGACCCACGAGGCGGTCGGCACACGCCGGGTCTACCGCTTGAATCCCACCGGTATCGACGCGCTGCGTGCGTACTTCACTCACTTCTGGACGACCGCGATGTCGGCCTTTCAGGACGAGGCGAACCGGCGGGCCGCCGAACAACGAGGCTGCAAGGAGGAGCAGTCATGACACAACAGGTCAACGGCAAGGACGTGCGAGTCGAACTCGTCGTCGACGCACCCATCGAGACCGCGTACGAGGTGTTCACCACCGGAATCGACCGCTGGTGGCCGCGTGAGCACCACATCGGCACCGGCCGGCTCGCCGGCTCGCCGAGGAGGTGATCGAGCCGCGCGTGGGCGGCCGCTGCCTCGGCCGCGAGGAGGACGGCACCGAATGCCCGTGGGGAACGGTACTGGCCTGGCAGCCGCCCTGCCCCTTCGCGTTCTCCTGGGAGCTCGGCCTGGACTGGAAGCAGGAGACCGATCCGGAACGCGCCAGCCGCGTCGACGTCACCTTTTCGGCCATCGCTCCGGATCGCACCGCCGTCACGCTGGTGCACTCCGGTTTCGAGAAGCACGGACCGGGCTGGGAATCCATGCACGACGCTGTCGGCGGTGCGGGCGGTTGGCCGGACCTGGCGAACAGTTACGCGAAAGCGGCCGCCGCGGCATGACGGCGAGGCGTGGCCGGGCCGCAGTTCAGCCCGCGTACGCCTCCAGCGGCGGGCAGGCACACACGAGGTTGCGGTCGCCGTAGGCGCCGTCGATCCGGCGCACCGGCGGCCACACCTTCGCGCGAGCATGCCCGAGACCCCGCGGATACACGGCGACTTCCCGGCTGTAGGGGTGCTCCCATTCCCCCACCAGCGACGCCGCGGTGTGCGGCGCCCCGCGCAGCGGGTTGTCGGTCACCGGCCACACACCCGCGGCGACCTGGTCGATCTCTGCGCGGATGGAAATCATCGCCTCGATGAAATCGTCCAGCTCGGCGAGGTTTTCGCTCTCGGTGGGTTCCACCATCAACGTACCGGCCACCGGGAAGCTCATGGTCGGCGCGTGAAAACCGTAGTCCGCCAGGCGTTTCGCCACATCGTCGACGGTGACGCCGGTCTGTTTGGTGATCTCACGCAGGTCCAGGATGCACTCGTGGGCCACCATGCCGTGCTCACCGGTGTAGAGCACCGGGAAATACTCGTCGAGCCGGCGCGCGATGTAGTTCGCCGAGGCGATCGCCGTCAGCGAGGCGCGGCGCAGCCCGTCGGCGCCCATCATGCGAATGTAGGCCCAGGTGATCGGCAGGATGGAGGCCGAGCCGTACTTCGCCGCCGACACCGCGTGGGATCCCGTCTCCAGCGGATCGCCGGGGAGATACCGCGCCAGGTGCGCGCGCACCGCGACCGGGCCGACGCCGGGGCCGCCGCCGCCGTGCGGGATGCAGAACGTCTTGTGCAGATTCAAGTGGCTCACGTCGCCGCCGAACCGGCCCGGCCGGGCGAGACCGACCAGGGCGTTCAGGTTGGCGCCGTCCACATAGACCTGACCGCCCGCGTCGTGCACCAGCGCGCACAACTCGGCGATCTCGTGCTCGTAGACGCCGTGCGTGGACGGATAGGTGATCATGATGCAGGCCAGGCGATCGGCGTGGTCGGCGATCTTGGCGCGCAGGTCGTCCAGGTCGACGTCGCCGTTTGCGCGGCACTTCACCACCTCCACCCGCAGTCCGGCCATCGCCGCCGAGGCCGCGTTGGTGCCGTGCGCGCTGGACGGGATGAGGCAGGTGTCGCGGTGGATGTCACCGCGGTCGAGATGGTAGCGGCGGATCGCCAGCAGCCCGGCGTACTCGCCCTGGCTGCCCGCGTTGGGCTGCAGGCTCACCGAGTCGTAGCCGGTGATGTCCGACAACCAGCGTTCCAGATCCGCGATCACCTGTAGCAGACCGGGCGCGTCCTCGACCGGCGCGTAGGGATGCACGCGCGCGAAACCCGGCCAGGTGATGGCCTCCATCTCCGCGGTGGCGTTCAGCTTCATCGTGCACGAGCCGAGCGGGATCATGCTGCGGTCCAACGCGATGTCCTTGTCGGACAGCGTGCGCAGATACCGCAGCATCGCCGTCTCGGTGTGGTACTTCGTGAACGCGGGGTGGGTGAGGAACTCCGAGGCGCGGTTCTCGATCGCCGTGACCGGCGCGGCCGTCCCCGGCTCGGGCGACACCGCCGTACCGAAGGACTCGAGCACGGCCGCGACATGCGCGTCGGTGGTCGCCTCGTCGCAGGCGATGCCGACGTGGTCGACGTCGACCAAGCGCAGATTGATGCCGCGCGACTTCGCTTTCGCCACGACGGCTTCCGCACCGCCGGGCACGTGCGCGAGCACCGTGTCGAAGAAACTGTCGTGCACGACCGCGCCGTCCAGCCCGGCCGCGATCGCCGCGGCGTGCCCGTGCACCCGGCGCGCGATCGCCCGTAGCCCGTCGGCGCCGTGGTAGGAGGCGTACATCGCGGCCACGATGGCCAGTAGCACCTGCGCGGTGCAGATGTTGGAGGTCGCCTTCTCCCGGCGGATGTGCTGCTCGCGGGTCTGCAAGGCGAGCCGGTAGGCGACCGCGCCGTCCGCGTCCACCGAGACGCCGACCAGGCGGCCGGGCAGCTGACGGGCCTGCGCCTGCCGCACCGCGAGGTATCCGGCGTGCGGACCACCGAAGCCGAGCGGGACGCCGAAGCGCTGGGTGGTGCCGAAGCACACGTCGGCGCCCTGCTCACCGGGCGGCGTGATCAGGGTCATGGCCAGCAGGTCGGCGCCGATCGCCACGAGCGCGCCGCGTTCGTGCGCCGCCGCGATCAGTCCGGTGCGGTCCACGACGCGACCGGAGGCTCCGGGCGACTGCGCCAGCACACCGAAGAACTCGCCTTCGGGCAGCTCGCCGCTGGACAGGTCGGCCTCCACGATCTCCAGGCCGAGCGGCTCGGCCCTGGTGTAGAGCACCGTCCTGGTCTGCGGGAACAGGTCGGTGTCGATCAGCAGCCTGCCGGACTTCACCTTGCTCGCCCGGCGCAGCAACGTCATCGCCTCGGCGGCGGCGGTCGCCTCGTCCAGCATGGACGCGTTGGCGACGTCCATGCCGGTCAGCTCCGACACCATGGTCTGGAAGTTCAGCAGCGCCTCCAGCCTGCCCTGGCTGATCTCCGGCTGATAGGGCGTGTACGCGGTGTACCAGGCCGGATTCTCCAAAAGGTTGCGCACCAGCACCGGCGGGGTCAGCGTGTCGTAGTAGCCGAGCCCGATCATCGAGGTGGCCACGGTGTTCGATGCCGCGAGTCCGGCGAGTTCGGCGAGTACCTCGTGCTCGGAGGCCGCGGGGGGCAGCCCGGCCAGTCCGTCGCCGTCCAGGATGCTCGCGGGCAGCGCCGCGGCAGCCAGTTCGTCCAGCGACGGCACGCCGACGACGTCCAGGATCGTGGCCAGTTCGGCCCGGTCGGGTCCGATATGGCGGTCGGCGAATGAGCGAGTCACAACAGCTCCCAAGGTCGGGCGGGGTCGACCACGCGGTCGACGGGTACCGGCCCTCCCCCTCTGTCGTGGCGCCTGAGAGATTCGGGTGCCGCGACCGGTGGCCGAGACCCTTTCCCCATGGGCGGGCGGCTCGAAGCCACCGCTTTCCAGAGGCGCCGAAGCCCGCACGGTCCTTTTTGCCTGAGAGATTGACGGGGAGGTGCTGCTCCTTCGGCGCTCGGACTCTTTTCGAGACCGAGACTCTCCCGCACGGCGGCGACGCACGGTCAGTTTATGCCGACGCCACGCCGGAGCGCGCCCCGGGACCCCGCGCGAACCGTGTCGTTCTGGTCACTCGAACGGGAGCGACCGTCAGACGGCAAGACCCACGCGCACCCTCATCGCGGCAAGCAGGATCGACTCTGCCTGGATGCCCACCAGGCGATTCAGCGGCACCGCGGCGCCCGGCGCGTTCTGCTCCACGTCGGCGCACCACTGCTGGAACACCGCGGCGAACCGGTCGCGCTCGACGGCCAGCACCGGCGCGGCATCGCGGGCGTATTCCTCCTCCAGCAGGCGCAGCAACATACCGCCCAGCCGCAGGCGCAGCATCGCGGTCCAGTCGTACCGCTCGACGAAGATCTCGCCCCTGGTCGCGATCCGGTTCCGTTCCGGCACAGCCTGTCTGCTCACCGCCAGCCCGGGCAATCCGGCGACCAGCGCGCGCACCGACCGCTCGAACGGGCTGCGGCCGCTCAACCGGCCGTCGAGGCGGGCCAGCACCTCGGCGGCGGCCTCGGCCATGGCCCGATAGTCGGCGGCGGTGGCATCGAGCAGGTCACCCAGCACGCGGTCGCCCGCCGAGCCGTCGCCGATGCGCGGGTCGACCCAGAGCGGCAATTCGCAGACCAGGATCGCCGTGCCGTAGCGCGCCGCGTAGTCCCGGCAGCCTCCCCCGCCCAGCGCGGCGACCGAGTCCAGGCCCTGTGCCGCGAGCAGATCGGCCATCGCCCCGAACGGCGGCAGTTCGAAGACGCCGGGCGCCAGCGTGCGCGCTCCCGGCGCGTCGGGTTCGCCCTGGTAGATCGGCACTTCGGCGGCGGCCAGCAGAGCGGTCAGCGCCGACCAGTACTCGGGGTCACCACCGGAGGTATAGAAGAACCCGCCGCCGAATTCCGCGTTGTGCAAAGAGGCGATCAGCGCGGGCCGGGTGCGGTCGATCAGCGACATCATCGCCTTCGTCTCCGGGAGCGGCACCCCGACGCGTCTGCCGCGCCACTCGGCCGGGAAGCACCATTCGGGTTGCTCGGCCGCGGGCGGCCGGTAGAAGCCGCGCGCGACGCCGGTCCTGGTGTGCGGCCCGGCGAACCACCCTTCGTTCAACCGCGTCCCGTCCGGGTCGACGCACAGCAGGAAGTGCCAGGTGGCGCCGACGGTCACCGCCTCGTCCGCGGCCATCCGGCCGAGCAGGTGGCGAATCGTGGCCATGCCGATGGGCTCGTTCGGGTGCGGGTTGCCGAACACCAGGATGTGCCGATCGCCCGATCCGACCGTCACCTCGCGTATCGGATCACCGCCGCGGGAGCGTCCCAGTTCGGTGATCGAGATCCGATCCGGGTGATCCGCGGCGAGCGTGTCGGCGAACTCGTCGAGTTCATCGACGGTCGGAAACGCCTCGATCCGGCCGATCGGCCCGACGAGCCCGGTGATGTCCCGTGCACGCACGGCGCCCCCCTCTCGCTGCCGCCCCGGCCCCTTCTCCCGCCGCCGACGGCGTGTCACCAACACGGCCGGGAGGCTGCACGCCTTACCCGGCCGTGAAAGCGTTGTTCCTGCGTTTCCGCGCTGACCTGGCGAATTCTAGCCCGTCTTGCGGTTCGTCCGCGCCTTCCGACGGAATGACAGCTCGTCCTCCGGACGCTCGGTGATCGCCGCCGCGCGCTCCGCCGGGAAATTGGCGATGGCGCCGGTGAGCTCCCGCATGGCGCCGCTGACGGCGATCCCGAAGACCCCCTGCCCACCCTGCAGTAAATCCACCACCTCCTCGGCCGAGGTGCACTCGTAGACCGAGGTGCCGTCGGAGAAGAGGGTGATCCCCGCCAGGTCCTGCACGCCGCGGCTGCGCAGATGGTCGACGGCTATCCGGATGTTCTGCAGCGAGATGCCCGCGTCGAGCAGCCGCTTGACGATCTTCAGGACGAGGATGTCCTTGAACGAGTACAACCGCTGGCTCCCCGAGCCCGCCGCACTCCGGATGGACGGCACCACCAGACCGGTGCGCGCCCAGTAGTCGAGCTGCCGATAGGTGATTCCGGCCACCTGGCACGCACTGGGAACGCGATAACCGACCAGATCGTCAGGTACCGAATCGTCGGGGAACAGGCCTGGCTGTACCACATCCTGCGATTGCTCTGCCACTGACCACTCCCTTGCTTCGCCGACGCATTCCCAGCCTCATCAATGACCCGGCTCCGTCACCGACCGAATCGGTGCGGATTCGGCCGAAACGGTCGTGGCCCAACTGTCGAGATTACTCCCCACGATTGTCCAGGGAGCGGCGTCATCGAGCCAAACGCGACGCGCGGAAAAAGTCTCGACCTCTACTTCAGCTATCGGTCGCCTTGAAGTCGTCGGGGGACACCGACTCCAGAAACTCCTTGAACTTCTCCACCTCGTCCTCGCGCTCGTCCGGCATCACCAGGCCGGCTTCCTCGAGAACCGACTCCTCGGCATGGATCGGGCAACCCACCCGCAAGGCGATCGCAACCGAATCCGACGGCCGCGCCGAAATCCGCAGATCGTTCTCGAAGACCAGGTCGGCGTAGAACGTGCCCTCCTGCAGATCCACGATGCGCACCTCCTTGAGGGTGTGCCCCAGCTCGGTGATCAGGATCTTGATCAGGTCGTGCGTCAGCGGACGGATCGGAGTCACCCCCTCCTGCTCGAGCACGATCGCCGTCGCCTCGGCTTGCCCGATCCAGATCGGCAGATACCGATCGCCCGCCACTTCGCGGAGCAACAGCACGGGCTGGTTCTGTGGCTGCTCGACACGGATGCCGATCACGCGCATTTCGCTCATCGCACTGCCTCCCATACTCGCCGCCGGCCCGGCATGACCGCTGCAGAGCTCGCCGTACCACGAGTCTAGGCGAACCCGCACCGGTCCAGCGATCCGTCTGCACAGCCGAAATCACCGTGTTGGATCGCCGAAACCTACGGACCCGGGGCACGCCCGGGGGTCAGCCCCCGAGCGAGCCCCGGACCGAGGACTTCACCAGACACGTGTGCAGGGTCAGCGACAGCGCGGCCAGTTCCCGCACCGTCTCTTCCGCACGGGCGCGTGCCCCGGCGTCCCGGCTCTTCGCGATAGGGGCGACGATCTGTGCCACGAGCGCGGCCTCCCGGTCGGCGGCGAGCTTGAACGCACGAAGATGCCGTGCCTCCAAACCGAATTCGGCCATCGCCCGGGCCGTCTTGGCCAGCGTGACCGCGTCCGCGTCGAAGTACCCCGCCGGGCCGGGCGTGATCAGGTTGGCCCGGATGAGGTCGTTGAGAAACCGCTCCTCGATTCCGGCCTGGTCGAGCAGATCCGCCCGGGTGACCCGGATTTCGTGATCGAACCGCAGATCATCCGGGGAGACCTCGCTCGGCACCACACCCAGCCGCCGAGGCGCGGCCACCGGGCGCACCTCACGTTCGGAGCCCGGCGCGGCCTGATCGGCGTCCGCCGCGGCGTGTGCGGGCTCCGGCGTCCCGGTGCGGACGGAGTGCGCTCGGGCGCGGGCTTCCCGCACACCGAGCGTCGCCGCACCGCTGTCGATTGCCTCGAGCTGTTCCTTGATCACCTTCAACGGCAGGTACTGATCGCGTTGCGCGGTCAGCACGAACCGGAGCCGTTCCACATCCGCCACGGAGAACCTGCGGTAGCCCGAGGGCGTCCGCTCCGGCCGGATCAGGCCCTCCGCTTCCAGGAAGCGGATCTTGGAAATGGTGACATCGGGAAAGTCGGGACGCAGCAGGTCGAGCACGGAGCCGATCGACATTCCTCCGCGTGCCCACTGCGCCGCACCGGTCACAGCGCCGGGTCCTTCATGACTCCGAGCCTTTCATGAGTGCGCGACCCGGCGCCGACGCCGTCATAGACTCCCCGCGCCCGCCGACGAGTCCGACACCTGGGCGCGCGGTCCGGTGAGGAACACCAGCCGGAACTTGCCGATCTGCACCTCGTCACCGTTCTGCAGTTCCGAGGAGTCCACCGGCTCCCGGTTCACGTACGTACCGTTGAGGCTGCCCACATCGACGACCTGGAACGAATCGTCGTCCTGACGGAACTCGGCGTGCCGACGGCTGACGGTGACGTCGTCGAGAAAGATGTCACTGTCGGGGTGGCGCCCCGCCGACGTGGTCGGCTGATCCAGCAGGAACCGCGAGCCCGCGTTCGGGCCGCGCTTGACGACCAGGAGGGCCGCGCCAACGGGCAGACCCTCGACCCCTTGGACCGGCTGCTCGCCGGTCGGCTCTCCGGAGCGCGACGCGTCGACCTCGTTCAGGAAATCCGCGCGGAAGACCGACGTCGTCTCGGCCGCGGTCTCCCCGTAACCCGGGTCTTTGTTCTCGCTCACCGTTTCTCTCCTCCTCGAACCTGATTATCCATGCAAGCAGGTGATACCTCTGGCATCACGACCTGCCGTCGAGTCCCTAGATTCCCGGCACAACCGCCGGGTGCATCTGTTGGCATTGACCGTACCCTGCCGGGCCGCACCCGTGCAGGTAGAACTGGGAAGGCTGCTTCAGCCCCCGATAACTCCTTGATAACCTGCGGCATCCAGCAGTTCACCGAGTGTCGCGTCGAGACTCGCCGCATCACCCACCTCCAACTCGAACAGCCATCCGTCACCGTAGGGATCGGTGTTCAACGTCTCCGGCTCCGAGTTCAGCAAGTCGTTGACCGCAACCACTTTCGCGCTCAGCGGCGCGTAGATGTCGGACACGCTCTTGGTCGACTCGACCTCCGCGATGCTGTCCGCGGCGGCCACGTCCGCGTCCGCCTCGGGCAGCTGCACGAACACAACGTCACCGAGTTGAGACTGGGCGTAGTCGGTGATGCCCACCCGCACCCGGGTCGGTGCGATCCGGCGTACCCACTCGTGCTCCTCGGTGTAGCGCAGATCGTCGGGGGTCTGGGTCACAGGCCGTCCTTTCGTTTGAACGTTGCACGCAAACTCTATCGGCTACGCCGCGCGGTGCCCCACAGCCGGTATCGCTCTTGCGACCGCGATGGCTCTACCGGTATAGAGCACGCCGGTCCAGACGTAGACCGCGGTGCCCCAGATCAGCAAGGCGGCGCCGAAGGCCCGCGCGAAACCGTCGGCGGCCCAGTCCATCTCCCCCGCCAGCAGCCAGGGCAACGCGGACATCAGCGCGAAGGTGGCCGCCTTACCGAGGTAGATCACCTCCGGCGGGGGCAGTTCGCGGCGTTTGTACACCGAGAGCGTCGCGGTGAGCACGAGGTCGCGCCCGACCAGGATCGCGGCCACCCACCACGGCATCAGGCCGCGGATCACGAAGGCCGCCAGCGTGGTGACCAGATAGAGCCGGTCGACGAACGGATCCAGCAGCGCCCCCAGTCGTGAGGACTGATCGAGCAGCCGGGCGAGCTTGCCGTCCAGGAAGTCGGTGACGCCGCTGGCGATCAGGAGCGCGAACGCCCAGCCATCGGCCCGCTCGATCAGCAGCAACCACAGGAACAGCGGAACGCCGAGCAGGCGCAGCACGCTCAGCACGTTCGGCACGGTCAGGACGCGATCGGCGAAGACGCCCCGCACGCCGCCGCCTTCGGCGCGTTCCTCCGGTTGGGCGGTGCCCGATTCGGTTGTCACGACCCGTGCATACCCCACCGGCCCCGGTCCTCGCCATCTCCCTGCGCCGAATTTCCGGATATTGCCGCGGCAGGCTCGTGCGAGGATGGTTTCCGCCACAGCGCGCCGGTGACAGAATGATTCGAAATATTTCTCATCGTGTGGCCGGTGAGCGAGACCCAGCGCTCCGACCGCTGGATCCGCAAGCCGCGCAGAACCTTCACCGCCGAGCAGGTCGTGTTCGCCGGCGCCGCGCTCGGCACGCAGAAACTGCTGCACAAGATGCGCGACGACGGCGTGCTGGCGCACCTGTCGCCCCGGCTGGGCGAACTGACCCGCAGCAACTCCGAGGCCATCCTCAACGTGGTCAGCCGCGCCCGCCGCGATTTCGCCGAGGGCATCGCGATCACCTCCTCGATCCACCCGGAGCCCGATACCCACGTCGAGGTGTGTCACTACGGCAAAGGCCAGAACGCGCTGTTCCCGATGTCGGTGCCCATCGTGGACGGTGGAGCGTTCCGCGTGGACGGTGGAGCGTTCCGCTTCCTGCGGTTCCTGCTGGCGATCGTGCTGCATCCGCTGGTGTTCCTGCGCAGTCTCGACGCGCGGCACGCCTCGGAGAAGTCGGTGATCCTGCTGATCATGCAGTCGCTGGACAACTCGCTGACCTCGTTCCGCAAGCGCGGGCGGCTGCGGACCAGGCAGGGCACCGGCGAGCCGAACCCGACCTGGATCCCGCTGGCCCACGACATCGGCAGGCGCTTCGGCGCCAAGGTCGACGGCGACACCCACGGGCTGATCATGGATGTGCTCGACATCCCCGCCACGGCCCACTACATCGGCGGATGCGTGATCGGCGACAGCCCGGGGACCGGCGTGGTGGACCCGTATCAGCGGGTCTACGGCCATCCCGGCCTGCATGTGGCGGACGGTTCGGCGGTGACCGCCAATCTCGGCGTGAACCCGTCGCTGACGATCACCGCGCAGGCGGAGCGCGCCATGGCGTACTGGCCCAATCGCGACGATCCCGACCCCAGGCCGGAACTGGGTTCGCCCTACCGGCGCATCGCCGCGGTGGCCCCGGCGCATCCCACGGTGCCCGCGGCGGCGCCGGGCGCGCTGCGGCTGCCGATCGAGCCTGCGCCGCCCGGCGTCACGGCGCGATGAGGGCGAGGCCACGCAGCGTGAACGGTCGGTTCCGGCTAGCGTGAGCCGTTGTGTCGGACAGTGGTATCGATCTGCGCTCCTACGTGCCCGCGGAGGAGGTCCGCGCCCGCGGACGCGCCCTGCGTCAGCGGGTTCCGGTCATCGCACGGGACCGGGAGGCGACCAGCGTGCGGCGGCCGGGTGTGCTCGACTTCGTCGAGGCGAGCAACGCGGGCCGGCTGGCGCACCTGATACCGCTGCGGATCGGGCGGATGATCGCTTCGCCGTTCACCTTCTACCGGGGCGCGGCTGGTCTGATGGCGGCCGATCTGGCGGGTGGCCCGGACAGTGGGCTCAGCGCCCAGTTGTGCGGTGACGCGCACGCGGCGAACTTCGGCCTCTACGGCACCGCGCGCGGTGAGATCATCATGGACATCAACGATTTCGACGAGACCGTGCCCGGCCCGTGGGAGTGGGATCTGGAGCGGCTGGCGGCCAGTTTGGTGCTGGCCGGACGCGAGGCGGGCGCCGACGAGGACGAGTGCCGAACCGCGGCGCGCGACGCCGCCCGTTCCTACCGCCTGGCCGCGGAGGAGCTGGCCGCGATGCCGTTCATGACGTCCTGGTGCGCGCTTCCGGACGAGTCGGTGATCACCCGCGCCAAGGCCGACGCCTTGCTCGACGACTTCAAGAAGGCGGCCAAGAAGGCACGCAAGAACACCAGCGCCAAGGTGGTGGCGAAGTGGACCGAGCACCTGGAGGATCACCAGACCGGCATCCGCAAGCACCGCTTCCTCAGCGATCCCCCGATCCTCACCGCCGTGGACGAGCACGTCGCGGCGGCGGTGATCGGCGGCCTGGAGCGCTACGCCGACACCCTGCCCGAGTCGCGGCGCACCCTGCTGACCCGATTCGCGGTGTCGGACATCGCGTTCCGGATCGTCGGGACCGGAAGCGTCGGCTTGCACAGCTACCTCGCGCTGCTGCACGGCAACGACGGCGAAGCGCTGGTCCTACAGGTGAAGCAGGCCGCGTCGGCGGCACTCGCCCCGTTCCTGCAGTCCCAAGCCGTACGCCACGAGGGAGAGCGAATCGTGCAGGGGGCGCGGCTCGTTCAATCCGAATCCGACATCCTGCTCGGCTGGACCTCGCTCGCCCCGGCCGCTGACGGCGCCGAATTGCCTTTCATCGTCCGGCAATTCCGCAACCTGAAGGGCAGCATCGATCTTGCCGAGCTGCCCGCGACCGATTTGGACGACTACGGGCGGCTGGCGGGCGCACTGCTGGCCAGGGCCCATTCCCGGTCGCTGGATCCGCGCTTGCTGTCGGGCTATCTGGACGGTGACGAGCGCTTCGACGAGGCGGTGGCCGCGTTCGCGGTGCGCTACGCCGACCGCACCGAGGCCGACCATGCCGAACTGGTCGAGGCCGTGCGGACCGGCCGGGTCGACGCAGCGGAACCGGAGTAGCGCCGCCACCCGGGTGTGCACCCGACACGCCGTTCGCGCGGCGTGGGCGCGGCGAACCCGTTGCGGCACCTCGTATCCTGTCCACTGTCGAGTGTCGACGTGAAGGGTGGCCGCCAATGCTCGTGCGAGTCCAGAACGCCGCAGGCACCAATGCCGAGCGCGCGCTGATCGATTGGCTGCGCACCTGGAAGGACTCCGCGAGTCCGCACGGTGTCGCGACGATCACCTGCAGCCTGTTCCACAAGGATCGGCTGCACCAGTTCGATGCCGTGATCTGGACACCGACCAGCTGCGTGGTGATCGAGGCCGACGCGCTCGCCGCCCGCCAGGACGGTGTGCTCGAGGTCCCGCTGAACGGGCCGTGGAGCATCGGCGGCGAACCGATCGCGACGGAGAGCCGCGACCGCCGCACACCGCTGGACAAGTCCCGCGAGCACACCTTCGCGCTGCAGGAATGGCTGGCCGCCCGCGGTCTCGGTCAGCGCGTCGTGCACGGCGTCGCGCTGCTCGTCACGTTGCCCGGCGCCCAGCTCCAGCTCGAACAGCGCTGGGCCGATCCGAGTTTCGACGTGATCATCGGCGACGATCCCGGCCGGCTCCGGCACTACTTCGACGCGCTCGCCGCCGAGGAGAAACACCTCTGGACGGCCAACGACGTCGCCGTCGCGTTCCGCGGGCTCGGCATCCTGCCTTATCTCCCCGCACCGCAGGAACTGATCAACGAGGGCTTCCTCGGCCCGATCGACATCACGCTGTGGCACGGCGGCCCCAATCAGGCGCAGGCCGAGGCCTACGCGGAGGAACTCGCGCAGGCCGAACGAGAGGCGCAGGCGTCCCGGTACGCCATCCGGGCTCCCTGGTACAGCCCGTGGAAGTTGTATCCACGGGAGAGCGGTGACCTCGACCTCGGCCGCGCGGTGATGCGCACCCTCCTGGCCATCGGCATGGTGGTCGGCTTCGTCTGGGTGGTGTGGTTCCTGGTCACCGCGTTGACGACGTACGGGCCGGGCTGATCGGCCGCGGGCGGGCGGCGGCCGATCGTGGCAGCCGCTACGAAGACGCCGAGATCGGCTGGTTCCGCTCGAAGACGCTCGCGTCGTCGAGCATGGCCGCGCGCAGCATCGACTCCGGCACGCCCATGGCCTCGACCAGGGTCAGCGCGTGCGGACGCAGCCGGTCGACCAGCTCGTTCACGCCACGGCGCACGGCCTTGGCCCGGTCCACCGACATGAACCGGTGCATGATGTACCAGGCCTGGTTCTCCTCGATCGTGCAGTAGACGAACAGGTCGCACATCCAGTCGGCGAGTTCGCGCGCCTCGGGGTCCTCGATGTCGGAGATGCCCTCGATGAACGCCTCGAGCACCAGGCGGTCGATGTGCGCCGCGCCCGCGGCCAGGATGTGGTCCTGGGCGTTGTTGAACGCCTCGAACGGACCGGTCTCCTCGGCCCTGGCGCGCAGCCGGTGCGCCGCGGTCCGGACCAGGTAGTCCTCGCGGTCGGCGAACAGCTGCAACTGCACCACCCGGCGGGACAGGTCGCCCTCGTCGATGGAGTCGTCTCCCCGGTCACGCAGGGTCTGGATGAGCTGGCGCACGCCGGACCGCTTGCGCACCACGTCGCCGGCCATGGTGGCGGCGAAGCGCACCCAGCCCAGCGCGTCCAGGTCGCGCACCTCGTCGGCGTAGGAGGTGAGCAGTTCCTTGGCCACCAGCTGGGTGAGCACGACGTTGTCGCCCTCGAAGGTGGTGAAGACGTCGGTGTCGGCCTTCAACGTGACCAGCCGGTTCTCCGTGAGGTAGCCCGCGCCGCCGCACGCTTCGCGGCACTCCTGGATGGCGCGGGTGGCGTGGTTGGTCTGCGCGACCTTCAGGCCCGCCGCGCGCTTCTCCAGCGCGCGCTGCGCGCCCTCCTCGAGGTTCTGGCCGGTCTGCACCAGATGCATCCGGCGCACCAGGTCGTTCTGCGCGAACGCGAGGGCGTAGGACTTGGCGACCAGCGGCAGCAGCCTGCGCTGATGGCTGCGATAGTCCAGCAGCACGGTCTCCACACCGGTGTCGGGGTCGGAGAACTGCCTGCGCTGCAGGGCGTAGCGCATGGCGATGCTCAGCGCGACCCGCGCGCCGGCCGCCGCCGCGCCGCCGACGCTGACCCGCCCGCGAACCAGGGTGCCGAGCGTGGTGAAGAACCGGCGGCTCGGGTTCTCGATCTCGGAGCTGTAGGTGCCGTCCGGCGCGACATCGGCATAGCGGTTGAGCAGATTCTCCCGGGGCACCCGCACGTGGTCGAAGACGATGCGCCCGTTGTCCACGCCGGGCAGGCCGCCTTTGAGGCCGTCGTCGTAGGTGGTCACGCCGGGCAGGTCGGCGCCGTTCTCGTCGCGGATCGGCACCAGCAGGCAGTGCACGCCCTTGTTCTCGCCGAGCGTGATCAGCTGCGCGAACACCGCGGCCATCCGCGCGTGTTCGGCCGCGCCGCCGATGTAGTCCTTACGGGCCGACGGCGTCGGCGAGTGCACCACGAACTCCTGGGTCTGCGGGTCGTAGGTGGCCGTGGTCTCCAGGTTCGCCACGTCGCTGCCGTGCCCGGACTCGGTCATGGCGAAGCAACCGAGCAGGTCCAGCGAGATCAAGCGCTCGATGTACTCCCGGTGCCGTTCGGTGCCGAGGTTCTCCACCGCGCCACCGAACAGTCCCCACTGCACGCCCGACTTCACCCACAGCGACAGATCCGCGTACGCCAGCATCTCCAGCCCGACCACCGCGGCGCCCGGCTCACTGGTGCCGCCGTTCTCCCGGCGGAACCCGCGCTCGGCGAACCCCATGGTGGAGATCGCCTTCATCTGCTCGAGCACCCGCGCTCGCGCGGCCTTGTAGTCCAGGTAGGGGTCGCCGGTGAACTCCTCCCCGGCCAGCAGGGTCCGGGCTTCGTCCCGGACAGCCGCCCAGGGTCCGTCGAGTGCCGCGCGTAGGTGGTCCGCCGTCGTTGCCGTGCCGCTAGTCATGTCTCGACGATAGCCCGGTAGACCGGCGGCAAACCGTGATGCGCGACAACTCCGGGACAGGGTCTTGCTAGACCGTTGAACACGCGTTTAATATACTGAACATGTGTTTAACCAACAGCCCGTTCCGCAAGGATCCGCCGAGGATCTGACCACCGCGGCCCGCATTCGCGATACCGCGATCGAGGTGTTCGGCGAGCACGGATTCCAAGTGGGCGTCCGCAAGATCGCCGCCGCCGCCGGCGTCTCGCCCGGGTTGGTCAACCATCACTTCGGTTCCAAGGACGGCCTGCGCGCCGCCTGCGACGACCGAGTCCTGCAGCTGATCCGCGACGAGAAGGTCAAGGCGATCACCGCGTCGTCCATGAAGGCGGGCATGCTCGACGCCCTGGCCGAGGTCGAGTCGTACGCGCCGCTGGTCGCCTATATGGTGCGCAGCCTGCAGGCGGGCGGACCGATGGCGGAATCGTTGTTCGAGCACATGACCGCCGATGCCGAGGGCTATCTCGAGAAGGCGGTCGAGGCCGGCAGGATCAAGCCGAGCCGCGATCCCGCGGCGCGCGCCCGCTACCTGATGATGCTGAACGTCGGCGCGACCATGCTGTACATGCAGATGCGCCAGCACCGCGACGAGAAGATCGACTATCGCAAGGCGATTCGCGAACTCACCGAAGAACTCACCCCACCGGCCCTGGAGTTCTACACCCAAGGGCTGATCACCGATCCCACGATCTTGGACACATTCACCAAGGAGAAATGATGTCCGACATTATCGAAGTCCGCGGTCTCCGCAAGACTTTCGGTCACGTCACCGCGCTGGACGGCCTCGACCTCACGGTCACCGAGGGCGAGATCCACGGCTTCCTCGGCCCCAACGGCGCGGGCAAGTCCACCACCATCCGGGTACTACTCGGGATCCTGCGCGCCACGGGCGGGCAAGCCAGGCTGTTCGGGCGCGACCCGTGGGCCGATGCGGTCGCCCTGCACCGCGAATTGGCTTATGTGCCGGGCGATGTGACGCTGTGGCCGTCGCTGTCGGGCGGGGAGACCATCGATCTGCTCTCCCGGATGCGCGGCGGTCTCGACGAGACACGCAGGGACGAGCTGATCGAGCGCTTCGACCTCGACCCCCGCAAGAAGGCGCGCACCTACTCCAAGGGCAACCGCCAGAAGGTCGCGCTGGTCGCGGCGCTGGCCTCCGGCGCGCGGCTGCTGCTGCTCGACGAGCCGACCTCGGGTCTGGACCCGCTGATGGAGCAGGTCTTCCGGGAGTGTGTGCACGAGGCGCGCGAGCGCGGCGCGACGGTCCTGCTGTCGAGCCACATCTTGTCCGAGGTGGAGGCGCTGTGCGACCGGGTGACCATCATCCGGGCCGGGCGCACGGTGGAGAGCGGCTCGCTGTCGGACCTGCGCCATCTGTCGCGCACGTCGATCACTGCCGAATTGATCGGCGACGCAGGAGATCTGAGCCGCATCCCCGGCGTGGAGGACATCGAACTCGACGACCACACGCTGCGCTGCCAGGTCGACAACGAGCACTTGGGCGAGCTGATCCGGGTGCTCGGCGACGCGGGCGTGCGCAGCCTGACCAGCACGCCGCCGACGCTCGAGGAGCTGTTCCTGCGGCACTACCACGTCGACGGCCACGACGCCGAGTCCGCCGCTGTCACCGGGGAGAAGGTGCGAGCATGACCACCGCCATCGCCGGGCGCGCCGCGACGGCGCAGCTCGGCGTCTACCGCGACTTCGCGGGCACCGGGCGGTTGCTTCGGCTGTACCTGCGCCGCGACCGGATCGTGCTACCGCTGTGGACGCTGCTCATCGGCGTGATGCCCGCGTTCCAGGTGGTCAGCATCAAGGGCTTGTACGACAACCAGGCGTCCTTGGACAGCTTCGCGCGCACCACGGCCGACAGCCCCGCGCTGATCGCCATGTACGGTCCGGTGTTCAGCTCGGCGCTCGGCTCGATCGGCACCTGGAAAGCCGGCGCCATGTACACCATGATCGCCATCGCCACGGTGCTCACGGTGATCCGGCACACCCGCGTCGAGGAGGAAACCGGGCGCGCGGAACTGGTGGGCGCCACCAGTATCGGGCGTTTCGCCGGTCTCACCGCCACCCTGATCATGACCTACGCCGGGGCGGCGCTCGCCGGGATCGTGTGCGCGCCGGCGCTGTATGCCGCCGACCTGCCCGGAGCGGGATCGGTGGCCTTCGGCGCCGCGCTGGCGGCGTCCGGCATCGTCTGGGCGGCGATCGCCGCGGTCGCCGCTCAGGTGAGCGCCGGTGCGCGAGTGGCGCGCGGCGTAGCCTTCGGCGCCCTCGGCGCGGCCTTCGCCTTGCGGGCGGTCGGCGACGCCGGAAACGGTGTGCTGTCCTGGTTCTCGCCGATCGGATGGTCGTTGCAGATCCGCCCGTACGCCGACGAACGATGGTGGGTGCTGCTGCCCTTCGCCGTCCTCGCCGTGGCGGGCACCGTGCTGGCGTACGCGTTGCTCGGCAATCGCGACGTCGGTTCGGGGCTCATCGCCGAGCGTCCCGGGCCGCCGGCCGCGGCGCCTGTGCTGTCCGGCCCGTTCGGATTGGCCTGGCGGTTGCAGCGCGGCACCCTGCTGGCGTGGACGGTCGGCTTCGCCCTCTACGGCCTGCTGATCGGCGGCGCGGTCAACAGCGTCGGCGACATGCTCGACGGCAGCGCGTCCATCCGCGACATGGTCACCCGGATGGGCGGCTCCCAGCAGCTACAGCAGTCGTTCATCACCTACGCGATCACGATGCTGGCCGCGGCGGCCTCCGCCTACTCGATCTCCGCCGCCCTGCGCCTGCACGACGAGGAGACCAGCGCCCGGGTCGAGGCGACGCTGTCCGGTGCGGTCGGCCGCGTCCGCTACGCGCTGAGCCACATCGGCTTCGCGCTGCTCGGGCCCGCCGCGGCACTGCTGGTCTCCGGCGTGGCGATCGGCATCGTGTACGGCGCCACCGGAGGTGATCTCGGTACGAAACTCGGGCAATCGATCGGCGCCGCCGCCGTGCAGGTGCCCGCGGTCTGGGTCGTCACGGGCATCGCGGTCGCGCTCTACGGTGTCGCACCGCGCTTCGCCCCGGTCGCCTGGGGTGTGCTCAGCGCCATGGTGGTGATCTTCTTCGTGGGCTCGCTGGACGGGCTGCCGCAATGGATGGTGGATCTGGTGCCGTTCGTCCACCCACCGAAGGTGCCCGGCGCCGAATTCCAGGCGCTGCCGGTGCTGTGGCTGCTCGCGGTCGCGGCGGTCCTGCTCGCCGTCGGCGTCACCGCGTTCCGCAGGCGCGACCTGCGCTGACGACCGACCCCGTGGCCCGCGCGAAGCCGCTTCGCGCGGGCCACTTCTCGTCCGGGGCGGTTCGCCTCGCGTCGGGCCGGTGCTCGCGGGCTTGCGACCGCGGCCACGGGTGACCGCGGTGGCGCGCCGAGCGCGTCACCCGTTGGGCTGGATACCCAGCTTCCCGGCCAGTCGCGTGAGGTAGGCGCGCACGTCCTCCGCCGCGCGATCGGGCAGCCCGAAAACCGCTTCCGTCACACCCGCTTCGGCCCAGCGCGCCAGCTGCTCGGCGTCGTGCCGCCCGGCGAGCGCGACGACCTCGGGCCGGTCGGCGCGCCCGTGCTCGCGCCACACCCGATGCAGCAGAGCGATTTTCTGATCCAACCCGTCCTCGGTAGGCGTGGTGATCCATCCGTCGGCGTAGTTCGCCAGCCAGGTGAAATTCTTCTCGGTGCCCGCCGCGCCGAGCAGGACCGGAATGCGTTTCTGCACCGGCTTCGGCCAGGACCAGCTGGCGCCGAAGGTGACGAACTCGCCGTCGAAGCCCGCCTCCTCTTCGGTCCAGAGCACACGCATGGCCTCGAGATGCTCACGCAGCACCGTCCTGCGCTTGCCCGCGGGCACACCGTGGTGGGCCAGCTCGTCGGTGTTCCAGCCGAATCCGACGCCGAGACTGACCCGGCCGCCGGACAGATGGTCGAGCGAGGCGATGGTCTTGGCCAGCGTGATCGGGTGATGCTCGGCGGGCAGCGCCACCGCGGTGGACAACCCGATGCGTTCGGTCACGGACGCGGCGGTGCCCAGCGCGACCCACGGATCCAGGGTGCGCAGATAGCGGTCGTCGGGCAGGCTCGCATCGCCGGTGCGCGGGTGCGCCGCCGCGCGAACCACCGGGATGTGTGTGTGCTCGGGGACGTAGAACGTGTCGAAACCGGCACGCTCGGCGGCCACCGCCGCATCCGCGGGGGTGATGCCCCGATCGCTGGTGAACAACACGATTCCGTACCGCACCGTACGCGCTCCCATCGCCGAAATTAGAACAAGTTCTACCACGATTCGCCGGGTCCCACCAAGGGGTGAGCGGTGCCGGCGCGCCTGCCGCGACCCGCACGGATGCCAACGAGACGTCGGATGACTAGGTTCGCCTCCATGAGTCTCGACGCATCTTCCGCAGGCGATGTCACCACCCAACGGGTGGATCACCTCGGCTGGCGTCGCGGGCTTCGCCTGCGGCGCGCCCGGCCCATACCCGTCGTCACCCAGGCCGTCGGCCTGCTGGTGGCCGACCGGCAGGCGACCGCGGACACCATCGTCACCGCGCCGACGCCGTTGCAGCCGATCGATCTCACCGACGACGCCGGAGTGGCCGAAGTCCTCGACCTCGCGGTCCGGGTCGGCGAGGTGGTGCTCGCCTCCGGCACCGGCGTGGTGGACACCACCACGACGGTGCGGTTCATCGCCGCCACCTACGGCCTGTCCCGCTGCAGCATCGATGTCACCTACGACGCCATCCGCATCTGGGCCGACCGCGGGCCCGCGCTGCCGCCGGCCAGCACGATGCGGATCGTGCACTATCGCGCCCTGGACTTCACCCGGCTCGCCGCGGTGGACCGGCTGACCCGCCGGATCCGCAACGAACTGGTCCCCCCCGACCAGGCCCGCGCCGCGCTCGACGCGATCACCTCGGCGCCGCACCCGTACCACCGGTGGACCGCCACCGCCGCGTGGTCGCTGATGGCGGCGGCGATCGCCGCGCTACTCGGCGCCGGCGCACTCGTGGCCGCGATCAGTTTCGCGACCACCGCGGCGATCGACCGCACCAATCGCGTCCTCAATCGCTACGGACTGCCCTTCTTCTTCCAGCACATGGTGGGCGGCGCCATCGCCGCGATCCCGGCCATCGTGCTGGCGAGCCTGGCCGCCCGCTTGCGGATCGACGCCGACCCGACCCTGATCATCGCCGCCGGGATCACCGTGCTGCTCAGTGGATTGCAACTGGTCGGCTCGGTGCAGGACGCGATCACCGGCGCACCCATCACCGCCACGGCCCGCATGCTCGAGGTGATGATGATGACCGGCGGCATCATCGCGGGCATCGCGTTCACCCTGCGCATCGCCGACCTCCTCGACGCCACGGTGCCACCGGTCTATCTGACCTCCGCCCGCGACATCACCGACCTGCCGGTGAAGATCCTGGCCGGTGCGGTGGCGGCCCTGGCGTTCGCGCTCGCCTGCTACGCCGAGCGCCGGGCCCTCGCCGCCGCGGCGGGCAGCGGCGCCGCGGGCATCATCTGCTTCCTGCTCGTCCAGCAGGCCGGGTTCGGTCCCGTGATCTCCTCCGGCGCGGCCGCCACGCTGGTCGGGCTGGCCGGTGGCCTGATGGCCCGCCGGGCGCTGACTCCCCCGCTGGTCGTCGCGGTCGCGGGCATCACCCCGTTGCTCCCCGGCCTCAAGGTCTACCGCGGGCTCTACGCCCTGCTCAACGACGAACTGGTGATCGGAGGCAACCAACTGCTGTCGGCCTTCGGCATCGGCTGCGCGCTCGCTGCCGGTGTCACCCTCGGCGAGTGGTGCGACCGCACCGTGCGCAGGCCCCGGATACTGCGCCGGTTCGGCTCGCTGCGCCGCCCGATCGTGCGGCGACGGCGCCGCTCGGCGTCCGCGCACTGAACCGCGAGGCGCATGCGCGCCGAACGCCCGCCCGGTAACCTCTTATCGAACTGGTCAGGGCGGCGCGATGCGATGGCGGCCCCGGTGTGAGGTGAGGTGGTTCGGACATGCCGGAAACAGATCCGTTCTCGAAGCAGATCCGTACCGCCACCGCGCAGCAGCACGCGGAGGCGGAGAACTCCCGCTTCATGAGCGACATGCTGGGCGGATCCCTCGGCGTCGACTCGTATCACCGCTACACCGGTCAGCTCTGGTTCATCTACCGCGCGCTCGAACAGCGGTGGGAGACGCTGGCCGGCGACCCGGTCGCCGGACCGTTCATCCGGCCGGAGCTGGCCCGCACCGCGGAACTCGAACGCGATCTCGCGCATCTGCTCGGCTCCGGCTGGCGTACCGGCCTGGAACCGTTGCCCGCCACCGCGGCCTACGCCGAACGCATCGACGCGTGCGCACGCGACTGGCCCGCCGGGTACATCGCCCACCACTACACCCGCTACCTCGGTGACCTGTCCGGCGGACAAGTCATCCGCGGCACCGCCGAAAAGTTGTGGAACTTTCCGCATCGCGGCGACGGCGTGCGTTTCTACGTCTTCGACGGCGTACACAATCCGGCGGCGTTCAAGCGGGAATACCGCGGCCTGCTCGATCGCCTGCCGCTCGATGATCTGGAGCGCCGCCGCGTACTCGACGAGGGCAAGCGCGCCTTCGCGATGAACACCGCGGTCTTCGAGGAACTCGCCGAGGAATTCCCGGCCGCTCAGTAGCCGGGTCCACCTGACGCATCGCGCTGCGGCGCGCGGTATTTCGGCAGTGCTGCGCGAATGCCGGGGACGTGGGACAGTCATGGTATGAGAGCGCGCCGTCGCATCGCCGTGGTTCTAGCCGGTCTTGTCGGCGTCGGTCTGGTGGAGGGTTGTGCCACGACATCCGACCCCGGCGCCGGGCCCGGTTCGTCGACGGCGGCACAGATCGTGCCCCTGATCTCGACGAACGATCTGCGCCCCGCGCAGCCGGACGAGGTGCACCTGTTCGGCTTCAACGATCTGCACGGAAACCTCCAGCCGCCGAGCGGGTCCAACGGGAAGATCGGCAGATACGACGCGGGCGGAGCCGCCTATCTCGCAACCCATCTGGCACGACTGAAGGCCGCCTATCCGTCCAGCGCCGTACTGGCGGCCGGGGACAACATCGGGGCGAGCCCGCTGGTCTCCAGCCTGTTCCACGACGAGCCGACGATCGACTTCCTCGGCAACGTGGGAGTGGCCGCCTCCGCGGTCGGCAATCACGAATTCGACGACGGTGTACGAGAATTGACGCGTTTGCAGCAGGGCGGGTGCGCGTGGGACGGCTGTTCTCCCGGCGCTCCGTTCACCGGCGCGAAATTCCCCTACCTGGCCGCGAACGTCACCGACGCGCAGGGCAACCTGCCACCCGCACTGCGCCCGTGGACCCTGCTGGAGGTGGGCGGGCACCGGATCGGCGTCGTCGGCACCGTCACACCCGACACCGCGAATATCGTTCTGCCCGAGGGCATCCGGGGCTATCTGTTCGGCGACCAAGCCGCCGCGATCAACCGCTACGTGCCGGAGATGAGAGCGGCGGGCGCGGAGGCGATCGTGGCGCTGACGCACGACGGCGGCTCCCAGCGGCCCGAACAGGACGCACCACTGGACTACAACGGCTGCGCGAACGTCACCCCGAACGTGACCGGGCTGGCCGAGCGGATCGACCCCGCGGTCCGGGCGCTGTTCACCGCGCACAGCCACCAGCCCTACGTGTGCACCGCCGGGGGCAGGGTCATCACCCAGGCATCGTCCTACGGACGGCTCATCACCGACGTCACGCTGCGTTTCGGCCCCGACGGCGTGCAAGCGTCGGCGGTCAACCGAGTGGTGACCCGCGAGGTGACACCCGACGCCCCGACGACCGCGCTGATCGATTTCTACACCGAGCAGTCCCGGCCTCGCGCGGGCCGCGTAGTCGGCGCGACCGCGGCCACCCTGCCGCACGACCCGAACCCGGGGGGCACCTCACCGCTGGGCGACGTGATCGCCGATTCCATGCTGTCGGTCACCGCGGGCTCGGCCGCCGCCGTGGCCGCCTTCATGAACCCCGGCGGCGTGCGCGCCGATCTGAAACAGGGACCGATCACCTACGGCGATCTCTTCACCGTCCAGCCGTTCGGCAACCAAGTCGTCACGCTCACGCTCACCGGCAGCCAGATCCTTCACCTGCTGGAACAGCAATGGACCCACCCCGAAAAACCGACGATCCTGTCCCTCGCGGGCATCGGTTACGCCTATTCCGATACCGCTCCCGCAGGCGCGAAGGTGATCGCGGGCAGCGTCCGTATCGGCGGGCAACCGCTCGACCCGGTCGCCGCCTATCGCGTGACGACCAACAACTTCCTCGCTTCGGGCGGCGACGGATTCACCGTCTTCACCGAGGGCGCCGACACCGCGGTGGGCCCGACCGACCTGGACGCCTTCGAGACGTTCCTGCGTGACAAGCCCCCGCTGCAAGCCCCGTCCGCACGGGTCGAGAAGAAGTAGCCGCAGCGGGACGCCATAAAGTTGCTGGACACTCGACCAGAACGCGAGTAACTGGAAATCTCTGTAACACATACCGTTTGACCTGCACGGACGGTGATCAGCCCCACAGGCCACACGGCCCATGATCGCTTGCCGGGGAAGCGCGCGCTCCATTACTCTTCAGTAATAAGTCAGGACGAAGGTGTTCCTACTTTCGGCCCGACGTCTGTCGCTGGGGGCCGAATCAACGCTGTCCGCATCCATTGCCGCATGCCGGATGACTTGTGCGACAACATGGTTCGAGTAAGCAGCAGGAGAGTGCGATGGCCACTTACATCGTGACGGGCGGAACCGGATTCTTGGGCAGGCGGGTCGTGCAGGACCTGCTGGATCGCGACGCCGACGCGATCGTCCACGTGCTGGTGCGTGAGACGTCGCTGGCGAAATTCACCGACATCGCGGCGGGCTGGCGCGGCGCCGAGCGGGTCTTCGCGCTCATCGGCGATCTCACCGCCGAGGGCCTGGGATTGGCGTGCGAGGCGCCGCGGGCCGACCACGTGGTCCACCTGGGCGCCGTCTACGACATGACCGCCGACGAGGACACCGCGCACGCGGCGAACGTCACCGGCACGCGCTCGGTGCTGGCCCTGGCCCGCGAGCTGGGCGCGGTGCTGCACCACGTCTCCTCGGTGGCCGTGGCAGGCGACCACAAGGGCAAGTTCTTCGAGGAGGACTTCGACCTCGGGCAGCGGCTGACCTCGCCGTATCACCGCACCAAGTTCGCCGCCGAGAAGCTCGTCCGCGAGTCGCGCGGCGTGCGCTGGCGGGTCTATCGCCCCGCGATCATCGTGGGCGATTCCCGCACCGGCGAGATGGACAAGATCGACGGCCCCTACTACTTCTTCGGCGCGATCGCGCGGCTGGCCGCGCTGCCGTCCGAGCTGCCGTTGCCGCTCCCCGACCTCGGCGCCACGAATATCGTTCCGGTGGACTATGTCTCGGCCGCCATGGCGGAGCTGATCCGCCGCCCCGGCCTGGACGGACGCACCTTCCACCTGGTCAACCCGGAGCCGCAGCCCTTCGGCGAGGTGTATCGCGCGCTTGCCGCCGCGGCGGGCGCCCCGACCGGTGTCGGCACGGTGCCGGGCAGCGCATTGGCGCTCAGCGGGCTCGCGCAGATCCCCGGCCTCACCGCTGTGCGCGATTTCCTGCTCGAGCAGGTGGGCATCCCGGTCGAAGTCGCTCCACACACCTCGTTCTCCGCGGAGTTCATCAGCGACTCCACCCGCGCCCAGCTGCGCGGTTGCGGCCTGACGGTGCCGTCGTTCGACAGCTACGCCGAGCGGCTGTGGCAGTACTGGCGCGACCACCTCGACCCGCAGCGCGGACGCGTGTCCATCACCGGTGACCCGCTCGCCGGACGGGTCGTGCTGATCACCGGCGCGTCCTCCGGTATCGGGCTGGCCACCGCGCACGCCGTCGCCCGGCGCGGCGCCACGGTCCTGATGGTCGCCCGCGGGCACGACGACCTGGCGGCCGCCGCCGACGCGGTGCGCGCCGAAGGCGGTGTCGCGCATACCTATCCGTGCGACATCACCGACGCCGAAGCGGTCGAGAAGCTCGTGCAGTGCGTGCTCGACGACCACGGCCACGTCGACTACCTGGTGAACAACGCGGGCCGCTCGATCCGCCGCTCGGTGCTCAACTCCACCGACCGGATGCACGATTTCGAGCGCACCATGGCGGTGAACTACTTCGGCGCCGTGCGGCTGATCCTCGGACTGCTGCCGTCGATGCGGGCGCGCCGCTTCGGGCACGTGGTGAACATCTCCTCGATCGCGGTGCAGACCAAGGTGCCCCGATTCGCCGCCTACGTGGCGAGCAAGTCGGCGCTGGACAACTTCAGCGAGATCGCGGCGGTGGAGAACCGGGATGCCGGGATCACGTTCACCTCGGTGCGGATGCCGCTGGTGCGGACCCCGATGATCGCGCCGACCGACCTGTACCGTTCGCTTCCGGTGCCCGATCCGGAGCAGGCCGCCGCGATCGTGGTGCGTGCGCTCGAGGACCGGCCGCATCGCATCGACACGCCGGTCGGCACCTTCGCCCAGGCGGTGGAATTGCTGATGCCGTCGGTGAAGCGTCAGATCATGCACCAGGGCTACCGCATGTTCGGCGAGTCCCGCGCCGCGCGGGGCGACGCGGAGCGCCGTGCGGCCGATCCGTCGCCCGCCACCGCGCCCGCGACCGGCGGCGGCGCGCTGTCCGCGCTGGCCCCGGTGATCATGCCGCTCATGGCGCTGCCGACCCCCGCGGCGCGCGTCGCTCGTATGGTCCCGGGCTTGCACTGGTAGCTCCGCACAGCTGAGTGGGGCCGACCTCGGTCGGCCCCACTCCCGCGGTTCCCGGTCCCGCGCGGTCACATCCGGTACACCGCGAACTCCACGGCGGGCCACATGGCCCAGCGGTAGTCGGTGTGCGCGGCCGGACGGATGCCCCCCTCGCACACCGGATCACCACTCGCGCAGTAGTTTCCGGTCCGCCAGGCGTATTGCTCCGGCACCGACCAGCCGACCAGCCGGATCGGATCACCGAACAACAGCACCGCCGCCACGCGGGATTCCAGATCCGCGGGCAGGGTGCGGATGCCACCGAGCGCGGTCACGATGCCGGTGCCGAGCACCCCGTGCGTCACAACGGCCCCCTGCGAGAAGCCGACCAGGACGAACCGCTGATCCGGGCACCGCGCCGCTTGCCACAGCACATGGGCGGTCATGTCCTGGGTGCCGCGGCCGATCGAGGACGTGTCGAGCAGGTCTGCGGGGTAGTCCACCCGATATGCCTGCGAATCGACCGGAAGTGCTCGCCACAGTGCGTCGTAGAGCGGGTCGCCCACCACCGCACCCAGATATCCGGGTTCGTGGGTGCCCCGGGCGACGACCACGTCGACCGCCGCGCAGGACGTCGCCCATGCGTGCAATCCCGTCACAGCCCCGAACCCCGCGACGAGCAGTAGCACAGCGAATGCCTCTACTACACGCCACTTTTCGAAGTGAATTACCTTCCGGTTGGCCATCGTACTCACCTACTCACGCCGTTGTGAGACAGCCGAGCGACACTTGTCGGTGACAATTACTCGGCTATATCCGCGAAGGTAAGAACGGCCCCGGAGGCCGTCAAGGAACTCCACCCGACCGATACCGAGTCAGCGCCGAATCGTGTTCTCCGGAGCTTTACGGTACGAGAACCGCTGCGCCCGTGAATCGTCCGTGCGCGAGGTCGATCAGCGCCCGATCGGCCATGTCCAGGGAGTACCCGTGCGTGGTCAGATGTATCCGGTGCTCGCCGGCGAAAGCCAGGAATTCGCGTGCGTCGGCACGGGTGTTCGCGGTGACCGATCGAATCTCCCTTTCCTGGAACAGATGCCGCTGATAGTTCAGCGCGGGAATGTCGCTGAGATGAATACCCGCGACGGCGAGGATCCCGCCGCGATCGAGCGCCGCGAGCGCGGGCGGCACCAGCTCACCGACCGGCGCGAACAGGATCGCCGAATCCAGCAGCACCGGAGGCGGATCCGCGGCGCCCTGCACCGACGCGGCGCCGAGCGCGGTCGCGAGTTCCCGCGCCGCCGGATCCCGGGTCATCACGTGCACCTGCGCTCCTTGCGCGGCGGCCACCTGGGCGGCGATGTGGGCACTGCCGCCGAAGCCGTAGATTCCCAGCCGACCGCCCGGTGGAACGGCGGCCCGCAGCAGCGCCCGGTACCCGATGATGCCCGCGCACAGCAAGGGGGCGGTGTCGGCATCCGAGTATCCCGCGGGCAAGCGCAATGCGTATGCCGCAGGAACACAAGCGAATTCGGCGTAACCACCGTCGGCGTCCCAGCCGGTGTAGGCCGAATGCGGGCAGAGGTTCTCCGCGCCGCGCAGGCAGAACTTGCACTCCCCGCACGTGTGCCGCAGCCAGGCGATGCCCACCCGGTCCCCCACCGCGAAACCCTCCCCCTCCGCACCATGCCCGACCGTGACGACCTCGCCGACGACCTCGTGCCCCGGCACCACTCCGGCCCGGTGCACCGGAAGATCGCCTTCGGTCACGTGCAGGTCGGTCCGGCACACGCCGCAGGCCAGTACACGCACCACCAACTCGCCGGGACCGGGTTCCGGGACGGAGGTTCGCTCCGCGTGCAACGGGCCGCCATCGATCGGGCCCGGCCTGCGCACCCGCCAGCATCGCATCGAAGCGCTACCGCCGCGGATCTGGCTCATCGTCGGATCACCTCGCTCCGATCGGATCGACACGGACCGGGCATCCCGGCGGGGCCGGGTGCGCCGGAATCACCCTACTCGGCGGATTCGGCCACGCCGCCCACCGACTTCTGATACGTTTCTGTATCGAGTACATTTCTGTATCCGATGCCTGGTCGAGGCCGAACCGAGGAGGTGCCCGATGGCGTCCGATGCCGCGCAGGCCGCACCCGCCCGGGTCACCCGCCGCCGCGCCGAAACCAGGAACCGGCTGCTGACCGCGGCCTACGACGCGTTCGCCGAGGAAGGCTTCGGGCGCGCCACCGTGGAGCGGGTGTGCGAGCGCGCCGGATTCACCCGCGGGGCGTTCTACTCGAACTTCAGCTCGCTGGACGAGCTGTTCCTGGCCATGTGGGAACAGCGCTCGACGGCGATGCTCACCGAGGCGAGCGCCATCCTCGACGAGATCGCCGCCGACGGCGCCGATGACGTGCGCGCCGCGGTCCGGCGACTGGAACGGGCGGTGCCGGTCGACGAGGGCTGGTACCGGATCACCGCCGAATTCACCGCGCACGCCCTGCGCACCCCGGCGCTGCGCCGGGTGATGGCCGCCCGCGAGGAAGCCATCGTCGCGGCCCTCATGCCCACCATCGTCGCGGCGCTCGCCCGCGGCGGCCGCACCGTGCCGGACCCGGAGGCGTTCGGCCAAGCGCTCATCGCCGTCCACGACGGGACCAGCGTGCAGGTCCTGATGGAGCCGGACAGCCGTGCCGCGCGCGAGCGCCGCACCGAACTGTTCCACCACGTCGTGCTGGCCTACAGCACCGCAACCGAAGGATGAACATGTCCCACAGCAGTTCCGAGGTGACGCCGGAGGCGGACGTCCTCGTCGTCGGCGCCGGGCTGGCCGGCCTGGTCGCCACGCACGAACTGGTCAAGGCCGGTCGCACGGTGCACGTGCTCGACCAGGAGAATCGCAACAATCTCGGCGGTCAGGCGTTCTGGTCGCTGGGCGGGCTCTTCTTCGTCGACAGCCCGGAGCAGCGGCGCCTCGGCATCAAGGACTCCTACGATCTGGCCTTGCAGGACTGGCTCGGCTCGGCCGGGTTCGACCGCGACGACGAGGACAAGTGGGCCAGGCAGTGGGCGCGGGCCTATGTGCGGTTCGCGGCCACCGAGAAGCGGGAGTACCTGCGCGAACTCGGCCTGCGGGTGACGCCGCTGGTCGGCTGGGCCGAGCGCGGCGGCGACCGCGCCGACGGACACGGCAACTCGGTGCCGCGCTTCCATCTCACCTGGGGCACCGGCCCCGAGGTGGTCCGGGTCTTCGCCGAGCCGGTCCTCGATGGCGAGCGGCGCGGACTGGTCCGATTCGGCTTCCGCCATCGGGTGGACGAATTGATCGTGGAGAACGACGCGGTGGTCGGCGTGCGCGGCGCGGTGCTCGAGGACACCGATCTGGACCGGGGACGTGCCTCGTCGCGGACCGAGGTGGGCGAATTCGAGTTGCGCGCCAAGGCCGTTATCGTGGCCTCCGGCGGAATCGGCCACAACCACGAGCTGATCCGGCGCAACTGGCCCACCCAGCGACTAGGACCGTGCCCGGAGACCATGATCTCCGGCGTGCCCGCGCATGTCGACGGCCGAATGCTCGCCATCACCGAGACCGCGGGCGGCGCCATCGTCAACCGGGACCGCATGTGGCACTACACCGAAGGCATCGTCAACTGGGACCCGATCTGGCCCGATCACGCGATCCGGATCATCCCCGGACCGTCCTCGATGTGGCTCGACGCGAACGGAAAACGCCTGCCCGCACCGTGTTTCCCCGGATTCGACACCAACTCGACGATGAAGGAGATCCTGAAGACCGGTTACGACTATTCGTGGTTCGTGCTCACCCAGTCGATCATCGAGAAAGAGTTCGCGCTGTCGGGCTCCGAGCAGAACCCGGACATCACCGGCAAGGACCTCAAGCTCACGCTGAAAAGCCGCGTCGCCAAGGGCGCACCGGGGCCGGTCGAGGCGTTCAAACAGCACGGTGTCGATTTCGTCGTGGCGGATACGCTGCGTGAACTGGTCGAGGGCATGAACAAGATCGCTCGCGGCCCCCGGCTGGACTATGACGATCTGGAACGCCAGATCGTCGCGCGGGACCGCGAACTGACGAACAAGTACAGCAAGGACAGCCAGCTGATGGCGATCGCCAACGCGCGCCGGTACCTGGGCGACAAGGCGGGCCGGGTCGCCAAACCGCACCGGATTCTCGATCCGGCCGCGGGCCCGCTGATCGCCGTACGGCTCAACATCCTCACCCGCAAAACCCTGGGCGGCTTGCAGACCGACCTGAATTCCCAGGTGATCCGGCCGGACGGCACCGCGTTCCCTGGTCTGTACGCCGCGGGTGAAGTCGCCGGGTTCGGCGGGGGCGGCGTGCACGGATACAACGCGCTGGAAGGCACCTTCCTCGGCGGATGCATCTTCTCGGGCCGGGCCGCCGGGCGTGCGCTGGCGGCGGAACTCGCCTGACCGCTACCGCTCGCACCGGGAGGCGACCGCGCCGGTCCCGGCCGAGGTGGCGAGGACCGGCGCGGAGGTGAACGACGGAGCGCCTGAGTAGAGCCGAGTCCGTGCCGCGTACCGCCCCGGCTCCACCGTGACATCGGTGATCTCGGCCTCGTTGCCGTAGACATCGGTCACGCGCGCGGTGAACGGGCCCGGCCCGGCGCCGGAGAGGGTCCAATAGTTGTCCGCCCGCCGGGTGAGCGGTCGCCACGGACCGCCCGCGGCGGGTCGAACAGCAACCTCACGCAATGGATTTCCGGTGCCGCCGAACAGGAGGCCGAACCAGGACGCGGAGGAATCCTGCTTCACCTCGTAGGTCAGCTCCTCCGCCGGTTGCGGGTCGCGGACCAGGCGATAGCCGACCCGCGCCACCCCTTCGTCGGCATCGGCGATCCGTTCGAACGCCGCAGCGCTCAGATCGAGCTGCCCCGGACCGCATGCCGGGCAGTGGTCGACCACCAGTGCCCGGACCGACCCGCGCGGACCCGCGATGTCCAGATACGCCCCACACAGGTCGGCGCGCCCGAAGTCGGGGGTGGACAGCCCGGCATAGAACCCGTCCGGCGGCAGCTCGGGAAAGGAGCACGACACCTGCTTGCCGAGCACGAAGTAGCGCGCTTCGGCGGATGTCTCCGGTCCGATCGGCGCGAATGTCATGGCGGTCACCGGATATCGGGACGGCGAGGACGCCTCGTGCAGAGGACTCGCCGCGACGCAGGTGGGCGCCGACGGCCGCACCAGCCAGACGCCCACCGCGACGGTGGCCAGCACGCCTGCGGCGAACCACAGCCACTCGGAACGGAATGGCCGCTCTTGGATCGGTACCCGGTGCATCGCTTCCCCGACTCCGGCTCGCCTGCTCGCGGACTGTCCATCCTGACCTCACCAGGAAAGCAGCCCCACCGCCCGGGCGCAGCGCGAACGAAAATTC
This sequence comes from Nocardia gamkensis NBRC 108242, assembly GCF_001612985.1. Classification (GTDB taxonomy): domain Bacteria; phylum Actinomycetota; class Actinomycetes; order Mycobacteriales; family Mycobacteriaceae; genus Nocardia; species Nocardia gamkensis. Next base: position 6,451 of record NZ_BDBM01000045.1, on the reverse strand, counting down.
TTCACTGTGAAAGACGCGCAATTCAGCAAGCACGCCGCTAATTTCGGCCTCGCCACCCGGCGACGGCACCGGCTGGTCGGAAATGATCCGGCGCGGCTCGGGCGAGACGACCGCGCCCACGGTGCGGTCAGCGCCTGCGCGCGTGCCGGGGGAAGAGGTTTCGTCCCGCCTCCTGGGCCACTTCGGCCAGCGCGCGGGCCAGCCGAGCGGTGTCCGGCATCACTGTCTCGGAACCGGTGCGGCCCGACAGCGACACCGCGGCCACCGCGGCGCCGCGCCCGCGAATCGGCACGGCCACGCAGGCGAGACCGGGTACGCACTCCTCGTTGTCGACGGCGACTCCCTGGCGATTGCGGATGCGCCCGAGTTCCCGATGCAGTTCGGTCCGGTTTGTGAGAGTGCGTGAGGTCAGTTGCGGCAGGTGGTCCCGGAAGGATGCTTCCACGATGCTCGGGTCCAACGTGGCCAGCAGCGCCTTGCCCAAAGCCGTACTGTGCGCGGGCATCCGGCCGCCGAGCCGGGTGGGCACGCTCGCGGCGAACCGGCCGCCGACCTTGTCCAGATACAACACGTCGCGCCCGTCCAGCACACCGAGGTGCCCGACCATTCCGGTCTGCTGACACAGATCGTGCAGCAGCGGACTCACCGCGTCACGGATCTCGTTGTGCTCGGCGGCAAGTCCGCCCAGCTCCAGCGTGCGCAGACCGAGCCGGTAGCCGCCGGGCGCGTGCGCCAGCCAGCGCAGCCGGATCAACTGGTCGAGAATGCGGTGCACGGTGGAACGCGGCAACCCGGTGCGCTCGGCCAGTTCGACGAGGGTGAGCGTCGGCGTGACGCCGTCGAAAGCCTCCAGTATCAGCGTCATCCGCTCGATCATCGATACCGGGGGCCGACCCGGCCGTGCTGCCTGTCCAGATCCGGTCCATAACTCCCCCGGCTCGGGATCGGTCATCACCTCGACCGTCATTGCCAACCTCCACGCGTACTCGCGTAGAGCTTAGAGGCCACTAGGGCGACCCGTGCGCGGAATCCGCGAGGGTGAACAGCCACTCGCGGGTGTACCGCTCGGCCAGCAGCGGCAGGTAGTTCACGACGGTGGCGTGGTCGGCGACATGATCGTAGGACGAGTGCAGATGATCCTCGATCGCGGCTTCGCTGGCGACGCCGTCGAATTCGTCCTCCAAGCGCTGCGCGGCCGCTTTCAAGGCGAGTTCCTGGTCGAGCGGGGTCTGCTGGTTCGTGCCGGGAGTGGCAGGGCGGTCGGTCATCGCAAGATTCCCCTGGTCGTGACGAGATCGGTACCTGAGGCGCTGTCGTAGCCCTACGACAACTCCTGTCCTACGGGTACCCGGTCGAACTGGTTCGACACCCCGCCCGTGACCGTCGGCCGCGCACCTGCGTCCGAACTCGCCTTCCGGAGGACGCGATCATCCGCTGTTCGACGCCGATCGCCAGCAAAATAGAACACGTTCTTGTCTGTGGCGACCGCGCGTGCCAGGCTCGACAGATGGATCTCGACGCCATCGAAGCCGTCCGCCAGCTGAAGTACCGCTACTTCCGGAGCCTCGACCTCAAAGACTGGGACGATTTCGCCGACACCCTCGCCGTCGACGCGGAAGGCCGCTACGGTACGCACGCCATGGGCGAGCCGCTGCACCTGGACGGCCGCGACGCCATCACGGCGTTCATGCGGGAGAACCTCGGCCCCTCGATCGTCTCCGTGCACATCGCCAACCACCCGGAGATCAGCGTCGACGGCGCGACTGCCACAGGATCCTGGGCCTTCGAGGACACCGTCATCGCCACCGAGTACGGGGTCCTGATCCGCGGTGCCGGTTATTACACCGACACCTACCGCCGCGACGCCGACGGCAAATGGCGCATCGCCTCCACCGGCTACCGCCGCATCTACGAATCCATGCAGTCGCTGGCCGACACGCCCAGCTTCCAACTGCTGTCCAACATGTGGGCACCGGAGAAGTGACCTCCGGGGCGCCGAAATCGGTCCACTATCGGCCCGGTGGCGCTGGACGGCCCGGCGCGGTCCGGCGGATGCTGCGAGCATGCCCTCCCTTGCGCCTGACGAGTTCACTCCCGAAACCACCTACCTGAACACCGCGTCCTTCGGTCTGCCGTCCGCCAGGGCACTGGCCGCGGTGCGCGACGCGAGTGCGAGCTGGGCGTCCGGCCGCGGTGCGCCGACAACCGAGGTGGATCGACTGGCACCCGGCCTGCGCGCCGGGTTCGCCCGGCTGCTCGACGGCGCGACCGCCGACGACATCGCGCTCGGCAGTGGTGTCGCGGGACTCATCGCCCCCGTGGCCACCGCACTGCCACCCGGCGCGGAGGTCCTGCTGCCGGAAGGCGAATTCTCCTCCGTGTCCATGCCTTTCGTGTACCAGGACGACCTCGTCGTGCGCTTCGTGCCCTTGCGGGAGCTGGCCGCGCAGGTGCGGCCGGAGACCGCGCTGGTGGCCATGAGTGTGGTCCAGTCCGCGGACGGCCGCGTCACCGATCTGGCCGAACTGCGCGCGGTGACCCGGACCAACGGCGCTCGCCTGCTGGTGGACGCCACCCAGGCCGCGGGATGGCTGCCACTGCGCTTCACCGACGCGGACTACTGGGTGTGCGCCACCTTCAAATGGTTGATCGGCGCACGCAGCGTCGCATTCCTCGCCACCCCGCCCGACCTCGTCCCGCAGCTGCGTCCGGTGGGCTCGAGCTGGTACGCCGCCGAGGACCGCTGGGCCGAGCTCTACCGCCCGGTCGCACTGCCCGCGACGGCACGGCGGTTCGACACGACACCGGACTGGCTCGGCGTCGTGGCGGCGCTGGCCGGACTGTCGCTGATCGAGGAACTCACCGTCGAGAAGATCGGCGCGCACGACCTCGAACTCGCCGACCGCTTCCGCGACGGCCTGCGCGACCTGGGCTTGGAGCCCGTCGACGCGCGCTCGCCGATCGTCTCCGTGCCCGGCGCTGCGGACCTGGCGGCCCGGCTCGCCGAGGCCGAAGTGATCGCCTCCGCGCGTGGCGGCGGGTTGCGGTTCGCCTTCCACCTCTACAACAGCGCCGATGACGTCGAGCGGGCACTGTCCGCACTGCGCGCCCGATAGCCCCGCGGCAGCCGTGTACCGCCCGGCCGGTCAGAGATCGAGGCGAGCCTCCAGCGCGGCAAGCCGTAGCGGGACGCGACCGAGCCACTGGTCCGAGACTGGGGCCGGAGTGCGGCGGCAGTGCACCGCACCGCCGGGTCGGAGATCAAGCGGGCGTAATTCAGTGCGATATGCCGCGTAGCCGTGCTACCGCCCCGCCGGTCTTCGACCACGGCCGGAGCGTCGAGCCCGCCGAATACCTCGAGCAGGCGCTGTCCGCACCGCGCGCCGCGCCCCACGAGAAATAGCCCCGCACGTCACCGGTCTGCGACCAGGACCGGATCCTGGGCCGCAGCCGCGTGGCCGCACGGCCGGACAATGAGCCGGGCCGGAGCCGAAACTCGAAGGGCCGCTGCCGATTGCTCAGCGCGGGGACCTCGTCACCGGTCGGTGATCAGGGCAGGCCGGACACGCGCGCGCCTCGGGGCCGCGACGTCGGTCACCGGCCAGGGCGGTGCGCGGGAGCGGTGATCAGCGGTAGATCCAGTGCGGTGAGGATTCCGGCGGGGGCGGCGACAACGGCGGGAACGGCGTTGACTATGCGCAAGCCAGTCGCCAGGACGGTCGCGTAGTTGTGATCCCCGTTGCGGCTCGAGGTCACCAGGTCCAGCGCGTAATCGGGCTCGCCCGTGATCTCGACCCGGTAGGAGCCCTCGGGGTGCGCCGGCTGTGGCCAGTCCGGGCACAGGTCGGGGCGCAGCCGGGTCACGTGCTCGAGCACCGTGACCGGCACGTCCCCGACCATGCCCCGGACTTCGAAACGCAATGCCGCCGCGGTTCCCTCGGCGATGTGCCCGGTCGCGATGTCGAACGACTCCGGCGCCGGGATGCGCTCGTAGGACTGGGTGACGGCGTCGAGGGTGACGCCGATCCCGGCGGCGAGCTGACGGACCGTGCCGCCCCAGGCGAGCGACAGCACCCCGGGCTGCAACAGCATGGGGATCTCGTCGACGGGCTTGCCGAAGCCCATGATGTCGAACATGACCGCCCGGTTGTCGTAGCTGGCGTAGTCCACGATCTCCAGGCAGCGCACCTGGTCGACGCGCAGGCAGGTCCCCGCGAGCGCGAGCGGCAGCAGGTCGTTGGCGAAACCCGGGTCGATACCGTTCACCCACAGCGACGAATTGCCCTGCGCGGCCGCCTCCTGCACCGGTTTCAGCAGCTCGTCGGGCAGCACTCCGTAGGGGTATTGGAAGAACACCGGGGCGCAGGCGACGACATTGATTCCGGCGGCGAGGATGCGCTGGAGGTCCTGCACGGCTTCGAACAGCCGGTTGTCGGTCATGGAGCAGTAGACGACGCAGTCCGGCCGCGACGCGAGCAACGCGTCCGCGTCGGTCGTGGCGGTGACCCCGACGGGGTGCTCGAGACCGGCGAGCGTCCCCGCATCGACGCCGCTCTTGGCAGGACCGGACACCCACACGCCGGTCAGTTCCAGTTCGGGATGGGCGATCACGCCGGCCAGAGCATGCCTGCCCACATTGCCGGTGCCCCATTGCACTACGCGATATGTCATGTCACAGATCCGGGATCGGGAGGTCGAGGTTCGGCATGATCAAGCCGCCGTCGGGCTCGAGGATCTTGCCGGTGAGGTACTTGCCCGCGGGCGACACCAGATAGAGCGCGGCCGCGGCGATGTCCTCGGGTTCGCCGATGCGGTGCAACGGTGTCTTCGATTCCAATTCGGTGCGCATGGCGTCGTTTCCCGCGACGATCTCCAGTGCGGAGGTCAGGATCGACCCCGGCGCGATGGCGTTCACCCGGATACGCGGGTTCAGGTCGAGTGCGGCGAGCCTGGTGTAGTGGGCGAGGGCGGCCTTGGCGGTGCCGTACGCCGCGAACGCACGCCCCGGCAGCCGCCCCATGGTCGACGTGATGTTCAGGATCGAACCGCCACCGGCGGTTTCGAGCATGCGCGGTACCGCGGCCCGGACCAGGGCGTGCGCGTTGGTGACGTTGAACTCGAACGCGTCCGTCAGCGCCTGCGGCGTCGTGTCCAGCAGCGGGCACGGCAGCGCCCCGCCCACATTGTTGACCACGATGTCCAGTCGTCCGAAGCGTTCGACCGCCGCCGCGGCGAGAGCCGCCGTGGCATCGGCGTCGCTCAGGTCCGCGGGCACCACGTGAGCCTGTCGCCCCGCGGCGGCCACGCGCGCGGCCACCTCCTCGAGCTGGCTCTCGGTCCGTGCGGCGATGACGACATCCGCCCCCGCCTCCGCGAACGCCACCGCAATGGCCGCGCCGAGACCGCGGCCCGCACCGGTGACTATGGCGACCCGATCGTCGATTCGGAACCGATCCAGAATCATTCGCGCTCCCTACGCTGGTGACGAATATTCGACAGCATGTAATCTAATATTCGTCATCGTAGGTCGCTCACCCGAGCGGGACAAGGGGTTGCGGACATGCCGGATCGATCGGCGTCGCCACCGACGCGTCGCGTCGTCGAAATCGTGTCGTTGCTGGCGGCCTCCGGGGAGCCGATCAGCGTCGCGGGCATCGCCGAACGTCTCGGCATCGCCCGTGCCACCGCGACCGCGATCCTCAGCGAACTGGACGCGGCCGGCTGGGTGGTTCGCGACCCTGCCCGCGGCTACGGCATCGGGCCTGCGCTGGCCGGTCTGCACGGCGCCGCCCTCCCGCACGGCGTCGGCGGCCTGCTCGCCGGTCTCGCCGCCCGGACCGGGTACGGCGCCACGTTCAGCCGCATCGAACCCGACCGGCTGACGGTGCTCGACGTGCGGCACGGCGTCGACCGCGTCGTTCCCGGAATCCCGGTGGGACATCGCATTCCGCTGCAGTTCCCGGCCGGCGCCAGCGTGATGCCGTGGCGGCCGGCGAACGAGCAGAACATTTGGCTGCGCACGGCCGCAGAAACGGATCAACGGATGGCCGGTGCGCTGCTGGCGCTGGTCCGCGAGCGTGGGGTGGCCGTCTTCCGGCCCCGCGCCGACGACGCGGGGATGGTCGATCTGCTCGTGGATCTGCTCGGCGCGGTGGGATCCGAACTGCTGCAACCTCATCTGCGCACTCGCGCGCTTCGCCAGCTCGCCGCGCTCACCTCGCGGCCCTTCACCAGAGCCGAACTGGATTCGGAGGAAGTCTTGCCGCTGAGTTATCTCGCGGCGCCGGTTTTCGATGCGAGCGGCGCCGCCGCATACGAAGTGCAGCTGGGACCGCTGCGCGCCGCGACGACCCGAGCGGAACGCGAGGAATTCATGGACGCGACGCGGAGCACGGCAGCCGCATTGACGACCGCGCTTACCGCCGACCGGTAAGAAAAGTAATTCCCGGAT
>NZ_BDBM01000044.1 GCF_001612985.1 Nocardia gamkensis NBRC 108242 | reverse complement strand
CAGCACCTGCCACTCGATGCGATCTGCGAATCCGGCTTACCGAAGACCAGAACGGCGAACCTCTACCACGGCAGCACTCCGCGGAATCCTGCGATGGTACGACTCACAGCACCCACCCGAATCCGCTGACTGACCGCGCGCATGCGCCGAGCCTCGGCGACCTCCCTTCTCCGCCAGATTCATAAGTCCATACGGTCTGCGTATCTGGTGTAGTGGAATAGAGCGAGAATCAGGGAATAGATGCAGGTGTATAGGAGTACGGTCGGGTATTGGTGACGTGCCGAAACCCCCGACCGCAGAGGATCGGCGCGGAAGTGGGCAGCGCGTCGACGTACACGGCGGTCCGTAACCGTGAGAAGGCCTCCGCCAGACGGGAATAGACCAACTCGGTATACAGGCCGCGGCAACGGAGACCGGGAACAGTCGACCCACCGGCGAGTTCGGCGAACGCAGGTGTCGTGCCGTAATGCAGGCGACCGCAGGAAGCCGGCTCGCCGCCAGAGTAGGCGATGTGCACACTTACCGCGCATTCCCGTAGTTGTACCCGCAACGTGTCGACTGCCTGGTCGATGCCACGCCGACCGGTTGCCTGCCAGATTGCGATCAGGTCGACCAGGTCTGTGTCCGGGTCGGTGACGACTCGGACGGCCGGGGCATCAGCGCGCGGCGGGTTCACGAGGGGCTCGGTGCGCACCAAGACCGCTTCAACGGGTTCGGCTTCGAAACCGGCGCCTCGCAGCGCCACTGGTAGGTCGGACAGCTGGTCGTGCTCGTAGGTCTTCCATTCCAGCTGGTAGCCGAGCCTTTCGGCGGCTGCGACCTCGCGCGCCACGATCGCCGACAACGCGCTCGCATCTGCGGAACAGCAGGTTATCCGGCATTCGGTTCGGTCGACCGACCATTCCCGGCGCAGATCCCCGCTTTCGCTGGGCTCACCGCTGGACCACCGTTCCCGGTCGAGCCGCTCGATGTCGTCATTCACCGCAGAATCCTATCCGCAGTGGCGGCAACACCGATCTCCGTGATCTGGCGGCGATCGAGCATCCCGTTGATGACCGCGCACAGGCGGTCGACGAGCGCGGCGGCGGTCTCGTCGGTGTAGAGATCGGTGTTGTAGGTGACTACGATTTCCAGTTTGTCGTGCGTCCGGCCGAACGTGAACTGCAGATCGGCTTCTTTGGCTCGCCGCGGCAGCGGGTGCGCCACTAGATCAAATGGTCGCGCTTGCGGTGCCGGTTGGCTGTCCCACAGGTCGTAAGCGATCATCACGTCGAATAACGGACTGCGGTCGGGACCTCGCCGCCACCTGAGGTCGCGCATAATCGAGCCGTATGGGTAGTCTTGGTGCGCGAATGCGCGCAGGGTATCGCCCTGTGCCTCGCGCAGTGCTCTGTCTAGGTCATCGTGCTCGGGCCGGGTCAGACGCATCGGCACGATGTTGAGGCAGCATCCGATCTGGTCCTCCCATTCGAGCTGGTCACGTCCGCGCGCATAGGCGCCGATCGTCACACTTGGGCGGCCGGTCTCCCCGAACAGCAGCAGTGCCACCGCTGTGCGGGCCACCACGAATCCGGTCACCGTGTTGACGGTGGCCAGTTCGTCGAACCTGGCCGTCGATTCGGCGTCCAATGTGCGATAGCACCGGCCGCCGGGCAGTGTGGTCGACGGCGGTCGGGGCCGATCGGTGCGCAGGTCGAGCACGGTGTCGGTGTTTTCCAGTTCCCGCTGCCAGAACCCGCGAAGTCGTTCGTCGTCTTCACGGGCGCGCCGAGCGGCGGCGAACTCCTTGTACTGGGTGACCGGAGCCGGGGGGATAGGTATCCCAGTCTGCAGCGCACGATACGTCTCCAACAGATTGTTCAAGACGATCTCGACGGTTCGTCCGTCGGAGGCGAGCTGATGCATCGACATGAGGATCCAGCAGGAACCGGTTGTGGTCCGCAGTAGTTCGATCCGGATCAGCGGCTCACGCGAGATGTCGAACGGCACCTGGATGCGCTCGGCCGCGTAGGCGTGCACCGCGTCGTTGTCGTTCAGGTCGCGGACCGCGAATGGCAGCTCTAGCTCACCGGCGGGGTGTATCACCATCCGGGCATGTTCGCCGGTGACGGGGTAGGTCGTACGCAGGCTCTCGTAGCGATCCACCAGCGCTGCGAACGTGTCGCGGAAGCGCTCGGTGTCGATCTCGCCGGCCACCTCGAACAGGTCGTTGCGATTGAATGCTTCGGGGGCCGGTGCCGAGGCTTCGGTCTCGAGCATCAGCCGCTGGATCGGTGCTACCGGGTACTCGCCTGGACCGCCGAGCGACTCGACGGAACCGCCCAAGCCGGTGTGGTCGCTGCCAATTACTGTGGCCAGGCTCGCTATCGACTGGTGGGTGAAGATCTGCTCGAGTGTCACCTCGGCGTCGAGCCGATGCCGGATGCGCGACACCACCTGGATCGCGAGTAGAGAGTTTCCGCCGGTGTCGAGGAAGCGGTCGTAGATCCCGACTCGGCGGCCGAGGACTTCTTCCCAGATCGCGGTCAGTGTGAGTTCCACCAGCGAAGTGGGCGGGCGGCTCGGGATCGGCGCGGACCCGGAGACGGTGTGGCGCTCGAGGGCCTTGCGGTCGGTTTTGCCGTTTGGCGTCAGCGGCAGCCGATCCAGTTCGACCAGGTCCGGGCGCATATATTCGGGCAGCTGCGCGGCCAGGTACGCCGCGCAGCGCGCTGTAGACGCTGCCGGGTCGTCGAGGACGACGTATGCCACCAAGCGATCCTGGTCCGCGCCGCCGGTCACCACAGCGACGGCCCGCACGCCGGGTGCGGTGCCGACTCGATGCTCGATCGCCCCGAGATCCACACGGAATCCACGGATCTTCACAAGGGTGTCGCGTCGGCCGATCAGTTCGAGGGTGCCGTCGGCCCGCCACCGTCCGACGTCGCCGGTGCGATACATCCGCCGGTCGCGATGGAAGGGATCGGGCACGAAAACAAGTGCGGTCTGCTCGGGGTCGTGGAGGTAGCCGCGGCCGACCGCGACGCCGCTGACACAGATCTCGCCGGCCTCGCCGCGCGGGAGCACCCGGGAGCGCTCATCGAGCACGTAGATGGCGGTGTTGACGATCGGCCGCCCCAGCGGCACCGACGACGTCATCACCGGTTCGGTGATGATGTGGTGGGTGATGTCGTCGGAGGCTTCAGTAGGACCGTAAGCGTTGATGACGGGTATGCGAGGAAAGGCCCGCAGCCATTCGTTGACCAGTTTCGGCTGCACGACCTCGCCGGTGACCATGAGCCAGTTCAACGCCGCGAACGGTTCGCCAGCCCATATGTGTAGCACCGTGTCCAGGTAGGAGGGCACGACCTCGAGGACGGTGACGGCGTCAGACTCCAGCCGCGATCGCAACGCGCCCGGCTCGAGTTGTAGGTCCTGAGGGTAGATAACAGTCCGACCGCCCACGTATGGTGCCGCGAACATCTGCCAGACCGAAATGTCAAAGCTGTTCGACGCGGTCTGGGCGACCACGCTATGGCGGCTCAATTGCAGATCGGTGATCTTGGCGTGTAGGTGATTGAGCATCCCGGTGTGTGCGACCATCGCGCCCTTCGGCGTCCCGGTCGAGCCGGACGTGTAGATGACGTAGGCGAGTTCGGAGGCGGCGGCGTCGGATCGCGGCGGATTGCCGGGGTTTCCGGGCGCGAGAGCAACGTCGAGATCCACCACGGTCACGCCAGTGTCCGACGCCGACTCGGCGCCCTCGGACAGAACCAGTGTGGCTCGCGATACGTCAAGCACCGATGCGACGTAGGCCACCGGGTTTTTCGGATCGATGGGCAGGTAGGCCGCACCGATCTTCCAGATGCCGAGGATGGCCTCCACCGTGCGTGGCGTGCGGTCCATGAGGATCGCGACCACATCGCCCGGCCTGATTCCGTGGGCACTCAACAATCGGGCGATGCCGTTGGCGTTGCCGTTGAGTTCGCCGAAGGTTCGGTGTCCGAGCGGCCCGCCGAGGCAAGCACGTTCTGGCGTCTCGGCCGCGATCCGTTCAATCGCGTGGTGGATGCGGTCGGCGGGATCGAAGTCCAGCTTCTGGTATCCGATGTTCAGCAGCTCGTGTTCGGCGCTGGGGCCGATCAGGGGCAGCTCTGTGACGATGGTTCCCGGCGCGGCCGCCAACACCTCGAGCAGGTTGCAGTAGCCGGTCCAGAGCTGTTCTATAGCATCCGCGTCGAACAGGCCAGTGTCGTAGCGGATCACCGCGTCCAGCCCGTCGGCGTTCTCGGACAGCATGATATTGATCGGGAAGACACTGGTTTCCAGGGTCACAGGCAGTGGCGCGACGACCAAACCCGTATCCGGCTGCACGGGGGCGGGTGCGGAGAACTGCTGGAACTCGATCAGCACGTCGAACAGGCGTGGTGCCGATAGCGAGCCGCGGCGGCGTAGTTCGCCAACCAGTTCCTCGTAGGGGAATCCGTCGTGGCGCGCGGCGCCGCGCAGCGCCGCGCGCACGGCGGTGTGCACGGACCGCAGCGTGGCGTCATCGCCGACTTTTGTGCGCACCGGGACAGTCCGCACAAACATGCCGACGGCGTTCTCCGCATCCTGCCGGTTGCGGCCCGCCAGGGAGGTTCCGAGTGTCACTTCACCGCTTTCTGTATGGCGGGCGAAGTAGGCGGCGAAAACCGCGAACGCTGCGGCGAAGGTCGTTGTCGACTCCAGGCGGGTGAAGTGTTTCAGCGCCACCCACAGGTCGTCCGCGAGTCGAAACGTCCGATAGGTGCCGCGGAATGCCTGGCTCCGGCCGGAGCCGACTGGGAGCCGGACGGGTGGGGGGATCTCGGCGAAATGATCCAGCCAGTACTGCCGGTCGGTTTCCCTTTCGCGTCCGGCGCGATCGAGATCATCGAGCAGCAACGCGCGGTAGTCGCCCGCTGGCGGAAGCGGGACGGACAGGACGGTGGCCGAGTGGTAAAGGCTCATGAGGTCGCCAACCAGGATGCCCAGTGACCAGCCGTCGGCGACCAGATGGTGTGTACTCAGCACAAGGATCGATCGATCGCCAGCGAAACGCAGGAGATTCACGCGGAACAGAGGACCTTCGGTCAGGTCGAACCGACGTTCAGCGATCCGCCGGCACAGTTTGCGAAGGTCTTCCGGCCCGGGCAGCTCACGGTGATCGGTGCCGATCTCCAGCGGTACCACCGCTGGAACGCGCCCGACTCGCTGACGCGGCTGTCCGTCGGTGTGGACGAATGTCGCGCGCAATCCGGCGTGCCGCTCGAGGACGCCGCTAACGGCTTGCCTCATCGCTTCGGGGTCGACGGGACCGTCGAGCAGCAGGCCCCGGGTCAGGTTGAACGCTACCGACCCGCCTTCGAACTGGGCAGCCACCCAGATATGCTGCTGGCCCGGGCTGAGCGGGAACAATTCATCCTGTTCGGGTGCCGTGGGCTCGACGCACACCACGGTGGCCGCAGCCGCTTGCACCGCCCGCACGTGCTCGGCGAGCATGCGCGGAGTTTCGTGATCGAAGATCGCGAACTGGTCCAGCGCAATTGCGAACTCTTCCCGCAACCGGTTCAGGACTTGCAGTCCGCTGATCGAATCACCGCCGATGTCGAAGAACGACTCGTCGGGATCGACGGTTTCCAGTCCCAGGACCAGCCGCCAGCTCTCATGCACGGCCTCCTCAACGGTACGCGATGGTGAGACGAGTTCCTGCGGCTCCACCGGCCCTGGCCAGTCGTCCGACTGCCCGGTGTCATCGATCCAGCAGCGGATCTGCTGGAACTGGTAGGGCGGCAACTCGATTCGCTGGCCGGCGGGCGCGCTGGGCGACCACTCCCAGTCAATTCCGCGCCGATAGAGGTCGGCGAGCAGGTGGGAGTACCCGTCGGGTCGGTCCGCTACATCGAGGACGGTGATGCCGGGGGTGGTGCGGGCCACGATCTCCGCGGAGACCGCAGCCTGCGGCCCGGCTTCTACGAACACGATGTGCTCACCGGCGATCTGGTCCAGTAGGCGGTCGACGCGGTAACTGAGGCTCGCGGGGGCCGGTGCGGCGCCGTTGCGATGCAGGGAGGTGTCTCTCAGGGCTGCCTCGAGTGTCACCCGCCCGCTGTCAGCGGCGGCGACATGCTTTCCGGCGCCATCGGGCACGATGTGACGGATCGGCAGCCCGATGGAACGGAACAAACCCACGATCGCGTATTGGAAGGCGAAGCCCGTGTCCAATTCGATTCCTGCGGTCAGGCTCGTGTGCTCGCACTCGCGGTACCGTTCGTCGAACACCGGGTGCTGGGCGCGCAGGGTGACGACGAGTTCCGCCGAGGCCAGGCATCGGTCCGACAAGATCGCCCCGACCGACGCCGTTGTCAGCTGCGCAGCAACGGTTTCCGGCGGCAAAGCCAGCGCGGCCCGCAGTTCGCCGACGTCACCCGCGACGACGCTGTACCGATACCGGTGGTGATCGCGGCCCGCGACGAGGGTGTGACTCAGATCGTCGAGACGGAGGTCTGGCCGCTCGTCGATCCAGCGGCAAAGCGCGTCGATGTTCGCCATGAGCGACGCCGGGCTCGCAGCCGAGATCGGCACCCACAACCGCCCCGGCCGCGGTGCGGCGGACCTGGCTCGTTCCGGGGCCTGCTCGAGAACCGCGTGGGCGTTGGTGCCCATCACCCCGAACGAGCTGACACCTGCGCGGCGCGGATGCCCGGCGGGCGGCCATGGGGTGAGATCGCGGGTGACCACCACCGCCGAGTTGTCGAAGTCGATCAACGGATTGAGCTGGTCCGAATGCACATTCGGGAACAGCTCTCCGCCGCGCAGCGCCAGGGTTGCCTTGACGATACCGACGAGCCCGGAAGCACTCCACGTATGACCGATGTTGGTCTTCACTGACGAAAGCGCGCAGAACCGCTTCCGATCGGTCGACCTGCCGAAGGCGCTGTCGATGGCCTCCACTTCGATCGGGTCGCCCAGCCGGGTCGCGGTGCCATGCGCTTCGAGATATCCAATAGTGGCTGGGTCGATCCCCGCCTTGCGCCAGGCGCGTTCGAGAACCTCGGCCTCGGCTTCGACGTCGGGCGCGGTCAGCGTGCTCGACCGTCCGCCTACGTTATTGACGGCGACGCTTTTGAGTACCGCGTGGACGTTGTCGCCGTCGCGGACAGCGTCGGCGAGGCGTTTGAGCACCACGACGACCACCGCTTCGCCGGATCCGGTGCCATCGGACTCCGCGGCGAAGGATCGGGCTTTGCCGTCGCGGGACCGGATGCCGATGTCGGTGCTGGTGTCGTCGAGACGATCGGCGAAGAGGTTGAGGCTCGCCGCACCGGCCAGTGCGATGTCGGCGTCCCCACCGACCAGGTCGTTGACCGCGAAATGGACCGCGACCAAGCCCGAGGAGCACGAGGTGTCGACCATCGCTGAGGGACCGGTCAGGCCGAGGAAGCGCGATAGCCTCCCCGCCGTCGCCGCGACGTGGCTGCCCATCACCATCGTCGCCTCCCGACGCGCGGCAAGCAGGTCGTATCCGATTCGGGTGTCGGCCATATACACCGAGCCACGTCGGCCGCGCATTGTGCTCAGCGGGTAACCCGCGTTGTCCACGGCTTGGACCGCCGCCTGCAGCAGGAGCCGGTGATGGGGCGACATGTTGTCGGCTTCGCCCTTCGAGTAGCCGAAGAAGGCGTGGTCGAACAAGTCGATCTCCTCGATATAGCCGCAGAGCTGGTAGCGCTCATCCGGCGGCAGCGAGGTACGACGCTTGCGGTCCTGGGACAGTTCCCGGACGCTGTCGCGCCCGGTTCGCAGGTTGTGGAGGAACTGTCCTAGGTCGTCGGCTTCCGGCAGGCTGGCCGCCATGCCGATGATGGCGACGTCGGTGGGGGCGATCTCCGCGTGGGCATCCGCGGCGCGGGAGTTGTCAGAAGTCATATTCGACCATCTCCGGAGTCGGCGAGAGTACTGGCGTGACGAGCGCGGCTTGACCGGCGATCGTTGGGCGCGAGAAGAGATGGGTGACGTTGAAGACACCCGGGAAGCGTTCCGAGAGCTTGGAATACAAGTGCAGCAGCTTCAGCGAAGTGCCGCCTAGCTCGAAGAAGTCGTCGGTTACGCCCGGGGCGGCCAGGTTCAGCACCGCAGCCCAGACCTCCTGGATCGCCGCTTCGGTGGCCGATCGCGGCTGCTGGTGGGTCGGGGTGACTGTCGCCTCCGCGGCGGGCAGCGCGGCTCGGTCGGGCTTGCCGTTCGGGGTCGTCGGGATCCGGTCGACCGCGACGAACGACCGTGGCAACATGGCCAAGGGGAGTCGGTCGGCGAGATGATCGCGCAACACGTCGGCGACCGAGTCGTGTGGCAGCCGCGAGACGACGTATGCGGTGAGCGCCGGCGCGGTAGCCAAGCGGTCGACGCGCACGACGCACTGCTCGACCGCAGGGTGCGTCGATACTGCGGATTCGACCTCGGCGGGCTGGATACGCACCCCGTTGATCTTGATTTGATCGTCGGCGCGACCGATGATCTCGAGGCGTCCGTCGGGCCGCAGCCGTCCGAGGTCGCCAGTGTGGTAAAGCAGGTCCTCGGGGTCGTCGCGGTGCGGATTCACGACGAAGGCCGCAGCGGTCGCTGCAGGATCGCGATAGTAGCCGTGGCTGCGCAACGGCGTCCGGATCAGCACCTCACCTGGCTCCCCGACACCGCAGTCGGTCGCCGCGCGCCGGATCAGGACCTGGGTATCGGGCAACGGTGTCCCCACCGGAAGTAGCGTGGGAAGGGGCGAGTCGTCGACCACGTGGGCCAGTTTGGCCAGGGTGGTCTCTGTCGGACCGTACAGGTTGACGATCCGCGAGACCCCCGCACATCTCGCCCGGAATGCCTCGACGACATGCGCTTTCAGCGGCTCGCCCGCCAGAAACACCCAGCGCAGCGCAGGCAGCGACACTGCCGACTGGAGGTCGCTGAGCCACGACTGCAAGACTGTCGGGACAGCGTGGAATGTGGTAATACGCTGCTCGGCGAACCAGGCGAGCATCGCACGCCCGTCGTAGCGATCCGATTCCCGTGGCACCACCAGAGTCGCCCCGCTGACCAGCGGCAGCAGGATGTCGCGGAGCACCACATCGAATGAAGCCCCGGTGAGTTGTGCACACCGATCACCCGGGCCCACCTCGAAAGTGCTGCTCTGCCACGAGAGGAAGTGATCGAGCCCGCGGTGCCCGCCGAGCACGGCCCGGGGTGTGCCGGTGGTGCCCGAGGTGAAGAAGATGTACGCCGGTGCGTCGGGCGGCGGCCATGCCAACGCCGCATCGGCCGCTGAGGCGGGCGGCGAGATCAGCAGGCCGGTCCGAGCATCGACACGATGCGTTGCCTGAGTGGGAGCCGGGCCATTGCCTGCGACGACACTCACTGCAGGCCGCGCGATAGCGATCAGGTGATCACGGCGTCGCAGAGGGAGTTCCGGATCCAGCGGCAGCACGATCGCGCCGGCGCGCAGTGCGGCGAGCAGACCGACGACGAAACCGATGCCGGGCGGTCCGGTCACGACGACGACCCGGCCACCACCAACACCGGACTCAACCAGGTGACGGGTAAGGGTCGCGACCCGGTTGGACAATTCGTAGTAGGCCACCGAATCCGTGCCGTGCTCGATCGCGATCAGATTCGGACGTGCCCGCGCGTGCCCGGCGATTGCATCGAGCGCGCGGCGCGGCGTCGGCACGGGCAGCGGCACGGCGAGGTCGACGTCGCACCCGGCGGATCCGGGTACACGCAGCGAGTAGTCCGCCAGTTCACGGTCGGGATCGGCGGCAATCTGATCGAGAAGGAACATCAGCTGTCCGACGATCGCCTCGGCGCGCACGGCGGCGAACAGGTCGCGCCGGTAAGCGAGTTCGACGTGCACATGCTCTCCGTCGTCCACGAAATAGAAGACCATGGCGAACTTCGCGTCGACGGCGAACTCGTGGCTGCGGAACTCGACGTCGACGCCGTGAAAGGACATGTCGGCCCGCATGTCGTTTTGGAAATTGACCAGCACATCGAAGATCGGTGTGCGGCCGACATTGCGTGGCGGGTTGAGCCGTTCGACGATCAGTTCGAACGGCGCGCTTTGGTGGTCGTAGGCCTCATGGATGTCCGTGCTGACCCTCGCGAGCAATTCGGCGAAGGTGCGCGCGGCGGTGAGGTCGGCGCGCAGGACCAGCGTGTTGAGGAACAGGCCGACGATCGAATCGAGTTCGGATTCATGGCGATTGCTGATCGGGAACCCAAGCGCTATGTCGTCCTGGCCGCTCAGCCGCGACAGCAGCAGATCCAGTGCCGACATCGCGATCTCGAACAGGGTGACCGACCGCGCGGTGGCCAGTTCGCGCAACGCCTGCGATGTCTGTGTCCCCATTGTCGCGTAGGTGCGGCCAGCGCCCCCGGGAGCCTGCGGGGCTGGGTCGGTGGCGAGTTCGAGCTGCGGGACACCGGATAGTCGCACCGTCCAGTACTCCAGATCGCGTTCAGTGCGTTCCGAACTATGTGCGATCCGCTCGGATTCGACATAGTCGATGTACTGCAGGCCGGGCTCGGCGGGGCGCTCGGTGACCGCACCGGTGTGGAACCCGTACAGCGCGGATAGTTCCTGGGCGAGCAGCTGCATCGATGAGCCGTCCCCGGCCAGGTGGTGCAGGACCACGAGCAAGTGATGCTCACGTGGGTTCTGCCGCAGCAGCCGGACCCGCAGGGGCAACTCTGTGGCGACATCGAATGGGGACGCGGCGATCGCGCGAGCGGTAACGGCGGGGTCGCCGTCGTCGAGTACGGCGAAGGGAACGGTGCAGTCGGTGCACACAGTCTGGAAAACTTGATCACCGACACGGGTGTAGGTGGTACGGAGGATCTCGTGGCGGGCGACTAGATCGACAACCGCGCGTTCGAATGCGGCGAGGTTCAGGCTCCCTGACAGATGGCAGAGCAGACTGATGTTGTAGGCGGCGCTCTCGGGTGCCAGCTGTTGCAGGAACCACACTCGCTCTTGCGCTGCGGACAGAGGATGGCGGTCTCGGCGCGGATAGCGGCACAGGGTGCGTCGCGCCACCTGGCCGGAGCGCCGCAGCTCGTCGATGTGGTCGGCTTGATCGGCGACGGTGCGCCTGGTGAACAGCGCCGACAGCCGCACCGTGACACCGAATCGTTCGGTGATTCGCGAGCGTAGCCGAAGGGCGCTGATCGAGTCCCCGCCTTTGGTGAAGAAGTCGTCGTCGGTGTCGAGGTCTCCTTCTGGCAGGATCGTCCGCCACAGGGCGAGCAGTTCACGCTCGACCGGCAGCACCGGGTCCGCGCGCCGATCGGCCCGGGGGGCCGATAGGGTCGCGAGCGCGCGGCGATCGGCCTTGCCGTTCGCGGTTACCGGGATGGCATCGATCACCAGCAGCTGGGCGGGAATCATGTGCGCAGGTAGCAAGCGGGCCACTAGCCGACGCAGCCGCTCGCCGTCAATGCCGGCCTCAGCGGTGACGAAAGCCTTCAAAAATTCTGTCCCTTCGGCGGTGCGGTCGAGCAGAACGACGGCGGCACCGACGCCGTCGACGTCGCGTAGGACCTGCTCGATTTCGCCGAGTTCGATCCGAAAGCCCCGCAGCTTGATCTGGTCGTCCCGGCGCCCGAGGTACTGCAGTCGGCCGTCGGCGGTCCATCTCGCGCTGTCGCCGGTGCGATAGAGCGTCCGGCCGTCGGCGAACGGGTCGGCGACGAAGCTCACCGCGGTTCGGCCTGGGCTGCCCAGGTAGCCGCGGGCCAACTGGACACCGGAGATGCACAGTTCGCCCGTGATCCCAATCGGCGCAGGCTGCCCCGCGCTGTCGAGTACGTATAGGCGGGTGTTGGGTGTGGGCCGCCCGATGGTGACGGGCGTGTCCGACTCGATCCGCGCCCAGCTCACATCGATGGTGGCCTCGGTGGGTCCGTAGAAGTTGTGCAGGTCGGTGGTCGGGGCGGAGGCGCAGAACGTCGCTGCAAGGTCGTCTGGCAGCGCTTCACCGCTGGTGACGCAGTGCCGGACGCCGTCGAATCCGCCCCCGGACACGGCGGTGAGGTATTCGGCGAGCATCGAAGGTACGAAATGGACGACAGTCACAGCGTGGTCGTCCATCGCGGTCCGGATGGTCTCCGGGTCACGTTCGCCGCCGGGGTCGAGCACTATCTGCCGAGCGCCGACCGTACCGGGCAGAAGGATCTCCCACACCGATACGTCGAAGTTGTAGGGCGTTTTCACCAGGAAGGTATCCGCAGCGCAGAGAGCCAGCCCCTCGCGCATCCATGCGAGCCGATTGAACAGTGCGGCGTGTTCGACCACTACGCCCTTGGGTCTGCCGGTGGAGCCGGAAGTGAAGATGCAGTACGCGGCGTCGGCAAGGGACACCTCCGGGCGATCCCAGCCGCGCTCCACACGCGGCAGCGACACACTTGGGCCCACGTCCAACGTCGGCGGTGCGCCCGGGCCGAGTTTCACCATCGCGACCTCCGGATCGTCGACGAGCACCACACCGGGCACGCCGTCCTCGATCAGCGACCGCACGCGTTCAGCCGGATCGGTGGTGCTCACCGGCATGTATGTCGCGCCTGCCTCGAGCACGCCGAGGACCGCCGCCACCATCCGGGCGGAGCGGTCCAGCATCAGCGCCACCCGGTCACCGCGGCGGACCCCGTAGCGGTGCACGAGCAACCAGGCGATGGCCTCGGCCTCGGCCGCGAGTTCACCATAGGTGCGCGCACCGAGACGGTCGACGACAGCCGTGCGGTCCGGGAACATGTCCGCTTGCTGCGCGAAGAGGCGGTGGACGGGCACCGGCGGCCCGAAATCGACTGCGGTGTCATTGAACTCGGCCAACACGCGGCGACGCTCCTCGACTGCCAGCAGCGCCAGACCTGCCACCGCGACGTCCGGCCGTGCGACGGCGTCGGCGAGCATCGTCGTGAAGTGGGTGAGCATCCGGTCGATGCGGTCGGCGTCGAAGATGTCGGCCGAATACTCCGCCAACACCCGGAGCCCCTTGTCGGTTTCTTTCAGGAAGAGGGTGAGATCCATCTTGCTGTGGGCGTTCGGGGCGAGTTGCTGTTCGATACGCAGGCCCTCAGGCGGGGACCCGGGATCTCCCCAGCCTGGGTCGATCATCACCATCACGTCGAACAGTGGATTGCGGTCGTGGGGTGTGTTGCCCCGCAGATCGTCGACCACGCGGTCGAAGGGGTAATCACCATGCCGCAACGCTTCAGTTACTGTGGACCGGGTCAAGCCCAGCAAGTCCTGGAAAGTAGTGGTCGAGGTGATGTTGTCGCGCAAGGCCACCGCATTGACGAAGTAGCCGATCTGGCTGTCCAGTTCGCCGCGCGGCCGGCCGAGGACCGAGGTGCCAATCGCGAAATCGCGCTGTCCGGTGTAGCGGTACAGCAATACCCGGACTGCGGCGAGCAGCCCGGCGAACAGTGTGGCGCTTGATTCTCGGCAGCGGAGGCGAAGCAGATCCAGCACCTGCTGCGGGACGATCGCCTGCGCGGTGGCTCCGCGAAAGCTACGTTCGAGCGGGCGAGGGCGGTCGGTCGGCAGCTCGAGGCGTTCGAGGTCGCCGCCGAGCTTGCTGAGCCAGTACTCGCGTGCCGTGCGCGCGCTCGATCCGGTCAGCAGGCTACGTTGCTGCCACACCGCGAAGTCCTTGTATTGCAGCGCAATCGGCTCCTCGGCTGGCTCGATGCCGACGCGCAGCCTGGAGTAGCGGCTGAGGATCTCCTCGATCAGCACGGTCAACGACCACCCGTCGGTCGCGATGTGATGCATAGCGACGGCGAGAACGTGCTGATGGGTATCCAGCCGGACCAATGCGGCCCGGAACAACTCGCCGCGTTCGAGATCGAAATCGCGAGTGACGAACTCGGCCAGGAAATCGTCGAGTTCGTCGGCGCCGCCGAATTGCCGCTCGGTCCAGTCCAATCGGTAGTCGAGCACAGGTCGCTGCATCGGTTGGTGGTCGATCGCGACGATGGCGGTGCGCAATGCCTCGTGCCGATCGAGCACACCCTGCAGCGCGCCGCGCAACGAAGTCGCATCCAGTTGTCCGCTGATCTGGTAGACCAACGGTTCGACGAACGCGGCGTGCGGCGCACCACCCTGTGCGAGCATCCACAACGATCGCTGCCCGGAAGACAGCGGGTACCACGGCGCCACGGGTACCGCCGCTATCGGAGACGACTCCCCCGCTGTACCGTGCATGGCGGCCTCATCGACCAAGGCCCGGATTGTGGTGTCCGCCAGCAGATGCGCGATCTCGACCGGCCTGCCCAGCACGTCACGCACACGGCGGGCGAGCACGGCGGCCTTGAGGCTGTCACCCCCGAGATCGAGAAAGGAATCATCGATGCCGACCCGGGTCCGCCCCAGGCATTGCTCGAATAGCGCGCATAGCGCCCGGTCGGTGTCGTCGCGCGGGGGCGTGTGGGGGCCATCGGTCTCCGTGCCGGTTCCTGGCGCGGGCAGCGCGTTCCGGTCGATCTTGCCGCTGCCGGTGAGTGGGAACTCGGACATGTGGATGTAATGGGTCGGGATCATGTATCCGGGCAGCGTTCGCCGCAGATTCTCCGTGATCGACCGCGCGTCGCCGTTGCCGATCCAGTACGCGGCCAGCTCCGGGCTACCGTCCAGATCGGCCACGACCACGACGCCGTCGGTGACGCCAGGCGTCGTGGTCAGGGCGTTCTCCACTTCACCCAGTTCGATCCGGAATCCGCGAATCTTCACCTGGTGGTCGAGGCGGCCGCGCAGGTCGATCTGCCCATCGGCCAGCCGGATGCCCAGGTCACCGGAGCGGAATACATCCGATACGAACCGCTGTGCGGTCAGCTCGTCCTTGTTGAGATAGCCGCGGGCCACGCCGACACCACCGATCCACAACTCCCCCGGCTCGCCGGGGGCACAGGTCGCCCCGCTTTCGCTGCGGATGTCGATCCAGGTGTTCGGCAGCGGGACACCGACCGAGATCGGGCCGCTGCGTGGGACCTCGCAGGCCGTGGCGTAGATGCTCGTTTCGGTTGGGCCGTACAGGTTGTACAGGGTGCAATCGCCGGTGATTCGGTAGAAGTCGTCGCGTAGCGCCGTTTTGAGCGGCTCGCCCGCGACCAGGCAACGCGCCACGCCCGGCAGCGGGTCGCCGTCCAGCGCCGAGATGTGGGTAG
Organism: Nocardia gamkensis NBRC 108242; assembly: GCF_001612985.1. GTDB lineage: Bacteria > Actinomycetota > Actinomycetes > Mycobacteriales > Mycobacteriaceae > Nocardia > Nocardia gamkensis. The sequence continues at coordinate 47,956 of NZ_BDBM01000044.1, read as the reverse complement.
CCAGGGCAGACGGAGTGAACTGCACGAGGCCGACACCGTGCGCGACGATGGACTCACGGACGGCCTCCGGTGAAAGCTGGGCCTGCGGCGCGAGCAGCACCACGGTGGCGCCGGCGATCAGCGGCGCGAACAGCTCGAGCAGTGAAATGTCGAAGGTGAAGGTCGTCCGCTGCAGCACCACGTCGCCAGGACCGATGCCGAAGTATTCCTGGGCCCAGAACATGACGTTGAGGACGCCATGCTGGGTGAGCATTACCCCCTTCGGCCGACCGGTCGAACCGGATGTGTACAGGTAGTACATCAGCGGGTCGGCGACGATTTCCGGTCTTTGTACACTTGCACCGCCCACCTGGTGCGGCGGCGAAATGCGGATGTCGAGGACGGTCAGCTCCGGGGTCGTGGCCAGCTCGCTGTCGACGTTGGTGATCAGGAAACGGGCCCCGCAGTCGGACAAGATGAATCGGCCGCGTTCCACCGGGTGATGTGGGTCCAGCGGCACGCACACCCCGCCCACCGCCAGCACTGCCAGCAGGCAGGCGGGCAGGTCGGCGCTGCGTTCCATCAGGACCGCGACCGGCATCCCCGGTCGCATTCCGAAGCCGCGCAAGGTGGCGGCGATGTCGTCGACGCGATCGGCGAGTTCGCCGTAGCTGAAGCGCCGATCGGCGGCGATAATCGCCGTGTGGTCCGGACTGGCGTGGCAGCGGGCGAGTACCAACTCCGGCAGGGTCGGTGCGGTTGTGGCCAGAATCGTCGTTTCGTTCATGGGGTCTCACGACCTTTCGCATCGGAGGTTGTGGTCGATCGCCGGGCATCCGCGAGGTCCGCGGTGGCGATCGGGAACCATCCGGTCGTGGTCAGGCAAGCAAGCTGGAGATGGCTGTAGCGCTGCCAGTCGGGCAGCGATTGACGGACGAATGGGAGCACGCCGGTGAGGAATCGGTTCCCCGGATAGCCGGGCGCGTCGTCGTCGGGGCGATCCGGGGGTTTGGCCGACAGGTCGTCGATGGCTACCTCGCGTACGACTTTCGCGAACTGGGACCAGCGGACGAACGGAGTGTCGTGGGCGGACACGGCGTCGAACAGCGAGATCGCCGGGCCGCTGTCGGCCGGGACGATCTCGATATCGTCCAGCGACTCGGCGGGCACCCACGGCCGGTGCCAGCTGCACAGCTCGCCGCGGGCGGCCAGGCGGGCGCGCTCAGTCAGCTGCTCAGGCCGGGGCAGATCGAACTGCTCGGGCACGAGCCCGTTGGAGTACATGGGGACACTGGTGAATGGCCACTGTTCGCTCTGGCGAAGTAGCGCGATAAGCAGCACGACACAGATGGCGGTGCCGACCGCCGCCAGCACGTGCGCACCGAGGCCGGGCGCGGCCACGTACGAATCGGAATGCAGCAAAACCCCGGGCAGGGCCGCCCAGCTCATCAGGAGCATGTAGCACCACATCTGCACCCAGTAGGCGGGCATCATCACCAAAAGGATGCCGATGTGCAGGCAGATCCAGGCAAGCACGAAGATATTGCGCTGCCCGGGCAGCAGCAAGATCAGCGGCGCCGCGAGCTCGATCGCAACCGTGAGCCAGGCCAGTATCCGGCACAGCGCCGCCGATCCGGCGACTGCGCCGGCAATGCGTGGGGCGCGGGCAAAGGCAAGCGACTGGGTGATGTAGAACCTCAGCGACCGACCTGACAGCCAGGCCCGCCCGCCGTAGCGCAGTTTGGCCACGCCGCCCGCGAACATGATGTAGGCCACGAACACCATCAGCAGTAGGGCCGCGAAGCCCGAAGCCAGGACGGAATCTTGGCCCAGTAGCAGTGACCATCCGAATCGATCGGCCAGGTAGGTGTCCAACGACAGCGTGTCGTGGGATACACAGAAGGAGAGACTCAACAGGGCGAACAGCGCGGCGTGGGTGGAGTGATTAGCGCCGAGTGCCCCTGCGTTGACGGCGTGCAGGAACGCGAAGCCCACGAAGGTGAGCAGCCCGGCGACTGGTTGCCCGAATCCAGCGGCGGCGGCGACCCAGCACACGATCGTCGCCCAGCGCACGATCGTCAGTACAGGCGGTCGCACGTGCTCGAGGCCGAGGATCCGCAACACCGCGACCGGCGTGTAGAACTCAGGGGCGGTCCGGGCGACGAGTTTCGGAGCGTCCAGCGGGGATGGGTGATCGATCAGGCATAGGACGAGCAGCCCGCCGTAGAACACGGCCCGCACCGCGCCTGGGATCGGTGGCAGGGTGGTGATCCACCAGGAAGTCATGATCGCCCGCTCACCATCGCCCGGCTGCGGCGAAGAATTCGGGGACGCGAATCGATCGCCCGGCCGAGCGGGCACGCTCGTACACGAACGATCCGACAGCGATATCGAGCACACCCATGCCGAAGGGCGAGAAGATCAGTGGCTTGCCCGGCGGGACGGCAATCGCGTCGACCAGTACATCAGCCAGTGTCCCGGTAACGAAATCTCTAGAGCCGCAGAGCTGTTCGGCCAAATGCGGTGAGGTATTCGCTTTCAAGCAATGATCGATATCGTCGAGGATATTCGCCGAACCGAGAACCACCTCGGGCGCGATGTCGCGCAACGAGATGTTCAGCACGAGTTGCCCAGGCCGGAACGCTGTGCTGACATACGGTGTGGCCGCGGTGGTGGCGAAGACTACCGTGTCGGCGGCTAGCGCACCGTCGAGGTCGGTGGTCGTAGCTTGCTCGGACAGCCGTTCGGTCAGGTGCTGGACCAGCGCCTGACCCGACTGCGGGTTCAAATCGTGAACCAGGAACTTCTGTGGGCGGCAGCCGGCCGCGACCAGATGGTCGCAGATGGTGCGTGCGATGACACCGGCGCCGATCACTGCGATGGTGGATTCCCGATAGCCTTCGGGACGAAGCGTTTTCGCTGCCAGCGCCGCCGAAGCCGCGGTTCGCGCGGCACTGATTCCGGCTGCCTCCAGGCACGCGGCTGGGTACCCTGTCTCGTAGTCGTTGAGCACTAGAACTGCAGAGGCCCGCGGGACATCGTTGTCGATGTTCTCCGGGAAGCTCGATATCCACTTGATTCCAGCAGCGCGGATGTCGCCGCCGATGAACGCCGGTAACGCGATGATCCTTGCCGACTTCTTCTCCGGGAATTTCAAAAAAAGACTGTCAGGATTCACTGTCAGTCCATCACGATGTTGCACATATGTATTGCGGACTATTTCGAGAACCGCTCCTACATTATCGCGAAGCAATTCGCTCACGACAGAACTGGTGACAAGTTCGAAGTCAAAAATGATGCAATCCTTCTGTCTAATACGAAGATCGCCCGGGGATCGTCAGGGGATCGTCACGGACCGAGTCGAGAGCGGCTCCAGCGCCGCGGGACAGAAGTTCTCGAGCACCCATGCGTCGTTGTAAATGGTATCCAGATAGCGGTCACCGAAGTCGGGGGCGATTGCCACCGCTAGCAGTTCGCCAGCCGGATCGTTGTCTTCGAGCCATTGTTGTGCGCCGTGAACGACCGTTCCGGTGGATCCACCGAACAGCAGTCCGCGCGACGCCAGCGTCCGGCACATACGAACAGTGTCGGCTTCAGCGACCCGCACCACATCATCGATGAGGTCGCGGTCCAGCAGGGGCGGCACGATCCCTGCCCCGAGTCCTGGGATGAGCCGCCGCTGCGGGGGGTGACCGAAGGCGACCGACCCGACCGGGTCCACAGCCACGACGCGCACCCGACGACCCGAGTCGGCGAAGTACCGCGCGCATCCCATTGCGGTGCCGCCCGTTCCGACACCGACGAACAGCACATCCAGATCCGGCAGGCTTCGGTGGATACCGGCCGCGGTCCGATGGTAGTGGGCTTGCCAGTTTGCCTGGTTGGAGTACTGGTCAAGCCAGATGTAACGATCGTCCTCGGTGAGCCGCGCACGGATCCAGTTCAGGCGCGCAAGCAGCAGACCCCCGATCGGATCGGGTTCATCGAGTACGACCACCTGCGCGCCCATCGCCCGCATAGCGTGGATCGATGACCTATTGCAGCGGATGTCGGTTACGCAGACGAATCGCAGCCCCATGCTCGCCGCCGTAGCACTCAGAGCGATACCGAGGTTCCCTGACGAGGATTCTACGAGAATAGAGTCATTATCGAATGTAGAATTTGCGACTGCGGCACCAATCATCGCCGCAGCGGAGCGCATCTTGATCGATCCACCGAGATTCAGCCCTTCGCATTTGAGCAGAATTCTGCGACCGACGGCCGAACTGGCGTCAACATACAAATCCGAGTCGAAATCCTCGTACGGACTCGACAGTACCCCCATTGAAGGCCCCCCATTATTTGGCGTACAGCACGAAAGCGACCCCGTCTGCAACTCCCCCGTTTGCGTACTTCACTCGAAACAGTAGAGACATGTTCACGGAGCGTCCACCGACTCGAGAGTGATGCTCGTCACTCCAAACATTGCGCTCGGAGATGACCGGGATGAGGTGTAGGGTTCGGCGCTGGGGACTCGTGATCGAGCGATCCGGGGCGGCGGCTATCTGATTCGCCGACCTGGGGTCGACTGCGGTCGACGCAGGTAGTCATTGATTGGAGGGGGGATGTTTCGGTGTTCCGGCCGAAGGTGAGCGGGTCGCGTCTGCTGGCGCGAGAGGTCTTCCCGCTGAAGTGGGCGGCCACCGCCACCCTGGCGATTCTGCTGATCAGTGTATCCGCCACTCTCGTTGGACCGCTGATCGTTCAGCAGTTCATCGACCGAGCTCAGGTCGGTGGCACTTCGACGGCGCTGATCGGGACCGCCCTCTGCTATCTGGCTATCGGCGCGGTAGGCGGTCTTGCCCGGGCGACCGCGAGCTACCTCGGCGTCCGATTCGCGTGGCGCGTCGCCGACCGGCTGCGCTCGAAACTACTGCGGCACTTCACCGTCGCCACACCAGTGCTCGAGCTTGAACGCACTCCGACCGGTGAAGTGCTGGAAAAGGTAGAGGGCGCCGCCGATGTGGTCGCGCGGTCGATCTCGGACGCGGGCCTGCGCCTGGTCGGCAACATCGCAATCACCGTCGGCGTCCTGGGCATCCTGTTCGTCCAGATCCCCGGCGCAGGTGCGGGAATCGGGTTGCTCGTGGTGGTTACCTGCCTAGTGCTGACGAAGCTCGGGCGCATCGCAGCACGTCGCTGGGAGGTTGCGCGGGACCAGCAGACGGAACTGTTCGGCTTCATCGGCGACGTCCTCGGCGCCCGCACCGATCTGCGCGCACTCGGCCAGCAGGGCTGGGCCACCGATCGCACCAGCGCCGGACTGGATCAGCTGTATGGGAGCGAGGGCAAGGCATATATCGGCGGCCGGGCATTCTGGCCAGTGACACAGCTTTTCATCGCGGTGTCCTTCGGGCTCGGCTTCGGCTTCGGCCTGCAGCAGCTCGGCCACGGCGGCATGACCGTGGGCATGCTTACAGTCATCTACCTCTACGTGGACCTGCTACAGAAGCCAATGGAGGAGATGTCGTCACAAGCCGGGCTGCTACAAGAGATGGTCGCGGTCCTGACGATTGCGGCCCGAACCCTCGACATCCCCGCGGCGCCACCGCCCGCATCGGGTACACCGGTACTGCCCCCTGGCCCATTGGACGTCCGATTCGACGGGGTCACGTTCGGATATGGCGATCGGCTTGCGCTTACCGACGTGTCGTTCGACGTAGCCGCAGGTACGAGCCTAGGCATCGTGGGCCGCACGGGCGCCGGAAAGAGCACGGTGGTCAACCTACTGTGCGGGCTCGCCCGTCCGAACTCGGGACAGGTCTACATCGGCGGGGTCCCGGTGACCGACATCCCCCCTGCCGAATTCGCGCAACGGGTGACCGTGATGAGCCAGCGCGCGCACGTCTTCGCGGCCACAGTGCTGGAAAACATCACACTCTTCGACGACACGATCGACCGGGAATCAGTCTGGCAGGTGTTGCGGCGCCTGCGCGCGGCGGACTGGGTCCGTCTACTGCCCGACGGTCTCGACACCGTAATTGGGGCCGGCGGCCGAACCCTTTCGGCCGGTGAGCTACAGCTGATCGCTGGCGCACGGGCGCTCATCCGTCCCTATAGCCTGCTGATCGTCGACGAGGGAACCTCACGGCTGGACGCCGACATCGAGCAGAGTTGGGCGGATCTCATCGACGAAATCCGCCGTGACCGCACAGTCGTGCTGGTCGAGCATCGCGAACGCGCTCTCGCCCGAATAGACAGGGTGCTGACGATGCACGACGGGCGAGTCCTGGTCGTGGACAGCGCCATTACGACCGGCGACATGAAGGAAGCCAACGCGTGACCGAACATACGGACTCGCTCGTCGCGGTGCTGCGCCGCGGAGCCGGGCGGATGAAGGCGTCCTATGCCGGTGCGATGGCCGCGTGGATGGCGGTGTACTCGATTCCGCTCGCGGTCGGCGCTATGGTGTCGATCCTGTTGAACCGTGTTGACGGCGGAACCGTTGACACGACCGCTTGGTGGGTGCTCGCTACGGTCGTCGCGGCCATGGTCTCGCGCGCCGTCGTGCTCTACATCGGGCTGAACTCCACGTTCCGGCTGATCTTCCGGACCAGTGCGTGGCTGCGCGTCAGCGCCCTCGCGCACGTGCTGGGCACACCGACCACCCCGGACACCATGGCCGATGGTGAGATCCTGAACCGATTGCGCGACGATTCCGATGAGATCGGCGGCCTACTGGAGTGGACGACCGACCTCATCTACCGTTCGGTGCTTACCGTTATCGCGGTGGTCGCCCTGGCCGTGACCGACATCGTCATGACTCTGCCTCTCGCGCTTCTACTCGGCGGACTGCTCGTCTCAGTCGTGCTCAAACGGCGGGTGGCCGACTATCAAGTTCAGACCCGCGAGCAGCAGGGGATGATCGGGGCGGCGATCGCCGACACCCTCGACGGAGTCCGGGATCTGCGCCTGTCGGCAACGGTGGAGCAGCGGCTGACAGGGCTGGAGGAAGCGTTCCGCCGACGCCGTAGCGTGCAACTGCGCCAGCAGGTCTACACCGACCTGCTCTCGGACCTGTTCCGAAATCTGGTCACCGTCGGCACCGCGATAGTCCTGATCACCATGAGCCTCCGAATCGGAGCGAACGGACTCGAGATCGGCAAACTGGTGCTGTTCATCACATACTCGGGGTGGCTCGGCCAGCAGATGTACTTCTTCGGCAAGATCCTCGCCCGCTACGAGCGCGGGAAAGTGTCGCTGTCGCGTTTGGCCGATCTCGGGTTCGGCGGACCACAACCGCCCGACCCAGCCGAGCCGCTGCCCCGGTTGCAGCAGCTGTGTTGGACGAGCGCCCCGGATCCGTCACGGCCTACCACCGAATTCACCGTGAAACCGGGCGAGCTGGTCGTAGTCACCGGTGAGACCGGGGCAGGCAAGAGCACGCTCGTCCGCGAGATCGCGGCGTTGCAAGCGGTGAGACTCGGTTCGGTGCACTGGAACGGCATCGACGTCACCGGCGACCACGTGCGCCTGATTCCGCCGCGGATCGCCTACGCCGGGCAGGCGCCGAAGTTCGTACGCGGCACGATCGCCGACAACCTGGCCCTCGGGTCGTCAGGTATCGGTCCCGACCGGATCGAACGAACGCTCGCAACGGTACACATGCCGGCCGGTTCCGCCGAACTTGCCGACGGCCTCGGCACCCACCTCGATTCAGGTAGCGCGAGCCAGCTGTCAGGTGGGCAGCGGCAGCGGCTGGCCCTGGCGAGAATGCTGCTGCGATCGGCGGACCTCTACATCGTTGACGACTGCGATTCCTCTATAGACGCGCACACTGTCAGGGAGCTGTGGACTAACATGCCAGACCGCCGACGCGCCGCGTGGATAGTGGTGTCGCACAACCGCGACGTGATCGCCAAAGCAGACCGCGTGCTCGAGGTGCGCCGCGGGTTCCGGATCACCGAGGTCACCCGGTCCGAACGCGACCCGATTGGCGGCGGAGCTGGTGGGGCGCCCTAGTCACCCATGGGATGCGATAATAGAGCCTTAGGACGGCTTCGGCGCCAGACTCGAACATCAGCGTGGAGCCAGCCCGCCACGAGACGGTCGGTTATGTCACCACCTGCGAAAGTTTCCGCATCCGGAACCGACGAAAGCTCGCCTGCGGGACTCGGGGGTGGGTTGACGTTCGCTTTCTCAGCCTCGCACTCATCGGCAGCAGGCCAACGTCTCACAAGGTAGCTCAGTGGCCAGCGGGGCGCCACGCGCTGCCCGACTAAACACGCGCTGCCCGACTAAAACGGGTAATAGGCTTCGATCACCAACTGCCCACCCAAGAACAGCAGGTCATCCCCGTTCCCATCTTCGACACGCCCAGGGATGCCTTGGTTTCCAGTGTCTACTACTGGCTCGTCGCGGCCAGAGACAACTCGGCCGTCTGCCGCCGATCGGATCACGAGGATTGACCCAGTGACCACGTTGAGCTCAGACAGCACGCCTTGGGGGTCGTTGAGGTAGCGGTATCCCTCCACTGGGGGATTGAACTGGCCGAGTACGTTCGCCACGGCATCGCGTTCGGCTTCAGTGACCGGGATCCGGCGCTTGACGAGAGTGGCGCACAGCACGTCGACGAGCATCGCCCACTCACCCACGTCGCTATAGGTCCGGTAGCTTTCGACCAGGTCGGAAGGCAGACGGTCGGCGACACTTTCGAGAAGGTCTCGCGAGTCCTTGCTCATCTTGTTGAGCCGACGGTTACGGGCTTCGATGGCTTGCGGGTCCCGCTGACGCTTTCGCGCTTCTCGTGCCGCCCTGTCCGAATTCATCGCTCTCCTAGCCTATTTGATCGGGTCGCCATTCGCGTCGTTCCTGACTACACCCTCGCCGCCGATGGGGTAGCCGGTCACGACTGAGCCATCGGGAGCGACGATGACTTCGATTTGGACGCCGTTGCGGGTGCCGTTGACCTTCCAGTTGCCGTTGTCCTGGAGGACTGGCGGCTGGTCCGGGTTCTTCGCTACGTCGACTATTCGGTCGATGATTTTGTCGTCTTCCCAATCATCGGTGTCGGGGAACTCGGTCTTGTTGGGCATTCCAGTCCCGGGCGCGTGCCCACCGCCGTTGATGTCGTCACTCCCGTGCGAATGCCGAAGTCACCATGGCACGTCAATCGGGCAACCCCCTGCTTGCGGCCGCGGCGAGTCGAGTGACCAGTACAGCAATAACCCAGGAGCTGGCCGGGACGCCAGATCTCCTGCAACGCTACGAGACGGCCAGCGCGGCAGCACAGGCAGTGGTTCACGCAGTGATGGATGCCCGTAGGTTCGGGCACGGCGAATGGTTCCCGGAGGGGTTCCTGGCTGCTATCGCGCGCTGTTATCTCACCGGCGCCGATCGCCACAACACCGATGATGACCCATCCTGGTTCCAGGCAGCGGTCGCGAACCTGACCGGCCCAGGCCCGGCCAGCGGCCCAGTGCTGCACCGGAATCTCCTCGGCTATCGGCTGGATGACTTCCTGGACGAGACGGGCCGGATTCAACGCAGGTTCGAGTTCCCGCCTGCCGAGTTCTGGACCGTCGTCGCCGAGACCGAGATGCGTTCGGACAGCAAAACCCAGATGGCCGACGCCGCCGCCGAACGACTCGCACGACTCGCCGCGCACGCAGGTATGCCACAAGCACTGACCTCCCTGGCGCGCCTAGGGCGCCGTCGAAGTCCCGAAAAGAAGATGGCACTACTTCGTCAGGCTGCGGACCTGGGAGACTTAGAAGCATTCGAGTGGCTGGTGACTCTGCTGGAAGAAACCGGGGAGAAGGAGAGCGCGGAATCGGTCGCGCGGGAAGCCATCGAGCTGGGGTCATGGAGGGCGACGGTGTCTATCGCTGAATGTCGAGATTTCGACTTCCCCGACGAAGCGGAGCAGATGATTCGCGACTTGCCCGTAGAGATGCGGTGGGATGCGATGGCAGCACTGGCCGACTTTCGGGACAGCGTCGACGACTTCGAAGGCGCCGAGCAACTTGCGATGACCCTTGCGGGCTGCGGTCACCTTGACGCGCTCCTAGGACTTGCCGATGATCGACAACACAGAGGTGACAAGGAAGCGGCTCGGCGATTGCTCGCACGCGTGCCGCAGCCCAAGACGCCCGAGGACACATTGCGCGTGGCGCTTAGCCACGCGTGGGCAGGCGCCCACGACGCGGCCCGGGAGTTGCTGGCAGGACTGTCCGGTGCGCGTTACTCGGACGACCAGGTCGCGGCCATCGCCGACGCGTGGCCGCAGCTCATCAGGTCCCTGCATGACGTCCTGACCGCATTGGGCGAGCGGATCGCAGCCCACCGCTTGATCGAACAAACGGAGCAGCCACGCGAGTCGATGCCGAGCGATGGCGAGGACCTGCCGCCGGACTTCGCCGAAGAGGACGAGGAGCTCGCAACGGCGTACGCCACGCTCGCTGGATTCCACGCGCGACGCGGCGAGTTCGAGAAAGCGGAGCCTCTGGCCATGGCTGCCTCGGAGCTAGGAAACTCGACCGGACTGGTAGCCCTCGGCCAGGAAGTGCTGCAACGCGGTGACCGTGCCACCGCCGAACGGCTAGCGCTGTGCGCGATAAACACGCCAGAGTGGTCACCCTGGTCAGGAAGCCCAACCGCCGGAAGAACACTGGCCGAGGCACGTGGAGACGAGAACCTGCTCGTGTGGGGGCTCGAGGCAGACGGCACCACGGCCAAACCCTGGTAGGCAGGGCGCCGCGGTATCGACTGCTGCAGAGACTGCAGTGCTCATCACTAAGGCCAACTTGTACGTCGGCCAGCGCTCGTGATCCCGTCCCCCTGTTCGAATCTCCGCCCGGGGGAACGACGTGTGGGAGCGTGGACCGATCCGGCGAGCGCACCGCGATCATCAAACCGGGTACGTACCCGTGTGCCGGTACCGCATGGTTGCACGATCTATGCGCGGCCGCGGGGGAAGGAGGCGAATGTCAAAAGAGTATGGCGGGACACAGTTCTGGCTGCCGGAGGACGCGCAGAATCCGAACAGGCAGTGATTGCCGAGGCGATGGCGGCGTTGGCCGATAACCGGCCAGCCGCCTCGGTCCGCGGTAGACCTCGAATATCACACCGCAGTCCGATTCCATGTCATACCTGAGGGTTACGGGTAACGAGAATCCGGCCGATAGCTTCGTGGTATCGACATCGGCGCCCACTCCGACATCGACCGGCCGACATCGTCGACGGGCGGAGGTGGCGTCTGGCGACTCAACTCTCAGGAAGATCTATGACGACATCTGCCTTGGCCCCCGAGTCATCTCCACGGTCACCGCGGCGCGGCGCCGACGGTGACTACGCCCGTCTGTTGCGCCGGATCTCCGAGGCGGGGCTGATGAACCGGCGTCCCGTCTACTACGCCGTCCGGCTCGGCCTCGTCGGGGTCGCGTTCGCAGCGGGCTGGGCGGCGTTCGTCCTCATCGGCGATTCGTGGTGGACGCTGCTGGTCGCGGGGTTCATGGCCGTGACGTTCGCTCAAATCGCACTCGTCATGCACGATGTCGCGCACCGCCAAGTCTTCCGGCTACGGCAGCGGACAGAGCTGGTGGGACGACTCGTCGGCAACGCAGGCATCGGCCTGGGCTACGGCTGGTGGCAGGACAAGCACACCCGGCATCACGCCAACCCGAACCACGAGGAACTCGACCCCGATGTCGCGCCCGACATCCTGGTCTGGTCGCAACAGCAAGCACGGTCCAGCCGCGGTCTGCCTCGTCTCATCGGGAGGGCACAGGCGTTCCTCTTCTTCCCGTTCCTCTTGCTGGAGGGTCTGAACCTTCATGTGGCGGGTGTACGCGCGCTCAGAAATCGATCGATCAAACAGCGCGGATCGGAGGGTGCGCTGCTGTTCGTCCACTTCGCCACCTACCTGGCCGCGCTGTTCGCGGTTCTGCCCGCCGACAAAGCCTTCGCGTTCCTCGCTGTCCACCAAGGACTCTTCGGCCTGTACATGGGCTGCATCTTCGCCCCGAACCACAAGGGCATGCCGACCTTGACCGGCGACGACCGCCCCGACTACCTCCGCCGCCAGGTGCTGACCTCCCGCAACGTGCGAGGTGGCGCGTTGACCGACCTCGCCCTCGGCGGGCTCAACTACCAGATCGAGCACCATTTGTTCCCGAGCATGCCGACACCGAACCTGCGTCACGCCCAAGTGATCGTGCGCGACTACTGCACCGAAATCGGCGTGCCCTATCACGAAACCGGGCTGATCTCCTCTTACCGCGAGGCGCTGCGACACCTGCACCACGTCGGCGCTCCGCTGCGCACTCCCGATCGACACCCGGCTACCGAAGTGCCACCACGCGATCGTTGAACACAAGCCGGGCGTCACCACGTACCGGGGCTGTCGGTGGCGGCGGGGTTGGGCGTCCGCTCATCGGCAGGCGCGGACGGGAACGGTCGCCATACTCGTGGCGCGCGCAGTGGACTCGGCGGGTGCCCAGCCTTGTCGGCGAGTGCGGATTCCGGTCGCGGCCGGCACGTGCGCGAGCCCCGGTGAACAGGCCGGCCAGGGAACCGTTACCGCTGGACACGACCGGTGCGCATGGCCGACTATGACCAACATGTTGCTCACGCGCGAGGCTGATCTGTTCGAAAGCTCCAGGGGCCGCCTGGAAGCGATCGCCTACCGCTTGCTGGGCTCGGCCGGCGACGCCGAGGACGTGGTGCAGGAGACGTATCTGCGCTGGCAGGCCGCCGACCGCGCATACGTGGAGACGCCCGAGGCGTGGCTTACCAAGGTGCTCACCAATCTCTGCCTCAACCAGCTCACCTCCGCCCGCGCGCGCCGGGAAACCTATGTGGGGCAATGGCTTCCGGAGCCGGTGCTGGCCGGCGACCGAATGTTGGGCCCGGCCGACACCGTCGAGCAGCGCGAATCGGTGTCGATCGCCATGCTCACGCTCATGGAACGTCTCACCGCCAAAGAACGCGTGGTGTATGTCCTGCGCGAGGCCTTCGGCTATCCGCACCACGAGATCGCCGACCTCCTCGACATCACCGAATCCAATTGCCAGCAGGTCTATCGCCGGGCCAAACAGCACTTGGCCATGGAACGGGCGCGCGTCGAGGTGGACGAGACCGCCGCCCGCCGGATCGTGGAGGAATTCCTGGCCGCGGCGGTCAGCGGCCGAACCGACGAACTGGTGCGGTTGCTCACCGATGACGCCACTATCATCGGTGACGGCGGCGCCTTCTTCGCCACCTTGAACAGGCTGCTCGTCGGCGCCGAGCGCATCGCCATGTTCGTACGGCTCGCCATCAAACCTACGGGCGCCAAGTGGGACAAGCTCGGCGGCAAGCCCACGCCCTTCGCCGCGATCGTCAATGGCAGGCCCGCGCTGATCCTGGTGGCCCAGGATCGCATCGTCGGCGTCGTGGTGCTGGAGGTGACCGCCGATGGCGTCGCCGCCATGCACGCCCATGTCAACCCCGACAAGCTGGCGTTCGCCAATCGCCAGTGGGCCACCTACGCACCGGGAGCCCCCCTGCCCGATTTGTGGTGACCCACATCACAGCTCACTCCTGTCAGCATTCAACGCCGATCCCGACTTCGTCGAACGGGTGCGCCTGCACCAGCTCGCCGCCGGGCAGGACCTGCCGGTTCGTCCACTGCGCAAGATCTTCGCGGGCACCGGCGCCGAGGTGCGCATCGCATGGGTCGATTCGCTCGACGCGGACCGCAAGACCGTCGAACTGATCGGCGATCAGGGGCCGAGACCCTCGCCTACGACACACTCGTCTACGCCCTGGGCAGCACCGTCGCCGATTTCGGCGTACCTGTGGCGTTGTCGAGCACGCCCACCATGTGGCGAGCAAGCACGCCGCGCTGCGGCTGCGGGAACGCCTGAGCCAACTGCGGGCGGGCGAGACCGTGCTGATCGTGGGTGGTGGCCTGACCAGTATCGAGGTCGCCACCGAGATCGCCGAGGCGCGCCCGGATCTGAACGTCGCGATGGCCGCGCGCGGTGGCGTCGGCGACTGGCTCGACGAGAAGGCGCAAAATCACCTGCGCGGCGCGTTCGAACGCTTCGGTATCACCGTCCACGAGCACGCCGACGTCATCAGGGTCACCGCAGACGGTGTGGCCACCCGATCGGGAGCGGAGATCCTTGCGCAAATGACCGTCTGGACAGCGGGGTTCGCCGTGCACCCGATCGCGGCCGCCAGCACGCTCACCGTTTCCGAGGCCGGGCGGATCATCGTCGACGCCACCCAGCGTTCGGTCTCGCATCCGGATGTCTACGCCGTCGGCGATGCCGCGCACGCCGCGGGAGTGGGTGGCAGGACGTTGCGCATGGGCTGCGCCACCGCCTCCCCGATGACGTGGCTGGGAGGCGATGCCATTGCCGCTCGGCTGACCGGACGTGAAGTTCCCGATGCTCCCATCGGGTACAACAGCCAGTGCATCAGCCTCGGCCGCCGCGATGCCATCGTGCAGAAGGTGACCGAGGCGGATCAGCCGACCTCCAAGGTCGACGTCGGTCGCAAGGCCGCCCGCGTGAAGGAGCTGATCTGCTCGCTCGCGGCCTGGTGCGTGAAGCACCCGACCCTGCCGGCGCCGAGCCGACGTCGCCGGGCCGTCGCGACCGGCGCGGCGGCTCCGGTCGCGGCCTTCTGAGCGCGTGCGGAACCGGCACAGGTCCGCCCCGGCCAGACGGACTGGGGCGGACCGGGATACGGCAGACGATGGTGGGGTGGCCTGTGACGCCTACGGCTTGGCCGACGAGGTGATCGGCGGTCCGGCCGGAGCCCCGGAGTCCGCCACACCTGCGTAGTCGGGCAGCTCGACGCCGTTGATCGCGCGCTCGATCAACTCGGTAAACCATTCGCCGGCGAAATCGGGGCTCGGCTCGGCCTCCGGCGCGGGAACGGCGAGGCTACGCGCGTGCAACCGGCCGATCTCCTGGTTGGCCTCGACGAACGAGCGCATCCGCCGCTCGTATCCGGCGAACCCGGTCTCCGGGTCCCATCCGGCGGCGGCCAGCTCTCCGGCCAGCAGGTAGGCGCCGACCAGGGCCAGCCCGGTGCCCTGCCCGGACATCGGCGACGAGCTGAACGCCGCGTCCCCGAGCAGCCCGACCCGTCCGCTCGACCAGCGGTCCATCACCACCTGGGCGACCTGGTCGAGGTAGAAGTCCGGGGTGTCGTCCAGGTGCGCGAGGATCCGCGGGGTCGACCAACCCATCCCGGCCATCCGCTCGCGCAGCAGGCGCTTCTGGGCCGCGACGTCGCGGTAGTCGATGTCGAAGTCCCCCGAGGGGAAGGAGAACATGGCCATCGCCCGGGTGGCGTCCTGGATGGGCCGCAGGCCGGCCGAGCGACCGGACTCCTGGTAGTCGAGCAGCCAGCGGTCCAGCCCGAACTCGTTGGGCACACTGTAGAAGGCCAGCACGAGACCGAGGTGGCGGACGAATCGCTCGCGCGGCCCGAAGACCATCGCTCGCAGCGCCGAGTGCAACCCGTCCGCCCCGACCACCAGCTCGAAGCGCCGCTGGTCGCCGCTTGCGAAGACCACGTCGACCCCATCGGAGTCCTGAGTGAGCTCGGCGATCCGGTCGCCGAAGATGTACTCGACACCATCGCGGGTGTCGTCGTAGAGCACCCGGGACAGGTCCCCGCGCAGGATCTCGATCTCCGCGATGTACCCGTCGCCGCCGTCGTCGGCTGCGCGGAAGGTTTCCAGCACGTTCCCGTCCACGTCCACGGTGTGCGCGCCGGCGGTTTCGGTGCGGGCCGCGCGCACCGCCGCGTCCAGCCCCATCCGCCGGATGACCTCCTTGGTCACCCCGCGCGCGTCCACCGCCTGCCCACCGGGACGCAGCTCGGGGGCCCGCTCCACCACGGTCACCTCGGCTCCCCACCGGCGCAGCCAGTGGGCCAGCGCGGGCCCCGCGATACTCGCCCCCGCCACCAACACCCTGATACCGCTCACTTCGCCCCCTGCTCACCCGTCCGGATCACGGCCCGAATCATTTGCCCCTGCGCGGGATCATCGACGCTCATCATTGCCTCCGTGTGTTCTGCCCGCGCTGGACGGTCCCAGCACAGGCCCACCGATGTGGGTGTATCTACCGGTACCGACGACGGATCCCCACGAAATTCATCGGTGCAGCCGAAATGGTGTCCCAGCTCCTGCGACCTGAACTCGGCATCGACGGGCGTGAGTCGCCGTGGTTTCCGGCCGTACCGGGCGGACCCGGTTGCCGCTGGTTCCGGATCCCGGCCGCCGACACCTTTCCTGCCGAGGACACAAATTGCCCGACCCCCAAAGCTACTGACAAGACCGCCACGAACACTGTTGGCGGGATAGACCGCCGCGGCAGGCATTCGGGGAGTGTCCGGCCGGTAGCTCGAATGTCGGGCCGGGCTACGTCCCTGTCGTCGACGGCCAGGCTCGGTCGTCAACGGTGAGCCACGGTTCGGTGGCTGCGGAGGTGGGGGCTGTGCCGGTGAATTCGCGGATGTCGCGGTGGAGGTGGGATTGGTCGGCGTAGCCGGCGTCGGCTGCTACGCGGGAGGGAGGGTGTCCTTGGACGAGGCGGTGGACGGCATGGTCGAAGCGGACCAATTTGGCGGCGCGCTTGGGGGTCAGGCCGATTCGGGTGCCGAAGCGGGACCACAGTCGTTGGCGGCTCCAGCCCAGTTCGGCGGCGAGGTGCTCGACGCGGAGACTGCCGCGGCTGAGCTTGATTTGTCGCCATGCCCAGGCGACCTCCGGGTCGACGCGGTGGTCGTGCCGGAACCGCGCCGACAGCGCGGTGTCGACCAGGGCGAATCGGTCGGGCCAGTTCGGTGTCTCGTGCAGGCGCTCGCGCAGCCACCCCGCCTCGCGCCCCCAGAGGTCGTCCAGACCGATGATGGTTCCACCCGGCTCGGTGGGAGGGAGGCCGAGGATGGCTTGGGCGACAACCGGTTCCAGGCGAATCTGGACGCATTCGACGGCATGGACGCGGACCGGAAGCGCGGTGCGGGCGAGGCCGAGGGTCAGGCTGCCCGAATGGCTGCGGCCCGTCGAGTCGCGGACGTCGAAGCCGCACTCGCCGAACTCTACGATCACCGTGACCGCCGGATGCGGTATGACACGCACCTGCTCCGGGCCGTCGCCGTGGACATGGAATCCGGCCATGTCGACGCCGCGCAGGGCGGATGGCCGCGCAGGCCGCGCGATGTCCCAAGGCACACGTCGATTGTATGAGCGGCCGCGGACGCTGACATTTCTTCAAGACGCGACCCGCTGTCGTGCCCGAACGTGGTGACGTCCCAACCAATCGAAGGAGGAACCGTGGACGAAACCACCACCGCCGCAGGACGGAATCGGTGGCAGCACATCGGGCTGCTTATCGTCACCGCCCTGGTCGCCGCGCTCACCGGCAACACGACCGGGACGGCGAACGCCGAGACCGACGATTCGCACGAGCACATGGTGCACCTGCCGGGCGGAGACATCCACGTCGTCGCCGACGGAACACCCGGTGCTCGCGCGTTGGTGCTGCTGCACGGTCTGGGCGCCTCGACCGCCTACTGGGATCCGGTGTTGCCCGCCCTGCGCGACCAGTACGTCGTGCGCATCGATCTACTCGGCCACGGCAAGTCCGATAGACCCGACAGCGGCTACAGCACGTCCGAACAGGCGAGCCGAGTCGGGGCCGTGCTCGACCGGCTGGGCGTGCGCAAGGCGACCGTCGTCGGGCATTCCTCCGGGGGCTACGTGGCCACCTCGCTGGCCGAACAGCGCCACGACCTGGTGTCGGCGATCATGCTGATCGACTCCGGCCCCAGCCTGGACGCCGTCACCGACAACGGTCCGGTCGGCAACCTGCTGTTCGTTCCGGCGATCGGGCAGCCGCTGTGGCCGCTGCTCCCGGACGTCGTCCTCCGGCAAGCCATGAGCTCCGCGTTCACCCGGGACGTGCAGATCCCCGACCAGTTCGTCGCCGACCTGCGTGGCATGACCTACCGCAGTCTCACCGCGACCTCGACCGCGTCGGATGACTACCTGCGGGAACGCACCGAAACGGACCGGCTCACCGACCTCGGCGTGCCGACCATGGTGCTCTACGGCTCTCAGGACAAACGTTGGCAGCCGGACTCTTTCGAGGACTACCGCCGCGTCCCCGGCATTCGGATCGAGAGCCTCCACTGTGGCCACACGCCCATGGTCGAAGAGCCCGGCAGCACCGGCGCACTCATCCGCGACTTCGCCGGTCAGCCCTGAATTCCGGAAGCCGATGGCGGCCCCGGCCAGGCCCGCCCGCCGACGGACACCGCGTCCGCACCTGTCCCCCGTGTGCCTGCATGCGCCGGCTGTACGAGCCCGCGACGGGCAACGACCACAGCTGTCCTGTGGTCGGAGATCATCGGGTGCACAACGATATCCGCAGGAAAACCGCGCACTCGTCGCTATCCGATCGGCAGCGCGCTCAGTATCGGGCCGTAGGCCCAGTTCAACATGCGCGCGGCGTCGTCCTTCGCGGCGACGTCGCTGTCGGGTGAGCTGTGCAGGACCACACCGATCAGCGGTATCCCTGCCCTGACCGTCTCGAACAGCAGGCAGGTTCCCGCAGCATCGGTCCATCCGGTCTTGATGCCGATAGTGCCGGGATAGTCGCGCAGCAGCCGGTTGGTGGTCTGCCACGAGTGAGCGCGGTTGCCCGGCCCGGCGGGGAGGTGATAGCTCTGCGCACCGGCGACGTCACGGAACACCGGCAGGCTCATCGCGCGCAGAGCGAGGGCCACCAGGTCTGCCGGTGTGGAGTAGGTGGAGTGGTCGGTGGGGGCGGGCAGCCCGCTGGGGTCGGTGAAATATGTTCCTGCCAGGCCCATGTGACGCGCAGTGTCGTTCATTTCGGCGATGAAGCCGTCTTGACCGGGACCGTAGGCCTCGGCAAGGGCGTAGGCGGCGTCACAGCCGGAGGGCAACATCATCGCGTAGAGGAGCTGTCGCGCGGTGAGCACCTCGCCGGGGACCAGGCCTGCGTCGCTTCCGTCGTACTCGGCGCAGTAGGCGATGACTTCTCGCGGCACGGTGATGGCCCGGTCGAGGTCGCCTGCGTTGATCACGACCAGTGCCGTCATCACCTTCGTGATGCTGGCTATCGGAACCGAGATGTTCGGCTGTCGCGACCACAGCACCGTGCCGGTGATTCCATCCGCCAGCGCTGCTCCCGACGCCCGCACCGCGTCCAGCTCAGACGTCGGCCACGGCAACTGGATATGGGCGTCGCTCACAGCGGGGGCGGCCACGATGCCTTGGCCGACTACCACGACCAGCACCCCGGCAACGACAGTCTGCAACAATCTGGCAAATGTCCGCATCGCCATATTCTGCCGCTTGAAACCCTCAAACATCCGGATTTCACCGACCGATTCACACATCGCGAGATTCAGCATCCGAACAGCTATCTACATGTATCGAGCCGGTGGCCCATATCGTCTCGAGGTCCCGCCTCGGCCGCGCGCTCGCCCGAGGCGGCTCAGGGCCACCGAGCCGATTCCGAATTCGTCTGGCGCGCAACGACTACTGTCCTCGGTATGCGTTTGGCGGTCTTGGTAGGCGTGGTGCTGGTGGTCAGTGCGTGTTCGCAGAACCTGTCGGGCAATCCGCGGCCGGTGGAGGGTCCGGCGCCGGCGACGAGTCCACCGGCGCAGACATCGGCGAACAGCTTGCGGGATCGGATCGCGTGGGTCCGGCAGGGGTCGCCAGTCGATCTCGCCGCCTACCACTCCGCCACTGTCGAAGGTGGACCTGTGACCGATCTACGGGGCGATATCGCGTTCGTCAGCCCGACCCACAAGATCAGTTGCATTACCGGCGTCGAGTTCGATTTCGACGGGTTCGACTGCATGATCGAGCTGAAGGACCCGGCGCCCGCGCCGGGTGAGGGCTACGGACAGTGGTTCGGCGGATATGTGACCTACTCCGGTCAACGGTTGACGGTGGGCCAATTCCGAGGTGACCCAGGGCTTTTCATTCACGGCGAAGGCCCCACGCTGCCGTACGACAGCACCGTCACCTTCGGCGAATACCTCTGCCGCCTCGCGACGACCGGCCTCACCTGCGTGAACCCCGCTACGGGCAGTGGCGTCCAGCTGAGCAGTGAAGGCGTCGTTCCGCTCGGCTGCCTGCGCGAACTACCGGATGCGGAGCGCGAATCGGTTGTCGGCCGCGCTTACGCCTGCTGAGCTGTAGCACCCGATCCCCCGTATCAGCGCTCGGCGCATCTGCACAGCCGTGCGCCCCCGAAAACGCGAACGGCGCCGCCCCTTTCGGAGCGGCGCCGTTCCCAGCGATTCAGTGAATCACTTGATGATCTTCGTGACGCGACCGGCGCCGACGGTGCGGCCACCCTCGCGGATCGCGAAGCGCAGACCCTCGTCCATGGCGACCGGCTGGATCAGCTTGACGAGCATCTCGGTGTTGTCACCGGGCATGACCATCTCGGTGCCCTCGGGCAGGGTCACAACGCCCGTCACGTCAGTCGTACGGAAGTAGAACTGCGGACGGTAGTTGTTGAAGAACGGGGTGTGGCGGCCGCCCTCGTCCTTCGACAGGATGTACGCCTGGCCCTCGAACTCGGTGTGCGGGGTGGTGGTGCCCGGCTTCACGACGACCTGGCCGCGCTCCACGTCCTCACGCTTGATACCACGAACCAGCAGACCGACGTTGTCGCCCGCCTGGCCCTGGTCGAGCAGCTTGCGGAACATCTCGATACCGGTGACCGTGGTCTTGGTCTTCTCCGGGCGGATGCCGACGATCTCGACTTCCTCGTTCACGTTGATCACGCCACGCTCGACGCGACCGGTGACGACGGTGCCACGACCGGTGATCGTGAACACGTCCTCGACCGGCATCAGGAACGGCTTGTCGGTCTCACGAACCGGGTCCGGGATGGACTCGTCCACCGCGGCCATCAGCTCCAGCACCGACTCCGACCACTTCGGGTCGCCCTCGAGCGCCTTCAGACCGGAGACCCGCACGACCGGCGCGTCCTCGTCGAACTCCTGCGAGGCCAGCAGCTCGCGGACCTCCATCTCGACGAGCTCGAGGATCTCCTCGTCGTCGACCATGTCGGCCTTGTTCAGCGCGACCAGGATGTAGGGCACGCCGACCTGACGGGCGAGCAGCACGTGCTCACGGGTCTGCGGCATCGGGCCGTCGGTGGCGGCGACCACGAGGATGGCACCGTCCATCTGCGCCGCACCGGTGATCATGTTCTTGATGTAGTCGGCGTGACCCGGGGCGTCGACGTGCGCGTAGTGGCGCTTCTCCGTCTGGTATTCGACGTGGGAGATGTTGATCGTGATACCACGAGCCTTCTCCTCCGGCGCCTTGTCGATCTGATCGAACGCGAAGCTCTCGTTCAGATCCGGGTACTTGTCAGCCAGCACCTTGGTGATCGCTGCGGTCAGCGTGGTCTTGCCGTGGTCGACGTGACCGATGGTGCCGATGTTGACGTGCGGCTTCGTCCGCTCGAACTTCGCCTTCGCCACTGTTTGTCCTCCTGGACTTGTTGGTGCGTGCAGTTGCAGCAGTGCGGGGTCATCCCCGCGGAGACGGGGAAAGGGGTATTACAAACGCCCGGGAGCCATTTACTCGCCGGTCGCCTTGGCGATGATCTCCTTCGACACGTTGGCCGGAACCTCCGCGTACGAGTCGAACACCATGGAGTAGTTCGCCCGGCCCTGGGTCTTCGACCGCAGGTCACCGATGTAGCCGAACATCTCCGAGAGCGGAACCAGCGCCTTGACGACACGGGCACCACTGCGTTCCTCCATGGCCTGGATCTGACCACGGCGGGAGTTCAGGTCGCCGATCACGTCGCCCATGTAGTCCTCGGGCGTGGTGACCTCGACCGCCATCAGCGGCTCGAGGATCACCGGACCGGCCTTGCGAGCCGCTTCCTTGAGCGCCTGCGCACCTGCGATCTTGAACGCCATTTCCGACGAGTCGACGTCGTGGTAGGCACCGTCGAGCAGCGTGACCTTCATGTTCACCAGCGGGTAGCCGGCGAGCACACCGTACTGCATGGCGTCCTGGGCGCCGGCGTCCACCGAAGGGATGTATTCCTTCGGCACACGGCCACCGGTGACCTTGTTCTCGAATTCGTAGTGCGCGCCGTCTTCGCCGACGAACGGCTCGAGCGCGATGATCACCTTCGCGAACTGGCCGGAACCACCGGTCTGCTTCTTGTGCGTGAACTCGAGCTTCTCGACCCGCTTGGTGATCGTCTCGCGGTAGGCCACCTGCGGCTTACCGACGTTCGCCTCGACCTTGAACTCGCGGCGCATGCGGTCGACCAGGATGTCGAGGTGGAGCTCGCCCATACCGCCGATGACGGTCTGGCCGGTCTCCTGGTCGAGCTTGACCGAGAAGGTCGGGTCCTCTTCGGACAGGCGCTGGATCGCGGTGCCCAGCTTCTCCTGGTCGGACTTGGTCTTCGGCTCGATGGAGACCTCGATGACCGGGTCCGGGAAGGTCATGGACTCGAGCACGATCTGGTTCTGCGGATCGCACAGGGTGTCACCGGTGGTGGTGTCCTTCAGACCGATGACCGCGTAGATGTGGCCCGCCGATGCGGCGCCGACCGGGTTCTCCTTGTTGGAGTGCATCTGGAACAGCTTGCCCAGACGCTCCTTCTTGCCCTTGGTCGAGTTGATGACCTGGGCGCCGGAGTCGACCTTGCCGGAGTACACCCGGACGTAGGTCAGCTTGCCGAAGAACGGGTGCACCGCGATCTTGAACGCCAGGGCCGCGAACGGCTCGTCGGCGCTCGGCTTGCGGGTGAGCAGCTCCTCTTCCTTGCCGGGCACGTGGCCGGTGGTGGCCTCCACGTCCAGCGGCGAGGGCAGGTAGTCGATGACCGCGTCCAGCATGGGCTGCACGCCCTTGTTCTTGAACGCGGAGCCGCACAGCACCGGGTAGAGCTCGGAGGTCACCGTCAGCTTGCGGATGGCGCCCTTGATCTCCTCGATGGTCAGCTCTTCGCCGCCGAAGAACTTCTCCAGCAGCGCCTCGTCCGACTCGGCGACGGTCTCGAGCAGCTCCTGGCGGTACTGCTCGGCCTTCTCCTTCAGGTCGTCCGGGATCTCGACGACCTCGTACTGCTCACCGAGCTTGGTCTCGCCGCGCCAGACCTTCGCGTTGTTCTCGACCAGGTCGATGATGCCCTCGAAGGTGTCCTCCGCGCCGATCGGCAGCTGGATGACCAGCGGCTTCGCGCCGAGGCGGTCCTTGATGGTCTGCACGGTGAAGTAGAAGTCCGCACCGAGCTTGTCCATCTTGTTGACGAAGCAGATCCGCGGCACGTCGTACTTGTCCGCCTGACGCCACACCTGCTCGGACTGCGGCTCGACGCCTTCCTTGCCGTCGAACACCGCGACGGCGCCGTCGAGCACGCGCAGCGACCGCTCCACCTCCACGGTGAAGTCGACGTGCCCGGGGGTGTCGATGATGTTGATCTGGTTGTCTTTCCAGAAGCACGTGGTAGCCGCGGAGGTGATGGTGATACCACGCTCCTGCTCCTGCTCCATCCAGTCCATCGTGGCGGCGCCGTCGTGGACCTCACCGATCTTGTAGGTGATGCCGGTGTAGAAGAGGATGCGTTCGGTTGTGGTCGTCTTGCCCGCATCGATGTGGGCCATGATGCCGATGTTGCGGACCTTGTTCAGGTCGGTGAGCACGTCCTGTGCCACGGAAATCTTCCCCGCTCGTAGCTAGTTGGGATTATCGGGGACGACCCTGTGGTCGCCTCTATGTCAACGCCGGACGCGGCCGGTGAGTGCCGCGTTCCGGCTGTGCCTCCCGACCCAGACGGCGGGCCGGGCAGACGTCACCAGCGGTAGTGCGCGAAGGCCCGGTTGGACTCGGCCATCTTGTGGGTGTCCTCGCGACGCTTGACCGAGGCGCCGAGGCCGTTGCTGGCGTCGAGCAGTTCGTTGGCCAGGCGCTCGACCATGGTCTTCTCCCGGCGAGCCCGCGAGTAGTTGACCAGCCAGCGCAGCGCCAGGGTGTTGGAGCGGCCCGGACGGACCTCGACCGGCACCTGGTAGGTGGCGCCACCGACGCGGCGCGGCTTGACCTCGAGTGCGGGCTTGACGTTGTCCAGCGCGCGCTTGAGCGTGACGACCGGATCGGTGCCGGTCTTCTCGCGCGCCTGCTCCAGCGCGCCGTAGACGATGCGCTCGGCGGTGGACTTCTTGCCGTCCAGCAAGATCTTGTTGACCAGCTGAGTGACCAGCGGCGACCCGTAGACCGGGTCGTTGATCAGCGGACGCTTGGGTGCGGGGCCCTTGCGTGGCATATCAGCTCTTCTCCTTCTTGGCGCCGTAACGGCTGCGGGCCTGCTTGCGGTTCTTCACACCCTGGGTGTCGAGCGAGCCACGGATGATCTTGTAGCGGACACCGGGAAGGTCCTTCACACGACCGCCGCGCACGAGCACCATCGAGTGCTCCTGCAGGTTGTGGCCCTCGCCCGGAATGTAGGCCGTGACCTCGACCGAGCTGGTCAGGCGAACACGCGCGACCTTGCGCAGCGCGGAGTTCGGCTTCTTCGGGGTCGTGGTGTACACGCGGGTGCACACGCCACGACGCTGCGGGCTCCCCTTCAGGGCCGCGGTCTTCGTCTTGGAGACCTTGTCGCGGCGACCCTTGCGGACCAGCTGGTTGATGGTTGGCATAGACCGGCTTTCCTTATTAGTTAACGCGGTGTGTGGACTTCATGTCTGTTATGAGTTCGCGGCGCTCCCGGGGCCCGTCGTGGAAGCAAGCTTCCATTTCCGGGCCCGTCGTTCACACCGCTGTCATCGAGCTTTCACTCGCACGTCCGGCCACGTTTCTCGCGTCCCGAGGTCGGGCGTGTCGCGCGCGGCGCGGAGCCCTTAATCCGGGCACGCTGGAGTCGTCGGCCGCTTTCGCTGGCCTACGGTCACGCACGAACTTGCCCGTATGCTTCCGGGCACAGCGATCCACGATACCCGTGGCCGGGACACAGGGTCAAAGCGGGTCGGTTCGAGGATCGTCTACCTGGCCAGGTTCAGGGTCATTTCCATCAGCTTCTTCGCCGCGTCGCACGGATCGGGGTGGCCCGAGCCGGGCCGGTAGTTGATCCACCAGCCGATCACGCCGTTGTCCGGCGCACTCGCCGTCACACCGCAGGAGTCCGGGTCCTTCGGCCTGCGGATCTGCAATGCCAGCGAACTCTGGATGGTGATGTTGGTGGTTTCGTAGCCGAGCTTGCTGTTCGTCTGCTTCTCGTTGCTCAGCGTCCCGTTCTCGTACCAGTTGAGCGTGGCCATCCCGTTACCGCCGGGCGCGCCGATCAGGTCCCACATGCAGACGGCGCCGAAGAACGAGTCGCTGACCTGGACGCTCTCACCGATCGCCTCGCCGATCTGGTCGTGGGAGAGGATCTCGCATTCCCGCAGCAATTTATCCAGCCTGGTGTTGACCGGCTGGCTCGCGCCCACGGGCTGCGCGGTTCCGGAGATCACCTGGCCGCACCCGCCCACGAACAACGCGAGGGCAACCGCGGCGGCAGCGGCCGCGCCGCGCCTGCACAGGTCTCGGCCGACGTTCACTCGTCACCCCTCACTGAATCCGTTGCAGAGTCAGCTCGGCCAGAGCGCGGCTCCGGTCACACGGGTTGCCGGACACCGCGCCGAACGAGCCGATGTTGGTGGACCACTCGAAGAAATCGTCGCCGAGCTGCACCGCCAGATCGCAGATCACGCCGGTGGGATCCAGAGCGGCGAAGCCATCCCGCCCACCCACTTTTATCGGATCGGGCGCGCGTCCGTTGACCGTCACCCACGCCCGTTCCCGTTCGATGGGACTGCCCCGGTAGGAAGCGAATGTGATACTCGGCGAACCGATTCCGGCCGACTGCCAGTTGCAGCCGATGGCGTTGCGGAACACCCCGGAGATCCGGCCGAGGCCACCGAGAGTGCGCACCTCGTCGTCGGTCACGTGACCACACTCCCCGACGAACGGTCCGAGCGCCACCACTTTCGGCGCCGGACGGGACGGACCCGAGTCCTCGGTCTCCTCCCCCGAACCGCAACCCGCCAGTGCGAGCACCAAGGCTGCCGTGATGCCGACTGCCGACTTGATCCGCATGAAAAGAACTCTACCGACGCACTCGCCGAAGATGCTCGACAAGATCGCCCGCCCCGATCACAGATTTCCCCTGGCCTCCTGCTCGCGTTCGATCGCCTGGAACAGGGCTTTGAAATTGCCCTTGCCGAAGCCGAGGGAGCCGTGGCGCTCGATCAGTTCGAAGAAGACCGTGGGGCGGTCGGTGAGCGGCCTGGTGAAGATCTGCAACAGGTAACCGTCCTCGTCGCGGTCGACCAGGATGCCACGGCGCTGGAGTTCCTCGACCGGGACGCGGACCCGGCCGATGCGGGCGCGTAGTTCCGGGTCCTCGTAATAGGCGGCGGGTGTCTCCAGGAATTCGACGCCCTCCCGGCGCAAGGCGTCCACGCAGGTCAGGATGTCGCCGGTGGCGAGCGCGATGTGCTGGACGCCGGGGCCTCGGTAGAACTCCAGATACTCGTCGATCTGCGAGCGCTTCTTGCCGATGGCCGGCTCGTTGAGGGGGAACTTCACCCGGTGGTTTCCGTTGGCGACGACCTTGCTCATCAGCGCCGAGTACTCGGTTGCGATGTCGTCGCCGACGAATTCGGCCATATTCGTGAACCCCATGACCCGCCGGTAGAACTCGACCCACTCGTCCATCTGGCCGAGTTCCACGTTGCCCACGACGTGGTCGATCGCCTGGAACAGCCGGGCGGGCGCGCCGTCGCGTCGTTGATAGTGGGAGCGGCGGGCGACATAGCCGGGCAGGTAGGGTCCGAAGTAGCCGGACCGGTCGACCAAGGTATGCCTGGTCTCGCCATAGGTGGCCAGCGCGGCCGAGCGGACCGTGCCGAAGTCGTCGGTGTCGTCATGCGGTTCGACCAGCACTTTCGCGCCGTGTGCGCGCGCCCACGCGACACACCGGTCGACGTCGGGCACTTCGAGGGCGATGTCGACCACGCCGTCGCCGTGCCGATCGTGGTGGGCGACCAGCGGACTGTCCGCATGCACCGCTCCGGTGATCACGAAGCGCGCCGCGCCGCTGCGCAGAACGAACGCCTTGTGGTCGCGATTGCCGGTCTCCGGACCCGAATACGCCTCCAACCGCATCCCGAAGGCGGATTCCAGGAAGTGCGCGGTCTGCGTGGCGTTGCCCACCACCCAGACCAGGGCGTCCCACCCGATGACCGGAAACGGGTCACCGCTGTCGTCGTGGTCTACCAACCCCACGAGCGTGCGCAGCTCGCCGTCGCTGGGGACGGCGCCGGACCGGGCGCCCGGCAAGTGCTCGATGGTCATGGACCAAGGAAATCGCCGGGTCCGCCGGATAGGCAACAGCATCTGATCCGGATAGGCAGGGTGGCGAATTCGTCTAGCAAATGGCGGATGATGCTGGACAATTTGAATAGCATCGAGGGGACGGGCAGCAAGCCCCTCCCGGTGCTCGAACGGAGGCCGCCATGGCGCGCACATCGGCGAAGCTCGACGAACTCGACCTCGCCATCCTCACCGCGATGCACGAGTACCAGAAAGCGGGCATTCTCGAACTGTCCCGCCGGACCAGGGTCGCCAGGGCCACGGTGCAGTCCCGGATCGCGCGCATGGAGGAGTCGGGCGTGATCGCCTCCTACGACCCGCAGATCGACGTCACCGCGGCGGGGTTCGACGTGCAGGCGTTCGTCACGCTGGAGATCGCCCAGGGCGCGCTGGAGGCGGTGGCCGCCGAACTCGACGCCATCCCCGGCGTGCTGGAGGCCTACGCCACCACCGGCACCGGCGACGTGCTGTGCCGGATCGGCGCCGACTCGCACGCCGGGTTGCAGGCCGTGCTGCTGAGCATCGACCGGACCTCCTCGGTGGTGCGCTCGCACAGCGTCATCGTGCTGTCCACCGTGGTCGAACGCCGGGCGCTGCCGCTGTTGCGCACGCTGAGCCCGACCGGGACCACCAAGGCGCCCGCCTACCGTCCGGCCCGCGAGCCGTAACCGATCCGGCTCAGGGGCGCAGGTCGGCGCCCACGTCGAGGATTTCCACGCTTCCCCGCTTGCCCTCCTCCGAGAAGGTGAGCAGAGCGTGGGCCTCGGCCTCGACCTCAGCGCGCTCCGCGTTCGTCCAGCTCCGGGTCGGGCTGATGCGCAGCCGGGCGGACTTCGCATCCGCGAAGACCTTGTACAGGCCCGCGAGAAAGCCGTCGACCAGCACCGGAGAGACCTGAGCCGCGAACGCGCGCAGCGGAGGAGCGGCGCCGTCGGGCACGATCCGCGTCCGATCCTGGTGCGACAACAGAACGTTGTCGTACCACCCGAGCAGCCGCACCGGAGCGGGGGTGTCCGGATCGGCCAACGCGCCGTCGGCGACGTCGTAGAGCGTGCGGCCGCGATCGTCGGTGTAGGTGCGCACCCGATCGCCGAGTTCCGCGACGGCCTTCTTCATCCCGGGCAGCTTCGACCAGGTCTGCATGTCCATGGTGCTCGCCGGACCGAACGCACGTAGGTAGCGAAAGATCAGCTCCGCCAACGGATACGTGGGGTCCAGCGGCGCGCCCAACCAGGGCTCGACCCGCGACCAGATCGGCCTGCTGCTGTTCTTCCATTTCCCGCGCGGCGGGGTCTGCAACACCGGCAGCTGATACAGCCAGGTCTGCACGACCGCGCCCGGGTCGCGGTCGGGATAGCGCTCGGCGGCGTGGGCGCGCAGGTCCGCCGCCGACATCGGCTCGTCACCGAGCACCGCTTCGCCCTGCCCGCGCACTTCGTCCGGGTCGAGTCCGACCATGGCGCCGTAGTTGAAACCCTTGCGGAAGGGCGCTTTCTCCAGTTCCGGCTGCACATGCGGCGCGATCCGCAGCGCGTCGGGCGGCGTGACCAGATGAATGGTGCCGCGCATCAAGGTGATCCGGACCAGCGAGCGGTCCTCCAGCGCGTCCGACACCGTCGACGGATCGAAAGCCGCGATGCGGCTCCACAATCCGACGAACGGCGGCGGCGAATCCTGCGCCTGCAATCCGACGAGATGATCACACATTTCGTGCGCCGTCCGCGGCGAGCGCTCGAGCAGATGCTGGCGAGCCAGCAGTGTCCGGTTCAATACCCGGTTGGACAGTCTCATGACGGGCGGACCGGACGAGTCAGCGCAGGGTGACCACGACCTTGCCGGTGGCCGTCCGGTTGTCCAGCGATGCGACCGCCTCCGCGGCCTTGTCCAGCGGGTACAGCACCGGTTGCGGCGGCGCGATCTTGCCGGAGGCCAGCAGCGGCTCCACCTCGGCCCACTGCTCCTGCAGGTAGCCGGGATGCGACATCACCCATTCGCCCCACGCCGCGCCGGTCACCTCGACGTTCTTCAGCAGCAGCCGGTTGACCTTCACCGTCGGGATCTCCCCCGCGGTGAAGCCGACGACCAGCAACCGGCCCGCCGAGGCGAGCGAACGGATGCTGTCGGTGAAACGGTCACCGCCGACGGGGTCGAGCACGATGTCGACGCCGCGACCACCGGTCAGCTCCTTCACCGCCGCCAGCCAGCCGTCGGTCAGCACCACGTCGGTCGCGCCGTTGGCGCGCGCGACCTCGGCCTTCTCCTCGGTGCTCACCACGGCGATCACCCGGCCCGCACCGAGCGCGGCCGCCAGCCGCAGCGTCGAGGTGCCGATGCCGCCCGCGGCGCCGTGCACCAGCACCGTCTCCCCTTCCGCCAGCCTGCCCCTGGTCCGCAGGCAGAAGTGCACGGTCAGGTCGTTGAACAGGATGCCGGCGCCCGCCTCCAGCGAGACGTTGTCGGGCAGCCGGAACACCATCTGCGTTGGCGTGACGGCCGTCTCGGCCATCGCGTTGCCGAGCATGGTCAGCGCGACCACCCGGTCACCCGGCCGCACGTGCGCGTCCTCGGGAGCCTCCCGGACGACGCCCGCGACCTCGCCGCCCACGACGAACGGCAATTCGGGTTTCATCTGGTAGAGGCCGCGCGTCATCAGCACGTCCGGGAAGGCCACGCCCGCCGCGTGCACGTCGATCACGACGCCGCCCGGGAAGACCGCGGGCTCGGGGATATCGACGATCCGAACCGCTTCCGGTCCCTCCAGCTTGCTGACCTGGGCTGCGCGCATGTGCCGACCTCTCTGTCCTCGCACCGGCCTGATCCGCGCCGGCGCCACACCGACAACATAACGGGCGCCCCCCGAGCACGCCCGTCCGGACGCCCGATTTTGCTATGCTGGCCGCGACCTCGCGGTCGGGAGGGAAGGGGGATTCATGGTCGAGCAAAACCAGCCACAACCTGCGACGACGATGCAGGTCGACCCGGCGGCGCTGCGCTCCTTCGCGCAGACGCTGCGCACGGAGGCCACGTCGGTCACCGACCTCGGCGCAGGCGAGGGTCTCGGCGTCGCGGCGGGCGCGCTGCCCGGCACCGATTTCGGTCCGGTGGCCCAGCGCGCGAACGACGCCGCGCACCGCTGCCTGGAGCGGATCGGATCGCGCCTGACCACGATCGCCGACAGCCTGCACAACGCGGCGGGCAAGTACGAGCTGGCCGAGGACGACTTCGCGGCGAAGCTGCGCGCCATAGGGCTCCAGCTGCCATGACGCTCACCATTCCAGACGTCGAGAACTGGCAGCCGGAGCAGCTTTCGGCGGCGGGCGCGCTCGCCGAACGGATGTCGCAGGGGCTGGACAACGCGGTCGGCAAGGGCGCGGACGACACGAAGGCGCTCGCCGACACGAAGCAGTGGTCCGGATCCGCCGGCGACGCGGCGAACGCCCGGATGCAGACCGAGAAGACGCGCGCCTCCGCGGTGAGCGCCGCGCTGCTCGAGTTGAAGACCGCGCTCACCACCCAGGTGCAGAACCTGACCGAGGCGAAGGCCAAGGTACTGAGCCTGCGCGACGACGCGCTGAACCAGACGCCGCCCTTCGATGTCGCGCCCAACGGCACCGTCGATGCCAGGGCACGAATCGACTACCTCCGGGCGCACGCGGACAAGGCCGACGTCGAGGGGCTCGTGTTCCAGGAAGCGCTCCAGGCGGCCTCGCGGACGTGGGAGCTGACCAACGCCTTGAAGACCGCCGAAGACGTGGCGAACCGAGCCGAGACACAGGTCGACGGCGCGGCAGGCAAATTGGAGGCGGCGTTCGCCGGGCTCGGTGAGCCGAGCGCGAACGTACCCGCGGCCCCCGCCGCGCCCGCCGCCACCACACCGGCCGCCACGTCGGGAACCCCGGTCTCCGCGCCTTCACCGGATCGGTCGAGCCAGCTGATGTCCGGGCACCACGACTCGGGAACATCCCACGGCACGTCGTCGGGAACGCCGTATCTCGGTGGGCCGAGTTCGTCCGCGCCGACCGGCCCGCTGCCCAGCGGTGACGTCGCGCGATGGATCGCCGAGGCGAAGCAGAAACTCATCGCGATGGGGTACGACCCCGCCGACATCGATGAACGAGCCATCGCGCTGATCATCGAGCACGAATCCGCGGGCAATCCATACGCGGAGAACCGCTGGGACAGCAACTGGGTGGCCGGACATCCGTCGAAGGGTCTCATGCAGACCATCGACAGCACGTTCAACGCCTACAAGGCGCCCGGCCACGACGACGTCTGGAACCCGGTCGACAACATCATCGCCGGAGTGCGCTACTCCATCGATCGCTACGGGTCGCTCGGGAACGTCCCCGGTGTCGCCGCCGTCAACTCGGGCGGCGCGTACCAGGGCTACTGACCCGCTCACGGCCATGGCCTGCCCCCGCGGCTGCCGAGCGCACACGATTCCATCTGGTGCCGCGCACAGAAAACCCCATTCTTGCTGGCCCACGACCCGGCTGACGGACTATTAAGGAGGTAGGGACGGCTCGACGCGAGGGTGTGACGTACGCCCCGTAAAGTCGTCACAACAGCACCGCATGAAGAAACGCGGCACACCGTGCAGCGCGAGGAGCACAAGTGTCACTCGATCAGCCACTCGCCCCGCTTCCCCAGGAGGGCATGGGCTTTACTTCGGCGTGGCCCATCCGGGCTGGTGATGTGGATCCCTACGACCGGTTGCGGTTCGATGCCGTCGCCCGCTACTTGCAAGATATCGCCTGGGAAAACCTGCATAAGACGTTCTTCCATCGGACCGACCCGAACTGGATCATCCGGCGCACGGTCATCGACGTCATCCGGCCGATTCTGTGGCCCGACGAGGTGCAGTTGCTGCGGTGGTGCTCGGCGATGTCCACCCGCTGGACCAACATGCGCGTGCGGATCACCAGCGGAAACGGCGGCCTCATCGAGACCGAGGGCTTCTGGATCAATATCAGCGAGTCCACCGGCATGCCCGCGCGGATCAGCGACGAGGGCCTCGCCTACCTAGCGCGCACCTCCGGCGAGCACCGTCTGCGGTGGCGGCCCTATCTGACCGACGCCACGCCGCCGGAGTCCGACACCGACCTGCCGTTCCCGGTGCGCGCCACCGACATCGACCAGTACAACCACGTCAACAACGCCTGTTACTGGCAAGCGGTGGAACAGTTCCTGGTCGAATATCCCAAGCTGCTCGCGGGTCCGCACCGCGCGGTGATCGAATACGTGGCGCCGGTGCTGGCCCGCCAGCACGTGAGCGTGCGCAGCCGGTACGAGCCTGGAGATCGCACCGGGCAGCCGGTGCTCCGGCTGTGGTTCGTGGTCGGTGGGACCACCACCACCGTGGTCCGCATCATGCCTTTACCCGGCGCTCCCGCCTCTCCAGGGTTTTAGGCTCCCCCGCCTCTCCGGCTTTTCAGGCCATACCAGTCGGGGATACGGGATTCCCGTGCAGGTCCTGCGTCGGGTGCCGCTCGGGTTTCGGGCGTACCCGGCGAGTTACCCATGTTCTTGCGAAATCGGTGGCCGGTTCCGGCGAGACCCGGTCGGCGCAGTCGTGACGTCAGGCGACGAGACTTGCCGCACGGCTCGGTCGGCGCCAGGGGACCGGGCCGGTCGGAACGCGGTGTTCCGACCGGCCTCCTGGATCGTCAGCCGCGGGCGGCTTTGAGCAGGTCTTCGCGGGTGGTGAATTTGACGCGCGGGCGGCCCGTGGACTTGCCCGCGGTCTTCTCCGCCTGGTCGATCGCTCGCCAGCCCGCCCGGTCGACCAAGTCGGCCTGGCGCTCGGCGAGCATGGCCCTCAGCGCGGCGCGGTCGGCCTGCGGCGCGGCGAGCTTGCCCGCGGTGAAGTCGGCGAGCAGCAGCTCCACCGTCTCCTCGGAGTCGATCCGGTTCGAACCGATCACACCGCGCGGGCCACGCTTGATCCACCCGCTGACGTACACGCCGCCGAGCATGGATCCGTCGTCGCCGATGACCCGGCCGTGTTCGTTCGGCACGACGCCGCGCCGCTCGTCGAACGGCAGTTCACCGATCCGCTCGCCGCGGTACCCGATCGACCGCAGAACCAGCGAGGTGCCGATGCTCTCGGTGCGGTCGGTCGGCCGTGCGACGAGCTGACCGCCTTCCTCGAACAGCTCGTTGTGCACGATCTCGATGTACTCGACCCGGTCGGTGCCGGTGAGCGCGGTAGGCGAGGTGAGATAGCGGAACACGATCCGCTTGTTGCCTTCGGCCCGGCGACCGCCCGCGTATTCCTGGGCGAGGGTGTACTTCAGTTTCAGCGACGGCTCGACCTGCGGGTCGTCCAAGATCGCCTGGCTGGCGTGATCCAATGCCAGGTCGGTCTCCTCGACGATGACGTCGACGCCCTTCAGGTGCGCGAGGGCGAGGAACTCCGGGGAGGTGTAGGCCGCTTGCAGCGGGCCGCGCCTGCCCAGCACGACCACTTCGCGGATATTGCTCTGCCGCAGGGCGTCCAGGGCGTGGTCGGCGATGTCGGTCTTGGCGAGTTCGTCCGGGTCGACGGTCAGCACGCGCGCCACGTCCAGCGCGACGTTGCCGTTGCCGACGATCACCGCCCGCTCCCCGGACAGGTCGAAGGTCCGGTCGGCGTAGTCGGGGTGGCCGTTGTACCAGGCGACGAACTCGGTGGCGGAGTGGCTGCCCGGCAGGTCCTCGCCCGGGACGCCCATCTTCCGGTCGCTGGAGGCGCCGACGGCGTAGATCACCGCGTGGTGGTGGCGCAGCAGCTCCTCGTGCGAGATGTGGGTGCCCACTTCGACATTGAGGTAGTACTGCAGCGTCTCACGGCGGAAGGCGGACTCGAACATGCCCGAGACGGTCTTGGTGCCCGGATGGTCGGGCGCGACGCCTGCCCGGACCAGGCCCCACGGGGTGGGCAGCCGGTCGAACATCTCGATTTCCACGTCGGCCCTGCGCAGCAGTTCGTCGGCGGCGTAGCAGGCCGCCGGCCCGGCGCCGACGATCGCGACGCGCAGGGTGCCCAGCTCCTTCGGCGGACGCGCGGGGGTGACGATCGGGTCGAAGTTCGATTCCAGCGGATGCCGTTGGAAATAATCGGCGTTGATGTCGCGGAATCGCGCCAGCGAAGCGGTCAGGTCGTCCTCGGAGAAGATGGCCTCCACCGGGCACGCGTCGACACAGGCGCCGCAGTCGATACAGGTGTCGGGGTCGATGTAGAGCATCTCGGTCGTCGCGAACTCCGGCTGGTCCGGGGTGGGACGGATGCAGTCGACCGGGCACTCGGAGACGCAGCTGGCGTCGTTGCAACAACGCTGCGTGATTACGTAGGCCATATTGTGCTGATCCTCGAAGAAGTACGTGGGCCGTGGCCACCCATGGGGTTGTGGTGGACAGATGAGCGGCGTCCGTCACGTACGCCGCGGGGATCGCCCGCGGGAGCGCGTGATGTGATGCCGCTTTCAGTTTGCCTCGAGTGTGGTCGAGACCTCTCGCCCGGAGGCCTTACCGTATCTCCATGGCGCGGACTCTGATCCTCATGCGGCACGGTAAGTCGGCCTATCCCGAGGGCGTCGACGATCACGAGCGGCCGTTGGCGCCGCGGGGCAGGCGCGAGGCGGGACTGGCGGGTCGGTGGCTGCGAGCTACGCAACCGCCGATCGACGCCGTGCGCTGCTCCACCGCGACACGGACCAGGGAAACGCTGTCGGCCACCGGCGTCACCGCGCCTGCCGTCTTCGAACCCGGGATCTACGAGGCCGCGCCGGAGACGCTGATCGAACTGGTCCGCCTCAGCGAAGACGACGTGGCGACCCTGCTGGTGGTCGGGCACGCGCCCGGCATACCGTGGACGGCTTGGGAATTGGCGAGCAACCGCGACAGCGCCCCGGCCGTCGAACTCAGCCGGAAGTTCCCGACCTCAGCACTCGCGGTGCTGCGCTTCGACCGCGAGTGGGCGGACATCGATCCGGGGACCGGCGAACTGACGCATTTCCACATCCCGCGCTGACCGCACGCGGCTCGCGCGCGGTCAGCGCAGTAATCTGCCGCCGACCACAACGCCCGCACCGAGCACGAGCAGCAGCGCGAACGCGGCCAGACCGCCGAACAACCACCACACGACGCCGAGCGCGATCGCGAACGGCGCGATCGCGATCGCGGTGATCACCGGGCTTTCCCTGACCGTCGCCCAGGCCGAACGAGCCCTGATCCGGTCGATGTCCTTTCCAGGCATGTTCCCAGCGTATGCCGGAATCCGGGACTTTGTCGGCGGCTGATGGAATGCTCGCCGGATGGACTGGAAAATCGAGCTCGTCGCCATTCCGGTGACCGACGTCGACCGCGCCAAGGACTTCTACACCGAGATCGGTTTCCATGCCGATCACGATCACCGGGTCGATGAGAACCTGCGCTTCGTGCAGCTGACCCCACCCGGCTCCGGCTGCTCGATCTGCCTCGGCGAAGGCATCACCGACGCGGCGCCCGGCAGCGTCCGAGGCATGCAGATGGTGGTGGCCAGCGCCGAGGACGCCTACCAGCAGTTGATCGCCGCGGGCGTGGACGCCACTCCGGTCCAGGACCTCGGCTGGGGCTTGTTCACCTTCTTCGCCGACCCGGACGGCAACAAATGGGCGGTCCAGCAACTGCCCGACTACAGCAGCTGAACATACGGCCCCTTGCTTGGAGTGCACTCCAGGTGACTAGCGTCGTCGATGTTCCACGGGAAGGGCGAGTGCATGAGCGAAACCGCGCCATACGCGAGCGCACGCGAGGACAGGGAGCAGCCCCGGTACTCGATCGGCGAGGTGTCCGAGCGATCGGGACTGAGCCGGGACACCCTGCGCTGGTACGAGCGGATCGGCCTGATGGACTACATCGGGCGCGACCACACCGGCAAGCGGCGGTTCAGCGACCGGGATCTGGAATGGCTGGCGCTGATCGGGCGGCTGCGCACGACCGGCATGTCGGTGGCGGACATGCTCCGCTATGCCGAGCTGGTGCGGGCCGGAGACGCGACGTTCCCGCAACGGCTGGCGATGTTCCGGGATACCCGCGCCGAGGTGCTCGCCAAGATCGATGAACTTCGTCAGACTCTGGCCGTGCTGGACCACAAGATCGCCCTGTACGAAGGCAAGGGGCGAGCGATCGAGCCGGACGTGGTCACCGCGCACGACAGCGAAGAGATCAAGGTATGACAACGAGCCGGGAACACTTCCTCGAGAGCAGGAGACGCCCATGTCGACGTTGACGCTGAACGTTCGCTTCACCGCCAAGCCCGGTCGCGAGGCGGAACTGCGGGATCTGCTGCAAGGCATGATCGAGCCGACGCTCGCGGAGAGCGGCTGCATCCGTTACGAGCTCTACCTGCATCCCACCGACCCGAGCCGGATGGTGTTGCTGGAGGAGTGGGCCGATGCCGACGCCCTGGACGCACACTTCCGCACGCCGCACCTGAGGGCTCTCGCCACCGCGTTCCAGGAAGTGCTCGTCGAACCGTTCCAGCTGCGCCGGTTCACCGAGATCGAGTGACCGTGCGGCGGTCCGGCGGACCGGAGTCCGCTTATCCGGTGGCCTGCTCCGTGCCGTTCACCGGCGGCGACTAACATCCCACGAATATGAAGCCCGAAACGCCGCGTGACCGCGTCTGGATCGATAAGCAGACGCCGGCCGCGTTCCGCGCGCTCAACGGCGTCGCGAACGAGGTCAGGGCCGCGGGCGCGGCGGTGGGGCTGGATCGCCGGATCATCGAACTGATCAATTTGCGCGTCTCCCAGCTCAACGGCTGCGCGTACTGCCTGGACGTGCACTACCGCGCCGCCCTGGCCGCCGGGGTCACCGAACAGGAGATCGCGGTGCTGCCCGGATGGCGGCGCGGCGGCACGTACACCCCGTTCGAGCAGGCTGTGCTCGCGATCGCGGAAATCACGGCGACGCTTCCGGACGAAAACGTCATCGAGCGTGAGTACGCTTCGGCTCGCCGGCATCTGACGGATGATCAGCTGTCCGTCGTCATCTGGGTGGCCACCACGATCGGCGCGTTCAACCGGGTCTCGATTCTCAGCAGGCATCCGGTACGCGCCCGGAAGGAGAAGGGAACCATGAGCGAATCGACATCGGAGTCCGAGGTCGTCCGCAACGACGAGCGGCATCGCTACGAGGTGTTCTACGGCGGGAAGCTGGCCGGCTTCGCCGACTACGAGGAACGCGACGACGAGACGGTGTTCACGCACACCGAGGTCGACGGCGCGTTCTCCGGGAAAGGTCTCGGGTTCCGTCCTGGCCCGGAAGGCCATCGAGGACGCCGTCGGGCGCGAGCGCGTGATCCGGCCGGTGTGCCCGTTCATCAAGGCGTATCTGGACAAGCACCCTCAGTACGACGCCCACGTGATCGGCAAGGGCGTCGATCGGTGAGTGATCTGGATCCGCGCCCGGCCGAGACGCTCTGCGAACCGGCGACGGGTCCGGGGCCGGTCGCGGAGCGGTATCCGGCCCGTGAGGTGCCGCTCGGCGGGGTGCGCGGCGTCTTCGTCGAACGCGTGCTGCCGCAACGCGACCTGCCGACCGTCGGCGCGTGGTGCTTCCTCGACCGCTTCGGCGCGCCGACGGTCACCAAGACCGGTGCGCCGCCGGACATCGATCCGCATCCGCACATCGGCCTGCAAACGGTGACCTGGCCGTTCGAGGGCCGGATCCGGCATCGCGACTCGGTGGGCTCGGACGTGCAGATCGAACCCGGTCAGCTGAATCTGATGACCTCCGGACGCGGCATCGCCCATTCCGAGTACGCCGTCGCGGGCGCGCCCGCCGGACACGGTTTGCAGCTGTGGATCGCGCTGCCGGGCGACCGCACCGGCATCGCTCCGCATTTCGAGCAGCATCGGGAACTGCCCGTTGTCGAGGCGCCCGGCCTCCGCGCGATCGTGCTGATCGGGTCCCTGGCCGGGAAGACCTCACCCGCGATCGCCTACACACCCATCGTCGGCGCCGATGTCCGGTTGGCGCCCGAGGCCGAGGTCGGCCTCCCGCTCGACCCTCGTTTCGAGCACGCGATGCTGGTGATCGAGGGCGAGGTGACCGTCGCGGGCGAGGAACTGGCTCCCGGACCGCTGCTGTACCTGGGCACCGAGCGCGACGAACTCCGGCTCGCCACCACTGGCGGCGCGCACTTCGCCTTGATCGGCGGCGAACCGTTCGGTGAGGAACTGGTGATGTGGTGGAACTTCGTCGGCCGCAGCCACGAGGACATCCTCGCCGCCCGGGCGGATTGGGAGAACCACGACGTCACCCGGTTCGCCGACATCGCGGGCCACACCCCGCGACAACGCATTCCCGCGCCGCCCCTGCCCGGACTGCACCTGAAGCCGCGCAAGCGCCGGATCGGCCCGGCGCGGGACTGATCGCGGCACACTCTAGATTCCACCACTCGCCTCGACTCCGCCCACGCGACTCGCGAGCGGAGCCGAAGCGTCCTGGCTCAGCCGCGCGCGAGCAGTGCGTCCAGCGCGCGGTAGCTCTCGTTGAGCCCGGTCTCCATGCCCGACTGGAGCATGCCGTCGCGCTCCTGCGGCGTGTGGAACTGGCTGTCGGTGACCACCTTGGTGCGGCCGTCGCCGAGGTCGACGAAGCTGACGCTGTCGATCGCCACATGGGCGGGCATGCCGTCCCACTCGAAGGAGTACACGATGCGCTCCTGCGGGGTGACCTCGCGGAAACGGCCCTCGAAGCCATGGGCTCCCTCGTCGGAGTGCTCGACGAAGCGCCAATGCCCGCCCGGACGGAATTCCCAGCGCTCGATGTCCAGCCGATTGCCGCGCCCCCACCACTGGGCGAGCAATTCGATCCGGCTGTAGGCGTCCCACACGCGCTGGCGCGGGGCATCGAAGATCCGCTCGATGTGGATCGCGCGGTCGGTGTCGGTCGTGATGACCGCGTCGTTCGTGGTTGTGCTCATCGGTCCTGCTCCGTTCGCTCGAGGAATTCGCCGAGACGGTCCAGCCGCGCTTCCACCATCCGCCGGTAGCCCTGCATCCAGGCCACTTCGCGGTCGAAGACGTTCTCGCCGAGGCGGCAGTACCGCACCCGGCCGCGCTTCTCCGTCACCACCATGCCCGCCGCCTCCAGCAGCTGGATGTGCTTCTTGACGCCGGTGAGCGTCATCTCGAAGCGCTCCGCCAGCTCGCTGACGGTGGCGGGCCCACTGCCGAGGCGTTCCAGGATCCCACGCCGGGTGGGATCCGCGAGCGCCCCGAAGGAGGCGTCCAAGAAGTCATACTGAACCATCTAGTTCAGTGTTACGGAGATGAGGGCGGGCGTCAAGAGGGAAGTCACACCGCTCCGAAACCCGGCCGGACCAGCGACGCGACCGCCGATCCGGGACGTGCCGTCGGCGGATCCAGCCACAGCCGAAACCGCCCAACCGGCCCGTCCCCACCGTGCCGCGATGTGCGACAGAGGCTTTCGCGACCGAACTCGGCGAAGAACTGTCGCTCAGCCCCTTCTGATCGGGGCCGCCGAGCGGTATCTTTTCCCGACGAACCGGACACGGGGGCGGCACACGGAAAAGAGCACGATGAGGACCTCTCGATTCACCGCGACGACGCTGGTCGCGCTGGCGGCCACCGCACTCACCACGAGCGCCGCGCACGCACAGCCCGCGCCCACCGACGCCCCGCTCGACCTGCGCGGATCGTTCCACCAGGTCGCCTACGAGGTCGCCGCCACCAGCGACCGGCGCGCGGCCGTAGCCACCATCCAGGACGGGACGTTCGAATCTACCCACGACGGCCGGGTCGTGACGGTCTCCGATCGCGACGGCAATGTGGTGGCCGCGCTGCCGATGACCCTGCGCATCGGTGATCAGCGCGTGGTGCTGGACCCCGTCCTCGAGGACGCGGGCCACCGGCTCACCGTCGCACCGGTCGCGATGACCGACGCCCCACTGCGCGACATCGGCGCCCAGGAGCGGTTCTACGCCGAGGCCGAGAAGGCCATGCCGACCATCCTCGCGGGCGCGGGCATCGGCGCCGCCATCGGCTTCATCGTCGGATTCCCGCTCGGCCTGTTCGTGATCGACTTCATCACGGTACCCGCCGCCGCGGTGGCGGGCGCCGCGATCGGCGCGATGGCCGGATTCGTCATCGGCGGTGGGCAGCCCGCCGTCGACGCGGCGCTCGAGTACGTCACCGCGCCCTAGTCGAGCCCGGCGACGGGCGTCAGCCGCTGCGTGCCGATCACGCGCAGCAGGTCCAGCTTCTCGGCCGCGTCCGTGCCCGGACGCGGCAGGTAGACCAGCAGACGCTGGGCGGCGTTGGGCGTGAGCAACGTTTCGCAGACGACGTCGATCAGGCCGACCTGCGGATGCCGGATGCGCTTGGTATCCGAAAGCCGCACGGCCACTTGATGTTCGTCCCACAGCCGGTCGAACTCGGCGCTCGCGGAACGCAGCTCGGCCACCAGCTCCAGCACGTCCGCG
Organism: Nocardia gamkensis NBRC 108242; assembly: GCF_001612985.1. Lineage (GTDB taxonomy): Bacteria > Actinomycetota > Actinomycetes > Mycobacteriales > Mycobacteriaceae > Nocardia > Nocardia gamkensis. The sequence continues at coordinate 7,073 of NZ_BDBM01000044.1, read as the reverse complement.
TCGCCCGCACGGCGCGCGGCCGTGGCACGCAGATCGGCGACGTGGTTGCGGCCGAGCCGATCCCAGTCCTCCTCGGGGAAGATCGCGCGCGACGAAGTGTCGGTGAACCAGCGGTAGGCGTAGTACCGCTCCCACCCACGACGGTCACCGTGATCGCCGACGAGCAGGGTATGCATCCGGTTCTGCACCAGCACCTCGCCGAGATCGGTGACGACGGTGGCCGCGGTGTCGTCCAGCTTGGCGAGCAGGTGCATCAGCCCGGGGCCCACGTGCTTGTCGGTCGCATCGCGTCCCGGCGGCGCGTGGTCGCACAGATGGTAGAGATGGTCGCGTTCGTCGTTGTCGAGACGCAGGGCGCGCGCGAGCGAGGCGAGGACCTGGGTGGACGGACGCGGACCGCGCGCCTGCTCCAGCCTGGTGTAGTAGTCCGTCGACATGCCCGCCAGCAGCGCGACCTCGTCGCGGCGCAGTCCCGGCGTGCGCCGCCGGACACCCGGCGGCAACCCGACGTCGGCGGGGGTGAGCTGCTCTCGGCGGCGGCGCAGGAAATCGGCGAGTTCGGCGCGGTCCATGCCCTTACTGTCCTCGGAAACGGCGCCCTCAGCCAGGGATCGCCACTCCCCTGATAAACGGTCTCTCCCGCGGCGGCGGCGCACGATTCAGGCTGGTCCCATGACGACAACGAAAATCCACGAAGTGCGGCTCGGGGCCACCGGCCCGACGGTCGGCCGGATCGGCCTCGGGGCGATGGGCATGTCGGGCGCGTACGGCGCGACCGACGACGCCGAATCGACCGCGACCATCCACGCGGCGCTGGATTCCGGCGTCAACCTGATCGACACCGGCGATTTCTACGGCGCGGGACACAACGAGACGCTGATCGGCAAGGCCATCGCCGAACGTCCACGCGAGGATGTGGTGCTGAGCGTGAAATTCGGCGCGCTGCGCGGTCCCGACGGCGCCTTCGCGGGCGTGGACAGCCGGCCTGCCGCGCTGCGCAATTTCCTGACCTACAGCCTCCAGCGGCTCGGCGTCGACTACGTCGACATCTATCGCCCCGCACGGCTCGATCCGGCAGTGCCGATCGAGGACACCGTCGGCGCCATCGGCGAGCTGATCGAAGCAGGGTACGTGCGCCATGTCGGCCTGTCCGAGGTCGGCGCGGACACCATTCGGCGTGCGGCGGCCGTACACCCCATCGCGGACCTGCAGATCGAGTACTCGTTGCTCTCCCGTGGCATCGAGGAGCAGATCCTGCCCGTCTGCCGCGAACTCGGCATCGGCGTCACGGCCTACGGCGTGCTCTCCCGGGGCCTGCTGAGCGACGCGATCGCGCCCGGAGCCACCTTCGCTCCGAACGATTTCCGCGCCCACAGCCCGCGCTTCCAAGGCGAGAACCTGGACCGGAATCTCGAACTGGTGCGCGCGCTGAACGAGATCGCGGCGCGCAAGGACGCCTCGGTGGCGCAACTGGCCATCGCCTGGGCGCTGACCCGCGGCGAGGACATCGTGCCGCTCATCGGCACCCGCCGCCGCGAACGCTGGGCGGAGGCGGTGAGCGCGCTGGACCTCTCGCTCACCGACGCGGAGTTGTCCACTATCGAAGCGGCCGTGCCCGCCGACCGGGTCGCGGGCGAACGCTACGCCACGCCGCTGATGGCGACGCTCGACAGCGAGCGCTGAGTCCGAAGCCCGGCGGATCGCACAGCCGATCCGGACCGGCCTCTCGCCGAGGCACACGGTTCGGCGAGAGGCCGAACCGTGTCGGAATGACCCAGGGCGGCATCACCGCCGAAGCGTGCCCACGTCGTGTGCCGGCAGCGTCATCCTGGCGGCCTCCGCACGACGCGCGGTGCCGTAGACGCGAATCATGCCCCGCTGAGCTTCTCGATGCGATCAGGCCCGGCGTGGACGCAGCACAGCCGTGAACATCGCTGCGGCCACGATCTTTCCGGCGCTGTCTGTGATGTCCACCGGCACGTCGAGTTCGAGCGGCACTCTCGCCTCGATGTCCGCCCGCATCTTCGCCAGCGTCTGCGCGGAGAACGCGGACGTGGCGCGGAACGGCCCCGCGTCCCCCTTCGCGCGGGCTTTGTATTCGATGCGTCCGTCCTTGGCGACGATGAAGGTCTCCCCCATCAGGTCGACGATCCCCGACACCGACGCACCCATGGCGGCGGTCTCCGCCATCCCGAACAACACGGCGGCGTGCAGATCTCCGTTGTGGTTCAAATGCCGCGCCCGCGGCGCGATCGACACCACGTTCCGCCCCGCCGCGAACTCCTCCCACTCGACCTCCGCGTACTGGATGAAACCGAGCTTCCGGAATCCGGCCACCACCAGATCACCCAACGCCGCGCCGTCCACCGCCACCTCCGAACAGAACTGAAACCTGTTCTACTTTCCTACTGCCTCCCACCCCGGTTGTCCACTACGGACCCGTCACCGAACGAATTCGGCCCCCGCTCCACAAGGAAGCGGGGGCCGAAGCTCGTTGCGACGGATTACCGGTAGTCGCTGAAGCCGTAGTCGTCGAGCGGGACTGCGGCGCCGGTGGTCTGACCGAAGCTGTCCGGGCTGTAGTAGGTGTCGTCGTAGGACGGCACCGCGTACGCGGCGGCACGGGCTTCCTCGGTCGGCTGCACCTGGATGTTGCGGTACCGGTTGATACCGGTACCTGCCGGGATCAGCTTACCGATGATCACGTTCTCCTTGAGGCCGATGAGCTTGTCGGAGCGGCAGTTGATCGCCGCGTCCGTCAGGACTCGGGTGGTCTCCTGGAAGGACGCCGCCGACAGCCACGAATCGGTGGCCAGCGACGCCTTGGTGATACCCATCAGCACCGGACGACCCGCCGCGGGCTCGTTGCCCTCGGCGACGACGCGGCGGTTGGATGCCTCGAACTCCGCGCGCTCGGTGAGCGAGCCGGGCAGGAACTCCGTCGCGCCCGAATCGATGATCGTCACGCGACGCAGCATCTGGCGCACGATCACCTCGATGTGCTTGTCGTGGATCGACACACCCTGCGAGCGGTAGACCTCCTGGACCTCGTGGACCAGGTGGACCTGGACCTGACGGGGCCCCATGATGCGCAGCACCTCGTGCGGATCCGCCGCGCCTTCCAGCAACTGCTGGCCGACCTCGACGTGGTCACCGTCCGAGAGCAGACGCTCGGAGCCGTCGTCGTGCTTGAACACCCGCAGACGCTGCCGCTTCGAGAGCTTGTCGTAGACAACCTCTTCACCACCGTCATCCGGGATGATGGTGATCTTGTAGAAGCGATCGTCGTCCTCCAGCCGCACGCGACCGGAGACCTCGGCGATGGGCGCCTTGCCCTTCGGCACGCGCGCCTCGAACAGCTCCTGCACACGCGGCAGACCGCCGGTGATGTCGTCACCCGCGACACCACCCTGGTGGAAGGTACGCATGGTCAGCTGGGTACCGGGCTCACCGATGGACTGCGCGGCGACGATACCGACGGCCTCACCGATGTCGACCAGCTTGCCGGTCGCCATCGAGCGGCCGTAGCAGGTCGCGCACACACCGGTACCGGTGGTGCAGGTCAGCACGGAGCGGACCTTCACCTCGGTGATACCGGCCTCCAGCAGCGCCTCCAGCGCCGGATCGCCGAGGTCGGCGCCCTTCGCCACGATGACGTTGCCCTGCGCGTCGACCGCGTCGGCCGCGAGCGTGCGCGCGTAGGTGGAGGTCTCCACGTGCGCGTCGCGGATGATCGTGCCGTCGAGCAGCTTCTCCGCGATCGGCACCACGATGCCGCGCTCGGTGCCACAGTCGTGCTCGCGCACGATGACGTCCTGCGAGACGTCCACCAGACGACGGGTCAGGTATCCCGAGTCGGCGGTGCGCAGCGCGGTGTCGGCCAGACCCTTACGAGCGCCGTGGGTGTTGATGAAGTACTCCAGAACCGTCAGGCCCTCACGGAAGGAGGACTTGATCGGCCGCGGGATGAACTCACCCTTCGGGTTCGTCACCAGGCCCTTCATACCGGCGAGGGTACGGGTCTGGGTGAAGTTACCCGTGGCGCCCGAGTCGACGATCGTGATGATCGGGTTGTCGGCCGGGTAGTGCGCGCGCAGCGCCCTACCGACCTCCTCGGTCGCCTCCTGCCAGATCTTGACCAGGGCGTTGTTGCGCTCCTGGTGATCGAGCGCACCACGCTGGTACTTCTTCTCGATCTGATCCGACTGCGCCTCGTAGCGCTCCATGATCTCGGCCTTCTCCGGCGGCACGAGCACGTCGGACATGGAGACCGTCACGCCGGAACGCGTGGCCCAGTAGAAGCCCGCGTCCTTGAGCTTGTCGACGGTCTGCGCGACCACGATCATCGGGTAGCGCTCGGCGAGATCGTTGATGATCGTCGCCTGACGCTTCTTCGGCATCTGCTCGTTGATGAACGCGTAGTCCACGGGCAGCAGCTCGTTGAACAGCACCCGGCCCAGCGTGGTCTCGGTGGTCCACGCGTCGCCACGACGCCAGCCCTCCGGGAACAGCTCCGCCTCGACGTCCTTCGGCGGACGCTGGTCGGTCAGCCGGACCTTGATCAGCGAACGCACGGTGAGCTCACCGCGGTCCACCGCCATCTGCGCCTCGGCGGGCGAGGAGTACACGCCCCGCTCCGGACCGTCGGCGGTGGCCGGCTCGTAGGAACCCTTCGCGCCCTCTTCCAGACGGGTCAGGTAGTAGAGGCCGGTCACCATGTCCAGACGCGGCATGGCCAGCGGCCGACCGGAGGCGGGCGACAGGATGTTGTTCGACGACAGCATCAGCACGCGTGCCTCGGCCTGCGCCTCCGCCGACAGCGGCAGGTGCACGGCCATCTGGTCACCGTCGAAGTCGGCGTTGAACGCCTCACAGACCAGCGGGTGCAGCTGGATGGCCTTGCCTTCCACCAGCTGCGGCTCGAAGGCCTGGATACCGAGGCGGTGCAGCGTGGGCGCACGGTTGAGCAGCACCGGGTGTTCGGCGATGACCTCTTCGAGGACGTCCCACACCTGCGGCCGCTGCCGCTCCACCATCCGCTTGGCCGACTTGATGTTCTGCGCGTGGTTCAGGTCGACCAGGCGCTTCATCACGAACGGCTTGAACAGCTCCAGCGCCATCAGCTTGGGCAGACCGCACTGGTGCAGCTTCAGCTGCGGGCCGACGACGATGACCGAACGGCCCGAGTAGTCGACGCGCTTACCGAGCAGGTTCTGCCTGAACCGGCCCTGCTTGCCCTTGAGCAGGTCGGACAGCGACTTGAGCGGACGGTTGCCCGGTCCGGTGACCGGACGGCCGCGGCGGCCGTTGTCGAACAGGGCGTCCACGGACTCCTGCAGCATCCGCTTCTCGTTGTTGACGATGATCTCGGGCGCGCCGAGGTCGATCAGTCGCTTGAGACGGTTGTTGCGGTTGATCACGCGACGGTACAGGTCGTTCAGGTCGGAGGTGGCGAAGCGGCCACCGTCGAGCTGAACCATCGGGCGCAGCTCCGGCGGGATCACCGGAACAGCGTCGAGCACCATGCCCATGGGCGAGTTGCCGTTGGCCTGGAAGGCCGCGACGACCTTGAGCCGCTTGAGCGCGCGCAGCTTCTTCTGGCCCTTGCCGGAGCGGATGGTCTCGCGCAGCGACTCGGCCTCGGCCTCGATGTCGAAGCTCTCCATCAGCTTCTGGATCGACTCCGCGCCCATGGCGCCGGTGAAGTACTCGCCGTAGCGGTCGACCAGCTCGCGGTAGAGCACCTCGTCGACGATGAGCTGCTTGGGCGCCAGCTTGGTGAAGGTGTTCCAGATCTCCTCCAGCCGGTCCAGCTCACGCTGGGCGCGGTCGCGGAGCTGGCGCATCTCCCGCTCGCCGCCGTCCTTCACCTTGCGGCGGACGTCGGACTTGGCGCCTTCGGCCTCGAGCTCGGCCAGGTCGGCCTCGAGCTTCTGGGCCCGGGCCTCGAGGTCGGCGTCGCGCTGATCGGCGACCGCCTTCTTCTCGACCTCCATCTCGGCCTCGAGCGTGGAAAGCTCGTTGTGCCGCAGTTCCTCGTCGACCGCCACGATGACGTAGGCGGCGAAGTAGATGATCTTTTCCAGATCCTTCGGCGCCAGGTCGAGCAGGTAGCCCAGGCGCGAGGGCACGCCCTTGAAGTACCAGATGTGGGTGACCGGAGCGGCCAGTTCGATGTGGCCCATCCGCTCGCGGCGCACCTTGGCGCGAGTCACCTCGACGCCACAGCGCTCACAGATGATGCCCTTGAAGCGAACGCGCTTGTACTTGCCGCAGTAGCACTCCCAGTCCCGGGTGGGACCGAAGATCTTCTCGCAGAACAGGCCGTCCTTCTCCGGCTTGAGCGTGCGGTAGTTGATGGTCTCCGGCTTCTTCACCTCACCGTAGGACCACTGACGGATGTCCTCGGCGGTGGCCAGGCCGATCCGGAGTTCATCGAAGAAGTTGACGTCTAGCACGTAACTTCCTTTCCCCTGTGCGGGTCGAATTCGAGCAAAAGTTCACTAGTGAGTGTCTGCCGAGACTTCGCTCGGCCGAGCACGTCCGGTAATCCGCGCGGTGCGGGCCGGATGCCGCCGGTGACGGCATCCGGCCGACCGCCTAGTTCGCCAGATCGTCGACGGTGGCCGCTTCGTTCCTCGACAGGTTGATGCCGAGATTGGCCGCCGCACGCTCCAAGTCCTCGTCGTCGCCGTCACGCATCTCGATCGCGGCGCCGTCGGACGACAGCACCTCGACGTTGAGGCACAGCGACTGGAGTTCCTTGAGCAAGACCTTGAACGATTCCGGAATGCCCGGCTCCGGGATGTTCTCGCCCTTGACGATCGCCTCGTAGACCTTCACGCGACCGACGACGTCGTCGGACTTGATGGTCAACAACTCCTGCAGCGTGTACGCCGCACCGTAGGCCTGCATGGCCCAGCACTCCATCTCACCGAAACGCTGACCACCGAACTGCGCCTTACCACCCAGCGGCTGCTGAGTGATCATCGAGTACGGACCGGTCGAACGCGCGTGGATCTTGTCGTCGACCAAGTGGTGCAGCTTCAAGATGTACATGTAACCGACCGCGA
>NZ_BDBM01000043.1 GCF_001612985.1 Nocardia gamkensis NBRC 108242 | reverse complement strand
AGATGGGTTTCCAGGATCTGACCGATGTTCATACGACGCGGCACACCATGGGTGTTCAAGATGATGTCCACCGGAGTGCCATCGGGCAAGAACGGCATGTCCTCGGTCGCGAGGATCTTACCGATCACACCCTTGTTACCGTGCCGGCCCGCGAGCTTGTCACCATCCTGGATCTTGCGCTTCTGGGCCACATACACCCGCACCAACTCGTTGACACCCGGCGGCAGATCATCATCGTCCTCCCGGGAGAACACCCGGATACCGATCACCTTGCCCGACTCACCATGCGGCACCTTCAACGAGGTATCACGCACCTCACGCGCCTTCTCCCCGAAGATCGCCCGCAACAACCGCTCCTCCGGAGTCAGCTCGGTCTCACCCTTCGGCGTCACCTTGCCCACCAGGATGTCCCCATCCCGGACCTCCGCACCGATACGCACGATGCCCCGCTCATCCAGATCAGCGAGCACCTCATCGGACACATTCGGAATATCCCGAGTGATCTCCTCCGCACCCAGCTTGGTGTCACGCGCATCGATCTCGTGCTCCTCGATATGAATCGAGGTCAACACATCCTCTTCCACCAGGCGCTGCGACAAGATGATCGCGTCCTCGTAGTTGTGACCCTCCCACGGCATGATCGCCACCAACAGGTTCTTACCCAGGGCCATCTCACCGTTCTCGGTGCACGGACCATCAGCCAGAACCTGACCACGCTCCACCCGCTGACCCTCATCCACAATCGGACGCTGATTCGAGCACGTGCCCTGATTCGACCGGTTGAACTTCCGCATCCGATAGGACTTCCGCGTCCCATCATCAGCCATCACCGTCACATAATCGG
>NZ_BDBM01000042.1 GCF_001612985.1 Nocardia gamkensis NBRC 108242 | reverse complement strand
GCGCCGGAGGCCGCGGCGGCCTGCGGAGCGACCGGCTCCGTGGACGGGGGCTTGGGCGACGGCGCAGGCCCCGGACGCGCGGCGGGGCCCGGCTTCACGGCCGGGGATTCGCCGGTGCGCGCGGCGGGAACGGCGGTCTCCTGCGCGGTCGGCGCCGGTGTGGGCGTCGACGGACGGGGACCGGGACGCGGGCCACCGCCCGCGGGCTTGGGGGCCGGACGGCCGGACGGGCCGGGACGCCCGCCCGACTTGTTGCCGTTCGACGGGGCGGATTTGGTCGCGAACGACTCACGCAGCCGGCGCGCGACGGGAGCTTCCACCGTCGAGGACGCCGACTTCACGAACTCGCCTTGCTCCTTGAGCGTTGCGAGTAGTTCCTTGCTCGTGACACCGAGTTCTTTAGCCAACTCGTGCACGCGGGCCTTGCCTGCCACTGCTCTCCTCACTGAGAGGTCGAGCAGCTCCACCGTTCTGGGGACGGCGGCCCGCACGACCTCGGGTTATCTCCGATGGACGTTCATCGTTGGTACTTCACGGTGTGCTCATGAGTGCTCGTGCCTGTTCTCGAGGTAATGCTCCAGGGCTGAGATATCCAGATGTCCGGACACTCGTAGTGCTCTGCCGATCGCTCGGCGCCGCTCTGCCGCGCGCAGACAAGCCGAAAGGGGGTGCAGCCAGGCACCCCGTCCGGGAAGTCTGCGCTGCGGATCGGGAACGATCTCGATGACCTGAGAGCCGTCGCCGGCCTCGAGGTCCCGAGCCACGATCCGCAGCAGATCGCCGGCCAGTTCGCGCTTCCGGCACCCGATACACGTTCGCACCGGAGCGGCTCGGCGCTGGGGCGCCGGGTGCTGCTCGGTGGTGCGGTCGGGCATTGGAGCCGAGGGCTCGGACTGAACCTTGGACCACTCTACCGCTGCCACGCCCGGAACGCCGAACCCCTCCCCCGCGGAAGTTACGAACATGTCATCCCGAGCACTCCGCGAGGGGGCTCCGGTCAACTCCGATGCGCCTCCGTTCGCACGGATCCGCCCATGTCGGGGGCGGCGTCGCTGCGGATATCGATGCGCCAGCCGGTCAGCCGCGCGGCCAGGCGGGCGTTCTGCCCCTCCTTGCCGATCGCCAGGGAAAGCTGGAAATCGGGCACTACGACGCGGGCCGCCCTGGCCTCGGCGTCGACGATTGTGACCGAAACCACCTTCGAGGGCGAGAGGGCGTTGCCCACGAAGGTCGCCGGATCCTCGGCGTAGTCGATGATGTCGATCTTCTCGCCGGCCAGTTCACTCATCACGTTGCGCACGCGTTGCCCCATCGGCCCGATACAGGCGCCCTTGGCGTTGACCCCGGGCACCGTGGTGCGCACGGCGATCTTGGAGCGGTGGCCCGCCTCGCGCGCGACGGCCACGATCTCCACCGAGCCGTCGGCGATCTCCGGCACCTCCAGAGCGAACAGGCGCCGCACCAGATTCGGGTGAGTGCGCGACAGCGTGATCTGCGGCCCGCGCGGACCACGGGAGACCCCGACCACGTAGCACTTGATCCGGTCGCCGTGCTCGTAGGTCTCGCCGGGCACCTGCTCGGCCGGCGGGATCAGTCCCTCCGTGCCGTGCAGCTCGCTGCCGATGCGCACCACGACGGTGCCGCGGGCGTTGGCGCGCGCGTCGCGCTGCACCACACCGCCGACGATGTCGCCCTCGTGGGTGGAGAACTCGCCGAAGGACTTCTCGTTCTCGGCGTCGCGCAGCCGCTGGAGCACCACCTGCCTGGCGGTGGTCGCCGCGATCCGGCCGAACCCCTCCGGGGTGTCGTCCCATTCGGAGATCACGTTGCCGTCGGCGTCCAGTTCTCGCGCCATCACCCGGACCACGCCGGTCCGCTGGTTGATGTCGATGCGCGCGTTGGGCTGGTGGCCCTCGGTGTGGCGGTACGCGGTGAGCAGCGCCGACTCGATCGCGGAGATCACGGTCTCGATCGAGATCCCCTTGTCGGCGACGATCGCGCGCAGGGCTTCGATTTCGATGTTCATTCCACGATCCCTTCGGTCGGCGAATCGGACGCTGTTACGGATTCGGACAGTGCATTCGGTGTTCCCGGGTGCTGCGCGGCGTCGTCGACCGCCACCGCGTCTTCCTGGCCCGGAGCGGGCCGCCCCGGAACGACTCCGCCGGCGAGTTCCAGCTCCCGCGCGCCGGGCGGGGAGAACTCGACTTGGACGACGGCGGTGGCGATGTCGGCGAGCGGGACCGTCACGCGGTGCGGGTCGCGTCTGCCGCCGAGCACCAGCGCCACCGAGTCACCGATGAGCGCGCCGACCCTGGCCTCGAAGGTCGCCGACCGCTCCGGCGGCTGCGCGCCTTCGCGCAGCGTGACGCGCACCTTCCGGCCGCGCGCCCGCCGCCAGTGCCGGTCGGCGGTCAGCGGGCGATCGATGCCGGGGGTGGTGACTTCCAGCAGGTAGGGCGTCTCGCCGAACTCCCCCGCGTCGTCCAGCAGCTCCGACAGCTCCGTGCTGAGACTCGCGAGCGCGTCCAGATCGGAGGTATCGCGATCCACGGTCACCTGCACCCGAGCCTGCGCGTCCACGCGCGTGCCCGCCGTCGAGATCTCGACGCCCTCGAGGTCGAATCCTCGGCGTTCGACGAGACCAGCTAAGAGCTGGCTCACCCTTTCCTCGGTCGGCATCGGCATGTGGGGCGGCTCCTGGTTCAGTTGTGACGCGGTGGGAAAATTCTCTACCAAAGGTCTAGCGTAACGCGCCACGAGAGTGTAAAGGACCAGTGGTCGAGGAGTACGCACGCCACGACCACCGCTCGTCCGGCGGCGCCCCGTGAGTCTGGCACGATGGTGCCGTGCCCATCCGCCTTCCCGCCCCGCCGCTTGCCGGGCGCACTACCGGCATGCCCTCCGACCGGCACGAGCCCCGCGCCGACGCCCTGGATCGTCGCAGCGCGATCCGTCTCGCGGGCGGTGCGACGGTGGGCGTGCTCGCCCTCGGCGCCGCGGCGGGCTGCACCGGCGACGACGTGGTCCACGAACCGGATCCCCTTGCCGCACAGGAGGTCGCGGCCCGCGCCGACGCCGCGGCGGCGACCGCGGCCATCGCCGTCGCACCCGACCGGCACGCCGCGTTGGCGGCGATAGCGGCCGAGCGCACCGCGCACGCCGACGCCTTGCGCTCCGAAATCGACCGCGTCATCGGCGTTTACGCCGACGGCACCAAACCGGTGCACCGCACCCGCGCGAACGAATCCGGCCCGTCGGCCGTGGCCTCGGGCAGCGCGGTTCCGCCCAATACCCCGCCGAGCATCGAGACGCTGCGGGCGCGGCTGGCCGAATCGCGGAAATCGGCCGCCGATCTGGCCCGCGCCCTCGACGGCTATCGGGCAGGCTTGCTCGCCTCGATCAGCGCGGCCTGCGCGGTGCAGGCGGGGGTGCTGCTGAGATGACCGAAGACGAACGCCGGGCCCTCACCGACGCGTTGAACGCCGAATACGGCGCGGTGTACGCCTACGGCGTGATCGCCGCCTACGCCGCACCCGAGCGCGCCAGACTGGTCGCCGAGCACACCGCCGCGCACCGCGCCCGGCGCGACGCCACCGTGGACGCCCTCGCGTTGGGCGGCGCGACGGTGCCGCCGCCCGACGCGGCCTACACGGCGCCGTTCCCGGTCACCGATCCGATCTCGGCCGCGCGGCTGGCCGTCACGGTCGAGTCCGACACCGCCGTCGCCTGGCGGTCGGTAGTCGAACGCGGTGCGTCCATGGCGATCCGGCGCGCCGGTGTCGACGCGCTCACCGAAGCCGCCGTCCGGCTGGCCACGTGGCAGTCGATCCTCGGCGCCGACCCGCCCACCATCGCGTTCCCCGGCAAGGCCTGATCCGAAGCGCCGCAGGCGTTCTCGCGGCGAACGGCGGCCGGGTGCGGTACCCGGCCGCCGTCGGCTCGACGCGCGACCTACGGCCGCATCTCGTATGCACCGTTGTAGGAGGCCACCTCGGCCCACACCCGGTCGAAGCGCGGGCGGTCGGCGACCGGCGGCCGCAGCGCCGAGGCCGCCCAGCCCTGCTGGGCGGGGCTGGCCGACGGCTTGCCGTACAGGGCTGTGGCGTAGGCGTTGAAATCGCGGACCTGGAAGTCGAAGATCTGGTCGATCAGGTCGCGATCCAGGCCGGTGATCGCCGCCTGCTCCAGGATCAGCTGGCCGTAGACCACCAGCGAGAACAGGTGGCCGACGGTCAGCATGAAGTCCAGATCCTTCTGCTGCCCGGCGTCCGGCGCCGCGGTGGTCAACAGCGTGCGCAGCGCCTGCGCCTGCTCGTAGAACCGGCCCACGTTCGGGATGTCGGCATGCTTGTCGTAGATCGGCGTCCAGTCGGCGAAGCGCACCTTGCCCGCGCCCCGCGCCGGGCCCTGCCGCCAGAAGAACGCGTCGTCGGCCGCGTCCTGCCGCGTTCCGATCTCCGGGTAGTCCTGCGGGTCGAACAGGTAGTTGGGCATGAACTTCAGGATCTGCCCGACGTTCACGTGCACCGTGCCCTCCAGCCGGGGCAGCGTGCTGATCAGCCGCTGCACTTCGGCGAAGTAGGTGTTCTTCTCGAACCCCTTGGCGGCCAGCACATCCAGCAGCAACGTCATGACGGTCTCGCCCTCGGAGGTCACCTTGGACTTCGTCATCGGGTTGAACAGCAGGTACCGGCGGTCCTCCAGGCTCGCGCTGCGGAAGTAGTCGACGGCGCGGTCGCTGAACAGCTTCATCGCGAGGATGCGCGCGTAGGCGTCGACGAAGTTCGCCCGCACGTGCGGGAAGTCGGTGACCGGGTTGCCGTAGAGGATGCGATTGCCCGCGTGCGTGATCGCCTCGTAGAACGAGTGCTCGACCATGCCGATCCCGCCGTGGCAGAGGTTGAACTTGCCCACGTTCACGGTGTTGAGCGCCGCGGAGAATGCCTCGGGCCCGGTGTGCAGGATGTCCTCGGCGCGCACCGGGTAGTTCTCCAAGCGGAACGTGCTGACGTACATCTGCTGGTGCACGACGTTGCCGAGCAGGCGGTAGTTCTCGTGCCGGGAGTCGGCGGCGAACCAGACGTACGCGTCGGCGCCCTCGAGATCGGCGCGGCGGGAGAACACCGACACCATGCTGGCCACGTTGCCGTTGCCGATGTAGTACTTCTCGCCGTTGGCGCGGAACAGGATGCCCGCCTCGGCGTCCGCGCTGCCCGGTTCGGTCGGGGTCAGCACCAGGTCGGTGTTGTAGATGTCGGCGCCGTGGGTCTGCTCGGACAGACCGAACGCCATCACCTCACCGGCGAGCAGGTCGGCGGCGGCACGCTTCTTGGCCGCTTCGTTGTCGCTCTGCCAGATCGGGCCGAGGCCGAGAATGGTCACCTGCTCGGCGTACCAGTACGCCAGACCGTAGAAGCCGAAGATCTCCGACAGCGCCGCGTTCCGGGCGGCGTCCCAGCGGCGATTCGGGTCGCCATCGGCGTAGGCCGCCGGGGTCAGGAAGGTGGCGAACAGCTTCTCCTTCTTCACGAAGTCGAGGAAGTCGGCCGTCCACACCGCGTTCGCGTCGTCGGCGAGCAGACGCTGTTTACCCCGGCCCTCGAACCACTCGATGGTGGCACGCAACAGACGCCGCGTCTCCGCGTCGAACTGCTGCGGGTCATAGCTGGCGGGGTTGAACAACCGCGCGTCGGTGTTTGTCATGCCGGTTAACTTACCAGCGGGTAACAGCAGTCAGGACACTGTCCGCGGATCTGTGACCAGCGAATTCAGGTTACGGTCGCGTAAGTAACCGCCGCCCGGTCGCCGGGCTGCTAGCGCCTTCTCCTCGGTCTCGAAATCGACAGCGAACGGGCCCCGGCGGATTCCGCCGGGGCCGTTCACGTCGGTCAGCCGCGGACTTTGGCCACCACCGCGTCCACCGCGGACGCGGCGGGCAGTTCCTCGGTCTCGCCGGTGAAGCGGTCGCGCAGTTCGACCTTGCCCTCGGCCCAGCCGCGACCGATCACCAGCACCAGCGGCATGCCGAGCAGTTCGGCGTCCTTGAACTTCACCCCCGGCGAGGCGGTGCGGTCGTCGAAGAGCACGTCCAGGCCCTGAGTGTGCAGGCCGGACACCACCTCTTCGGCGCCCGCGCGAGCGGCGTCGTCCTTGTTGGCGATGACGACGTGCACGTCGTAGGGCGCGACCGCGGCGGGCCAGCGCAGCCCCTTGTCGTCGTGCTGCTGCTCGGCGATCACCGCCACCATGCGGGAGACGCCGACACCGTAGGAGCCCATGGTCAGCCGCACCGGCTTGCCGTTCTCGCCGAGCACGTCCACCTCGAACGCGTCGGTGTACTTGTTGCCGAGCTGGAAGATGTGACCGATCTCGATGCCGCGGGCCGCCACCAGCGTGCCCCGGCCGTCGGGCGAGGGGTCGCCGTCGCGGACCTCGGCGGCCTCGATGGTGCCGTCGGGCGTGAAGTCGCGGCCCGCGACCAAGCCGACGACGTGCTTTCCCGGTTCGTCGGCACCGGTGATCCAGCTGGTGCCGGTGCCGACCCGCGGATCGACCAGATAGCGAACGCCGTTGGCTTGCAGCGCCTTCGGGCCGATGTAGCCCTTGACCAGGAACGGATTCTCGGCGAAGTCGGCTTCGGTGAGCAGCTCGACCTCGGCCGGTTCGACCGAGGCGCCGAGGCGCTTGTCGTCCACCTCGCGGTCACCGGGAATGCCGATGCCGAGGATTTCGGTCTTCCCGTCCGGGTGACGCAGCTTGACCATGACGTTCTTCAAGGTGTCGGCCGCGGTGACCGGACGACCGTAGCGCTCGGCGATACCGGCGCTGTTGGCCCAGTCCACCAGCGTCGAGATGGTCGGAGTGTCCGGGGTGTCGTACACCACGGCCTCCGGCTGCCCTTCGATCGGCAGCGGTTCGGGAGCGGGCGTGACCACCGCCTCCACATTGGCCGCGTAGCCGGATTCCGGGCAGCGCACGTAGGTGTCCTCGCCGACCGGGCTGTCGGCCAGGAATTCCTCCGACGCGCTGCCGCCCATCGCGCCCGAGGTGGCGGCCACGATGACGTACTTGACCCGCAGCCGGTCGAAGATGCGCTGGTAGGCCTGGCGGTGCGCGTCGTAGCTGGCCTTGAGGCCGTCCTCGTCCAGGTCGAACGAGTAGGAGTCCTTCATCACGAACTCGCGCCCGCGCAGGATGCCCGCGCGGGGGCGCTCCTCGTCGCGGTACTTGGTCTGGATCTGGTACAGCGTGACCGGCAGGTCCTTGTAGGAGCTGTACTCGCCCTTCACGGTGAGCGCGAAGAGCTCCTCGTGGGTGGGGCCGAGCAGGTAGTCCGCGCCCTTGCGGTCGCGCAGCCGGAACAGGCCGTCGCCGTACTCCGTCCACCGGTTGGTGGTCTCGTACGGTTCGCGCGGCAGCAGCGCGGGTAGCGAGATCTCCTGGCCGCCGATCGCGTCCATCTCCGCGCGCACCACGTCCTCGACCTTGCGCAGCACGCGCAGGCCCAGCGGCAGCCACGAGTAGACACCCGGGGCGACGCGGCGCACGTAGCCGGCACGGACCAAGAGTTTGTGGCTCGGCACCTCGGCGTCGGCGGGATCGTCGCGGAGGGTTCGCAGGAACAGGCGGGAGAGGCGGGTGATCACGGAAGCACAGGGTAGTCGCTGGCCGGACGCCGTTCCCAGCGCATTACCGTATTCGTTCGTGCTGGTGCTGCTGCCTCCTTCCGAAACCAAGTCCGATGGCGGCGCAGGGGCGCCGCTCACCCTGGACTCGCTGGCGATGCCGCAGCTCACGGCGGTCCGCGCACGGCTGATCGAGGAAGTGGAGCGGTTGGCGGCCGACCCCGAACGCTCCCGGACCGTCCTGGGGCTCGGCAAGGGGGCCGACGGCGAGATCGCCCGCAACGCCGCGCTGCGCACCTCCCCGACCCGTCCCGCGCTGGAGCGCTACACCGGCGTCCTCTACGACGCCCTCGACGCCCGCTCGTTCACCAAGGCGCAGCGGGCCAAGGCGTATGCCCGCCTCGGCATCGGCTCCGCCCTGTTCGGCGCGGTCCGCGCCCGCGATCCGATCCCCGCCTACCGGCTCTCCGGCGGCGCCAAGCTGCCCGGACTGCCGACCCTCTCGGCCGTCTGGCGCGACGAGCTGGCCACCGCGCTACTCACCGAGGCCGCGGGCGAGCTGGTCGTCGACCTGCGCTCGGGCACCTATCAGCAGCTGGGCCGGGTGCCCGGCGCGATCACCGCCAACGTGCTCACCGAGCACCCGGACGGGTCGCGCACGGTGGTGAGTCATTTCAACAAGCACCACAAGGGCCTGCTCGCCCGCGCCCTGGTGCTCACCAGAGCCGAACCGGCCGACGTCCGCGGCGTCGCGCGCGTGGCGGCCAAGGCGGGGCTGCGCGCCGAGATAGCCTCGCCCACCGAGCTTCTGATCATCACCTGACTTCGTCCGGCCGTTCGGCGGTGAGCGCCGTGATCTCGGCATCGAGGTCGGCCCGCGCCGCCGTCTCGTAGCGGCGGCGAGCGGTGGGTGTCCGGAACGAGTCCGGCTCGGCCCGCCCCCGGCTCCAATCACGGATCGGCAGCTCGATGTGCCCAATTCCGCACCGATCGCCGGAAGACCGGGAAGGGTGTATGCCGGACAGTGGTGGTCAGGCGGCGTTCTGGCGATGTCACGACCGTAATCGGTGGAACCCGCGGCACCGCCGATGCTCACCGAGCGAATCGAGGAGACATGCAGACCATCGCGCACTGGCTCGACGGCAAAGCCTTCGCGGGCACCAGCGAGGCGACGGCGCCGGTGACCAACCCGGCGACCGGCGCGGTGACCGGGCAGGTCGCGCTCGCCGGTGTGGCCGACACCCGCGCGGCGATCGACTCCGCCGCGAAGGCGTTCCCGGCGTGGCGGGACACCTCGCTGACCCGGCGCACCCAGATCCTGTTCCGCTTCCGTGAGCTGCTGAACGAGCGCAGAGAGGAGCTGGCCCGGCTGATCACCGCCGAACACGGCAAGGTGCTCTCCGACGCGATCGGCGAGGTGAGCCGCGGCCTGGAGGTCGTCGAGTTCGCCTGCGGCATACCGTATCTGCTCCAGGGTGGCTACACCGAGAACGCCTCGACCAAGGTCGACATCTTCTCCGTCCGCCAACCGCTCGGCCCGGTCGCGATCATCTCGCCGTTCAACTTCCCCGCGATGGTGCCGATGTGGTTCTTCCCGCTCGCCATCGCCGCGGGCAACACGGTGGTACTCAAACCGAGCGAGAAGGATCCGTCCGCGTCGCTGTGGCTGGCGCGGCTGTGGGCCGAAGCCGAACTGCCCGCGGGCGTCTTCACAGTGCTGCAGGGCGACAAGGTCGCGGTCGACGAATTGCTCGACAACCCGGGCGTCAAGGCGGTCTCTTTCGTCGGATCGACGCCGATCGCCCGGTACGTCTACCAGCGCGGCACCGCCGCGGGCAAGCGGGTGCAGGCGCTCGGCGGCGCGAAGAACCACATGGTGGTGCTGCCGGACGCGGACCTGGACCTGGCCGCCGACGCCGCGGTGAACGCCGGGTTCGGCTCGGCGGGCGAGCGGTGCATGGCGATCAGCGTGGTGGTCGCGGTGGGCGGGTCGGCCGACGCGCTGGTCGGCAAGATCGCCGAGCGGGCCGGGACCATCCGGACCGGCGACGGCACCCGGGGCGCCGACATGGGTCCGCTGGTCACCCGGGCGCACCGCGACCGAGTCGCCGGATACATCGCCGCGGGCGAATCCGCCGGGGCCACCGTGGTTCTCGACGGGCGGGGCGTCGAGGCCGACGGCGCGGCCGAGGGCTTCTGGCTCGGGCCGACGATTCTCGACCATGTCGCCACCGACATGAGCGTCTACACCGACGAGATCTTCGGACCCGTGCTGTCGGTGGTGCGCGTCGGCAGCTACGACGACGCGCTGGCACTGGTCAACGCCAATCCCTACGGCAACGGCACCGCCCTGTTCACCAACGACGGCGGGGCCGCCCGCCGCTTCCACAACGAGGTCGAGGTCGGAATGGTCGGCATCAACGTACCGATCCCGGTCCCCATGTCGTACTACAGCTTCGGCGGCTGGAAGAACTCGCTGTTCGGCGACGCGCACGCGCACGGCGCCGACGGCGTGCGGTTCTTCACCCGCACCAAGGCGGTCACCACCCGCTGGCTCGATCCCAGCCACGGCGGGCTGAATCTCGGTTTCCCACAGAACAAATAGGCGGCGTTCACCGAGTACGCGGCGAAGGAACCGGCGGGAATGTCGTGCCGGGCCACGTTGTTCGCTCAGAACGTGACCACTACCGCAGAGCTTTCCGATGCCCTCAAGAAGTACCTGGACGAAGAGAAGGTGTTCGCCACCGCGGCCACGATCGGGGCCAACGGGCAACCGCACCTGACCGTGATCTGGCTGAAGCGCGACGGCGACGATCTGCTGTTCTCCACCACGACCGACCGTCAGCAGGGCAAGAACCTCGCCCGCGACCCGCGCATCACCGTGCTGATCAACCCGCCGGACAACCCGTACGTCTACGCGGAGATCCGGGGCACCGCGACGATCACCCCGGACCCGGACAAGACGCTGCCCGACGAACTCTCGGCGAAGTACACCGGACAGAAGTACGCGGATTTCAACCCGGCCTCGGTCGACGACGGACCGCGCGTCATCGTGCGCGTGACACCCCGGCGGGTGGCCGGCCGCTTCTAGGCGCGGCTCACACCTGCTGGGCTTCTTCCTGGGCGTGCTGGGCCATGGCCAGTTGCTGCGGAGTGAAGCGCAATGTCAGGGCGACCAGTCCGGCCGCGAACGCGATCAGGGCGCAGACGAACAGCACCAGGGTGTAGCCGTCGCCCAGCGCGGCGATCTCAGCGGGCGTCATCCCGGCCACCTTCTCGGTGCGACCGCCGAGCGACAGCGTGCGGGATGCGGCGATCGGGGTGAGCAGGCCGATGGCCACGGGCGTGGCGAGGTTCATGAACATCTGTCCGACCGCGGCCAGCGGGCCGATATTCGCCGGCGGCACACCGACCAGCACACACAGCGGCGAGAGCACCATGGCGATGCCGACGCCGAAGCCGATCACCACCAGCAGGGGCAGCAGCGTCGCGAAGTACATCACTTCGCCGTCGAGGGTCGAGCCGAACAGCAGGCCGACGCCGAGCACCACCGCTGAACCCGCCAGCAGCCAGCGCGGCGCGATGTACAGCGCCGCCTTGGAAGCCACCGCGCCGCCGACACCGATGCCGACGGTGAACGGAATGGCCGCCACACCCGCCTTGAGCGGACCGTATCCGATGACGTTCTGCATGAACTGGGCGACGAAGAAGGTCATCGCGCCCAGCACCCCACCGGCGAGGAAGATCAGCAGGAAGGTGGCCACGCGGTCGCGGCTGTCGAACAGCGACCAGGGCAGCAGCGGGTCGTCCACCCGTCGTTCCAGCGCGATGAAGACGATCAGCAGCACCACGCCCGCGATCAGCGAACCGATGATCGCCGGGTGTCCCCAGCCGATCTCCGGCCCCTCGGTCGCGCCGAACACGATCGCCGCGCAGGCGATGGTGCCGAGCACCGCGCCCGGGAGGTCCAGCGCCGAGCGGTGGTGTTTGGTGTCGGCCAGTTTGTAGGCCGCGCCGAGGATGATCAGCGCGCCGATCGGGACGTTGATCAGGAAGATCCACCGCCAGGACAGCTGGGTCAGCGCGCCGCCGACCACGAGCCCGCCCACGGAGCCGATGCCGACCATCGAGCCGAGGATCGCGATCGCCTGGTTGCGCGCCTTGCCCGGTGCGAAGGTCGTCGCCACGAGCGCGAAAGCGGTCGGCGCGGCGATCGCGGCGCCCGCACCCTGGATGGCTCGCGCCGCGAGCAGCATCCCCTGATTCTGCGCGAGCCCGCACAACAGCGAGGCCAGGGTGAACACCGCGACGCCGACGACCAGCATGCGCTTGCGGCCGAAAGCGTCGCCGAGCCGGCCGCCGAGCAGCATCAGGCCGGCGAAGGTGAGTCCGTAGGAGGTCACTGTCCACGCGCTACCCGCGCTGGACAACCCCATCTCCTCTTGCAGCCGCGGCAGCGCGAAGATCACCACCGTGCCGTCGAGCACGACCATGAGCTGCAATCCGCTCAGGACTAGGATCGCGAGCCCGAAGGCCCGCTGCGTCACTGGATACTGCATCGTCGCAGCGGGGTTCCGAAGCACAGTGAGTCACTGTAATTGATGCCGGGCCACGCTTCGCCCGCCCACCGATCCGGCCGGACCCGCGACGAGCACCGGTCCCGCCGATCCCGCGGGTGGGCGTCGTCGCGAACCACCAGCGGTATCGGGTCGAGGTGATGGGCCATCGCCTGGTGCTCCTTCCCCACTCAGGACGAGTAGCCGTCCTGGTCGACCGGGCCGCCGCCGTCACCGCGCGAATCGGTTCGAATCGCCGCGGGGGCCACGAGCGTCATCCGGCCGCGGAGTCGGCGTGCGGGACGATCGAGTCGGCGGAGAATCCGGCGGTCGGGCCGATCACCACGATCGCGGGTGGGCGGATGCCTTCCGCGCGCACCCGGGCGGCCACCGTGCCGAGATCGGCGCGCAGCACGCGCTGGGTGCGCAGCGTGCCCTCCTGGATGACGGTGGCGGGTGTATCTGCCGGTCGCCCGCCCTCCAGCAGCGCGGTGGCGAACTGCTCGATCCGCTCCACCGCCATCATCAGCACCAAGGTGCCGCGCAGCCGCGCCAGCGCGGGCCAGTCCACCAGCGAATCCGGGTGATCCGGCGCGACGTGCCCGCTCACCACGACGAACTCGTGGGTGACACCGCGATGGGTGACCGGGATGCCCGCGGCGGCGGGCACCGAGATGGGGCTGGTGACACCCGGCACCACCGTGACCGGAACCCCGGCGGCCACACAGGCCTCCACCTCTTCGTAGCCGCGCCCGAACACGTACGGGTCGCCGCCCTTGAGCCGCACCACGAACTTGCCCGCTTTCGCGCCTTCGATCAGCGCGTTGTTGATCGCTTCCTGCGCCATCGCCCGTCCGTACGGGATCTTGGCGGCGTCGACCACCTCGACCTCGGGCCCGAGTTCGGCGAGCAGTTCCGGCGGCGCGAGCCGGTCGGCGACGACCAGATCCGCCCTGGCCAGCAACCGCCGCCCGCGCACGGTGATCAGGTCGGGATCGCCGGGCCCCCCGCCCACCAGAGCGACTCCGGGCGCGATCGGGGTCGAGTCGTCACTCACCACACCGGATTGCAGGGCCTCCAGCAACGCGTTGCGCACGGCGGCCGACCGGCGGTGCTGCCCGCTCGCCAGCACGCCGAGGGTCAGCCCGTCGTAGCGCGCGGTGGCGGGGGTGACCGCGGTGCCCAAGCGTGCGGTGTCGGCGCGGACGCAGAAGATCCGCCGCCGGGTCGCCTCGTCGACCACCGCCGCGTTGGTCTCGGGCTCGTCGGTGCAGGCGATCGCGTACCAGGCGCCGTCGAGGTCGCCGTCGGCGTATTCGCGCAGCGTGACGGTGATCTGTCCGGAGGTGGCCATTCCCTCGACCGCGGGGGTCACCGCGCGACTCACCACGTGGATGTCCGCGCCGGAGGCGATCAGCAGTCCCAGCCTGCGCTGCGCCACCGACCCGCCGCCGACCACGACGACACGCCGTCCGTGCAGATCGAGCCCGACCAGGTAGTTCGGGTCGCCGGTGGGCTGGTCTTGCGTTGCGTCTGACGTGTTCGGCACAAGTTTCGAGCCTACGGCGTGGCCCTCCGGCACCGGCAATCGCCCGGCACGCCCGCCCGCCCCCATTCCGGCGAGCAGGCGCGACGATCACCACGGGCCTGCGCCGACCCGCGCTCAGGCCGACGCCGGCCGCACCTACTGTGACCAGTGGTAACAAGCGTTTCGACAGTCGGCGACGGTAGGTTGCCGTGCAGGCGTCTCGTTCGGAAAGGCGGACCGATGAAACGGCTGACACCGGCACGACTGCTCGCCGTGGCCTACGACGAGGCGCTGCGCGGGCTCGCCGAAGGGGGGATCCCCATCGGCGCCGCCCTCTTCGGCGCGGACGGCACGCTGCTCGGGCGCGGGCACAACCGCCGGGTGCAGTCCGGCGACCCCAGCATGCACGCCGAGACCGACGCCTTCCGCGCGGCGGGGCGGCGGCGTGACTATCGCGACACCGTCATGGTCACCACGCTCTCGCCGTGCTGGTATTGCAGCGGCCTGATCCGCCAGTTCGGCATCGGTTCGGTGGTGGTCGGGGAATCGCGGACGTTCTCCGGCGGGCACGAGTGGCTGGCCGGACACGGCGTGACCGTCACCGTCCTGGAAGATCGGCGCTGCATCGATCTGATGACCCGGTTCATCGCCGAGCATCCCGCGCTGTGGCACGAGGACATCGGAGTCGCCGACGATCTCGAGGCATGAACTGCGCGGTCCCGGCCGGGCGGCTCAGCGGAAGTACGGATACTCCTGCACCCAATGGAATCCACGGCTGCGCAACGGGAAATCGTCGATCGGGACCGAGGTCAACGCGACCGAGACCGGCTGCCCGGCGAGCGTGCCCGTCAGGGTCAGCCGCTCCGGCGCGGGCCGGTCGAAGCCGAAACTGCCCAGGGGTTCCGTTCGCGGCGGCGCGACTACAACCAGGGTGCGCGCTGCCGGATCGACCATCGCGAGCACCGGAACCAACTGGCCGTCCATCCGCTGCACGGTGGCGCCGTCCCGGTCGAAGACCAGGCGCTGCCAGCGTCGTTCGTCGGTGGTCAGTGGCGGAAGCGGTGTGCCGCCGACACTGAATTCGGTGACCGCCCAGATGCCGTACAACGGCGGTTCCGGCCGCCCCGCGCCCTGCTCGGTCCACCTTTCCCAGCCCGTGTACGCGTTCGAGAACAGCAACCACACCCCGAGCGCGATCTGCGCCGCCGCCGCGATCCGCTCGGCTCGCGGCGTGCGCAGCAGCGGCGGCGTGCTCGACGGTCCGGCCGGGCGGTTCAACACGATCACGTTCGCCAGGCGCCCGGCCTCCGGGGCGAGCAGCACCAGGCACAGCAGCATCAGGTGGAACGACAGGATCTTCGCGGGTACGTCGTAGGTCATGTCCAGCACGAACACCTGTGTCGTGCACACCAGGCTCAACATCGCGCCCACCAGCGCGGTGCGCGGCACGAACAGCAGCACGCCGCCGAGCAGTTCCGCGCAGCCGAGCAGGATCTCGTATTGCGGCGACACCCCGATGTGGTTCCAGAGCACCGCCATCGGACTGAAATTCCCGTAGGGCTCGAGCAACCGGCTCAGCGGTGTCGGCGGCATCTGGGTCGGGATGGCCTTCGCCATGCCGTAGGCGATCATCTGCCCGGCCAGGCACAGGCGCACGAACAACAGGAACCAGGGCAGCACGGCCCGGTAGTGCGGCCGGTTCCGATCCAGCACGCTCCAGACCAACGTGCCGAGTACCGCGACGACGAGGACGACGAACACCAGCACCCAGAAGTAGGCCTGGTCGCCACTGATCGAAGCCGTGTTCGCCGCCACGGACGTACCGAACACCCGTGTTCCGGTCCCCTCGATCACCGGGCGCAGGGCACGGGCGACGCCGGAGTTCACCGAGTCCGGCAACCACTCGCGCGCCAGTCCGAGGAACTCGGGGACGACCGACGGATACACCAGGCAGAACAGCCCGAAATACAGGAAAACGAAGCGGAACGCCACCCGGGTCGCCCCGTGCCAAGGCCTGGTATCGGAACCCACCGCGTCCGCGGTGTCTGTTCGATCGAGGATCGCTTCGGTCACGGCGGTCCCTCCAGTTCGGTCGATGCAGACCGAAGGTATCGAAAAGCGCCGCGGCCGTATCGTGTTTCGGCCGGATCACCCGCTGCCGCCGGATCAGGGTGTCAGCGGAAGTACGGGTATTCCTGGACGAAGTGGAAGCCCCGGCTGCGCAACGGGAAGGAGTTCGGGTCCATCCGGTCCAGCGACAGCGTCACCGGCGTTCCGTTCAACTCACCGGTGAGCCGCAACGTGTCCGGGGTGGGCTGAGTGAAGGTGAAGGCACCCAGGCGATTCGGCGGTGTGTCCGGCGGAGCCGCGGACAGCGCGATGGTGTGCGCAGCCTCGTCGACCACGGCTACGACGGGCAGGAACGAGTCGTCCATCTTCTGCACCGTCGTACCCCTGCGGTCGACGATCAGCCGGCGCCAGCGGCCCTCGTCGGTGATCAGCGGCGGCGCCGGATGCCCGTCCCTGCTGAACTCGCCGACGGTCCAGATGCCGTAGAGCGGAGGTTTCGGCGCGCCGTCGCCCGCCTCGCGCCAGGTCTGCCAGCCGATGTGCACCCCACCGAGCAGAACCCACAACCCCAGAGCCACTTGCAGCGCCGCTGCGACCCGGTTCGCGCGGCGGGAAGCGAACAGCGCGGGCTGCGTGGCCGGTTCGGACGGGCGTTCCAGCACGAGCACATTCGCCAACCGACCGGCCTGCGGCGCCAGCACGACCAGCGACAGCAGCAGCAAGTGGAACGAGAGGATCTTCACCGGCACGTCGTAGGTCATGTTCAGCACGAACACCTGCGCCATGCTCACCAGGCCGACCAGCGCGCCCGCCGTCGCGGTGCGCGGCACGAACAGCAGCAGTCCGCCGAGCACTTCCGCCGTGCCGAGCAGGACCTCGTATGCGGGCGCGGCGCCGACCTGGTTCCAGAGCACCGATGCCGGGCTCATCGTCCCGTACGGTTGCAGCAGCGCGGTGAGCGACGGCGCCGGCATCTGTGACGGGATCGCCTTGGCCAGACCGTAGAAGAGCATCTGGCCGCCCAGGCACAGCCGGACGAACAGCACGAACCAGGCGCGCAGGGTGATGTAGTCCCGGCGGCGTCTATCCAGGATCGACCAGACGAGCGTGATCAGCGCCGCCGCGACGAGTTCGCAGAAGATCAGCAGCCAGATGGCGGCCTGGTCGCCGCTGCCGGAATCCTCGTGCAAGACGGCGTCCACCCCGAAGACGTGGTCGCCGACCCAGCCGACGAGCGGGCTCGTCGCGCGCATCTGCCAGATGACCGCGCTCTCCGGCAGCCACTTGCTCAGGATGCCGGTGAACACGAAGAGGATCTGCGCGAACAGCACGCAGAACAGCCCGAAGTAGGCGAAGGCGAAGCGGAACGCGATCCGGGCCTGCGGGCTCCATGGACGGCGCTCGTCACCGGCCCGCGTTCGGCCACCGCGGGGCTCCACCACATCCGTTTCGACGGTACGCACACCGCTCCCCTCGCCGGTCGACACTCTGGCTTGCCGAACGTATCCGACCAGGTCATGGGATGACCTCCGGGAAAACCCCCGATTTCCCGGTACCTCTTTCGGCCTACGTGCCTGCCCCACCGTGCTCAGCGGGATTCGTCTCCGGTTCCGGCCCGCCAACAACTAGAACGCGTTACAGTCGCGTATCCCGGCGCACCGCGGGCGGTGCATCCGGGCCGCACGTGTCAGGAGGACAACGATGACCGACGATCCGGACCCGGCACAGCGACATCAGCTGACCGTCAGCGAACGCGACCTGGACGCACTCGCCGGCGACTTGGCGCGCTGGTTGCACACGAAGGTCACCGCGGATGATCTGCCGCGGATCTCCGAATTGTCGCGTCCACAGTCCGGCGGCATGTCCAGCACGTCGATCCTGTTCGACGCCGAGTGGAGCGCCGCAGGGCGGCCGGAGCGCGGATCGTTCGTCGCGCGGATGGCGCCGGAGGCCGGGTCGTTCCCGGTCTTCGAGACCTACGACCTGGCCACCCAGTACCAGGTGATGGCGGGCGTGGCCGCGGCCACCGACGTACCGGTGCCGGGCCTGTGCTGGCTGGAGAACGACGAGAAGCCGCTCGGCGCGCCGTTCTTCGTGATGCGCCGCGTCGACGGACGGGTGCCGACGGACAACCCGCCGTACGTGTTCGTCGGCTGGCTGTTCGACGCCGACCCCGCCGAGCGCCTGCGGCTCACGCACAACACCGTCGAGGTGATCGCCGAGATCCACGGCATCCCCGATCCCGCGGCGCTGTTCCCGATGCTGAGCGGACCGGGCGAGGCGCTGCGCAGGCACGTCGCCGCCCAGCGCTCGTGGTACCGGTGGGCGCTCGCGGACGACGGCTTCGAGATCCCGCTGATCGAGCGGAGTTTCGCGTGGCTGGACGAGCACTGGCCCGCCGAGACCGGCCCGGACGTGCTCAGCTGGGGCGACGCCCGCCCGGGCAACATCATCTACCGCGAATTCGACCCGGTGGCGGTGCTGGACTGGGAGATGGCCGCGCTGGCGCCGCGGGAGCTGGATCTGGGCTGGCTGATCTTCATCCATCGGTTCTTCCAGGATCTGGCCACTCGCTTCGGGCAACCCGGACTGCCCGATTTCCTGCGCCGCGACGACGTGGTGTCGAAATACGAGGAGCTGACCGGTCACTCGGTGCGCGATCTCGACTTCTACATCGTCTACGCCGCGTTGCGGCACGCGATCGTCATGGCGCGGGTGAAGCGCAGGATGATCCACTTCGGCGAGGACACCGACACGCCGGATCGCGACGACTACGTCATGCACCGGGCGAGCCTGGAAGCGCTGCTCGACGGAACCTACGAATGGGACTGACCATGCCTGTGCCTTTGGACGAGTACCCCATCCATCAGACCCCGCTGTCGCTGGCCCGGGTGGCCTCCAGCGATCGGAACTTCTACGACCGCAGCTACTTCAACGCCCACGACCGTGACGGCGGCACGTTTCTGATCACCGGTTTCGGCGTGTATCCCAACCTCGGGGTGACCGACGCCTACGCCGCCGTCCGCCGTGGCGACGCGGTGCGCGCGGTGCGCTTCTCCGACGCGCTCGGCGACCGGGGCCTCGACCAGCGCGTCGGCGGCTACCGCATCGAGGTGCTGGAGCCGCTGCGGCGCCTGCGGGCGGTCTGCGAACACGACGATCTGAGCTTCGACCTCACCTGGACCGGCGCCTTTCCCGCCGTCCAGGAACAACCGCACCTGATTCTCGCGGGCAACCGGCCGATCATCGACGCGTCCCGGTTCGCGCAGGTCGGCTCGTGGGCGGGGACGCTGCACGTGGACGGCGACGACATCACCGTCGATCCGGCGGTGTGGACCGGGACCAGGGACCGCTCGTGGGGCATCCGGCCGGTCGGGGAGACCGAGCCGCCCGGACGCGCGGCCACCGAGCCCTCGGGCGGGTTCTGGTGGCTGTACGTGCCGCTGCGGTTCGAGGACTTCGCCGTCGTGATCATCGTGCAGGAGGAGCCGGACGGCAGGCGCACGCTCAACGACGCGACCCGGATCTGGCCGGACGGGCGCACCGAACAACTCGGCTGGCCCCGCATATCCATCGACTATCGCTCCGGCACAAGGCATCCGGTCGGTGCGCGACTGGAGCTGACCACGCCGGACGGCAAGCCACTGGAGATCGAGATCACGCCGGGCGTCGGCGTCCCGCTGCACGTCGGCTGCGGCTACGGCGGCGATCCCGACTGGCAGCACGGCCAGTGGAAGGGTCGCGACTGGTCCTCCTCCAGCCGCTACGACCTCACCGATCCGGCGATCGTCGCCCGCACCCCCTACGGGGTGACCGACCACGTCGCGCGTGCCCGCTGCGGCGATGCCGAGGGATGGGGCCTGTTCGAACACGCCAGCATCGGCCGCCACGACCCCACCGGCTTCGCCGACTGGGGCTCGGTCGCACCATGAACCCAGCGCCGCACCGCCGCCGACACGGGCGTTCGTGACCAGTCCCCGAAAGACATGCGTGCCCGGACGCAACGCGGGGCCGAGTTCCGGCGACGGCGCATCCAGCAGCAGCTGAGCACCAGCGCGAACGGCGCACCACCGTCGTACCCGCAGCCGAACGGCTCCGCCCGGGCTGCGATCGGAGCTTCGCGATGTACTCGGATACCGGCACAGGCCGGGCCGAACAGAACATCCGGAGCCTGCGGTCGGTTGCGCGGCGGCTACGGCGTGGCGACAGTCGCCGATCGTCGCGACACCGCGATTCTCGCGGACAGCGCAGCGCTCGTGGCCGAGCCCGCGTTCGGTCGATGGTTCTACCGGTCGAGCTGCGCTACCGCGAGCACCACTCCCTGCACGACGCGCTTCGGTATCACCAGCGGCCCGCCCCCGGCGGCGAGCAGCGCCGCGGCCTCCGCGACGCTCGCCGTGCCGACGGCCGCCTGTACGCGGCTTCCCGGGTTGGGGACGGCGACGTTCGCCAGTTCCGCGGCGGAGTAGGACCGCAGCGGCACCTGCAACTCCGCGGCGACGGCGCGCAGGCCGGGCTCGGCGAAGCGCTGTCCGATGGTGGCCAGGCACGCTATCCGGTAACCACTCACGCCCTCGCGCAGCGCGGCACGGATCACGGCCGCCGATGTGCCCGGCCGTAGTCCGATGCCGACGACAACATCAGCCGGTGGCACCGGAACTCGCGAATCGCATTGCCGCGGTGACGAATCGCCGCACCGCCGCAGGATTCCCCGCCGGGTGGGTGTGCAGGTACGACGCGTGCACATTGCCGCTCAGCGTCCCCTCCCGGACGGTCTCCCCCGCGCTGCCGCGCCAGCCCCACGCCGGAGTCGGCGGCGCCGACACCAGACGGGTGCGGTGGAACTCGTGACCCCTGACCCGTTCGCCGACCCGCCACAGCGGCGAGTCGGCCAGTGCGACGGCGTCCCGGTAGCCGAGTGTCAGACGCGGTCCGAACGCGGCGTCGGCATCCACCACCCCAGCCATCGGGTGGCCGTCCAGCGATCGGGTCAGATACAGCAGCCCGGCGCATTCGGCGTGCACCGGCATCCCGTGCCGAGCGGCGTCGGCCACCGCCCGCAACAGGACGGAATTGGCCGCCAGGTCCGCGGCGTGTTCCTCGGGAAACCCACCTGGCAGCACCAATGCCGCCGTCCCGGTGGGCAATTCGTCGTGCAGCGGGTCGAAAACGACCACCTGCGCCCCCGCGGCCACCAGCAACTCACGATGCTCGGCGTAGCCGAACGTGAATGCCGGGCCACCGGCGACGGCGATCAGCGGACCCTCCCGATCGTCCGGGATTTCCCCGGCGTGCGATTCACCGCCGGGATCGGTGGAGACGCGCGAGTCCCGCCCACCGTCGACAGAGGTCGTCGCCCCCGAGTCACCGACTCCACCGCTGGACCTCGATGCCTTCGAATCCCCGGCTTCACCGTAGAACCCCGAGTCGCTGATTCCGCCCAGAGGCGGCGACTCCGGCGTACCTAGTTCACCGCGAACCCTCGACGCCTCCGGCCCGCCGGCTCCAGCCGGAAACGCCGCGGTGGACGCCTCTTCTGCTTCCAGACCGCGCACGGCGGCGGCGGGATCCCAGGCGGGTCCGGTGACCGACGAGCGAGCGAGCGCCGCGATGGCGTGCAGGTCCACGTGCGCGGCGACGAGATCCGTCATCGCCGCCACCGCCGCTGTCGCGGCCGAGCCGTGTTCCACGGCGGGGATCAGGCCGAGATGCCGGGACGGGACTTCGAGTTCGGCCAGGCGCGGCAACGACCCGAGCACCGGCAGCCCGACTCGATCGCAGGCCGCGCGCAGCACCTGATCGTGCCGTTCGCTGCCGACCCGGTTCAGGATCACCCCGCCGAGCCGGACGCCGCTGTCGAAGGTCGCGAATCCGTGCAGCAGCGCCGCGAGGCTCTGGCTGTGTCCTCGCGCGTCCACCACCAGCACCACCGGCGCTCCCAGCAAGGCCGCGACCTGCGCCGTCGACCCCTCCGCCACCGGACCGGCGTACTCGTCATCGATCCGCCCGTCGAACAACCCCATTACGCCCTCGACCACCGCGAGATCGCACCCCCGCGCCCCGTGCCGGAACAGCGGCACGACCCGCTCCACCCCCACCAGCACAGGATCCAGGTTTCTCCCCGGCCGGCCCGCCGCCAACCCGTGATACCCCGGATCGATGTAGTCGGGCCCCACCTTGAACGGCGCCACCCGATGCCCCACCTTCCGCAACGCGCCCACCAGGCCGGTCGCCACCGTCGTCTTCCCGCTGCCCGACGCCGGCGCCGCCACCACCACCGCCCTCATCGCCGCTCCCGCCCCGCGAGTGGCACACCATCGTGCGGCCCTCTCGCGATTCGCCGCAGCGATGCGCCACTCGCGGGGATCACCATTCGATGCCTCGTTGGCCTTTGCGGCCCGCGTCCATGGGGTGCTTGAGTTTGGTCATTTCGGTGACCAGGTCGGCGGCTTCCAGGAGGGGTTGGGGGGCGTCGCGGCCGGTGATGACGACGTGCTGGTTGCCGGGGCGGGCGTTGAGGGTGTCGACCACCTCGACCACGTCGACCCAGCCCCATTTCAGGGGGTAGGTGAACTCGTCCAGGACGTAGAAGCGGTGCTGTCCGGCCCGCAGGCGGCGGGCGATCTCCTGCCAGCCGGCCAGCGCGGCGGCGGCGTGGTCCTGCTCGGTGCCCTGTTTGCGGGTCCAGGACCAGCCCTCGCCCATCTTGTGCCACTCGACCGGCGCGCCCGCGCCGGTCTGCTCGTGCAGTGCGCCGAGGGCGCGGAAGGCGGCTTCCTCCCCGACCTTCCACTTGGCGCTCTTCACGAATTGGAACACCGCGACGTCGAAGCCTTGGTTCCACGCTCGCAGCGCCATGCCGAACGCGGCCGTCGACTTCCCCTTGCCCGGCCCGGTGTGCACCGCGAGCACCGGCTGATTGCGCCGCTGCCGCGTGGTCAGCCCGTCGTCGGGAACTGTCTCCGGAACACCCTTGGGCATCGAATCTCCTTGCTCGTCCTCGGATCACTCCGAACCTGTGCACCGCGTCCGGACCGGAAGCCGCGCGAACCGCCCACCGCCGCTGGACGCCGACTCACCGGCTCTCCCCACCGTCTCCGAAGGGGCGGCCGCACGGCCTCCATCGGGCACACGGTTCGAAAGTCGTGCTCACGCCGCTCGCGCCGAACTACCGTTCCCGGAACTCGCGCGGACGACGTCCGCGACCGCCGCACCGGTCAGCTCGGCCAGTCTCAGGTAGCCGCCGCGCAGGTCGCGGGCCAGATCCCCGGCGAGGCCGAGGCGGATCATGCCGCGTTCGCAGTCGACCACGATCGAGGTGACCGTGTCCCTGGCGAGTAAGCGGGCCGCGGCGCGGGCGCGGGGAACCGGGTCGGTCCCGCCCGTCGCGCGACCGTCGGTCAGCAGCACCAGCATCGGCCTGCGGCGCGGATCGCGCACACGCTCGCGCAGCACGACTTCCCTGGCCTTCAGCAGGCCTGCCGCCAGCGGGGTCTTCCCGCCCGTGCGCATTCCGGACAACCGGCGCACCGCGATGTCGACCGACGAAGTGGGCGGCAGGACGAGTTCGGCCTCCGCGCCGCGCACGCTGACGACGGCGACTTTGTCGCGGCGCTGATACGCGTCCCGCAGCAGTGTCACCACCGCGCCGGTGACGGCGGACAGCCGGTCGCGGGCGGCCATGGAACCGGAGGCGTCGACCACGAAGACGACCAGATTCCCTTCGCGCCCTTCCCGATACGCGCCGCGGAGGTCTTCGGCGGCCAGCCGCAACGGCCCGTTCCCGCGGCCGCGGGAACGCTGATGCGGCGCGGCCGCGAAGACGGTGCCGAGCAGGTGCAAGCCCGAGGACGTGTCGGCACTCGGACGCACTACCCGCCCGTGCCGTGATTCCGCGCGCGAGCGCCGCCCCGGAGCGCCTTCGCCGACGCCGGGCACCTCCCAGCGCGGCGTTCGCGAACCGGCGGAAGTCGGTGCGCCACTGCGTCCTTCACGCGATTGCCCACCGCCCGGACCTTCGGGCGGCGACGGGTTGTCCGGGCCACCGTCCGGATCGTCGCCCGGCTCCTCGGCATCCCGGGGCGTGCCGTCCGGACCGTTCGGCGTGGAGGTCTCCTCCTCGGGCCGCGCCTGTTCGGCCGCGTCGCGCATGGCGTCGTCGAGCTGCTGTTCGCTGATGCCGGGCTCGTCGAACGGATCGCGCCTGCGCCGGTGCGGCAGCGCCAGTTCGGCGGCCACCCGCACGTCGTCCTCGGTCACCGCGTCGGCACCGCGCCAGGCGGCATGCGCGGTCGCGGTGCGCGCGACGACCAGATCGGCCCGCATCCCGTCCACGTCGAACGCGGCGCACAGCGCGGCGATGCGGCGCAGCTCCACGTCGTCGAGCACCACCCGCCCGAGCCGGTCGCGGGCGGCGAGGATCTGCTCGGCCACCTCGTGGTCCGCCGCGGCGTACCGGGCGGCGAATCCGGCCGGGTCGGCCTCGTAGTCCAGCCTGCGGCGCACCACCGCCATGCGCACGTCCACGTCCCGGGAAGCGGTCACGTCCACGGTCAGGCCGAACCGGTCCAGCAGCTGCGGACGCAGTTCGCCCTCCTCCGGGTTCATGGTGCCGACCAGCACGAAACGCGCCGGATGCGAGTGCGAGACGCCGTCGCGTTCGATGTGCACCCGCCCCATCGCCGCGGCGTCCAGCAGCACGTCCACCAGATGGTCGTGCAGCAGGTTGACCTCGTCGACGTACAGCACACCGTGATGGGCGGCGGCCAGCAGGCCGGGGCGGAACGCCTGCTCCCCGTCGCGCAGCACGCGCTCCAGGTCCAGCGAGCCGACCACGCGGTCCTCGGTCGCGCCCACCGGCAGCTCCACCAAGCGGGCGGGCCGCGCGCCGGTCTCGTCCACCACAGGCGGCAGCAGCTGGGCCAGCGCGCGCACCACGGTCGACTTCGCGGTGCCCTTCTCGCCACGCACCAGGACGCCGCCGATGCCGGGATGCACCGCGCAGAGGATCAGCGCCAGCTGCAGCCGTTCCTGACCGACCACCGCCGAGAAGGGAAATCCCGCTTCACCGTCCGAACCCGGCATCGTTCGGCTGCCCTGGTCGGACGTCGGCACTGTTTCGGCATGGGACACGGACACGCCCCAACTCTAAGCGCGGGGCCACACCGGCCCCACAGTGCCCTTCGATTCAGAACCGATGCGCGCGCCCCCTGAACCGCACACACCGCCGATCCACTCATGGCTCCGCAGGGGTGCCGCGCAGGACGCACGGATTCGAGCGAATCCAGCGCGCCCGCTCGCTCCACCACGTTTTCCGAGCGACGCGAGCCCGAGTATGCGCCGTTCGCGTCCGAGCGGTCGCCGCGTTCGCGACGAAGTCGCCGGCGGTGGCCGCTCGGACGCGAACCATGAAGGGACCACGAACACCCAGCGCCTCAGGCGCTGGAAGACATCAACCTCTGCGCATGGGCACGTGCGGGATGCCGTCTTCTTCGAATTCCGGCCCGTCGACCTTGAAGCCGTGTTTGGTGTACAGGTCGATCAGGTAGCTCTGGGCGCTCAGGCGAACCGTCGCCGAACCGACCTCGGCCAGCGCCGCCTGCAGCAGTCGAGTGGTGTAGCCGTGCCCGCGGGCGGGCGCCGCCGTGCAGAGCCTGCCGATCCGGAAACTCTTCACGCCGTCGTGGTGCTCCTCGCACAGCCGCAGCGTGGCGATGACCTCGCCCTCGTCATCGAGCCAGAAGTGCCGGGTCTCCGGGAGGAGGTCGTTGCCGTCCAGTTCGGGGTACGCGCACTTCTGCTCGACGACGAACACTTCGACGCGAAGTTTCAACAGCTGGTAGAGCGTCGCGGTATCGAGATCCTGCGCCCAGGAGCGTTTGAGAGCAACCGTTGACATCATCGCGCCTTGCTATCACAACCTAGGCGTTCGCCGCGACCCCTGCATGTCGCGGCGTGTTGTCGCCGCCGTCGACGAGGTTCAACGTCTTGGAGGTCCAATCCCACACTTCGTGGAACAGCGCCGGGTCCTCGGACAGCTTGATGCCCAGCGAGGGCACCATTTCCTTCAGCTTCGGCGTCCACGTGGCGTACTCCTGCGGGAAGCACCGCTGCATGACGTCCAGCATGGCGGTGACGCAGGTGGAGGCGCCCGGGGACGCGCCGAGCAGACCGGCGATGGTGCCGTCCTGCGCGGAGATCACGGCGGTGCCGAACTCGAGTACGCCGCCGGCGCCCTTACGGCGGATGACCTGCACGCGCTGGCCCGCGGTGATCAGCTCCCAGTCCTTGGCCTCGGCGCGCGGGATGAACTCCGACAGCGTGATGACCTTGCCCGCCTCCGACTTCAGCAGCTCGCTGACCAGGTATTTGGTCAGACCGAGCTCGGTGACGCCGACGCCGAGCAGCGAGAAGATGTTGTTCGGCCGCACCGACTTGAACAGGTCGGTGTTCTTGCCGTCCTTGAGGAACTTCGGCGTCCAGCCCGCGTACGGGCCGAACAACAGGCCCGGCTTGCCCTTGATCACGCGGGTGTCCAGATGCGGCACCGACATCGGCGGAGCGCCGACCGCCGCCTTGCCGTACACCTTGGCCTCGTGCTGGTTGATCAGAGCCGGGTTGACGCAGCGGAAGAACTGGCCGCTGACCGGGAATCCGCCGAATCCCTTCGCCTCTTTGATGCCTGCCTTCTGCAGCAACGGCAGAGCGCCGCCACCCGCGCCGACGAAGACGAATTTGCTGTTCAGCGTGCGCGTCTCGCGGGTGCGCACGTTGCGCACCGTGACCAGCCAGGATCCGTCGGACTGCTTGGACAGGTCGCGCACCTCGTGCCCGAAGGCCAGGTCCGCGCCGGAGGAGCCGAGGTAGGCGAGCAGTTCCTGGGTGAGGGAGCCGAAGTCGATATCGGTGCCGCCGTCGGTCCAGTTCAGCGCGATCGGGTCGGAGAAGTCCCGACCGCGTGCCATCAACGGCAACCGCCGGGTGAACTCGTCGGGACCGTCGATGAACTCCATGCCCTCGAACAGCGGGTGCGGCGCCAGCGCTTCGTACCGCTTGCGCAGGTATTCCACGTTTTCGGCGCCGTGCACGAAGCTGACGTGCGGGATCGGGTTGATGAAGGCGGACGGATCGCGCAGGATGCCGTTCTCCACGCCGTAGGACCAGAACTGGCGGGAGACCTGGAACCGCTCGTTGATGTCGACGGCCTTGGTGATGTCCACCGAGCCGTCGGGTAGCTGCGGGCTGTAGTTCAGCTCGCAGAGCGCGGAGTGTCCGGTACCCGCGTTGTTCCACGGATCGCTGCTCTCGGCCGCGGCGGCGTCGAGCCGCTCGAACAGGGAGATCGACCACTCCGGCTGCAGCTGCCGCAGCAGCGCGCCGAGAGTGGCACTCATGATGCCGGCACCGATGAGTACTACATCGGTCTTTTCAGTCATGGCAGCGTTCGGCACGGGTAGATCGACTTCCTTGTCCTTCTGCGCGGGCCCACCGGGCGGGTGGACCTGCCTGGGCACGGTGTAGTTGTGGCTCGGTTCCGGCGTCCGCCGGTCCCGAACGGCATGGCGGGAGTCAGGTTACCCGCCGTTCACCTAAGCCCAATTGTGCACCTCACCACGCCGCCGCCCGGCAACGAGCCTGCGGAATGTGCGGAATGCGACAGAGATCGTCGTCACTTCGGCGGCCGATGGCACGCCGTGGTCTGTCGGCGCGTGACACTGTCCAATACATTGGTCGCGTGACGAACGAACAGTCGCTTGCCGAGCCGGTCAGCACTTCTCCGGAGGGTGAAGGCTGGCGCCCCGACGTCCTGGGCCCGCAGTACCAGCAGCGCACGCTGTCGCTCGGCCCCGATCCCGACGGCGAGGGCGAGGTGGTGGCCACGCTGGTGCGCTACGTGCCCTCCGGCGCCGTCGAGCAGACCGCGGGCGCGGTGCTCTACGTCCACGGATTCACCGACTACTTCTTCCAGGAACACCTCGCCGAGCACTTCGCCGCGCGCGGATTCCAGTTCTACGCGCTCGACCTGCGCAAATGCGGCCGCTCGCTGCGCGACGGACACACCCCGCACTATGTGACGGATCTCGCTTTCTACGACCGCGAGCTCGCGGAGTCGCTGCGGATCGTCCGGGCCGAGACCGGCGCCTCCGTGGTTGTCAACGCCCACTCCACCGGCGGCCTGGTCGTGTCGCTGTGGCTGGACCGGCTCAACCGCGCGCAGGGTACGGCCGCCGCGGGCATCACCGGCGTGGTGCTCAACAGCCCGTGGTTCGACCTGCAGGGTCCCGCGTACTACCGGACCGTCGGAACGCCGATCATCAAAGCGGTCGGACGCTTCCGGAGGATGGTCCAGCTGCCCGGCGCCAAGATCAGCACATACGGCGACAGCCTGCACCGCTCCGCGTCCGGCGAGTGGGATTACAACCTGGACTGGAAACCGCTGCACGGCTTCCCGGTGCGGCTCGGCTGGCTGCGCGCGATCCGCAACGGCCACGCGCGGCTGCACCAGGGCCTCGACATCGGCGTGCCCTCGCTGATCCTGCGCTCCCGGATGACGAAGTTCGCCAAGGAGTACGGCCCCGCCGTGGACGTGGCCGACGCCGTGCTCGACGTCAAGCAGATCCAGCGCTGGTCGGGCTGCCTGGGCGACCGCACGAACATGGTGCCGATCGACGGCGCCAAGCACGACGTGTTCCTCAGCGGTGCCGAACCGCTGGCCCAGGCCTTCCGCGAGCTCGACAACTGGCTCGAATGGCTCGCGGACTACCAGGGGGCGAAGTCACCAGAGGCTGGTGCGTAGCACGATCTCGGTGGCCAGCTCGTGGCCTGCTTCGGTGGCCACGTCGGTGACGTCTACCTCGACCACCCGGAACTCGCCGTAGACGAACCGTCCCGACGCGTCGGCCACCGAGCGCGGCAGATTCTTGGTGACCAGCAGCGTCGTCGGCACCTCGACCGGGCCGGTCGACGCGTCCGCCACCGCTCCGTCGGGCCCTGGCGTGGCCGGGTGCCCGCGATCGGCCACGACCAGGCTCTGGAAGCGGCCGAATCCGCGGGCGCACGCCTGCCATGCCAGCACCGCGCCCGCGCCGCAACCGGCCACGTTCACCCACGGCAGAGCGAGTTCGTCCAGGATCGCGGTCACGGCGGCCGCGTCGAGACCCTGGATCGACTCCACCGCGAAGGTGCGCAGATCCGAGGTGTGCAGACGGGCGCACACCTGATCGAAGACGTCCGCCGAATCACCCGCGTCGGGCAGCAGCAGCACGCTGTGCCGGGATTCCGGCCCATCGATCCGCACGGTCCACGCCCGGTCACCCACCGTGATCTGCCGAGATTCCATGCCGAATCACGCTACACGGATCAGGGCATTACGGCGGCGGGTCGGGGGTGGCGGAATCAGGCGAGCAGGCGCATCCCGGCCCGCTCACCTGCGTTGTGATCGAAGGTGACGGTCAGTTCACAGCCGGCCTCCTGGCCGAGCTGCTGGATCAGCGCGTCGGCGAAGTCCGCGCCGTCGGCGGCCCGCCGCAGCGCTTGGCGCACGGTGTCGGCACGCTCCACCACGATTTCGCTCGAGTCGAGCAGCCCGAGCAGCACATCGGTGACAGCCTCGGGATCCTGTTTGTAGCCACGGCGCAGCACCCAGTGGATCTCGGCGAGCACGATCATCGTGACGTAGCCGGGTTCGGTCTCGCTGAGCCCGTCGATCACCTGGTTGGCCCGGGCGGACTGCTCCGGGTCGTCCTGGGTGAGGTAGCGGATCAGCACATTCGCGTCCAGCCCGATCATCCGCGCTTACCTTCCACGACGTTGCCCGCGATCGCCTCGTTCATCTCCGCGAGGCCGATGGGCGAGCCGGACCAGCCGAGGATGCCTTTGAGCGCCTTGATCGTGCGCGTCTCGGGCACCAGCTCGTAGGTGCCGTTGGGCGTGGGCACGAACGCGACTCGCACGCCCGCGCGCAACCCCATCGCCACGCGCACATC
Source organism: Nocardia gamkensis NBRC 108242 (assembly GCF_001612985.1). Lineage (GTDB taxonomy): Bacteria > Actinomycetota > Actinomycetes > Mycobacteriales > Mycobacteriaceae > Nocardia > Nocardia gamkensis. Next base: position 37,195 of record NZ_BDBM01000042.1, on the reverse strand, counting down.
GATCGGGATCGTGATCTGCCCCTTACTGGTCACCGTCGCCGACACCACATTCGTCCCTCGGCCGCTGGGCCTCTTCTCCGCCGCCATCATCCTCACACCCGACCGTGCCGACCGACTCCAAGCCTTACCTGGAGCCGAATTCCTTACTGCAAGGTAAGGCGCTGGGTGGCCCGCGTCAACCGATATGGTCGCCCGCGAGCACCGCGTCGGTCGCCAGGATGGGCAACCCGGCAGGCGCGCCCTCGGAGAGCAGCCGCTCCAGCGCGGCGATGTCGAGGTGGTCTTCGATCAGATCGGCCAGCAGATCGAGCTGTGCGGCACGCACCGCCGACACCGAGACATCGTCGGCCACAACGAAACCCGTGCGGCCGGCCGCCGTGGCGACCGCGCGGAGCCAGGCGCGGCGCAACTCGTCGGACTCCAGCAGCCCGTGCAGATGGGTACCCCACACCGCGCCGCGAACGCTGCCCTCCGGCTCGCCGTCGACCGTGAGCCACGCCGAGTCACCGCGGTGCGTGACGCGGCCGTGGTGGATCTCGTAGCCGCGCACGGCGATTCCCGCGGCGTGCCCTTCACTCCGGCGCAACACCTTGGATTCGGCGAACTCGACGGTCAGATCGAGCAACCCCAGCCCGTCGACCTCGCCTGCGCCGGATTCGACGCGGTCCAGGATGCGAGTGCCGAGCATCTGGTAGCCCCCGCAAACGCCCAGGATCGGCCCGCCGGCGGCGGCGCGTGCCCGCAGGGCGTCGGCGAGGCCGGTACGCCGCAGCCACCGCAGATCCGACACCGTCGCCTTGCTGCCGGGCAGGACCACCAGATCGGCGCCCGCCAGCCGGGACGGCTCGGTCACCCAGCGCACCGCCACGCCGGGTTCGCAGGCCAGCGCCTCGACGTCGGTGGAGTTGGAGATGCGCGGCAGCCGGATCGCGGCGACGGTCAGCCAGTCGGCGCCCAGCGGGGGCCGAGGGCGGCCGACCGGCGCGTCGCCGAGGGTGCTCAGCGAGTCTTCCGCATCCATCCAGAGGTCCTCGGCATACGGCAGCACTCCGAGAGTGGGGCGGCCGGTGAGTTCGGTGAGACGCTCCAGCCCCGGCCGCAGCAGCTCGACCGCGCCGCGGAACTTGTTGACGATGAAACCCGAGATCAGTCGCTGATCCTCGGGTTCCAGGATGGCGACGGTGCCGAACAGGTGGGCGAGCACGCCACCGCGATCGATGTCTCCGACGAGCAGCACGGGCAGTTCCGCGGCGCGCGCGAGCCCCATGTTCGCCAGATCCGTCGCGCGCAGGTTGATCTCGGCGGGCGAACCAGCGCCCTCGCAGACGACCACGTCGAATTCGGCGCGCAGCGCGGCGAGATCGGCGGCCACCACGTCGCGCAACTCCCGGCGATGCCGGAAGTAGTCTTCCGCGCCGACGGTGCCGATCGCCCTTCCTCGCACGACCAGCTGGGAACGACGGTCGCTGCCCGGCTTGAGCAGGACCGGATTGAACCGCACGCTGGGCTCCAGCCCGCACGCCTCGGCCTGCAACGCCTGCGCCCGCCCGATCTCCCCGCCGTCGAGCGTGACCACGGAGTTGTTGGACATGTTCTGCGCCTTGAACGGGGCGACGCGCACGCCGCGCCGTGCCAGCATCCGACACATCCCCGCCACGACGACACTCTTCCCCGCATCCGAGGTCGTGCCCGCGACGAGCAGCGCGCCCTTCATCGCCGTCCGGTCATCCGGTGAGCGGCCACCCGGGCGGCCGGATCACGGCGGGTCACGGGAGGGTCAGGATCTCGGTCCCCGATTCGGTGACCACCAGGGTGTGCTCGAACTGGGCGGTCCACTTGCGGTCCTTGGTGACCACGGTCCAGCCGTCGTCCCAGATCTCGTAGTCGATGCCGCCGAGGTTGATCATCGGCTCGATGGTGAACGTCATGCCCGGTTCGATGACGGTCTCCACCGCGGGCTGGTCGTAGTGCAGCACGACCAGTCCGCTGTGGAACGTCGGGCCGACACCGTGGCCGGTGAAGTCGCGCACCACGCCGTAGCCGAACCGGTTGGCGTAGGACTCGATGACGCGGCCGATCACGTTCAGCGCCCGGCCGGGCCGCACGGCTTTGATCGCCCGCATGGTGGCCTCCTCGGTCCGCTCGACCAGCAGGCGCACCTCCTCGTCGACGTCACCGGCGAGGAAGGTCTTGTTGGTGTCGCCGTGCACGCCGTTGATGTAGGCGGTGACGTCGATGTTGACGATGTCGCCGTCCTCGATCACGGTGGAGTCCGGGATGCCGTGGCAGATCACCTCGTTCAGCGAGGTGCAGCACGACTTCGGGAAACCCTTGTACCCCAGAGTCGACGGGTAGGCGCCGTGGTCGCACATGTACTCGTGCGCGATGCGGTCCAGCTCGTCGGTGGTGACACCGGGCGCGACCGCCTTGCCCGCCTCTTCCAGCGCCTGCGCGGCGATCTTGCCCGCGATGCGCATCTTCTCGATCGTCTCCGCGGTCTGCACCCAGGGCTCGCGCCCCTCGTCGGCGGTCTTCTTCCACGCGTATTCCGGGCGCTCGATGGCACGCGGGACTTCACGGGTGGGCGACAACGTACCGGGGACGAGGGGCTTGCGAGTGCGGACAGACATAGCGAACAGCGTAATCAACCGCCCGCGCCGATGCCGAGGGCCAGCGGGAACAGGATCGGACCCCGGTCCGGTTCCGGTCCGGTGCGCGCGGCCTCGAATCACCCCACGCAGGGCGGTGGTCATCGGCCGCCCCTCGGCGCCGTGACACCGATCCACTATTTTCGTCGCACGCACTCTTCAGGGATTTGCCCGCGCGATCAGTGACCATATCTACGCCCACAAAGCCCCTGTGTGCCGCACTCGTCTCCACGCGGCGGCGACCGTGTATGTCACGGTCGACAAGGCGGGTCGCGAAGAGCGGCCGGGATTGGTACAGGTGACCCTGATAAGTCGTAAAGAGACATACTATGAATTCCTGCGCAGCGCGTTCGCTCTCACGGCGCAGACGGGATTGTCGGCCGGATTCTACGCATGGACAACTTCGAGGGATTTCGCCCCCGCGCAGGAGATTTCAGCCAGCGGATAACCGAGTTCATGGCCGCTTGCCGGTCGCCACCATGTCGTCCAGCGACGACACGGTCGAGCTGCTGACCGAATTTCCGAACTCGGCCGAAGAAATGCTCGATAAGCAACGACGACTCACCGCTCCGGCACCAACGGCCCGCTCGCCATACCATGGGCGAGGTGTCCGTACTACCTCTGATCTTCACCGCAGGCTGGGCCAGTGGTGTGAACGCCTACGCGGTGGTCCTGTTGCTCGGGCTCTTCGGCCGGTTCGGATTCACCGATTCCGTGCCGGAAGCGTTGCAGCGCACCGATGTCCTGATCGCGGCCGCGGTGTTGTTCCTGATCGAGGCCGTGGCGGACAAGATCCCCTATCTCGACTCGTTCTGGGACGCGGTGCACACCGTGGTGCGGCCGATCGCGGGAGCCGTGGTCGCCGCGCTGCTGGCCGGACAGGACGGATCACTGCCGGAGCTCGCGGCGGGCGCGGTCGGCGGCACCGCCGCGCTGATGAGCCACCTGGTGAAAGCCGGAACGCGGATGGCCGTCAACACCTCCCCGGAGCCCGCCAGCAACATCGTGGTCAGCACCGCCGAGGACGTGACCGTCGCCGGAGTTGTCTCCCTCGCAGTTTTCCACCCTGTGGCCGCGGCGGTGATCGCGGCGATTCTGCTCGTCCTCGGTCTGGCGCTGGTGTATTTCTGTGCGAGCCGAATCCGTCGTTATCTCCGGCGGCGGCGCGCCCGCCGGGCAGCGCGCGCGGGCGACAGCCTACAAGTCGCGGAATAATTGCCACGCAGCGGAATAGGTGGCGGGCGTGCCGCGCCAGTCGACCACGCGGCACGCCGGGCGGGGCGCCCCATTGCGCCCGCCGTCACTGTGCCGGCGACAGAATCGCCCGGCCGAAGCCACTGGTCGGATGACTCGGAACCGGGACGTCGCCATTCGGACGAGTGACGCTGCGGGGCAGTGTCACTACCGCGGACGAGACCACCGTCGCGACGAAATCATTGTTCGGGCAAACGGCGGCGGCCACCGGCCACGTCGGTTACCAGATCAGTGTACCCGTCCACCAGTTCGGCCAGTTGATACCAATGTTTATGGGTATTGTCGCTGCGCGCGCCCTCGGTGTGAATGACCCGATTCGCATTCACCCAGCTACGCGCCATCCGGTCCACCACGGCGCCGAGGCTTTCGGTGTGCAGCGAAGCCCCGTTGCGATGCTGCGGGATCTCCTGCGCGACCCAGTCGTTGATCTCGTCGACGAGTTCGCGGCGCCGACAGTCGATTTCGGCGAGGAGTGCGGCGTCCACCACCTGCACGCGGTGCTGATGCAGCTCGGCGAGTGCGTGTGCGGACCGCAGCAGCTCCCTGTCCTGGAAACGCCGACCCTGGAAAGCGCACAGCAATTGTGGTGCGGTCGGTAAGACGCCCACCGTCGGCGCGCTCATCGGCGCCCCCCGAGTTCACCCGACACCAACGCTCTTTGTACCAACATAATTGGCTCTCGATTCCGTTATCCCGGCCATCGGATCGTTGTCACAACTAGGCTAGCTGGATCATGCACGTACAGATGCAAGAACGCAAGATTGCGTCCGCATTCTGCGGTCAAGGGCTCCTGACGGCGCGTGAACGCCCAGAGCAGACCGGCCGCAACCCTTTTCGACTCCCCGGTCGAGTCCACTCCACACCCGTCGGCGATGGCGCGCCTCGCCGCTCGTTCCCGACTCGTGGTCACCTTCGCGGGCCGCTCACCCGCCCGTGAGTACGAAATTCGGCCGCCTCCGCGAACCTTCGGTCGGCACCGGTGGGCCGATCGTGCCCGCCGGCCCCGGAGGGGCGATGAGAATCCTTCGCGCGATCACCCGATACCGATGCGGCGCACCGATCCTCGGCGCGTGAGCCGCATTCAGAGCTGGGTCGCCGCGGCCAGCAACGTCAACACCGGTAGCGTTCCCTGCACCACCGCGGCTCTGGCGAACCGGCGGTCGTGCGCCACAAGCACCACCGCGGCGGCCAGCATCGACCCGCAGCCGCTGAGCACCAGCGCCCATCCCGCTTCCGGCGCCGACCGCAGGATCGCCACGCCCACCAGTGTCGTCACCGCGAGAAACAGGTTGTAGAAGCCCTGATTGAACGCCCATGGCCGCGCCGAGGGCAGTTCGGCCTCGGAAATCCGGAAGACCCCCTGGTAGACCTTCGGGTCGCCGAACCGTACCGACTCCATGACGAAGATGCCGACATGGAGCACAGCGGCCGCGACGGCGAACACCTGTACCACCCAGAGCATTCGACCTCCTCACGATGCGCGCCGACCGGTGAGGCCGACGATGGATCCCGCGGAGATCCGCGCGACAGCCCGGTCGACTCCGGCATGCCGAGGCATCTTATGGCCCGAGCAGCGCGCAGCACCTACCCGACACGCCGCCATACGATTCGGTCGACCGGCCAGTCCGAAAACACGCCGCGCATTGCCGTCGAGGTACAGCGAGCGGGTCTCGTCGTCCAGGCCGAGGGCGGCGAGGCCGTCGAGCGCGTGCTGCGGGAAGATCATCGGATAGTTCGTACCGAACAGCACCTTGCGCCGACCGCTACGGGACTTCAGATAGGAGACCAGTTCGGCCGGAAGGCGTTTCGTGGTGTACGCCGAGGTATCGATGACGACGTTCTCGTGCTTGCGCGCGACGGCGATCATCTCCTCGGTCCACGGGTAACCGATGTGCCCGCAGACGATGGTCAGCTCCGGGAGTCGGTCGGCGGTAGTTCCCACAGCCACGGAAGCACCCGCAGGCCCTTGAACCCCCGCTCCACCCGGCGGCGCAGTTCCCGGACCGCCTCCATCGGCCTGCGCACGTCCACCGACGCGATCGCGAGCAGGCGCTCCGGCGCCTCGGCCACCCAGGCCGCGACCTCGTCGTTGGAGATGAGGACGCCTTCCGGCGCGTGCCACGCCGAGATGAGGGCTCGGTCGACGCCCGCGGCGTCCATCGCGTCGAGGGTGACCTCGAGCGGGATCTCGTCGGTCGGTATCACGGCTCCGGTCCACCGCCGTAGCGAGGCGAAGATGTCGTGGGCGAGGAATCGCCGGGTCGGATGTTGCGCCCAGACGTCGATGGTCATGCGGATTCTGACACACGTCCTAGCTGCTCGACAGTCCTGCGCCGACGTCCGCTATGGGAGGTTTTCCGGGGTGACACCGGCCGCCGGACAGCGACTTCCGCGCCTCGAAGGCATGTTGCCCTGCCGAAACGCATGCCCCCGCGCCCACCGGTGCACACTTCCGCAGCATCCTCTCCACCTGATCTTCTATATCGAACGTAATAACCGGGGACGGGGTTCGCTGGGCATAAACTGGGTATCTACCGCAGGACTGAAGACATCCGACGCAGAGCAGGACCATGGCCGGTTCGGACCCGTTCGCCACACAGCACGATCGGCCTCCAGGTATCGAGCGGGAACTGGAGGGCGCGGGCCTCGACGACCCCGAAGTGATCGGCAAGGGCGGGTTCGGTGTCGTCTACCGCTGCAGGCAGCGGGCGTTGAATCGCAGCGTCGCGGTCAAGGTCCTCACCGCACGGCCGGAGCTGGAACCGGAGAACGTCGAACGATTCCTACGCGAGCAACAGGCGATGGGCGCGCTGTCCGGTCACCCGAATATCGTGCCGATCCTGCAAGTGGGCACCACCCGCAGCGGGCGGCCCTACCTCGTGATGCCGTATCACTCGCGCGGTTCGCTGGAGGACCGTATCCGCCGGGAAGGTTTTCTGCCCGTGCCCGAGGCGATCGGGATCACGGTGAAATTGGCCGGCGCTCTGGAGACCGCGCACCGAGCCGGAATCCTGCACCGCGACATCAAGCCGGGGAATGTCCTGCTGACCGATTACGGCGAGCCGCAACTCACCGATTTCGGGATCGCCCGGGTGGAAGGCGGATTCGAGACCACCACGGGAGTGGTGGCCGGCTCCCCCGCGTTCACCGCGCCCGAGGTGCTGCGTTCCGGCGTTCCCTCGGTCGCCTCGGACATCTACGGACTCGGCGCGACGCTGTTCGCCATGATCACCGGCCACGCGGCGTACGAGCGCCGGTCCGGCGAGCAGATCGTCGCCCAGTTCCTGCGCATCAGCGCCGAACCGCTGCCGAATCTACGGCTCGACGGCATCCCCGACGAGGTGGCCACCGCCATCGAGGTCAGCATGGCGCACAACCCCGCCGACCGTCCGGCCTCGGCCGCCGCGTTCGGCGAGATCCTGCGCGATATCCAGCGCGGCAACGACATGCCGGTCGAGCACATGACCCTGCCCGCAGGCGATCGGCCCGCGTCCGAAGACCTCAGCACGCGGCCGTTGACCGCTACCGCGCGGTTCTCCACTCCGCCCCCCAAGACACCGCCGACACCCGAGACCAAGTTCCGCCCTGCGATGTCCACCCGGCCGCTGGTCCAGCGCGAGCGCCTGATCGACGCGTTGCAGACCGAGCCGCGGCCGCGCCTGGCCGTCATCCATGCCCCGGCCGGGTTCGGCAAGAGCACGCTGGCCGCCCAGTGGGCCAAGCGTCTCGCCGAGACCGACAAGGTGGTGGTGGCCTGGTTGAATGTCGACCGTGACGACAACAACGTCGTCTGGTTGCTGACGCATCTGATCGAGGCGTTCAACCGCGTGAGCCCGCTGGCGCCCGACCTGGCGCCGGTCTTGGAGGAGGGCGACGCGGCCGCCGCGCGCTACGTGCTCACCACGCTGGTCGACGCCATCGACGAACGCGACGAGCGGTTCGCCTTGGTGATCGACGACTGGGATCGGATCACCGATCCGGCCGCCGTCGACGCCCTGCACTATCTGATCGAGGAGGGCCCGCAGCACCTGCAGATCATCCTGACCAGCCGATCGCTGGAGGGCCTGCCGCTCGGCACCATGCGCGTGCGCCACCAGCTGGTCGAAATCGACGCGGCCGCATTGCGTTTCGACGCCGAGGAGGCACGGACGTTCCTCGCCGAGCAGACCGGGCTCACCCTGGCGGACACCGAGAGCGCCGAGCTGCGCGACTACACCGAGGGCTGGGCGGCGGCATTGCAACTGGCGTCGCTGTCGCTGCGCGAGCACCCCGACCCGGCTTCGCTGATCGCCCACCTGTCCGGGCGTGACCATGCCATCGCCGAATACTTGGCCGAGAACGTGCTGGACACCGTCGAGCCCGAGCTCCTCGACGTGCTGCTCAAAACGTCACTGCCGGAACGGGTCTCGGGCAAACTCGCCACGGCCCTGACCGGGCGGCCGCACGGGCAGGATCTGCTGGAGAACCTCGAACGCCGCAATCTGTTCCTGCGCCGTGTCGACGAGAGCGGCGACTGGTTCCGCTACCACCATCTGTTCGCGCAGTTCTTGCGCAGGCGACTCGAACGAGACCATCCCGAGCAGGTCGCCGGACTCCACCGCGCGGCGGCCGCCTGGTTCGGCGATCACGGGCTGCTCAGCGAGGCCATCGACCACGCGCTGGCCGGCGACGACGGGGAAATGGCCGTCGACATCCTCGAGGCGAAATCCCGCGCGCTGGTGGAAGACGCGCAACTGGCGACGTTTCTCGGGCTGGTCGCCAAGCTTCCGCCCGCGGCCGCCGCCGCGCGTCCTCGGCTGCAGATCGCGATCGCCTGGGCCCACGCGGTGCTGCGCAGGCCCACCGAATCGCACGCCGCGTTACGGCTGGTACGGGCCGGGCTGGAGAAGGCTCCGGCCCCCGACCCCGATCTGGCACTCGAAGCCGACCTCATCGAGTGTGTGGAGCGCGCGTTCTCCGACCATCCGGAAGGTGTGGACGCCGTGGTGAGCAAATGCCTGGGCCGGGCCGACACGCTGGGGCCGTGGGTGCTGTGCGAAGCCGCGAACCTGGCCGCGTACACGGCGTTCAGCCGGTTCGACTTCGATCGGGCCCGGGAATGGCACGACTGGGCCACACCGTTCTACCGGCAGACCCGCAGCACGTTCATCTTGATGTACAGCCACAGCCTGGTCGGCGTCGCGGCACGCGAACAGCTCGATATGGGTGAGGCGGAGCGCAGCTTCCAGACCGCGCTCGACATCGCCAAGTCATCGGGCCCGCGGTCCTACGCCGCCCGCCTGGCCGGCGCCATGCTCGGCGAGCTGCTCTACGAACGCGACCAACTCGCCGCCGCGGAGCGCCTGCTGGACGAAGCGGGACGGCTCGGCACCGAGGGCGGGCCGGTCGACTTCCTGATGGCCAACTACGCTACCGGCGCCCGGATCAAGGCCTTACGCGGTGACCTGGCGGCCGCCGCGCGCCGACTGGACGAAGGCGCCGAGGTGGCGCGTGCGCTGAAGCTGCCACGGCTGGCCACCCGCATCGCCAACGAGCAGGTCCGGCTCGGCCTGACGGCCACCTACGTCACCGAGCCACCGGCCGGGGAAAGCGGTATCGCGACGATGACCGCGGAGATGCGCGAGGATTCCGCGATCCGGATGCTGCTGCGTTCCGGAGCCGCCAAGAGGGTCGCCGCCGCGTCCGCGCGCGCCCGGCAGTTGCGGGATTCCATCGACGCCGATCGGCGCCCCCGGGCCGCCGCCCAGGCGTCACTACTGCTCGCCTCCTGCCTCGCGGCGGCGGGAAAGACCGAATCGGCGAAGGACGAGTTGGTCCCGGTAGTGATCCGGTACGCCGACGCCGGGCTCATCCGTCCGTTGCTCGACGAGGGGCCCTGGATCGTGTCGCTGTTGCGCGGCTTGGACTACGACCTGCGCGCAGGGCATTGGGACGACGAGCGGCCGATGGTCCCGCCGAGGTTCCTGCACAGGCTGCTGGCGCGCTGAACACCCGCGCGAACGGCTGCCGGAGCTCCACGACCGTCACTCCGGCGACGGGCGTCGGCCACGCGCCATCACAGCCCGGAATCGCCCAGCGCGAGGATCACGCCCACTGATCGTTCGCGCGGCTCACAACACCGGTTGCGGACCGCGGGAGGTGTCGGTGTCCAGGATGTGCAACACCCACCGCCCCTTACCGTCGGCCTTCGCCCGGTAGAGGCCGGTATCGGCGGCGTCGAGCAGCGATTCGGCGTCCGCGCCCGCGACCGCGGTGACGACCGCGCCGATGCTGATCGACATGCGTAGTCGCCGGTCGCCCGCCGTGATGGGATCGACAAGCGCTTCGAGCAGGCTGTTCGCCACGGTGGCTACTCGGTGGTCGCTGGCCGGCGGCGGGATCAGCGCGACGAACTCGTCACCGCCGATGCGGGCGACCAGGCACCCCGATTCGCGCACACTGTCCTGCAGGCGCCCGGCGACCGCGGTCAAGATCTGGTCACCCGTGCCGTGACCGTAGCGATCGTTGATGTGTTTGAAGCGGTCGATGTCGACGAAGCACAATCCCGCACGATCCCCGTTGCGGGCGTCGGCGATCATCGCGTCGATCCGTTCGATGAGATGACGCCGGTTCGGCAGCCCGGTCAGCGGGTCGTGCCGGGCCTGCCGGTGCAACTCCTCGCGCATCCGGTGCTGTTCGGTGACGTCCTCGCCGACCGCGAGCAGGTAATCGCTCTGCCCGTCGACGCCCTTGACGAAGGTGATGGCGAACGACGCCCACCCGTAGCTGTCGTCGGCGCGGCGGATCCGCTGTTCCAGTCGCACCGTGCCCTGCCCGGCCGGGACCAGCTTCTCGTACACCAGCGTGCGGATGCCCTCGCGGTCGCTGGGGTGCGCGAAGTCGTAGACGGACACCCCGCGCAGGGCTTCCGCCGGCACCCCGATCATCTCCGCCAAGCCACGGTTGACGTCCAGCAAGGTGCCGTCGGTGTCGCCGATGGCGATCGCGATCGCGGCGTTGTCGAAGACCACGCGGAACCGCGCGTCGTCGGAACGGCGTGCCTCGCGCACCGCTTCCTCGTGCGCGCGCGCCTGAGCTTCGTATCCCTGCCCGACCGCCGCGAGCAGCGCCGCGAGCCGCCGTCCGGTCTCCGGAGCCGACCGGTGTTCGGCCAGTTCGTACAGAACCTGGGCGGACGTACTGGGCACGGCCGGGCCGAGCAGCCCCGCGGAGACCAGCGCCGAGCCCACCCGGTGACCGACGCCCGCGTCGAAGGGTTCGGCCTCCAGGCCGGCAGCCAACTCCTCGACCATCCCGAGCAGCACGACCTCGGGGTCCGGTACAGACGCGGACCCACCGGCGACGGCCTGCAGGGCGCGCCACCACAAGTTCGCCATCCTGGCGAGTTCGATCTGTTCCACCGCAACCCCCTCACCATTCAGGCCGGAGATAGCCCCCGACGCATCGTATCCACAGATGTTCGAGACCGTCGAGTACTGCCGACCGGAAGCATTCCCAGCAATGGCGAGATAGCGGAATTATTGCAACCCGTTCTCCCTGAAGATCGACGCGCCTTTGTACCGCAGGGTCGTGATCTGCCAGACCCAGGTCGCCTGGACGCACGCGACCAGATCGGCGAGATGCGTCGAGACCGTCGCCGCCAAGGCAGCGTCCTGCGCGGCCAGGCGGTCGCACCGTTCGGCGGCCACCGCGCCCAGCTCACGGAACTCGGCGAGCCGGGCGCGCACGATCTCGGTGGCAGCCTGCACGGCGGCCTCCAGTGACCATCCGGGATGGTTCAGCAGGACCGCCGGGATCAAATTGAAATCCGCCAGATCGACGATGCACTCCTTCTCGAACGAGAACACGTCATTCATCAGCGCGCCGATCTCGACGGTCAATATTCGCAACCGGTGCAGATCCTCGGCCAGCCCGGCGTGCCGGATGCGTTCCCACGGCAGATAGTCGTCCCGGCCGAACTCGCACAGCGCGATAGCCGGATACATGCCGGATACCTGCGCCCGCAGATCGATGTACTCCGCGACGCCGAGCAACCCGCCGCGAGCCCGGGCGTTCTGGTCCTGGATCGCGGGCCGCAGGTGCTCGATGGTGGATTCGACGAACCGGTCGAGCCAGGCCGGGTCCGCGAGGGCGGACAGCATCGCGAGGAACGCCGACGTCGAGGTCTCCAGAGCGGTGGCGTCCTCGGGGACCGCCCGGGTGCGCAGGAGCACGCACAGTCGGTCGATCGCCACCCGCGCCTCGCGCTGTTCGTCGTCGCGGAGGTGCCCGAACTTCTCCCGGCCGACGGTGTCGTTGAGCCAGAACAGAATCGCGTTGTAGAGACCGATGATCGTCATCCGCTCGGCGCTGACGGCGCCGGGGTGCAGGTAGGGCGTCATGCTGTTGTAGTGCGGTCCCGCGCGCTCGAGCCAGATGCCGTGCTCGCGGCAGAAACGTTCCACCTCCGCGCACGCTTGCTCGCCGAACCGGTTGGGCCGGAAGTCGCGGCAGTAATCGACGATGTCCCAGTCGGGTGTGCCGAACATCGCGCGCAACGACCACTGCCGCCCGGCCTGCAGCAACACCTGGTGTTGCCCGCGCATGTCGACGATTTCCCGCTCGAGTGCCGATGTGTACTCACTGACCACAACGGACTCCCTCCCACTATGGTTACTTTCAATGAATTGTCTCCGACTTATCGGGAGTGGGATCGGTCGAAGGGCGAAGATCACGCAACACCCTCCCCCGTATAGCGTTGGGACACCGGGCATTAGACGGCGACGCCGCGGCAAACGGCGGGTTCGGCCCGCGGCGGGGGGTCGCGGTGGCGCATGCAGGCAAGTGGCCGGTTCCGGACGCGCGGCAGCGACCGGAGTCCTCCGGCGCGCGACCTACGCTCGATCTATCGGCTGACGGTCACCGAACCCGGCGCTCACTTCGACGCGAGCACGTCGTGCATGGTCAGCAACAGATGGTCGAAGCAGGCTCGTTGCGAGGCCGGGCCGCCGCCCAGCGCGGGAACCTCGCCGACCAGTTGGCGCGCCAGCGTCCGCAGCTTGATGTTGGTTTCCTGGGAGCGCCACTGCAATACCCGGAACGCCTGTTCGGCGTTGATGCCGTACACCACCATGAGCACGCCCTTGGCCTGCTCGATCACCGCTCGTGATTCGACCAGCTCGGGCAGGGTGTCGTCGAGGATCTCCTGCCGGTTCTCCTCGAGGGTGCCGGACACGTCGATGAAGTAGCCGGCGGTGCCGACCACCAGCCCCCGGTCGTCGAGCAGGCGATCGGCGACGACGATGACGTGGTGGGTTCGCCCGGCGGTGTCGATGACGCGGTGGCGGCCACAGAACGGCTCACCGGTTCGCACCGCGGTGGCGATGGACTGGGCGACCAGCGCTCGGTCGTCGGGGTGCTTGTGCGCCAGCAGCAACTCCGTACTGGGTTGCGCCTCCCCCTCGGCGTAGCCGTATATCGCGGCCGCTTCGTCCGACCATTCCCATCGCTGATCCTCGAACCAGAAGCGGAAGCTGCCCACGCTCTGCGGCGTGCCCGCGATGACGCTCGCTATCGCGGAGGCGCTTCTCAGCGCGAGGTCATCCATCCTCGTCACGCGGCCATTATCCATCGGCGTCCGCGGCCCACGGTCCGGAACACGAGATGAAATCAAATTGTGGCAAACTCTCGGCATCCTCTATAAAGATCCCTCTAGCTGCATGGAATGACTATTCCTGTTAGTCATGAAACCTCTAGCAATTAAGCTGCAATAGCGGGTTCGCGACGCTCGAGAGCCGGAATCCACGCGGAAGCGCCGCCTTGCCGGCACGGCAGCGCCCCAGCCGAACCCACCCTCCGGCGGACGAAGCGGACGCATGGGATGGCATCCGGCGGTCGCTTTCCGGCCGCACGGCCTTCTCGCCGCCCGCATGCCTACGCGGAGCGGGTCCGCGAGTATCCGCACGCGGGCTCAACCGAGTAGCCGGTTCGGTTCACCCCTCGATCTCGGCCGCCGAACGCAGAGCCCGCGAAAACACTGACCATAACGTGGATCACTGGAGGTAGTCTCTGTTGCTGTGCCCACACTCGGCACAGATCCGCTGCACATAGGCCGCATTCGAGGGCGAACGTCATAACACGTTCCAGCAAGTGCGTAGACCGAAGGGGTTGTACTGATGGCAGGCAAGCGCACCGTACTGACCGTCCGGTTGCGGCGGCTCGCCGCGATGCTGCACGAGATGCGCGAGAATGCCCAGCTCAGCAAGGAAGAGGTCAGCGCGAAGACCGGCATCAACGTCACGACGCTGTACCGGATCGAGACCGCCCAGGCCCGTCCGCAGCGACGCACCCTCATGGCGATGCTCGACCTCTACCGCATCGCGGACGAGCAGCGCGAGGATGCACTGGAGCTCCTGTCCGACGCGCTGAAGCCCGGCATGTCGCGCGCCTACGAGGGCAGCGTGTCGGAGGTCTACGCCGCCTACATCAACTTCGAGTCCGAGGCGTTGTCGGCCCGGCACTACCAAACCTCCATCATCCCAGGACTTTTGCAGACCTATGAGTACGCGACGGCGGTGATCGACACCTCGATGCCGAAGCTGGAGGCGGCGGTCATGGAGAGCAGGGCGAAGGCCAGGATGGACCGCGCCGTCAACCTGACCAAGGAGAACCCGCTCGAGCTGTGGGTGGTCATGGACGAGGCCGCGATCCGTCGTTCCGTCGGCGGACCCGCCGTGATGCGCGGCCAACTCGACCGGCTCATGCAAGAGATCAAGCGTAAGAACGTGATTCTGCAGATCCTGCCGTTCGACGCGGGCGCGCACCCCGGGATGGCGGGCTCCTTCACCCTGCTGGATTTCCCCGATCCCGCCGATCCCGAACTGGTCTACGTGGAGGGCATCGCGGGCGACGAGTTGATCGAGGGCCACACCGAAATCCGCCGTTTCGGCGTCATTTTCGATCAGCTGCGGGCCATGGCGCTGAGCCCGCGCGACTCCGCGGCCATGATCGTGGAGGCCGCGCGCCGGATGGATCGGATGGAGTAGAGCGTCCGCTCCCCGCGAAACACGGCGGCGGACGGCCCGGTCGAACGACTATTCCGCGGCCGAATGGGTACCCTCGCCCTTACTGCCGAGGGGAGGACGCATGTCCGAAGTCACCGCGAATCCGACATCGGAATCGGGGCCGGAACTCAACCGGGTGATGGGGCCGGGGCTGCTCTTGCTGTTCGTGGTCGGCGACATCCTCGGCACCGGCATCTACGCGCTCACCGGCAAGGTGGCCAACGAGGTCGGCGGGGCCGTGTGGGTGCCGTTCCTCGTAGCGTTCCTGGTCGCGCTCATCACCGGTTTGAGCTATCTCGAGCTGGTCACCAAATATCCGCACGCCGCGGGCGCCGCCCTGTACACGCACAAGGCGTTCGGCATCCACTTCCTCACCTTCATGGTCGCGTTCGCGGTGATGAGTTCGGGTATCACCTCCGCTTCCACCGCCTCGCGGGCCTTCGCGGCCAACTTCGCCGAAGCCTTCGACCTGGAACTCGGCAGCGGGGCCGCGGTGACGGGGATCGCGCTGCTGTTCATGGCCGTGGTGGCGGCGATCAACCTGCGCGGTGTGAGCGAGGGCGTGAAGCTCAACGTGGTGCTCACCTGTGTGGAGCTGACCGGTCTGCTGATCGTCATCGCGATCGGCTGCTGGGCCTTGGGCGTGGGTGACGGCGACTTCTCGCGCATCGTCGAGTTCGACACCGGGGAGCGCAACGCGGTGGGCGGCGTCATCGTGGCCACCACGCTCGCGTTCTACGCGATGGTCGGTTTCGAGGACTCGGTGAACATGGCCGAGGAGTGCAAGGAGCCCACCCGCATCTTCCCGAAGGTCCTGCTCGCCGGACTGCTCATCACCGGGCTGATCTATGTTCTGGTGTCGATCAGCGCGGTCGCGCTCGTCCCCGCCGACCAGCTCGGCGAAGGCGACACTCCCCTGCTGAAGGTGGTCGAGGTCGGCGCGCCGAGCTTCCCGACCCATGTCTTCGCCTACATCACCATGTTCGCCGTCGCCAATTCGGCGCTGATCAACATGCTGATGGCCAGCCGCCTGATCTACGGCATGGCCCGGCAAGGGGTCTTGCCCCGGCCGTTCGGCCGAGTACACGAGCGACGCCGGACGCCTTACAACGCCATCATCTTCACCACGCTGCTCGCCCTCGGGCTGATCCTGTTCGTCGGTGAAGTGCCCGAACTCGGCGGTACCACGGCGCTGCTGCTGCTCGCGGTGTTCACCGTGGTCAACGTCGCCGTACTGGTGCTGCGCCGAGACCCGGTGCCGCACAAACACTTCAAGACGCCGACGCCGCTGCCCGTCCTGGGTGCGCTCAGCTGTGGCTTTCTGGTCACACCGTTCACCGACCGCAACCCGGCGCAATACGCCATCGCCGGTGTGCTGCTGGCCATCGGAATCGCGCTGTGGGGCCTGAACTACCTGGCCATCCGCGCCATGCGGGCACAACCCTTGGACAGCGGGCCTCCTGCGGAGTGACCGATCGGCTTGTGCCGCTGCGGATCATCTCCCTCGGTGTGCCGGAATTCCGTAGATGACTAGTCGCCGCCCGATAGGTAAGGTGGGCGCCGATGACCAGCATGGAAGCCCGTTTCGGGGATGCCACCCGGACCGTGCCCCTCCCCAACCCGTGGAATCTGACCGCTTATCTGGCTGCGGTGGCGGCCCATCGCGGACGTTCTATCAGCCTGCACCCCGTGCCCAAAGCGATGTTGGCCGACACGGGCTGCGGCGGAGGCGGCCTGTGGGTGGCACGCAAGCACGACGACATCATCGTGTACGACGCCGCGGCGACCGGCCGCAACGCCGATCACGTCATCCTGCACGAGATAGGTCACATGCTGCTCGGTCACCACAAATATCAGGAACGCGGCGATCCGCTGCCGCCCTCCTTGGCCGTCATCCTGCCCTCGATCTCGCCGCACTCGATCGAACACGTACTCGGCCGTGCCGATTTCGGCGTCGATCGCGAGCGGGAAGCCGAGGTCTTCGCCGACATGACCATGGTGTACTCGACCCTGCCGCGCCGGCGCAAACGGTCGTTCCGGCTGTTCGGGCGTAACCGATAGCTACCAGCGGTCGTAGCGCCCCTCGGGTAGTCGCCTCGCCCCGGCGCGCAGATCCTCGACGAGATCCTGGTAGCCGTCGGCCAATTCGTCGATCCGGACCCACGCGTCGTAGACGACAGATTCCGGCGCGTGCGTGAGCGCGACGAATGCCTGGGCGGCCAGCATGGCCAGGCGGTCCACCATGCGGCCCACGGTCTCCGCGTGCTCGGGAGCGGCGGGCGGCGGGATCGGCGTCGCCAGGGTGACCCAGCGGTCGATGCCGCGCACGAGTTGCGCCCGGCGCCGGTCGAGTTTGTCGCATCGGTTCGCGGGCGTGCGTTCGCGCGTCTGGTGCAGCTGAGCCAGTTCGCCGGCCGCGTCCAGCATCGGATGATCCATGTGCGGCAACCCGCGGAAGGCGGCCAGCAGCAGTTCTTTGCCGGGAATCACCCGGGCCTCGTATGCCTGGTCCATTTCCGGAACTCCCCTTCCGACCAGGATGGACGCGTCTCGGCCACGTCCTCGATGCCTTGCCTCGCCGGTGTCCCGGCACTGCCCGAACATCCACATGTGCCTAGCGTGACCGAGAGTCGCGTCTGCCGCCTCGGATTCGGCGAGTTCCGCCCACGCGACACGCCCATCACCCGGATTTTTCGGTCCCTGCCCGTCTCCCCTGTCGTGGCAAACATCCAGTGACCTTGGGTTTTTCGAGGATAGAGCTATCTTTCCTGCGACTATTGCCATCCGATCCGACACGCCAGCCACTCGCGAGCGAGCCGGGCAAACGCCGATTGATGCTGTCGCAAACAGGGCGAACGCGGCGGCCCCGGCTTCCGGCAGGCCGCGGCCCAGTAGCCGGCGAGCGCGCAGGCGAAGGCATCGACAGCCGCGGGGTCGACATCGCGGGTCACCGGATGGGCGGCGATGATCGGATCCGGGTCGACATCCGCCGACGAACCACCCCGCTATCTCGCTGACGAACCGGCATTGCGGCGCGGGCGCCGTCGCGGGCAGACGCGACGCGATGTGTGCCTCCTGCCGATACACCTGCGCGAGTTCGTCTCCCGCCTCGATCGCCTTGACGAAGGCCGACTCGCCTCCGACGGTGCGCACGCGCGCCGCTACCCCGTGGCTGAACCCGCCGCGCTGATCCACGGCCGCGCACACGACATCCCCGAGCAGGCGCTCCACTTCCAGCCGCACCGGCTGCGGCATCTCGCCCCACCCGGTCCGCGATGCAGAGCCCAGGTAATCCACCATCGACCCATCGACCCATCGACCCATCGACCCATCGACCGAGTCTTACCCGCGACTCGCCAACGAATTATTCGTCTTCGCATGAAGGCTCAGGAAGTGGCCTCGCAGGTGTCGAGGTAGTCCTGGCCGCCGATGTATGTGGTGTGGCCCGACTCTGCGGAAGCGGCGGTGGCCAGGGCGACGGCGGTGGCGAACTCCGCGACGGTGGGCAAAGTGCCCTGGTCGCGGCGCGCGGCGACCGCGTCGGGGTTTCGGCGCTCCAGCAACTGGACGATGATCGTGCCGTCGATCATGTCGCCGGAGACGACGTGCAGGGCGATGCCCTCGGCGGAGAGTTCCGGGATCATGGCGCGCAGCGCGTCCTCGCCGGCGCGCTTGCTGGCGGCGATGGGTTCGTAGTCGGCGGGCACCGGTTTGCGGCCGTGGAAGTGGGCCTGATGGCTGGTCACGAACACGATCCGCGAACCGGAAGGCATATGCGGCAGGGCAAGTCGAACCAGCCGTTCCTGCGCGTCACGGTTGAGGGCCATCGCGTATCCGGGTGAGGCGTTGCGCTCCAGCCCACCGGAGGCGTTGAGGATCAGCACATCCAACCGGCCGAACTCCTCGACCACCCCGGCGACCAGGGCGCCTGCCGAATCCGCGTCGGCGATGTCCGCGCCCGCCGTCGACGCACTGCCGCCCGCCTGCCGGATCGCCTCCGCCAACGCGTCGGCCCGCTTGGCCTTCTCCCGGTAGTTGATCACCACGTGGTCACCCCGTGCCGCGAGCACCCGAGCGGTCTCCGCGCCGATACCGCGGGAGGCGCCCGTGATCAGAACGATTCGCCGTCCGGTCGTGTCGTCCACTGTCACCCTCTCGGTCCGCCCGGCGGCCCGGGCCAGTGCTTCTATTTCAGAATCACTATGCTGGTTCTAAATGAGAAGCGCAAACGAACCCAAGCCGCCGCGCGGCCGGGACAACCCGGCGAACGCGCCGCTGCTGGCCACGATGGACATGCTCGGCCAGCGCTGGATCCTGCGCATCCTGTGGGAACTGGAACCCGATCGCCTCGGCTTCCTCGAACTGCGTAGACGCATGGGCAATTGCTCCTCCAGCATGCTGTCGGTGCGGTTGCAGCACTTGCAGTCCGCGGGCCTGATCGCGAAGAATCCCGACAAGTCGTATGAATTGACCACCGCGGGCATCGAACTCGGCACAGCATTGGGGCCGGTCTGGGACTGGTCGCGCCGCTGGCGGGTGACTCCCACCGACGCCGGTACCGACTGAGCGGCTCACGCGCCTGCGCAACGTCCACGGATCAGGGCGATTGTGCTGGTCGAATCAGCGGAGCTTGCCGCGCTCCGCATCCGAGCCCGAGACTTTTCGGCGAAGTGTGTGAGCCGGTGAGTCGCGCCGGGAGGGCGGGGTTGACCTTCGAGTTGGTTGAGGCTCCATGATGGCCGGGTGACGAGTTCGGAGCCCGCAGGGTTGATCACGATCGGTGTGCTCGCGCGGGCCAGCGGGCTCACGGCGAGCGCGCTGCGGTTCTACGACGACTGCGGCCTGCTCGTTCCGGCCCGGGTCGACCCACTGACCGGATACCGCTATTACGCCGAGGCGCAGCGGGAACAGGCGACGCTAATCCGGCAGCTGCGGGCGATCGAGCTGCCGCTGGAGGCGATCGCGGAGATTCTCGCCGGTGACGCCGAGCGCGCGCACCGCCTGCTCGATCGTCACGTGGCGGAACTGACGCGCAGAGCGCGCGAAGCCGCGCACGTCGCCGCGGCGGTCAAACAATCGCTCGGCGCTCACGTGGCGGTCGATGCGGCGGCGCTGGCGCAGGCGCTCGAGCAGGTGCGCACCGCCGCTGCCCGGACCCGGGAGATTCCCGTGCTGGCGGGCGTTCTGCTGGAAGCGGGCGCGAACGCCGTCACCCTCACGGCGACCGACCGCTACCGTCTATCCACCCGCACGGTGGTGGCGAAGCAGCAGCACGGCGGCGAATGGTCCGTGGTGCTCGATCCGAACGGCCTCGAGTCGATCACCGAACGGCTACGCGACATGGACGAGGTCGTCGCCGCACCGGCCGACGACGGACTGATTCTGACCGGCCACGGCATCACACACCGGTTCGGTGTCATCGACGAATCCTTTCCGGATCACCGCGCCGTGCTGTCGGGACTGGGAGCGGTCCGCACCAGAGCGATCGTCGCCCGGAACAGGATGCTGGACTTGCTCGAAAGAGCGCATACGCCAGTACGATTCGTGATCCACGCGACCGGAATCATGGCGTCCGCACCCGGCGCAGCGCATCGCCTGCCCGCGACGGTCACCGGCTGCGCCGTCACCCTGTCGTTCGACCCCGCGACACTGCTGCCCGCCGTCCACACCGCGCTGGGCCCCGATCTCATGCTCGACATCATCGCGGCCGATCAGCCGGTGATCCTGCGCTCCGCGACCGACGGAGACCTCACCACCTTGGCCATGCCGGTCCGGACTCCCGAACCCGGCTCTTCCCCCTAATCGTCCTCGCAACCACTTCGCCGAAAAGCACGCAACCGCGCCTTCATTCCGCCGGGCGATCCTCACTATTCGCTCCGACTACTCCCGATTGCCGGGCCGCTCCGAGCAATTCGTCCGGCTCACCCCGAACACCGAACCTCACCCATCCACCCCGGAAAGAGACCCGATGAACTCCGCAACCGACCCCACCATGGACGCCATCACCAGCGCTGTCGCGCTCGGCCGCGAGGGCCGTCCGGACGACGCGCGGAACGCTCTGCTCTCCGCGTGGGCCTCGCTCGGCCCGCAAGGCGACCCGCTGCACCGGTGCACGCTCGCCCACTATCTCGCCGACCTGTACGACGACGCCGCCGAAGCGCTCACCTGGGACATCCGCGCGCTGGACGCCGCCGACAGCCTTACCGACGATCGCGCGCGGAACTACGACGGATCGCTGCGGGTGGCCGCGTTCTACCCGTCACTGCACCTCAACCTCGCCGACGACTACCGCAGGCTCGGCTCGTTCGACGCCGCGCAGCGCGAAATCGACGCCGCCCGCGGGTGTCTGCACACACTCGCCGACGACGGCTACGGGGCGACGATCCGAACGGCGGTCGACGAAGTCGAGTCGGCGATCCGCGAACGGCGCACCGAACGCCGGGACTCGGCGCCGACCGGGGGCCGATAACGCGCGAGCAGCCCGCACCGATCCGGTGCGGGCTGCTCAGGAACGGGCCTACTTCAAGCGCAGCTTGCCGAACAGACCGTCCTTCTCGTCGTCGGGCCCGGCTGTGAAGTACAGCGAGTCCGCGTCACCGAGGCTCTCGCCGTTGCCGAACATCAACGCCCACAGTCCCTCGATGGCGACCGGCTTGCCGTCGGCGTCGCGAAGGTAATCGGCGAACTTGCCGGTGGTGTCGTCGTAGGCCAGCACGTGCCCGGCGCCGCCGAAGTTGCCGACCAGCAGTTTGCCGCTGAGCGGCCCGAACCCGTCCGGCGCGATCGTCACCGCCCATGGCGCGTTGAGGCGCTTGCCGTCGTCGATGATGCGCACCAGCTTGCCGCCTGCGTCGAACTCGGCCAGCTTGCCCTTGTCCGGCTTGCCGCCCGCGTCCTGCTCTTCGTCCTTGTCCAGCGAATCCTCCTCGCCGGCGTCGAACCCGGTCGCGTCCTTCTCGTCCGGCTGCGTGGTGGCGTAGGCGACGAATACGCGGTTACCGATGGTCGAGACGTTGAACGGCGCCGGATCGCCGGGCTTGGCCTTCTTGCCCTTCTCCGGCGCGGCCGGGTCGATCGCGTCGCCGGTCGCGAACGGGTTGGCGAAGCCGGCGGTCGGGATCAGCTGCCAGTTGCGGTCGAACGTCCGGACCTGCGGGTCGGCGCCGAAGTCGGCGGCCAGCAGCTTGTCACCGGACGGGGCGAGCGCGATGCCGAAGAACTGCATCCCCTGCGGCTGGCCGTCGAAGACCAGGTTCGCGGGTCCGTCGTGGCGCACGATCCGGCCCTCGAGGCCCAGCTCGGTCCAGGCGGAGATCTTGCCGGAGTCGGTGGCGAAGATGAACCGCGCCGAACCGTTCAGCGGCCCGCCTTCCGCCTCCACCGGCTGATCGTGCACGACGAACAGATCGGAGGTGATCGCCGCCGGATTGAACACCACGCCGGTGGTCTTGCCCACGCTCTTGTCCGAAGTGTCGGCATCGGCGCCGGGAATGGTGACGATCTTCAAATCGTCCTGGAAGAGCTTCTGCACCTTCCCGTCCGAGGACCTGGTCACATCGCCGACGAACTGGAACGATTTACCGCCCGCACCGACCCAGAAGTGCCCACCGGCGCCCTTGGGCCGGTCGGCCAGCCCCCAGGCGTTCACCAGGTCGGGAAAAGTGAACTGCGCCTTGTACTCCGCGTTATTGGCCGCGAGATTGGTCTGGACGTATTTGTTGCCGTCGAGCGCGGGCACGTCGTCCGACTTCGAGTCCGAGCAGCCCGCCGCCACGATCAACGCGACACCGAGCGCCGACGCGCGCAGCAGACCACTCCGGGTCCGCGACCGAGGCAGACCGCCACGGTGCGACTCATTCCAACGTCCGTTCAACTTCTTGTTTCCTTTCCGACCACACCACATTGGTGATAAGGCGAAGCTAACCTTAGCGTGGAGCAAATTCGGGAGTACCCGAACGGTTGAACGAGGACGGGTTAGGCTGTTCGCCGTGGTCGAACCCCAGCCTCCTATTGCTCTCCATCCCGATATCGCTCCGCTCGCTCCGCTGCTCGGCACCTGGCGCGGCAACGGGCAGGGGGAATACCCGACCATTCAGCCGTTCGGTTATGTCGAGGAAATCCGGTTCGGCCATCTCGGCCGTCCCTTCCTCACCTACCGGCAGAAGACCCGCGCCGCCGACGACGGCCGGCCGCTGCACGCCGAGACCGGCTATCTGCGTTGCCCGCGCCCGGACCGCGTCGAATTGATCCTCGCCCATCCCACCGGTATCACCGAAATCTGCGAGGGCTCGCTCGCCGTCGAGGACGGCACGCTGCGCATGGAATTGGACTCCACCGCCATCGGCCGCAGCAGCACCGCGAAACTCGTCACGGCCCTCGGCCGGTCGCTGCGCCTGTCCGGCGACACCATCGACTACACACTGCGGATGGCGGCGGTCGGCGAACCACTGCAACATCACCTCGCCGCCACCCTGCTGCGGAATTGAGCCGCACTAGAAAGTGCTCGGCAACCGGCGCCGCCCACTGCTCAGCTCGCTGACCAGATCCTCGTAGGCGACCGCCGCTTCGGCCAGCCGCTCCCACGCGAACCAAAGATCCCACTGCTGATCGTCGGCCATGGCCGCGTACGCGCATGCGCTGAGCCGCGCCAGCCGGTCGACCACCGACCCGAACGATTCGGTGTGCAGATAGGCTCCGCCGCGCGCCGTGGGCAGACGAACCTCGATCCAACGATCGATGTCCCTGATCAACCGGTCCCGCTGTCCGTCGGCGCCGCAGCGACATCCCCGATCCATGCGGATGCGGCGGAAATGCAGGTCGGCCAGGGTGCGCGCCCGCAGTAGCACCGGATGTCCCGGCGGCGGCGCATCCTCCCGGCAGGCGTGCAGCAGTTGACTTCGCGTCGGCAGTCCGTCGCTCATACCGCACCTTTCCTGCCCGCACGGGCCAGCACGCAGTTCACGATCCCCATCCCGGACGGACGGAACGTATCCCGCGGCGGCACCACCCATCGACGAAATCCTCCGCTCGCGTCGGCGGGTGACGGCAATGCGATTTCGCTGCCGAAAGGCACGATCGAAACGTCGATCCGGAACAACGCTGCGAACAGCCGCACGTCGTCGGGTACATCCGGCCGGCACAAGAAAGTCCATCGGCGAGAACGAATATGCGCGACCACCGGGCCGACCGCCTGGCCACGGAACAGCATGTCGTCGCGCACACACTGCCCCAGCCCGTCAGGCATCGTTATCCCGCCCACCACACCCGCCTTCACGACGATGCGGCCGATCTCCGGATGTATCCCGGCGGGCAGCCCACAGGTGCGGCGGTAAAACGCACAGCGGGACGCTGGGGTGTCCGCGAATGCCGCATGATTCATTCGCCAACCTCGATTCACCTAGTTCGGTACGCGAGAAATCCCGGTCGCTGGACCTGTAACCGTTGGGGCGGTTAAGGTTTCAGCACTTCTTCGATTCGGACCGGTCGCGATCAGTAGAGCACCGGATATTGCTGGGCGGGAACGTTCTCAGTGGTGGAATCGGGCGAAAACCGCCCAGGTTCCAAGGCCCCCCGCCACAAGGTTCCAGTTAGGTACCCGGCCGCTAGTTCGGCTACGAAAGGGATTCGTCGTGACTTCAACAGGTTCCACCCTGCCCCGTCGGATGCTGGGGCGGCAGCTGCGGGCGATGCGGATCAGCGCGGGCATCAGCGCGGAGTACGCCCGCGACGCGATCGACGTCAGCAAACAAACGCTGTGGCGGATGGAGACCGGGCAGCCGGTCCGGCTCCATCCCCTGTTCGTGGAGGGGCTGTGCAAGCTATACGGGGCGTCCGAAGAACGCACCGCCATCCTGCTCAACCTGGTCGAGGAGACCAAGCGCAGCGGATGGTGGCATGCGTTCAACGACACCATCCTCGAGGACTTCAACCTCTTCGTGGAGTTGGAGGCGACAGCCAAACGCATCGGCTCCTATCAAACAACCCTCCTCCCCGGACTGCTGCAAACCGACGAGTATCGGCGTGCCTTGATCTGGGTCCGCTTCGCGGCGATGTCCGGGGCGGAGGTCGAGCGGAAGATGGAGGCATTCAGGCAGCGGAAATCGCGCTTGGACAATGACTCCGAGCCGGTACGTTTCGAAGCCGTCATCGATGAATCCGCACTGCGTCGGGCGATCGGTGGCCCCTCGGTCATGGAGGGCCAGCTCGAACACCTGGTGCGAGTCGGTGAACAACCGAATGTTTCGGTACATGTGGTGCCCCTTGCCGCAGAGGCATACGCCGGGCTGAACGTCGGCTCGTTCGTGATTCTCGACTTCCCGCAGCACCCGATCGCCCATCTCACCGAGCCACCGGTCGTCTACGTGCAGGGATTCACCGGTGACCTGTATCTTGAGAAGCCTGACGAGGTCCGGGCTCACCGTCAGGCGTTCGCGGACCTCTTGCGATCGGCCCTCGACCAGGAGAGAAGCCGAGCCCTCATCCGCCAGATCGCCAAGGAGTATGCCGAATGAGCGCCAGCCTATCCGATGCCACTTGGTTCAAGAGCAGCTACAGCAGCGCGGACAGGGACTGCGTGGAGGTCGCGTTTCTGCGCGAAGGATTGGTGGGTGTGCGCGATTCGAAGAACCCCGCTGGCCCGGCAATCGTGTTCACGCCGAGCGTGTGGGACCGGTTCACCACACGCGTAGCCAGCGGCGAGCTCAGTTGACTGAGCCGTAGCTAAGTCCCTCGACCACAGCCCCGGCCTTCTCTCGCCGGATGCGCCGGGGCGTGCTCGCGCGGGTGAGCGAAAGTCCTTCTCCTGCCGCTTGCACCTGCCGGAAACCCCCGGTAGCGTCGACACTCGCTGATGGGGCGGAGGAGCCGGTTCCGTTCCTCGAGTAGGGCGTCCTAGTACCGGCGGCGGGGGTTCGATGACAAGCAGGTCCAGCAAACGACTAATGATTCCCATTCTCGGCGCGATCGTGGCAGTGGCGGGATGCTCGACTTCGGACGACGACGATCAACCGACTGGACAAAGCACGCCATCCTCCGCACCGAGCCTTGCGTCTGACGTGCCCTCCGGTTACCGACCGTGCGAAGACGTCCCCAAGACCGTCTTGGACTCGGAAAAGCTGCTCGACAAGACACCGGACAACTCCGAAGCCACCGGCGGTGTGAAATGGCGCGGATGCATGTGGGTTCAGACAGACGGCTACGCGGCCACCATTCAGACGACCAACATCAATCTGGACATGGTTCGGAAAAAGAACTTCGCCGACGCCCGCGAGTTTCTTATAACCGGCCGTCCGTCGATCTCGACACGCCAGGTTGCTGAACGCTTCAGAGAAGCTTGCACCATCAACGTCGAGATGAAAGGCGGCAGCTTGGAGATCAATCTCAGCAACCCGGCATCGAATCGCAGTACTGGCTCGCTAGATACCTGTGAGCTTGCACGCACGTTGGCCGAAAAAGTTGTTCCCACAATGCCTACGAACGCGTAATCAACTGGTCTTGGATCGGAATCACCGGGAGGGGTGAACATGGGTGATGACCAGACGACCAGGCCAATGGCGAATCTGGTTACAGCAGCGCGTGAGGGTAACGTCGCAGTTCAGATGACAGCGGAAGACTTCGTCTACATCGATCGCGACTGCGACTACTTCAAGCGTACGATCCGCCGTATTCAGATGATAATGGATGAGGTCTCGCGGCAACCATCATGGGGGCTTGGCGAGACAGACCAAAAGTTAGTGTCAGGGTCCACATTGGTCAACCGCTTCAAGGACAAGGCAAGAGGCGCGGACGATAACAACAGCGTCTACGCGATCCTGGACGACCACTATCGTATCGTCGAGGATATCCAAGAGGTACACCGGATAGCCCGCGATCGAATGATGCAGGCGGACAGCAACTTTGCTGCGGAGTTCGAGCGACTGAACACAACACTACCGGAGCGGTCACCCGTCCAGCGTCCTGCAGGACCCGTCTCACTTCCGGATGGAACAGGCAGATGAGCGCCTACGAGAGCCCGCGCATTCCGAACGGTGGCGAGCATCCCGACAGTTGGGGCCACTCCGAGATCAACGAGGCGTTCAAACCGCTCGATAACGGTGGCGCTTTCATGCAAGCTGACAAGTACTGGCAGGCTCGCAGCGAATGGGAGCAGGGTGTAGAAACCTTCGCCCGCTCCATCCAAACCTCCATCGCTCAAGCCTGGTCCGGCCCCGCAGCGGAGCAATCCAAAAGCGCGATCGCCAAGTACACCAGTGAAGCGCAAAATTTGACGACTTCCCTCGATGAGCTGTATTGCCGGGTCCGCGACGCCGCCACCGCGATCGCCGATACGAAGAAGGCTCTCCCGGACCTCGTCGAATTCTCCGTCGGCGAGCGGATCTTTCATCCGACGCGATGGATTCTGTCGGACGACCGGTCCGAGGCCGAGCAGTCCGCGCGGGTGGCGATGAAGGAGTTCTACGTGCAGCCGTTCAGCGAGATGGACGGCAAGATCCCGGTGTTGCCCACTCCGGTCGGCCCGACCGCATCGGTGGACATTCCAGCGCCCCCGCCGGGTGGATACCACAGCGACGACAGCGGCGGACCCACGACGAACGACCCGGGCACCAGCCCTACCGACACCGGCACTCCCGGCGAAAAGGACGGCGACGGCAAGCCCGACGAGACGAGCACCGAGGAGCCGCAGTCCACCGACGAGTCGACGCAGGACGAACAATCCTCCGACACGACAGCGACGGACACCTCGACCACACCCGCCAGCGTGGACCCCACGTCGACGACTCCCGCCGGTACCACGGACCCGACCAAGACCGTGCCGGCCGGAACTCCGACTCCGCACAGCCCGGGCACCCCGAGCAGTCCCGGGACTCCCGGCACCACGAACCAGCCGCAACCGGGGCGCAGCATCGCGGGAGCACCGGGCACGCCGAGCACATCGGTCAATCCGGCCGCGACAACGAACACCTCGGTCCGCGGCACGAGCGGTACGCCGGGCATGATGGCCCCCGGGGCTCGCGGCGGCGGCAAGGACGACGAATCCGAGCACAAGACGCCGGACTACCTGATCACCCAGGAGAACACCGACGAGCTGCTCGGCGAAGTCCCGAGAACGCTGCCCGGCGGCGTCATCGGCGGCACGCCCGACTGATCGGGCCACACCCCTTCTCGACTTCGCGCGCGCCCGCATCGCGTATCGGCGGCGGGCGTGCGCGCGTGGACATTGGCCGCCTTCACGCGGCCGGATTGGACCTCACATGGCTGAATGGACCTGGGATCCCGACGACTTCGCCGCTCTCTGGTACGGCGACGCCCACGATCGCATCCCCGGCCCCTTGCGCTACACCAGTCGTTTCGCCTTCCGCGACGACTTCGCCGCCCACCGTACCGCCGTGTGGCAGCGCTACTCCGCCGACGAACGCGATGAGATCGCCGCGGCCTTCCGCACCTTGGGCGACTCCGACCTCCGCATCGAGATCCTCGGCGGCACGTGCAAGCACAAGAACAGCACCGGTCCCGACGACATCCGCGAGTACCGGATCCTCGGCGCACGCGACAGCTACCGCGCCGTCATCCTGAGCCAGGCGGGCAATCAAACCGAGCACGGCCCGATCCGCGCACGCATGTTCCCCGCCGACCAACTCCCGGCCCGCCTCGTGAACGCCATCCCTCCCTGCACCCCCGGAGCCGAGCGACCGGCCACCTTCCACCCCCACGACCTGACCCCCCGCCGCGACACCTACCTCCAGGACAACGCCCGCAACACTCCCCGCGAGCAATACCAGCGCCTCCTCGGCCGCCCCGTCGACGGCGGCGGCACCGCCGTCCTCCTCACCGCTCCCCTACACACCCGCGCAAAACCCACCAAAGTCCTCCAATGGCACGACATCTCCGACGACGGCCGCTACACCGAACACCGCACCGACCACATAACCGTCCGCCCAACCACCCCCACCGACCTGACCACCCACTTCACAACCTGGATCAACCAAGCCCTCGAACGCCTCGCAGCCACCCACCCCGAAAGTTGGTAGGCGTGGGTCGCTACTCGCCCGCCGCGCCGGGTCCCGGCTCCAGCGGCGGTGCGTCCGCACGCGACCGAGCGAAGCCGCGTGGCTCATGTATTGCTGGAGTGTGGTTTTCGCGTCGAAGTACGCTGTGGCAGGACCTACCTTCCAAGCCGTGGCTTCACCCTTGTCGGGGCGGCAAAAGGAACGGTAGTGTCTGTCCGGCAACAGCATGAGGGGAACGAATTACTGGATTGCTGGTGCACCACGGCGGGCCGTGAGGGGGCTGGTGACTTACGCGGTCCGCGGTGATTGCAGCCCGTTGTCACTTGATTCGACGGTGGGCGGCCATCGGCACAACCATGCCACTGCAGTGAAGACAGAAGGGGAAAGAGTGGCGACTGGCTTGATCGGAGTCGGCCTGATCACAATGAATCTCGACGAAGGGCGCCTTCCGGTAGATGTCGATGTGAGCCGGAATATTCACGACCGCCTGGAATCCGCGGACCTCTCCGCCGCGGCGATGACCGGCTACTATGTGGCGCTTTGGCGGCATGACGCGCCGGTCATCGCATCGGGTAGGTGGACCGAATTGACCGTCACGCCCTCTCGCCGTGAAGAACTGATCACGCTTCTCGATACCCGATCGCTCGCCGAATTCGAGAGGGTCGAACGATCATTGCGGCTGAGTGACGAATTCGTAGGGCAAGGGCCGGTGACCGACTTCGGAGTGCCCTCGATCACGGTGGTCGCGAACATCTCGCGCATCGGCGGCATCGAGATCGATCCGCGGTGGGCGGCCACGGCCAGCCCGTCCTACATTGCGCACGACATCCTCGACTGCGCGAATCAGATTCGGCAACAGCGCCCACGTTTCCACGAAGACGGGACATGGGCCGACCGCACCGACGATGAGCTCGAACACGAACTCGCGGAATACAAGCGCTACCTGATGAGGAACTCGTAATGGTCAATTTCTCAGCGGATCTGAACCAACTTGTCAAGGCCGCCAAAGCCTGGGATCAGGCGTCGGACGCCCTCACCGTCGCCGCTACCGAGGCTCAGAGCATCCACTTCAGTCATCAGGACGTCGCCTGGGGGCTTTTCCGAGAAACTTGGGATGCCCAGATGGCGGCCGCGCGGTATATGTACGACAGACTGGTCGAAGGAAGAGATGAAACCGATTCCATCGCCAGGGTTCTGGACCATGTCGCCAAGGTATATCAGGAGCAGGACCAGAACTTCGCGAACGTTCTGATCGAGCTGGAAGCGGATTACTGATGGGTGCCACGAAGTCGCTGGACGAGATCAACACGGTACTCGATAGGTTCTCGGACCAGATCGCGGAGATCAGGAGCCAACCCGCCAAGGTGGATGACGCGTTCCGGAAGGCGGCCATCGCCGCCGCCGAGGTCGAGGCAGCGACATTCTTCGGAATGGCGGGTGCGGTGGCAGGTGCCGTCTACGGCGCGATGACCGAGGACGACTTCACCGGTTACATGCAGGACCATAAGGAAGAGATCAAGAAGAAGATCCAGGAGCTCTTGGACAAACTGCAGGGCGCGGTCGACAGTTTGAAGGCACCCATCGCCTTCCTGCAGACGAGCGAGGCATGGACGACGCTGAAGGGGAAGATCGGCGGCGCGCAGAACAACGAGGTGAACAACGGGAACGTCATCGGCTACTGGACAGGAGCGGCGGCACTCAAGTACACAGCGGCGCGCACACTCCAGGACACCGCAATGGATTCCGCAAAATCAACCTGCGATAAGATGACCGAAGCACTTGCCAAGGTATCGGACATCGCTTGGGACTTTTATTCCAAGATCGTCACGGATATCGCGGACCTGCTCATAAAACTCGGGACAGCTCTTGCCAAGATCGTCACCTTCGTCGCCGCTCCGATGGTAATATCCGATACGATTGATATCATCGGAAAAGCGATCAGCAGCGCCGTCGAGCACACGAACAAGCTTCTGGATGCCATACTTTTACAAGCGCAGAGCATCAACAAGATACGGGAGTCGACAGAAAATCAGAAAGGGTTCCATAACAACCGGTGGCCGCGCAGCGCTTCCGACGACTTCAATACCAACTATCCCAGCCCTGAATGGCAGGCGACATGAACCTGCGAAAGCTGCTGGCGATTTCCGTGCTGGTAGTAATGCTTTCGGCTTGCGATCTGTTTTCGCGCACTAAACCCGAAAGATATGAGATACCGACGAGCAGCCACACCATCCAGGACTTATGCGACTCTACGAAACAGTTTTTCGTCACCCGCGCTGGTACCGAAAATCTGAAGATCAGCCCCGGTGCTGGTGGAAAAGCGCTGACCGATGAGATCGGCGGCGGCAACGGGTGCGCCTATGAGAAGGCCGACGGGTCCGCGTGGCCCTACCTCGGATACGTATCCCTGTTTCGCGTCACCAGTGGTAACACCCTGTCCACACCTCCCGCGACGGCAGAGAACTACCCGGCCAAGGTCCGGACTGTGGACGGCGCGACCGTCAAGGTAGCTACCGAGCCACTGCCCAAGGGGGGCGATCACGCCACCACTCTGCTCGACGTCGACCTCACCGCCACGATCGACGGCTGGAAGGGCGAACTCCACTTCAGAGCCACCGAAGATCAAACGACGCGAGATGACAAACCGACACGAGAGGGCGCGCAAGCACTGGTGCACATGATCCGTACGTTGAAGGGCTGATCGCTCTCGCATGGCGCGTGGAACGACAACGCGCTGGTGGCACCTTCCTAACATCTTCCGCTGGAACCACCGGAACAACTCCCCCGTCCGCGCGCTCTCGACAACCGGGAGTACTGCCCGAGCGAAATGGCCCAAACGATCTTCGACCGGCCATTGTCACCGGACAGCGCACCCGATCGGTGAAGCGAATTCAGACCTGCTGATTCGCGGCTCGACGCCGGAGCATCGCGTGGTGGATGTAGTACTTGTCGACCTGGCGGGTGAAGACGCTCACCACCTCCCAGCCGAAGTACATGTCCAACCATTCGATGCAGGATGTCAGGGTCGACAGGGTTCCGTGGTGGTTGGCTTTCAGCAGGCCCGAGTCCCAGGCGAGACCGCGCCGGGGCTGCGCGTAGATGATCAGGTGCTTGCGCTGGTAGGTGCGCATGTCGACGGTTCCGTCGAGGATCGACTTGGCGTCGAGGACCGGACCCGGACCGGCCGGGAGCAGTGGAGGCCGTCCGTTCACGCGCGGATTCCCGCCCGAGCGGCACGACGAGTACGACTTACTCGTGCATCGGTGGAAGACCGGCGAAGCCCGCTTGGACTGCCCGGCTTACCGATTCCGGCACCGTCTCGATCGGTCAATGAATCCCCCTCAGACGCAATGTTCTACAACCGGTCCACGATATCGCTCTCGAACGGGCCTCGAAGCCCGGCGGTCCCGCCGCTCGGAGGGCAACCACCGAGCCACACCCTGCCACGAGAACATCTGGCACAGCGACGAAAACGGACAAAAACAGAGTGGGTGACTCATTGCCGAATCAACCGTAGCGGGGCGCTAATGGAAAGTGCCGGGCCATCTGGTGAGTCGGGGCACTGCCCGGTACAGAGAATCGATCTCCACGGAAACCAGGAGGCATCGCCGTGCCCACTATCACTGCTATCACCCCGACCTCGGGCCCCACGACGGGCGGCACCAGCGTCACGATTGCCGGTACGGGGTTCACCGGCCCGCTAACGGTGCGCTTCGGCTCCACCGCAACGACTTTCACCATCGACTCCGCTATCCAGATCACGGCCGTCGCGCCCGCGGGGTCGGCCGGTCCGGTACAGGTGACGGTCTCCGACTCGAGCGGTACCAGCAACGGAGCCACCTACACCTATCTCGCTGTGCCGGCATTGAACTCCATCGCCCCCGGCCAAGGGCCCACCGGGACGTCGGTCACCCTCACCGGCTCGGGACTGACGGGCGCCACCGCGGTCACTTTCGGTACCACACCGGCGACTTCGTTCACCGTTGACTCGGACACGCAGATCACGGCCGTCGCCCCGGCCGGCACGGGGATCGTGGCGGTCACCGTCACCGCTCCGGGTGGCACCAGCAACGGGATTCCCTTCATTTACGTCGTGGTGCCCACCATTACGTCGATCGTCCCGGCTTCGGGCCCCACCTCGGGCGGGAACAGCGTCACGATCTCCGGCACCGGGTTCACCGGTCCGCTGACGGTACGGTTCGGCAGCACCGCGACGACCTTCACGATCGACTCGTCGACGCAGATCACCGCCATCGCCCCGGCCCACGCGGCGGGAGACGTTCAGGTGACCGTCACCGGCTCCGGCGGCACCAGTAACGGCCTGACCTACACCTACGCCTGATCGAGACAGCTCATGGGCCGTCGCCGGATTTCCGGCGGCGGCCCAATCACGTTGGCTCCGATCGACTCCGAAACCCTCCCGAGTCAGTATTGAACAGACCGACCAGGATCATCTGGAGCTCTCCGCATACCGGCTCCGAGGAGCGGACACGATCCGCTGCCGAGTAGACGAACAGGGATACAGCGACAAGCGTTGCGCGCGAGAGCGTTTCGCTCGAGTACGGTACAGCCGAAGCCGCAGCCGACCACCCCCTCCGGCCACACCGACGAGATCCGCGCTGCGGCAAGGCCACACAATGCGTTCGCGCTGGAGCTCCAGCGCTGGTCAATACCTGGCAACGATCTGGAAAACGGACAAAAACGGATCATCCGACGCGTTGCCGACCCGCAGATCCTGGGGCATAACGGAGTTAACCGGTTTACGACTACCGTCGGACACTCCCGGCACGGAGGAACCAGCAAACAGAGAGGCAGCGTTATGCCTACATTCCTCTCCCCGTCCTCGGGACAGAACTCGCGAGGTCCTCGCGGCACGGTGACAACCGGCATTCCAGTGGACGGCACCGCTCCGGCACGGGCCGCAGCGCCGCACCACGAACCCTCCTCCACCGCACACGGGTTCGACTAGATCCCACAACGCGGATGGGCCTGCGACAACGCGATCCGAACTTTCGGATCGCCGGAATCCGACCAACCGCACGAACGCACAGCTTTCGGACGGCGGAGTCCGCGATCGGCCGACGCACCGTCGGTGCCACAACAAGAAAGAAAGGGAAGAACCGATGAACAAAGTAGTCACCATCCTGCACAGTGAGCCCGTCCGCGCCTTGCTGTACCCGCTGCTGGCGGCGCTGATCGGTTACGGGGTCACCAAGGGCGTCCTCTCGTCCGACCTCTCGGGTTTCGTCCTCGCCATCGTCGCGGCGGCTCTGGGCCTGCCCGCGGTCGAGTCGGCGCGCCACCGGGTGAGCCCGGCGCCACCGGACAGCGGTGAACCAGCATGAGGACCCCGAAGGAAAGGACGCGCCACGACCCCTTCGAGGTGGTGCTGTGCGCTGTGTTCGGTGTCTCGATGCTGTTGCAGTGCATCTACGGCCCGCCGCCGGCATCGGCGACCACGGCCATGCCATCCGGATTCCGCACGCTGTGGCTCGTCCTCATGTTGATCGGCTGCGTCGCGACGCTGGTCGGTCTGTTCGCCCGGCGCGTCTGGGGATATCTGGTCGAGCAGGTCGGCCTGGGGGCGCTCGGCTGGTCACTGGTGGCCTACGGTGCGCAACTGCTGCTGTTGCAGATCCAGCACCGAACCATCGGTCCGGCCACGGTTCTCGGCGGACCGCTGCCCATCGCGCTGGGCATCGCGTTCCTGTGGAAGCGCCGACAGGTACTGCAGGACGTCCGGGCGCTGCGCGCGGTGAAGCTCCGGGAGGCGCCGTGAACATCATCCAGCAGTCGCCGATCTTCGCGGCACTGGTGCTCATCGCCAGTTCGTCGGTGCTGTCGGCGGCGGTCACCGCGTGGTTCAAGCGCGGCGACGTCGACGCTCACATGACGAAGACGAAGGCCGACGCGGCGAAAGTCCTCAGCGACCTCGCCATTTCGCAGACCCAGCAGATGTCCGAGCAGATGGGCGAGTTCCGCATGGCGCTGCGGGTGCACCGCGAGTGGGATCGCAAGATGGTGACCCGGGCACGGCAGGCGGGCATCGAATTCGACGACCCACCGGAGCTGTTCCTGTAGCGCGAGAAGACGCTTTCCGGGCGGAACGCTGAAGGACGTTCCGGTTGGTCGCCAATCGTTCGCCAGCACCGCGGCTCTCGGCGGGCTCACCGTTGGCGCACCCACCGGCAGCCCTGGCGAAGCCCTGCCGAAAACAACGCTGCCACAACGCCTGCCAGGACGTTCACGTCACAATGCGACGCGCCGTTGCCAATCCGAAAACGGACCAAAACGGATCGTCAGACACGTTGCCAGGCACCGATTCAAGGGAGTTAATGGAGATAGCCGGGCTGCTGAACAGCGGCGGGCGCCCCCCGGTGCAGAGGAATTATCACCACGGCGACAAGGAGGCAGCATCATGCCTACCATCACTTCCCTCTCCCCGACATCAGGCCCGACCACGGGGGGAACCAATGTCACGATCACGGGTACCGGATTCACCGGCCCCATGACCGTCCGGTTCGGTAACACCGCGACCACTTTCACCATCAACTCCCCTACGCAGATCACGGCGATAGCTCCCGCCGGATCGGTAGGTACGGTGCAGGTCACCGTGACCAATTCGAGCGGGACCAGCAATGGGGTCGCCTACACCTATGTGCCGGTCCCCGCGCTGAACAGCATCAGTCCCAATCAGGGCTCCACGGGTGGCGGTACGACGGTCACCCTTACCGGCTCGGGCTTCACGGGCGCCACCGCGGTCAACTTCGGTAGCACCCCGGCGACTTCGTTCACCGTCAACTCCGACACGCAGATCACGGCTGTCGCGCCTGCCGGAACGGGGATCGTGCCGGTCACGGTGACCGGACCGGGTGGCACCAGCGGTGCGGTGCCGTTCATCTATGTCGTCGTACCCACCATCACGGCCATTTCGCCGACCGCCGGGCCCGCCTCGGGCGGCAACACCGTCACGATCACCGGCACCGGGTTCACCGGCCCGTTGACCGTCCGGTTCGGCAATACCGCAACCATCTTCACGGTCAACTCCCCCACTCAGATCACCGCCATCGCACCGCCCGGAACGGGCAGCGTGCAGGTGACGGTCACGGCCTCGGGCGGAACCAGCAACGGCGTCACCTACACCTACGCCGGTGTCCCCGCGCTGACGAGCCTCGCACCCAATACCGGACCGACAACCGGCGGAACCACGGTCGTCATCACCGGAACGGGCCTGTCGACTGCCACATCGGTCAGTTTCGGTGGCACACCGGCGACCTCGTTCACCGTCAACTCCGATACCCAGATCACCGCCGTCGCACCGGCCGGCACGGGGACCGTGCAGGTCACCGTCACGACACCCGGCGGAACCAGCAACGGCCTCCCCTTCACCTACGTCGCGGTGCCCGCCATCACCACGTTGGTGCCGAATACCGGTCCGGTCACCGGGGGGACGACGGTCATCATCACGGGAACGAATCTGACGGGAGCGACGGCGGTCAGTTTCGGTGGCACACCCGCGAGCTCGTTCACCGTCAACTCGGCTACCCAGATCACGGCGGTCGCGCCGGCCGGGACCGGGACCGTGCAGGTCACCGTCACGACACCCGGCGGAACCAGCAACGGCCTCGCCTACACCTATATCCCGATCCCCGCGCTGACCACGGTGGTCCCGAACATAGGACCGGTCACCGGCGGGACAACGGTCGTCATCACCGGCACCGGGCTCACCGGAGCGACCGCGGTGAACTTCGGCGCCACACCGGCAGCCTCGTTCACCGTCAACTCGGCCACCCAGATCACCGCCGTCGCACCGGCGGGGACCGGGACCGTGCTGGTCACCGTCACGACCGCGGGCGGAACCAGTAACGGCGTCGCCTACACCTACGTCGCGGTGCCCGCCATCACCACGGTGGTTCCGAGCGTAGGACCGGTCACCGGCGGAACGACGGTCGTCATCACCGGAACCGGATTCACCGGAGCGACCGCGGTGAACTTCGGTGCCACACCGGCGACCTCGTTCGTCGTCGTCTCCGACACCCAAGTCGTCGCCGTCGCACCGGCGGGAACGGGGACCGTCGGAGTTACCGTCACCACCGGGGGCGGAACCAGTAACAGCGTCGCCTACACCTACGTCGCACTGCCCACCGTCACCGCGGTGGTGCCGAACGCGGGCGTGGAAGCAGGCGGCACGACGGTCGTCATCACCGGAACAGGTCTGACCGGAACCACCGCGGTGAACTTCGGT
>NZ_BDBM01000041.1 GCF_001612985.1 Nocardia gamkensis NBRC 108242 | reverse complement strand
CCGCGTAGCCGTCCATCGCCGAGACGTCGAAGCGGGGCAGCGGCCCGGCCGCCGTCAGCGGGCCCGCGAGCGCCGCCCCGAGCACCGAATGCAGATCGGCCTCGTATGTGGTGAGCCGGGACAGGTCGCGGCGCAGAACGTTTCGTGCCTCGTCCAGGTCGAGCGGCGGTTGCCGCCGTGGTGCGTCGACCGCCGCCCTGGCCTGCCGTACCTGCTCGTCGGTGTCGCAGTCGCCGACGCCGGAGAGCGGGATGATCGCGGCGGCGGCGGGCACCAGGGCTTTCATCGGCTGGTTGATCAGCGCGTCGAGCCCGTCCAGCGCGGCGGTCAGCGCGGAGCGCCGCCACACCCCGATCAGATACTGCGGACGCCCCGACTCGTCGGCGGCGAACACCGCGTCCGCGCCGGATTCGGTGGCGTGCCGGATGAGCTCGGCGATCGCCCACGGCGACAGGAACGGCAGGTCGGCGGCCAGCACCACCACCAGCGGGGCGGCGGAGCCGAGGGCGCGCAGCCCCGTGTCGATCGCAGGCACCGGACCCGACCCGGGCGGTACCTCGCGCACCTGGATGATCTCCGGCGCCAGCTCGGGCCGATGCGGTCCGACGACCACCGTGTGCGCGCACGAGGCGACGGCGGCGAGCGCCACCTCGAGCATGGAACGGCCGCCGATGACGATGGACGGTTTGTCCACGCCGCCCATCCGGCTGGCCCGGCCGCCCGCGAGCACGATCGCGTCGGCGGCGATCACACGCCACGACCTCGAGCTAGGTACACCATGGCGGCCATGCTAATTCGTCACCGCCGGGAAGCCCGGGAGCGGACGGCCCGGATCAGGCGTTCGACCAGAACCGAGCCGGGGGCAGCAGCCGGAACTCGTTGAGTTCGGGGTCGGCGAGCACGAGGTCGGTGTCCCGGACGGCCACCGGCGCGCCCCGGTCGATCGTCGTGGCGCCCGCCGCGTGCAGCCGGGCGACCTCCGCGGCCCGGTCGTCGGCCGGAAACGAGGTGAGATCCAGGCGCAGCCTGGTGCGGCCGGACCCCGCGTCGGGGGTGCGCACGAACTCCAGCCAGGAGCCGAGCCCGGTCGGTGAACGCAGCCCGGTGAGCCGCTCGCCGCGGTGCGTGGACGGCCAGCCCGTGGCGGCCGACCAGAACTCGGCGAGGCGTCGCGGGTCGCGCGTGTCGACCACGATCGCCGCGACGGACCCGGTGTCCACGTACTCCTCCCTCGGTTCGAGCACGCAGAACTCGTTGCCCTCCGGGTCGGCGAGCACGGCCCACGGCACCGCGCCTTGGCCGATGTCGACCGATCGCGCACCCAATGCCAGCGCCCGGTCCACCTGGGTGCGCTGGTGGTCCAGCGAGCGGGTGGCCAGATCGAGATGCAGGCGGTTCTTGCCGACCTTGGCCCGCATCGCGGGCAGGAAGGTGAGCGCCAGCTCGGCACCGTCGGCGTCGGGGGCCGCGACGTTCACTTCGTCGGGGCGGTCGAGGGTCACGCTCCATCCGAGCAGTTCGGCCCAGAAGTCCGCGACCGGACGCGGCCGGTCGGCATCGAAGGCGACGCATGCCAGGCGGGTGGGCATGAATCAACGGTACTGTCCGCCATTCGGGCACGGAGGCATTTCGGAAAGCGGTGCTCAGTCGCGCGGGAGATCGGGCAGCGGGAAACGCGCGGCGCGCAGGTCGACGCGTCCGTCGTGGATCGGCACGCCCTCCGCGGCGAGCAGGCGCAGCTGACGGTGGGCCAGGTGTGCGGCGGGCTTGCCGCTCGCCCCGAGCACGCGGTGCCAGGGCAGGTCGGCCGAGTCGGTGCGCATGATCCAGCCCACCGTGCGCGGCGTGGACAGACCGGCGGCCGCCGCGATGTCGCCGTAGGTGGCGACCCGTCCGGGCGGGATCGCCGCCACCAGCGCGCGCACCTGCTCCACCTGGGCGTCGGTGGTCGGCATCGGCTCAGAGCACCGAGCGCACGAGTTCGCCGGTCTGTGCGGGATACGCCTGGGCGACCATGTGATCGCAGTTCCATTCGAGCACGGTCAGGCGGGCGCCCATGTGCTCGGTGAGCGCCGCGCGGAACTCCGGTGTGACGAACGGCGGGTGCACCTTCATCGCCTGCACCAGCACGGTGGGCAGGTCGGCGGGCGGCAGCACCCAGTGGCGGGCCAGCTGGCCCCAGTAGGAGTTGACGGCGGGCAGGCTCATCCGCCAGCCGAAGCGCCCGTCGGCGGTGGGCATCAGGTGTTCGTCGAGTTCGGCTTCCAGCAACCGCGGCTCGACGTCGCCCCAGCCGGTGTCCAATTTGTCCTGGCGCGCGTGCTCGACACTGTCGTAGTCGGCCGAGACGAGGGTGGACAGCGCGATCTCGTTGAGCCATTCCGGTTCCAGTGCGATGGCCGGATCGAGCAGCACCAGCTTGCGCACCAGTTCGGGATGCCGATGCGCCAGGTGCAGCGCGCACGCGCCGCCGAAGGAGTGCGCGACCACCACCACCGGGCCGTCCGCCTCGGCGGTGACCAATCCGACCAGATCCTCGACGATGGTCTCGAAGTTCCACGGCGGCAGCGAGGTCGAGCGACCGTGTCCGCGCAGGTCGGGCGCGAGCACCCGGACATCGGGCAGATGCCGGGTGGCCAGGTCTTCCCAGCGTTTGCCGTGGCCGGTCACGCCGTGCAGGGCCAGCACCACCGGTCCCGTCGTCGGACCGAACCGATGGACATTCAAAACAGACACCGGTCCATTTTGACCTGCGCCGCAGTCGCGCGCACCGGCGGTCGGGCGGAGGCGTGTACCGGCGTGTCGGTCGTGTCTGTTGCAATAGCCCGCGTGGTGCGATCGGATGGCGCGGTGCGACTGGTTCGCCGGACAGTGGTGGCGCCCCGGCCGCGAGACTGGGGCGCCGACGTTCGCGCGCTGCTGGACGCCGCCGCCGAGGCCGGTCCGGCGCGTCCGGGGTGGCGGCCCTGGCAGGTACTCGGCGGACCGGGCACGGGCAAGACCGCCCTGCTGGTCGATCTCGCCGCCGAGCGCATCGCCGCCGGAGCCGATCCCGGATCGGTCCTGGTGCTGACCCATTCGAAACAGGCGGCGGGCGCCGTGCGCGACGCCATCACCACGCGGTTGAGCGGACCCGAACCCGGCGCGGAGGGCGGTGTGCCCGGCGCCACACGAGAACCCTTGGTGCGCACGCTGCACTCGTATGCCTTCTCCGTGCTGCGCAGGCACGCGCTGGCGCACGGCAACCCGCCGCCGCGTCTGCTCACCGGCGCCGAACAGGACGCCGTGGTGCGCGAGATGCTGCGCGGCGATCTGGCCGACATTGCCGACGGCGCGAGCGGATTGTGGCCGGAGCGGCTGCGGCCCGCGCTCGCGCTCGGCGGGTTCGCCGAGCAATTGCGCGATCTCATGCTCCGGGCCACCGAACGCGGCCTCGGACCGGAAGACCTGGTGCGGCTCGGCCGCGAGCACGCCAAACCCGAATGGGTGGCGGCGGGCAGGTTCGCCATCCGCTACGAGCAGACGATGCTGCTGCGCTGGTCGGTCGGCGTCGAGGCGCCGGAGGCGACCGCGCCCGCGCTCGACGCCGCCGAACTGGTCGGCGCGGCGCTCGACGCGCTGGCCGCCGACCCGAATCTGCTTGCCGCCGAACGCGCCAGGATCGGATACCTGCTGGTCGACGACGCGCAGCACCTGGACCCGCAGGCGGCCGTCCTGGTCAGGGCGATCGGGCACAGCGCGCGGACCACGGTGATCGCAGGCGATCCCGATCAGGCCGTCTTCACCTTCCGCGGCGCGGACGCGCGGTTCGTCGCCGAACTCGACGTGCCGCCCGAGCGGCGCATCGTGCTGCGCGACAGTCATCGCTGCGGCGGTCAGGTGGAGTTGGCGGTGGCGCGGATCGCCGCACGTCTGCCGGGCAGTGCGCCGCAGCGCATTCCGGTGCCCGAAGGCACCCGAC
This sequence comes from Nocardia gamkensis NBRC 108242, assembly GCF_001612985.1. Lineage (GTDB taxonomy): Bacteria > Actinomycetota > Actinomycetes > Mycobacteriales > Mycobacteriaceae > Nocardia > Nocardia gamkensis. Next base: position 66,677 of record NZ_BDBM01000041.1, on the reverse strand, counting down.
CGCGGGAGGACGGCACCGAGGTGCGGGTCCGGGTGCTGGCCACTCCCGCGAAGGAGGCCGCGCTCATCGCCGACCACTTGCGCCGGGCGCATCTCACCGGCGGAGTGCCGTGGTCGCGGATGGCGGTGATCGTGCGTTCGGTGCCGCTGTCGCTGGCGCCGCTGCGCCGCGCCCTGCTCGCCGCGGGCGTGCCCGTGCAGCAACCCGCACTGGACACACCGCTGGCGCGCAGGCGCGGCGCGGCCTGGATGCTGCTGTCGCTGCGTGCGATCCTGGCGGGCGAGGCGGCCGAGCGGGGCGCGGAACCGGCATTCGAACCGGAGGACGCCCTCGATTTGCTGTCCGGCCCGCTGGGCGGCGCCGACCAGATCGCCTTGCGCAGGCTGCGGAGGGGCATCCGGCGCGCCGCGCTGGAATCCGTGCGCGCCGGGGCGAAAACCCCGGACACGGCCGACGACCCGCCGCCGGACCGCGACACGGACATCGACCGCCCCTCCGCGCAGGTGCTGCGCGACCTGTTGATCGGGACCGGCGATCCGGCGATCCTGAACCGGCTCACCGAGGTCGAGGCCGCGCCGCTGCGCCGGGTCCTGGACGCGCTGCGCCGGGCACGGAAGGCGCGCGGGCGTAGCGCGAGCCTGGAGGACGTGCTGTGGGCACTGTGGACCGGTTCCCGGCTGGAACGGCGCTGGGTGGCCCAGTCGGAGCGCGGCGGCGCGGTCGGCATGCAAGCCGATCGCGATCTGGACGCCGCGGTCGGGTTGTTCGACGCGGCCGCCGCCTACGTCGACCGGTTGCCGCGCGCGAGCATCGAAGGGTTCGTCGAATACCTGTCCCAACAGGAGATTCCGCAGGACGCGGCGCCGCGAACGGCACCGGGTGAGGCGGTGGCGCTGCTGAGCGCGCACGCCGCCGCCGGACGGGAATGGGATGTGGTCGCCGTCGCCGCGGTCCAGGAGGGGATCTGGCCCAACCCGCGCGCCCGCGGCACCCTGCTGCACACCGAGGACCTGGTCGATCTCACCGCCGGGGTGTCCGACGCGGGGGAACGGGTGAGCCGCGTGGCGCCGATCCTCGCCGAGGAACGCAGGCTGCTGCTCGTCGCGTGCAGCCGGGCCCGGCGCTCGCTGCTGGTCACCGCCGTGGAATCGGTCGCGGGCGAACGCGATCTGGTGCCCTCGCGCTTCCTCGCCGAACTGCTCGGACACGACGACGACGGCGAGCCCGGTGCGCTGCCGGTGGTCGATCCCGGCCGCGCCCTGGTGATGCACTCCCTGGTCGCCGAATTGCGCGGCGTGGTCTGCGATCCCGAGGCCGATCCGGAGCGCAGGCGCCGCGCCGCGCATCAGCTCGCGCGGCTGGCGGACGCGGGCGTGCGGGGCACCCACCCCGAGGACTGGTATGGCACCGCCGAGCTCAGCTCGCGGCGACCGCTGTGGACCGACGACGACGGCGCGGTGGCGCTGTCGCCCTCGACCGTCGAATTGCTGCGCACCTGCCCGCTGCGCTGGGCGCTGGAACGCAACGGCGGCACCGACGGCGACAACCCGCACGCCGTCAAGGGCAACCTGGTGCACACGCTGGTGCAGGCGCTCGCGGGCAAGGTACCCCCGGACCAGGTGCGCGAGGCGCTGGATCGCGCTTGGCAGGCGGTGGATCCCGGGACCGGTTGGCATTCCCGGCAAGAGCTGCGCCGCACCGAGGCGATGCTGGAGACCTTCTCGGCCTGGGTGCGCAACACCCGCGGCGAACTCACCCAGGCCGGCGTCGAGGTGCCGGTGGACTGCGTGTTGCCCGCGCGCACGGAAGAGGAACGCGCGGTGCGGATCCGAGGCCGCGTCGACCGGCTGGAGCGCGACGCGCAGGGACGATTCGTGATCGTCGATGTGAAGACCGGCAAGTCGCCCGTCACCAAGCAGGCCGCCGTCGATCACGCGCAGCTGGCGACCTATCAGGTGGCGGCCGCCATGGGCGCTCTCGACACACCGGCGGAACCCGGCTCCGCCGATACGGACACCGAGGCCGGTCCGTCCGGCGAACCCGGTGGGGCCCGGCTGGTGTACGTCGCGAAGCCGAGCAAGGCGGAGGGCGCTACCCAGCGCATGCAGCCCCCGTTGGACGCCGAGGCGCTCGAGCACTGGCGGGACACCATTCACCAGGCCGCCGCCTCCACGCAGGGCCCCGGCTACCTCGCCATGCGCAACGACGGATGCCGCCACTGCGCGGTGGCGGGCAGCTGCCCCGTGCAGGACAGCGGGAGGCAGGTGACCGACGAGTGAGCGCGCCCTCGGCCTCGCCGCGGCCGGTCGCCGGGGCGCTGCCGTGACCGGCCGGGTGACGCCGCATCAGCTGGCGCAGGCGCTGGGCCTACCGCCGCCGACCGACGAACAGGCCGCCGTGATCGCCGCGCCGCCGGGCCCGACCCTGGTGGTCGCGGGCGCGGGCGCGGGCAAGACCGAGACCATGGCCGCCCGCGTGGTGTGGATGGTCGCGAACGGCCTCGTCCTGCCCGACGAAGTGCTCGGGCTGACGTTCACCCGCAAAGCCGCTCAGCAGCTGACCGCCCGCATCCGGACCCGGCTGGCCCGGCTGGCCGGCGCGCCGCTGCTGCGCGAACTCGACCCGAGCGGCCGGCTGCGTGCCCAGCTGACCGGCGCGGAACCGGAGATCAGCACCTACCACTCGTACGCGGGCAGGTTGCTCACCGAACACGGCCTGCTGCTTCCGGTGGAACCCTCGGCGGCCCTGCTCACCGAGACCCAGCTCTGGCAGCTCGCCCACCAGGTGGTCCGTACCTGGGACGGCGACCTGGAGACCGAACGCACCCCCGTGTCGGTCACCGAGGCGGTGCTCGCGCTGTCCGGACAACTCGCCGAGCATCTGGTCGAGCCGGAGGAATTGGCCGAGGCGCACACCGAACTGGCCAAGCTGGTGCACACACTGCCCGCCGGTCCGCGTCAGCGGGGCGGCCCGAGCCAAACGCTGCTCAACATCGTGCAGGTACAGCGGGAACGGGTCGCGCTGCTGCCGCTGGTGCAACAGCTGAGCGAGGCGTTGCGCCGCCGCGGCGCACTCGATTTCGGCGCGCAGATGTCCCTGGCGGCGCGCTTGGCCGCCGAGCACCCCGAGGTCGCCGCCGCCGAACGCGCCCGGTTCCGGCTGGTGCTGCTCGACGAATACCAGGACACCGGCCACGCCCAGCGCGTCCTGCTCGCCGCCCTGTTCGGCGGTGCGCCGGAGGGCGCGTCGGACCGGACATCGAATGTGTCGGGCGGAAGCGCTTCCCAGGGCGAGCCCGGCGGTTCCGGCGGAGAATGGGACGCGCTGGGCGGAGGCGCTTCCGCGCGGGAGCCGTACGGCTTCGGCGGAAGCCCGGATGTGTCGGGCGGAAGCGCTTCCGCGGGGGAGCCGGACGGCTTCGGTGCAGAGCCGGATCTGATGAGTGGAGGCGCTTTCGAGGGGCAGCCGCAAGGCGGCGATCGAGGCCTGGGTAGGTCGACCGGAAGCGCCTCCGTGCGCGACGGTGCGCAGGAGATGCGTCTCGAGCCATCTACGGGGCAACCGGGGGCGTCGGTGGACGATGCTCGCGATGCGGCCGCCGACCGGCTCGCACAGGGTAGCCGTGCCCCGCAGTCCCGCATGGGGAAGCGCGATCCGGACCAGATGCTGGACAACGGGTCTTCGCAGGCCGTCGACGCCCCTCCCGGCGACGCAGCGCGGGGCATGCGGCGCGTCGACACAGGGGGAGCAGGGCAACCGCGGTTCGCCGGAGCGCACGACCCGCACGCGCCGGCAGAGCGGCGCGATCAGCGCTCGCAACCGCACGACGCGCAACGTCTTGCCGTGACCGCTGTGGGCGACCCGATGCAGTCGATCTACGGCTGGCGTGGCGCCTCGGCGGCGAATCTGCCCCGGTTCGCCACCGACTTCCCCACTGCGCCGGGCGTTCCCGCGCCCACGCTGGCGTTGCTGACCAGCTGGCGCAATCCGCCGGAGGCGCTGGCGCTGGCGAACTCGGTCGCGGAACCGTTGCGGCGCAAGGCGATCGAGGGCGGCGGAGTGACGGTCGACGCGTTGCGTGCCAAGCCCGAAGCCGGGCCGGGTGTGGTGGCGCTCGCGTCGACCGACACCGTCGCCGCCGAACGTGACTGGGTGGCCGAGCGGATCGCGGCGGAGTGGGCCGCCCGGCGCGCCGCGCAGCAGCCCCCGCCCACGTCGGCGGTACTGGTGCGGCGCAACGCCGACGCCGCGCCGCTCGCGGAAGCGCTTCGCGCGCAAGGACTCCCGGTGGAGATCGTCGGACTCGGCGGATTGCTCGCCACGCCGGAGGTCGCCGACATCGTCGCCACCCTGCGGTTGATCGCCGAACCCGGCTCGGGCAGCGCCGCCATGCGCGTGCTGACCGGTGCGCGCTGGCGCATCGGAGTCGCCGACATCGCCGCGCTCAACCGCCGCGCCAGGGACCTGTCCATCCGGCGTCCCGGTTCGCAGGGCCCGGCCGAGATCGCCGACGGCGCCGCGCTGGACGAGGCGTTGCGCGAAGTGGCGCCCGAACCCGCCGAACAGGCCGGGCTGGCCGACGCGATCGCCGACCCCGGCCCGCCGGACCAGTACTCCTCCGCCGGGTTCGCCCGCATCGAGGCGCTGGGCCGGGAGCTGTCCGCGTTGCGCGAACGCAGCGGTCAGCCCCTGGCGGAATTGGTCGCCGACGTCGAGCGCACCATCGGCGTCGGGGTGGAGACCCAGACCCGACGAGCCATGGCGGGTACCGGGGCCGGACGCGAGCATCTGGACGCGTTCGCCGAAGTGGTGGCCGGGTACGCCGCGGACACCGGCGCCTCGCTCGGTGGACTGCTCGCGTTCCTCGCCGCCGCGGAGGAGGTCGAGAACGGTCTGGAGCCGGGCGAGGTCGAGGTCGCCAAGGACCGCGTGCAGGTACTGACCGTGCATGCGGCGAAGGGCCTGGAATGGGAGATCGTCGCGGTCCCGCACGTGGTGGAGGGCGTGTTCCCGTCCAAAGTCGGTTCCGGTACGTGGCTGGGCGCGCTGGCGGAACTGCCGACGTCGCTGCGGGGTGACCGTCAGCAGGACGACGCGGCCGAGGGCGTGCCCGTACTCGATCTCACCGACCTGTACGACCGCGCGGACCTCGACCGCGCGATCAAAGCGCACAAGGAGGCGCTGGAACGCCGCCGGATCGATGAGGAACGCCGCCTGTTCTACGTCGCGCTCACCAGAACCGAACGCGTCCTGCTGGTTTCGGCCCATCACTGGGCGGAGACCGGCAGCTCCCCGAAAGGCCCCTCGGACTTCCTGCTGGAACTGAAACGCGCGCACGAGGACCCGCGAAGCCCGGCCCACGACGTCTTGACGATCGACCGCTGGGACGACCCGCCGGCCGCCGACGCCGTCAACCCCTTCACCGACAACCCGGCGACCGCCGAGTGGCCACGAGACCCGCTCAGCACCCGCCGCGACCCCATCGAACAGGGCGCCGCGCTGGTCCGCGCCGCGCTGGCCGAGCTGCGTGCCCGTCCCGCCGACGCCGGGCGCCACGGCCCGGACGCGTCTGGCGCTGCCCCGGACCGCGGCGCCGGTCCGGGGCGTGCCGATCCAGGTGCGGATCCTGCCGGCGTCGAGCGCCATGGTCCAGACGTGCGTCGGACCGCCCCGAACCGCGACTCTGCATTCGGCGATGTCGACTCGCGTGCCCATCATGCCGATGCCGATGCCGATGCCGATGCTGGGCACTGCGGCCTGGACGTCCCGGGGGCTGTCCCGGATGGTGGCGCGGGCCCCGGTCGCGCCGACTCACATGCCCGTCCTGCCGATGCCGGGCAAGGTGACCCGGATTCGTCCGAGACCTCGCCTGGCCGTGCCGTAGGTTCCGGTCGTGCCGATGCCGCCGATGCCGGGCTCAGCGACCCGGACGCACCGGGCATCGTCTCAGACCGCAGCGCCGGACCCGACCGTGCCGAGATGGCGCCCCCGCCGCCGGACGAGCCGGATCTCATGTTCGAACCGGACTACTACCCGCCCGACAACGAGTACCCGCCGGACGAGTTCGCGGATGACTTCGAAGTCGTCGCAACCGAATACGCCGACCCCTACGCGGACATCGAACCCTATTTCGGCACGGCGCCGGACCCGGTGGAGGAGTACCTGTCGGCAGGCGAACCGGCATTCGCCGCGACCGGTTTCGCTCCGCCCCCGCCGGAGGACCGGTTCCGGCCCGAGCACACCCAGCCCGCGCCGGTCCCCGGCGATCCCGAAGGCTGGGCCGCCGACGTCGACGCCCTGCTTGCCGAACACCGGGCCGCCGCGGTTGCCGCCGAGGAGGTCGAGCTACCCGGTCAGATCGCGGCGACCGCCCTGGTCGAGCTGCGCGCCGACCCGGCGAGACTCGCCGCCCGCCTGCGTCGCCCGTTGCCCTACCCGCCGAATCCGCTGGCCCGCCGCGGCACCGCATTCCACGCCTGGGTGCAGCGGTGGTTCGGCTCCACTCGTCTGCTCGGTCTGGACGAACTGCCCGGTGCGGCCGACAGCGGCGCGGCCGACGCGGGGCTGGACGCGGAGCTGACCGCGATGCAGGAGGCGTTCCTGAACTCGCGGTGGGCCGATCGGAGCCCGATCGAGGTGGAGATTCCGTTCGAGACGTCGATCGCGGGCACCGTGATCCGCGGCCGGATGGACGCGGTGTTCGCCGAACCGGGCGGCCGCTGGACCGTGGTCGACTGGAAGACCGGCGCCGAGCCCAGCGCCGCCGAGGAAGCGGCGGTCGCCATGCAGCTGGCCGTCTATCGCCTGGCGTGGGCGCGGCTGATGGCCGCGCGGGAGGGACGGCCCGAGCACGAGATGCTGGACCGGATCGGCGCCGCGTTCCACTACGTGCGTACCGGTCGCACCATCGCGCCGGTGAACCTGGCCGGTCCGGAGGAACTGGCCGAGTTGATCAGGAACGTCGCGCCCGCCGGCTCACCGCCAGCGCCTGAGTGATGAGCGGAACCTGCAACGGCAGCCGCAGCGCCGAGCCGATCTCGACCAGCCGCGGAGCCTTCTCGCCGGCCAGCATGTCCGCGGTGAACTGCACGTTGGCCCGGATGGACAACATCTGAGCCACGCACACCAAATCCGGAGTTCGAATGTCAACGTGCCCCGCACACCTCGACTCCCGGTTTCGAGCGAAGCGAGACCGAACACGCCGCGACGAAGTCGCGGCCGAACAAACACAGTAGGCTCCCCTGCTGTGCCGGAGGGACGAGGAATACCGGGGATGACCGACGCTGGCGACGAGATGACGGGTGTGTCCGGTGTTCGGTGAGCGAGCGCGCGGACTGGGATTGGCCAGCCGCCCGGATTTCGCCTTGGTCGGCGTGTTGCGCATCCCGGAAGTGCAGACCAGTCCGTGGATTTCGCTGACCAGGCGGGTGCTGTTCGCGACCGGGCTGCTCTTCCTGGCCGCGCTGGTGGTGTACATCGGGCGCGACGGCTACCACGACAACTCGGCCAACGAACTGTCGTTCCTGGACGCGTTCTACTACGCGACGGTGTCACTGTCGACCACCGGATACGGCGATATCCACCCGGTGACGCCCGAGGCGCGGCTGGCGAACATCATCATCATCACGCCGCTGCGCATCCTGTTCCTGATCGTCCTGGTCGGAACCACACTCAGCGTGCTGACCGAACGTTCCCGGCAGGCTTTCAAGATTCAGCGATGGAGGCACACCGTGCGCAATCACACCGTGGTCGTCGGATACGGCACCAAGGGGAGGACCGCGATCGACGCCATGCTCGGTGACGGGGTGCAGCCCGCCGACATCGTCGTGGTCGACACCGACGTCATCGCTTTGGAGGCGGCCGCGAACGCCGGGCTGGTCACCGTGCACGGCTCGGCCACCCAGTCAGACGTGCTGCGGCTGGCCGGTGCGCAGAACGCCGAGTCGGTGGTGGTCGCCACCAATCGGGACGACACGGCCGTGCTGGTCACTCTGACCGCGCGGGAGCTGAACAAGGCCGCCAAGATCGTGGTGTCGATCCGGGAGGCGGAGAACACCCATCTGGTGCGGCAGTCCGGCGCGAACTCGGTGGTGGTGTCCTCGGAGACCGCGGGCCGGTTGCTCGGTATCGCGACGACCACCCCGACCGTCGTGGAGATGATGGAAGATCTGCTCACTCCGGAGGAGGGCTTCGCCGTCGCGGAGCGTGAGGTGGAGTCGTCCGAGATCGGCGGTTCGCCACGGCATCTCAGCGATATCGTCCTCGGCGTGGTGCGCAACGGGGTGCTGTACCGGGTAGGTGAGCCGGAAGTGGACGCGGTCGAGGCGGGCGACAAACTCCTGTACATCCGCCGGGCGGGCAAGTGACCCCGGCGGGGCCGGGTGGTAGCTCGGGCGCGATAGTCTCGAACCGTGCCGGCATTTCAGCTCAATGGTGTTCCCTTGCTCTCCCGTACCGTCATCGATCGTGCCGAGCAGATCCGAGGTGATGCCCAGGCTCTGAAGGAGGGCTGGGCCACCGCCAAGCTGCTGCGGGTCAACCGTCGCGGGCAGGTGCGCTTCGAGGGGAACGTTCTGGTCCTCGACGCGGCCCTCGAGTTGTCCGCCGAACCCAGTCCGGCCGCGGTGTTCCTCGGCGTCGAAGACGGCATTCATCTGTGGGCCGTGCGCGATCCGGAACTGGAGGGCACGCTGACCGATCTGCGCGCGCTGGCCGGCGGCACCGTCGACGACCGCACCGCCGGGCTGCTGTCCACCGCGATCGCGCTGCTGAACTGGCACGACAAGGCCGGGTTCCACGGCGCGGACGGCACGGTGACCATGTCGTCGAAGGCCGGATGGTCGCGCGTCACCGAGAGCGGTTACGAGGAGTTCCCGCGGATCGATCCGGCGGTGATCTGCCTGATTCACGACGGCGGCGACCGGGTGCTGCTGGCGCGCCAGAGCAGCTGGCCGAAATCGCTGTTCTCGCTGCTGGCGGGGTTCGTCGAGGCGGGTGAGTCGCTGGAACGCTGCGTGGAGCGCGAGATGCGGGAGGAAGTCGGTCTCGACGTGCGCGAGATCAGCTACCTGGGCAGCCAGCCGTGGCCGTTTCCGCGCTCACTGATGCTCGGCTTCGCCGCGGTCGCCGATCCCGCGCAGCCGCTGGTCTTCTCCGATGGCGAAATCGCCGAAGCCGACTGGTTCACCCGCGCGCAGGTGCGGGAAGCTCTGGCGGTGGGCGACTGGTCGCAGCGGGACGAAGGTACCCGGCTGCTGCTGCCCGGCTCGATCTCGATCGCGCGCACCATAGTCGAATCCTGGGCCGCGATCGACTGACGCACCCGCGCGGGCCGATGCGACCCGCGCGTGGCGGCGGATCAGGACAGACCGGCGAGGACCTGCTTGACGGCGGCCAGCGACGGGTTCGTCGCGGTGGAGCCGTCGGCGAACTTCACGGTGGGCACCACGTGGTTGCCCCCGTTCACGCTGCCGACGAACTCTGCCGACGCAGGATCTTGCTCGATGTCGATCTCGACGTAGGTGATGCCCGCCTCCTCCAGCTGCTTCTTGAGCCTGCGGCAGTAGCCGCACCAGGTGGTCGAGTACATCGTCAGAGTGGGGTTCGCGTCAGTCACGGACACTGCAACGCCGGACGGCTGCCCGCTGTTCCAACTCGAACTTCTTCTCGCCTTGTGCCGCATTTAGTATGCGCGCATACTAAATGCATGACGCTCATCGCCACCGCGCACGCCTGCTCGAGTGCCCCGCCCACCGCCTTCTTCGCCCGCTGGGCCGACATGGCGACCTGGCCGGAATGGAACACCGACACCGAGTGGGCTCGGCTGGACGGACCGTTCGCCGAGGGCTCGACCGGGACGTTGCGACCGAAAGGCGGTCCGAAGGTCCGGTTCGTGATCGAGCGCCTGACCGACCGCGAGTTCGTCGATGTGTCGAAGTTGCCGGGTGCGCGGCTCACCTTCGCCCATGAAGTCGCCGCCGTCGACGGCCGCACCACGATCACGGTGACGGTCTCGATCGACGGACCGCTGCGGCTGCTGTGGACGAAGATCCTCGGCGCGGGGCTGGCGAGATCCGTGCAGCCCGACTTGGACGCGCTGGTCGCCGTCGCGGAGGGGATCGCGGCGTGAGCGGCCGCACCCTCGGCGGACGCCCGCCGCCCGGGCGGATCTGTCGTGGTGAGCGAGCGTCGGCCGAAGTACCCACCGAGATCCACACGCACGGAAGGAGCACCGACATGAGTGCCCAGTCATCGAGGAGTGGCGTCGACCGCGGAACGGTCACCGGGTCGTCCACCAGATATTGGCTGGCGGTCGTGTCCCGGGAACACGTCCGGCGCGGTGTCGAAATCGGCATAGCGCAGGCCAACCACGGCAAGCGCACGGCGGTGGAACGCATGCGGCCGGGCGACGGGCTGATCTACTACTCGCCGCGCGAGGGCATGCGCACCGGAGCGCCGGTGCGTTCGTTCACCGCGATCGGCACCATCGACGACCGCCCGGCCTGGCAGGCCGACCCCCAGGACGGCGGCTGCTTCCAGCCGTGGCGCCGTTCGGTCAGCTACCGAGCCGGGGCGCGGGAGACCCCGATCGAGGAGTTGCGCGCCGATCTGGAATTCACCAGCGTGCCGAACTGGGGGATGGTCCTGCGCCGCGGCCTGATAGAACTCAGCCCGCACGACTACGCGCTGATCGCGCGGGCGATGACCGAGGAGTGAGGGAGGCCGATGCACGAGGCGGAGGATGGCAGGCTGCGCTCCAGATTCCGCACGGCCGAGGAAAGCCACGGCCTGCTGCTGTGGCAGGTGACCAATCGCTGGCAGGCCGCGCAGCGGGCGGCACTCGCCCCGTTCGATCTGACCCATGTGCAGTTCGTGCTGCTCGCCTCGCTGACCTACCTCGCCGCCGGTCGCGCGGACCCGGTTCGACAGCGTGACCTGGCCGAATACGCCGCGACCGACCCGATGATGACCTCCCAGGTGGTGCGCACGCTGGCGCAGAAGGGCCTGCTGGAACGCCGCGACCACCCGAGCGATCGCCGGGCGAAGGCCCTGGTCGCCACCGAAGCCGGGGTGGCACTGGTCAACCGGGCCATCGTCGCGGTCGAGGCGTGCGACGAGGAGTACTTCGCCCCGCTCGGTGCATCGGGCGGCGCTTTTCTCCGGTCCTTACAGCTATTGCGCGACCGCTGATAGGTGGGAGGCTGTCCACCCGCTCTGCGCCCGTCTGCGAATCGTGGGGTTACCACGCGTGTGGACAAGCGGCATCCCCTGGACCTTCCGCGCAGGTGCGTGGAACACGGCGCCGCACTCGCCTCGAAACCCGGCACGTCGGCAGTGATGTGGAGGGCCGAGTTCGATGTGTCGGTGATGTCGATGGGTCGCGGTTCTCAGCTGCGTCGCCGACATCAGGATGTGTCGGATGACGTCGACAGCGGTCGGGCCGCGTCGCTGCGGTTGTCCGTGATGACGTCGGCGCAGGCTCGGGTCGACGCCCGCACGGTGGGTGTCGGTGGGCGCTGTCATGATGGACCGCGTGCCCGCTCTCGACCTCGCAGACCTCGATCCCGAGCAGGCCGCCGCCGTGCGCGCGCCGCGCGGCCCGGTGTGCGTGCTCGCGGGCGCGGGGACCGGCAAGACCAGGACCATCACCTATCGCATCGCGCATCTGATCGCGCAGGGCCATGTCAAGGCCGATCAGGTGCTCGCGGTCACGTTCACCGCGCGGGCGGCGGGGGAGTTGCGCACCCGGCTGCGCGCGCTCGGCCTCGGCGGCGAAGCGAGCCAGGTGCAGGCGCGCACGTTCCACGCGGCGGCGTTGCGGCAGCTGAAGTATTTCTGGCCGCAGATCGTCGGTGACGTGCCGTGGCGACTGATCGATGCCAAGTTCCCGATCGTCGCGCAGGCGGCGCAGCGAGCCGGGCTCTCCACGGCCACCGACAGCGTCCGCGACCTGCTGAGCGAAATCGAGTGGGCGAAGGGCTCGCTCATCGCGCCGGAGGATTACGTGGCGGCGGTCGCGAAACAGCGGCGCGAGACGCCCTACGATGCGCTGCGGGTCGCCGATGTCTACGCGGGTTACGAGAAACTCAAGGCGACGCCGGACGGCCTGCTGCTGGACTTCGACGACCTGCTGCTGCACACGGCGGCGGCGCTGGAGGACTATCCGGCGGTGGCCGACGAATTCCGCGGCCGCTACCGCAGCTTCGTGGTGGACGAGTACCAGGACGTCACGCCGTTGCAACAGCGCGTGCTCGACGCGTGGCTCGGCGACCGCGACGACCTGACCGTCGTCGGGGACGCGAACCAGACGATCTATTCGTTCACCGGCGCCACGCCGAGCTACCTACTGGACTTCTCCCGTCGCTTTCCCGATGCCACCGTCGTCCGCCTGGAACGCGACTATCGCTCGACTCCGCAGGTGGTGTCGCTGGCCAATCGGGTGATCGGCTCGGCGCGCGGGCGCATCGCGGGCACCAGGCTGCAATTGATCGGCCAGCGCGCCGACGGACCCGAGCCGGTGTTCGCCGAATACGACGACGCGCCCGCGGAGGCCGCGGCGGTGGCGGCGGCGATCGGCAGGCTGATCGAGGCGGGCACACCGGCCGCCGAGATCGCCGTGCTCTACCGGATCAACGCCCAGTCCGAGAGCTACGAGCAGGCGCTCACCGAGCGCGGAATTCCCTACCAGGTGCGCGGCGGCGAGGGGTTCTTCGCGCGGGCGGAGGTCAGGCAGGCCGTGCAGGCGCTGCGGCAGGCCGCGGCGCGCGAGGATCTGCCCGACCAGGCGCGCAGTGGCAATGCGCTGGTCTCGCTGGTGCGCGCGGTGCTCGCCCCGCTCGGGCTCACCGCCACCGAGCCCGCGGGCGCGCAGGCTCGGGAACGCTGGTCCTCGCTGATCGCCTTGGTGCGCCTTACCGAGGAACTGATCGGCCACGACGAGCGGCTCGACCTGACCGGCCTGCTGCGCGAACTCGCGACCCGCGCCGAGGCCAGGCACCCACCCACGGTGCAGGGGGTAACGCTGGCCTCCTTGCACGCCGCCAAGGGCCTGGAGTGGGATGCCGTGTTCCTCGTCGGCTTGTCCGACGGCACCATGCCGATCGCGCACGTCCTCGCCGACGACGGCTCGGTCGCCGACGAGGCGGCGCTCGAGGAGGAGCGGCGGCTGCTCTACGTCGGCGTCACCAGGGCGCGCGAACATCTGCGGCTGTCCTGGGCGCTGGCCAGGAACGAGGGCGGTAGGCGCTCCAGGCGGCGTTCGCGATTCCTCAACGGCCTCGTCCCCGACGATTCGCCCGCCTCGCGTATCGCGGCCCCGCCGTCGGCGTCGAGCGGCGTCCGCCCGACCTGCCGGGTCTGCGCGAAACCGTTGATCGGCACCTACGCCACCATGCTCGGCCGCTGCCGTCGCTGCCCGGCCGAACTGGACGCGGAATTGCTTGCGGCACTGCGGGACTGGCGTGCGGAGAAGGCGGAGGCGCTGCGGGTCCGCGAATTCGTCGTATTCACCGACACCACACTCACCGCGATCGCCGAACAACTGCCCGCCGACGACGCCGCGCTGGCCGCGATCGCGGGCATCGGTGCGAAGAAGATCGACCAGTTCGGGGCCGACGTGCTCGCGATCGTCGCGTCCCGGCTTCGATCCATATCACAAAACCGCAGGTAGAAAATAGGTTGTCGCGCTCGAAGATCTTGCCTATGGTGTTTTTACGCACCGGGAGGGCATCTCGGCGCGCACAGTTAGCGACACAACGAGTACAGGAGGGAGGCGGAGCAGTGGACAACATCATGAACCTCGGCGCCAGTGGCGTTGCGGTCTATGCGCCCATGGCGGCCTCCCGGGGGATCCTCGCCTTGCAGGGGATCGGTGTGTCCGGAATCGGTGCGTTCGGCACGTCGTGCAAGCAAGTGAATTCCGTTGCGATGCATACGTCTATCCGTACCGAGATCCAGGGCAAGCCCAGCGCGGGCTGGCACCCGGCGGCTGCCGAGGCAGCAGTCGGTGTCTTCGCGGCTGAAGCCGGCTTCGAGCCGGCGGATCCGCGGGCAGCACGCCTCCGCACCGCACACCCAGCGATCGTGTTCAGGACTCGACACAGATGTCGACCTAGGTAGGGAACTCCTCCCCGACCTCCTGGCCACGGATCGCCCGACAGCGAAACCGTGGCCAGTATTCTCCGGCCCTTCAGCCGACCGGCACCGGTTTCGCCACAACAAACGAACCGCTGCAACGAGCTGAAGGAGAACGACGTGTTCACCGCACAGGGTTGGCCGCAGGCCACTACTGACGTGACATGCCGAACCGTGGCGTCGACTACCCGGACCAAGGAGATCACCAAGGTCCTGCCCTGCCGTGCTGGAGACCCGGACCTCTGGTTCGCCGAGAGCCCGGTCCAGTTGGAGCAGGCCAAGGCGCTGTGCGCGACCTGCCCGATCCGCAAGGGCTGCCTGAGCGCCGCCATGGATCGTCGTGAGCCGTGGGGTGTTTGGGGCGGCGAGATCTTCGACCAGGGTGTCGTGATCGCCCGCAAGCGTCCCCGCGGTCGTCCGCGCAAGGTCGCGGTCCCGGCATGAGCCGGGGAGTGATTTCCCTCCCTCCGGTCGATGTGCTCGATTCCGTCGGTCCCGACACGGACCGAGCCAACGAACGAGAAAGCAGACCAGCCGCCCACCGGACGACGGTGGGCGGCTGGCCTGCTGTGTTCGATTTGCAGCGCCTGCGGCGCTGCGTGTTCGCGGCCCTGGGGAGTCTCGCGTCCGAGCGACCGAGACTCGCGACTTCGTCGCATGCGCTTCGGTCACTCGGACGCGAGACGGGCCGCGAACGGTGCTCGTAAGACTCGCACCTCGGCGGGTTGGCAGAGTGCGATGGTCGGGCATCTGTGGTTGGGCGGAATAGTGCTGGAGGCTCGCGGCTCGGCGGGTTGGCGGAAGGGCGATGGTCGGGCATCTGTGGTTGGGCGGGACAGTGCTGGAGGCTCGCGGCTCGACCGAGTCGGGTGGGTGGAATTCAGGAGGCCGTGCGCTCCTCGCTGAAGCCGGGCATCCAGGTTCGGACGAGTTCCATGAACGGCAGCTCGGCGTCGAGTTGGGCCAGGATGCCGACGGAGCCGCCGAGCACGCGGAAGATCATCACGTATTCCGCCGGAAGTTGCAGTGCCCGTGCTGTTTTCATTTCCGGACTGGCGAACTCCGACGCCTTGCCCGCCACCCGCTGCATCCACCTGCGGGTGAAGTGGAACGAGTCGGTCTGGATCGGGTCGGTGAACGGCCGCAGATAGTCGGCGATCTCCTGGTGGGTGACCACCCGGCCGGGGATCACCCAGCCGTGGTCGTACAGCAGTTCGGTGAGTTCGGCGAAGCGCTCCTCGACCGCGAGGGCCAGCATGCGGCCCAGCACCGCGGGGAAGCCGTCCGGCATCGGTGCGCACGCGCCGAAATCGATGACCGCGAGCTTGCCATCGGGCAGCATCATGAAATTACCGGGGTGCGGGTCGGCGTGCAGGAGTCCGACGACCTCCGGGGAGGAGAAGTGGAACCGGCCCATCAGCCCCGCCACGCGATTGCGCAGCGCGCGGGTACCCGCCGGATCCTCGGCGCCCTGCTTGATGATCGTCGAGACGGCGACGCCGTCCAGCCACTCGGTGACGATCACCTTCGGCGCGCTGGCCACCACCTTGGGCACCACGATCTCGGCGTGCCCTTCGAAGGCCTTGGCGAAGGCGCGCTGGTTGGCGGCCTCGTTACGGTAGTCCAGCTCTTCCTCGGTGCGTTCGGTGATCTCGGCGAGGATCGGCTTGACGTCCGCACCGGGGATCACGGACGCGACCAGACCGGACATGCGGGACAGGGTTTTGAGATCCGCGCGCAGCGCCTCGTCGGCGCCGGGGTACTGCACCTTCACCGCCACGGTCCGCCCGTCCGACCACACCGCCCGGTGCACCTGCCCGATGCTGGCCGACGCGGCAGGGGTGTCGTCGAACTCACGGAAGCGGGTGCGCCACTGGGTGCCGAGCTGCTGGTCGAGCACCCGGTGAACGGTGGCGGCGGGCATCGGCGGCGCGGCGGCCTGCAGCTTGGTGAGCGCCTCCCGATAGTGCTCGCCGAACTCCTCCGGGACCGCGGCCTCCATCACGCTGAGCGCCTGCCCGAACTTCATCGCGCCGCCCTTGAGCTCGCCCAGCACCGTGAACAGCTGCTCGGCGGCGCGTTGGTTGAGCTGCGCGTTGATCTCGGACTTGTCGCCTCCGGCGAGCTTCTTGCCGAACCCCACGGCCGCCCGTCCGGCGATGCCGAGCGGAATCTTGGCCAACTTGGCGTTGCGGGACGAGCGACGGCGCACGATCTCAGACACGTACCCATCATGGCGGACGGACCGGCCGATCTGCCACGGCAATCTTGATCACGTCGGGGCTCCGGCCGCGAGGCCTGCGGAAACGCGCGCACACGCGCATGCGGGATGGCGGTCCCATCTGCGCCGATCGAGGACATGTGAATCGAGATCCAGTTCCAGAGTCGCGTCCAGGGTGGCCGGCGTGCGCCGCGCCGAGCAGGCGATGATCGCCTCCAGCTCGCCGAGGGCGACCGCCGTCGTCGCCGCGATGCCGGCGGGGGAGGCGTGTCCGATACGGCCGAGCAGCTGGGCCGCCAGGTGCGGCCAATCGGCGTCGTTCTGCGAGCGGATCAGGTCCGCGCAACGCAGGCAGCTGGTCACGCCGGGCAGCACCAAAGGCCCTATGACGCCCTTGTTGTCCCGGATGCGCATTTGCAGATGGGGAATGCGGTGCAGCACCAATTCGCTCACCAGCCGCGGATCGGGCATCAGCGCGTCGGCGAGTACGACGAGGTCCGCTCCCCAGGACCGCACCGTCGCCGGGCCCGACGGATAGTCCCGGGACCGGCTCGGCCGCACGCCCAGCGCGCGCAGCCCGGCCGAGACCGCGTCCGAGAGCGGACCGAGCCCGTGCACCCGCACCGCCCGCACCTGGACGGCTCGGTCCTGCGGATGGTCCAGCAGCCCGGCCTCGTCGACCAGCGTGAGCAATGCCACAGCCCGTTCGGCGTCTATGCCGCATTCTCCGGCTCGCCAGATGATCTGCGGCCTGGTGCGCAGACCGTCGAGCAGGCGGAGGAAAGTGAGCACCGTCTCGGCGTCCATGCCTTCCGGGCCGAGCACCACCGCGGTTTCCGGATCGCACCCGAGTTGGACGACACCGGTCGGGCGGACCAGCACGGTCACCCTCGGGCGCAATCGAGGACCACGACAAATCGCTGTCATGTCATCAGTATGCGGATCGCGGTGTGCGCGACTTGCTCCGAAATCCTCAGTTATCCACAGGATTTCGCTTCATCCACAAGGCGGCTCAGGCGGATTCGCCGCCCTCTTTGCCCAGGTCGGGCCCGGCGTCGTCATCCTTGTTCTCGCGCGCGGCCTGCTCGCGCGCCTCGGTTTCGGCCAGTTGCGCGAGCGGATCGTCGAACACGGCCGCGCCGCCGCCGATCACCGAGTCGATGAAGCCGGCGGGGGAGTCCAGATCGTCGGAGTCCGGCAGCAGGTCGGGGTGTGCCCAGACCTGGTCGCGCGCGGTCATGCCCGCATCGTTGGTGAGTCTGCGCCACAGCGCCGCTGCCTCGCGCAGCTTGCGCGGACGCAATTCCAGACCGACCAGCGTCGCGAAGGTCTGCTCCGCGGGCCCGCCGGTGGCGCGCCGCCTGCGCAGCGTCTCGGCCAGCGCGCCCGCGCCGGGCAACCGGTCGCCGACGGCTTCGGCGACCACTACCTGCACCCAGCCCTCGATGAGCGCCAGCAGTGTTTCCAGCCGTTCCAGCGCCTGCTTCTGCTCGGGGGTGGTCTGCGGCTCGAAGGTGCCCTGCGAGAGGATCTCCTCGAGCTTCGCGGGATCGGCCAGCGACATCGGGTCGATGTCCTGCGCGGCCTGCTCCAGCGCGGAGAAGTCCATCCGGATGCCGCGCGCGTAGTCCTCGACCGCGCCGAGCACCTGCTGGCGCAGCCACGGCACATGGGCGAACAGTCGCTGGTGGGCGGCTTCCCGGGCGGCGAGGAACACCAGGATCTCGCTCTCCGGCTGTTCCAGCCCCGCACTGAACTCCGAGATCGCCGCTGGCAGCAGCGCCGCGGTGCCGGTGGGTCCCAGCGGGAGTCCGATGTCGGTGGAGGTCAACACCTCTTTGGCGAGCTGGCCGAGCGCCTGGCCGAGCTGCGACCCGAAGGCCAAGCCGCCCATTTGGCCCAGCATGCCGACCATCGGCGCGGCGAACTGCTTGGCCTCCTCGGGCAGCGCCGAAGTCCACATTCCCGAGATCTGCTGGGCCA
Organism: Nocardia gamkensis NBRC 108242; assembly: GCF_001612985.1. Lineage (GTDB taxonomy): Bacteria > Actinomycetota > Actinomycetes > Mycobacteriales > Mycobacteriaceae > Nocardia > Nocardia gamkensis. The sequence continues at coordinate 48,340 of NZ_BDBM01000041.1, read as the reverse complement.
CCGGGTCGCACAGGCGTTGCCAGGTGGGCAGGGTCTGCTCGATCCAGTCGTTGGCGGTCCACGCGACCGTCCTGGTGGCGCCCGCGGGCAGGGTGGTCGCGCTGTCGAGCCAGAGTTCGGCCAGATGCGCGGCGTCGGCCACCGCGCTCGCGGCGCCCGCGGAGACGGGGGCGATGGTCGAGCCGAGCTGCTGGCGGGCCAGCCGCTTGGCGACGTCGTAATTCACCGGCCCGGCCTGCGCCGAGCCGGGTTGCCCCATGCCGCTGAGCATCTGGCCGAGCGAGGTCAGCATCTGCCCGAGTTGCGCCGGGTCGAATCCGCCCGCGCCGGACCCGCCGATACCGAAACCGAGCGGGTCGTTCGGACCGGGACCGCCCGGCTCGTCACCGCGCTTACGATCGTCGTCGTCGCGGTTCGAGAATCCGAAGGGGAGGTCGTTCATGCCCTTCACGTTACGCGCGTAGCACAGCGTCCCGATGTTCGCGCGGCGCGAAACCGGGGGCGGCGCGCCCGGGGAAAATGACCGCCTCCGGCGCCTCGCGTCGCCTGCTGTCATTACTGTGGTCCGGGTGAATCGTCGGATCCTCACCCTGGTGGCCGCTCTGATCCCGGTGCTCGTGCTCGGTGTCGTCGGCAGTGTGCTGACTGTGCCGTTCGTCGCACTCGGGCCCGGCCCCACCTTCGACACCCTCGGCGAGGTGGACGGCAAGGACGTCGTCGACGTGCGCGGCACCGAAGTCGATCAGACCACGGGCCATCTCAATATGACCACGGTGTCGGTGCGCGACGGGCTGAGCATCTTCGAGGCATTCGGCTTCTGGGCCAGCGGCAAGCACGGCCTGGTGCCGCGTTCGGAGGTCTACCCGCCGGGCGTCTCGCGTGAGGAGATCGACAAGTCCAACCAGGAGGACTTCAAGGACTCCGAGGGCAACGCCGAGGTCGCCGCGCTGCATTACCTGCGGCTGCCCACGGTGGTGCTGCTGCGCAAGGTGACCGACGACGGGCCCGCCCACGATGTGCTGCGCGCGGGCGACGAGCTGATCAGCATCAACGGCACGCCCGTGACGGCGCCCGAGGACGTCGTCACCGCGGTCTCGTCCCAGGCGCCCGGCAGCACGCTGACCGTGGTGTACCGGCGCGACAGCGCCGAGCAGACCGCGACGATCGTGCTCGGCGCGCGCCCCGGCGACCCGGCCAAGGGCTACCTCGGCGTGACGCCGGGGGAGGGCGCCCGCCCGCCGGTGCAGGTCGCCTTCAACCTCGCCGACATCGGCGGGCCCTCCGCGGGACTGATGTTCAGCCTGGCCCTGATCGACAAGCTCTCCCCCGGCGAGCTGGACGGCGGCAAGTTCGTGGCGGGCACCGGGACCATCGACCAGGACGGCAAGGTCGGTCCGATCGGCGGCATCCAGTACAAGATGATGGCCGCGCGCGACGCGGGCGCGGAGACCTTCCTGGTCCCGGCCGCCAACTGCAACGAGGCCAAGCAGCGGACCCCGGACGGCCTGCGGCTGGTGCGCGTCGAGAACCTCACCGGCGCGGTGCAGTCGCTCAACGAGATCAACACCGGCAAGGAACCGGTCAGCTGCGGCTGAGGTCGCAACGCGAGGCAGGTGACCCCGGCCGGAAGCCGTGCGAGCCGTTCGGGTGTTCACCGCGAGGGCTCAGCAGGGCAGGTGGGCGGCTTCCCGTGCGGCGAGGAGCAGCAGGCTCTCGCTCTCCGGCCGCTCCGGGCCCTGCATCCGGGATTGCGGCGGGCAGCAGCGCCGCCGTGGCGGTGGGGCCCTGCGGGCGTCCGATGTCCGTGGCGAGCCGGCCGAGCACCTGACCGGGTTCGTTCACTCGAACGTATGGTGCAGGGCCTCGACCAGGTTGGGCGCCAGGTTGGGATAGGTGCGCAGGTCGAGGTCGCCGAAATCGTCGGCGTCGTCCTCGGGGCGCAGCTGCAGCAGGCACAGCGACGCGCCGTCGCGCAGCACCGCGGCGAACAACCGGGCCTCCCGGCGCTCCGGGTGCGCTTCGGCGGCGGCGCGCGCGGCCGCGTCGGCGGCGTCGTGATCGGCCAGCAGCGGCGCGAGCGCGTCGTCGAGCGTCGACTCGGCGTCCGGCGGGAGCACCACGATCTCCTGCACCAGCACGCAACCGCGGACGGCGGGAGGCCAGCTGGTGGTGGCCAGGAACTCGTCCAAGGCGATCGAACCGCCGGTGATGTCGTCCGGGAAAGCCTCCTGCGCGACCGGCGTCAGCTCGTCGCCCTCGTCGAGTTGCTCCTCCAGTTCCGGCTGCGCCGCGACCAGGTCCGCGGTCGGCACCAAGGCGAACATCTGCGGGGGATTCCCCCACCCCTCGGCGTCGACGAATTCCGCCACCTCCCGGACGGATCGGGCAAGGACGAGTTCGGCGTGCAGGTCTGGGGTCACGCGACCATCCAACCAAACCGCCCACGGGGGCAGCCGGAAGCCCGGAGGTTGGTTTCTCCGGCGCGGCAAGCGCAACCCTGTCAGCTGCACGGTGTCCGATTTCCGTAGAGTGGGCCGGGACGGTCCGGAAGGACCACCCGCAACATCGGACTGCGGCGCATCGGCCGGGCCTCTCGGTGCGAGCGTCGCCGGACCTTGGAGAGTGGCATCGTGGGCATGCGGCCCCCCACCGGCTTACCTTCGCTGTCCCGACGCAGCCGTGTGCTGCTGGTGGCAGCCATCGTCCTGGCGGCATTGCTGCTGCTCGGGCCGCGGCTGACGGACACCTACACGAATTGGCTGTGGTTCGGCGAGGTCGGTTTCCGCAACGTGTATCTCACGGTGTTGCGAACCCGGGTCCTGCTATTCCTCGTCGTGGCGGCTTTCGTCGGACTGGTGGTCTGGCTGGCGCTGCTGATGGCCTACCGGTCCAGGCCGGTGTTCGTGCCGGTGGCCGGCCCGAACGATCCGATCGCGCGCTACCGCACCACCGTGATGAGCAGGCTGCGGCTGTTCGGCATCGGCATCCCGGTGCTGCTCGGCCTGCTGTCGGGCCTGGTGGCGCAGTCGAACTGGGTGACGGTGCAGTTGTTCCTGCACGGCGGTTCGTTCGGCGAGAAGGACCCGGAGTTCGGCCTCGACGTCGGCTTCTACGCCTTCGACCTGCCCTTCTACCGCATGGTGGTGAACTGGCTCTTCGTCGCGGTGGTCATCGCGTTCTTCGCCAGCCTGGTCACCCACTACGTCTTCGGCGGACTGCGCCTGACCGGTCGCGAGGGCACGCTCACCCGCGCCGCGCGGATCCAGCTCGCGCTGCTGGCCGGAACCTTCGTGCTGCTCAAGGCGATCGCGTACTGGTTCGACCGGTACGAACTGCTCTCCAGCAGCCGCAAGGAGCCCACCTTCACCGGCGGTTCGTTCACCGACATCAACGCGGTTCTGCCCGCGAAGCTGATCCTGCTGTCCATCGCGGTGATCTGCGCGCTGGCCTTCTTCGCCGGCATCGTGCTGCGCGATCTGCGGGTGCCCGCGATGGCCGCCGCGCTGCTGGTGCTGTCCTCGATCCTGGTCGGCGCGGTGTGGCCGCTGGTGGTCGAGCAGTTCTCCGTGCGTCCCAACGCCGCGGACAAGGAGAGCGAGTACATCCAACGCAACATCGCCGCGACCAGGCAGGCGTTCGGCATCACCGATGACAGGATCGACTACAAGGACTACAAGGGCGAGAGCAACAAGAACCCGCTCGAGGTGCCGGTGGACGCCGCCACCATCGGCAACGCCAGGTTGCTCGATCCGAACATCCTCTCGCCCACGTTCACTCAGCTGCGCCAGCTGAAGAACTTCTACGGTTTCCCGGAGTCACTGGATATCGACCGCTACAACCTCGACGGCGACGTACAGGACTACATCGTCGCCGCCAGGGAGCTCTCGCCCGCGGCGCTGAGCGGCAACCAGACCGACTGGATCAACCGGCACACCGTCTACACCCACGGCAACGGCTTCGTCGCCGCCCCCGCCAACCGGGTGAACAAGCCGCCGTCGGACGATCCCAACGCCGCCGGGGGCAGCGGCGACGGCGGTTACCCGATCTTCATGGTGAGCGACCTGTTCACGCCCGCGGACAAGCAGCGGATCAGGGTGGACCAGCCGCGGGTGTATTTCGGCGAGCTGATCTCACAGGCGAACCCGGACTACGCGATCGTCGGCGCGATGGACGGCCAGCGTCCGCGCGAGTACGACTCCGACACAGCGCAATTCACCTACACCGGCAAGGGCGGCGTGCCGATCGGCAACTGGTTCAACCGGTTGGCCTTCGCGGCCAAGTACGCCGAGCGCAACATCCTTTTCTCCTCGGCCATCGGTGACGACTCGAAGATCATCTTCAACCGCAGCCCGCGCGAGCGGGTGCAGAAGGTCGCGCCCTGGCTGACCACCGACGGGAACGCCTACCCCTCGGTGGTGGACGGACGGATCGTCTGGATCGTGGACGCCTACACCACGCTGGACAACTACCCGTACGCGCAGAACACCGAGCTGGAGGGCGCGGTCGAGGACAGCATCGACAAGAAGACCGGGCGTCTGCTGCCGCGCAAGTCGGTCAGCTACATCCGTAACTCGGTGAAGGCCACGGTCGACGCGTACGACGGCAGCGTCACCCTGTACGAGGTGGACTCGTCGGATCCGGTGCTGCAGGCATGGCGCGGGGTGTTCCCCGGTGCGGTGAAGCCGGAGAGCGAGATCTCGCCGGAACTGCGGGCGCACTTCCGCTATCCGGAGGATCTGTTCAAGGTCCAGCGCGAAATGCTGTCGAAGTACCACGTGGACGATCCACGGGAGTTCTTCACCAACAACGCCTTCTGGTCGGTGCCCGCCGATCCCACGACCGAGGGCGGGACCACCGCCAATCAGCCGCCGTATTACGTGCTGCTGGGCGACTCGAAGACGAACAAGCCCACGTTCAATTTGACCAGCGCGATGACCGGCTACAACCGGCCGTACCTCGCGGCGTATATCTCGGTGCGCTCCGATCCGGACGGGTACGGGAAATTCACGATTCTTCGACTGCCCACGGATACACAGACATTGGGTCCGCAGCAGACACAGAACCGGATGACGACCTCGCCGGACGTATCGCGCGAGAAAACGCTGCTGTCGAATTCGAACAAGATCAAATATGGCAATCTGCTGACCCTGCCGGTCGCGGACGGCGGCATTCTCTATGTGGAGCCGTTCTACAACGAACGCAACACCGGGCCGAACACGGCGACCTTCCCGCAGCTGCTGCGCGTGCTGGTGAGCTATCGGGACGAGGCGGGCAACGTCAAGGTGGGCTACGCCTCGACATTGGCGGACGCGCTGAACCAGGTCCTCCCCGGCGCGGGCGCGCTGGCGACGCCGTTCGGCGGTGACTCGGGCACCAGGCCCAAGCCGGGTACCGTTCCGCCGCCCGCCGATCAGGGCAACAACGGGACCGGCACCGCCGCGACGCCGCCGCCCGCATCGGTCTCGCCGCCCGTGCCCGGATCGTCCCCCGCCAAGGACGCCGCGGCGGCCGAGCTGAACCGGAAGATCGAGAATGTGCGAAATGCCATGCGCAGCGGGAACTTCCAAGATTTCGGCCGGGCACTGGACGAGCTGGAAGCCGCCGTCAAGGCGTACCAGGACGCCGGTCGCTGAATAGCGACGCCGTTCGAACAGCCCCGAACACCGAAGACGCCGCCATCGTTCACGATGGCGGCGTCTTCGGTGTTCGTGACGCGGGAGGGTCAGCGACCGAGAGCGTCGATCAGCGCGCTGTTCTGGCTGAGGATCTGCTGGAACTGGTCCTTCACGCCGTACTGCTCGGCGAGCTCGTCCGCGGCGGACCGGGCCTGCTCGGCCGCCGACTGCGCGGCGCCGACGGCCGGCTGGGCGGGTTCGGGCACGGCGGGCAGTTCCTCGGCCGCGACGAGGGGCTCGGGCTCGGAGGTGCCCTGGCGCAGGTACTGGCCGCACACCGGCCACGCGCCGGGGCCCTGGGTGGCGAGCACGTTCTCCGCCACCCGGATCTGCTCTTCCTTGCTCGCGTTGTGCGCCGAGCCCCTGCCGCCGTTGGCGGCCCAGGTGCTCTGCGAGAACTGCAGGCCGCCGTAGTAGCCGTTCCCGGTGTTGATCCCCCAGTTGCCACCGCTCTCGCACTGTGCGACGCCGTCCCAGTTGTGGGACGCCGCGGAGGCGGAGGCGGTGGAGAATGCGAACGGGACGGCAACAAGAGCGCCGGTGATGGCGGCGAAGCCGAGGGCGCGGGTGCTGATCTTCCGGTTCTCAGTCATGGTCGTTTCCCTCCCTGCGCCCGCCGGCACGGCGATGGAACTCTGCCGCGTCCCTGTCCCCAGGTCGTCGGGGATCCTCGAACCGCGGGACAGGGTTGCCGGTGTTCGGCGGTTCGAGTTCGAGCCCGTCTCGGATGATCCGGGCCGTGGATTGACGGTAACGAAGAAATCTCAGCAGATCACATCTGGATAACGCCGGAATTGCATGAAGCGAATAACAGGAATATCCCCGTTTTTCCAGGTGGGAAACGGCATCAACACGCCGGGGCAGTGGTAAGTTATCGCATCGTTATGTGAGTGAGATCACGTCGAAATAGTGAAGTACGTCACGTTTGAAGTGGTCAACGTGTGGCAAATCTTGTGCGCGCGGTGTCGAATGTGCTTCTCGCCGAGATCGCATCGCGCGTTCCGGGGTGGCTACAGGGTCCCGCCGACGGTTTGTGGTCCGTATACCGCGTCGAAACCGCTGCTGAGCTGGTGATTTGCAGACTGCGTGAACCCGTGTGTAATGTTGTGTTCACCGACGCGGGGTGGAGCAGCTCGGTAGCTCGCTGGGCTCATAACCCAGAGGTCGCAGGTTCAAATCCTGTCCCCGCTACTAGCAAAAAGGCCCGGAACCATGAGGTTCCGGGCCTTTTCGTTTGCGATGCTTCGTTCGGCGGTCTCCGCGGCTCCCCGCCGGTTCTGGTGCGCCTACTGCCGGTGGAATCGCTCCCGGACCGCTTCCATGCGGGCGTGCAGTTCCTCCGGGCTGATCACGCCCAAGTCCATCAGCGCGTGCGCGGTGACCACCACCGATCGGGTGCGTACCGGGAAGTCCTGGTAGATGGTCTCGCCGAGCTCGTCCTCGGCATGGCGGCGCTCCAGGTTGTCCAGGGCGCCGCGCCAGGAGAGGCATTCGCACGTGGCTTGCATGCTGGACTCCCACGGGTCCGGCTTGCCATCGAGTTCGGGCAGGGTGCTCTCCCGGTGCGACGCGGGACCCAGGGTGTTCAGCAGCACTTCGTACGGACCGCTCGTCACCGGCGTCCCTCCTGTCCTGTCGCGGTCTCGACTCGGTTCGGCGGCTGCTGCGCGGTCCAGTCGACCTGGGGCAGCGCCACTCCGATCATGGTGTCCCGGGTGACGATGGCGGCCAGCTGCTCCTCGGTCCAGCCCTCGGTGCCCTCTGGGCGCATCGGCAGCACCATGAACCGGGATTTCTGGTTCGAATCGTGCACCCGGATCTCGACGTCGGGCGGGAAGTGCAAGCCGAACTCGGCGAGTACCTCGCGGGGCCAGCGCACCAGGCGGCGACGGTAATTGGGTGTGCGATACCAGTCGGGGGACATACCGAGAACCGGTCGCGGATAGCACGAACACAGCGTGCACACGATGACGTTGTGCACCTGCGGGGTGTTCTCCAGCACGTAGAAGTAGGTGTAGTCGCTCGGCGTCCCGGAGCCGGTTGGATCGTGCCAGTCGATGCCGACCTCTTTGCACGTCTCGGTCCCGTCGGCGAGCAGGCGCGCCTTGAAGTCGGGATCGGTCCACGCCTTGGCGACCAGTCGCGATCCGCCGTGCGGACCGACCGATTCGGCCCACTCGGCGAACCTGCGGTGGTCTTCCTGGGAGAAGAGCCCCTTTTCGATGGCCAGTTCGCGGACCGCCGTCTCGAGCACTTCGAATTCGCTGATCTCGTCGCTCGTCCGGATCGGCGCGTGGGTGTCGTGATCGTGGGTCCGGCTCACTGGGCGTCCTCCTCTGCGGGCTCGAGCCAGCGCTCGGAGACCTCAGTCTCCAAGGTGTCGGCGTCGAAGCCGGTGTATTTGGGCCACAAATCCTTCTGACGGAATCGCACGACATAGAACGGCTCGACGCGACCGTCCTCGCGTCCCCACGCCTCGTCCTCGGGGATGATCCACTCCGGCCGGTGCTCGACGACGACGCCGGTGTGCCCGCGCGTATAGGCCTGGGTACGGGTGTGGAACATCGACGTGGCGTCGCGCACCCGCACGCGATCGCCGATCCGATACTTCCTGCTCATGGCCGCGCCTCCCTACGGGCGCGCACTTCGTCCAACTTGGCCGAGAGTTCGTCGGGGGTGATCAATCCCTTGGCGACCAGAGTCTTCGCCGCGACGGTCGCCCAGCGCGCGTAGTAGGGGAGACCGAAATACAGCGTCGCGCCGAGATCGTTCTCCGCTCGCCTGCGTTCCTCGGAGTTCCACACCCCGCGCCACCCGAGGCATTCGCACGTGACGTAGGTGCTCATCTCCCAGGGCTCTTCCTCCTTCTCCCGGTACTCGACCGGGATGTCCGGTTGGCCGCCCACGTCGTGCAGAACGTGCCGAAGTGCGGCGAACAACTCGTTGGAGATCTCGTAGGGCGAGTCGAGCGGCTCGCGGAAGACCGGTGCGAGGTCCGCGACGCGATGCTGCAACTCGTCGAATCGGTTCGGTGCGCTCATGATGACTCCGTAGCGACGGATCCGGTGTCCCCGGCGGCGCGGTTGCGGTGGATATGTGCGCGCACGCCCGCACTCGTCGAAGCGGGACCGAGGACGAGCGCCATGGGGACTCCAACGGGACGGTCTGCCCGGCCATCGGGCAGACGGGAGCAGTCGGGCGACGGGGCTGTGACCCCAGTCACAATCGCATGGTTCGGATGCCAAGAGTACACGTCAAGATCGATTTGCTGAAGGATGTCTGTGGTGCGCGGCGCGGCCGCGCGCCGGCTCGGAGAATCGGCGGTTCGACCTCTTGACTAGCGGAAAATGTGGAGGAGACTAGTTATTACACCGGAGCACCGGTAGGTGAGCGCACTGTCAGCCGAGACGTCGGCAGGCAGTGAAGACACCGACCCAGGATCCGGCTAGGCCCCCGGCAAGCCAGTCGAAACACCGGAGTCGTCAGCGACGACCGACGCTCACGGTTTCGATAAGACTACCGGGGACTGATCTGTGTAAGGGGTCTTTCCCCTGAGTCCCCAACGCTCGTGAACCCGATCGAGCGGTCGGCCGAATCGGCTCACTTCCACGGAGTGCTGGTGGTTGACTAGCCGTGTGCCGGCTGTCTCGGCCGCACATCGGCAACCCGTGTCAGGAGGCACTCGCAATGCCCACTCATGACGGAAGCTGGCCGCAGGGAACGCCGTGCTGGGTCGACTGCCAGGTCGACGATCCGGCGCGCGCCCGCGAATTCTACGGCGCCCTCTTCGGCTGGGAGATCCAGGACAGCCCGCCGGAGGCGGGTGGATATCTGATGGCGATGCGCAACGGCCGCGCGGCCGCGGGCATCGGCCCCAAGCCGGAAGGCATGCCGATGCCTTCGGTGTGGACCACCTACCTCGCCGCCGACAGCGCCGACGCGATCGGGGAGAAGGTCGGCGCGGCGGGCGGTGCGCTGATGATGAAACCGTTCGACGTGCTCGATGTCGGCCGCATGTTCGTCGGCGCCGACCCCACCGGCGCGGTGTTCGGGGTCTGGGAGGCCAAGGCCCACGCGGGCGCGGGCATCTACAACGAGCACGGCGCCTACTGCTGGAACGAACTGCACACCAGCGACTACAAGCAGGCGCAGGAGTTCTACGCCGACGTGTTCGGCTGGCACTACGCCGAGATCGGTGACGGCGAGCGCTTCGTCTACTCCACCATCAGCCTGACGCCCGGCGGCGACGCCGTCGGCGGCGTCAACGACTCGACGAAGATGCCGGGCGACAACCCGTCGTATTGGCTGGCCTGGTTCCAGGTCGACAACACCGACCAGGCGTTGTCCCAGGCGGGCGATCTCGGCGCCACCGTGATGTCCGGGCCCGACGACAGCCCCTTCGGGCGGATGGGCATCGTCCAGGGCCCGCAGGGCGAGGTCTTCGGCATCATCGATCCCACGACCACCGTCGGCGAAGCGCCCAGCGGCGCCTGAGCCGTGTCGGCGGAGCGGCGAGGTGAGCGCCGCTCCGCCGTAGTGGCCGGCGTCGAGGAGTGGTCGGGTGGTCCCGCGCCTCGGCGGCACAGGCGAGCGCGCCTATTCCGGCGTGACCAGCCCGTGCTGATGGGCGTAGACGACGGCGTGGATGCGATCGCGCACGCCGAGTTTGGCGAGGATACGGGAGACATGGGTCTTCACCGTCTCCTCGCCGACGCCCAGTTGCGCGGCGATCTCGGCATTGCTGCGCGCGTCGGCCAGCAGGAGCAGTACCTCGAGTTCACGAGCGGTGAGCTGGTGGACTTCCTGCGGGGTGCGCGGCGGTGCGAGCGTGCTCGCGAAGCGGGAGACCAGGCGGCGGGTCATCGAGGGATCGATCAGCGCGTCGCCGCGTGCCGCGATCCGGATGGCCGTGACCAACTCCTCTGGCGGCAGGCTTTTCAGCAGGAATCCGCTCGCACCCGCCTGCAAGGCGCGATACAGGTTGGCGTCGCTGTCATAGGTGGTGAGCACCAGGACGTGCGTTCCGCCCGCGGCGACGATCGCGCCGGTGGCGGCCAGCCCGTCCAGCTTCGGCATCCGGACATCGAGGATCGCGACATCCGGTCGCAGCCGGGCGGTCTCGGTGATGGCCGCGCGGCCGTCGCTCACTTCGGCGACGCAATCGAGGTCCGCCTGGCTGTCGACGACGGCGCGTAGGCCGGAGCGGAACATGCTGTGGTCGTCGGCGATCAGGACGCGGATGGGTGGGTTCACGATCCTCCGATCGGCACGGACACCGTGGTGTGCCACTGCGCGGCGTCGCTGCCGTAGTCCAGTTCGCCGCCGAACAGCTCGGCGCGGCGGCGGATCCCGTTGAGTCCACGCGGGACCGAGGTGTCGGCGGCGGCCGGTTCGCGGGCGAGGGGATTGGTCGCGCGCAGCACCACCCGCTTCGGTAGGTACTCCACCTCCAGTCGCGCGTGCGTGCCGTCCCCGTGCCGCAGCGCGTTGGTCAGCATCTCCTGCACGATGCGGTACAAGGTGATGTTCAGCGAGTCGGGCAGTTCGACCGCGTCCCCGCGCACCGTCGTCTCGACCTCGAGCCCGGCCGCGCGGACGTGCTCGATCAGCCCGTCGATGTCGGCGAGTCCCGGCTGGCGCTGACCGTCGTCATCGCGTCCGTGCAACAGATCGAGCTGGCGGCGCAGATCGACCATCGCGGCCCGGCTGCTGGATTCCACCGCGGACAGCGATCGGGCGGCGGCGGGGGGCGCCGCGCCGCCCAGCGCCAGCCTGGCGGCGCCGGCGTGGATGCCGATCGCGCTGACGTGATGCGAGATCACGTCGTGCAGGTCGCGGGCGATGGCCGCCCGCTCTTCGGTGACCGCTCGCTCCAGAGCCGCCCGGTGCTCCTGCTGTCGCAACCGGGCACGCTGCTCGAGGTCGGCGATGTAGGCGCCGCGCGCGGCTGTGTAACGGCCGACCAGCCAGGGCACGCATCCCGCGGCCACCGTGGAGGCGAGCAGCAGCCGCCAGTCCTGGGCGGCGTTGCTGCCGGTGAGCACGTGGGCCGTGGCCACGCCGCCGCACAGCAGCAGCATGGTCAGCACGGATTTCGGCCCGGCGAGCCATGCACCCGCGCGATATCCGGCCACCAGGAAACCCACGTCGGCGAACCGCACCGGGAACCCGTGGCGGTGCAGCAACAATGCGGCCAGCAATCGCACGAGCACCTGCGCCACCGCCACCACCCCGGCGGTCCTGGGCGGCGCGGCCAAGGCCAGATCGGCGGCGACGATCGCGGTGATCGCGGCGGCCGTCTGCCACGGTGCAACGGCGAATACGCCGCACAGCCCCAGCACCACCGCGTCGATCAGGGCCGCCGCGACGGCGACCACCACCGACTGCCGGGCCAGCGACCTGCTCACATCCAACAGTTCGCCACCGCCTCCGTCCGGTTCAGCGCCGAGTCACGCGGCGATCCTAGCGAGCGCGCCCGGCCGCGCCGGGGACGCCGACCACTCACTGTGCCCGCCGACCGAGCCGCCCGCGTCCCCCGCGCGGGGGACGCGCGATCCCTCGTCGGCGCGATGTTCTCGCGGCCGCGCAGCCGTAGCGTCGAAGCCGACGGTGGACGATGAAGGAGAACTCATGGGCCGTGTGGAGTTGTTGAGCTATGCCATTCCCGCGTTCGCGGTGCTCATGCTGGTGGAATGGCTCGCCTATCGGCGAGATCCCGACCGATCCGGCAACAGCGGGTCGGCCCGCGACACCGCGTCCAACATCGCGACGTTCACCCTGGGCCGGCTGGTGAAACCGCTGATGCAGTACCTGTTGCCGTTCTCGGCGGTGGTCGGCGCCGCCGCGATCACTCCGCTGCACCTTTCGCCGCGCTCGTGGTGGGTCTGGGTACTCGGACTGATCGTCACGGATCTCTGTTACTACTGGGCGCATCGCGCCGACCATCGGGTGCGGCTGATGTGGACCGCCCACAACGTGCACCACTCGAGCGAGTACTTCAACCTCTCCACCGCGATCCGCCTCTCCTGGCTGCATCCGGTCCCCAACATCCTGCGCGGGCTGGCGTGGGTGCCCGCTGCGCTGCTGGGGTTCCCGGCCTGGATGATCTTCTTGTTGCAGGGCATCGGGCTGCTGTACCAGTTCCCGATCCACACCCAGCGTGTCCGGACGCTGCCACGCCCGATCGAGTTCCTGTTCAACACGCCGTCGCACCATCGTGTCCACCACGGTTCGAACAAGCCCTACATCGACAAGAACTACGGCGGCATCCTCATCATCTGGGATCGCATGTTCGGCAGCTTCGCCGCCGAATCGGAACCGGTCCGATACGGCCTCATCAAGAACATCGGCACCGACAACCCGCTGAAGGTCAACTATCACGAGTTGGCCGCGCTGATCCGCGACGTGCGCGGAGCGAGCACCTGGCGCGGGCGGCTCGGATACGTTTTCGGTCCGCCCGGCTGGACCGAGCATGCGGCACCGGCGTCCGAGGTGGTCGAAGTTCCGGCAACCGGCCGGACGGTGGAACGCGCGGGACAGCTCACGTCCTGATCGCGGTGCGGTAGCCGGGTGCGGCGGCGGATGATCCCGGGGTCAGTCACCGTCGAGATAGAACGTCACACTCGCGATGCTGTCGCTGCCGATCGCGAACTCCACGACCGCCACTCCGGCTACCGCGCCGAGCCGCACACTCGCCGTGACGGTGCTGCCCGCGGCGATCACCTTGCTCCAGCGCATGTTGCGCACCCGATTCGTGAATTCCTCCACCGATACCGGCGTGCCCGCGGGCAACTCGAGATCGGCCCGATCTCCGAGCAACTCGCGCACGCGGCTCAGGTCGGTGCTCGCCGCGGCAGCGAAAAGCCCTGTCGTGGCACGTTTTCCGCGGCGACCCACGCCGCCGAGCGCTTGTAGCATGCCCAGCGCCCCGCCGACGCCCTGGTTGACGATCAGTTGCGGCCCGAGCTTCAGCGCGGCGGCCAATCCGGGCAGCCCGGTGCGCAGCAGTTGCCAGATCATGCCCGCCAGCTCCCAATGCGCGGCCAGGTGGACGATCTGCCACGCGCCGTCCCGCTCGACCAGCCGGTAGCGCAGATGCATCGGGACGGAGACGGTGGCGCCGGTGGACATCGTGGTGACGATGGTCAGATCGCGCACCACCATCGGCGGATGGACCAGGTCGCGGTCGACCCGGAACGCGATGGTGTTCGGCCCGATGAAGGTGTCGTAGAACCGCTCGATGGCGGCGCGGCCGACGTGCGGGCGGGATCCCACCGGGTCGTTGACCTCCGCGCCGGGGGCGAACAGGCCGACCCACGCGGACCTGTCGTGCGCGCCGACCGCGCGCGGCGACGCCTCGACGGCCGCGAGCAGCGCCGCGGCCGAGGGATCCAGCGGCATGGGCAGTACCTCCGTTGACAACGAGCCGGGACTGGACACATGGTAGAACAAGTTCTAATTTTGGCGTCGCGTTCCGGTTCTCACGCCGGTCGCCTCCGCACGGCAAGGGAACTCGATGGACTGGTATACCGGGAACACCGCCTACGACACCGTACTGACGATCGGCTTCGCGTTCGCGGCGTTCGTGGTCGTCGGCGGCTTCTTCGCGCAGAGTCCCTACGGGCGGTTCGCCTCGACCGGGATCGGTTTCAATCTCGATACCAAGCTGGGCTGGTGGTTGATGGAGATTCCGGCGACGGTGATCTTCGCGATCTGCTACCTCGCGGGCCCGAACCGCTTCGAACCCACCTCCTTGGCGCTCGCCGCGATCTGGGTGTTGCACTACGGCAACCGCGGCTGGTTCTTCCCGCTGTCCATCCGGCAGATGCCCGGTAAGCGGAGCAGCTTCAACATCTCGGTGCTCGCCGCGGGGATGTTCGTCACGGCGCTGCACGGCTATCTCAACGGCACCTTGTTCGGTCACGATTATCTCGATCAATACGGACCGGAGTGGTTGACCGATCCGCGGTTCTTGCTCGGGCTCGTCGTCTATCTGGGCGGGTTCGCGTTGCTGGTGCGCTCGGAATCGATCGTGCGCAACCTGCGGGACAAGAACGATCCGGGCGCCGCCGAATACCGGATTCCGCACGGCGCGGGGTTCCGATTCGTCAGCAGCCCGGCCTACCTGGGTGAGTTGATCGCATGGGCGGGCTTCGCGCTGGCGACGTGGTCGTTGGCCGGCGTGGTGATCTTCCTGATCACGGCGGGCAATCTGGTACCGCGCGCCTTCGCCACGCACAAGTGGTACCGGGAGAAGTTCGCCGACTATCCGGCGGACCGGAAAGCGTTGATTCCCTTCGTGGTCTGACCCGCGGCCCTGCCGACCGAGGGGTTTCGAGCCAGAAAATTGCATCGGACGTCCTGTTCATCGACCGTTTCCTGTGGTTTATGAGATTGTGAGTCGAGGAACGATGCAGAAACGCTGCATCGGGTCGGTTTCGGGCTACAGTCGGGTCATGGGTATCGAGTACGCGAGCGTCATCGATCTACCCCGGTCCGAGGTGTTCGCCTGGCACGCCCGCCCCGGGGCGCTGACCCGCCTGGCGCCGCCGTGGCAGCCGGTGTCACCGCGCGCCGAGTCGGACTCGCTGTCCGACGGGCAGGCGGTGCTCGGATTGCCCGGTGGCCTGCGCTGGGTGGCCCGGCACGATCCCGCCGAGTACGACCCGCCGCGCCGGTTCGTCGACGCGGTCACCGTCGACGGCGTCGGCTCGCTGCCTGCCGGATTGCTGCCGTGGCGGCACACCCACGATTTCGAGGTCGTCGACCGGACGCATACCCGGGTGGTCGACCGGGTGGACGCGCCGGTGCCCGCCACGGTCCTTCGGCCCATGTTCGCCTACCGCCACCGGCAGCTCGCCGACGACCTCGCGGCGCACGCGCGGGCGGCGGGGGAGGGTTTCGTGTCCAGGACCGTCGCGGTGACCGGAGCGTCCGGCCTGGTCGGTTCGGCGCTGACCGCGTTCCTGTCCACCGGCGGGCATCGTGTGGTGCGCCTGGTCCGGCACGCGCCGCGCGCCGCGGACGAAAGACGATGGGACCCCGCGGATCCCGCGCCGGACCTGCTGGACGGCGTGGACGCGGTGGTGCATCTGGCCGGGGCCTCCATCGCGGGCCGATTCACCGCGCGGCACAAGCGCGCGATCGCGGACAGCCGGATCGGGCCGACCCGGAGACTCGCCGAAGTGGCGGCGCGGGCGGCGGTGCCGGTCTTCGCCAGTGCCTCCGCGATCGGCTACTACGGCGCCGATCGCGGCGACGAGACGCTGACCGAGCGGTCGATGCGCGGCGACGGCTTCCTTGCCGACGTGGTCGAGGAGTGGGAGGCCGCGACGGTGCCCGCCGCCGAAGCGGGTGTGCGGGTGGTGCGCGTGCGTACCGGGATCGTGCAGTCCCCGCGCGGCGGCACGCTGCGGCTGTTGCGCCCGCTGTTCTCGGCGGGGCTGGGCGGGCGCATCGGTGGCGGGCGGCAGTGGTTGTCGTGGATCGGGATCGATGACCTGATCGACGTCTACCATCGGGCGCTCTGGGACACCGGCCTGTCCGGAGCGGTCAGTGCCGTTGCCCCGCAACCGGTTCGCAACGCGGAGTACACCAAGGTCCTGGCGGGCGTGCTGCACCGGCCCGCGCTGTTCCCGGTACCCGGGTTCGGTCCCGCGTTCCTGTTGGGCCGCGAAGGGAACCGGGAAGTGGCGTCCGCGAGTCAGCGCGTCGTTCCTACCCGGCTGACGGAAGCCGGTCACCGATTCCGCGCCCCGGCCCTGGAACCTGCGCTGCGTCATCTGCTCGGCAGGCCCGCGGGGTGACTCGGGGGGACCTGGTCCCAGCCGGGCTCTAGGTGTCCCCTTGGGATAGCGGCTGTGGGACCCGGCTTCGGCGTAGGCGAGATAGCGCCATCGGCAAATCGGATCGGTGCCGAGTGCGGCGACGTGTGCGCGAACGTTGCGGCTCGCTCAGCGGCAAACGGCCTCCAAGTGGCACGTGCATTGATTTCGCATCGAATGTGGAGCGAAGCAAGCTACTTTCGTAGGGCATGAGCCCGAAGCGCGTCGGGAGGGGATTCGTGTCGGGTTCGGTGATGGATTGGCCCACGGCCCTCCGCGTCGAAGCCGAGTTGTGCGTTCAGGCGAGCCGGTCGGCGGCGTCGAGCAGGCTGTCGACTCGTTCCACGCCCTCGGGGAGGAATACCGCCTCCCATCCGGGGCCGCCGACGAGCACCCGTGCGCCCGCGCCGAGGCAGGCGCGGACGGCGGAGGTCAACGCCGTTGACTCCTGCTGCGACCACAGCAGAACGGCGGCGGGACGGTCGAACCGAGCGAGGGTGTCGGCGAGCGCCGCGGCGGGCACGTCGGCGCCGAGCATTCGCGCTCCCGCGCCGCGTTCGGCGAGGGCCGCTCGCAGCACCTCCAGTGGAAGCGAATGGGTCTCTCCGCTGGTGCAGGCGAGCACCACCGGTGTGGTGCCGCCGGCCACCGACGGCGGGTTCGTGCGGTGCAGCACCGAGATGACGCACCAGGACAGCAGGTGCTCGACATCGATGCATCCCTCGCCACCGAGTTGGCGGTCGACGATGTCGGCGAAAGCGGGGCGGCACAGCAGGTCCCAGGTGTCCACCACGCCGAACGCGCGCACGTGCGCTTCGAGCTGGGCGGACACCGAGGTGGTGTCCAGCGCGAAAGCCGCGGCCAGCAGCGATTCCCGGCGGCCGAGCGTGGGCGCGGGTCCGCGCACCGCCGCCGCCGCGCCCGCCGGGCTCGCACCCGCCCGGATCAGGGTCAGCATCCGCTCCAGCATGGCGATGTCGGCCTCGGTATAGAGGCGGTGTTTACCCGGGCGGTGTTGCGGTGGACCGATGTCGTAGCGGCGATTCCAGCTGCGCAGCGTCGCGGTCGGGATACCGAGACGTTCGGCGACCGCGCGCACCGTGTATCCGGCCGCGTCGGACACGGGGACGGGACCGGCGGGCATCGCCCTATTCTGCCCGTCGCCGCCGACGGGATCCGTCCCGCCCGGGTTGTCGGTGGGTCCGCGCGCCGGCGCCACGTCATCGATCCTCCGGGAAATGAATAGGATGCATCAATTATGCATCGTTCTGTGCTAGCGTGGACAGCGTCGCCGATTTCTAGGAGTTAGCGTGCATCGTCGCAATCTGCTGCGTAGGTCGACCCGACTGCTCGCCGGGGTGGTATCGGCACTGTGCGCGACGGCGCTGGCGGCGGGCGGTTCCGCCGCGGCGCCCAGCCCTGCCGACGGGCCGGCGCCGGTGCCGCGGCTCGAGCTGGAGCGGTACTTGGGCACCTGGCGTCAGCTCGCCGCGGTCCCGCAATACTTCGATCTGGACTGCGCGCGCGACACGCAGGCGAGTTACGCACTCGATCCGCAGGGCGACATCGCGGTGCGCAACACCTGCACCACGTGGGCGAACACGCGCAACGAGATCAACGGCACCGCGACGGTCAACGACCGGGAGACCGGGGCGCAGCTGCACGTCAGCTTCCCCGGCGTGCCCACCCAGGATCGCAGGGAAGGGCCGACCAACTACATCGTCACCGCGCTCGGCCCGGACTATTCGTGGGCGGTGGTGACCGACCCGAGCCGGATTTCCGGGTTCGTCCTGGCTCGCGCGGCTTCGCTGGACGCCGATACCTGGCAGCAGGCGCGCACGGCGATCACCGCGGCCGGCCAGAACCCGTGCCTGTACCTGACCTCGCCGACGACGGGCGGTGAGTCGCGCATCGTCCCACTCTGCGCGGGGTGATCCGGGATGCTCGGCGCCCGCGAGGGTCGCGTCGTCGGCGGTATGGCCGAGCCGCCCGATGCCGCGCCGGCGCGGCCCTCACGGGCGCCGAGCGCACCTTCCGGCGAGGAGGCCCGAGGATGAGAATTCGCGCCGTACGACGGGTGGGTGCGCGATGACCGTGACGATCGCTCTGTTCACCCGCGACCTGCGGGTGCGGGACAACCCGGTGCTGACCGCCGCGCACCGGGAGGGCGCCGCGGTGGTGCCGTTGTTCGTGCTGGACGACGCCATCCTCTCCGGCCGCTTCGCCGCACCGAACCGTGCCCGGTTCCTCGCCGCCGCTCTGGCCGAGCTGGACGACGAACTGCGTGCCATCGGCGGCAACCTGGTCCTGCGCCGGGGGGACGTGGCCGCGGAGGTCGATCGCGTGGTCGCCCAGGTGAACGCGGAGAGCGTGCACGTCGCCGCCGACGTCAGCGCCTACAGCCTCCGCCGGGAACGCGCTCTGCGTGAACGACTCGCGCGCCGCGACTGTCTGCTGCACACGCATCCCGCCACCATCACCGCCGCCGATCGGGAAGCGCTGCTGCCCGCCACCGGGCGCGACCACTTCGCCGTCTTCGGCCCGTATTTCCGGCGCTGGTCCGAAGCGCCGCGGCGCACACCGCTCGGCACGCCGCGTGGCCTCACGGTGCCGCGCGTGTCGAGCCTGCCCCTGCCCGACGCGGGGGAGCTGTGCGCGAGCCGGACATCGCCGCGGCTGGCGGTGGGCGGTGCGACGACGGGCCGAAAGATGATGCGCGATTGGCTGTCCGGGCCGGTCGAGCACTACGCGCGTGACAACGACGACCTCGCCGCCGACGCCACCTCGCGGCTGTCGCCGTATCTGCATTTCGGCTGCGTGTCCCCGGTAGAGCTGGTGCACCGGGTCGACATGTCCACCGAGGGCGGGCGCGCGTTCGCCCGGCAGCTGGCCTGGCGGGACTTCCACCACCAGGTGCTGGCCGCCCGCCCGTCCGCGGCCTGGTCGGACTACCGTGCCCGCGACATCCGCTGGCGCGAGGACCCGCAAGCCGTCGACGCCTGGCGGGAGGGGCGCACGGGGCATCCGATCGTGGACGCGGGCATGCGGCAACTGCGCGCGGAGGGCTGGATGCACAACCGGGCGCGGCTGATCACGGCCAGTTTCCTGACCAAGTCGCTGCGCGTCGACTGGCGGGTGGGGGCGGAGCACTTCTTGCGCTGGCTGGTGGACGGCGACCTGGCCGACAACCAGCTCAACTGGCAGTGGGTCGCGGGGACGGGGACCGACACCAGGCCGAATCGGGTGCTCAACCCGCTGCGCCAAGCCGAGCGTTACGACCCGGACGGCGCGTACGTCCGGCGTTGGATCCCCGAGTTGGCGCACCTGCCCGGTGCGCGCATCCACCGGCCGTGGCGGGAGCGGATCGATCCGGCGGACTACCCGGCGCCGATCATCGATTTCGTCGGAATGTAGTGGCCGCGAACGGTCACCTGAGTGGCTCACCCGGCCGGTCCGCGGCCACCGCGGCATCGGCGACCGACTCGAAGGCTCGCATCACGTTCTCCAGTTCGTCGCCGACCTCCCGCATACCGGCCACTGTCGTCAGGTCGTCGGTGTCGAAGTACCACCGCGCGAACAGGCGGCGGAAAGCGTCGTCGGCGTCGTCGGCCAGTCGCAGGACCTCGGCGCGGTAGTGCGCCGCCCACACGGAATCCAGCGGCGCCGTGAGGGATCGGGCCGTGTTCTGCCCGCACTCCTGCACTATGCCGATGACCTCGACGAGTTCGTCGGCGAGCACTGTCACGCGGTGCCGGTCGGCGAGCTCGGCCGTCGTCCGGAGATGGATGACGACGCCGTGCAGCGCCCGGCCGAGCGCGCACCGGCCTGCCGACTCGCCGAGCAGTTCGCACGCGATGTCGGCACTGCGCTCGGCGAGCAGCGCAAGGCGCGCGGAGACCTCCGCGTGGTCGGCGGGGATTCGATGGAGCATGCCGAGTACCGCCGCGGCTTGCCCGACCGTATCGGCCGCATGCCGAGAACAGTCGTGCGAGTCCTCCCGGACCAACGGTTGCGACGACGTCACCTGTGCTCCTGTCGATGGATCGAAATGCGTGTGCGGTGCGCTGATCCGCCCCGCTGTCGCGACCGATCGCGCGACACAGATGATTCGAAGAGCGGGGCGCCGTGGATGAACCTCCCCGATCCGCCCGAACGAGACCCGGCGCGAGCTTGGCGAATCGCGTTCGCGCGCGCTTGAATTGATGTGTCGAGGATTTGCCATGTCCGAGGAAAGGGGCCTGTCGTGGGCACCGTCGAAATCGCGATCACCATCGGCCGCATCGTGGACACGCTGCAGAAGGCGCTGATTCTGCTCATTCTCTGATCGACTCGCGATGCCCGGGCGCGCGAATGGAGGTTGCCCGGGACTTCGCGGAAATACGCCGAAACGTTGCTCGGTCGATCAGTCGCCGTACACCGACCGGTGGAAGTGCCATGCGTCGGAGACGATGTCGGCCAGATCCGGTCGCTGTGGCTTCCAGCCGAGCCGGGTGCCCGCCTTGCCGCTCGCCGCCACGCAGACGGCGGGATCGCCCGGCCTGCGTGGGCCGTAGTGGACCGGGAAGTCGCGTCCGGTGACCTCCCGCACCGTGTCGAGCACCTGCCGATTGGAGTAGCCGCTGCCGTTGCCGAGGTTGTACACGTCGTATTCGCCGGGGCGGATGGCCTCCAGCGCCAGCAGATGAGCGGCGGCGAGGTCGGCCACGTGCACGTAGTCGCGGATGCATGTGCCGTCCGGCGTCGGATGGTCGGTGCCGTAGAGCGTGAACGAATCACGTTGTCCCGCCGCGGCTTGCAGCAGGATCGGGATCAAGTGCGACTCCGGGTCGTGCCGCTCGCCCAGCCGCGCGTCGTGCGTGACGACGGCGCCGGAGGCGTTGAAGTAACGCAGCGACGCGGCGCCGAGTTCGCTCGCGCCGCACTCGCCCGCGATCATCATGTCCACGGTCGCCTTGGTCGCCGCGTACGGATTGGCCGGACGCACTTCGGCGTTCTCGTCGAAAGGTGTGCTCCCGTCGCCGGTGTACATCGAGCCGGTGCTGGAGAAGATGAGTCGCGGGGTGCCTGCGGCGCGTATGGCGCGCAGCAAGGCGAGCGAGCCTTCGATGTTGTTCCACCAGTACTTTTCGGGGTTCGCGACCGATTCGGCGACTTCGATCTTGGCCGCGAAGTGCAGCACGCCGTCGAAGCCGGACGCGGGGGTGAGCACGTCGGCGACACGGTGAACCGGCAGCTGGTGAAATGCCGCGCGCGCCGGAAGGTTCTCCGGGAAGCCGGTGGACAGGTCGTCGAGAATCTCCACTTCGTGGCCCGCGGCGACGAGTTGGTGGGCGACGACGCTGCCGATGTAACCGGCGCCGCCGGTGACGAGAAGCTGCACGGCTGTCCTCTCCTGGTCAGTGGCTCGCGGAAGACCTCAGGGTAGACCGTGGCGAACGCCCGGAGCCGGAGCGTTCTCGAAGCTGGGAGTTCGCTGTAGGAGCAGATTCGGGTTGCCAGGAGGTTCCCAGCGCAGTATCGGGGTGTCTCGAGATCGCGCACCGAGGATTGTCTGCGCGGTCGAAGTTCGGCCGGGAGCCCGACGGGCCGGATCGAGGAGAAGTATGAAGGTGTTGAAGTCCAAGGTGGCGAAGGCGGCGGTGGGTTCCGCTGCCATGAGTCCTTCGCCCCTACCGTCGTCAGGTCGATTACCTCGCAGGTAATCGACCTGATCGGCGTTATGGGCGAGGCTCGGGACATGGTGACGAACAGCATGCGGAAAACCCGCTCCCCACTGGCCGGTGCGCTGCGCGGCCTGGCGCTCGGACGGGTCGCGCTGGGGTCGGCCGCGCTCGTGGCGCCACGGACGTTGACCAAGGCGCTCGGCGTACGCCCTACGCCCGAACTCGACTACATGACCCGGATCTTCGGCGCACGGGCGATCGCGCTGGGCCTGGGGTATCTGACCGCGCCCGCCGAGGAACTGCCACGCTGGCAGCGTCTGGCGTTGCTGGTGGACATCCTGGACACCACGCACGGCGGGGTGCGCCTCCTGCGCAGTGACGCCCCGCGCCCGGCCGCGGTGGCCATGGTCGCCCTGACCGGCGGCTATATGCTCGTCGGCGCGACCCGGCTGGCCGAGGATCTCTCGTGAATGCCTTTGGCACACTGGTGCGATGGCGACCGTTGTGGCATTCCACGCGCACCCGGACGACGAGACCCTGCTGACCGGCGGGACCCTGGCCAAGCTGTCCGCCGCCGGGCACCGGACGGTGATCGTGGTGGCCACCGATGGCCACATGGCGGATCTGGATGGCCGCAAGCCGTTGCGCCTCGGCGAGTTGGCGGCCAGCGCCGCCACCCTCGGCGTGCACCGGGTGGTGCACCTCGGCTACGCCGACAGCGGACACGGCGCGGTGCTGTACGCCGACCCGCCGGACCGGATGCGATTCGCCCGCGCGGATCCGGAGGAGGCGGCGGGGCGGTTGGCCGCGATCCTGCGCGAGGAGCACGCCGAAATTCTGCTCAGCTACGACCGCAACGGCGGATACGGACATCGCGACCACGTCCGCGTGCACCAGGTGGGCAAGCGCGCGGCAGAACTCGCCGGCGTGTCGCGAGTCCTGGACGCCACCTTGCCGCGCGAGGGTTACACGCGTCTCGTTCGTTCGCTGGAGCGATTGCGGGTCCCCTTTCGTTATGACCCTTCGGTTCTCGCCTCGCTGTTCAGTCCGCGCTCGGCGATCACCCATCGCATCGACGTCGCCGCCCACGCGGCGCAACGCAGAACCGCTCTGGCCGCCCACCGCTCGATCGCCGAGGGCTCCAGTCGCTTCGCCACCATCGCGAAAGTGCTCCTGCGCCTGCCCACCCCGATCCTCGCCCGCGTGATGCACTGGGAATGGTTCGCCGAAGAAGGTGCCACCCCCGGCTCCGGGGCCCCGCTCGACGACATCTTCCTACCCGCGCCGCGCTGAGCGGCCGCCTTCTTCGCCATCGGCGATCCGATGCGCACCGCCGAACCAGGCGATCCACCAGTCGGCGCGATCGGTGACTCGGCGGCGCCGCGCATCGGCACGGCGCGGGTTCCGGTTGTGATCGCGCCGAGGGACCCGTGCTACCCGGATCGAGCCCACTCTCCTGTGGGCCGCGTATCGGCGGGTTCACGGGGCAACACCACGGTGAAGGTCGCCCCGCGGCCCGGTTCGCTGTCGACCGAGACGCGTCCACCGTGGGCGGTTACCAGCGCCTGGACGATGGACAGGCCGAGGCCGGTGCCGCCGCTGGTGCGGGTGCGTGAGGCGTCCGCGCGGTAGAAGCGTTCGAATACCCGCGCGGCGGCGTCGGGCGACAGGCCGGGGCCGGTGTCGATCACGTCGATGCGGACGCGATCGGGCGCGGCCGTGAGCCGCACCGTGATCGCCGCTTCGCGCGGGGTGTGGGTGAGGGCGTTGCCGAGCAGGTTGCCCAGG
Source organism: Nocardia gamkensis NBRC 108242 (assembly GCF_001612985.1). Taxonomy (GTDB): domain Bacteria; phylum Actinomycetota; class Actinomycetes; order Mycobacteriales; family Mycobacteriaceae; genus Nocardia; species Nocardia gamkensis. The sequence goes on along the minus strand of NZ_BDBM01000041.1, from coordinate 24,391 downwards.
ACTTGGCGCAGGCGCGCCTCGTCGCCGACGACGTCCATGGTTCCCTCGCCCTCGCTGATCACCAGGGTGATCGGGCGGTCCGGCGCGTCGGGCGACGGCTTCTGGCGGGCGGCGATGGCCCGCGCGTTGTGCACGGCGTCACCGGCGAGCGCGAGCAGGTCGACGGGTCTGCGCTCCAGCGGGCGCTTCTCGTCCAGCCGCGCCAGCAGCAGCAGATCTTCGACGAGCACACCCATGCGCTCGGCCTCGGCCTCGATCCGGCCGACCACCATTACCGCGTCGGTGCTGGCGCCCTGCCGGTACAGCTCGGCGAAACCACGAATCGTGGTCAGCGGCGTGCGCAGTTCGTGGCTGGCGTCGGCGACGAAGCGGCGCATCCGCGCCTCCGAGCGGCGGGCGGCTTCCTCGGAGGCCTCGGTCGCGGCAACGCCGTGCTGGATCTGCGCGAGCATCTCGTTCAGGGACCGCGCCAGATGGTCGACTTCGGTGTCGACGCCCCGCACCGGCACCCGTCGGTGCAGGTCGCCGCTCGCGATCGCCGCCGCCGTCTGCTCCACCTCGCGCAGCGGCCGCAGGCTGCGCCGGATCACCAGGTAGCCGACGGCGCCCAGGGCCAGCAGAGCCGCTGCCCCCGTGCCGACCTCGAAGAAGATCAGCCGCGAGACCGTCTCCTGGTTGTCGGTCAGCGGCAGGCCGATGGTGGTGGAACCGTATTCGTTGGTCGTGGTCAGCACCCGCCAGCGCACCGACGAATCGTCCGAGGAATCCACCGTTCTCGGCGTCTGGGCGCTCGAGCCGCCCAGATCCGGGACCCCCGCGGCGCTGTTGCCGCCGGGCGGGTCCGGATACACCTGGCCGTCGGCTCCCGTGCGCAGTTCGAAGAACCGGCGCGGCTGCTCGCCCACCGATCTCGGCTGCACCGGCGCGGCCGGGAGATCAGCCGGAATCCATTGCGTGCGACCGTCGGGGGTGGTCACCTGCCGCATCGGACGCGGCTGCGCCCAGGACCGCGCCGCGTCGTAGAGCTGTTCGTCGGTGCGCTGGGTCAGCGATCGGCTCAGCGCCGAGGTCACCGCCGCACCCGACGCGAACAGCGCCGCCGCGGTCAGCAGCAGCAGCACGATCACCAGCCCGACCCGCAGCGGGACCGCCGATATCCGCCGCGCGAGTTCCGTTCGTACGCTCACCTCCGGCTCACCTGGGGTTCACGCAGCACGTAACCGACGCCGCGCAGCGTGTGCAGCAGTTTCGGTTCGGTGGTGTCGACCTTGCGCCGCAGATACGACACATACGACTCGACCACGCCCGCGTCACCGCCGAAGTCGTAGCGCCAGACGTGGTCCAGGATCTTCGGCTTGCTCAGCACCTTGCCCGCGTTGACCATGAAGTAGCGCAGCAGGGTGAACTCGGTCGGCGACAGCGACACCGGCGCACCCGCCTTCCACACCTCGTGACTGTCGTCGTCGAGCACCAGATCGCCCACCGTCATCCGGTTGACGCCTTCGACAGCGGACTGTATTCCGCTGCGGCGCAGGATGACTCGCAGTCGCGCGATGACCTCCTCCAGGCTGAACGGCTTGGTCACGTAGTCGTCCGCACCGAGGGTGAGTCCGGTGAGCTTGTCGTCGACGTCGTCGCGGGCGGTCAGGAACAGCACGGGCGCGGTCACCCCGTCGGCGCGCAGCCGCCGCAGCATCCCGAACCCGTCCATGCCGGGCATCATCACGTCCACGATCACCGCGTCCGGCCGGAATCCGCGCACCCGATCCAGCGCCTCGGTGCCGCTGAGGGCGGTGGCCACCTCGAACCCTTGGAACCGCAAGCTCACGGCGAGCAGTTCGATGATCATCGGTTCGTCGTCCACGATGAGGACGCGGGCTTCGGGTTCGGTGCCGGTCATGAGTCCATGATTGCCTCGCAGGCACGGAGCAACCTGCGAGCAAGCTGGGTGTTTCCTGGGAGCGCGCCACCGGCCCGGCGCGCTGTTCGCCGCCGTCCGCGTCCATCATGCCTGGTGGGGCTGGTGTCCGATCGGGTGACCTCGCTCGTCGGCGGCAAGCGAGGCGGTGGGCGTCAGCGAGGGGTCTTTGCCGATCGGCATGCTGTGCGCCGCAAACCGCAGATCATCACTGTCTGCGACGGTGCGTGCCCTGGGTTGCGGCCCCCTGGTTCGTGTCGATCGTCGGACCGGCGAACTGAACATGGGCTCGCTATACGCCTCGGCGCGCCCTCGCCGGTGCGATCCGCGTCGGCCGCTCCGGCGGTTTCCGGTGCCGGGCGAACTCGAAGGGCCGTCGGCGGCGATGTTCGAGGCGCTGCCGCCGAACATGCCGCAGGAGTATCGCGCACCCTACGCTGCGGCGATACTCCTGCGGTCGGGATCCGGGCGATCAGCTGCCGGTGGGTGCGGTCAGGTCGTAGACGGTGATGTTGCCGACCGTCTTCGCGGTGAAGTGCGCCTTCACCCACTCGGTGATCTCGTCCGCCGCCGACTTCTCCCCGCTGGAGCCGGGGCGCATGCCCTGACCCTGCGCGACGAAGTAGTGCACCTCGCCATCGGCCACGTACTGCTGAAACTGCGCCAACGTCGGCGCGTCGTCGCCACCGCTGAAGCCGCCGATCGCGATCACCGACGTGCCCGTGCGCAATTCCAGGCTCGACGCGGTACCGGAGCCGATGCTCGCCGCCGACCACCGGCTGTCGGTGTTCTCCAGCAGGGCGTCCAGCTCCGCGTTACCCGCGTTTCCGCTCGGCCCGCCCGCGCCGCTCGCGGGAGTCGAGTCGCCGGTCGACCGTCCGCCGTCGGCGGCGGGCATGTCGCCGGTCGGCAGCTCGCTGCCGCTGGGAGCCGCGTCTCCGGTCGGCAGATCGGTGCCGTCCGTCGCGCCGGTGCGGCCGTCGGCGGGCGGACCATCCGCTCCTGCGCCTCCGCCGGGCACGCCCATCGAACTCGCCTGCGCGGGCCCGGAGGTGGGGATGCCGCCGCTGTGCGCGTGCGTGACCGTCTCGACCGCGTAGGCCGTGGATCCGGCGAACCCGCCGAGCAACGCGGCCGCCGCGATCGTCACGGCGATCCCACGCGACCGGTGCGCGCCCACCAACAGGCCCATCGCCGCGAGCGCGGTCGAGATCAGCACCGTCCAGTGCAGCCAGGGCAACCAGTCCGGCGTGCGGTCCAGCAGGACGAAGGCCCAGACGCCGGTGACCGCCGACAGCAGCGCCAACGTCATCCTGGCCGCCACGTGCCCGCGCCGCCGCCACAACTGTGTCACCGCGATTCCGGCGACACCGGCGATGCCCGGCGCCAAGGCCACCGTGTAGTACGGGTGGATGATGCCGCTCATGTAGCTGAATACCAGGCCGGTGCCGAGCAGCCACCCGCCCCAGAGGATCATCGCCGCCCGCAGCCGATCGGTGCGCGGTGCGCGGCGGCTCAGCCACAGTCCGGCGACCAGGCCGATCAGCGCCGCGGGGAGCAACCAGGACACCTCGGTGCCCATGCTGCCGCTGAACAGCCGGGCCAGTCCGGTGTCGCCGCCGAACGCGCCGCCCATGCCGCCGCCTCCGGGGCCGCCCGAGCCCCCGCTCGGATTGCCACTGCCGCCCAGCAGTCGGCCCATCCCGTTGTAGCCGAGCGCCAGTTCCCACAGGCTGTTGTCGGTCGACCCGCCGATGTAGGGGCGCGAATCCGCGGGCCACAGCTCGACCAGCAGCACATACCATCCGCCCGCGACCACCATGGCCGCGCACGCGGTGATCAATTTGACGATCCGGGCCCAGAAGCCTCCCGCCGCGGCGACCAGGAACACCAGCCCCAGCGCGGGCAGGACCAGGAACGCCTGCATCATCTTGGTCAGGAACGCGAAACCGATGACCGCACCGGCCAGGGCGAGCCAGCCGGTACTCGCCGAACGCCAGCGCAGCCCGTGCGAGTCGATCGCCCGCACCGTGCAGTAGGCCGCCGCGACCAGCAGCAACGTCAGCAGGGCGTCGGGGTTGTCGAAGCGGAACATCAACGCGGCCACCGGAGTGGCCGCCAACGCCGCACCGGCCAGCAGGCCCGCGCCGGGGCCGCTCCACCGTCGCACCGCGCCATACAGCAGGGCCACCGAGCCGACGCCCATCAAGGCCTGGGGCGCCAGCAGCGACCACGAGCCGAATCCGAACAACCGCCCCGACAGCCCCATCACCCACAGCGACGCGGGCGGCTTGTCCACCGTGATCGCGTTCCCCGCGTCGTGCGCGCCGAACAGCAGCGCCTTCCAGCTCTGCGTCCCCGCCTGCGCCGCCGCGGCGTAATACTCGTTCGCCCATCCGGAGACCGTCAGATTCCAGAAATACAGCACCGCGGTCGCGAGCAGCAGCGCGAACAGCGCCGGGCGCGCCCACCGCGATTGGGTCGCGGGCCCGAAGAACGCGCGATCCGCCCAGGATCGCTCGTGGGTGGAGGCGCGATGGGCGCCGACGGGTCTCGCGACGGCCTCCACGCCCGGCGGGACGCTCGTAATCGACGCCATGATGTTCGCCTTCCTTCCGTGTGAACCTCACTTCGAAGGCTAGGAAGGCTGTCTGCCCGCAACCTGGGGCAAACCTGGGAGTGCGCTGTGCGGGCCGACGGCGCCGAGCGGGTTTCCGGCTCGGGTCAGCGGCGGCGAATTCGCAGGATGTTGTCTTTCCGCGTGCCCGGCTGCCCCTCCGGGCCCGCGTGCTCGCGCTCGACCACGTCCTCCACTTCCACCTGCCATTCGGCCGGGTCGAGCGCGAGGTCGGCGCGCACCTCGGCGGTGGTCGGGAAGTGCACGTCGGCGGGCGGTTCCAGCACCCAGCTGGGCCACTCCGCGTGCCCGACGATCAGCAGCAGCCCGCCGGGCGCCACCGCCTCCGCGGCCCGGCGCAGGATTCGCGTCCGTTCACCGTCCTGGGCCGCCGGTGAGTGCAGATACTGCGCCGTGACGAGGTCGTAGCGCCCGGACGGGAAGGTGTGGTCGAGATCGTGCCGCTGCCAATTGATTTCGCCGGCCAACTGCTGTCGCGCCGCTTGTGCCCTGGCGCGGGCCAGCGCGGTCTCCGAGACGTCCACCGCCGTCACCCGCCAGCCGCGCTCGGCCAGCCAGATCGCGTCGGCGCCCTCGGCGCAGCCCAGGTCCAGTGCCGTACCCGGGGCGACCGCTTCGATCTCCCGCACCAGCAGGAAGTTCGGCCGTCCCGACCAGATCTGCTCGCGTTCCTGGTAGAAGGACTCCCAGAACTCGACCGTCGTCGACGTGGTCCCGTCCCGGTGGTGGTGTGTCGCACTCATGCGTCCCACCATCCACCGGACCGGACGTATCGGCAAATATCGTTGCCGGTTCGGCAACCACCTCGGACGGCCGCGGCGGGGCCGCCGGGGCCCCGTCACGCCCGCCCGGGTGTCAGCAGTCGTCGAGCGGGTCGCGCAGGATCATGCCCTCGGCGGCACGCAGGCGCGTGGTCATGGTCGTCAGCAGATCCACGGAATCCTCGGAGAGGCCGATGGCTGTGTGCAGCAGCTTGCGCAGCCGCGGGCTGGTCAGCCGGGCGGCCAGGGTGCTGTCGTGCTCGGTCGGTTCGGTGTCGAGCTGTCGGTCGAGATTCACGGGAAGGTACTCACAATCGGTCATCGGGCCCCCTGGAACCACTGTGGATGCGCCGACCGTGCCAGGAACGATGGGTAGGCACGGGCGAAATCGTTCCGGGGCGCAGCGTACATCGCACCCAGTTGGTCGCTGGACCGGGTCGGAAAGGTTGCATGTTGTCTCCGTGCCGCAGTCGGGTCGGTTCGTGCGCGCCGTGGCCGTGCCCGCTCCGGCGCCGAGACCGCACCCATTGTTCCACTGTCCCTGGAGATTTCGGCAAACCATCTCGTCGGCGCAGGTCGCGGACGTGGCGCTGCGCACACCGGTGGCCACGCGCGGACGCGCCCGCCGCTCGTTCCCATCGGCGGGAAATCGCTCGACGGTGGCCCGGCCTGCCGAAAATCGGGAGCCCACGCCGTCCACCCATGACACGATGGGTGGCGGCCGAAGCAGGTACCGACCGATGAAGGGCCAGTGATGGGGCATCTCGACGATCGGGTGGCGGTGATCACCGGCGGCGCCCGCGGACAGGGGCGCGCGCACGCCCTCGCGCTGGCGAACGCGGGCGCGGACATCGTGGTGTGTGACATCGCCGCACCCTTGTCCGGCCTTCCCTACGAGCTGAGTACTCCCGACGATCTGGCCGAGACCGCCGCCTTGGTCGAGCGCACCGGCCGCCGCTGCGTCGCGGTGCGGGCCGACGTGCGCAGCCTGGAACAGATGCGGACGGTCGCCGAGCGCGCGCTGGAGGAATTCGACCGCATCGACATCCTGATCGCCAACGCGGGCATCGCCTCCAACTCGCCCGTCGCGGAGATGGACGAGCAGTTGTGGCAGGACATGATCGACACCAACCTGACCGGCGTGTTCCACAGTTTCCGCGCGGTCGTGCCGCACATGATCGAGCGTCGGTGGGGTCGAGTGGTGGCCACCTCGTCCATCGTGGCGAAGATGGGCGTGCGCAACGCGGCGCACTACGCCGCGAGCAAATGGGGCGTGCTGGGCTTGGTGAAGTCGCTGTCCCTGGAGGTGGCGGAGTACGGCATCACGGTGAACGCCCTGCTGCCGTCCGGGGTGGACACCGACATGATCCAGAACCCCGCCACCTGGCGGCTCATGATGCCGGACAAGGAGAATCCCACCAAGGAGGACTGGATGGCGATCATCGAATCCGGCCCGCCCAACGGCGATCTGATCCAGCCCGCCGAGGTGGCCGAGGCGGTGCTGCTGCTGGTCTCCGAGCACGGCCGCCACTTCAACGGGGAGGCCGTCACCATCTCCTGCGGCGGAAGCGCGAGTACGTCCTAGGGTCCGAGCGCCTGACCGGAAAGCGTAGTCCGCGAACACAGTTCGCGCCGTGGCGCTCCTGTACAGACCTCGCGCACCATGCTTCACTGGAAGCGCAAAGTCTGTGCAGTGCCAGCTTCCGGCCAGGAGTCAGCGCATGTCCCGACACGCCGAATGGACTGACCCGCTTCGTTTTTCGGTGTGCCGCCCGCGCCGCGACGTCATCCTGCTGATGGTCGAGGGCGAGATCGATGCCGCGACGGCGCCCCGGTTTCGCGCGGAGCTGGCGGGCGCCTGCCTGCGCCCCGCGGCCACACTCGTGCTCGACCTCTCACCGGTCACCTTCCTGGCGGCGGCGGGGCTGAGCGGCCGATTCCATCGGGTGCGCCCTCGTCGGCCTAGCGCCCGGTTACGACGAAACCGCCTGACCGGCGCGGCCGGAGAGGGGTCGCCGACGCGTGGGCGGTGCGCCCCGAGGCGAGGCGCCCGCCCTGCTCGTCCGCAGCCTCAGTGGCGCCGCGACTCGATCGCCTCGCGGGCCGCCTGCGCTTTCCGGACGCCCCGTTCGCGAGCCAGCTGCGCCGTGTGCGCGCTGCGTTCCCGGGCGGCGTCGGCGATCTCCGGTCCGCGCTCCTTGGCGACCTCCGCCCACTCGGCCCCGCGCTGTTTGGCCAGATCCGCGAGATGGGCGCTCCGTTCCTTGGCGATCTCCGCGAACTCAGCGCCCCGCTCTTTGGCGATCTCCGCCCACTCCGCGCCGCGCTCCTTGGCGACCTCCGCCCAGTCGGCGCCCCGTTCTTTGGCGACCTCCGCCCAGTCGGCGCCCCGTTCTTTGGCGACCTCCGCCCAGTCGGCGCCCCGCTCTTTGGCGACCTCGGCCCACTCCGACCCGTGTTCCTTGGCGGTACCGGCCAGCTCACTGCCGTGTTCCTTGGCCGCCTCCGCCCATCCCGGGCCGTGACGCTGAGCCGTCTCGGCGAGTTCCGCGCCCTTGCTCGCCGCCGCCGCTCCGAGCGCGCGCGCCCGTTCCGCGGCCTCCTGCGCCTGCTTGCGCAATGCCGCGCCGGTGGCGGTATCGGAGGTAGCGCCGAACGGCAGTGCGGCGGTGACCGCGGCGGCGGCGTCGCGGGCGGCCCGGCGGCCGCGCCAGCCCAGCGACGGCTTGCCCTCGGTGTCGGCCGCGGTGATCATCAGCCCGCCTAGGAGACCGAGGTCCTTGAGGAACGCGGTCCGCTTCGCCGATTTGCGGGCCGGATCCTGCTCGTTCCAGAAATCCTGCTCGGTGACCGCCGCGGGCACGACGGTCGCCGCGAGCACCAAGGCGGCCAGTCGTGGCGCCTTGCCCAGCGCCAGCAGCACGCCGCCGCTCACCTGAGCGAGGGCGTTGACCTGGACGACCGTCGTCGGATTGGACGGCAATTTTGTGGCTATTTCTTCGGGCAGCTGCCGGTGCCCCCGTTCGAGCAGTGCGTTCGCGGCCTTGACCCGCTCATCCGGGCGCCGCAGCGTATCGACCCCGTCTACTACGAACGCGGTGGCCAGTAGCGGCCGGGCGAGTCGGCGCAACAACATGACAGAACCCCTTCCCTTGATGTAGTCACGAATCGGATTCCCGCCCGCTTCGTCACCAAACAAGCCGGTCCGCCGCCGTGTGAAGGCCGCCTCATCCGGGTAACAGCTAATCGAGAGAGATCGATTCAGGGGGAAAGGCGCCGCGGCTCACGCTCCCGCCTCCCGCCCTGCTCCGCTGGAAGGTATCCGCTGTGAACACCTATACGGCCACAACGGCTTTCGAAGCCGTTGTCGCCGAGCTGCCCGCTGCGCCGAGGTGCACGTTCCGCTTCGACTCCGTCCCGTGTCGCCATCGCGCGGAATGGTTCATCCGTAAACGGTCCTGCTGCCACCCGGCGGGTGTGGATTTCCTCTGCGAGACCTGCCATACCCGCATCCATTGGATGCTTGATATCGGCATGGTGTTCGAATGCGCCGGATGCGGCGTGCACTCCGACAGTTTCGCCGAACTCTGCCCGACCGCGGCTCCGCTCTGAGCGCGGCTCAGCGCTAGCCCGCCCGCTCCCGCGCGCCGGTATCGGCGAGGAAGCCGGTGATGATCGAAGTCACCCGCTCCGGGGCCTCCACCATCGGGAGATGACCACAGTCGGCTAGCTCCACCGCCGTGTGTGGGCGCAGCCTGTGGTTGAGCCGCCCGCCCGCCTTCGCCGACAGAATGCGATTGCGCCGCCCCCAGATCGTGCAGATCGGCGGGAAGCCGGCAGGCGGATCGAACGTGTCCAGCGCGCGGTAGGACGGGAAATCCTGCACCAAGCCGTGCAGGGCCAGCAGCCTGCCCCGATCCGTCCAATGCGCCCGCACGCGCGGCTCGTGCCGGATGTTCCGGTCTCGCCCGCGGGGGCCGAGCTGGTTGCCGACGATCAGCGAGACCACCGGGTCCGGCAGACTGATCCGGCGGGCCAGCGGCGCCAGCGGCAGCCGCGCGTCGAGCCAGGCCAAGCCCGCCGATTGTCCCGAACCGACCGTGTCCAGGGTGAGCGGATTGATCAGCACGAGCGCGCGCACCCGCTCCGGATGACCCATGGTGTAGCGCAGCGAGGTGGCGCTGCCGAGGCAGTTGCCGATCAGCACCACGTCGGTGCGCCCGTGGGCGTCCAGGAACGCCGCGAGCATGTCGACGTAATCGGTGAGGCGGTAGCCCGTGGCGGGCTGGTCGGATTGCCCGTAGCCGGGCAGATCGAGCGCGAAGACTTCGTGCTCGTCGCGCAGTGCGGCGACCTGGTCGTCCCAGATCCGGCGTTGCGTTCCGGCGTTGTGCAGGAACACGATCGCGGACCCGCTGCCAACGCGGTCGTAGACGACGGCCCTGCCCCGATGCTCGAAAACGTCCACGCCGACTCCCTACGAACGACCGGCGACCGAGCCGCCGGTCCCCGCGATTTTACCGGCGGGCACGGCCGGGCAGGGGCGTTCCGATCACCGGACGGCGGTCGTCGCGCGCAGGAACCGGCCGGTCCGTCTGGTGCCGAGGACCTCGGCGGGAGCGCCGTCACCGAAGACCCGCACGCCTCCGACGAACACCGCGGTGACCGTGTCGTCGTTGCGGTTCACCATGCGCGGCAGGTTGTCGAACGGGGGGATCGGCGATTCCTGGTAGGCGTCGAGCGAATCGTCCAGGCGGGCCGGATCGAGGACGACGAGGTCGGCTCGGTCGCCCGCCCTCAGATGCCCGGCGTCCAAGCCGTACCAGTCCGCGAGTTCACCGGTGAGCCGGTGCACCGCCTGTTCCACCGACAGGAACGGGCGACCGGCGTCCGCGGCGTCACGCACGCGGCGCAGGAAGCGGAGCCCGAAGTTGTAGAACGCCATGTTGCGCAGATGGGCCCCCGCGTCGGAGAAGCCCAGCTGCACACCCGGATCGGCGGCGAGCCGATCGAGCACCTCCGGTCGATGATTGGAAATCGTCGTGCGCCAACGCACCTTGCTGCCGTGCTCCACCACGAGGTCGAGGAACGCGTCCACCGGATGCGCGCCGCCGCGCTCCGAGCCCACCTGGCCGAAGGTCTTGCCGATCACCGTGGGGTCGGGACATTCGACGATCTGCGCGTCGAAGAAGTCGCGGTGCCATACCCGCGGACCGAACTTCTTGTCGTAATCCGCGCGGAAGCGGCGCCGATAGTTCTCGTCGCGCAGCAGTTCCCGTCGTTCGTCCACCTGATCGGCCAGGTGCAGCGCTTCGGCGCCGGAACCGAACTCCTCGAACACCACCAGGTCGATGCCGTCGGCGTAGACCTCGAACGGCACCGGAAGGTGCTGCCAGCGGAAATTGCCGCCCAGCTTGTTCAGCACCCGGGCGATCAGCGGAAACAGGTGCACGACAGCGGGAATCGCCTTGATGTCCGCGGCCGAGAGCAGGCTGACCTTCAGCGGCCTGCGGAACAGGCCGAGGCTGCTGGCCGCCATGGTGACCAGGCTGTGCGGCCGGGACACGTCCGGCCCGCCCTGCAACGCCCCGCCGCGCCGTCGCAGCACGGTGTTGAGCCGGTGCCGTTCCCGCAGCGTCGCGTAGGTGGATGGCAGCGTGCGCGACCGGCACACCTCGCCGTCGAGTTTGTCGAACAGCAACTGCTGAGAGGACATGCCGACGAAGCCCGCGTCCAGCGCCTCGGTCAGTTTCGCCTCCATCCCGGCCAGTTCGGCGGCATCGGGCCGGACGTCCTTGCGGGTGGCGCGCTCCAGACCGAGTTCGGCGGCACGAATATCCGAATGCCCGATGAACGCGGCGACATTCGGGCCCAAGGGCAGCCGGTCCAGGGCGGCGGCGTACTCGTGCGCCGAGCGCCAGGTCTTGTGCTCGCCCACCGCCGCGACGACGTGCTTGCGCGGAATCGCCTCGACCCGCGCGAACAGGTCGCCCGCGTCGGAGGCGTCGACGTGCACGGTCGACAACGAACACGAGCCCAGCAGCACCGTGGTGATGCCGTGCCGCAGCGATTCGGTCAGCGCCGGATGCTGGAGCACCTCCACGTCGTAATGGGTGTGGATGTCCAGCATCCCCGGGATCACCCACTTCCCGGTGGCGTCCACGACGTTCGGGCACGCCGGGTCGTCGATCGGCTCGGCCGAGATGGTCGTGATCCGCCCGTCGTGGATGCCGAGGTGCCTGATCGCCGAGGGCGCGCCGGTGCCGTCGAACCAGCGGCCGTTCGCGATGATGGTGTCGTACATGGCTTCACACCTCGAGTTGGGCGCGTACGACCTTGCCGGTCGCATTGCGGGGGAGTGCGGTGGTGGTGAACCGCCATCGGGCGGGCACCTTGTAGTAGGCGAGCCGCTCGGCGGTGAACGCGCGCAGCTCGTCTTCGCTGATGGCCGCGCTGTTGTCGACCACGACCAACGCCGCGACCTGCTGACCCAGGTCGGCGTCGGGCACGCCGAGGACCGCGCATTCGCGCACCGCGGGATGCTCCTCGAGGCACTGCTCGATCTCGGTGGGATAGACGTTCTCCCCGCCGCGCAGGATGAGATCCGAACGGCGCCCCGACAACCGCAGCCTGCCGTCCTCCAGGATCCCGATATCGCCGGTGCGCAACCAGCGATCCGCGGTGATCGCCGCCGCGGTCGCCGTCTCGTCCCGCCAGTACCCCAGCATCACGTAGGGGCTGCGCACCCAGATCTCGCCTTCCGCGCCGTCGGGAACCGCGTTGCCCGCGCTGTCACGGATTTCCAGCGTGACCCCGACGACCGGTCGTCCCACGGTGTCCGGGAACGCCGCCAGTTCGGCCGGACTAGCCAGCGTCGCGGCAGTGCTGCATTCGGTGAGCCCGTAGCTGGTCACCAGCGCGTTGCGGGCGACGGGCAGTTGATCGCGCAGCTTCTGTTGCAGCGCGGCCGACGACGGCGCCGAGTTCAGTGAGAACGAGGACAGCGAGGACAGGTCGTAGCCGGACAGGTCGAGATCCAGCATCCTGGTGGCCATGGTCGGCATGGCGCCCCAGTTGGTGACCCGTTCGGTCTCGATCAGTCGCAGCACCTGATCGGCGTCGAACGAGCCTTGGTGGATCACCGCCGCGTCGCCGGTGACCAGCCGGGGGACCACCAGGTTGTGCAGGCTGGCGATGTGGAACAGCGGCGAGGTGAGCAGGAAGCGCCGACCGCTGGGCAGTTCGGTCGCGCCGGTGAGCGCGGCGGCCAGCGCGTCGTTGAAGAGGTGATAATCGGTGACGGCCACCAGGTTCCGGTGCGAGTGCACCGCCCCCTTGGGGCGTCCGCTGGTGCCGCTGGTGTAGAGGATCACCGCGGGGTCGTCTTCCTCGATATCGGCGTGCGGCAACTCGTCGGTCCGGTGTTCGGCGATGAGCGCTGGTACGTCGTGCTCCATGGTGAGCAGGGGAATCCGGATGTCCAGTTCCGCCGCCGCCGCGGCGCGCTTCGCGTCGACGACGAGCACGGTGGGGCCGGTGTGCTCGACGCCGTAGGCGATCTCGCGCGGCGCCCACCACGCGTTGTAACCCACCGCGATCGCGCCGAGCGCCTGGGCCGCCCAGAAGGTGATGACCCACTCGGGTGTGTTCGCCGCGAGAATGCCGACGCGGTCGCCCTTTCCGACGCCGAATCGGTCGCGCAGGGCCGTGGCCAGCGCCGCGACCGCGGCGGCGTGCTCGGTGAACGATATCCGGCGGTCCGCGGTGACCAGGTAGTCCCGGTCGCCGTGCGCCGACGCCGCGACGAGTACCTCGCGCAGCGAGGACCTGCGGTGGCGTACCACCGGCATCGGTGCGCCGAGCACGTCCTCGATCACCATCTCGAATCGACCGCCGGGGCCGGTGAGCCTGCCCGCGGCCTCCGCCACGAATGCCTGCTGGTCGAAGGGCTTTGTCATAACGAGTACTTCCTCGTGGGTCGATGAGTCACGGCCGGGGGATCAGGACCGCTCGGCCGGTGATCAGGCCGCGTTCCAGCCGGTCGAGGGCGGCGCGACCCTCGGCCAAGGGGTAGCGCTCCACCTCGACGCGTAGCTTGCCCGACGTGGCCAGTGCCACGGAGTCGATCAAGTCGGATCTGGTGCCGCCGTAGGTCTTCCGTACCGACGCGCCCCAGGGCCAACCGGTGCCGTCGGCCGGCGCCGCGGTGATCTCCGGTGCGCCGCCGCCGAGGCCGATCATGCGGTATGCCCCGTTGGGCGCCACCGACTCCACCGCGAGCCGTGCGGTGGTCTGGACGCCGACGAAGTCGAACACCGCGTCGGCGCCGCGGCCTGCGGTCCGGTCGAGGATCTCTCCGGCGGTGTCGTCGCCCGCGACGAATCCCTCCGCCGCTCCGCAGCGCGCGGCGAGTTCGAGTTTGTCGGCGCTCACGTCCACGGCCAGCACCCGGGTGGCCGTGGTCGCGGCGAGGATCTGCACCGCGACGTGACCGAGCCCGCCGATCCCGATGACCACTGCCACCGACCCGGGGCCGAGGTGCTCGCGAGCGCCGCGGATGGCGTGATAACTCGACAGCGCGGCGTCGGCCAGCGGCGCGGCCTGGGCGAAATCGAGGTCGCCGATCGGCACGAAGGAACTCGCCGGCACTCGGATGTAGTCGGCCATCCCGCCGTCCGGCCCGAGACCGGGGCACGGCGGCATGGCGGTGCGGCCCGCGGCACGGCAGACGTTCTCGTCGCCGCCCGCGCACTCCCGGCAGACCCCGCACGACCAGCACAGATACACGATGCCGCGCTCGCCGGTCCTGCGGCCGTCCACCCCGTCGCCGACGGCCTCGATGGTGCCCGCGATCTCGTGGCCCAGGGTCAACGGCTCCTCGCGCATCCGGAACGGGATGTGCAGCACGTGCAGGTCCGAATGGCAGATGCCGGTCGCGCCGACGCGCAGCAACAGATCGGTGGGCCCGATCTCCGGAATCGGCACCTCGCGCAGTTCCAGCACGCCGGGGTCGGTGAGCTGCAATGCTCGCATCATCCGCGTACCGCCGCGAACGTCGCGCGCAGATAGGCGTCGGCACGGTCGGAGCCGATCAGGCCCGGCGCCATCCGGTTCATGGTGTAGGCGAACGTGGTGCGGTGCTCGAGGTCGTTGACCACCATCGCGCCTCCGTACCCGGCCCACCAGCACACCCGGCCGTCGGGCACCTCCGGGGCGGTCTGCCGCTGCGGCAGACCGTAGCCGATGCCGAACCGCAGCGGCGTCGCGAGCGCGAGATCCACGCCGTCGGACTGCTGCCGGAAGATCAGCTCGATGGTGTCCTCCGACAGCAGTCGCCGTCCGCCGAGTTCGCCGCCGCAGGAGACCAGTGATTGCACCCGCGCCACCGAACGCGCGTTGCCGTGACCGTTCACCGCGCCGATCTCGGCTTGCCGCCATGCCGCGCTCGCCGTCTCGGCGATGTCGAGCAGCGGGCTGGTGAGCGTCTTGACCAGCACGCTGTCCTGGTCGAGCGCGGCCATGTCGAACTCCGGCATGGTGGGCGGTACCAAGGTGGCGATCCGCCCGTGGTGCTCGGGCGCGGTGCCGATGTGGAAGTCCGCGCCCAGCGGCCCGGCCAGTTCCGCGGCGAAGAACTCGCCCAGCGAGCGTCCGGTGACGCGGCGGATCACCGCGCCGATCAGGTGGCCGTAGGCGAGCGCGTGGTACCCCGAGGCGGTGCCCGGCTCCCACCACGGCGGTTGGCTCGCCAGGCGGGCGGCGGACGCTTCCGCGTCGTAGATGTCGGCGAGTTCGATCGGCGGCTGCCACCCCGAGACACCCGAGGTGTGCGCCAGCAGATGACGAACCTCGATGTCGCCCTTGCCGTTCGCCGCGAACTCCGGCCAGTACTCGGCCACCTTCGCGTACACGTCCAGCTCCCCGCGCTCGACCAGCAGCAGGGCGCACAACGCCGTCATGGTCTTGGTGAGGGAGAAGACGTTGACCAAGGTGTCCTCGGTCCACGGCGCGGTGCGTCCGGGGTCGCGGTACCCGCCCCAGAGGTCGACGACCGGTTCACCGTCGACGGTGACGCAGATCGAGGCGCCGAGTTCGTCACCGGAAGCGAGCCGGGTCTCCAGTTCCGTTCGGACCCGCGCGAATCGCTCGGCGCAGAAGCCCGATGTGGCAGTTCCCGTGATAGTGGTCATCGCCGCCTCACACCTGTTCGAGTGCCCGGGCCCGCACCGGCAACGCGTTTCCCGCGGCGGTGGCGCGTTTCGCGCCGCGCGCGAGTTCCCGCCGCAGGTCCCGCACGTACGGTTCGAATTCGATCTGGATGGTGTGCCGGGGCGAGTCGTAGTAGCGGCCCGTCCTGGCCGATTCCGCGGATCGGATGGCCGCCCGCATTTCCTCCGCCGACGGCAGGTGATAGCGGCCGGTGAGATAGGCGGCGACCAGCTTGCTCTGCTGCTCGGCGAAGTTCACCAGCGTGGGCAGCGGCTGGGCCAGCCCCAGGAAGAACAGATTGTCGATGCCCGGCTTGATCATCTGCTTGAACAGCGGGAAACGGTTGTCGCGGTCGGGCAGCAGCTCGGGGTCGGAGAAGAACGGGAAGGAGATGCGGTAACCGGTGGCGCAGACGATCACGTCCACCTCTTCGACGCTGCCGTCGGCGAAGCGCACCCGCGGACCTTCCAGCGCGGTGATCGCGGGCTTGAAGACGATGTCGCCGCAGCCCGCGCGGTGCAGGAATTCCTCGCTCGCGGAGGGATGTGCCTCGAACGGCAGATGGTCCGGTTCGGGCAGGCCGTAGTCCCGCATATTGCCGCGGACCTTCCGGACGAATCGCTGCTTGAGCTTGAGACCGAGCTTCGGCGGCATCCATCGTGGCATCGAGCGTTTGTCGCCGACCTTGCCGTTGACGTACTTCGGCAGCACCCAGACCCCGCGCCGGGCGGAGACGTAGAGCTTCGCGGCGATGAATCGCTGCGACAGCTCGGAGGCGATATCCAGTCCCGAATTGCCCATGCCGACCACCACGACCCGTTTGCCCCGCATGTCGACGGGGTCGAACGGGTCGTTGTAGGCGTGGCTGTGCAGCAGCCTGCCGTCGAATTCGCCCGGGTAGTCCGGCAAGCGCGGATCCCAATGGTGCCCGTTGCAGACGACGAGCGCGTCGTAGTCCTTGGTGCGCCCGTCGCTCGTGGTGATCAGCCAGCGACCGTCCGCCCCGCGCTCGGCGGCGGTCACCTCGGTGTTGAACACGATCCGGTCGCGGATGCCGAAATGGTCGACGTAGTCGCGGAAGTACTGGAACAGCTGCGAATGATGCGGGAAGTCCGGCCACTCGTCGGGCGCCGGATAGTCCTCGAAGGCCAAGCGGAACTTGGACGTGTCGATGTGCAGGCTCTGATAGCAGGCCGACATGCCGTTGGGGTTCTTGAAGTACCAGTTGCCCCCGACTTCGTCGGACGCCTCGTAGCAGTCGAAGGGGATGCCGTGGTCGTTCAGCCGTTTGGCGGCGGTGATCCCGGAGGGGCCCGCCCCGATCACGCAGACGCGGGGGAGTGCGGTTGACGTCATTCACTGTCCTCGTGCTGGAGGGCCGTCGTCGATGACGGCCGAACCGTCCGGCGCGGGTAGCGCCGGAGTGACGTAGGCAACAAAATAACACTCACTAGACATCGCGTCCAGTGAATGACGCACTGTCTATCAAGACCGCTCATGCGTAGACTCGGTCAGCGGAAGCAGCACGTCAGCCCGGCTTTTACGGAGACGAGGTACCGGTTCCCCATGCGGACCAACGCGAACACGAACCTGCGGGACGAGCAGAAGCAGCAGACCAGGGCCCGCCTGATGGAGGCAGCCAAGGAGCTGTTCGCCACCCGCGGCTACGCGGGCGTGCGGGTGGACGAGATCGCCGCCGCGGTCGGTTGCAGCCGTGCCACGTTCTACCTGCACTTCGCGGGGAAGCTGGAAATCCTGCGCGCGATCGCCGAGCAGGGCACCGCACCCACCGCGCTGCACTTCTATCAGGACCTCGACCGGGTGCTCGAGACCGGTTCACGCGACGAGTTCGCCGGCTGGATGACCCGGGCGATCGAGTGGTTCCACGAGTACAAGGACATGCTGCTCGCCTGGGACGAGGCGACCGCGCTGGAGCCGGAGTTCCGCGAGATCGCCCGCAACGGCATCCTCGCGCTGCCCAACGCGATGACCGCCTACCTCGCCGGGTGGCCCGCCGATCGGCACGACGAAGCGAGGTTGCGGGTGGAATTGCTTGTCGCGCAACTGGAACGATTCTTCACCCGCTGGGCGATGCAGGGCACCATCGACGTCTCGGCGGACCAAGCCGTCGAGGTGCTCACCGATATCTGGTTCCCCGCGTTGCGCGCGCCGACGGCGTCGAGCTGAGCGCTCTGCGGGGAATCCGGTGTGCGGTGCCGCCTCGGCGAGCACCGTCGTATGCCGCACATCGCTGATGTCGCCCTGTTGCCGGATACCGGTTCGAGGGGAGCGGCGCCTGATCGCCGGTGCTGCTTACCGATTCGCCGGAGCGGATCATGTCGCGCATGAGTCGACTGCCGAGTCGCCGCTCGCGGAGCCCGTGATCTGTTGCCAGATATTCGCTGGTTGCTCGGATCGGACTATCCGCGGCCTCTATCCGACGGTGGCCCGCAAATCTGTCGGCGGCGTGGGGCATCATCTGTGCACGCAGCCAACCACGAAATCGCTCGGAGTCACCATGCCCTCCCCACGAACGAAGCCGCAACCATTGTCGGACAGCGAGATTCAGCAGATCGCCACGGAGATCGCCGGTGGCCGCCCGCCCATGGTGTGGTTCACCGCCGCGGCGGTCGGCGTTCCGGAGGGGCGCTCGGGCAAGGTGATCGCCCTCGGCGACCCTGCCGACGGTGACTTCCTGCAGGTCCGCCCGACCGGATCGAAGGATGTACTGTCCTTCTCTCCCATCGAGGTGACCTTGACCAAGCCGCCGCGAGGGGCGGCGGGCGCCACCGCACAGCCGAAGTCGACCCCTAGGAAGGAAACCCCTGTGACCCAGTCGTCGACCACGACGAGCACCGCGACTCAGCCCGCGCAGGCGAGCGCACCCCAACCGCCGGCAGGCCCGAAGCCCGCGGAGACCACCGCGGCCGCGAGCCGTGCCGAGAGCGCGGGCAAACAAGCCGCGGCGGCGACGGCGCCGAAGCCCGCCAAAACGGCCGCCGCTCGCAAGACCAAGGCGCCCGAGGTCACCGTGACGCTCACCGGCACCGCCGACGGCGAGTGGTCGATCGACGTGGTCAGCGGTAAGAAGCGCACCCTGCGCGGCCTTCCGGTGGCCGGATCCACCGTGGCGCAGGCGGCGAAGATCCTGCATCCGGAGGTGGCCGAGGTGGTCGCCGGGGTCCTCGACGCGTTGCGCGGCGTGCAGGAGGCCAAGGTGCAGCAGTTACAGGCCGAGCTCGAGGAGGCCAAGCGCCTGCTGAACGAGCTGAGCGACTGAGTCACACCGCGGGACTGGCGGATCGGGCGGCCGCGCGCCAGATCCGGCGCTCGGCGCCGGGAGTCTCGCGCCGCACGTCGTCGTGGAACGCGTAGCCGAGCGAGTACTGCTTCGCGTGGTACATGGCCGCGTCCGCGTCCCGCAACAGGCTGTGCGCGTCGGTGTCCGAGCTGCGCGGACCCAGGCACGCCACGCCGACACTCGCGGTGATCGGGATCTCGCCCGCGCTCAGCCCGAACGGCCGGACGAACGCGCCGAGCAGCCGTTCGGCCAGCACGGCGGCCTCCGGCCGGGCGAGCGGGGCGAGCACGACGAACTCGTCGCCGCCGTAGCGGGTCACCACGTCCTCTTGGCGCACCACCCGCCGGATCCGGCTCGCCGCCGTCGCGATCAGTTCATCGCCGACGGCGTGGCCGTAGCTGTCGTTGACCCGCTTGAAGCCGTCGAGGTCGATGAACAGCAGGCAGATCGGTCGCTCGGCCCATTGTTCGCCGCGCTGCCGCAGCGCGCGCAGCAGCGCGGCCCGGTTCAGCAATCCGGTGAGCATGTCGTGGTCGGCCTGGTACTGCGCGCGCCGCTCGCTGCGGGCACTGCGCACGATCGCGCGCTCGCTGCGCACCAGCATCCCGATCAGCAACAGCGCGAACAGTGACGACACCACCAGGCGGTCGAGCGGGCGCATGCTGGACCCGACCACCGGCACCAGCGAGGCCACGATCAGCGCGATCGCGATGAGGCTGGCGCGCTGTCGGGAGTGGTGCGGGTGGATGCGCCGCGGCATGCCGAGCGCTGCCATGGTCGGGTGCAGCGCCGCGACGCCCACGGTGGCGTAGGCAGCGAGCAGGGGAGCCAGCAGCACCTCGCGCCCGAACGCGATCGCGCCCGCGGTCTCCAGGCTGTAGCCCAGGTCGCCGAGCAGCACCGCGATCAGCCCGGCGTGCAACAGCCACAGCGAGGTCTCCGCGCGCGTGGAGGTGGCCATCGAGTGCGCCACCAACGTGAGCAGCAGGGCGTCCAGCACGGGGTAGGTCGCGGCCACCACCGCGTCGAGCCCGGTCTCGGTGGACCGGAGGATCGGGGAGATGAGGAAGGTCCAGGACGCCAGTAGCGCGCCGAGCCCGATGAGGGCGGAGTCCAGCAGCAGGTCGTAGTTGCCGTGCACGTGGCGCGGCCAGAACCAGATCAGCGCGGCGAGCCCCACGCCGAGATAACCGAGCAGGGTGAACGCGTCGTCGAGCGGATGCAGCGCATGGTCGCCGATGTCACGCAGCGTGGTGCCGGTGGCGAACAGCACCGCCGAGCCGGACAGCAGATACCACGGCAACGGGTGCGCGGGCCGGTGGATGCGCACGCCGACGGCGATCATGGCGAGGGTCTCGCCGACGATGACGGCCATCGTGGCGAACGCCACCACCTGCGAGTCGAGCGTCAGGTGGACCGCGATCGCGGCCGCACCTCCCCCGAGAAGCACCACGTACCAGCCCGATCCGATACCGCGCCGACAGCCGGGCTGTGGCTGTTCACTGGGTGTCATCAGCCCCCCTTGGTCGCTCCATCCCCGGTGCACCGGGCCGCGTAATAGATCTGGGAACCCTCCACCGCGACTTCGACGTTCGCCTGTTCGTCGAGCACTGCCCGGATGCTGCCGGCGAACGAGAACCGAGTGTTGTTGTACGAGCAGACGTCCCAGCCGACCGCAGCGCGCTCGGCAACCAATGCCCTGGACAACTGATTTGATCATGGCATGGAATGCCGCCCCCTCGCGGGCAGTTGGCGCAACAAGAGTGAAACCGTGTGCGCCACGTACTCCCGCACGCGCGGATCCACCATCTCGGCGCGAAACTCCTGGGGATGCGGCACCTGCCGTGCGATGAGATCGCCGCGCGGGTGTCATGCATCCTGATGCCCTCCCGATCCGGCGCGGCCACGGAATTCGCAGGCGGGTCTTGCGTCGAATCGACTGTGCGTCACGAGCGCAGATCGCGCGGCGCGAACAACGGTCGGGCGGGGTGTCTCGTACCCTGACACGACCGACGAGGACAGCGAGGGACGAGCTTGCGGACATGGGTGGCGCCGGGGCGGGTCAACATCATCGGTGAGCACACCGACTACAACGACGGTTACGTCCTGCCGATCGCGTTGCCGCTGGTGGTGCGGTGCGCGGCGGCTGCGCGCAGCGACGGGCTGGTGCGGGTGGGCTCGCGGCAGCGGCCCGGCGAGCCGGTGCTCTTCGCGGTATCCGATCTCGACCGGCAGCGGGCACTGGTGCCCGGGTGGGCGCGCTATCCGCTCGGCGTGGTCGCCGAGTTCACCCGGCGCGGGCACCGGATTCCCGGCGTGGATCTCGACCTCGACGGCGCGGTGCCGATCGGTGCGGGGCTGTCGTCCTCGGCGGCGCTGTCCTGCGCGGTGGCCGTCGTGCTACGCGACCTGTTCGCGCCCGGCCTGACCGACCGGATGCTGATCGACATGGCCCGTGCCGCGGAGAACGACTACGTCGGCACGCCGACCGGCTTGCTCGACCAGTCGGCAGCGCTGCTGTGCACGGCCGGGCACGCGCTCTTGCTGGACGTGCGGGCATTCGCCGCCGACACCGCCGCGCCGCGCGGCACCGGGCACGAGCAGATCCCCTTCGACCTCGCCGCGTTCGGACTCGAACTGCTGGTGATCGATACCGGGCAGCCGCACGAACTCGTGGACGGCCGCTACGCCGAGCGTCGCGACCAGTGCGCCGCGGCGGCCGAGGCGCTGGGCGTCACCGCCTTGCGCGATGTGGCGGCGGCCGACGTCGACCGGATCGCCGACGACGTGCTGCGCCGCCGCGCCAGCCACGTGGTGACGGAGAACGCCAGGGTGCTCGCGGTTGCCGAGAAATTGCGAGAAGGCGTCGACCCCCGGGGAATCGGGCCGATACTCACCGCGGGGCACGCCTCGCTGCGCGACGACTTCGAGGTGTCCACCCCGGCACTCGACGCGGCGGTGGAGGCCGCGGTGGCGGCGGGAGCGCACGGCAGCCGCATGGTCGGCGGCGGGTTCGGCGGAAGCGCCATCGCGCTCGTCGACCGGGAGGGCACCGAGGCGGTGGTGGCGGCGGTGCGGCGGCGTTTCGCCGACGCGGGTCTGGCTGCTCCGCGCACCTTCGCGGTGGTCGCCGCCGCCGGAGCGCACCGGGCCCGCTGAGCGACCGACCTGATTGTGCGCGAATGTGCCGCGCCGGTAGGGCATGATCACGCAGAGTGGTGTCAGCCGACACCATTCGGCGGGCGACGAGGAGGTCGCGCGACGCCGGGCAGGACCAGCACGACGCATGCTCTCGCACGACGGACGATCTCACTCGCCGCCCCGGTTTCACCGCCAGGAGGAACGCTGTGCCGCTCGCCGATCCGTCCGTTCTCGCCGCCGTGCCGATCGTGTCCGACCTGCACCCGGCCGCCCCACCCCCGCACCTGGTAGCCGCCGAGACCCTCCTGTTGGACGCGCAGCCGGTCGATTACGCGCTGGTCGCCCTGTATTTCGTGTTCGTGACCGGCATCGGCCTGCTGGCCAGGCAGCGCGTGTCCTCCAGCATCGACTTCTTCCTGTCCGGCCGCTCGCTGCCCGCCTGGGTGACCGGCCTGGCGTTCATCTCCGCCAACCTCGGCGCGGTGGAGATCATGGGCATGTCCGCCAACGGCGCGGAGTACGGGTTCCCGACCTTCCACTACTTCTGGATCGGCGCGGTACCGGCCATGCTGTTCCTCGGCGTGGTGATGATGCCGTTCTACTACGGCTCCAAGGTGCGCAGCGTGCCGGAGTTCATGCGCCGCCGCTTCGGCACCGGCGCCCACCTGGTCAACGCGCTGAGTTTCGCCGTCGCGCAGATCCTCATCGCCGGGGTCAACCTGTATCTGCTCGGGTCCATCGTGAACGTGCTGCTGGGCTGGCCGCTGTGGGTCTCGGTGATCGTGGCCGCGGTGATCGTGCTGTCCTACATCACCCTCGGCGGTCTGTCGGCCGCGATCTACAACGAGGTGCTCCAGTTCTTCGTGATCGTGGCCGCGCTGCTGCCGCTCACCCTGGTCGGCCTGCACAAGGTCGGCGGCTGGGACGGCCTGCGCGACAAGATCGGCGCGTCACCGGGCGGAGCGCAGCAGTGGGAATCCTGGCCGGGCAACGCCCTCAGCGGGTTCGGCAACGACTTCCTGTCGATCCTCGGCATCGTGTTCGGACTGGGTTTCGTGCTGTCGTTCGGATACTGGACCACGAACTTCGTCGAAGTGCAGCGCGCCATGGCGACGCATTCCATCTCGGCGGCGCGGCGCACCCCGATCATCGGCGCCTACCCGAAGATGTTCATCCCGTTGATCGTCGTGATCCCCGGCATGATCAGCGCGGTGCTGGTGCCGCAGATGTCGGAGTACAAGGCGGCGGTGACCGCGAACCCGGACTTCGAGAGCGACACCACCTACAACCAGGCGCTGCTGTACCTGATGAAGGACGTGCTGCCCAACGGCCTGCTCGGGGTCGGGCTGGCCGGCCTGCTCGCGGCGTTCATGGCGGGCATGGCGGCCAACATCTCCGCCTTCAACACGGTGTTCAGCTACGACCTGTGGCAGCAGTACGTGCGCCGCGACCGTCCGGACGGCTACTACCTCGGCGTGGGCCGGTTGGCCACCATCGGAGCGACCGTGGCGGCGATCTTCACCGCGTTCATCGCCTCCGGGTTCAGCAACATGATGGACTACCTGCAAACCCTGTTCAGCTTCTTCAACGCGCCGCTGTTCGCCACCTTCATCCTCGGCATGTTCTGGAAACGGATGACGCCGGCCGCGGGCTGGATGGGGCTGGTCTGCGGAACCGGTTCGGCCATCCTGGTTTTCCTCCTGCACGAGACGGGCGTGTTCGAGTTGTCCGGGCAGGGCGCGAGTTTCGTCGCCGCCGGTGTGGCCTTCGTGGTCGACATCGTGGTCAGCGTCCTCGTCACCCAGGTGACGCGGCCGAAGCCGGCGTCCGAACTGGTCGGGCTGGTGTACTCGGAGACACCCAAGGAGGTCCGCACCGATCCCGAGGCAGGCACGCTGCCCTGGTATCAGCGCCCGGTCCTGCTGGCGGGCATCGCGCTCGCGCTCGTCATCGCGCTCAACGTTGTCGTCGGATAAGGAGACGCCACAATGCTTTTCGATATCCGCACCATCGTCGGCGCGTTGCTCGGGTGCTACGCGGTCGTTCTCGTCGTCACCGGCCTGGTGCACGACACCGCGGCGGAGCAGGCCAAGACCGGCGGGATCAACGTGAACCTCTGGGCCGGGCTCGGCATGGGGGCCGTGGCGCTCGCCTTCGTGGCTTGGGTCTTGCTGCGCCCGGTCCAGGTGCCGCCCGAACCGCGCCCGGCGGACGGCGCCGATGAGGAGCGCGACTCCGCCTGAGACGACGGTGCCCCCGGGGAAACCCGGGGGCACTGGTTGTCGCACGGATCAGGCGTCAGGGGCGGGTGGTTCCGCCGGGCCAGGTGCCGGTTCCGCCGGTGCCCGGCGTACCACCGACGCCCGGCGTGCCGGTTCCGCCCATTCCGGGTGTGCCGGTCCCGCCGACACCAGGGGTGCCGG
>NZ_BDBM01000040.1 GCF_001612985.1 Nocardia gamkensis NBRC 108242 | reverse complement strand
AGGCGCGGGATGGATGGTTCGTAGGTTTTCTAAGAATTCGGGGTAGTAGCGTCGTGTGTCTTCGGCAGTCAGGCCCGGAGCAGGGTTCGGCGGATTCCGGGGGTCATCGGGTTCTCTGGAAAGATCACGTGAGCGTCCTGGGTCGGCAGGCGCCGCTCCACGGGCTGTGATCGGTGGTACGCGCGTGTCTGTATTCGGTGGAGTGGCCTGCGCGGAGGTTGGTTTAGGGGCTGCTGGGCCGTCGCGGTCGTCTAGAACTCGAATGTCCCGAGCTGCGGCCAGGTCCCATCCGTCCGGTTGCGCATCTCGGCCCAGGACACTGCGTTCGCCGACGTGCTGTCCGTCGGACTGAACCACAGGGTGTTCTTGTTGATCACGAGTTGGTGTTCGATGCTCGGCTCCGGTGGCTCGGTCAGTGACGTCGCTTGGAGCAGGTACTCGATCTCCTGCGAGTCTTCTTGTGTCCGGGAGATGTTCACGCGCCAGGTCGGCGGGTACACCTGGCCGCCCATCGGTGGCCGGCCGGTCCGCTTCGCTTCTGCGTAGTCGTCCATCACCATCCGAGTCGACCAGCTCGGATACTCGATCACCACGCCGGTCTCGGAATCGATCACCAGCTTCGTCGCACCCAGGCCGAGTCCGGCCGCGATCTCCTCTGGTGTCAGGATCGAGTGGCAGACCCATCCGTTCTCGAACTGGTACAGCTGGTACTCCCGATCGGGGTTGAATATTCGGGCCAGGTACTGCTCCACTTGGCCCCTGGTTCGATACTGCTCCGGCACTTCCTGCTCCTTGATTCGGTGGAATCGGTGTGAACCACAGCCGGGACGAATCATCGACCATCCATGCCGGCGGGTGATCAGAAGTGGCACCCGACTGCGGATCCCACCAGACGGGTCCGGTCGCTCCAGGTGGGTACACGATAACGGTGGCGTGGGTGCCCTCCGAGATCGGTTCTCCATTCGAGTCGTACCGCAATTCGCCGTTTCCGTCGCGAGCATGCCACTCGTTGACGACGAGTGCTGCCGATCCAGGGCCCAAGTTGGTGATCACGTCGTGGACCGCGTCGAACTGCTCGGCTGTGGACATGCCTTGGTCGGCATAGCTGAAAAGTCCGCTGCCGAGCCAATCGGCGGCGCGCTCGAGCCCTTCGTGCTCACCGCTTCGGTTGTCGATGCCCCCGTCAGGGAGCCGGTCCGGCCATCTCGGCAGAGCGACATGCGGATCGCCGAAGAACGACGCCAGTGCCGCCAGCGCGTTGTCGAGGCAATTGTTGCGGCGACCCCGAACGCGTAGACCGCCGTCGTTGATCAGTCGGCCGTAGGGGTGGGTGCGTGGGTCGGCACCGACAATGAAACGATCGCCGTCTCGCAGCGAATCCTCGACCATGGCCTGATACGCCTGGTTCTCGAGGCGACCGAGCCGACGATGATCGATTGTCCGGGTGCCCGGTAGGCCGGTGAACCGGGCCTGTGTATGTGCCGCGGCGATGTCGTTGCTGATCTGCCGCAGGTCTTCCGGACGGACGGTCGGCTGATTCCGGCCGTCTGCCGGCAGGCCGAGATGCTCGCGCAGGTGGTTGGTGAGCGTTTCGGAGCTGTCGCGTGGATGCCAGCTCCTCGGGATTCCCGTTTCGTTGTCGGCGTTGACGGAGAGGTACGCGGTGGATGGGTCATCGGTGAAGACGACATCGACCAGCAGCCAGTCACCGTTGAGCAATCGGTGGCCATTGTTGAAGGCGCGGTCTGTTGCCAGGTGAGCGTTTTCGATCAGATTCCGCATATCCTGCGGCGAGAGGTGTGCGCCGGCTTCGAGGTGGATCCGGACGCTGACCACGGCGACATGCTCGGGTCCTTCCGCGTACCGCCGCATCTCGTATGCGGGGATACCGGGTGTTCGGACCGGGCGAACCGCGACGACTCGATCGGGTTCTCGGTGCCGGTAGTTCTCGCGGGCATTGCGCGCCTCGAGCGCCCGCTGCGTTTCCGGGTCTATCGGACGGCGCTGATCAGGAATCTCGGCAGGGTGTGCTGAGCTGCGCGGATCATGCGGTGGCACAGAATCCTGTTGCTGATGCCGTGGCTCCGAGCCCGTGCTCCGAGCGATGCGTGGGTCGGGGTGTTGCCTCGGCGCGCGGTCAGCAGTGGTGTGCTCAGGCTCTTGGGGTGAGCGAGGAGCAGATCGTGGCGCGGGCGCGGGGTGTGAGGGGCCCGGTTGATGCGGGGCGATGGGTGGGTGCGGTTCCGCTGCGTGCCTCGGTGGCGATGGGATAGGCGGCGGCAGCAGCGATTCAGGGGCTCGCATTGATGACAGCTCGGCCACTGGTGTGCGTGTTTCGGGTGCGTGCGGCGGCACCGAATGGTCAGCTCGCCACCCTCGATCGGTCCCACGGTGGGAATTCGCGATGTGGCTCGTATCCTGGTGAGCCCGCATCGGTGGAGCCGACTCCACACGTGGTGGCGTTGACGGCAACCGCCGATCAGTGGGCCGATTCGTCGGACTGTTGTGGGGCGGAACCATTTCCGGACGGATGCTCTGCGGGCCACGATCGGACTCCCGGACGCGCGGAGTCTCCGGGTGCGTGTGTTGGGGATACACATTATGCGGACGCTGAGGGCTCACGCGCTGCGTCTCGACATGAGATCGGGGGTTCTCTTGTGCGAGACGTCGCGGCTCGTTAGTAGTCGGTGGGAGCGATTCCGGCGCCCGCATCGACCGCCACTGGTCCTGCTGTGGCGGAAGCTGGGCTTCGGGAGCCCGATGGTCGGCGTACTGCCGGCCCTGGGCGTTGAGCCAGTCGCGTACCTGGATGTCGTACGGGCTCGCACCCAGAGGGTAGGTGTGAGCGGCCTCGGTCTCCTGCGGTGTCGGCTGGTAGCGGCCGATAAGTGGGTTGTATCGGCCGTAGTAGAACGGATCGTGTGGGATCACGCGACCGTCGTTGAAATGGCCGACGTACCTGTGGACGTTCGGGTCGAAACCGGACCGGTGCGGTGGAGGTTCCGGGCGAGGGATCTGCGTGTGCGGTGGTGCGTGTTCCGTTGTGGGACTGTGCTCTTCGAACTGCCCGGTGTGCGCCTCGTGCTGCTGAGCGTGCTCTCTCGTCTGCCGTCCCTGGTCGAGAGCGGGAATGTCGTGGGTGTCGGTGAAACGGGGATTGTCGAGGTGGGCGAAGCGCGGGTTGTAGACAGGCTCGCCGACTCTGACGGACACCACGTTTCCGTTGGCATCGACGATGATCTCCCGCGGCCAGACTCGGTAGACGGTGTCGCCGGATACTCCGCCAAGGGCCAATATCTCGGCTTCCTGGTGGCTGCCCGTGTTGTATCGACTGTGGGCAGTGGCATCGTGGAAAGTGGCGTCTACATCGATGCCGTGCGCGTGATACAGCTCGTGCATGTACATCGTCTGCCGGAAGGTGCCGTCAGGCAGACGTGTCAGCCTCCCTTCGTCGGCGAGCCGGTTCAGGTCGTTGCCCGCGATATCCGCTTCCCGGGCGATGGTGTGCTCGGGACTCCTCGACAGCGACACGAACCCGTCGGCTTGGCCGGGGCCGGTGTGGCCGACGTGCGCACCGATGTTGAGGTTGCTGGGATCGCGTGGCGAGAAGCCGAGGTCGAAGATCTCCGGCCCCCGCGAATCCATCCGAAACAGGGCGTTCCGGGCGTCCAGGAACGCGTCTCCAGCACTTCGATCACGCCATACCGGCGACAGGCCGTCGCCGTGATAGTTGACCACCAACCTCGTAGGGTCGCCCGGTGCTGTCGCGTCGTCGAGCGCCGCGCTGGGCATGGACCGGGTCAGGTGATCGGGCAGCTGACTGTCGGGGCATCCGGCTTCGAACGCGTCGGGCTCGACACTCGCGTAGCGACGGCGCACGTGATCCCGCAGGTCGTGATCCACGACCTCGGTGAGGTATTCCGGGTCGAGCCGGTCGGGAGTCTCGTGTAGTGGCTGTTGTTCCCGGGTCTCGTAGACGCCGTACTCTTCGACACGCAGCTTGCCGTCTTGGACGTCGCGGACGATGTCGGCGACCGCCAGACCGCGCCTGGCGGCGTGATCCTCGATCACCCGCATGTCGTTGTAGCTCAGTTCGGCCGGCCCGTGCGGTGACGAAGGTGGCTGCGGCACAGCGCCCGAGGCATCGGGAGCTTCACGAGGTGGATCCGCTGGCACCCGACTCATCGACACCTGCGGTCCACGGTCGGACTCCCGCAGGCGTGCAGTGTCCGGATGCGACTGCGCTTCGCGTGGACCGCTGTCGTCGGTTACGAGGCGATCACGCCGTTCTGGGGCCACTGCTTCTCGCGTCTGGCCCGGATCATGATCTGTCCTGCCGCCGCGCGGAAGATCCCGTCCTCCGGTTGGTCCGTGCGGGCGGTGTTGCTCGTCTTGTCGATGGTCAGTGTGCGATCGAGGTTGTCCCTCGTCTCCCCGAACTGGTACTCCACCTCGCTCGGGTTGTCCTTGGTCTGGTTGAAGTAGATCAGCAGTGCCATCGTGTCGTCCCCACAGTGTGTCGTAGCGTTCGCCCGTTCGTGGCGGTATGTCGTTGGACCAGTGGTGGTCGAGGTTCGCGTGTGCGTGTGCGTCCTGATACGTCGATTCCGGATGGGCACGCAGATAGTCGGACTCGGCCAGCTCGTGTTCGAGTAAGACGATATCGGCGGGCAGTGGATGTCCGGCGCGCAGCCGGATCCATGCCTCGGCGATGTCCGGATCGGCGTCGAACCTGCGTTGAATCAGGTTGCCGTCATAATCGACGATGGCGTGTTCTTCGCGGAATAGGTGATTCTTGATCTGTTCCACATCGTCGCGGGTGAAATGTGAGCCGTCGGTGCGCGGATGTTGGCCGAGTGTGCGCGCGATGTCAACGATGTCACGGTCGTCGCGGCAGAAATGGTCGTAGGCGTCCTCCGCCCACTCGAATGCCGCGAAGTCGTCGCGTGGGCGCACGGCACCACCGGAATACGACATCGACCCGGGATCGGTGGTGCCTGGATCGTTCGGGTTCGATTGCCGCCGCGTACTCGGGTCGGCTCGCTGATTCGGCTGCGCCGCCTCCGATGTGTCGTCCCGGCGGGGCGCACCGGTGGCCGCCGTACGGTCGGTGGTGGGTACCGGCTGTGCAGTATCGACCGATGACGCACGGTCGGGTGGACTCGCGCGGTGGACGAAGTCTGCTGGCGGGGCCCCAGTGCTGCCTGGCCCGCTGGTCGCGGTCGGCGGTGAGACCGATTGCGGCGGAGTCGTCGGGCGCTCGGTGTGGTCTGGCCGAGGTGTGGCGACGGGTGCGGACTGTGCCGGGCCGACGGATGAAGCAGGGTCGGGAGTGGGAATGGTCGAGCGCTGGCCCGGGTCGGTGGTGGGCGCGAATGTCCCGGCGATCGTGTTGTGCGGCAAAGCCGCTGGAGATGCTGTTGTCACAGCACTCGAGGTGACGGTTTCCGATGGCGTATTCGCCTGGGCATCCGATCGGGGCGTAGGCGTCGAGGGTGGTGTCGCGGCGTGGGGGCTGGTCGTGCTCGGTGTCGAGGTGTCCGGTGCGGTGGCCTCGTCTACGCGCTGGCTCGGCGCCGAGGCGGCCGGGTCGAGGACGGGCGGTGGACTGTCGGCGGTCGCCGGGGTCTGGGGGCTGGGTTGCGGGCCGGATGGATCAGCGACGACATGGTAGGCAGCGGGCGCGGGGTTCGGTGGGGCGGTCGAGTGCCCGTCCATTTCGCTCGGAATGTGTGACGAAGCCGCAGGGGCGGGTGAAGTCGCGGTTCCCGTCGGGTCTTGCCCGTCAGTGATGTTGTGTGCCGTGACGTCGAGAGACGTCGACTGGTTGCTGCTGAGCGTGGGCGGGCCCGGATCCGAATTCACCGCGCCGGTGGTGCTATCGGATGCGCTGTCGGGGTGTGACGGAGTCGAGGTTCCCTCGGCGCTGGTAGCCGGAGTCTGTGGTTGCGGGTTGTTCGAGACCGGATCGGTATTGCCGACCGGGGCCGGGGTGGGACCGGAGTTGTCGTTGCCGACCTCGCTCGTGGGAGCCGTCTCGTTCTGCGGCTGGGTCGAGCTTGTCGAGGCAGGCGTGGTGTTTTCCGCGGGGTTCGATGTGACGGACTCACTGTCGGTCCCGTTGGTGGTGGCGTCCGCGCTCGCGGGTTGGATGGGTGTGGGTGGCTGGTTGTCGCTGGGTGTGGGTAGGTCTGGGCTGGTTATGTCGGGTGGGGAGGAGGTTGTGTCGTGGTTGGTGTCGTTGCCTGCGGCGTGGAGTCCGTGGGGTACGCCCTGT
Organism: Nocardia gamkensis NBRC 108242; assembly: GCF_001612985.1. Taxonomy (GTDB): domain Bacteria; phylum Actinomycetota; class Actinomycetes; order Mycobacteriales; family Mycobacteriaceae; genus Nocardia; species Nocardia gamkensis. The sequence goes on along the minus strand of NZ_BDBM01000040.1, from coordinate 69,343 downwards.
GCGGCGGAGGAGGTGATGCTTTCGAGGGTGAGGTTGAAGGGTTGGTCGGTGAGCGCGGCGGCGGTGGCGGCGGCGGCGGTTTCGCCGGCGATGCCGGTGGCTGTCTCGGTGGTGGCGGCGATGGTGGCTCGGCCGAGGCGGCTGGCGGCGACGTCGTCGACACCGGACAGTAATCCGCTGCCGCCGAGTCCGCCGCCGACCGCGCCACCGGCGGCGCCGGCAGCAGCGGCGATGGCGGCGGCTTTGAGGTCTTGGGTGGTGATGTCGTCGCGGCCTCCGGCGGCGACTTGGTAGATTTTGGTTCCGAGTTCCAGGCCGCCTTCCTCCAGTGCCTCGTTGAGCGCGCCGAGTAGGGCCACGCGGGCGGCGGCTTTGGCGGCGGCGCGGGTGAGCAGGCGGGCGATGAGTTGTTTGATCGCCATGCGGATGGTGACCTGTGTGGCTATTCGCAGGGCGACGGCGCCTCCGGCGCTGATCCCGGTCCAGGCGGTCAACAGTAGGGGCGCCACTTCGATCGAGAAGATGACCATCGAGCCGATGATGACCAGTTTGGTTTGCTCGATATCGGCTGCGCCGTCACCGATTTGGTCGGCCAGTTTGTCGATGTATTTGACCAGTGCCTGCCAGGCGCCTTCTTTGCCTGCGAGGGTGTCCCAGTGGGCGGCGATCGCGTCGTGGGTTTGTCCGTCGATCGCCGCCAGCGCCTGCTGCATCGTGTGAGCGGCGTCGTCATCGAGCTCGTTGAGCGCGGCCGACATCCCCGACCATGCGTCGGCTACTCGCCGCATCGCGGTTTCGTCGCCTTCGGGCCAATCACCCGCGCCGACGACCCATTTGGCGACCCATTGCAGCCACTCCGGGATCTCGATACCCATCAGGTGGTGATCTCGTCGATCCGGGCGGCATTGGCCTGGTCACGGTTTTGCAGCGTGTTCGCGATGGCGACCATGCTTTCGCCGAGGTTGGTCATCGTTTTGCCGAGGTTGTCGACGCTGGTCAACGCTTTGGGAACGTCGGGTGTGTAGTTCTTGGCGAAGCTTTGGCCGATCTTGTCCGAACCCCAGCACTCGCCCTCGGCCTCGATGACCCGCCGCAGGTCGGCAGCGGCAGCGGCGATCTTGTCGGCGACATCGGTGAAGCCTGGCCGGGTGGCGCGCAGCGCATCTGGGTCGACACGGAAGGTGGTCACGGGTGATCCTGTGAGTAGGAGCGGACGAGGTAGTACCCGGAGGGCCGTTTTATGCGTTTACGTTGCATCGGATTCTGCTGCGGCACACGTATGTTCGGCGTCCGACCACTCGCGCCACCAATCAGTCAGATCCGAACCGGGAATGGTGGGGGAAAGGAGGCCGCCCCCCAGATCGAGGGATAGACCGGGGTTGAGCGACAGCCATACCGACTCCTGCGGGCACACTTGCTCGAGGAGCTCCCGGCCCGGGACGACCCGCCGTAGCCAGGGGTTCACGTCCTTCGGCAACCTGACCGGCGAGGTGTAGATATCCAGCGTCCTCCCCCATTTGGAAGAAAGGAACGGCCACCCACGCTGCCCCTGCGGGTCGTCCGCGGCCAGTACCATGGTGAACTCGCTGCGGCTGAACGCCTCGATGAACCAGGCTATGTTGTTGAACCCTCGAATCGCTCGCCACAGCACCAGCTCGAAATCATTCGTGAATTCCACGTGGATCGACTCCGGGACGGGTATGAATTCAGGGTTCACCCATTGCTCGGCGAATCCGCCGTTGTCATCGGCCAACCACCCACCGAGCACGTTCTCCTTCCGGATCGCCGACTTGTCGGCGTTCGGGTCCGTGAGGTACCTCCACTTGCCTGGGTTCGCTCGCGCCCAGGCATAGTCCGAATCGGTTGGTGTGGGCAAGATCTCGCGCCGGAGATTGGGTTCCATGAAGTCGTAGAGACGGGTCTTCGCCATCACCGCCCACCGCCGCGTTTCCGAACAGCGACTGACACCCATAGACACCTTGACCGAGCCAACTCGGACTCCCACCTTTCTCTAAACCAAATATTCTGCCGCACAGGCCGATAGAGATACCTGCTCGATTGTCACCAGGTTGATTACTGCCGGTGGCCATAGCCCTAGACCTGGCCTTGTCCCCATTTGTACGGTCGGATGGCAGGCATAGTCGTCCCGGTCGTGCGCTCGGCCGCGGCGGTTGCACCCGATCGGCGGCCTCGCCCAGCATCGATCGTGGTCCGTCTTCCGGTGACTCTCGGCGCCCCTCGTCCCGGACCGCATCCTGCCGGAGAGTATCGAACAACGACTACGCCGGTGGACCCGGAAACGTTGACGCGCAGTACCTCCGGCTCGACACGGATGTAGGTCACGGGCGATCCCGCAGGTAGGAGCGGTCGCGGTAGTACTGGTCCTCGGATTCCTCATCAAGCGATGCGGGTTCGTCCGCTGCGGTGGGCGGTTCAGGGAACATCGTGCGGACCAGATCACGGATGCTCGGGGCACCGGGGACCAGATCGGAGAGATCGGGAATCCCACCTGCTGACGCTTCCAGGGGTGCGACGGCCTGCTGGGTCGCCTCCAACGCCAATCGTGCGGCGGCTTGGACGGCCTCGGTGATGGAGTGGCCGAGCTTCTCCGGAGTGGAACGCTTGAACGCATCCGGCTCCACGTGGACTTCTACCGGAACACCGGCGGCGTTGCTGAGCACGCGTATCAGGTTGTTCGAAGACCACGCCGTGACGGTGGTGGTCGCGAGCGTGGACTGCGCCTCGGCCAGGTCATTGCGCTGTTGCTCGAAGATTTCCAGCAGCGAATCGACTTGGTCGCGCAACGCCTCGTTGCGTTCTTCCGGCGCCTCACGTCCACTGTCCTTCACCTGCAAACCCCACTTCCGAGAATTCGTCCGTTGCTGAATCTGACGCAGCTGACCGCCGATCGGTTCCACCGAATGCCAGATTCCATCACCGGCTATGCGGCTGCGGCAAGTGCGAGGAGCGTCCACATGTTCGTGCGGCGACCGATAGCCGGATCCGGCTGCACTGCTCGAGATTTGCTCGGAACGGTGCGGATCTGTGCCTCGCCGCGAACCAGTCGAGGACCGTCGCGGCGGTGCTCCACTGGCTGTGCTGAGTGTGGTGAGCTGCGCGGGTGTGCGGCTGGGCTACAGGGGTGCGCGTCGCCCCTCGGGCGGCGTGAACGACGACCGCGCCCGCCGGTCGGCCAGCGCGACGAAAACGAAAACTAGCTAAGAGCAGAAACATTCGACGGCAGGCGCCAGATCCAATGGATCGACCGGCGACGGGCTCTGGCAGAATCGTGCCGGGCTCGTCGTGAGGGGGACGTCAGGTGTTGATCGCGCGATTCCAGCCGGGATCGACCAGTCGTCCGTTCGTCGATCGTGAGCCGGTGCTGACGCGGTTCGAGGAGTTGCTGGGCGACGCCGCCGAGCATCCCCGGGTCATGCTACTCAGTGGGGTCGGCGGGATCGGCAAATCCCGGTTGGTCACCGAGCTGCGGGCGCGGGTCGAGAAGCGTCATCCGGCGGCGGTGCTCGATCTACAGGTGCCGAGCCATCGGCAGGCCGCGGACGGGCTCGCCGTGCTGCGCGTCCAGTTCGGCGCGCAGAAGATCAAGTTCCACCGCTTCGACATCGCCTGCGCGGTGTTGTGGCAGCGCATGCACCCGCATCTGCGCCTGACCTCGGACTCGCTGGCGCTGGCCGAGCACAGCGAGATCCTGACCGAAATCCTCAACGACGCCACCGGTATCCCCGTCTTCGGCACCGCGACCCGGCTGCTCGACCTCGGTGCGCGCCGCGCCATCCGCACCCACCGGATACGCCACGACCCCGTCCTCCAGGAACTCGACCGATTGAGTCTCGCGGGCCTGGAAGAAGCCGTCTCCTACCTGTTCGCCGAAGATCTCAAGCGAGGGACTCGGGGCAAGAAGCCCTACGTGGTGTTCCTGGACGCCTACGAAGCCTTGATGGGCGGCACCGATCGCGAAGGCCGCGCGGCGGCGTCCGACGCCTGGTTGCGCGATGTGGTCGCACAGCTGGACACCGGCCTGGTGGTGATCGCCTGCCGCGAGCCGCTCGGTTGGGAGCGGCACGATCCGGAGTGGTCGACCCGGATTCGCGCCGTGCCGGTCGATGACCTGCCGATGGACGCCCGCTTCGAGTTGCTCGACTCCTCCGGTATCGAGGATCCCGCCGAGCGCGCGGCGATCGCCGCTTCGAGCGCGGGCGTCCCGTTCTATCTGCATCTGGCCATCGATGCCCGTACCCGGGCCGGCTGGGTGACGCCCGCCGAGTTGGTCTCGCCCGAAACGATTCTGGAGCGCTTCCTGCAACATGTGCGCCCCGACGAAGTCCGGTTGCTGGAATTGCTGGGGCTACCTCGTACGTTCGATCGGGAGATCTTCGCCGCTGTCGCGGAGCAGTTCGAGTTACCTCATCACATCGCGGCATGGAAGTCCCTGATCGCGTACTCGTTCGTGTACGCCGCCGACGAAAGCGGCGAAGGCGAGCGCTTTCAGCTACACCAGCTGATGGTGGACGCGCTGCAGCGGCGCTTGGATCCGGATGTTCGGCGCACCCTGCACGCGATGCTGCACAACCTGTGGTTCATCCGTGCCGAACGGCCGACCGGCCGGGTCACCGCTCTGCGGGAGGCGGGATACCACGGCGTTCGTTCGGGCATGCTTTCCGCGGTGACGCTGCTGCACTACGTCGACCGGATCGAAGCGGCAGGTGGCAGCCAGGGTATCGGCGGCGTGATCAGCGATCTGGACCGCTACCTGAGCGATCCGCATGAGAACCTGGCAGGTATGGCGGAACTGTCGGAACTCACGCGGTGCCTGGAAGCGGAAGCGGCGGTGCTGCTCGGCGACGCCAAGCAAGCCGATCGCCTCACTCGGGACGTCGCTTTGGATCGGACCGGGCCGGTCGCGGAGCGGTTGGCCGTCGCCGCGGCGAACGCGCGCCGCATCCTCGGTGACACGGACGAGGCGTTGACCATCTACCAGGACGTATGGTCGCGCGGATCGGGGCGGGCCCGGCTCGTCGCCGGTCAGTGGGCGGCCGACCTGCACATGTGCCAGGGCCGATTCGGTCAGGCCTTGACCATGTGCGAGGAACTCGTGACGATGGCGGACGGCGACGACCGCGAGTTCCTGGGCGATGTGGCGCGGTTGCGTTACCTCGCCTACCGGCTGGCGTTCGACACCGACCGCGCCGCACAGTATCTGGCCGAAGCCGACACCCATTACCGCGCCGCGGGCAGCGTCGTCGGACAGGCCAATATCGCGACGAACGTTGCCGAGCTGCTGGCGCTCACCGACCCGTCGCGGGCGATCGCGGCCGCCGGAGCCGCGATCGTGCAACAGCGTGAGTTGGGTGCGCTGCACGAACTGGGAAAGGCGTACACCGCACTCGGTCTGGCGCGGCTCTCGCTCGGAGAACTGGACGCTGCCGAGCACGCGCTCGCCGAAGCATGCGAGATTCTCGAACAAGCCGGGTACCGGTCGGGCCGCGCCAGGGCGGAGCTGTTCCGTGCCGGCGTCTTCGCACGCCGCGGCTTACGTGACGACGCCGTCCGCAGTGCGCGCTGGGCCATCGCGGAATTCGAGGGCGCGAACGTCTACCCGGGGCTGGTGCTCGTGGCGCGAGCTGTCCTGGCGCTGTACGGCTGGACCGAACCGGACATCTCGAGAGCCGCCGCGACCGCGCGGTCGCGCATCCAGCCGCCTACGCCAGGATCGGGCGTGGACCGCGACGCGGCCCGGGTGATCGCACGGGTGGTCGGTGTCGACGCGGCGGCGATGTACCACGACGCGCTGTCCCGCTCGCAGTCGGCGGCCGGCTACTACAACCACAATGTCCGGGTCGACGGCATCGCGGGCGCGGTGAACGTTCGGATTCCCGTCGAGGGCGCCGATGCGATGGATCTGCGGCAATGGCCCGAACCCGCGATCTTGATCGCGATCGAGCCCTTCGTCGCCTCGGCGCCGAAGCTGCGCTGGGAATCGGTACGTCCCGCCTACCAGATCCACGACTACATCGACGGCGACCTGCTCGATCGCCTCGCGCCCCGCGGTGTGCCTGTTCCTGCTCATGTACCGCCGGACGTGGCGGCGTTGTTCGCGGAACTCCGCCGTATTCCCCGGGAACTGCTGCCGCCGATCGAATCGGAGGGGGACGACGATCCCGCCGGATTCGCCCGCCGATTGTCCGCTGTCACCGCGCGTGTGCACCGCGAAAGCAGCGCGGAATTCGGCGAGCTGTACCGTCGGCTGGGCGTCCCCGATCGGCCGCTCGAGCGGATCGTCGCGTCGTGGGACACCCTCGAGGCCAGGCCTTTTCGGATGGTGCACGCCGACGTGCACCGGAAGAACATGATCGTGCGCGACGGCCGGGTCGTGTTCCTCGACTGGGAATTCGCACTGTACGGCGACCCGGTGTACGACGTGGCCACCCATCTGCACAAGATGGGCTACCTCCCGCAGGAGCAGGACGCGTTCCTCGCCGAGTGGATCGCCGCCGAACCCGAGGCCGCCACCGGTGAGTGGCGACGCGACTTGCAAACCTACCTCGATCACGAGCGGGTCAAATCGGTCATCGTCGATGCGGTTCGCTACAGCAAGGCACTCAGACAGGGAGTCGGGGACGCGGCGGCGGAGGCGGCGTTGGTGGGCAGCATGGCCGGGAAGCTGCGGCTGGCGCGTGAGGTGTGGGGGCAGAGCGAGCCGGTCGACGACGGGATGGTGGAAGCGGTGCTACGCGGGCGAGGATGACCCGGCAAACCGAAATCACTTGGGCAGAGTGCCGATCGAGATCCCGGTGATGACATCGGCAACGATCACTCCGTCGGCGTATTGCCGCCCGTAGACGGCGACCAGGGCGCCCACGCGTATCTCGGTCGCCCGCTTGGCGAGCAGAACCTGCACCTTGGTGCCGGTGTCGGTACGGACCTTGACGCTGTTGCTGGTGAACGCGTTGCGCACCACCATGGTCGTGCCGTCGTTGGCGGTGACCTTCCCGAAGGTGATCCCGATGCCCGAGCGGCCGGTAGGGGGAGCGGGAGCGGGGACCGAAGGCGTCGTCGCGCGCACGGTGGACGAAGGTGGCGAGGTGCTCGGGGCGCTGGTGCGGGCCGTTGTAGTCGTCGTCGACGCCGTTTCCGTTGGGCCGCCGACGAATAGACATCCGGACACCACCAAGATCACCATGCCGATGCAGAGCCCGACGAATGCGGCCGCTCCCGTGTTGTGCAGCCGATGCGGCTCGTCATCCCGATTTCGCCGCGGCAGCGGCGGCATCCCCATTGCCGTTGTCCGAGAAATGGTTTCGGACCGAGGTGCGAGCGCACCCGGATGCACTCCGGACCGGACCGGACGCGAGGCTTCGCTGTCGGCACGCGGCCGCGAACCGCTCGAGGCAGTGGAGTTCGACCGCGTCCTCGCCATCGAAATTGTTGTCGCCGAGAGTGTTTCGGGATCTCCCCCGAGCCGTGCGAGCCGGCCTACTCTCGCCGACTTCCCACTGTGCGTACTCCAGCGAGGCATATGGCAAGGGTAGGTGCGCCTATTCGTGTGCTTGTTGTCACTGGCGGGGAGTGCCGGTGTGACCAGCATCGATGGGTGGTCGGCTGGTTTCGCCCGGCCTCTCCGGTCGTGCACGAGATCGCAAATCGGCCAGATAGTGTTGTGCGACAGCTCTATTGCCTGCCAGGCGACGGCTAGCGTCTCGCGTTCGCGGGGTGTATCCCAGGTGACCCTGGGCTCTACCGAGTCGAAGTTCTGACGCGGGGTGTCAACCTTCTCATCAGATTCTTGGTCCGCGCGTGGGACTCCGATATGGGTCCGGTCGAAACCGTCGTGCCGGTAGATCCCGGATGCCGCACGATGGTGTACTATCGCTCCCCGGCGTTCCACCTCCTGCCAGGCGCCATCGCTCCGAAACCGCCGAGGTGGCCGGGTCTCAACTGGATCCGGCGCGTTGTCCGCCCTGATGCTCGCGGCGGTGGTGCTGAACATCCTCGACTGTCAGGTGTAGCTGGGATCGTTTTCCTCGCGGAAGGCCGTGACCGTTGCGTGTATGGCCCGGTCGAGTTGGGTTCGTACTACCGTGGTGTCGGTGGGGACTGCCTTGATGGTGGGTCCGCCGCGGACGAGGTAGCGGCCGTCGGGATAGTCCATCACGTGGAAGCCGCGGGCGGGTGCCGGGCGATTGTCCCAGGCCGGGCCCGCGTACACCGCGACGTGGGCGATGGTGCTGCGGGGGCGTTCGAAGAACTGCTCGGCTCGGGCGCGAGGCGGGGCCGGTGCGCCCACGCGGTACGGTTCCTCGTCGTCGGCGTCGAGTTCGTGCCGAGAGATCTCGATGCCGGGGCCGCTGCCGCGTGCGGCGTCGGGCAGCAGGCCGATGACCAGGCGGCTCACGAGCTCCGCATCCATCAGTGACATGTGCACGGCCCCACCGCGATCCGGCGACGAGGTGGGTTCTTGTACCAGCAGTACAGCATGCCGATAGTGCACGGCCGCGTGCACGCGCAGCTTGTCCTTCCCGCTGAATCCCGCCATCTCGATGCGTGCCTCGGGTTCGGCCAGCACACGCAGTGCGCTGTACAGGGACTCGTCGAGGCGGCGGTGGAGTCCGGCGGCCTCGGATTTCCACTCCGCCTCGTAATCAGCGACGGTCTCGGCGGTGGAGCGGTACTGCAACGGGTACGGCAGCACGTCGCGCTCGACGGCACGCCACAGCACCGTGAAACCGAGCGCGCTGAACGACCAATCCCGTCGGCTCATGAAGCCGGCTCCTTCGTCGTGCACCACGGCCGTGTGGTGCGTTTCGGCGTGGTGTTGATTATCGGCTCGCTCATTCGCCGATCACGGGGGGTACCGACTTCACCCTGTTCTCCGCACCGAGGCCGGTGAGTTCCTCGCCGTTGCGCTGGTTGACGAGATAGTCCTTCGTCTGATGTTCCTTGTCGTCGTCGCCCTTGCCGCGAGCGCCCGGCGCTATCATGCCCGGCATGCCGCTCGTTCCCGGCCGACCTGTCCCGGGACGCGCGGACGCGGCGGCGGGAACGCCACCTGGAACGGAGGGGAGGCCGTTGATGCTTCGGCCCGGCGCGGGGCTGCCGAGGCCGGGCACGCCTGGGCTGGGCGTGCCCGGACTCGGCGTGCCGGGGGATCCTGGGCTCGATGTTCCGGGGCGGGTCAGTGATGGATCGGTGCCGGGATTTGTGCTTGCCGGTTGGGTCGACGGGTTTGTGCCTGCGGGCGTAGTCGTGGTCTGGTCGGGCGTGCTTTCTCGCTCGGCAACCGGATTCGCGCTGGATGGGACGGTGCTGTTCTCAGTACCCGCTAGCTGTGCTGAGTCCACCGTGGTGCCTTCATCGCCGGTATCGGTACCGGACGACGACGGCTGCCGGCTGTTGTTCGGCGCGGACGGCCGATCGCCCGAATTGTGCACCGGGTTGTACGGCTTGGGTACCAATGGAACGCCGGTGTCGGCTTCCCGGACGGCAGGGTAGAAGACGTTTTTGACGACGTTCACGGACGCATCGTGCGCGGAGTCGTCGCGATGCTGGTTCAACTTCCAGGTCGGGCCCGGCACCCAGCTCGCGACGTTGCTCGTCCACGAATGAGCCGGCGGTTCTTGCACGGCAGGCCGGGTGACCTCGATGCCCGATCGAATGATCTTCACCTTCTCGGCGACGATCTGCACCGAACTGATCAGTCCGCTGGACTTGTCGACGTATTCCTTGATCCCGTCGCTCGCGGCCTTCGCCGCCGCCCCCTCCCACTTGCCTTCCATGGCTTTGCTGATCTCCGGGCCGAAACCTTGCAAACCCTGCTCTAGCCGATTGCGAATGGACTCCCACCGCTGGTGCAACGCGACGACATCGGTGATCGACATCGCCTGCACACGTTGATAGAGATCGTCGATGCCGTCCGGGTTCTTGTAAGCGCTCTCCGGAACTTTTGGCGACTGGGTCTGCACATCGCCACCGTCGCGCATGATTTCGGAGATTCGGTTGCGTGCGATAGCTGCGTCGGGGCTCTCGTCGCGCGAACCACTGTCCGGCGGGCCGGATTTCGACTGCTCGAACAGCGCGGCGCCAATCGCTACCAAGAACGGCAGACCCATGATTAATCCCCCGGTCAGTTCAGCAGATTGCTCGTGTCTTGCGCATTGGAGTCGTCCTGTGCGCCGATGCGGTCCACGGAAATCTGGATCGTATCACGCATCTGGGTCAGTACCTCGATGTGCTCTTTGAGGGCCGAGTCCACATCGCCTTCGCCGCCGATCGCCTTGGCGCCCAGCATGTTCGCCAGCTCGTCGGAACATTCGAAGCGGCCGAGGCCGGATACGCGGGCCATCATCTTCAGGTCTTCGAGAAGCGTGACATAGAGATCGATCTGACGATTACAAGCATCGCGGCAACTCTGTGCGACCGCGCGGTCAAGATAAAGCCTGCCAGCGTTGGCCTCATCGGCAAGGTATCGCCACCGCGAAATCTCTTCGCTCATCGACATAGAGAATTCTCCCTGATCAACGTGGAAACGTCGGCACAAGCACTTCCGCAGCGTTCATGGCCCGATCGCATGGCGCTACGTTGCCCTTGGGTGATGTATTGAAGACAGTTATCTGTAGTGCGCCCTGGCCAGCGGGGAACGCAAGATCGCAGTCTTCGCCGGCGACATCGGACGCGGTTCGGAAACGGAATCCATCCCGTCCGCCGACATTGATGCTGACGAAGTCGACATTCCCCGGCTTCTTTCGCAGGTCGTCGATAGAGTAGATCGTCGACCACACCCCCAGCGAGTAATTCCACTGAGACGCCGCATCATGCCAGGAGCAGACCTTCCATCCTGGCTGCTCGACACCAGCGATGCCTGACTTCTTCGTGGACGAGACCACGCCGATTCGTTGCAGTTGCTGATCCGGCACCTGCGTGCACGGATCCCACAGTGCCGCCGTTGCCGCCGACGTGTCGGTTGTCGTGTTGGGCGTGGCAGTCCCGTTCGTGCCCGCTTCGCACCCCGAAGCGACCAGCACCACCCCGGCGAGCGCCGCAACCGTCGCCGTTGTCCGTCGTCCCACCGAAGCCTCCCGATCCGGGCCGTCAAAGTCGTCCCTGAAGTCTATGACGCACTCAGGGGACCTCCGGTTCCATCGGATTCGGTTGCTCGGATCAGGAACCTCGGGCCTCTGCATCAGCCATCGACCGGGAGCGCAGCTCGGTGTTCGCTGCTACGAGCGGTGTCGTGGCCGGTCAGGTCCCTGAAAACCCTGGTGATGGTGCGGTGCTCGGTCCGCGCAGATGATGATCGACTGCACGACGGTGCTGATGTGTGGCCGGAACGCGTCGCGCGGTGCGACGACCCACCAGCGGTATCCGGTCTGTTCGTCAGCGGGGGAGGGCAGCAGTATCTCGCCGCCGTAGGGGACGATCGTCGCGCGGGCGCGCAGTAGTGCGATGAAGATGTCGCTGTCGTCGGCGAGCTGGTGGGTCTCGTCGGGACGGACGAGGATCGTCCAGCGGCCGGAGCCGTGTGCGATGACCGGGCCGAGCAAGTATTGCCTGGCGAGGTCGCTGCGGACCATTCTGCCGAGTTGCTCGGGTACCGCCACCGCGCCTATATCTCCTGCGCGCAGAGTGATTCGTCGAGTTTCCTCGTGTACGTAGCACGGCAGCCCGTACACGTGTCGGTAGCGCTGGCAGCGGATGAGTGTCGGGTCGGCGTCGGGATCTGTATTCATGGCCGCTCCATCAGCACGGGGCGGGGAGAATTCGGCAGTGCTCGGGTGTGAGCGAATTGCATCGATAACTTTCCGTTCGGATTCGGAAGTGGATGGTGGGGCGAGCGATCAGTCCCATAGCCGTGCACAGGGGAGATGCGGGAGGTCGTCGTCCAGGTTGTCGTCGATAGTCACGCTGATATCCGGGAAGCGTTGTGCCAGTGCGCGTGCGACGCTTTCGGCCTGTTCGGCGCTCGCCTGGTAGTCCAGGCGCAGCGGACCGGTTTCGATCTGGATGTGGCGACGTCGGTGCGGTGATCCGGGAGTCGTTTCCTTCACTGCGGCCTGCTCGGGTCCGGCACCATTCGTCCGCTGTCGATCAAGACCTGTCGTGCCGCCGCCTTGCGTGCGCAATGTTTCGCGCGGCAGGCCACGTGGATCTGCATCACGTCATGAGCCTGGGCGATGCTGAACGGCAACCTCGGTGCTCGATGGGCGGCTGCGTCACACAGGGCGATGAGTTGGTACATGGCGAGGGAATGCGGGGACACGGAAAACCTCTCTGCTTCGAGGATCGGCCGGCGCCCGGTACCGGGGGCTCTCGCCACCAGCCCGCCACTCTGGCCGGCCGGTGCGCCGCAGACAGTCCGGCGTCGGCCCGGTACCGGGCACCTGCGGCCGAACGTAAGCGCGGCATTCGGCCAAGTGGGAGCTCGGATTTCGGTTTCCGTTCCGACTATGCGAGGAGCCGTATATCCTGCGCAGGCACCCGTTTCCGGGGTGAATGCTCAGGGGAACAACAATCGACAATCGGGGGGTGCTGGGCCATGTACATGACGACCGGTGAAGTGATCCGGCGAATCCGTAAATCGGTCGGTATGACCCAGACCGAGTTGGGGGCACTGATCAATTTCTCCCAGCCTGCCGTCTCGCACCTCGAGCGCGGCGGCCCCGCCTCCCATGATGTTCGCGTTCTTCGGCTCGTAGCCCGTGCGCTTCAGGTTCCGCTTGCCATACTGGTAGTGGAGTCGGACCAGGAGGCAGATGTGGACCGTCGCAACTTCTTCAGAGCAGGGGCATCAGTAAGCGCGGGGGCCGCCATGATGTCGGTATCCGCCCCGGCCAACGCCGCGTCGGCGTCCAGCGTGAAAGTCGGCGTGAGCGATGTCGAAGCCATCACCGAGAGCGTGAACCAGATCCACGAACTGGATCTGGTGGTGGGCGGCGACCGATTGTGCCGGGTGGCGGCCAATCAAGTCCGCTATGTCGAGCAGCTTCTCGACCACGGCAGCTACACCGAGGCGGTAGGCAGGGCGCTCACCAGCGCGGCTGCCGAGATGATGACCGCCGCCGGGTGGGTGCACTACGACGCTGGTCGCCTCGATGATGCTCGGCGGTATTACGCGGACGCGGCGAACGCCGCGAATGCGGCCAATGACGGAATCGCGGCGGCGCATGCGCTGGGGAACGCCAGCTGTCTGATGATCAGCTTGCCCGGGGAGATGCGGAGAAATCCCTTGGCGGTGCAGTATGCGCAGGCTGCGTCCCAGGCATCTCTTCGGGAGGGCGGGCCGAAAATGCGGGCACTGATGGCGATTCGAGAAGCTGAAGCGCACGGCGCACGTGGAGACAAGAACGCCATGACGGCTGCGATAAGCCGATCCTTCCGCGCGTATGAGTCGACTCGGGGGCATGACCCGGCCTGGGTGTTCCTGCCCCAGGCTGAGCTGAACTTCATCACCGGCAAAGCCCAAATGTGGGTCGGGGAGCACGAGGCAGCAACCACATACATGCAAGCTGCCATTGATGGCTCGTCGGCCTGGCCGAGAGAGCGGGCTGCATGGCAACTCAGTCTCGCACGTAACTTCGTGAACGCTGGTGACGTCGCACGAGCGTGCTCACTGCTTGCCGACAACTACGACACCATTGCCGGGCTCGCGTCCACGCGCCTGCACCAGCGCATTGATGCCATCGCCAACCTGGTTCGCACGCATGCCGCGGTTGCGGAGGTGCGGGAATTCCTGGGCAGACGCGCCGCGCAGGTCTAGCCTGCGCGGCGTAGAAGGATGCTTCGTCATCCGGATCGGCGAGCACCCCGTTCCTGCGGTGTCGAGTGCCTGGTTCGCTTCGCCGTTGAGGCTCTGAGACGACGGCCCGAACCCTCCTCCGCACCAACAAGCCCTTCGCCGAAGACAGCGGAAGGTGCCAGGGCAGTCACCTCGGGCGTACGCCGAATGCCAGGCCGGGGAGCAGCTTCGGCAACGCCCAGACCTCAATTGATCCGCATTCGTTCATCAGCATCGACGGCTCGGGAATCGCGAACAAGACTCGCCGTATTCCCATCCGAATCGAAGGTGTGGGTCTTGGCGAGCCGCGCCGTCGTCCGTCCGGCCCAGCTCGCCCTCGAGTGCGCGACCGCTCTTGGCCTGCGTTTCCTTGCGTGTCTTCGGAAGGCAGCCCCATGTGCTCGCTTTCGTTCGCCGTGCTGGGTTCGGCGAGATCGTCGCCGCCGCGTCGATCAACCGCCGCACGCATTTCACGCCCCTATGGAGACCCGGAGTCGGTGTCCTGGACCGCGATTACCAACGTGCTGCTGGCCGATGGTGGTGTCGCAGGGCAGTGGCCGATTGAGGTTGACTGGAGTCGCACCGGGAAACGGCAGCGCCTCCGCGTCGAGAAGACGGGAGGCGCTTGCTCGGATTCGAGTTCGGGGCTCAGTAGGCCCCGTTGACGTTGTCCATCGAGCCGTACCGATGGGCCGCGTAGTTGCAGGCGGCGGTGATGTTGGCGACCGGGTCATAGATGTCGAAGGCGGTGCCGTCGACGTGGTAGGCGTTGAAAGTCGGGTCGATCACCTGGAGCAGACCCTTGGAGGGGGTGCCCTTGGCGGCGTTGGAGTCCGACAGGTTGATGGCCCGGGGGTTGCCGCCGGATTCGCGCATGATGTTGCGGTGAATGCCCTCGTAGCTACCCGGAATGCCGTGAATCCGCATGACATCGAGGGACTGGCGGATCCAGCCGTCGAGGTTGTTCTCGTAGACCGGGGGCGGCGTGGGCACGATGCCCTCGGGCGCCACCCCGGGCAGCTCTGGCAAACCCGGCAGCGCAGGCAGTGCGGGCAGCGCAGGCAGGCCCGGGAGGTCGATCGGCGCGGCAGCGGCGACCGGGGCCGCAGCGTTGTCGTCGGCCACCGCGACTCCGGCGGAGAAACCAACGGCGATCACGCCGACGGTGGCGGCGATGGCCGCGCCCTTGCGAAGGGACGAGCGGCGGAGAAAAGAAGAGCGTGCGTCAGGCATCGAGAAATCAGTTCCTTGTTCGTGCGGCGATCCGGCCGGAAAAACCAGCGCGGGGTCTACGGCTGGCACCAGGTAAGGTGTTCGCCATCTCGGCTCGTGTGCGGTTTTCGGATTTCGTTGTGAAAGCCAGGGTTCGAAATTCCTGGCGGCGCGACGCGGTGCACAAGTCGGGGCGGTGCCCTTCGGTGCCGCTGCCGTACCCGGAGAGAAACAAGCCGTTGAAGCTGTGGAGCTGGTTTCTCGGGTCTCTTCCGGACCTGATCTCAGCTTGATCACGGTCGGTGAACATTTGGCTAACGGTAAATTAAGACAACGTATTGCCGATCTTGGCGAGCCGCATTCCATCTTCACCGTGGTGCGCTGACCAGGCATTTTGCGCGCAAACGTGATTTATGTCACAAAATCTGGTTCACAGTAACGAGACCTAGTTTGTCTCGTTCCGATCACTGGAACGACGAGCAGGGCTGGGACGCCGGACCCTCCGACGCAAAGTGCCGGAAATTGTTTACGGCTCCAGCGACGGTGATCGAAATGCTCGTTCCAAGCCCACCCTGACCGTGTTGTCGTAAATGGGGGTTCAGCGCCTCGAATGCGTCCTGCTGAAAACAGAAGCGACCGTATGGCGGTGGATCACTCCCAGGCTCGGACGAGATCCTCTGGCCCCCAATGCATTGCCAGCGGTAAGGTCTCTGCGACACCGGATCGGGAGACAGCAACGAGGCGGGTCTCATGGCCGGTGCCGGGCACCGCGAGCACCGAGCGGGCAAGACTGTCATAGTCGTGGCGGTCGAAAGGCCGGTCTTCGAGCCATTTGATGGAACCGATGAAATGGATTGCCTTGGCGACGAGTTCGCGATCGGCGCCGACCAGGTCGATTTCGGGATTGTTCTGCCGGTTCCACCAGCCGCCGACCACCTCGGTATCCGGCCATCGCTCATCGGGCAGCAGCCGCATGAGGGATTCGCGGACCAGTGGTTCGATAGCACGTCCGCGCCAGGTGGTCCATGAGCGTTCGATTCGGCTCAGCGCGACATCGCCACGCCCACGTTCGATGAGCGGAATGCCGCGTTCCAGGAAGGCGAGCCAGAACCGAAGATAGCAGTCGGCGATTCGGTAGCGCTTGTTCTTGGTGTCCGGCTTGGTGGATAGCGGAAGATCACTGGCGACGATTCGCTTGTCCTGCAACCTGTTCAGCAGCGGATTGAGGGTTCCCGCGGGCAGCGCGTTCGTTCCACCCGCTTGCGCGGCGATGGTGCCGAAAGTTCGTTCTCCACTGCCGATGGCTCCCAGGACGGCGCGCGAGCGCATTCCCTCCGGAAACTCGCCCAGCAGCGACAACTCGCCCGCCACGAGCAAAGGGGCCAGCGGGTTCGCGGCCGCGTCGCGCAGGAAGTCGGTTCGGGTCATCCCTGTGCGCCACGAACTGACGATCTCGGGAAACCCGCCGGTGATCAGCAGCGCGTCGACGCTGTCAGCGGCGTCGAGGCCGGTCATGGCCTGCACATCGGCCAAATGCAGCGGTTCGACGGTCATTTTCGTCGCGCGCCCGAAGAACGGCCGGTCGCGGGATCCGAGAGCCTCCATGACCGAGATATCGCTGCCGACCAGGATGAGCAGCACTGGCTTTGCCGACAGGTGGCGATCCCACACAGTCTGCAAGGCGCCTTCGAATTCCGGATCCTGTTCGACCAGCCATGGCACCTCATCGATGACCGCGATACCGGGTGCGTCATCGGGCAAGGCGATCGCGAGGGCCCGGAGAGCTTGGTTCCAGTCGCCGGCGCGCAATCCGCTGACCAGTTCCGCGCGTCCGAACCCGGACTGTGCGACCGTGGCGGTGAATTCCTCTCGCTCAGCAACGGGATTGCGGCCGCGCGTTGCCTGGAAGACCAGGTAGCTGTGGTCGGACCCATCGCAGAATTCCTGAACGAGCCGCGATTTTCCGACCCGTCGGCGACCGGTCACGATGACAGCACGACCACGAGTGGTGCCGGTGCCCTCGGTCACCGAGTGCAGCTGACGAGCGAGCAGATCGAGGTCTGCGGATCTTCCGGTGAACTCCACGCTCGTCTCCTGAACTAAGATGGAAACTTACTAAGATTCCATCTTAGTTTACTCGAACGGCTCGAGTGTGTGCTCTACCCGGATGTCGTAAATACGCGTCGGCCCTCGCGCATGACGGGGTGCGAGGGCCGGGACTGCTCGGGGTAGGTCAGCTGCCGAAGCGGGCCAGCACGGCGCCGGCTTCCTGGGATGCTGTGCCTTCCTCGGCGAGGTGCGCCATTTCCGGGGCGATCTCGCGGCCGTGGTGGGCCATCGCCTGGGCGTACAGCCGACCCGCTCGGTAGGAGGAGCGGACCAGCGGGCCGGCCATCACGCCTGCGAAGCCGATTTCCTCCGCCGTCTCGGAGTGCTCGACGAACTCCTCCGGCTTCACCCAGCGGTCGACCGGGTGGTGGCGGGGGGACGGGCGCAGGTACTGGGTGATGGTGAGGATGTCGCAGCCCGCCTCGTGCAGGTCGTGCATGGCCCGGGTGACTTCCTCGGGGGTTTCGCCCATACCGAGGATGAGGTTGGACTTGGTGACCAGGCCTGCTTCGCGGGCGGCGGTCAGCACCGCGAGGGAGCGCTCGTAGCGGAAAGCCGGGCGGATGCGCTTGAAGATGCGGGGGACCGTTTCGAGGTTGTGCGCCAGCACTTCCGGGCGGGCGGAGAAGACCTCGGCGAGCTGGTCGGGGTCGGCGTTGAAGTCGGGGATCAGCAGTTCCACGCCCGTGTGCGGGTTCGAACGCTTGATGGCGCGGACGGTTTCGGCGTAGAGCCAGGCGCCGCCGTCGTCCAGATCGTCGCGGGCGACGCCGGTGATGGTGGAGTAGCGCAGGCCCATGGCCTGGACGCTTTCGGCGACGCGGCGGGGCTCGTCCCGGTCGAGGGCGGCCGGCTTACCGGTGTCGATCTGGCAGAAATCGCAGCGGCGGGTGCACTGTTCGCCGCCGATCAGGAAGGTGGCCTCGCGGTCTTCCCAACACTCGAAGATGTTGGGGCAGCCCGCTTCCTCGCACACAGTGTGCAAACCTTCGCGCTTCACCAGGCCTTTGAGTTCGGAGTACTCGGGACCCATGGTGGCGCGGGTGCGGATCCACTTGGGTTTGCGCTCGATGGGGGTTTCCGCGTTGCGGGCTTCGATGCGCAAGAGCTTGCGGCCGTTGGGTGCGGCGGCGTTGTGTGGTGTCGGGGTGTCGACTGAGGTCACTCGATCGACCTTACGCCGTCGCGCTCGGGGACTGCGGGGTGGTGTCACCAGGAGTGACACGCGGAATATTGTGCTCGGCGACCGGCAGGTCGCCGTCCAGCGCGCGGATGAGGGCGCCGACCACCAGCGGCTTGATCTCGGCGACGGTCACTTCGCGACCGAGTTCGCGGGTCAGCGTGGTGACGCCCGCGTCGCGGATGCCGCACGGAACGATGGCCTGGAAACCGTCCATGGCGGCGTTGCAATTGAGCGAGAGGCCGTGCAGGGCCACGCCGCGCTGCACACGCACACCGATCGCGGCGATCTTGCGTTCGGCGTACAGCTCGGTGGCGGGCAGCCAGACGCCGGAACGGCCCTCGACGCGGCCACAGACGAGGCCGAGCCCGGTGCAGACGGTGATCAACGCCTCCTCGAGGCGGCGGACGTAGTCGACGACGTCGACCGGCTCGGCAAGCCGCACGATGGGGTAGCCGACCAGTTGGCCGGGACCATGCCAGGTGATCTTGCCGCCGCGGTCGACCTGCACCACCGGGCTGCCGTCGATGGGCAGATCGTCGGCCTCGGTGCGGCGGCCCGCGGTGTACACCGACGGGTGCTCGAGCAGCAGCAGATGATCGGATCCGTTGCCCTCGGCGCGCTGCTCGGCGATGCTGCGCTGCAGCTCCCAGGCGGCGTGGTAGTCGATGAGTCCGAGATCCTCGACCACGATCGGGGTCGTATCGAATCGGGCGGACAGGGTGGTGCGCGTGTCGTTCACAGCGATGACGGTACGCCCACGGGGCCAGCCGGTTCCAGCACCCCGATGGGGAACCGGCACGGCCGGAACGGATAGCCAGGGGGAGCGCTGGGAGGTTGCGCGGTCATGAACCGCTGGCACGTCCACGCGTCGGGCGGGTCGCAGACATAACCGGAGCCCGGCGGCGGCGAGCACCCACACCGCCTTCGTGAGCCGTTGCGCCGGACGGTCCTGCCCAGGCGAGGTACGGCGCGAGCATCCGCACCGTCTTCTCGAGCCACTGCATCGGACGGCCTTGCCCCGATATGAGGTACCGCGCGAGCGTGCGGTTTCCGTCGCGAGGAGGGCAAGGCCTTCCATGGCGTCGATTGGCCCGATCGCCGTATTTCGAGCTATAGGCCTCACCGCTTCGGGTGGACGTCGAAAAGGCTCGCGTCAACCGTGTGCCTCGGACCTATGTGGCGTCACGTGCTGAAATGCACGTCGTCACCCCGGATACGCCCATCCGTGCAGGGGCGTCGAGCAACCCTCCTCCGAGCCTCCGAGCCTCCGAGCCTCCGAGCCTCCGAGCCTCCGAGCCTCCGAGCCTCCGAGCCTCCGAGCCTCGGTGCGCGGCACGGTCCTCTACTGCACAAACCCGCGTAGCTCCCACCACTCCATACGTCCGCGAGAGGAAACGCAGTACGTCGGCGGCTGGGACAGTGCGTCAGTCGACGACGTCGATGGGAAGGGTGAGTTGCATGAGCGTCAAGTCCATCCAGCGGCCGAATTTGTGGCCCACCTCCGGCAGGACGCCGACGGTGTGGAAGCCGAAGCGTTCGTGCAGGAGGATCGAACCGGCATTGCCGGATTCGATGGCGGCGATCATGGCGTGCACCGTGCCCGCGCGACGAGCCCGTTCGATCAGCTCGGTGAGGAGGGCGGTGGCGATGCCGCGACGCTGGAAGCGGTCGTCGACGTACACGGAGTTCTCGACCGTGTAGCGGTAGCCGGATTTGGTACGCCACGGGCCGTAACTCGCGTAACCCGCCGGCGCGCCGTCGATCTCGGCGACCAGCACGGGCAGCCCCGCCCCGGTGCGGGCCTGGAACCAGCCGAGGCGCTCGTCCAGGCCGACCCGCTCGGTGTCCCAGATGGCGGTGGACGTGGCGATATTCGCGTTGTGGATGTCGAGGATCGCCGGAAGGTCATCGGTGGTCGCGTCGCGGATGACCGTGGCGGGCCTGGTGTCGAGTCGGTCGGTCATCGAGCATCTCCGGGTCGTCCCACCGCGGCGGCCAGCGCGGCGCCGATGGTGGGATGGTGGAACTGGTAACCCGCTTCCTCGAGGGCGGTGGGGATGGCTCTCGGCCCGCGCAGGATCGCCTCCTGCGCCATCTCGCCGACCAGCGCGTTCAGCGCGAATGCCGGGACGACGAGGGGAGTGGGGCGATGCAGCGCCCGGCCCAGCGCGCGGCTGAACTCGGCGTTGGTGACCGGTGCGGGGCCGACTACGTTGATCGGGCCGGAGACCGTGTCGTGGGTGAGCGCGAAGACGATCGCGCCGATCTCGTCGGCCATCGAAATCCACGGCGTGTACTGGCGGCCGTTGCCCAGCCGCCCGCCCAAGCCGAGCGCGTACAACGGATGCAGCACGCCGAGCACGCCTCCGGTCCGGGACAGCACCGCGGCGCTGCGCAATAGCACCGTGCGCACACCGGCCGTGGCGGCGGGTGCGGTTGCCTTCTCCCAGTCCCGGCACAGGGCGGCCAGGAAACCCGATCCGGCGGGGGAGGTCTCGTCCACGACCCGGTCGCCGGTGTCGCCGCCGTAGTAATGCACGCCGCTGGCATTGAGCAGTACGGGCACGTCCGCGGCGACCACCGCACCGGCCAGGACGTCGGTCGGTGTGATGCGGCTGTCGCGCAGCTCCTGTTTGAAGCTGCCGGTCCAGCGGCGCCGCCCGACGCTCGCACCGCAGAGGTTGACCACGGCGTCGGCGCCGCGAAGCGCCCGTTCGTCCAGCTGGGCACGAGCCGGATTCCAGGCGAATTCGTCCGCGCCCGCCGCTTTTCTGCGCACCAACCGGGCGACCTCGTGCCCGTCGCGGCGCAGTGCCGCGACGAGCGCTGTCCCGATCAACCCGGACGAGCCGGCGATCACGACCTTCATAGGTGCCGCGGGACCTTCCTCACAGACCGAGATCGGCCTCGAACGCCGCTTCCTCGAGCCGGTGGCGGATCGTGGTCAGGAAGCGTCCGGCGTCGGCGCCGTCGATCAGGCGGTGGTCGTAGGTGAGCGGCAGGTAGCACATCGAGCGGACGCCGATGGACTCGTTGCCGGTCTCGTCGGTCACCACGACCGGGCGCTTGACGATCGCGCCCGTACCCAGCATGGCCGCCTGCGGCGGCACCAGGATCGGGGTGTCGAACAGCGCGCCCTGGCTGCCGATGTTGGTGATGGTGAAGGTGCCACCGGCCAGCTCGTCGGGCTTCAGTCCGCCGGTGCGGGCGCGGTTGGCGATGTCGGCGATGGCGCGCGCCAGTCCGGCCAGCGACAGGTCGCTGGCGTTGTGGATCACCGGCGACAGCAGGCCCTGCTCGGTGTCGACCGCGATGCCGAGGTGCACCGAGGCGTGGTAGGTGATCTCCTTGCTGGACTCGTCGTAGCTGGCGTTGACGTTCGGGTGCACGCCGAGCGCCTCGACCACGGCCTTGGCGAAGAAGGGCAGGAACGTCAGGTTGACGCCCTCGCGGTCCTTGAACGCCGCCTTGGCCTGCTTGCGCAGCGTCGCGATCTTGGTGACGTCCGCCTCGTGCACCTGGGTCAGCTGCGCGGTGGTCTGCAGCGACTCGCGGGTCTTGGTCGCGGTGATCTGGCGGATGCGGTTGGCCTTCTGCACGGTGCCGCGCAGGTGGGCCAGTTCCGGGCTCGCCACCGCGGGCGCCTTCGCCGCGGCGGGAGCGGACGCGGCGGGAGCGGCGGCCGGAGCAGGGGCCTTCTTGGCCTCGGCGGCGGCGAGCACGTCCTGCTTGCGAATGCGGCCGCCGACACCGGAACCGGTGATCGCGGCGAGGTCGACCTTGTTCTCCTCGGCCAGCTTGCGGACCAGCGGAGTGACGTAAGGGGTTGCGCCGTTGGAGGATTCGGCAGCCGGAGCGGCGGCGGGCGCGGGGGCCGGAGCGGGCTTGGGCGCCGGAGCGGGGGCAGCTGCCGGAGCGGGCGCGGCGGCGGCGGGGGCCGGTTCCGGCTTCGGGGCCGGTGCGGGCTTCGGAGCGGGTTCGGGAGCCGGGGCGGGCGCGGGAGCCGGGGCGGCGGCCGCGGGGGAACCGCTGCCGATGACGCCGAGCTGTCCACCGACCGCGACGACGTCGTCTTCCTGGGCGGTGATCTCCAGCAGGGTGCCCGCGACGGGCGAGGGGATCTCGGTGTCGACCTTGTCGGTGGAGACCTCGAGCAGCGGTTCGTCGACGGCGACCTCGTCGCCGACCGACTTCAGCCAGCGGGTGACGGTGCCCTCGGTGACCGACTCGCCGAGTTCCGGCATCTTCACCGACGTGCCGTCACCGGACGACGCGGGCGCGGCTTGGGCGGCGGGCGCGGACTCCTCGGCCGGAGCGGCCTCGGGCTCGGCAGCGGGCGCCTCCTCCGCGGGGACGGCAGTCTCCTGCGCGGGCGCGGCGGCTTCCGGAGCGGGCGCGGGAGCGGAGGATTCCGCCTCACCGGCCTCGCTGATGACGCCGAGCTCGCCGCCGACCTCGACCACGTCGTCTTCGTTCGCGACGATCTTCGACAGCACACCCGCCGCGGGGGACGGGATTTCGGTGTCGACCTTGTCGGTGGAGACTTCGAGCAGCGGCTCGTCGACCTCGACCGTGTCTCCTTCCTGCTTCAGCCACCTGGTCACCGTTCCCTCGGTGACGCTCTCACCAAGAGCGGGCATCTGGACGGAGAAGGCCATGTCCGTTGACTCCTCTGACTGCTCGACGGGGTTCTACAACAGTTGATCTCGCTGCGGACGCCCGCCGCGGGTCGCGCCGGGAGTCCGTAAGCCACCGATCATTGTGGTGGCGCCGGAGATCCGTGTGGTTCTTGTACCGCGGTCCATCCTTGCACTCGCGCGCAAGCCATGTAGCACAGGGCGGCGTACTGCGCGGAGCTGGCAGTATGGGAAGACCGGCGGTGAACATTCTCCGGTGCAGGAAAGGAGGTCGGCGTCGTTGGGTTTGCTGGATCGTTTCCGCGGCGGCGCGACCCGGGGTGGCGGCACTCTACGTGGGCGTTCGGTGGACGGGCGGGATGCTCGCTACCTGGCCGACTGGGTGCGCACGCACGTGGGCGTCGAAGGCTACATCGAACCGAAGACCACGGTGACAGATGTCACAGTTGTCCTTATTGCCGCGGATGGTGAATGGACGCGGCGGATCGTCGGCGAGCGCGGGGCGCAGCGGCTTGCCAAGGATTTGCACATCCCCGTCTACGACGTCCGCAAGACCGGATATCCGCAGCGGATGCGTGACTACGACGCCCGCAAGCGGGTGGAGCGGCAACGCGAGTTGGAGCGGGATCTGTACGACCTGTGAGCCGTCGGATTGTCTGATCCGTCCGATTTTCCATGGCGTGTGCGCGGGCTATCCGCCCGGGTCGCGTGGTGCGCGTCGGCCGGGAGTCACCCCGGCCGACGCGCTCGTCGCTCACTCCGCGGCGATGTCCTGCAACACGGCGATCAGGGTGCGCACCGGCACGCCGGTCCCGCCCTTGCCGATGTAGCCGAACGGGCCGCCGGTGTTGTAGGCCGGACCGGCCACGTCGAGGTGGGCCCACTGCACGTCCTCCGGGACGAACTCCTTGAGGAACAGTCCGGCCGAGAGCATGCCGCCCCAGCGGTGCGGCGCGACATTGGCCAGGTCGGCGATCTTGGAGTTCAGGTCACCGCGCAATTCGGCGGGAAGCGGCATCGCCCAGCCGTTCTCCCCGACCTCGCGGGAGATGCGGGCCACTCGGTCGCGGAACTCGTCGGTGCCCATCACGCCGGGCGTGCGGGTGCCGAGCGCGACCATCTGCGCGCCGGTCAGGGTGGCCACATCGATCAGGTACTCCGGCTCGTCCTCGCTCGCGCGCACGATCGCGTCGGCCAGGATCAACCGGCCCTCGGCATCGGTGTTGAGCACTTCGACGGTGGTGCCGCCGTACTGGGTGAGCACGTCGCCGGGGCGCTGCGCGGTGGCCGAGGGCATGTTCTCCGCCATCGGCACCGTGGCGGTGACCGTGATCGGCAGGCTCAACCGCGCGGCCAGCAGCGTCGCGGCGATCACGGCGGCGGCGCCGGCCATGTCGGAGGTCATGTTCTCCATGTTCTGCGCGGGCTTGATGGAGATGCCGCCGGTGTCGAACGTGATGCCCTTACCGACCAGCGCCACCTTCTTCGGGCCGCCCGCGTAGGTGATCCGGATCAGGCGCGGCGGGCGCGAGGAACCCTTGCCCACTCCGAGGACACCGCCGTAACCACCCGCTTCCAGCGCCTTCTCGTCGAGCACCTCCACGGTGAGGCCCGCGGCCTCGGCGAGTTCCTCCGCCCGCGCGGCGAACTCGGCCGGGAACAGGTGGCTGGGCGGGGTGTTCACGAAATCCCGTGCGGTGGCGACGGCCTCGGCGGTGAGTTGCGCGCGGAACAGGGCCTCTTCGCCGAATCCGGGCTCGGGCACCAGCAACTCGACGCGGGCCACGGGGCGCTCGTCCGGCTTGGGCGCGGACTTGTCCGAACGGAACGGCGTGAACGAGTAGGCGCCCAGGTAGAAGCCTTCCGCGGCGGCACCGATGTCCAGTCCCGACAGCGTGGTCGCCACCAGTTCGGTGCCGGACAGCGAGCGGGCGGCCACACCGGCCGAGCGGCGGATCTGCTCGGCGTCGAGTTTGTCGGCGGAGCCGAGGCCGACGGCGAGCACGCTGGTCACCCCGTCCAGTCCGGGCGGCGCCGGTATCCGGGTCAGTTCCTCGGCCTTGCCCTTCGCGCCGACCGCGCCCAGCTGATCGAGCAGTTCCGCGCGCACGTCGGCGGTGAGCACGTCGCCGAACAGGTCCTCGGGCACGATGGCGGGGCCGTCCTCCGAGGAGGTCAACCCGATGACGAGCACATCGGTGTCCGCGCCGATGGTCTCGGTGCGTGCCAGTTCCGGTCCGAGCGAGCGATCTGCAACAGCGGTCATGGGCACAGGCTATTCGGTCCGTCGGGTGGGCGAGGAAGCGGTGGGAGACGCGGCGGGCCCGCGGGTCGAGCAACTCGGCGAACTCGGGGCGCGGCCGCATGGATTCGCGTACGAATACGGTGTTCACATCGAAGGGAGCGCAATGGAGATCACTGCTCGCCGGGCGACCGGGCACGACCGTGACCCGCTGATCGAGGCGTTCGTCGCGGCCAGTGCGGACGAGGTGGTGACGGCGTGGATCCTCGAAGATCAACCCGACACCGGGTTCCGCACCGCGTTCGTGCCTGGGTTGATCGATCGCGCCTTGCGGGACGACGAGATCTGGGTCGCGGGCGCGGGCGGGGAGATCTGGTCGATCTCGATCTGGCAGCAGGTCACCTCGATCGAACGATTCGCCGCCGAAGCCGCCGAGGCGCGGGCCATGGTCGAACAGGCGCCCGGTGTGCGGGCGCTGCGACGCGCCGCGATCGTCACCGACCTGCTCGCCCGCGAACATCCCCGCGAGTTCCCGCATCGGTACCTGCAAGTGATCGTGACCAGGCCCGAGCATCGCGGCAAAGGAGCCGGTGCGGCGATCCTCGCCGACCGGCTGACGGAATCGGTCGTCCCGGTGTTTCTCGAAGCGAGCACCGAACGATCCGCTCGGCTCTACGGCCGGTGCGGGTTCGCCCCGACCGGAACGACGCACACGCTGCCGGAGAACGGTCCGACCCTCATCCCGATGTGGTTCGGTCTGGGGGCGTGAGCGGGACGAGGACCTGGGCATCGGTCCCGGATAAGCTCGGCTGGTGACCGAGACGAGCCTCCTGCAAGGACCCATCCACGCCGTGCACGTCGAGCTGGGCGCCACCTTCGCGCCGTTCGGGGGCTGGGAGATGCCGGTGTCGTACGCGGGCACGGTGACCGAGCACCAGGCGGTTCGCACGACGGTGGGGCTGTTCGACGTCAGTCATCTCGGCAAGGCGACGGTGCGCGGTCCGGGCGCCGCGGCGTTCGTTAACTCGGCGCTGACCAACGATCTCGGCCGGATCCGGGCGGGTAAGGCGCAGTACACGCTATGCTGCGCCCCCGACGGGGGAGTGATCGACGACCTGATCGCCTACTACGTCGCCGACGACGAGATCTTCCTGGTGCCGAACGCCGCCAACACCGCGGCGGTGGTCGCCGAACTGCGCAAGGCGGCGCCCGAGGGCGTCACGGTCACCGACGAACACCGCGACTTCGCCGTGTTCGCCGTGCAAGGGCCGCGCTCCACCGAGGTGCTCAGCGCGCTCGGTCTGCCCACCGACCTCGGGTACATGGCCTACGCCGACGCCGATTGGGACGGCCGCCCCGTCCGCGTCTGCCGCACCGGCTACACCGGCGAGCACGGCTACGAGTTGCTGCCGCGCTGGGACGACGCCGAGCCGCTGTTCCGCGCTTTGACCGAGCGGGTGCGCGCGGCCGAGGGCCAGGTGGCCGGGCTCGGCGCCCGCGATACCCTGCGCACCGAGATGGGCTACCCCTTGCACGGGCACGAACTCTCGCCGGACATCTCGCCGGTGCAGGCGCGCTGCGGCTGGGCGGTCGGCTGGACGAAACCGGAGTTCTGGGGGAAGGCCGCTCTGGAACAGGAGAAGTCGGACGGTCCGCGCCGAATCCTGCTCGGCCTGCGGGCGCTCGACCGCGGTGTGCTCCGGCAAGGGCAAACCGTGCTGCGCGACGGCGAACCGGTCGGCGAAACCACGTCCGGCACCTTCTCGCCCACCCTCAAGGCCGGCATCGCGCTGGCCCTGCTGGACACCTCGGCCGACGTCGAACCCGGCACCGAGGTAGAGGTCGACGTGCGCGGCCGCCGCCTGCGCTGCGAGACCGTCCGCCCGCCCTTCGTCCGGACCAACACCAAGTGACCGCCCCGCGCCCGGACGCGGGCATCGGCTGAGATCGGCGCGGCGCGGGAGGGCGCGGACCATGGCGAAATGGCGCGGATCGGGCCGGATAGGATCGTCGGCATGACCGCTGCCGCACAGTTCACCCGTGTTCCGCATCCCGCGCCACTCGCAGCGCAGCGGCGACAAGAGGTACTGGCGCAGCCGGGGTTCGGGCGCCACTTCACCGATCACATGGTCTCGATCGATTACGCGGGCGGCACGTGGACGAACGCGCGGGTGGAGCCGTACGGACCGCTGGCGCTGGATCCCGCGACCATGGTGTTCCACTACGGCCAGGCCATCTTCGAGGGACTCAAGGCCTACCGGCAGGGTGACGGCAGCGTCTCCTGTTTCCGCATCGATGCCAACGCCGCGCGTTTCCGCCGGTCGGCTCGCCGGATGGCGATGGCCGAGCTGCCGGACGAGCTGTTCATCGAGTCGGTCCGGCAACTGCTGGAGGTGGACCGGGACTGGGTGCCCGCGGCGGGCGGCGAGGAATCGCTGTACCTGCGGCCGTTCATGTTCGCCACCGAGGCCGGGCTCGGGGTGAAGCCCGCCGCGGCGTACAAGTACCTGCTGCTCGGCTCCCCGGCGGGGGCGTACTTCCCCCGCGGCGTGAAGCCGGTGCGGGTCTGGCTGTCCACCGAATACGTGCGCGCCGCGCCGGGCGGCACCGGCGAGGCGAAGGTCGCGGGCAACTACGCGGCGTCGCTGCTCGCGCAGGCCGAGGCGTCGGCCAAGGGATGCGACCAAGTGGTGTGGCTGGACGCGTGTGAGCGCCGCTATGTCGAGGAGATGGGCACCAACAACCTGTTCTTCGTCTTCGGTTCCGGCTCCGAGGCGCGGCTGGTCACCCCGGAACTGTCCGGCTCCTTGTTGCCGGGCATCACCCGCGACTCGCTGCTCACCCTCGCCGCCGATTCCGGCTTCCCGGTCGAGGAGCGCAAGATCTCGGTCGAGGAATGGCGCAAGGGCGCCGAATCCGGTGAGATCACCGAGGTTTTCGCGTGCGGCACCGCCGCGGTGATCACCCCGGTCGGCTGGGTCCGTTCCGGTGACGGCGAATTCACCATCGGCGGCGGAGAGCCCGGCGTGGTCACCATGGCCCTGCGCGACACCCTCACCGGCATCCAGCGCGGCACCTTCGCCGACAAGCACGGGTGGATGCGGCCGATGTGACTCAGCCCGGCATCAGCATGTGCCACTGCTCCAGCGTCTGCGGACGCATGACGTAATTTTTGTCCCGGACAGTGGACAGTGCGGCGTTGGGTTCCTGCGAATACCAGTGTCCCGGGTAGACGACCGGATCGCCGGCGAGTCCGGCTAGGTAGCGCAGGCTGCGGAACATTTCGTCCGAATCGCCGCCCGGGAAATCGGTGCGGCCGCAGCCGTCGACGAACAACGTGTCGCCGGCGATCAGGCGGTTGTCGAACAGGAAGCATTGGCTGCCCGGTGTGTGGCCGGGTGTGTGTAGTAACTCGATCTCGAAGGTCCCGACACCGACCTTGTCGCCGTGCTCGTGGCCGGTCAGCTCGCTCTCGGCGATCCCGGTGACGTTGGCCACCCACGGCAGCTCTTTGGCGTTGACATGCACTGGGACGCTTGTCTTTTCGAGGAGCTCACGCACTCCGCGCAGGGTGAAGCCGAGCATCGTGCCGCCCACGTGATCGGGGTGATGATGGGTGGCGAGCACGCCACTCAGGCGCAGGCCGTCTCCCTCGGCGATGTCCACCAGATCACCCGCCGCGTAGGCCGGATCGATCACCACACACTCGCCCGTTTCCCGATCGCCGATCAAATACGCGAAGTTGCGCATCTGCGTCGCGATCGGATCGCCCACGGCGTAGTCGCGTCCCGACAACAGCTGGCGAAAATACAGGCGCTCAGAAGACATACCGCCCACCTTATTGCCCGACCCAGACGATCCGCGCGGCACGGCCGGAAAAATTCCAGTGACCCAGACTCTCGCCCGCGTTCGAACTCGACCAATGTTCAAATCGTCATGCCGGGCCTGCCGCCTGGGGTGGGTCAGCCGGTGGGGACTGCGAGCGACAGCACGGCCGCCGCGACCGCGACGGTGGTCTCGACCGCGGCGCCGAGGACGTCACCGGAGAGTCCGCCCAAGCGACGGGCGCAGTGCCGGACCAGAATTGCCGAGGCGGCCAGACCGAGCACCACCGCGAGGGGGCCGAGCCACGCACAGCCCGGGACGGCGAGGACAGCGAGGCCGATCGCGATCGCGGACCAGGCGGCCCCGGCGAGGGCCGACTGCGTGTCGGCCACCAGAATGCCGAAACCGGTGCCGGGCGCGGCGGGGACACCTCGGCAGGCGAGGATTACCGCGACACGGCCGGTCGCCACGGCGAGGGCGACCGCGAGCCATCTGCCCGAATCGGCGAGGGCCGCGAACGAGAACGCTTGGACCCCGATGGTGAAGACGAGTCCCGCCACACCGAACGGGCCGGCCCCGCCGCTCTTCATGATCTCCCTGGCCCGCTCCGGCGGCCCGTAGCTGCCGAGCCCGTCCAAGGTGTCGGCCAGGCCGTCGAGGTGCATGCCTCTGGTGATCAACGCCAGCGCGCCCACCACCAGTAGCCCGGCAAGCGCGGTGCTTGCTCCGGCCCGGGACAGTGCCCCGAGCAGGGCCGCCGCCCCGGCGCCGAGCAGGGCCCCGACCAGTGGGGCCAACAAGATCGCGCGCGCCGCCGCCGGTCGATCCACGGCATCCGGCCCGCGAACCGGCAGCACGGTGAGCCAGGAAATCGCCAACCGGACACCGTTCATGCCGGACCTCGGGCGGCGACCGGCGCTTCGCGCGGGTCGACGATGTGGGAGATGACCGGCTGCGGCGTCGAGTTCCGCCTGCGCACTGTCGTCGGCGGATGAATACAGCCCGCAGGTGGAAGGCCGTGGTGACGGAGTTCCGCCCGCGCCTGCTCGGGAGCGCGGGCGATCCGCCGTCGGCCTGTCGCGCGGGACGGCGTCACTTGCGCAGGTTCGGTGCGGGGCTCGCCGGTTCCGGGTCGGCGGTGCTGACGCCCGCTTCGCCGAAGGTGGACATCTCCGCGAGGGTGGCCACCGCCGAGCGGAGGATGGGGAGGGCGGTCAGGGCTCCCGAGCCTTCGCCGAGGCGCATGGTCAGATCGATCAGAGGGTCCAGACGCAGGTGACGCAGCGCGAGATCGTGGGCCGGTTCGGTGGAGCGGTGACCGGCCAGCCACCAGGCGCTCGCACCCGCGGCGAGATCCTCGGCGACCATCGCCGCCGCCGTGACGACGACGCCGTCGAGGACGACGGGCGTGCGCCGGGTGGCGGCTTGGGCGAGGAAAGCGGCCATCGCGGCGAAGTCGGCGCCCCCCGCGACGCGAAGGAGTTCGACCGGATCCTTCACCACCGGACGGGCGCGGCGCATCGCATCCCGGATCGCGGCGACCTTGCGGATCCATCCGGCGTCGTCCACGCCGGTGCCGCGGCCGACGGCGGCGACCGGTTCGGTGTTGGTGAGGCTCGCGACGAGCACGGTGGCGGGGGTGGTATTGCCGATGCCCATGTCGCCCGCGATCAGCAGATCGGCGCCCGCATCGATCTCCTCGTCGGCGATGGCGCGGCCCGCCTCGAGCGCCGCGCGGACCTCTTCCGCGGTGAGTGCGTCCTCGCGATCGATCGCCCCGCTGGAACGACGCACCTTGTGCTTGGACACCTGCGGGTCGGTGTCGGCGTCCACGGAGATGTCCGCGACCCGGACCGTCGCGCCCGCAACGGCCGCGAGCGCGTTGACAGCGGCGCCGCCACCGAGGAAGTTCGCGACCATCTGCGCGGTGACCTCGCTCGGGTACGCCGATACCCCGTGCCGTGCGATGCCGTGATCCCCGGCGAAGACCACGACTCTGGCGCGCTCGAACTGCTTCGGCGGGCACGTGCCCTGGCAAGCCGCCACCCAGTTGCCGAGTTCCTCCAATCGGCCCAGCGCCCTGGCAGGCTTGGTCAGCTGCGCCTGCCGCTGCTCGGCGGCCGCACGAAACTGTGTGTCCGGAGGCGCTACCGGTCCGAATCCGTGCGTCACTATCGAGCCTTTCGTCATGGCGGTTACGCCGACTACGCCGCCCAATCTTGCCATTGCCCCCTTCGCGCCGTCCGCCCGTGACCTGACTCGCGGCACCGGTCCGCCTGTGCTCGCCCGCTCGTCCGGCCTCCGAGCGCAACTCGGTTCACGGCAGACACCATCCTTCGGATGAGCGACCGCTTACGCGCCGCCTGCGAGTAACCCGTCAGCTGCGCCACCCCTCTCACGAGCGGCAGCAGGGGTCTACCACTCATCGGCACAGCCGGTCGCACTTCGTTGGGCGGGAAACCGGCCACCTCGCCGCGATCGCGGCGGATGACCTCGCGGTGCAATGGGATGCCGCGGTCGAGTTCGCACCCGCGCGGTGGTGGCAGTGTTCGAGAGGGCAGCGCGCGGCGCTATTTGAGGCGCAGCGGGAGCCCCGCGACGACGAGGAAGGCTTCGTCGCAGACCTGGGCGAGGCGCTGGTTGAGGATGCCGATCTCGTCGCGGAAGAGGCGGCCGGAGCGCGTGGCGGGGATGACGCCCATGCCGACCTCCGGGCTGACGATCACCAGATCGCCGGGGTAGGCGGCGACGGCTGCCACCAGCGCGTCGGTATCGGGGCAGACCGTCCCGCGCGGGGCGTCCCACGCGTCGCTTGCGTCGATGCGGGCGGTCAGCCAGGTGCCGATGTCGTCGATCAGGGTGAGGGCGGGCGGCGGCGCTGGTTCGGCGAGAATTGCCGCCGGATCGGCGCTTTCGACGGTCGACCAGCCTGCCGGGCGTCGGCCGCGGTGCGTGGCGATGCGTTCGGCGAAGTCGTGGTCGGCGGGGTCGGGCACCGCGGTGGCGAGATAACGCACCGGACCGCCCGCCCGGACCGCGATGTCCTCGGCGAACGCCGACTTCCCCGACCGCGCGCCACCGAGAACGAGGGTGCTGCGTGGCGCTGCCGACGAGGAAGTTTGTGACACGGGTGCACGGTATCAATCGAAGAGCACACCGCCACGCGTGTCTGCGGATCCGCGCTCAGGAGCCGCCGAGGCAGACGCGTCCCGCACCGATCTGCGACGCGCCGACCGGGAGACCTCCGAGTGGCTGCGGTAAGCCGGTCGGCATCCGATGCGGGTTCGCCGATAGGCGTCGGGGTGGCCATGAGCGAGGGCGGCTACAGCTGTCTCGTTTCCGCGTTCAAATCGAGGCTTCCGGGCTGCGGCCGAAGCGGCGACGGTATTCGGTGGGGGCGATGCCGACGAGGCGCTGGAAGTGATGGCGCAGGAGAGCGCCGGAGCCGAAGCCGGAGCGGGCGGCGATGTGCTCCAGCCCGAGGTCGGTGTCCTCCAGCAAATGCTTGGCCAGTAGCACGCGCTGGTTGGTGAGCCATTTCACGGGGGTGGTTCCGGTCTCGGCGACGAACCGGCGCGCGAAGGTGCGGGTGGACATGTTGGCGCGCGTGGCGAGGTCTTCCACCGTGTGTGGCAGGTCGAGGTGCTCGTTCATCCACTCCAGAGTGGGGATGAGGCTGTCGGAGGTGCAGGCGGCGACGGGGCGTTCGATGAATTGCCGCTGCCCGCCGTCGCGCTGCGGCGGGACCACCATGCGCCGCGCGATCGCGTTGGCCACGCCGCTGCCGAGTTCGCGCCGCACCAGGTGCAGGCAGGCGTCGATGCCCGCGGCGGTGCCCGCGCTGGTGATCAGATCGCCTTCGTCGACGAACAGCACGTCCGGATCGACGGTCGCCGCCGGGTACGCGGCGGCGAGTTGCTCCACATGACGCCAGTGCGTGGTGCACTTGCGGCCGTCGAGCAGCCCGGCCGCCCCGGCCAGGAAGGCGCCGGAACACACGGTGAGCACGGTCGCCCCGGCTGCCGCCGCCTCGCGGACGGCCGTGACGACCCGTGGATCGAATCCCTGGTCGGCCGCGGCGGCGGGGATGGCCACCAGATCGGCCGTCGCCAGCTCCGCGAGCCCGTATTCCGGGGTGACCGTGATCCCGGGGCTGGTCGAGTGCAGCGGAACGCCCGGCTCGGCCCCGCACACCCGGAAATCGAAGCCCGGCAGCCCGTCGGCCGTGCGGTCCAGGCCGAAAACCTCGCAGATGACCCCGAATTCGAACATGGCCATGCGTTCGGACAGCACGACGGCGACCTTCGACAGCATGCCGTCAGTCTAGTGGCCGTATTTTTACGAACAATGTCAGCACCGCCACTTTCGGCCGTAAATAACTGAACGCAAAATTACTGCCATGGTTACTTTCCTCGTCTCCCTGGCAGTCATCGTGGCTTTCGCCACACTCGTCGCCCGCGGAACGGCTCGCGCGGGTTCCTCGAACGTGGTCGACCGCGACGCGGAACGACTGGACTCCGAGCTGACGGCCATGCTCGGCCGCAACACCCACCACCGCTGACGCAACGCCGCGCTTCCCTCCGGCATCGCGCAGCGGCCCAGCCGGGCAAGTCGGAGGAAGGGCGACCGTGAACCGCCCGGCCTCAACCACAGCTGTTCGAGCGAAGCAAGATCGACCACATTGCTCGTTGGCGGCCCGGCGCGCGTCGGAGCGGCCGCCACGTAGGTGACAGGGATGCAAGCGGCCGCCGCATAGGCGGCAGGACCGCAAGAGGCTGTCGGCTCGAGTCGTCAGCCTGCGTCTATCGACCGTCTGCACCCGAGAGCGAGCTTCGACACCTACGCGCCCAGCGCACCTCGACTCCCGGTTTCGAGCGAAGCGAGACCGAGCATGTTCCGTTCGCGGCCCGGCTCGCGTTTGCGCGGCCGTCGCGTAGGCGACGAAGGAGCAAGCGGCGGTCGCGCAAACGCGAGCCACAAAGGGGCCGCGAACACCCAGCGCCGAAGGCGCTGGCAAAACTACACAGCGTCGCCGGGGCTGACGCGCGGCTTGGGGGCGCGCATCTTGCGGATCTGTGAGGCGCGGACGAATGCGTACCAGCCCAGCCGGTACCCGCCGTCGGTGGTCTCCGGGAAACGCTCCCTGACCCGGTTGTTCACCACCCGGCCGAGCAGCACGCCCTCGACGCCCATGAACAGCATCATCACCAGCATGGCCAGGGTGACGATGGTCTGCAGCGCGGGCGCGACGAACATCGACAGGATCAGCACCAGCGCCATCGGCATGAACAGGCCGACCAGGTTGCGCCGGGCGTCGACGATGTCGCGCACGAATGCCCGGACCGGGCCCTGGTCGCGGGGCGGCAGGTATTTGTCCTCGCCCGCGAGCATGCGTTCCCGTCGATCCGCGGCGGCCTCGCGCCGTCTGGCGGACGCGGCCTTGCGTTCCGCCCTGGTGCCCCGCGTGGCCTTGCGGCGGGCGCGGGCCTCCTTCGCGGTGAGCGGAGCGGGCGCTATCGGGCCACGGCGCTTGCCTTGTGCGTCACGGCGTTTCGGGGTGGGGCGGCCCTTGCCCGCGGTGGCCGTGGCCGCCGCGCGGGTGGTGCCCGCGGCCGAGCCACCGTCCGTGACCACCGTCGATTCGGCGGTCGCGTCGGTGCTGCTGGACTCGCCGCGACGGAACAACTTCACACAGACCAGGCTATTCGATGGGTAGCGCGGCGAGAAATGCGGTCCGATTCGCCCGGAGTGTGCGGTGTCACGCAGGTTGCGTGTCACCGCGGATCGGGTGGTGGCAAGATGGAGGAATAGCAGCCGGCCGAGTGGTGTTGACCGACACGACCCCGTGCGCTGTTCGGGTAGACCACAGGTTCCTCGAGGAGAGTTCATGACTGTGCAGAACGAGACCGCCACCCACGGTGTGAGTCTGACCGACGCCGCCGCCGCGAAGGCGAAGGCACTGCTGGACCAGGAGGGACGCGACGACCTGGCGCTGCGGATCGCGGTGCAGCCGGGTGGTTGTGCCGGCCTGCGCTACCAGCTGTTCTTCGACGACCGCTCGCTCGACGGCGACCTCACCGTCGACTTCGCGGGTGTCACGCTGGCCGTCGACCGGATGAGCGCGCCGTACGTGCAGGGCGCCTCGATCGACTTCGTCGACACCATCGAGAAGCAGGGCTTCACCATCGACAACCCGAACGCCACCGGCTCCTGCGCCTGCGGCGACTCCTTCAACTGAGACCGGCCGCCGCTCCGGGCCTTCGGGCCATGCGAGTCGGGTGACGTGGGCTCGCGAAATCGGTTGTCCCGTCCGGACATGTAGGTGCGCGGCTGCGCCCGGATCGGTGCGGCGGATCCGCTACGGTGAGACCGGGACCTTTGTCGTCCCGGTCTTGACCGCCTGCCGCCTACAGTTGAAGGGCCCAGCCACGTGTCCATAGCCGTTTCCGCGTCCATTGCGACCGACCACCTCATGCGCTTCCCCGGACGGTTCGCCGACGTACTGCTGGCCGATCAGCTCGACCACGTGTCGCTGAGCTTCCTCGTCGATGATCTGCAGATCCGTCGCGGTGGCGTCGGTGGCAACATCGCCTACGCCATGGGCCTGCTCAATCGCACCCCCTTGCTCGTCGGTGCCGTCGGCGCCGACTTCGGCGAGTATCGCGCCTGGCTGGAGAAGCACGGCGTCGACTGCTCCACGGTGCTGGTGTCCGAGCGCGCCCACACCGCGCGTTTCGTCTGCACCACCGACGACGACATGGCCCAGATCGCGTCGTTCTACCCCGGCGCTATGAGCGAGGCCCGCGACATCTCCATCGCGGAACTCGCCGAGACCAGGGACCTGGATCTCGTCCTGGTCGGCGCCAACGACCCCGAGGCGATGCTGCGGCACACCGCCGAGTGCCGTGAACTCGGCATCCCGTTCGCCGCCGATCCCTCCCAGCAGCTGGCCAGGCTGGACGGCGACCAGTCGGTGCAGCTCATCGATGGCGCCGCGTACCTCTTCACGAACAAGTACGAGTGGGCGCTGCTGCTGCAGAAGACCGGTCTGAGCGAGGAGGAGGTCGCCCAGAAGGTCGGCGTCCGCGTCACCACCCTGGGCGCGGAAGGCGTGCGGATCGTCGACCGCGACGGCAGCGAGGTGACCGTCGGCGTCGTACCCGAGGTCGAGAAGGTCGAGCCGACCGGTGTCGGCGATGCCTTCCGCGCCGGCTTCCTCACCGCGCACACCGCCGGGCTGAGCCTGGAGCGTTCCGCGCAGCTCGGCTCGCTGATCGCCGTGCTCGTCCTGGAGACCATGGGCACCCAGGAGTGGACGCTGAGCAAAGAGTCCGCGCTGGAGCGCCTCACGCAGGCCTACGGCCCGGAGTCCGCCGCGGACATCAAGACCCTGCTCTGATCGTCACGACGAAAGGCGCGCACCCGGCCGGGTGCGCGCCTTTCGCATGTTCGCGCGCTACAGCGAAACGGGGTACGCGGGTTCCTGGATCTCCGGCTTGATCCGGTCCTCGACGAAGATGCCGTGCCACACCATGAACACCAGCAAGGTCCACAGCCTGCGGCTGTGATCGGCGGTTCCGGCCCGGTGCGCGACCAGCATCTCGCTGATCGCGGGCTTGTTCAGCAGGTGGCCCGTCTGGGACTCGGCGATCTGCTGCTGTGCCCAGTCGTAGAGTTCGGTGCCGCGCAGCCAGTGCCGCAGCGGGACCGGGAAGCCGAGCTTGGCGCGATGCAGCACGTGCGGGGGCACGATGCCCTCCAGCGCCTGGCGCAGCGCGTACTTCGTGGTCTCCTTGGTGATCTTCTGATCGAACGGCAGCCCCTCGGCCGCCTTCAGCACCTCGGTGTCCAGGAACGGCACGCGCAGTTCCAGCGAGTTCGCCATGGTCATCTTGTCGGCCTTGACCAGGATGTCGCCGCGCAGCCAGGTGAACAGGTCGAGGTGCTGCATCCGGGCCACCGGGTCCCAGCCGCGCGACTGGGCGTACAGCGGCGCGGTGACGTCCTGATGGGTCCACTCCGGCCGGAACTCGCGCAGCACGGCGCGCAGCTGGGCGTCGCTGAAGCTGCGCGCGTTGCCGTAGTAGCGCTCCTCCAGGGTGAGCGAGCCGCGGTGCAGCAGGCTCTTGCCCCTGGTGCCTTCCGGGATCCGCTCCGACAGCTTGCCCGCCAGCCTGCGCAGGCCGCGGGGCAGCTTCTCGAAAGGCCGCAACGACAGCGGCTCGCGGTAGATGGTGTATCCGCCGAACAGCTCGTCGGCGCCCTCACCGGAGAGCACCACCTTGACGTGCTTGCGCGCCTCCTTGGCGACGAAATACAGCGGGACCAGCGCCGGATCGGCCACCGGGTCGTCGAGGTACCAGACGATCTCGGGGATCGCCTGGGCGAACTCGGCAGGGGAGACCACCTTCACCACGTGGCGCGCGCCGATCGCCTCGGCGCTCTCGGCGGCGACATCGACCTCCGAGTAGCCCTCCCGCTCGAACCCGGTGGTGAACGTGATCAGCTTCGGGTTGTGCCGCATGGCCAGCGCGGCCACCGCGGTGGAGTCGATGCCGCCGGACAGGAACGAGCCGACCGTCACGTCGGCGCGCATGTGCTTGGCGACGGAGTCCTCGAGCGCCGCGGCGATCTCGCGGTAGCGCGCCGTCGCCGAACCGGGGGTGAACGGGCGCACCGGGAACTTCGGGGTGAAATACCGGGTGACGACCGGAGCCGCACCGGGCCGCACGGTGGCGTAGCTGCCGGATTCCAGCCTGCGCACGTCCTTGTGCAGCGTCTCCGGTTCCGGCACGTACTGGAGCACGGTGTAGTGCTCCAGCGCCCGCGGGTCCAGCGCGTCGCTCAGCTTCAGCGCGGGCAGCAGTTCCAGCAGGCTCTTCTTCTCGCTCCCGAACGCGGTGCCGCCCGGCCCGGTGGCCAGGAACAGCGGCTTGATGCCGAACGGGTCGCGCGCGAGGAACAGGTCCTTGGTCTCGGTGTCCCAGATCGCGAAGGCGAACATGCCGCGCAGCCGCCGCACCGCCTCGGGGCCCCAGTAGTGGAACGCCGCGACGATGGCCTCGCTGTCGCCTTCCGTGTGGAACATCTTCCCGTCCGGGAACTCGGCGGCGTGCGCCTCGGCGAGTTCGGCGCGCAGCTCCAGGTAGTTGTAGATCTCGCCGTTGAAGGTGAGCGCGT
This sequence comes from Nocardia gamkensis NBRC 108242, assembly GCF_001612985.1. Classification (GTDB taxonomy): domain Bacteria; phylum Actinomycetota; class Actinomycetes; order Mycobacteriales; family Mycobacteriaceae; genus Nocardia; species Nocardia gamkensis. Next base: position 31,166 of record NZ_BDBM01000040.1, on the reverse strand, counting down.
AGCGGTCGGGCTGCTCGGGCGGGCCCCAGCGCAGCGGCTGGTGCGAGTGCTCGATGTCGATGATCGAGAGGCGGTTGAAGCCGAAGATCACCTGGTCGTCGTGCCAGGTGCCGCGCTCGTCCGGGCCGCGGTGACGCACACAGTGCAAGGCTTCGTAGACCTGCTCCACCGTGCCAGGTGCCGCCTCGTCAGATGCCAGGAATCCGAGCAGTCCACACACGGCGTCGGCAACCTCATTTCTCACAGTCGGGATACGCGCGCACCGGATGGGGCGCAAGGGGGCGAAATCTAGTGTCCGAGTATGCCGCACCCACGGGATCCGCGCGTCGTGCGCACCACGTCCGGGGCGGAATCGCTGGTGACGGTGATCGGTGCGCGCTCGGTGAGGTGCCGAAGCCGACCCGACGACGAACCGGGGGTGCGTTTGGTCTACGCTGCGTAGTACTCAGGTCTCTCTCAGGCGACCCGCGCGCAATGCGCTGGCCCGGAGGGCGTCCTGAACGAGCTTAGGACGTATCGTCGGGGCCTATCGCAGCCCCGAACGATGCACTGTCGGAATGTGTGGCGACCAGGAAGGCGTGAGCGTGGCGCACAAGGCGAGCGAAGAGATCGGGGCACGACCCGCCCGGGGTCGGCAGGGCCGCATCCTTCGGCGGGCCGGGCTGGCGGTGTCCTTGGGGATCACCGCGCTGCTCGTCTCGGGCTGCTCGATCGACAATGTTTGGCTGCGGTTCGGCTGGCCGTCGGGTATTACGCCGCAGGCCACCCGGATGCGGGAACTGTGGACCTGGTCGGTCATCGCCGCGCTGGCGATGGGCGTGCTGGTCTGGGGCCTGACCTTCTGGACCGTCGCGTTCCACCGCAAGAAGGCGGACTCCCCGGAGTTCCCGCGCCAGACCGGCTACAACGTGCCGCTGGAGCTGACCTACACGGCGATCCCGTTCGTCATCATCGCCGTGCTGTTCTACTTCACCGTGGTCGTGCAGAACTACGTGCACGAGAAGGTGGCCGACCCCGATGTCACCGTCGACGTGACGGCCTTCCAGTGGAACTGGAAGTTCGGTTACCGCGAAGTCGACTTCAAGGACGGCTACAAGTTCGACGGCATCGACACCGCGCGCGAGACGGTGAACCAGGAGCAGCTCGAGCAGTACGAGGAGCGGACCAAGGACGGCCACCCGCAGCCGGGCCCGGTGCACGGCAAGCCGGAGAACGACATCCTGTCCTACCTGCACTACGACAAGGTCGAGACGATCGGCTCGAGCAACGAGATCCCGGTGCTGGTGCTGCCGACCGGCAAGGTCATCGAGTTCCAGCTCGCCGCCGCCGACGTGATCCACGCCTTCTGGGTGCCGGAGTTCCTGTTCAAGCGCGACGTGATGCCCAACCCGAAGGAAAACCACTCCGACAACGTCTTCCAGATCACCAAGATCGAGAAGGAGGGCGCGTTCGTCGGCCGCTGCGCCGAGATGTGCGGCACCTTCCACTCGATGATGAATTTCGAGGTCCGCGCGGTCACGCCGGAGAAGTTCACCAAGTACCTGGACGCGCGCCAGGCGGGCAAGACCAACGCCGAGGCGCTGGAGGCCATCGGTGAGTCCCCCGTCGCCACGTCCACCACGCCGTTCAACACCAGGCGCGACACCAAGAGCGCGGCCTCGGCCGAGAGCAAGTGAGGATTTGATCTGACATGAAGATCGAAGCGCGGATTTTCGAACTGCTCACGGTGTTCTTCATCATCGTGGCGGTGGTCTACGGCTTCTTCACCGGCCAGTCGCGCACCGGCGTCGAGTGGGCGGGTACCACGGCCACCGTGCTGACCGCGGGCCTGTCGCTGATCATCGGCACCTACTTCCGGTTCGTCGCCCGTCGTCTCGACCTGCGCCCCGAGGACTACGAGGACGCCGAGATCGTGGACGGTGCCGGCGACCTGGGCTTCTTCTCACCCGGCAGCTTCTGGCCGATCACCCTGGCCGCCGCCGGTTCGGTGACCGCCCTCGGCCTGGCGTTCTTCCAGTTCTGGCTGATCGGCATCGGCGTCGTCTGCGTGCTCGCGGCCGCCGCCGGTCTGGTGTTCGAGTACTACCTCGGGCCGGAAAAGCACTGACCTGTCGACTCGCGAAACGCCCCACCGGAATCCGGTGGGGCGTTTCGCGTATGGGGGACTCGGCGGGCCGGACGCGGCCAGGATCTCCGTAGCACCGGCGTTGCGACGCAGGCAGGGTGCGGTGCTACGGATTCGTGGCGAGGGATCGCGGCGAGCGGCCTGCGTCAGCCGTTGCCGCCCTCGTACCGCAGCGCGTTCTCCGAGCGGCAGATCTCCTCGATGCCGGAGACGATGTCGCGCAGCAGTTCCGAGGGCAGGGCGGCGGGGCGCAGGCGGCAGGTGAAGGTGATCAGGCCGTGGTCTTCGGGGGGCAGGCCGCGGGCGGCGGATTCCGCGCGCAGGTAGCGCGAGCGCACGCCGTAGGTCATCGCCGAGATGACGGTGAAGCAGCCGGTGCGTTCCCGATGGCCCGAGAACAGGTCGTGCAGGCGGTAGAACACCGACGCATAGCTCGACAGGGGCGCGAAAACGCCCACCCGGTAGGCGGGACCACGCTCGGACGAACTGAGCGCTGTATCGGCCAGATACTCGGCATCGCGCAGGGTCTGTACCTTCGGCGCGAACAGCACCGCGCCCGCGGCCGCGTTGCGCACCGGCATGCCCGCCTTGCCGGGCGCGGCCGAGGCGATGGCGCCCAGCGATTTCCGTGCCCGCGACCCGACCTCGCGCCGGGCTCGCAGTCCCCGGGTGGGCGCGGTGGGGTACAGGCTCGACCACTGCCCGAAGCGCACGGTGCCCAATTGCACGTGGCCGGTGCCGACCGGACGCGCCACCTTCAGCGGCGCGGTGTCGACCCAGCGGCCGACCTGTAGTTCGGCGTTGCCGGGCCGGGTGATCTCGGCGTAGGCGTGCTCGACGAAGGAATCGAAGTCGAGGAACCGGTCGGCGTCGGTGGTCAGCCAGGTGTGCTCCTTGTCGATCTCGATGGCGTCCAGGGTGAGCGCGGTGATGATGCCCGCGCGACCGCCCGCGCCGAGGACGCGCTGGAATCGCTCGGTGTGGTGGGTGCGCCCGCAGGTGCCGATACGCCCGTCGGTGTCCACGTACTCCAGATCGACGATCTGGTCGATGAACAGGCCGTGCTTGTGCGAGGCCGCGCTGACGCCGCCGACCGAGGCGAAGCCGCCCGCGGTGATGTCGCGGTGGTCGCCGACGATCGGCAGGCCGAGGCCGTGGGCGCCGAGCCTGCGGTCGATGTCGGACAATTTGGCGCCCGCTTGCACCCGGACGGTGCGCCTGCCCAGGTTGATGTCCAGCACCTGGTTCATCCGGCGCAGCGACACCACGGTCGGCTGGGCGGGCAGCGTGAGCCCCTCGTCCAGCAGTTCGCCGCCGCGTACCATCAGCCGTTCCGTTCGCCCGCGTGAATCCCGCACCGTGCGAACGACATCGGCGGTATCGCGAGGGAGGTATTCCTCGGCGTTGGAGACAGTTTGCGGCGTGCTCATGGCCCAAAAGCTAACCACAGCGCGGCCCGCCCCGCTTCCCCGAATCCGGGAGTCACCGCGACGCGGGCGCAAGGCTCTTGCTGAACAGGACGGATCCGGCGGCATCGCACAGGTCGACGGTCAATTCCCTCGACTTTCCGTCGATGCGGACCTCGCCGAAATGCTGGAAGGCGTCCAGCGGCGAGCTGTTCTGCACCGGCGGCGCGTGGACGTAGACCGCCTCGGGGCCGAACGTGCCGTCCAGCTGATTCGGGCCGAACGCGCCCGCGTTGAGCGGACCGGAGACGAACTCCCAGAACTCGTCGAAGTCGGTGAAGACCGCGCGCTCGGGCGAATAGCGGTGGGCCGCGGTGTAGTGCACGTCGGCGGTGAGCCAGACGACGTTCGCCACCTTGTTCGCCCGGATCGACGACAGCACCTGGGCGATCTCGCGTTCCCGGCCCGACGGCGCGCCGGGATCGCCGTTGGCGGGACCTTCGAAGGCGGTGGTGTTCTTCTGTTCACCGTCCGGGACGATCACGCCCAGCGGCAGGTCGTTGGCGATGATCTTCCAGGTGGCAGTGGATTCGCGCAGACCGTCGATCAGCCATTTCGTTTGCGCCGGACCGAGGATTCGGCCGTTCGGCCCGTTGTTGACGTCGTTGGTGTCCTTGTTCGCGCGCATGTCGAGCACGAAGACGTCCAGCAGCGGACCGTAGGCGATCTTGCGATACAGCCGGCCGTCCACCGCTTCTCGCGGTTCCAGCGGCATCCACTCGTGGAAGGCCTGCCAGGAGCGGGTGGCGAGAGTGTCCATGCCGCGTTCGGTGTAGCCCTTGGACTCGGCGACGAGTCCGCCGGGGTACCAGTTGTTCACCGTCTCGTGGTCGTCCCACTGCACCACCTGGGCGACCGAACTGTTGAACCGGCGGTAGTTCTCGTCGGTCAGGTTGTAGGCGTAGTTGCCGCGGAACTGATCCAAGGTCTGCGCGACAGCGCTTTTCGCCTCGCTCACCAGATTGCGCCAAACCCGGCCGTCGGGCAGCGTGACCGATTCCTTCAACGGTCCGTCGGCGTAGATGGAGTCACCGGAGTGCAGGAACAGATGCGGGTCGCGGGCGGCCATCGCGGCGAAGATCCTCATACCGCCGAGTTCCGGGTTGATGCCGTAGCCCTGACCCGCGACGTCGCCGGACCATTGCAGCCGGATGTCCGCCGCGGCGGTGGGCGCGGTGCGGAAGACGCCGGTGACCGGTTCGGAGGTGGCGCCGTCCTCGCCGCGCAGCGTCACCCGGTAGTGCACCTGCTGTCCCGCGGGCAGGCCGTTGACCCGCACCCGGCCGGTGCCGTCGGAATCCGGGGTGAGCAGTGGCCCGGTGAAGCGCATGGGATCGGTGAACGAGTCCGTCGCGGCGGTTTCCACGAGCAACGTGGCGGGGCGATCGGCGCGGGCCCAGATCAGCGCGCCGTCGGTGCGTGGGTCACCCACCGCCACGCCGTGGGTGAGCACCGGCCGCTGCCGGACCAGCGCCGGGCCGTTGCCCGGCGAGCAGGCCGCCACCGCGGGCGCCGCCACGAGTCCGAGTGCGCAGGCGCGTAAGACGGTGCGCCGGGAGGGTCCTGAGGCCGAGCCGCTCATGAGGAAACTCTGGCGCAATTACGTCAACGTCACATGAACTCCCCGGGTCCGTGCGGCCAACAAGCAACGGGACCTCAGTGCGCGAGTCGCTCCAGCCGGTGGTGCAGCTCGCCCGCCCAGTCGACGCCGCCCAGGTGCTGGTAGTCCACCCAGAGCGCGTCGAAGACGTCGCGGCCCTCGGAGATCCATCCGCCGCGCTTGTCCGCCTCCAGGACCACACTCATGCCGGTCTCGGTCGGGACGAACGTCACCTCGAGCTGGTTCAGGCGCGGGTAGTGCGGCGAACCGGCGAACTCGATCTCCTGGTAGAACGGCAGCGTCTGAGGTGTGTTGTGCACCCGTCCCGATTCCACGTCCGCGCTGCGCAGGTGGAATCCCAAGCGCTCCACCGCTTCCAGCAGCACGTGCTGGGCGGGCAGCGCGCCGACGCCGATCGGGTCGGTGTCGGCGGCGTCCACCGCGCCGTGGATCTCCACGACCGTGCGCAGCGACACCACCGTGCCGGGCAGGTGCCTGCCGTTGTAGAACGTGATCGGCGTTTCCATCGGCGCCCGGGCCGCGAAGCGGAACTCCGGCACCGCGCCCACGGGCAGATGCAACGGCCCGTGCACCCCGGTACGGCCGAACGCGATATCGCGCAGGCCTTCGTGATCCTCGTACTCCTGCTCGGCCCTGGTCACGAACTCGACCGCCACCTGAGCGATTTCCTGCGCGACCGCCCCACCCCGCAACCGGATCACACCCTCGACCGTGCCCCCGGGCTGCACACCCGGCGTGAACAACTCGGTCTCCACCTCGGCCCCACCGACCCCGGCCGCCGCCAGCAACTTCTTGAACATGCTCGTACTTTCGCCGCGCCGTCTTACCGAAGGCTTGTCATTGTCTTGTCGCCCTGGACGACTCGGCCGAGTGTATGGCACCGGCCGGTGGAAGCAGCGCCGCTCCGGTCAGGGCGTGGATCGAGCGGCGGCGACAAAGGCGGCGCACGCAGCGGGATCCTTGTCGCCGCCCGCGGTTTCCACACCACTGTTGACGTCGACGGCGTACGGGCGCACCTGCCGGATCGCCGCGGCGACCGTGGCGGGGGTGAGGCCGCCCGCGAGCACGACGGGACGGTCGAACCCGGCCAGCGCGTCCACGATGGCGGCACTGATCGACCAGTCGTGTGGGCGACCGGTGCCGCCCAGACGGTCCGAAGTCCGTGAATCGAGCAGCACGGCATCGCAATACGGAGCCACCGCCCGTGCCGCGTCGACGGCCTCCGGGCCGGTCACGTGCACGGCGGCGAGGATCGGACGTTCGGCGGCACGCTCACGTACCCGCGCCACCACATCGACGGAAACGAGCCCATGGATCTGGATCGCGTCGACGCCGATCCGGTCGGCCAGATCGATGATCGCCGTAGCGTCCGTCAGATGGGTGACCAGCACGCGGGTGACGGATGGCGGGGTGGCCGCCGACAGGGTGGCGGCACGGTGCCGATCGAGCGCGTCCTCACTGACATGTGTGACGCCCGAGATGAATCCGATCGCGTCGGCGCCTGCGGCGACGGCTGCGCGCAGATCGGCCTCCGACCGGATGCCACAGATCTTCGACCGCATGGTCATCGGGCGCACGAAGGAAGGCCTGGCGTTTACGAGAGAGCAGGGGAGGGATCAGCCCGCGGCGGTGTCCGGGATACGGACGGGCACGGCATCGGGGCGGCTGCCGCTGGGGACGCCCTTCTTCAGGCTGTGGGCGTAGACGTCGACGTATTCCTGGCCGGTGAGCTGCATGAGTTCGTACATGACCTCGTCGGTGACGGCGCGTTCGACGAATCGGTTGCCGCCCATGCCTTCGTAGCGGGAGAAGTCGATGGGCTTGCCGAACTTGACCGTCACCTTCCTGCGGCGCCAGCGGAACGGCCCGGGCGGGCTGACCTCGTCGGTGCCGATGACGGCGACCGGGATGACGGGGACGCCGGTCTCCAGCGCCAAGCGGGCCAAGCCGGTCTTGCCCTTGTACAGCCGACCGTCGGGGGAGCGGGTGCCCTCCGGGTAGAGGCCGACCAGACGGCCCTCGTCGAGCAGCTTGCGGGCGGCGTTCAGCGCGTCCTCGGCGGCGTCGGCTCCGCTGCGGTCGATCGGGTACTGACCGGAGGCGCTGAAGAAGAACTTCTGGAACCGGCCCTTGATGCCCGGGGTGGTGAAGTACTCGGCCTTGGCGAGATAGTTGATCCGCCGCGGACTCAGCAACGGAGCGAACAGCCAGTCGGCGAAGGAGAGATGATTACCCGCCATGATGGCCGGCCCGTCCGCCGGAATGTTCTCCACACCCTCGACCGTAGGCCGGTTGTAGAGATGAATGAACGGTCCCAGCAGCACGAACTTCAGCAGCCAGTAGAACATGACGTCCTTCCCCCGGGACCGGGATAGTTGCGGGCACCTGCTTCGAATGCCGACTTTACCGCTGGTACAAGATCACATCCAACCGCAGCGGCGAATCTCACCACACTTCGGCGCCGACGCCGACCGATGGCGAGTATCGGCGTGTCGCGCCGGACCGCGATGCTCGTGGCCCGCGGTGTCAACGGCCGGTCCGCGCGATGCGGGCGGATTTGCCCGCGCCGGAGGGCAGGGCGGCCCTGGCGAGATCGGCGGCGCCGATCATGCCCGCCGCTTCGCCGAGCTGAGTGGTCCGGATGCGGGCCAGCGGCCGGTGCCCCGCACCGGTGATCGTGCGCGCGTATTCCTCACGCGCCTCGTCCAGGAACAGCGGCGCCGAACTGCTGACCCCGCCCGCGATGACCACCAGGTCGGGATCGAAGATGTCGCTGACGAACGCCAGCCCGAGGCCGAGCCAGCGCGCGAAGTCGGCCATCACCCGCGCCGCGAGCGGATCGCCGTCCTGCGCGGCGCCCGCGACCCGCCGTCCGGTCAGCGAGCCGGGATCGCGCGCCACGTCCCTGGCGAGCACGGAGTGCACCGTGTCGCTGGCCAGCATCTCGATCGCGGTCTCGGCCAGCGCGGTTCCGCTGCAATAGCGCTCCCAGCAGCCGTGCTTGCCGCACGGACAGGGCCGCCCCTGCGGAACGACCTGCAGATGACCGAGTTCCGGCGCGACGCCGTGCGTGCCCCGGTACAACTGGCCGTCGATCAACAAGGCGGCGCCGATGCCGGTGCCGATCGCGATCAGCACCACGTTGTGGCCGCCCGCCGCGGCGCCGAACCGGTACTCCGCCCACATCGCCGCGTTGGCGTCGTGTTCCAGGATCACCGGCAACTCCAGCCGTTCGGTGAGTCGCTGGGCGACCGGCGCGTCCTGCCAGGGCAGGTGCGGGGCGAACCGCACGGTGGAGCGATCGCCGCTGATGAACCCGGCGACCGCCAAGCCGACCGCGCCGATGGAATGCCGGCCGGACAGGTCGCGCACGGCCCGGTCCAGCGCGTCCTCCAGCGCGCGGGCGGAATGCGGCGTCGGCGCCTGGACCGTGTCGAGCACCTCGCCGCTGTCGTCGATCACCGACGCCCGAATGTTGGTGCCGCCGACGTCTATTCCGACGGTCAGCGGTCGTGTACCGGCCATCTGGTGCGTCATACCTTGATCGTCACGGGAATGTCGACGTAACGGGGGCCATCGCCGTCCTCGCCTGGACCGTGCCGGTGCGGCGCACCGGTTTCCGGGTCGGCGTCGGTGGGCATGACCGGCTCGACCGGCACCCCCGCCAGCGCTTCGCGCAGCACGGTGACGATCGCGGTGCCGTGATCGGCGACGGCGGCCAGCACGTCGTGGTGCTCCCCGCGCACGAGCGCCGCGGCCGCGCACACCGGGCACCAGCTGCAGCCGGTCCACTCTGCCTGGCCGTCGGCGGCGCGCCGCAGCACCGGCTCGACCCGTTCGAGCACCGCTTCGGCCAGCAGCTTCAACTCCTCGGCGAATTCGCTGATGCCGTCCGGCGCGCTGTGGCCGCCTGCCTCGTGTCCCTCGGGCGGGTGCGGATCACCGGTCATGGTCGTGACTTTCGGACGCCTGCGCCCACACCTGCGGATCGGGTCGGAAGCGGACCACCAGATACCCGTCATCGAGCTCGGCGCCGTCGACCGTGCACCGCCGCAATACCGGCGCCAGGCGCACCCGCCGCCGGACACCGTCCGCTCCCACGATCAAATCGTCCTCCACTCGGCCAAGGCGCAACGTGGCGGCGTCGACCACCGGCAGGTGCATGCGCAGCGCGTACACCGACTGCAATCCGGTGCCGGATTCCCGCAGAACCAGCGGTTCGCCGGAACTCGCGTCGACCTCCGTCTGATTGTCGCTCAGCATAAGCGCAGCGTCACCGGTGTCGCCCGCCGAGTCCATCGCGTACGACAGCGCGGCCAGCGAGTTCAGCCCGATCGGCTCGGCGCCGGTGTGCTGCGCGATCACCACGGGGATACCCGGCATCTTGCGCCGCAAATCGGCGATGACGTCCGATTGCTCACCGCGCCGGTTCGAATACCAGTGCACCGCCGGATGTTCGGCCGAACTCGGTTCGGCGGGCGGCGCGAGACCGGGCAGCACCTTGTTCACCACCACGGCATCCAATCGCAGGCCCAGCAGCGCCGCGGCGGAACGCACCCGCTCCGATTCGGCCACCGCCACCCGCTCGGCGACGGTGATCAGCCGCGCCCCGGTGCGCCGGTGGTCGGTGAGCAGATCGCGAACCTCGGTGACCGCCTTGACGATCCGCTCGACCGTGGCCGCGAGCACGGCGCGGCGCAGGTCGGTGCCGATGGCGCTCATCGTCCGCGCGTGCGGCGGCCACATCCGTTCCAGGTAACCGAGCAGGGTGGCGGGCGCGGTGACCAGGCGCAGCATGTCCGCCGAGGGCGGGCAGTCGACGACGATAAGATCCCAGTCGTCCTCGGCGGCGAACTGGGTGATCTCCACCAGCATCAGCAGTTCCTGCACGCCGGGCAATCCGGTCAGCTCCGCCGGATCCAGCGCGGCGAGGTCGAAACCGTGCTCGTGCCCGCGGCCGGTGGCGATCAACCGCACCACATCGCGGAACCGGTCCTCGAGCAGCGCGAGCGAATCGATCTCGATCACGTCCAGGCCCGGGAGCACGGTGGCGACGCCGGTGACGGTGCCGGGATCGTGCGGGAAACGGAAGCCGAGCGCGTCGCCCAGCGAATGCGCCTGATCGAGCGAGGCGATCAGCACGCGACGGCCCGATCTGGCCTCGGCCATGGCGGTGGCACACGCGAGCGTGGTCTTGCCCACCCCACCCTTGCCGATGAACAGTTCGACCCGGGTCTTGTGCGCGGTCAGCCTTCGACCCGTTTCTTCAGTTCCTTCAGCGCGGTGTCGGTGATCACTTTCTCGGCCTTGCGCTTGAACATGCCGATCATCGGGATGTTCAGATCGACGGTCAGCGTATAGACCACCTCGGTGCCGCCGTCCGGCCGATCGATCAACTCGTAGGTGCCGTTCTGGGCCTTCTGCAACTCGCCGCTGAGCAGCCGCCAGCTGACCGCCTTACGGTCGGCGCGCCAGTCGTAGGACAGGACATAGGTGTCCTTGACCACCCCGGCGTCCAGCACGAACCGGGCGGTCTCGGCTAAGCCGTCCGGTCCCGTCTCCAGCACCTCCACCGACTTCGCCGCCGATACCCACTCCGGGTAGGACTCCAGATCGGCGATGACGGACATCACCTGCCGCGACGGGGCCTCGATGACGATTGATCTCTGGGTCCTGTCGGCCATGCGGACAGCGATTCCTTTCAGCGTCGGTGCTGGTAGATCAAGACAGGGCCGCGGGAGCGACGCCGGCCGGGCGACCCGACTCCAGCCGGGACTTCACTTCGAACGACATGTTCTTGCCCGCGACCCGGCGCGCCCGGATGGCGGCGGCGAGCTTGCCCACCGGCAGCGCGGGCTGCGGTTCGGCGTGCAGGAAGTAGTGCAGGATCACCCCGTCGAGCGAGGGCTCCAGCCACACCTCCATGGTTCCGGTCAGCGCCCCGGACACCGACCAGCGGATGCCCTTCTCACCCCGGTTCTCCCGGACCTCCAAGTCCAGGTCCGGCCACCAGCGGCGCCACTGGTTCGGACCGGCCAGCAGGTCGGCCACGGCGGCCCCCGATGCGGCGACGAAGGTCTGATCTGCGACCTGGATACTGCTCACTCCGCTGAGCGTAGTAGATGCGACGCGGATCACCGCAGCAGCTGTCGCAGGCGCGCGCCCAGGGTGTCCCAGCGCCACTGCTGCTCGACGAACGCCCGGCCCGCCACGCCCATCCGCGCGGCCGCGTCCCGATCGGACAGGATCTCCACCAGGGCGTCGGCGATCTGCTGCACCGAGCGGCCGTCCACCACCCGCCCGGTCCTGCCCTCGATCACGGTCTCCGGCGCGCCGCCGGAATTGCCCGCCACCACCGGGACGCCGGACGCAGAAGCCTCCAGGTAGACGATGCCCAGCCCCTCCACGTCCAAGCCGGCGCCCCTGGTCCGGCACGGCATCGCGAAGACGTCCGCCAGCGTGTGATGCGCGGCCAGCTCGCCGGACGGGACGCGGCCGGTGAACACCACGTCCTCGGTGACGCCCGCGGCGACCGCGAGGGCGCGCAGCTTGTCCTCGAAGGGGCCGCCACCCGCGATCACCAGGACCGCTCCGGGCACTCGCTCGCGGATATCGCGCATGGCCAGGATCAGTGCGTCCTGCCCCTTGCGCGGCACCAGCCGCGACAGGCACAGGATGGTCGGACGGTCGCCCAAGCCGTAGCGCTCGCGCAGCTCGGCACGCGCCGCCGGATCCGGGCGGAACACTTCGGTGTCCACCCCGGGCGGCAGATACTCCAGCGCCGCGTTCGCCCCGAACGCGGACGCGAACCGGCGGCGGGTATAGCGGCTGACGTAGGTGACGACGTCGGTCTGCTCGCCGATCACCCGCAGCGCCTGCCTGGCTCCGGGCAGCATCGACCAGCCGACCTCGTGGCCGTGCGTACTGGCCACGATGCGTTCGGCGCCCGCGCGACGCAGCGCCGGCGACATCAGCGCCAGCGGTGCCGCCGCCCCGAACCACACCGTGTCGCACTGCTCGCTCCGCAGCAGCCGCGCGGCGCGGCGCAGCACGAGCGGAGTCGGCAGCATCAGCGTGGTGGGATGGCGAATCACCTGGAACTTCTGCTTGGCGTCGAACTTCAGATGACTGTCGCCGCGCCAGCGCGGAGCGTAGACGACCAGGTCATCTGGCGGCAGCTCACCGGCCAACGCCTGCAGATACGACTGGATACCGCCCGGCCGCGGCGGGAAATCATTGGTAACCAGCAAAGTTCGGGCCATGCGCAACAAAATACTGGGTTGGATTTGCCGCGACTGCGTCGCGGCGTGTTCGCGGCCCCTTCATGGCTCGCGTCCGAGCGACCACCGCTGGCGACTTCGTCGCGGACGCGGCGGCCACTCGGACGCGAGCCGGGCTGCGAACGGGCGGATGCTCGGTCTCGCTTCGCTCGAAACCGTGAGTTGGGGTGTGCTGGGCGCGTGGGGGCGGGAGCTTTGGGCATCGTGCACGCGGCTCGCAGTGGTCGTCCTGGTGACCGATGATCAGTCACGGACGTGACGGCCACTCGGACGCGAGCCGGGCTGCGAACGGGCGGATGCTCGGTCTCGCTTCGCTCGAAACCGTGAGTTGGGGTGTGCTGGGCGCGTCGGGGTGCGAGCTTTGGGCATCGTGCATGCGGCTCGCAGTGGTCGTCCTGGTGACCGATGATCAGTCACGGACGCGACGGTCGTGCGAACCGGGCCGGGCTGCGAACGGCGGGTGCTCGGTCTCGCTTCGCTCGAAACCGGGAGTTGGGTGCGTCGGCATCGGGCTCGCCGGCATGGTGCACGCAGGTGAGGCCGGCTGTCTTGGTTGATTCGGGCGGGTGGCTCGGCCGATCAGTCCCGGCTCGACACGACGTCTTCCGCTGCCTATGCCGTCCGCCGACCCTGCCTAACGGCGAGGGGCGCGTCGAAGCAGTGCGCGATTCGCGGGTTGCGGAGGAAGGGTCAGGCGGTCTGGGCTCGTACCCACTCGCGCCAGTCGTCGATGAACTCGGTGCGGGTGGTGCCGAGGACTTCGCGGAGGATGCCGTCTTCGGTGGTCGGGTCCTGTTTGCCCGCCGCGATGCGGTGGTAGAGCTGGACGAGGTGCGGACGGTCGTATTTCTCGGCGACGAATGCGCAGATCGACCAGGCCTTTTCGTAGGTGAAGGCCGCGTCGGGGCCGGAGAACTCGGCGTCGGCGGGCAGCTCGGCGGGGATCCGCCCGGCGTGGGCATGCGCGGTGAGGGTGGGGGCGATGTCGGCGAACCGCTGGCCTTCGCCGTGGTGCGCGGTGTAGTCGGCGAAGCCTTCCAGCATCCACAGCGGGGCGCCGTCGACGGTGTCCGCGCGCGCGGCGATGTGGGTGAGTTCGTGCCGCAGCAGGGTGGCCATGCCTTCGGGATCGAGGCGGCGTCCGGTGTCGGGACCGAAGACGACACGCTGGCCGGTGGGGCTGCTGCCCTGGGTGAACGGGTCGGCGACCGACGCGGCGGCGACTTCGGCGGGCAGGAGGTCGGGCGAACGCAGCAGAGCCGCGAACTCCGAAGGCGACGAGGCGACCACGACGAGCGCGGACTGCGCCCAGCCGGGACCCCAGACGTCGGTCACCGCGGCGGTGGCGTCGCCGAGTTCGCGCTCCAGTACGTCGATTTCGATCCGCTGATCGGAATGGCCGACGACCAGGGATTGCCGTCCGTCGCCGGTCGGCACCTGGCGGGCGACGATGGAGCCGAACGGTTCGACGATGCGCCGCACCTCGGCGAGCCTGGGATCGGCGGCGGCCGCCTGACCCGCCGCCTCGGTCGTCCCCGGTTCGGCGGCTCGCAGTTTCGGTAGCACCGTATTCGGCAACATGATCAGCGCGACGCACACGCCGGTGAGCGCCACCACCATCGCGACGGTGAGGCAGAACTCGAATCGCCGCCGCGCCGACCACCAGTCGCGCGATTTCCGCATGCCGGTCATCGGCGCGCACCGTCCGGCGACATGGCGCCGCGGTGCCGTGCGGTGGCGGAGGCGCCGTGTCGACCGCGCGGGTCGCTCACGGTCGTCCGTAGCCGGTCGGTCGTGCCTGGGGTAGTGCGGTGCCGCTGCTTGGCTCGCTCACAGGGTCTAGTATCGCCGAGCCGAATGGAACGGTGTCGAGCCCATGGGCGCGACCGCGACGGGAACGCCGAAGGTCGAGGCGTGCAACATGAGTCCGTTTCCCGCGTAGATGCCGACGTGCGAGATGTCGGAGTAGAAGAAGACGACGTCGCCGGGCTGCAGATCGTCCTTGGCCACCGGGGTGCCGTAGGTGGCCTGCTGCGAACTGGTTCGTGGCACGTTCTTGCCGACCTGCTTGAAGGCCCACTGGACCAAGCCGGAGCAATCGAACTGGTCCGGGCCGGTGGCACCCCAGACGTAGGGGTCGCCGATTCGCGTGAGTCCCGCCGCCAGTGCGCTGGTGCCGCTGCCGGGGACGAGACCCTGCAAGAGGGTGTCGCGGTCGAATCCGGGCGGGAACGGCGATCCGGCGAGAGCCGATTTGTCCTTCGCCGACAGCGTGCCCCAGGCCTGCACCACCTGGGCGATGGCGCCACCGAGATCACTGCGCTTGTGTTCCAGATCGATGCGCACCGCCTCGGCCTTCTGCGCGGCGGAGCGGGCCGCGTCGGAGGCGGTGCGGGCCGCCGATTCGGCCGCGGTGGCGGCGTCGGTGGCCTTCTCGTAGTGGTCGAGCTGCTCGGAGGTCTGCGCGGATACCACGTCCAGCGTTGACATCTGGTCGAGCAGTTGCTGCGGTGAGTCGCTGACCAGCACGGCGAACAGGCGGTTGGTGCGGGCGCCCTGGTAGGCGGCGATCGCGGTGCGGTCGATGACCGGCTGGTACCGGCGGACCTCGTCGCGGGCACGGTTGACCACGTCGGTACTGGCGGCCAGCCGGGCGTCGGCGTCGCGCTGCACGGCGAGTTTCGCCTCCAGCTCGGCCTCCGCCCCCAGTGCCTGCTGGTTGAGCTGCTCGGACTGATGAGAAAGATCGATCATCCGCTGCACGGCTTCGGTGGCCGTCGAGGGAAGTGCTACCGGATCGGCTCCGGCCGGACCGCCGCCGTAGAGGCCCGCGGCCAGGATTCCGGCTGCCAGCGTCCCGCCCACCAGACGTTTGGTCTGCTGTCTCCGGTGATGTTCAGCCACAGCCCGCGGTGCCCCGTTCTCTCGTGAAGCGATCTCTCGTGAAACCGACGCAGAGTCCTTCGCCGAAACCGAGGTTTGCGTCGGCGAACCGCGGGTAATCGGTGGAAGGTCTCGGTTAGGTTACGGAACGGCCCGCATCGATGTCCAGTAGAGCACGGAACGATCACGGGCCGTTGGTGCGGTCGGGCCGCGATCCAGCGGCCCGACCAGCTGCTTCTCAGAAGCGGCGCGCACCCGCGACCGGCATGGAGGAGATCGGCGCGACCTTCACGGGCTGACCCGAGGTGGACGCGTGCACGACGTTGCCGTCACCGGCGTAGAGGCCGGAGTGGCTGCCGCCGTAGAACGAGACGAGGTCGCCCGGCTGCAGATCGTTCAGCGAGACCGGGCTGCCCGCGGACAGCTGCGCGCCGCTGGTACGGGGCAGTTCGACGCCCGCCTGGCGGTAGGACCACTGGACCAGGCCGGAGCAGTCGAACGAGTTGGGACCCGCGGCGCCGTAGACGTACGGGGAGCCGACCTTGCTCATGGCGGCGTCCAAGGCGATCTCGCCGGAGCTCTTGGGGGCGGCGAAAGGAAGGGGGGCGGGACCGGGCAGCTCGAGGCCCGGCAGGGCCGGCGGGACCGGGATCTCGTTGGGAACGTCGAAGGTTCCCACGCCGGGGAGGGTCACCGGCTGGGCCGACGCGGGGGCTGCGGGCAGCAGGAACGCGCCGAGAGTGGCAGCGCCGACGGCCCCGGCGGCAACAGCGCGCTGTGCGTGACGCTTGACGGCGTTGGTCGTCATGATGCGGAACTCCCAATCTGCCTCACGACGCCGCACCCGGTGGTGCCGCGGACTTCGTCTGGGCCGCACCGGTTGGCGCGGCGGACTCCGTGAGGTCTCGAAAAGGTTACGAACACATCACGGTGATTTGTAAAGGCCCGGCAATCCGAAAAGCGTCTGCTCAACAATTGTGCGGTCCAAACGCTGTGAGATACGTCCCACGGAATCACGAAAAGATAACGGCGGTGAAATCCCAGGAAAAGTCCAGTTTCGGCCGTCCGCTGGAGTGGGCCGGACCGGTCGGCGGCCCCGGGTTGCCTCGACCGAGGTTTTGCCAGGTAGATGGCCCGAAAATGCCGTAGGGCACAGTATGGTCGCCCGTTCGTACGCCGTAGAGCCGCGGGTCGCGGGCTCGCCTGCTGGTGATCGACTGCATTTCGCAAGACTCGCGGCAATGTTTGATACAGTTTCGTACCTTTTGTGATCTGGGTCTCTTTTCCGCATTTCTAGATCATTTGCCGGGTATCGCCCGAGAATCCCCACGGTGTAATTCGGACATTGCGTGGCGGATCCGCGTGCCCGGTTCCTGTCGGACCGTCGCCCTACGCTGCTCGCCGTGTCCGACCCCGCGCCGCGCCCGGCCGTCCAGCAGCTGGCTTTCGACGAGCTCGACACCCCCTTGTACGACACCACATTCGTGGTCGTGGACCTGGAGACCACCGGGACCAGTCCCGGAGCCGACGGCATCACCGAGATCGGCGCGGTGAAGGTGCGCGGCGGGGAGGTGCTCGGCGAATTCGCGACACTGGTCAACCCGGGACGCGCGATTCCGCCCGCGATCGTGCACGTCACGGGCATCACCACCGCGATGGTGTACGCCGCGCCGGGGATCGAGGCGGTGCTGCCCGGCTTCCTCGAATTCGCCGCGGGCGCCGTGCTGGTCGCGCACAACGCCCGGTTCGACATGGCGTTCCTGCGCGCCGCCGCGGCGCAGTGCGACACCCCGTGGCCGGCCGCGCAGGTGCTGTGCACCGTGAAACTGGCGCGGCGGGTGCTCGGGCGCGACGAGGCCCCCTCCGTGCGGCTCGGCTCGCTGGCGCGCTTGCTCGGCGCCTCCACCCAACCGACCCACCGCGCACTGGACGACGCCCGGGCGACCGTCGACGTGTTGCACGCGCTGATCGGACGAGTCGGGAACCAGGGCGTCCACAGCCTCACCGAGCTGCTGGACTATCTGCCCGACGTCACACCCCGGCAGCGCTCCAAGCGCGTCCTCGCGGCCGATCTCCCCGCTGCGCCCGGTGTGTATCTGTTCCGCGGTCCTTCCGACGAAGTCCTATATATAGGTACGGCGGTGAACCTTCGCCGTCGTGTCCGTAACTACTTCACCGGTTCGGAGACCCGGGGCCGGATGAAAGAGATGGTGTCCCTGGCGATTCGGGTCGACCACGTGGTGTGCGCGCACGCGCTCGAGGCGGGGGTGCGCGAATTGCGGCTGCTGGTGGCGCACACTCCGCCGTACAACCGCCGGTCGAAGTTCCCCAAGCGGGCCTGGTGGCTCACCCTCACCGACGAGCCGTTCCCGCGGTTCTCGGTGGTGCGCGAACCGACTCGGGATGCGCTGGGGCCGTTCCGCTCCCGCAACGACGCCGCCGACCTGGGCTTGATCATCGCCGAGTTCACCGGACTGCGCACCTGCACGACGCGCCTGTCGCGCAGGGCGGTGCACGAGTGCCCGCCCGCCCTCGTCGGCGGCTGTCCGGCGGGGTCCACGGGCAACCCGCTGGATATGGCGCAGTACGCTGCCGCGCCCGCGCTCGTGCGTTCACTGTTCGCCGGGCACAGCGACGCGCCGATCCGGTCCATCCTCGATCGCATCGAAACCCACTCGCGTGCCGAGCATTTCGAGGCGGCCGCGCGGCTGCGCGATCGTGCGGCGCGGGTGGTGCGGGCGCTGCGCCGTACACAACGGCTGGCCGCGCTGGCACGCATAGCCGAATTGATCGCCGCGCATCCCGACGGCGACGGCGGGTGGGAGTTCGCGGTCATCCGGTACGGCCGCCTGGCCGGTTCCGGCACGGCACCGCGCGGCGTGCCGCCGATGCCCCTCGTGGAACAGATCGTCGCCGCCGCCGAAACGGTGATTCCGACGGGGGTTCTCGCCGAGCCCCCGCTGGCGGAGGGAGAAGCGCCGATCACCGAAGACGCGCCGCCGCTGCGGGGCGCTTCGCCGGAAGAGGTGGCGTTGGTCGCGCGCTGGCTGGCCCGGCCGGGGGTGCGGATCGTGCGCACCACGGAGGGATATCGAGAGCCGCTGTTCGGCGCCGCGCGGTGGCTGGGCTGGGCGGAACTGGCCGACGCGGCGGTCCGCGCGCAACCGACCGAGCAGGGCTATCTCGACCGCTTAGGCTGAGCGTCATGATTACCGCGATCGTCTTGATTCACGCCGACAACGGCCGCATCCCCGAGACCGCGCAGGCGGTCGCGGACACCGAGGGCGTCGCCGAGGTCTACTCCTGTGCGGGCGACGTGGACTTGATCGCGATCGTGCGGGTGCGCGACCACGAGCAGATCGCCGAGGTGGTGACCGCCCGGATCGACAAGACGCCCGGTGTCCTGCGCACCACGACGCACATCGCGTTCAAGTCGTACTCGCAGGCCGAAGTGGAGGCCGCGTTCTCGCTGGGCGACTAGTCCCGTTCAGTCCTCGACCCGGACGCTGAGCACCGCGAAATACGCGGCGTCGTTCGGCGCGAGCACTTCGACGACATCGCCCGCGCAGCCCGGCACGTCGTACAGGTGCACGACGCCGTCGGTGCGGTTGCGGATCTCCACATCGGACCCGTCGCCGACATCGAGGCAGCCCGCCGGGTTCTCGTAGCTGCGGCCCGCGGCGAACAAGGCCCCTTCGGCCGCGTTCGCTCCTGGCGCGGCGGCGGCGATACCCGCGGTGGCGAGGACAGCGAGTAGCGCCGGAACGATGGGTCGCATATCTGTGCTCCTCGTCGGTCGGACCGGCCGGCGCGGTGCCCGACGAACTCGGCGATGCGCCGGATTGCCACCTCGAACGTTACCGGCCGCGACAGCGCCGATCAGGGCCTTCGTTCAGGTCAGCGTGTCGACCCGCACGCATCGACCGACCCGCGTCAGTTGTCGCCGAGTGTCTGCGTCAGCTTCGCCCAGCGCTCCAACAGCGCGGCCGCCTTGCCCGCATCGATCGCCTCGGCGGCACGGTCGATGCCCGCGGCGAGCGCGGCGTGCAGATCCGCGTCCGGATCGCCCGCGCCGCGCGACCAGTCGTAGGCCACGATCGCCGCCGCCGAATTCAGCAGCACCGCGTCGCGGACCGCTCCACCGCGACCGGCGAACACGTCGCGGGCCACACCCGCGTTCACCTCGGCGTCGCCGCCGCGCAGCGCGTCCAGCTCGACCCGGGGGATGCCGATGCGGGTGGGATCGATGGTGGTCCGGCGCGTCCGTCCGCCCGAGACGATCCACGCCTCGGTGGTGTCCGAGGTGGTGATCTCGTCGAGCCCGTCGTCACCGCGCACCACCAGGGCGCTCGCACCGCGTTCGGCGAACACCCCCGCGATGACGGGCAGCAGGTCGGCGAACGCGCAGCCGACCAGCCCGGCACGTGGCTGCGCGGGGTTGGTCAGCGGTCCGAGCACGTTGAACACCGTCGGTATGCCGATCTGGCTGCGGGCCGCCCCCGCATAGCGCAGGGCGGGATGGAACACGGCCGCGAAGCAGAAGCCGATGCCGACCTCGCGCACACAGTGCGCCACCGCCTCGGGACCGAGCGCGAGCTTCACACCGAGCGCTTCCAGCACATCCGCGCCGCCGCTCTTCGACGACGCGGCCCGGTTGCCGTGCTTGACCACGGGAACACCGGCCGCGGCCACCACGATCGAGGACATGGTGGAGATGTTCACCGAACCGGACCGGTCACCGCCGGTGCCGACGATGTCCACCGCGTCGCCATCGATGCGCACCAGCCGGGCGTGGTCGAGCATGCCCGCGGCCAAGCCGGTCAGTTCGGCGGGCGTCGGGCCTTTGATCTTCATGGCGACGCCGAATGCGGCGATCTGCGCGGGAGTGGCGTTGTCGGACATGATCTCGTTCATCGCCCACGACGTGTCGTCCGCGGCCAGGTCGCCACCGTCGGCGAGGACTCCGAGCACCTGAGGCCAGCTGCGCACGCTCATTCCACACTTCTCCCGTCACACCGGTTCCACGCACCAGTTCGTCCGCACGCAGCCTAGCTGGGTTGGTCTTTCCAGCGCCTGCGGCGCTGGGTGTTCGCGGCCCCTTTGTGGCTCGCGTTTGCGCGACCGCCGCTTGCTCCTTCGTCGCCTACGCGACGGCCGCGCAAACGCGAGCCGGGCCACGAACGGGCGGATGCTCGGTCTCGCTTCGCTCGAAACCGGGAGCCGAGGTGCGCTGGGCGCGTAGGTGTCGAACTCGCTCGCGGGTGCAGACGGTCGATAGACGCAGGCTGACGACTCGAGTCGACAGCCGCTTGCGTCCCCTACCGCCTATGCGGCAGCCGCTTGCATCCCTGTCACCTATGTGGCGGCCGCTCCGACGCGCGCCGGCGGCCAACGGGCAATGCTCGGTCTCGCTTCGCTCGGAACCGGGAGTCGAGCTGATGTCGCCGGTCGGTGTCGTTTAGCGAGGCTGGACGCTGGGCCGTTACGGGTTAGAGCCCGGTTGCAGGGCGTCCCAGCCGTCGGCGGTGCCGTCGTGGCGCTGGGCGAGGCCGGCCATGCGCGAGCGTTCCTGGGAGCAGTGCAGGGCGTCCAGCAATTGCACCCGCTGGAGGATCAGCGTCTCGAGTTCGTCGCTGCCCGGGCCGCCGACCCGTGGCGCGGGGGAGTAGCCGTCCTGTGCGGCGATCGCGCAGACGGTGGGCACGTGCCGCGGGGGGATGCGCAGGTGGTGTCGTAGCACCGCGGGCGCGTCCGGCGTCAGACCGGTCGCGCGCGCCAGCACGGCCGAGCACGCCTCCGTATCGTCGAAGCAGGCCGCGACCACGACCAGATCCGCTCGCGCCGGGTCCAGTGCGGTGGGCCGGTCCCGCCGGAACAGCCGCCGCCACAGCCGCGGTCCCATATTCGTCTTCATCTCAGCTTCTCCTTACCCTCACCTGTCATGCTGGCCGGGCGTTCGTCCGCGCTTTGCGACCCGTTCCGGGGGTCGCCGACCCCGCTCGCCCCCTGCCCCGCCTGGTCGAGAGCCCGTCCCTTCCTGCGTTTTCGGACACGGAGGAACGAGTTTCGTACCCGGGTTCGGCTGTCGTACTACGACGAGTCATACTTACCCCCGTGACGACCGCAGTAGGGACCCCAGGATCGGCCATTACCCAGCGTGTGCATTCGCTGAACCGGCCCAACATGGTCAGCGTCGGTACCATCATCTGGCTGTCGAGCGAGCTGATGTTCTTCGCAGGCCTGTTCGCGATGTACTTCGTCGCGCGCGCCCAGGCGCACGGTAACTGGCCGCCGGAGCCGACCGAGCTGAACCTGAAGCTCGCGGTGCCGGTCACGGCCGTGCTGGTCGCGTCGTCGTTCACCTGCCAGATGGGCGTGTTCGCCGCGGAGAAGGGCGACGTGTTCGGCCTGCGCCGCTGGTACGTCATCACGCTGATCATGGGCGCGTTCTTCGTCGGCGGCCAGGGCTACGAGTACACGAACCTGGTGCACGAGGGCACGTCGATCTCCAGCAGCTCCTACGGCTCGGTGTTCTACATCACCACCGGCTTCCACGGTCTGCACGTGATCGGCGGTCTGATCGCGTTCGTGTTCCTGCTGATGCGCACCAAGGTCAGCAAGTTCACCCCGGCGCAGGCCACCGCGGCGATCGTCGTCTCCTACTACTGGCACTTCGTCGACATCGTGTGGATCGGGCTGTTCGCCACGATCTACTTCGTCCGCTGATCGTGGCCGCCGCGCTGCCGAACGCGCGCGGTGCGACCCAGGATCTTTCGCAGAAGTCGGTTCCGTCTACTCCAAAGGGACACAGATGAGTTCATCTCCCCCGTCAGCGCCAGAGCCCGCCAGCCCCGGGAACGGCCAGGCCAGCAAGACGCGCAGGCAGCGCCGCGTTCGCCGTCGCATCGCGGGCGGGCTTGCGCTGCTGGTGGGCCTCGTCGGAGCAGGCTTCCTGGCATCGGCCCTCACGCCGGACCCGCAGCGCGCGACCGCGCACGAGGACCAGTCCGCGCTCATCCGCGAGGGACAGCAGCTCTACGACACGTCCTGCATCACCTGCCACGGCGCGAACCTGCAGGGTGTCGCCGATCGCGGTCCCAGCCTGATCGGCGTCGGCGAGGCCGCGGTCTACTTCCAGGTGTCCTCCGGGCGCATGCCGATGGCGCGTAACGAGGCCCAGGCGCAGCGCAAGCCCCCGAAGTTCGACGCCCACCAGACCGACGCGCTGAGCGCGTTCGTGGCGGCCAACGGCGGCGGTCCGACCGTGATGCGCGACGCCGACGGCGAGATCGCCCAGGAGTCGTTGCGCGGTGACGACATCGCCCGCGGTTCGGAGCTGTTCCGGATGAACTGCGCGTCCTGCCACAACTTCACCGGACGCGGCGGCGCGCTGTCCTCCGGTAAGTTCGCGCCGCCGCTGGAACCGGCCAGCGAGCAGCAGATCTACGCCGCGATGCTGACCGGCCCGCAGAACATGCCGAAGTTCTCCGACCGCCAGTTGAGCGCGGAGGAGAAGCGCGACATCGTCGCCTACGTCAAGAACGCGACCGAGGAGCACAGCCCCGGCGGCTGGGACCTCGGCGGCTTCGGTCCCGCGACCGAGGCCCTGGCCATCTGGGTGGTCGGTATCACACTCGTGGTCGGTGCCGCGATGTGGATCGGATCCCGGTCATGACCGGTCAGCGCCCGGCCATGCCGAAAGGACACAGGTCATGAGCAGTAAGGAGCGAGACGACATGGGTCGCCCGGATGAGGGCCACGACGCGCAGCCGTCGAACGAGCACGCGGTGAACGCCACACCGGCGGAGCCCACCGAGGCGGAGCTCGACAAGATGTCGCGCGACGAACTGGTCAAGCTCGGCACCGAGCGCGACGGCGTCGACGTCGCCTACCGCCGCGAGCGCTTCCCGATCCCGGGCACCCGGGCGGAGAAGCGCGCCGAGCGCGCGGTCACCTTCTGGTTCGCCGTTTCCGGCATCGCGGCCGCGGCGCTGGTCGGCGTGTTCCTGTTCTGGCCGTGGGAGTTCAAGGGCAAGGAAGAGGAGGGCCACGGGCTCTACTCGCTGTTCACCCCGCTGGTCGGCCTGACCTTCGGCATCTCGGTGCTGGTGATCGGCGTCGCGGTGGTGCTGATCCGCAAGCTGTTCATCCCCGCCGAACTGTCCATCCAGCAGCGGCACGACGGTCCGTCGCCGGAGGTCGAGCGCCGCACCCTGGTCGCCGAACTGCAGGACGCGCTGGACACCTCCACCCTGGGCCGCCGCAAGATGATCACCCGCACCGCGGGCGCGGGTGTCGGCGTGCTCGGCATCGGCGCGCTGCTGGTGTTCGTCGGCGGCATGATCAAGAACCCGTGGGCCAAGGGCGACAAGTCGCCGCTGTGGGTCTCCGGCTGGACTCCGGACTACCCGGGCGAGACCATCTACATCCGCCGCGACACCGGTCGCCCGGAGGACGTGGTGCTGGTGCGCCCGGAGGACCTGGACGCCGGCGCCATGGAGACGGTGTTCCCGTGGAAGGAGAAGTGGCGCGGTGACGAGCACGCGACGTTGCAGTCGCTGCGCGGCATCCGCAACGCCGTCATGCTGATCCGTCTGCGCACCGAAGACGCGCAGAAGGCGATCAAGCGCAAGGGTCAGGAGAGCTTCAACTTCGGCGACTACTTCGCCTACTCGAAGATCTGCACCCACCTCGGCTGCCCTACCTCGCTGTTCGAGCAGCAGACCAACCGGATCCTGTGCCCCTGCCACCAGTCGCAGTTCTCCGCGACCGAGTGGGGCAAGCCGGTCTTCGGTCCCGCCGCTCGCGCGCTGCCGCAGCTGCCGATCACCGTCAACGCTGAGGGCTTCCTGGTCGCCAACGGCGACTTCATCGAGCCGCTCGGCCCGGCCTACTGGGAGCGCCGTTCATGAGTCCTTCAGTCGCAGCCCAAGCCAGCGAGGCGGACGAGCGGTACCGCGCCGCCGCGTTCATGAAGCGGTCGATCAACAAGGTCTTCCCGACCCATTGGTCGTTCCTGCTCGGCGAGATCGCGCTCTACAGCTTCATCATCCTGCTGCTGTCGGGCGTGTACCTGACCCTGTTCTTCGACCCGTCGATGAGCGAGGTCGTCTACAACGGCGCTTACCAGCCGCTTCGCGGTGTGACGATGTCGCGGGCGTACGAGACCGCACTGAACATCACCTTCGAGGTCCGTGGCGGTCTGTTCGTGCGGCAGGTCCACCACTGGGCGGCGCTGCTGTTCGCGGCCTCGATCATCATCCACCTGTTCCGGATCTTCTTCACCGGCGCGTTCCGCAAGCCGCGTGAGGCGAACTGGGTGATCGGTTCGCTGCTGCTGATCCTGGCGATGTTCGAGGGCTTCTTCGGCTACTCGCTGCCCGACGACCTGCTGTCGGGCACCGGCCTGCGGGCCGCGTTCGGCGGCATCACGATGAGCATCCCGATCATCGGCACCTGGATGCACTGGCTGATCTTCGGCGGTGACTTCCCCGGCGAGATCATCATCCCGCGGCTCTACATCGCGCACGTGCTGTTGTTCCCGGGGATCATCCTGGCGTTGATCGCCGCGCACGTGGCGCTGGTGTGGTACCAGAAGCACACCCAGTTCCCCGGCCCGGGCCGTACGGAGAACAACGTGGTGGGCGCCCGGATCGTGCCGGTGTTCGCCGCCGATCAGGGCGCGTTCTTCGCCTTCACCCTGGGCATCGTGGGCATCATGGGCGGCGTGTTCCAGATCAACCCGATCTGGAATCTGGGTCCCTACAATCCCTCGCAGGTGTCGGCGGGTTCGCAGCCGGACTTCTACATGATGTGGACCGACGGCTTGGCCCGGTTGATGCCGCCGTGGGAGCTGTATCTGGGCCGCTACACCGTGCCCGCGGTGTTCTGGGTGGCGCTGATCATGGGTCTGGTGTTCACGGTGTTGATCGCCTACCCGTGGATCGAGAAGCGCCTCACGGGCGACACCAGCGCGCACCACAACCTGTTGCAGCGTCCGCGTGACGTTCCGGTCCGGACCGCGATCGGCGCGATGGCCATCGCGTTCTACGTGGTGCTGACGCTGTCGTGCGTCAACGACATCCTCGCGCTGAAGTTCGACATCTCACTGAACGCGACCACGTGGATCGGCCGCATCGGCCTGCTCGTCGCCCCGCCTGCGGCGTACTACATCGCGTACCGGTTCTGCCTGGGCTTGCAGCGCAGCGACCGCGCGGTGCTCGAGCACGGCATCGAGACCGGTGTGATCAAGCGTCTGCCGCACGGCGAGTACATCGAGGTGCATCAGCCGCTCGGCCCGGTCGACGCGCACGGTCACCCGATTCCGCTGGAGTACCAGGGCGCACCGGTGCCGAAGAAGATGAGCAAGCTGGGTTCGGCGGGCAAGCCGGGCACCGGCAGCTTCCTGCGGCCCGATCCGCAGGAGGAGAGCGATCGGAACTTCGAGATCGAGCACGAGGAAGAGCACAGGCAGCTGAAGGTGCTGCAGCGCGCTCAGGAGGCGGCGAACGGCAAGCACGGCCACTGACGCCCGCCCCACCGGACGGCCCCCGAGTCGAATGCGACTCGGGGGCCGTTCTGCGTCACTCCGCGGGTGTCACAGGCGTGGCGCCGCACGGCGTGCGGCCTCGATGGCTTCGAACTTGGCGAGGTTGTGCCGGGCGTCGGCCAGCGCGTCGTGCGCGTCCGGCGGGATCGGCGGGAGTTCGGGACGGCCGTGCGCCTCCCAGTGCTGGCGCAATTCGTTGGTGTAGCGCGGCAGGGTGTTGGGCAGGTCGACCATGGAGCCCCACAGCTGGCACAAGGCGACGTGGTCGTAGGCGGACACCCAGGCCCACAGCTCCGGTTGCACGCTCGGCCGCGGCACCAGGAACGCGTACAGCTCGTCCCGGATCCGGGCACGGCTGCGCCACAACGGAGAGGAAGGCGACGGCAGCTGGGGCAAAACGAATTTGCGCACCCAGGGACCCGCGCGTCGGGCATCGAATTCGGTGGATACCGCGTAGTACTCCCTGCCGTCCTCGCAGACGACGCCGATGGAGACCAAATCGATGGTCACACCGTCCTCGATGAATTCGCAGTCATAAAAATACTTCAAGCACCAAGCCTCTCTGATATCTTCGCTGGCAGTAATTCGGCAACATGGGGGGTGGAATGGCCAGTGTTCTCGTATGCAGTGTAGAAGGTTGCATGCGTCAGGTACGAGCACGAGGCGTGTGTGGCAAACACTATGCGCAGGACCCATACGGGGTGCTGCCGCGCTGTGCCATCGAAAGCTGTTCTAGGCCAGCAGTTATGAAGCATGGAATCTGTCGAGCGCACATCCATAAGGTTCGGCGATGGGGGAGTGTCGATGCCGCCCCGGGGCGGGGGTCGCCCGGGCGGCGTCGCAAAAGCTCGCACGATGGGCGGCGGATATCTTCGTATGGTTATTTGATGATCCGTCTTCCGGAAGGGGGCTGGGAATTAGAGCACCGGCTTGCCATGGAGGCCGAACTGGGCAGGAAGCTCCGTCCGGGAGAGAATGTTCACCATATCAACGGCGATAAGTTGGACAACCGGCCGGAGAACCTGGAGTTGTGGCTCAGGCGTCAGCCGACAGGGCAGAGAGTGCGAGATCTGGTCGCTTGGGCGAAAGAAATCCTCGAACTCTACGGTGCCGCCGAAGACGATAATGCGACGAGGTCGTAGACGTGGCATCCAATTGGTAGTGAATTCGCGCTGCATCCAAGGGGACCCCGGTGGCCGGTGCCTGCCGGGGTACAAGCCATTCACCTCAGGTGGGGCGATTCCAGCCCTGGGACTGGGTTCCTGCGCGGGCTCGGCGGTCCGTATTCTGGACTGGTGAACTGGACCGTCGACGTACCCATCGATCGCCTGCCGGAACTGCCGCCGCTGCCCGCCGAGCTGCGCAGGCGGCTGGACGACGCGCTGGCGCGACCTGCGCTGCAGCAGCCGTCGTGGGATCCGGGGCAGGCGGCCGAGATGCGCACCGTGCTCGAGAGCGTGCCGCCGATCTGCGTGCCCGCCGAGGTGGAGGAGCTGCGCGCTCAGCTGGCCGAAGTCGCCCGCGGTGAGGCGTTCCTCATGCAGGGCGGCGACTGCGCGGAGACGTTCGCCGACAACACCGAGCCGCATATTCGCGGCAACATCCGCACCCTGCTGCAGATGGCGGTCGTGCTCACCTACGGTGCGAGCCTGCCGGTGGTGAAGGTCGCGCGGATCGCGGGCCAATACGCCAAACCGCGCTCGTCGGACACCGATGCGCTCGGCCTCAAGTCCTACCGTGGCGACATGGTGAACGCGCTGGCCGCCGACGCGGCGCTGCGCGAGCACGACCCCTCCCGCCTGGTCCGGGCCTACGCCAACGCCAGCGCGGCGATGAACCTCGTGCGCGCGCTCACCGGCGCGGGCATGGCCGACCTGCACAAAGTGCACGACTGGAACCGCGATTTCGTGGCCAAGTCGCCCGCCGGTGCGCGCTACGAGGCACTGGCCGAGGAGATCGATCGCGGCCTGGCGTTCATGACCGCGTGCCGGGTCAACGATCCGAGCCTGAAAGCGGCCCGCATCTACGCCAGCCACGAGGCGCTCGTGCTGGACTACGAGCGCGCCATGCTGCGCCTGAGCCACAACGCGATCGGCGAGCCGGTGCTCTACGACCTGTCGGCGCACTTCCTCTGGATCGGTGAGCGCACCCGCCAGCTCGACGGCGCGCACATCGCGTTCGCGGAACTGGTCGCCAACCCGATCGGCCTGAAGATCGGCCCGTCCACCACGCCCGATCAGGCCGTGGAATACGTGGAGCGGCTGGACCCGAACAACGAGCCGGGCCGCCTGACCATCGTCTCGCGCATGGGCCACAGCAAGGTCCGCGACGTGCTGCCGCCCATCATCGAAAAGGTCCAGGCCACCGGCCACCAGGTGATCTGGCAGTGCGACCCGATGCACGGCAACACGCACGAGGCGACCACCGGCTTCAAGACCCGTCACTTCGACCGCATCGTCGACGAGGTGCAGGGCTTCTTCGAAGTGCACCACGCGCTCGGCACGCACCCCGGCGGTATGCACATCGAACTCACCGGCGAGGACGTCACCGAATGTCTCGGCGGCGCCCAGGACATCTCCGACCTCGATCTGTCCGGCCGCTACGAGACCGCCTGCGACCCCCGGCTGAACACCCAGCAGTCGCTGGAGCTGGCGTTCCTCGTCGCCGAGATGTTGCGCTGAGATCCGAGCCGCGTCAGCGGCCGGACTTCGCACGCTCGCTTCCGGTCAGGGAAGCGCCACGATGGTGACGGTGTCGCCCGCCTCGAGGTTGACACCGATGGCCGGAGTTTGCGAGACCACCAGAGAACTATCGGCTCGGGCCAATTGTTTGACCTCGACCTGCAAGCCGAGGCTTTCCAGCTTGGCGCGGGCGTTGGCCACGGTCCATCCGCGGACGTCGGGCATCTTCAGGGCATTGGAGATCAGCAGGACGACGCCGTCGCCGGATTGGATGGTGGCGCCCGCGCCCGGCTGGGTCCCGATGGCCTTGTCCGCCTCGATGCTGCGGTCGAACTGGGGTTTGGTCTCCCGGATCGCGATTCCGGCGGCACTGAGGATCTTGGTGGCCTCGTCGGTCGGCTTTCCGCGGACGTCGGGGACCTTGACCGGCTGCGATCCCTTGCTGCGGTAGACCTTCACCTGCGCGCCCAGGGGCAGCACGGTACCTGGCCGCGGTTCCACCCGGGCGACCGTTCCCTTGGGGGCGGCGTTGGACTCTTCGCCCGCGTCGACCGGTTGCAGCCCGTAGTCCCGGATCAACTGATTGACCTTCGACACCTGGTCACCCGCTTTGACGTCGGGCACCTTGGGCTTGCCATTGGAGACCAGGACGGCGACCGTGGAACCCTTGGTGATCTTGGAACCGGCCGACGGATCGCTGCCGACCACGCCGCCGACCGGGATCGTGTCCGACGCCTTCTGCCGGATCTCGGTCTCGAATCCGGCGTTCTGCAGCGTGGCGACCGCCTTGTCGGTGTCCAGCCCGGCGATCGGCGGCACCGCCGAATACCGGCCGACACCCAGCCACCAGCCGCCGATGCCGACCAGCAGCGTGAGCGTCGCGACGATGGCCACCCATATCCACACGGTGCGCCGCGAGCGGTTGAGCTCGTCGGCGTAGGGCGGCGCGTACGGCGGCGCGGGGTGGGCTTGACGCGCCGGTTGGGGCCGGTCGTAGTCCGCCGGGGGGCTGTAGTCGACCCTGGGCCGCTGGGCGGTGACCACTTTGGTGTGCTGCACAGGTTGCGGAGTATGGGGGTCATGGGCCGACGCGCCCGCGAAATCCGGCCGGTCGTCGTGATCCGGCGCGACGGCGCGGTAGCCGGCACTGAGATGCTCGGCGGACTCCTGGGGCGCGGGCACCCGATAGGGGGGCAGGCGCAGCGCGGTGCCGATCTGCCGCAGCGCGGCCGCCATCTCGTTCGCGTCGGCGAACCGGAGCGCGGGGTCGCGCGCGGTGGCCTTGGCCACCAGCTCGTCGAACTCCGGCGGCACCCCGGAGATGAATCCGCTCGGGCTCGGCACATCGTTCTCGATGCGCTGATAGGCCACCGAGATCGAGGTGTCGCCGGTGAACGGGACACGGCCGGTGAGCATTTCGAAGATGAGCAGGCCGAAGGAGTAGACGTCGCTGCGGGAGTCGGCGGAGCCGCTGGTGACCTGCTCGGGCGACAGGTAAGCGGCGGTGCCGAGGATGACGCTGGCCGACGTGGTGTTCGCCGCGGCCACCGCGCGCACCAAGCCGAAGTCGGCGATCTTCACCTCGCCCGCGTCGGAGATCAGCACGTTCTCCGGTTTGATGTCGCGGTGCACCAGCCCGGCGGAATGCGCGACGCCGATCGCCGCCAGCACCGGTTCGGCGACGGCGCGCACGGCGTGCGGTGGCATCGGGCCGCGTTCGCGCAGCAGCTCGCGCAGCGTGCCGCCCTCGACCAGCTCCATGATCAAGAAGGGATGGTCGCCGTCGATGCCCTGGTCGTACACCGCGACCAGCGAAGGATGCTTGAGCTTGGCGACCGCGCGCGCCTCGAACTCGAATCGGGACAGGAACTGCGGGTCGCCGGCGAACTTCGGGTCCATCACCTTGATGGCGACCGGCCGGTCCAGGCGGGTGTCGACCCCGCGGAAGACCATCGACATTCCGCCGCGGGCGATCGGCGCATCGATCCGATAGCGCCCTTCCAGCATCTGGCCGATCAAGAGAAGTCCTCCGGCTTTCACAAAGTTTGCCGCTCCGTGCGGCCCCCACGATGGTATCGACTCCCACCACCCCGGGTGTCTCACGACGTGCGGCAGGTCACCGTCTACCGTTATCCGGGTGAGTGCATTTCCCTGCTGTGACGACGTCCTTCCGCAGTCGGTGGCCCTCGTGCCGCTGCCGGAGGTGGCCGACCGACTCGGGCTGGTGGTGACCCGGGTGCACCAGATGCTGCGCGATCACCAGTTGCTCGCCCTTCGCAGAAACGGCGTCGCGGGCGTCCCCGAACGGTTCTTCGACGACACCGGCGCGGTCGTGAAGCCGCTGCCCGGCCTGATCACCGTGATGCGCGACGCCAAGTACACCGACGAGGAGATCCTGGAGTGGATCTTCACCGAAGACGAGAGCCTGCCCGGCAAACCGATCGACGCCCTGCACGGCCCCTTGGCCCGCGAAGTCCTGCGCCGGGCGGCCGCGGACCCGTTCTGAGTTCTCGGCCGCGCGGGCGCGGCGTGTTCGCGGCCCCTTATGGCTCGCGTCCGAG
>NZ_BDBM01000039.1 GCF_001612985.1 Nocardia gamkensis NBRC 108242 | reverse complement strand
AGCTGGTCGACGACGCGCGCCTGGTCGTCGCGCTGGCCCGCACCGCGGCGGCCCACGGCGCGCGGATCCTGACCCGCGTCGAAGCGAGCGAGGTGACCGGGAATTCGGCGACCCTACGCGACACCCGCACCGGCGAGACCCTCACGGTGCGGCCGCGCACCGTGGTGAACGCCACCGGCGTCTGGGCGGATCAGGTGGATCCGAGCATCCGATTGCGCCCGAGCCGCGGCACCCATCTGGTGTTCTCCGCCGCGTCCTTCGGCGGCCTCGCCGCGGCGCTGACCGTGCCGGTGCCCGGCAGCGTCGGCCGCTTCGTCTTCGCCTTTCCCGCGGCGCACGGCCGGGTGTATCTGGGCTTGACCGACGAGGACGCGCCGGGCCCGGTACCCGACGAGCCGAAGCCCACCGACGACGAGATCGGTTTCCTGCTCGACACCATCAATCCCGCCCTGCGTGAGCCGTTGACCCGCGACGATATTCGCGGCTCGTATGCCGGATTGCGTCCCCTGTTGCAGACCGCCGACGACAGCACGGCCGACATCTCCCGCAAGCACGCCGTGCTGCGTTCCCCGACCGGGATCATCACCATCGTCGGGGGCAAACTCACCACCTACCGGAAGATGGCCGAGGACGTGATCGACGCGGCGGTCGCGCACGGCGACCTCGCCGCGGGACCGTGCCGCACCCGGCGGCTGCCGCTGGTGGGTGCGGTCTCCGGCGCGGCGCGCGACCGCATCGACGCCCCGCCGGTGCTGATCGAGCGCTACGGCAGTGAGGCGGCCACCGTGCTGGCCGCGGCGCGCCGCGATCCGTCGCTCGCCGAGCCGGTGGCGCCCGGCATCGACGTGCTCGGCGCCGAATTCGCGTTCGCGGTCTCCCACGAGGGGGCGCTCGAGGCCGGGGATCTGCTGGATCGGCGCACGCGCGTCGGCCTGATCGACGAGGACCGGGCCGCCGCGGCGGCCGCGGCCGTGCGCGCCGTCGCCTGAGGGCCCAACGGGCTCAGCCAATCGACCAGTCGCACAGCTCCGCGCGCATGCACGCGCGCGGCCAGCGGTCGAGGCCGTGCGCCTGTTCGGCGGCACGCACGGCGACCAACCCCGGGGTCTCCTCGTCCGCCGACAGGTACCGGAAGCCGAGCCGCAGGTAGTACGGGCCGTTCCACGGCACCTCGGTGAACGTGGTCAACGTCATCGCGGGCAGTGCCGCGGCGGCGGCCCATCGGGCTGCCCGGTCGATCAACCGCTTGCCGATCCGGCGTCCCGCGTGGTCCGGGTGCACCGAGACCTGCTCGATATGCGCGTTTCCATCGATCACGCCCGCGACCAGGTAGCCGATCGGCAGGTCCCCCTCGGTCCACACCCAGGCCCGTCCGGCTCGCTGGAATTCGCGCAACGTGGCCGTCGAAGGAGGTTCGTCGTCGGCCACGGTCGTCATCCCGATCTCCGCGAACGGTGCGCCCGCCGCGCGTTCGATGTCTTGCAGCACGGTGAGATCTTCGATTGTCGCGGCCCGGATCATCGGCCCATTGTGATCCCGCAACGGCGGCGCGGGCCAGCG
The DNA here is from genome assembly GCF_001612985.1 of Nocardia gamkensis NBRC 108242. Lineage (GTDB taxonomy): Bacteria > Actinomycetota > Actinomycetes > Mycobacteriales > Mycobacteriaceae > Nocardia > Nocardia gamkensis. The sequence goes on along the minus strand of NZ_BDBM01000039.1, from coordinate 5,052 downwards.
AATTTCACTCCGCCCGCGTGGCAAGGATGCCGTTCAGCAGCACTTGCACCGCCCAGGCCGCACGCGCGTCCCCGTCGCCCGACAACAAGGCGTCCCGCATGGCCACGACGGTCGGATAACGGTCGGCGGGCAACTCGGCGAAGCGCCGCTCGATCGCCGCGAGGTACTCCTGCTCGGTGCCGCCGCCGGTATTGTGCGCGCTCTGCTCGGCCGCCGACGCGGTGATGTGCAGAAAAAGCAGGTCCACCGCCCACGACGCGGTCCGATCGTCCAGTCCCGCCTCGATGAGCGAGCCGAGCATCAGTTCCATCAGCCGTAACGCGTTCGGACTGCTCGGAATCACCCCGAGCGCGACCAGCGCCAGCCCTTCGTGCCTGCTCATCGCCGCCACCATGGCGTCGGCCAGCGCGGTGAGCCGTTCCCGCCAGCCCGCGCCGGCGGGTTCCGGCACCGAACCGAGGACGTGGTCGAGCATGGCGGCCATCAGATCGTCGCGATTGGCGACGTACACGTACAGCGAGGCCGCGCCGGTGTCCAGGTCCTGCGCCACCCGGCGCATGGTCAGCGCCGACGCGCCATCCCGGTCCAGCACGCGCAGGCCGGTCTCGACGATCACCTCGCGACTCAGCTGAGCTTTGGCCGGGCGGGCCCGGCGGCTGACAGCTGCTGCGCTCATCAGCCGAGCATAACCAGGGACGAACGCCGTTCGGGTGACCGGCGCAGGTCCGCCCATGTGACGCGCGACATAGTCGTGATTCTCCGAGTATGAACCGCCGCCGACTGCGGAAAAGACCACAACGCGCAGCTCACAGCCCCCGCGACGGCGGCAGGGACCGCGCGCGAGAACGCACGCGACAGAATGCGATTCGGCCACCGGGCGGCGCGGCGGACCATATCCGCATTCCACTTCGCGATGCTCTCAGACCCCGGTTCGGCCGTCGCCGACGCTCTATGCTGGCTTCGGTATGCCGGTAGTGCGCCGGGAAGGAGGGCGCGGGTGCGCAGTAAACCGTCCACCGTGGGAGTCGCACCGGGCGACGGGCTCGTCGCCCGCTTCGGCGCGGTCGTCGCCTACCTCGGGCCCGAAACGACCTCCACGGACCGAATACTCGGCACCATCGAAGCCGTGGCCGAAGGGGAGCACCCCGGCGCCGCACTGGCGCAACGCTTGGCCGCGGTGATCTTCGGCAGCACGGTGCGGCCGCCGCCGTTCGGGGTGGTCGCGCCGACCGACGACGGCATGCTCATCCTGTTGCGCGGAGCGGTGACCGCGGAAATCCAAGGCGCCGAGGGCACCCGCCTGCTCCACGGCGGCCGAGCGTTCACCTGGGTGGACGAGATCGTGCGCGAACCGGTGCGCCGCATCACGATCGGCGCCGACACCGGCACGCCGCCGACCGCGCTGCCGCGCACCGACTTGCGCGCCGGCGTGGTTCCCGGCGGCGGCTTCGTCTTACAGGCAGCGGTGCGACGCGCCGGGAAGGCCGGCGAGCCGTGCACGTCCGCGCGCTCAGCGCAGGCCGAGCCCGAGCCGACGGCGGCGGCCGGTTTCGCGGCGACACCCGAACCCACGGGTGCCGCCGACGCCGTCGCGCAGGCGACGCCGACCGGTATGGACGCGGCGCCGACCGTCCGTCCGGCCGAGTCGGCCAGGCCCCTCGCCAAACCACGACCGCCCCGGCCCGCCACGGATCGACCGCTCGCGTGGTCCCATGTGCAGCCCGCACACGAATCGGTCGCCCTGCGCAATCCGCTCGAGCACAGCGGAACGCGCACTCCGCACCCGGCCACGTTGTCCGGCGAGGCCGCCGTCGGCGCGCTGGTCACCGAGGAGGGCGCGGCGTACCCGCTGAACCGCGCCTACGTGATCGGGCGCGGACCGCAGGTGGACGAATCGGTCCGCGCCGCCACCGCCACCCCGATCGTCATCCAGCGCGACCGCCACGTGTCGCGCGTGCACGCCTACGTAGCGGTCGACGGCGGCAAGGTGTACGTCCGGGACGCCGCCGCGACCTCCGGCACCTTCATCGCCGGTCCCGGCACCGACCAGTGGACCCGGATCAGCACCGCCCCGACCGAACTCCCGCCGGGCTGGCGCGTCCGCATCAGCGAGCGAGTCCTCACCTACCGCGGCGACGAGCAGCGCACGGGCGCGACCGATATCGCCGGAGCGCGCCGCCGCTCCTGACCGCCGAATCCGGCACCGGCAGGCAGACCCGATCAGCACCGCCCCCACCGAACTCCCGCCGGGCCGACGCGTCCGCATCAGCCAGCGACTCCTCACCGGCGCCGAACAGCGCACAGGCGCGACCGATATCGCCGACGCGCGCCGCCGCTTTCAACCGCCGAATCGTGCAGCGGCAGGCGGACCCCGATCAGCACCGCCCCGACCGAACTCCTGCCGGGCTGACGCGTCCGCATCGGCGAACGAGTCCTAACCCACCCCGGCGAGGAGCAGCGCACAGACGCGAGGGACAGCCCGGTCCGGCATGCGCCGACAACGGCCCCGGCACGACCGACGCCATCGGGCCACGGCGATGCCTGTTCACCGCGGTCGACAAGTGTCAGGGCGGCAACGGCACCACCCACATCTCACCACTCCGGTGCGGCGGGCGGCGTCGCGGTATGCCGCGGCTCGGGTGTGGCGACGGCCGGTCGGACGGCCCCCGCCCGGTTCGGGCCGCGCGGAGAGGACAATGGCGGCATGCACCGAAACGGACCGAAGCGGGACATCGACGAGTCCGAGCTGACGGTGAGCCCGCCCGAGGATCAGGCTGCGGGTGTCACCGCTGTGGCGGTGGCGTTGAAGCGGTCGGTCGAGGAGATGGGTGTCATCCGGACCGCCCGCACGTTGGCGCGGGTCAATCAGGTGCACGGCTTCGACTGCCCCGGCTGTGCGTGGCCGGAGCCGACCGGGCACCGCAGGCCCGCCGAGTTCTGTGAGAACGGCGCGAAGGCAGTCGCGGAGGAAGCCACGCTGCGCACGGTGACCCCGGAGTTCTTCGCGACCCACTCCCTCGCCGAGCTGAGCGAGAAGTCTGGTTACTGGCTCGGGCAGCAGGGCAGGCTGACCCATCCGATGGTGCTGCGGCCCGGCGACACCCACTACTCCCCCATCGAGTGGGAGGAGGCCTACCGGTTGATCGCGGACACTCTGCGCGGCCTGGACTCCCCCGACGAGGCGGTGTTCTACACCTCCGGCCGCACCAGCAACGAGACCGCGTTCCTCTATCAACTGCTGGTGCGCAGCTACGGCACCAACAATCTGCCGGACTGCTCCAACATGTGCCACGAGTCCTCCGGCGCGGCGCTGATCGGCTCGATCGGAATCGGGAAGGGCTCGGTCTCCATCGACGACTTCGCCAAGGCCGATCTGATCGTCGTCGCGGGACAGAATCCGGGCACCAACCATCCGCGCATGCTCAGCGCGCTCGCCGCCGCCAAGGCCGAGGGCGCTCGGATCATCGCGGTGAACCCGCTGCCGGAGACGGGGCTGCTCGGTTTCCGGGACCCGCAGACGGTCAAGGGCGTCACCACCGGCGTGCCGATCGCCGACGACTTCCTGCAGATCCGCCTCGGCGGCGATATGGCCCTGTTCCAGGCGCTGGGCCGCCTGCTGCTGGAAGCCGAGGACCGCGCGCCGGGCACGGTCGTCGACCGCGCGTTCGTCGACGCCCACTGCGCGGGCTACGCCGAGTACGAAAAGCACGTGCGCGCGGTCGATCTGGCCACCGTGCTGGAAGCCACCGGCCTGAGCCGGGCCGAACTCGAGCGCACCGCCGAGGCGTTCGCTCGCTCCGGCAACATCATCGTGTGCTGGGCGATGGGCCTGACCCAGCAGACCCACGCCGTGGCCACCATCGAGGAGGCCACCAACCTGCTGCTGCTGCGCGGCATGATCGGCAAGCCGGGTGCGGGCGTGTGCCCGGTGCGCGGCCACTCCAACGTGCAAGGCGACCGCACCATGGGCATCTGGGAGAAGATGCCCGAGGCCTTCCTCGACGCCCTCGACCGCGAGTTCGCCATCACCAGCCCGCGCGAGCACGGCCTCGACACCGTCGCTGCCATCCGCGCCATGCGCGACGGACGCGCGAAGGTCTTCTTCGGCATGGGCGGCAACTTCGTCTCCGCCACCCCCGACACCGCCGTGACCGAGGCCGCGCTGCGCGGCTGCGCGCTCACCGTGCAGGTCTCGACCAAACTCAACCGCAGCCATATCGTGCACGGCCGCACCGCCCTCATCCTGCCCACTCTCGGCCGCACCGATCTCGACCTCGCCCCGGACGGCACCAAACGGCAGGTCTCGGTGGAGGACTCGATGTCGATGGTGCACTTGTCCACCGGACGGCTGAAGCCGGTCGGCGAGCAGCTGCGCAGCGAAGTCGCCATCGTCTGCGAACTCGCCCAAGCGCTTTTCGGGCCCGATCACACGGTGCCGTGGGCGCGCTTCGCCCGCGACTACGACCACGTCCGCGACGCCATCGCCCGTGTCGTGCCCGGCTGCGCCGAATACAACTCGAAAGTCCGGCAGCGCAACGGATTCCAGCTCCCCCACCCGCCGCGCGACGCCCGCGAATTCCGCACCGCCACCGGTAAGGCGAACTTCGCGGTCAACGAACTGACCTGGCTGCCGGTCCCCGCGGGCAGGCTGATCCTGCAAACCCTGCGCAGCCACGACCAGTACAACACCACCATCTACGGCCTCGACGACCGCTACCGCGGCATCCACAACGGCCGCAAGGTGGTGCTGGTGCACCCCGAGGACATCGCCGCGTTCGGCTTCAGCGACGGCGATCCGGTCGACATCGTCTCCGAATGGACCGACGGCACCGAACGCCGTGTCGAGAACTTCCGCCTCGTCTCCTACCCGACCCCGCGCGGCAACGCCGCCGCCTACTATCCCGAAACCAATCCCCTGGTGCCGCTCGACCACGTCGCGAAACGGTCGAACACCCCAGTCTCCAAAGCGGTCACCATCCGACTCGAAGCCCGCCCGGCATGAGCGGTCAGGCCCGGAGGCGGCAGCGCAGCGTAACCACGCAGGGCCCCGCT
>NZ_BDBM01000038.1 GCF_001612985.1 Nocardia gamkensis NBRC 108242 | reverse complement strand
CCATGCCGACAACAAACACAGCATGAGCGGTCAGGCCCGCAGGCGGCAGCGCAGCGTAACCACGCAGGGCGAGAGGCACACCGCATGAGTCGCGTCACCGCCCGCCGCCGGATGCGTCGGATCACTCCGGACGCGGACATCCAGCGTCCGGACACCCTCGCTGTCGAAGAGCCGCTGGAAATCCGCATCGGCGGCCAGTCGCTGACGGTCACCATGCGCACCCCCGGCGATGACATCGACCTCGTGCACGGCTTCTTGCTCAGCGAGGACATCATCGGCTCCGCCGAGGACATCGTGGCGGCCCGCTATTGCGCGGGCACCGACGACCAGGGCCGCAACACCTACAACGTCCTCGACGTCACCCTGCGCACCCCGGTCCGGGCACCGGCCCGCTCCTTCCTCACCACCGGAGCCTGCGGGCTGTGCGGCAAGACCGCCCTGGACGAGGTCCGCACCCGCACCCGGTTTCCCTTGCCGCCCGGCCTGCCCGCGGTGGACACCCGCGCACTGTCCGCCATGCCCGGCATGCTGCGTGACCGGCAGTCGGTGTTCGACGCCACCGGCGGACTGCACGCCGCGGGCCTGTTCACCGCCGAAGGCCGGCCGCTGGCGGTGCGCGAGGACATCGGCAGGCACAACGCGGTGGACAAGGTGATCGGCTGGGCCCTGCGCGAATCCCGGGTCCCCGCCCACGATCTGGTGCTCATCGTGAGCGGGCGCGCCTCGTTCGAACTGGTGCAGAAAGCCGTCATGGCCGGGATCCCGATGCTCGGCGCGGTCTCCGCACCCAGCTCACTCGCGGTCGACCTGGCCATCGATGCCAGGCTCTGCCTGGTCGGCTTCCTCCGCGGCGAAACCATGAACATCTACAGCTACCCCGAGCGAATTCGGGTCGAGCCGGGCGCCGACTCGTTGTTGGCCTGACTCACTATTGCCCGCGCCGGATACCCGCTTTACCGTGACTGCACGGAGCCGAAACGGGTTCGGCGAGAACGGAGCGACCGATGCGGATCTCGGTGCAGGGGAACTCCGAGGGCCTGCGGGTGCGGATGCGGTTCGAGCAGCACCGTCGCCTGCTGCTCACGCGGATCGTGCTGGCCGTCTTGGCGGTGCAAGGAGCCGTCGTCGGCCTCTGGGCCACCCTGGCGCCGCATTCCTGGTACACCAGTTTTCCGGGGTTCGGCATTCGGTGGGTGGCGGCGGACGGCCCGTACAACCATCATTTGGCGGCCGACGTCGGTTCCTTCTTCCTGGCGCTGACCGCGGTGACGATCGCCGCGCTGGTCCTCGACCGGACGACGGCGGCCCGGATGGCGGGCATCGGATGGCTGACCTTCGGTGTCCCCCATTTTCTGTACCACGTCCTGCACAAGCCCGCCGAAATGGGCGCGGCGAGCTTCGCGGCCAGCCTGATCGCGGCGCTGCTGCTCGTGGTCGGTGGAGCGGTCTGCGTCTTCGCCCCGCCGCGAGGCGACCTCCCCTTGTCGGATCCGCAGCCGGTCACGGTGCGTTTCCCGCGCCGCCGTACGCGGCCGTCCCGTTGACCGGCCGGGTAGTGCGGGACGCCCGTGGGAGATCACCACGGGCGTGATCCGGTGCGTCCGCAAAGGATGCGCCGCCGAATTCCCCGCCCGTCAGTCCTTCAGCGCTTCGAGCAGTGCCGCGCGCTGACGCGCGCCGAGACCACCGATGCGGCGATCCTCGGGGATCTCCGCCTGGTCCATCAGCTTGGCGGCCTTCACCGGCCCGACACCGGGCAGGGCCTTGATCACCGCGGCCACCTTGGTCTTCTTGACCAGCTCGTCGGAATCGGCCTTCTTCAGCAGGTCCGCGACCGAGACCTTGCCCTCTTTCACCTTGCCGATCAGTTCGGAGCGTGCCTTGCGGACCGCAGCCGCCTTGGCCAACGCCTCGGTGCGCTGCTCTGCGGTCATGGTAGGCAGTGCCATGTCTCCTCCGCTTCCACTCGTCACTCGAACATCTGGTTGACCGGACCGAGTAAACAGCACGCCACCGAGAGCGCAAGCTCGACACACCGGGGCACGAACAGCGGAAATAGCGATGAATTTCCCCGGTTCGCGCCGTCGGAACCGGTGAACGGCCGACGCTCGACGGGCGAAAAGGACGAAAGGAACAGCGGCGGTAACACGGGCGGCGACTTCCCCGACAGACCCAGCGAACACCGAGCACGGAGACGGTTCAACGTCGAACCAGGGGGATCAACGGCGATCCCCCGTACCCGCCGCGGTGAACGACAACCGAACACGGTCACCCGCACAGCCGTGCCAGCATGGCGGCATGCCGAACGCCCCGCGCACATTGCCCGCGATGCTCTGGCTGTGGGCCGGGCGGGCGATCTATCGCGGGCCGTCACTGCGCCTGGACGCGCAGTCGACCGCGGTCGACTGCCTGGCGGTCGGGATCGATGCTCCGTTCACCCTCGCGGCCGATGGCATCGCACGTTCCGCGCGCAGTGCCCTCGTGCCGCCGCGCCGGGTCCACCGGGTGGTCACCGACGGTGACCACATGATGTTCTGCTACTCGGATCCGGGTTCGCCTGCCGCGCGCGCCTGTCGTGACCGAATGACGCGGTGGGACAATGAGTTCGGGCTCTGCCATGCGGCGGAGGACGCACTGGTCACAGCATCGGGCAGCGTTCGCCCCGACCCGGGATCGCTGGCGGACCTCGTCGGTACGGCGCCGATTCCCCCGCTGGACGCCGGCATCGCGGCGGCGCTCGCCGAGCTCGACGCACATCCCGCCGCGACGTTCCCCGCCGCGCGGTTCGCCGCGGCGGCACATCTGTCGGAATCGCGCTTCCTGCACCTGTTCGCCGCCCAGACGGGGACCTCGTTCCGGCGCTATCGCCTCTGGGCCAGGATGCTCGCCGTGGGACGCGCCATCGCCGGAGGCGCGAACCTCACCACGGCCTCGGCCGCGGCCGGATTCGCCAGCCCCTCGCACTTCAGCGACGCGTTCCGCACCCTGTTCGGGCTGTCCGCTTCCGATTTGCTCGCCACCCGCGTCCAGATCGTCGTTCCGGACGGGCCCGAGGGGATCGAATCGGGCAGGAGAACTTGCTAGGCTGAAAAAAACTAGAACACGTTTCACTTCGGAGGAGACTCGATGGCCAAGCAGATCCGCGACGTGGTCGAGCAGTACGTCAAGCTCGTCGGCTCCGGCCCGACCGAGGACATCGTGGCGCTGTACGCGCCCGACGCGATCGTGGAGGACCCGGTCGGCACCCCGCCCAAGCGCGGCCACGCTGCCATCCGCGAGTTCTACGAAGTGATCGCCGCGCTGGATCGGGAGACCGAGTTGCGGCCCGAGAACGTCAGGATCGCGGGCAATCAGGCCGCGTTCCCGTTCACCATCGTCACCAAGGTCGGCGGACAGCGCTTCGTCCTGTCGCCGATCGACGTGATGGAGTTCGACGAGGAAGGCCGGATCACCGGGATGCGCGCCTACTGGAGTCAGGAGGACATGCGGGTCGAACCCGAGTAGTCGCGCGGCGGCCGGGTGCGCCACGTCACATCGCGGCCCCATCACATTCCGGCACGGTCTCTCGTCCGAGAAGTAGGAACCAGATCCGCTGATCGAAGGAGATCGACATGGGCGCCACCCGTATAGCCGCCGTCACCCCGCAGCAGGCCGGCCCGATGACCAAGTTGCTCTACCGGCTGGCCAAGCGCCGCTTCCGCGAAGTGCCGGAGCCGTTCGCCGTCACCGCCAACCACCCGAAACTGCTCACCGCCAACGCCGTCCACGAAACCATGGTCGACAAGGCCAGCACCGCCCTGCCCGCCGTCATCCGGGAGATCGCCGTCTACCGCACAGCGTGGACGATCGGTTGTTCGTGGTGCGTCGACTTCGGCGCCATGCTCATGCGCCTGGGTGAACTGGACGTCGCGCGGCTGGAACACATCGCCGACTACGCGACCTCGCCGCTGTACTCCGACGACGAGCGCGCCGCCATCGCCTACGCCGACGCGATGACCGCCACCCCGACCACTGCCACCGACGAGCAGGTCGCCGACCTGGAGCGGCGCTTCGGCCGAGCGGGCGTGGTCGAACTCAGCTATCACATCGCGCTGGAAAACTCGCGCGCCCGGTTCAATTCGGCGCTCGGGATCACCGCACAGGGTTTCAGCACGGATTCCTGCCGGGTGCCCTGGGCGTGAAAGCGGCCGTGGCGCTGCGGAAACGCGCGGGGGCGACCTGGCACTTCGGCGCCGCGGGCACTCCGGACTGTCGTTAAAGCCCGGAATGCACTAAGAATAGGAGGTGTTGACGTCGCCTGACCGTGCCGCGGTCGACGAGCTGCCGTCGCGAATTTCGCGCAACGGCAGGCCGTGCCGGCGTCTTCGGTTTCTCGAGTTCCCCTCCGCTCAACCCTTTGGAGCCGCATGCTCGACGAACAGACCTCGGACGACGACGTCGCACGGCTGGCGAGACGGGTCGAGAAGGCCCGAGGCCGTCTCGCCTACCAGTTCGACCCGGCGCTGACCGGCGCGCTGTCGGAAGAGGAACTGCTCGAGGAACGCGAACTGGCCGAACGCATCCGGACGCAGGATCGCGACCAGCGCTGGAAGCAGGCCGAGGCGTCCGCCGCGGCGTCCGACCGCGCGCGCAACACCTCGGAGGCCATCGAGAAGGCCGAGATCAGAGACCTGCTGCTGGCGCGCAAGGCCATCGCCGCGCAGCGGCGCGCGTCCAGTCCGCATGCCAGGCTGGCGTCGCTGTACCGGCACCGTTCGTGGTCGCTCGGCTCGCTGGCCGGCGTGGTCGCCGCCGGGATGCTGTGGTCGGCGGTCAACGTCCAGCACAACATCGCGCCGGGTGGCCCGACCGACCCGCTGTACTGGTTCAGCTACCTGCTCGAGGCGATGATCAGCGTGTCGCTGATCATCATCATGATCGGCACGAACAAGGTCACCGAGTGGGGCGTGCTGGACAACCGCAGCCAGGTGGCGGCGGCCGAAGTCGCCCTGCTGACGCTTACCGTGGGACTCAACACCTACCCGTATGTGAGCGAGGGGCGGTGGTTCGACGCCGCCGTGCACGGGGTGGCCCCGGTGATGATCGGTGTCGCGCTGCTCATCCACGACGCCGCGAGCGCCCGATACGGACGCGCGATCAGCTACGCCACCGAGCAGGTGCGGAGCCTGCCCGACCCGACCGGGCACGAGCCCTCGCCGGAACCCTCTTCGGAGGACATCCGGTCCGGCGCGGCCGCGGAGTTCCCGATGAATCTGCACGCGCCGTTGGCACAAGGTGCACACGGCTAGATCTATCGCTCAGCGGCGCAACAGAAGTCGTCACCGAGCACAGCGTCCGGCGGGTGCGAACGACAGTCGGGGCCGCCGCCGGGGGGACGTGAGCCGTCGAGTGGAGACCGGCCCCCGTCCACCGCACCGGTGTTCAGTACGGGTACCGGCTTTCGACCGCGTCCTTGGCCTCTTTGAGCCCGCACCCGGTGAGTTCCCGGTACCGCTTGATCGCGTGAATCTTCTTGCCCTGCGCCAGTAATCCGTCGATCTCCGCCATGCCGTCACCCCGCGGGACCGACGGAACGGCGCGCGGTGGTGCGGCCGACGTCGGCGCCTCGATGCCGAGCTGGGTCATGATCAGATCGAGTTTGACGTGTAACGCGTCGACCTTGCGCTCCAAGCGCCGGTTGGCAAACATGACCCATCGTAACGACCGGCGCCGCTCCTCACGCCGCGTCGAGCACGGCGTCGGCGAGACTCGTCCGGGTTTCGAAACGCCCGAGGTCCTCGGCCAGTTGCAGCAGCCGGTCCACGCACCACGCACCGGTGACCAGGCGTAGCCGGCGACCGGTCTGCGTCAGCATGCTCCGCGCGTCGACCAGGACATACAGCCCGGCGACGCCGAAGAACGTGACTTTGGAGAGATCGACGACCACCAGGGGCGCCGCCGTACCCAGTGAACCGATCAGTCTGCGACGGAACACCTCGACGGTGTAATAGTCGACTTCGCCCGCAAGGGCGCATAGCGTGACATGGTCGCTCGGGGCCGTGACGGAGATCTTGAGCCGCTCCGCAGGGTGATCGGCATTGCGAGCGGCGGTGAGAACGTACGTGGGAGTGGCCAAGCCTGCCGACATGAGGACCTCGGTCCTGTCGCCCGCAACAATCTCCCGAGGAGGTGTGCGGGGTGCTGATGCGCTCCGGAAGACCGGGCCGCCGGAACTAGGCTGTCTGCTCAACCCTCACGAATGTGTACCCCCGGGAAGGGGCCGCCACACCCGAGAATTACGCCGACTTCTCCCGGCGCTCCGGCCGCTGCGCCTTGCGCGGCACGATGGTGGGCAGCACGTTGTCGTTGACCGTGTCCGCGTTCACGACCACCTTGGCGACGTCGTCGCGGCTGGGGATGTCGTACATCGCGGGCTGCAGGACCTCCTCCATGATCGCCCGCAGACCACGCGCGCCGGTGCCGCGCAGGATCGCCTGATCGGCGACCGCCTCCAGCGCGTCGTCGGTGAACTCGAGGTCGACCCCGTCCATCTCGAACAACCGGACGTACTGCTTGACCAGCGCGTTCTTCGGCTCGGAGAGGATCTTGACCAGCGATTCCTTGTCCAGGTTGGTCACCGAGGCGACCACCGGCAGACGGCCGATGAACTCGGGGATCAGGCCGAACTTGATCAGATCCTCGGGCATGACGTCCGCGAAGTGATCGGTGGTGTCGATCTCGGCCTTGGACCGCACCTCGGCGCCGAAGCCGATACCGCGGTGGCCGGTGCGGTCGGAGATGATCTTCTCCAGGCCCGCGAAAGCGCCCGCGACGATGAACAGCACGTTGGTGGTGTCGATCTGGATGAACTCCTGGTGCGGGTGCTTGCGCCCACCTTGGGGCGGCACGCTCGCCTGGGTGCCCTCCAGGATCTTCAGCAGGGCCTGCTGCACGCCCTCGCCGGACACATCGCGGGTGATCGACGGGTTCTCGCTCTTGCGGGCGATCTTGTCGACCTCGTCGATGTAGATGATGCCGGTCTCGGCGCGCTTGACGTCGTAGTCGGCGGCCTGGATCAGCTTCAGCAGGATGTTCTCGACGTCCTCGCCGACATACCCGGCCTCGGTCAGCGCGGTGGCGTCGGCGATGGCGAACGGCACGTTCAGCATCTTCGCCAACGTCTGGGCCAGATAGGTCTTGCCGCAGCCGGTGGGGCCCAGCATCAGGATGTTGGACTTGGCCAGCTCGACGGTCTCGCCGCGGCTGTCGCGACTCTTGTCACCGGCCTGGATGCGCTTGTAATGGTTGTAGACGGCCACCGCGAGAGTGCGCTTGGCGGTGTCCTGGCCGATGACGTAGTTCTCCAGGAAGTCCCGGATCTCGGCAGGCTTGGGCAGCTCATCGAGCTTGACCTCGCTCGATTCGGCGAGTTCCTCCTCGATGATCTCGTTGCAGAGATCGATGCACTCGTCGCAGATGTACACCCCTGGTCCCGCAATGAGCTTCTTGACCTGCTTCTGGCTCTTTCCACAGAACGAGCACTTCAGCAGATCGCCGCCATCTCCGATGCGCGCCATCTCGTGGGTCCCTACTTCCTTGTCCGCGTGCAACCGTCCGTCCAGGTTGCCAGCTGTCCACCACTTTCGCAGCCGCAAACGCATCGACTGAATCGTGGCCGGTGGGCAGTGCTGTCAACCGGGAGCAAAGGTCCCTAGGTCGACCGTACCCGGTGTTCGGGACGGAGGTCGACAACTCGCGCATGTTTCTCGCGCGGGTTGTGCGAGTTGTCACGACGCCGAAAGGCGGACCGCCCGCCTGATCGGCATTCGAACACTCCGGACCGCACCTCGCGCCGCGGCGGGGTTCGAACACATTCTCGAACCGCGGCGGCGCGACGAGCGGTCCGGCCGGGTGGCACACCCATGGCATGCTTCCCGGCCGGAATTCCCTGTCATAGAACGATTTCCGAGCTTACCGCCGCCGGGATCGGCGATTCGCCCCAGTCCTCCCGGCGGGGCCGGAAACGACTGTTCGCGCGTTATTTCTGCGCGCTGAGCTTGCGGTAGTCGAACACCGTGTCGATGATCCCGTATTCCTTGGCGTCCTCGGCCGTCAGGATCTTGTCACGGTCGGTGTCCTTGCGGATGGTGTCGGCGTCCTTGCCGGTGTGCCGCGCGAGCGTGGTCTCCATCAGGCGACGCATGCGCTCGATCTCGGCGGCCTGGATCTCCAGGTCCGACACCTGACCCTGGATGCCGCCCTCCAGCGACGGCTGGTGGATCAGCACGCGGGCGTTGGGCAGGCAGGCCCGCTTGCCGGGGGTGCCCGCGGCGAGCAGCACCGCCGCGGCCGAGGCGGCCTGGCCCAGGCAGACCGTGGCGACGTCGGCGCGCACGTACTGCATGGTGTCGTAGATGGCCATCAGCGAGGTGAACGAGCCACCCGGCGAGTTGATGTACATGGTGATGTCGCGGTCGGGGTCCAGCGACTCCAGCACCAGCAGCTGCGCCATGACGTCGTTGGCCGAGGCGTCGTCCACCTGCACGCCGAGGAAGATGATGCGCTCCTCGAACAGCTTGTTGTACGGGTTGGACTCCTTGACGCCGAAGCTCGAGTGCTCGATGAACGACGGCAGGATGTAGCGAGCCTGCGGGCTCTGCGGCGCGATGCCGGACAGGCCGGCGCGCGGGTCGATCGAATTGGCCATCTTCGTCTCCAAAGTCGGTGCGGCGGCCGGACGTTCGAGGTGTCCGGGGGCCTGTGGGTGATCCGGTGCGTTACTTCTTGGCGCCGTTGGCCTGGTTCGCGTGGCTGATCACGTGGTCGATGAAGCCGTACTCCAGGGCTTCGGACGCGGTGAACCAGCGGTCGCGGTCGGCGTCGGTGGTGACCTGCTCGACCGACTTGCCGGTGTGCAGCGCCTGCAGCTCGTTCAGCTCACGCTTGGTGTGCGCGAACTGCTCGGCCATGATCGCGATGTCGGCCGCGGAGCCGCCGATCCCCGCGGACGGCTGGTGCATCATGATGCGCGCGTGCGGCAGCGCGTAGCGCTTGCCCTTGGTGCCCGCGGTGAGCAGGAACTGCCCCATCGACGCGGCCAGGCCCATGCCATAGGTGGCGATGTCGCACTCGGCGAACTGCATCGTGTCGTAGATGGCCATGCCCGCCGTCACCGAGCCGCCCGGCGAGTTGATGTAGAGCGAGATGTCCTTGGTGGGATCCTCCGCCGAGAGCAACAGGATCTGCGCGCACAGCTTGTTCGCGATGTCGTCGTCCACCTGCGTGCCCAGGAAGATGATGCGCTCACGCAGCAGGCGCTCGTACACCGAATCACTGAGGTTGAGACCAGCAGTCGCGGTTGTCATGACCCCTGCCTGGTTGATTGTCACGGATACCTGCCTTCTCTCGCCGGCTCGTTGCGGAGTGCCACATAGCCATCACTGGTCGGATATGCCGCACCCCATCGGGCGGGCTATCCGACTTGTCGTCACAAACATTAACGAAGCAGGGCGGCACCGAACTCCCGGTACCGCCCTTTCTTCGCTCACAGCGCAATCAGCGCACCTCTCGGGCGTCGAGCACGCCGACATTCCATGAAATTATTCGGCGTCCGCCGCGGCCGTCTCGACGGCCTGGTCCTCGTCCGCGGAATCGGTGGGAGCGCCGAACATTTCGGCGGTGTCCACCGTGTTGCCCTCGGAGTCGGTGACGGTCACCTTGCCGACCACGCCCGCCAGCGCCTTGCCGCGGCGCACGTCCGCGAACACCGCGCCGAGCTGGCCCGCCTGCTGCACCTGCTGGATGAACTGCTCCGGCGCCATGCCGTAGCGCTGCGCCTGGAACAGGATCCGCTCGGTGAGCTCGTCCTGGCCGACCTGGGTGCCCTCCGCCTCGGCGATCGCGTCCAGCAGCAGCTGGGTCTTGACCGACTTCTCGGCGGCCTCCTTGGTCTCGGTGTCGAACTCCTCGCGGGTGCTGCCCTGCGCCTCGAGCGCCTCGGCGAACTTGGCCTCGTCGTGATCGAAGCCGTGCACCGCGTCGTGGGTCACGGCGTCGATCTCGGCCTTCACCACGGCGTCGGGCAGCGGCACCTCGACCTGCTCGAGCAGGGTGTCCAGCACCTTGTCGCGGATCTCGCCCGCCTGCTGCACCTTCTTGACCCGCTCGACGCGGCTGCGCAGATCGGCCTTCAGCTCTTCCAGCGTGTCGAATTCACTGGCCAGCTGGGCGAACTCGTCGTCGGCCTCGGGCAGCTCGCGCTCCTTGACGGACTGCACCGTGACGGTGATGACCGCCTCCTTGCCCGCGTGCTCGCCCGCGACCAGCGTGGAGGTGAACTCCTTCGACTCGCCCGCCGACAATCCGACCAGCGCCTCGTCCAGGCCCTCGATGAGCTGACCGGATCCGACCTCGTGGGACAGGCCGGTCGTGGCGGCCTCGGCCACCTCCTGGCCGTCCACGGTCGCCGAGAGATCGATGGAGACGAAGTCGCCGTCCTGCACCGGACGCTCGACACCGGTCAGGGTGCCGAAGCGCTGGCGCAGCGACTGCAACTGCTCCTCGATGTCCTCGTCGCCGACGGTGAACGCGTCGACGGTGACCGCGATGCTCTCGTAGTCCGGCAGGGTGATCTCCGGACGCACGTCGACCTCGGCGGTGAAGGCGAGTTCCTGACCGTCCTCGATCTTGGTGATCTCGATCTCCGGCTGGCCGATGACCTTCACCTCGGAGGTGGTGACGGCCTCGCTGTAGCGACCCGGCAGCGCGTCGTTGACCACCTGCTCCAGGATCGCGCCGCGACCGAGGCGGGCCTCGAGCAGCTTCGCGGGCGCCTTACCGGGACGGAAGCCGGGGATACGGACCTGCTTGGCCAGTGCCTTGTACGCGCGGTCGAAATCGGGCTTCAGCTCCTCGAAGGGCACCTCGACATTGATCCGGACCCGGGTCGGGCTCAGCTGCTCGACGGTGCTCTTCACGGACATGCTCCTTGTTCGTTGTTCGTACTGGTTGACGTTCGGTGTGCGGTGCCTCCCCGGCACTCCGAAGTCGGAACGGCGGATGAGGCGGCCCTACGCTGGCTGCCGCACTCCCCCGACCGGCGCAGATCCGGACCGGAGTCCCGGCCTCGGCCGAGACGACGAGGAATGCGGCGTACGCCACGCATCCCGACCAGGTTAGTTGACCGGCCGAGCGGACCTGCATCCGGCGGTGGCTCCGCGGGCCGCGAGGGCCGCGGTCACTTCCCCACCGACACCGCGTCGGTGACGAAGACCAGCGTCTCGTACGGCGCGATGCCCCGCCCGCCCGCGCCGTAGCCCAGCTCCGGCGGCACGATCAACAACCTGCGCGAGCCTTCCCGGACGCCGACGAGACCCTGGTCCCAGCCGTCGATGACCTGGCCCGCGCCGAGGTCGAGCTGGAACGGCTTGCCGCGACCGAACGAACTGTCCAGCGTCTTCTTGTCCGACCAGGTGACCAGTGCGTAGTTCATGGTGAGCCGCTGCCCCGCCGCGGCGCCGGGCCCGCTGCCCTCGATGAGGTCCTTGACGATCAACTGCTTCGGCGGGTCGCAGTCGTCCGGGATGGTGACGGTGGGCGCGGCGCCGAAGCCACCGGTGACGCCGATGTCCTCGGCGGTGCACTCCCGGCCTTTGCTCTGCGTGGCCGGGCGCTGCGCGGGGGAAGGCCCCGCCGCCGCGGTGGTCCTCGTCGCGGAGACGGTCGTGGCGGTCGGCTCGTCGTCCGAGCCGCAAGCCGCCAGCGCGATGGTCGTCGCGGCGAGGGCGCCGATACCGATGATCCTTCCGAGAATGTGCATGCCGCGGACCCTAGACCACGAACGGGCGCCGGGCGGGGCGAGCTTCCCGCGACACGCGCGGACCGCCGCGGGGACCTCGCTCCGGCTAGGCTGGCGATGAATCTCCATCCGGCGTTGTCGATTCCGATCGGCAACCGTTGCAGGACCGGGACGGCGGCCACTCGTGGCGCCGCTGTCCTCGATACCCGAACGTGAGGAGAGTCGGCGTATGACCCACATGGCAAGCGCAGGTGGCGATACCTCGGCGGACAACGTCGGCAGCACCGGCGGCCGGACCGTCGCCCCGCGTCCCTACCGGCTCGCGGACATGCCGGGCCCGTTGGAACGCGACGAACTGGCGTCGATCGACGCGTGGTGGCGGGCCGCCAACTATCTCGCGGTCGGCCAGATCTATCTGATGGCCAATCCGTTGCTGCGCGAGCCGCTGCGCTCCGAGCACATCAAGCCCAGGTTGCTCGGGCATTTCGGCACGGTGCCCGGCCTGAATCTGGTCTGGGCGCACGCCAATCGCGCGATCCGGCAACGCGGGCTGAACGCCGTCTTCGTCGCGGGCCCCGGGCACGGCGGTCCCGGCCCGAACGCGTCCGCCTGGCTGGAGGGCACATACTCCGAGCTCTACAGCCACATCTCGCAGGACGCGGCGGGCATGGGCGCGCTGTTCGGCCAATTCTCCTTTCCCGGCGGGGTGCCGAGTCACTGCGCGCCGGAGACTCCGGGCTCCTTCCACGAGGGCGGCGAACTCGGCTATTCGCTGCTGCACGCGTTCGGCGCCGCCTTGGACAATCCCGATCTCACCGTGTTCTGCGTGGTGGGCGACGGCGAGGCGGAGACGGGACCGCTGGCCACGAGCTGGCACGCGAACAAGTTCCTCAGCCCGGCGCGCGACGGCGCGGTGCTGCCGATCCTGGCGCTGAACGAGTACAAGATCGCCAATCCGACCATCCTGGCGCGCATCCCGGAAGCGGAACTGCTGGCCCTGCTGCGCGGATACGGCTACGAACCGATCGTCGTCGCGGGCGACGATCCCGCGGCGGTGCACCAGGCGATGGCCGCGGCGGTGGACACGAGCATGGAACGCATCGACCGGATCCAGCGCGCCGCGCGCGGCGGCGGTGACGGGGCGCGGCCCACCTGGCCGATGATCGTGCTGCGCACACCCAAGGGCTGGACCTGTCCTCCGGTGGTGGACGGCGACCAGGTCGAGGGCACCTTCCGGGCGCACCAGGTGCCGTTGCCCGGCGCGCGCACCGATGCCGAGCACCGCGCGGTACTGGAGCAGTGGCTGCGCTCCTACCGTCCGGAGGAGCTGTTCGACGACAGCGGCGCGCCGGCGCCGGAACTGATCGCTCAGGTACCGGGCGGCGATCGGCGGATGAGCGCCAATCCGGTCGCCAACGGCGGCGCGCTGCTGCGCGACCTGCGCCTGCCGGACTGGCGCGACTTCGGCGTCGATGTGCCCGCGCCGGGCGCGACCGAGCACGAAGCCACCAGGGTGCTCGGCGGCTGGCTGCGGGAGGTCACCAGGCGCAATCCGGACAACTTCCTCACCTTCGCGCCGGACGAACTGGCCAGCAACCGGTTACAGGACATCCTCGAGGTCACCGGCCGCGCCTGGCAAGCCGAGATCGACCCTCGCGATCAGAAGCTCGACCGCACCGGCCGGGTGATCGAAGTGCTGTCCGAACACATGTGCCAGGGTTTGCTGGAGGGCTACCTGCTGACCGGCAGGCATGGTGTGTTCACCTGTTACGAGGCCTTCATCCACATCGTCGACGCGATGTTCAATCAGCACGCCAAATGGCTCGACGCCAGCTCGGCGGTGCCGTGGCGGCGCCCGATTCCCAGCCTGAACTATCTGCTGTCCTCGCACGTCTGGCGCCAGGACCACAACGGATTCACCCACCAGGACCCCGGTTTCCTGGACGTGGTGCTGAACAAGAAGGCCTCCATCGTGCGGGTGCACCTGCCGCCGGACGCCAACACGCTGCTGTCCACCTATGACCACTGCCTGCGCTCCCGGCACTACGTGAACGTGGTGGTCGCGGGCAAGCAGCCCCAGGCCGACTGGCTGTCGGTCTCCGAAGCCGCCGAGCACTGCGCGCGCGGGATCGGCATCTGGCCGTGGGCGGGCCACCGGGACGAGCCGGGCACCACGCCGGACGTGGTGCTCGCCTGCGCGGGCGACGTACCGACGCTGGAGACCCTCGCCGCGGCCGCGATCCTGCGCGAGCGGCTGCCGGAGCTGCGCGTCCGAGTGGTCAACGTGGTCGACCTGATGCGGCTGCAACCGCGGGACGAGCATCCGCACGGCCTGCCCGACCGCGAGTTCGACACGCTGTTCACCCGGGACCGGCCGGTCATCTTCGCCTTCCACGGCTATCCGTGGCTGGTGCACCGGCTGACCTATCGGCGCACCAATCACGGCGAACTGCATGTCCGTGGTTACAAGGAGCGGGGCACGACGACCACGCCATTCGACATGGTGATGCTCAACGATCTGGACCGATACCACCTCGTCATGGACGTGATCGATCGGGTGCCCAGCCTGGGTGAGCGCGCCGCCGGGCTGCGGCAGGAGATGGTCGACGCGCGCTGGACGGCTCGCGCGTGGACCAGGGAACACGGTGCGGACATCCCCGAGGTAGCCGACTGGAGCTGGCCCTACGGGAGCGGCCGCGAGTAAGTACGATCGACCGTATGGAAAGTGGCCCGCACGCCGCCGAGATCACCGACAAGCGACTGCTGCGCGGTGCGCGAACTCGCGCCACGGTGCTGCGGCAGGCGGTGGACATCGCCTCGCTGGATGGATTGGACGGCCTCAGCTTCGGCAGGCTGGCCGCCGACACCGGACTGAGCAAGGCGGGCATCCAGACCCTGTTCCGCACCAAGGAAGCACTGCAACTGGCCGCCGTCGACCACGCGCGCGACCGGTTCGTGGAAGCGGTCGTCGAACCGGCCCGTTCCGCGCCGCACGGCGTCGCCCGGCTGCGAGCCTTGCTCGACCACTGGATGGTCTACGCCGAGACGCCGCTGTTCCCGGGCGGCTGCTTCCGCGTCGCGACCATGGCCGAGTGCGACAGCAAGCCGGGCCCGGTGCGCGATGCCCTGTTCCGCGATCAGCGAGCGTGGGTAGGGCTGCTGGCACGGGAGCTGCGCTCGGCGGCGTCCGCCGGTGAGATCGCCGAACTGGACGCGGATCTGGTCGCGTTCCAGATCGATGCGGTACTGTGCGCCACCAATACCGCGCTGCGACTCGGCGATCCGGAGGCCGCCGCCCGCGCCCATCGCATCGTCGAAGGCTTTCTGCGACCGCTCTGAGCAAGCGCCATACGTTTCGGGTATGACACGACCCAATGGGTCCCTACTCCAGCGCATTCGGAAATCTCGGACAGATGTCGTCGGCACCTTGTATCTTGCGGACAACGCGTTCCACGCGTTTCCGTAGCAGTCCCCCATCCGTCGCCGTTGCCGGAGGGCGCGCAGAAGGGCGGTTCTCATGAACCACACAGCCGAAGCGACCGGGTTGGAAATCCTAGGTGCGATCTTGATGGTGGCCTGGATGGTCGTCATGTGGGCGGCCGTCGGCGTACTCGCCGTCGCGGTGCGTAAACCTCTGCGACCATGGATGTTCCGTACCGCACTCGGTGTCATCGCACTGGGCGTGGTAGCCCAGATAGGACACTTCCAGGAGCACGTGGCACAGGTCGGGTACTGGATCCAGCACCCGAACTCACCGGCGTGGATGACCCCGTGGGGCACCGGCCTGGCCAACGGATTCGGTCGGGTCGACCACATGAAGCCGGCGCTCGGCATGGAACTTCTGCACTTGGTGGGCAATTTCCATTTCCTCGCCGGACTGGTCGGCATCGCCCTGGTCACCCACCACGCCCTGGAGAGCAAGGCACGCAAGTGGGGTCGCATGGGCGTGCTGATGCAAGGCATCCACGGACTCGAGCATCTCGCGCTCACCCTGACGGTCGCCTTCGGCACCAAGGCGATCGGGCTGTCGACCATCTTCGGCCTGCTCGACCCCGGCCCCGGCGCGGCGACGTACCGCATCTGGTGGCACTTCCTGGCCAACGTGATCGGCACGACCATCTTCGCCGTCGCGCTGTATCACCTGTGGCGCGAACGCGCGGTGATCGAAGCACCGTTCCGCACCCCCGCCGCCGCGAAGCCGAAGCGCGCGCCGGCCGCGGCCGAGGGTTCGGGTGCCCCGGCATTCGCGGCGGTGACCGAAGCCTGATCGATAGCAGAGCCGTAGACGGTTCTGCACCGATATCGCCGCCACGGATCCGCGCAGGACCGTGACAGCCCGAGAAAAACGAGGGCGTCCGCCATCCCGGCGGACGCCCTTCTTCGCGCGTAGACCCGCCCCTGCCGAACACACCGCCGATCGACGGCACAATGCTCGAAGGCCGACCTCGCGGTTTGCCACCACCGCAACCGCCCGCGACCGCTCGTATTCGACCCACCAACGCGACGTGGGGTCGCCCCGCGCAGAGCTGCTGCTCGCCGCGGTTGATTCACCCGCCCACAAGCGGCAAACCGGTGGACGGGAGCGCCGCCCCCTTTGCTCAGCCCTCCGATCCCGCACACGGCTGAACCCACATCTTCGTGACCCGCGAGTTGGTCTCGGCGAAGGCCCGGCCGGTAACGCATCACATTCGATGTGCCCGCGGTTCACCGCACGCTCGGCGCCGAGATGCTGGGCATCAGCTTCCCCGCTGGTTAGGACGCCGCCTCCGAGAGGAATCCGCCGAGCATTCCCACGCATGAGAAACCTCTCGACAAATGATCGACCCGTCGATTAATGTGACGTTATCCAACGGCACGATAGATGGGACCCACGGATCGGACCACACCGGACCGATCCCCGATCCCGAGGTGGCGAGATGAACGGACGCGAACGATGACCGGCATCACGCCGCACCAGCGACGGACACAGACCTGGCTCGTCCGCCCGCTGATCGTGAGCGCGATAGCGGCCACGCCGGAAACCCCGGCGTCGACCGAAGCGCTGGCCGGGCCCGACACGACCGTCGCCCCGCGCCCCGCAGCAGACCCGGGCCGCCACGGATACGACAGGCCGGGCTCTCCCCATTCCGACGACCGGGACCGAGCCGATCGGCACCGCCCCGCGGACGACATGTCCGCGACGGATGCCACCCCGATCCCCTCCCCGCCCCCACCTCGCGCGGCAACCCCGACCACCGACGTTCGCCGCACCGCCGCAGCTCGCGCCGTACCGCCGTGCACAGCGCGAAATCCGAACGGAGACTTACGATGACCGCCAACACCACTCATCTCGCCGCCAGACTGCTCGCTTGTGCCGCGATCGTCGGCACGCTCACCGCGGGCGCCGCGGGTATCGCGGGAGCGGAGTCGCATTCGGGTCCGTCCGACCCGCGCAACGGCACGGGCGACACCACCGGCTGGCGTCACGTCGACCCCATGGGCTACCACCACCGCAACAACGACCGGCTGGACGCCGATGAGGCCGACCAGGCCGTCCGCGACTACCGCCAGCGGCAGAGCCAGGCGGCACCGGCCGACGTCCCCACCGGCGACGAGTCCGACGGTTCGAGCTGGTCGCGGGTGGCCCGCCCGGACGGCACCGGCTACACCGTCTGCCGGGCGCAGGCCACCTGGTGCCGGTGACCGCAGGGCCGGCGCACGCTCTCGCACTCGAAACCTTCCGTGACGTCCCCCTGGACTGATCGTCCCGCTACTTAGCGGCACATTACTTGAAGTATCACCATTCCCGGGAATCTACTCCGACCGGGATATCGCACGAAAGAGAAACACTCATGATCAAGATTAGCGGGCTTCGCCGGCCGACCGCGTGTGACGACAAGCGCGGCGGCACGGTACGGACGCTCACCCTGCTGGCGGCGGCAGCGGTGGCGGCGGGCGGCCTGAGCCTCGGCGCGGGCACCGCCGAGGCTCAGGGCGCTGCCTGCCTCTGGGCGGGGGGCGCCTACGGCCAGGGCACCACGGTCGTGGCAGGGGGCTGGACCTTCGCCTGCGGAACCGACGGACTGGGCGCGCCGTACTGGCATCGGGGAGCTCCCGCGCGTCAGGCCAGCACCGTGCCGAACCCGGGCGCCTACGCCCACCCCGCAGGCCTGTTCAGCCCCGGCGCCCGGCAGTACGGCACGGACTACAACGACTACTGCGTCGGCAGCCAGCTCATCGAGGGTTCCGAGGACGTCTACCAGGTGGTCTCGGACGGACGCGGAGCGCTGTGGTGGAAGGCCGCCGGCTCGATCGACCAGTGGGCCTTCGATCCCGGTAGCGGCCCGCAGCGGTCCTGGCGGTCGTCGAGTCTGTGCTACGACGGCTCGCTGACCTGACCTGCCCGATCCCGGCTACCGCGCGCCCGTGACCGTCACGATGGTCACGGGCGCGCTCGCGTTCGCGCGGGCCGTCGCTCGGATTCCAGCCGGATCCGCTCGGCGAGGTGATCCGGCACGTGCCAGCTGATGTCGGCCCTGGTGGCCGCCATCAGCTTCCTGCGCACGGACGCCACCTGGGCATCGACCGTCCGGATCGAACTGCCCCGGCGCGCGGCGATGGCACTGTTGGCCCAGCCCGCCGCGGCCAGCACCGCCACCTCGCGTTCCGCCGGCGTCAACTCCTCCCAGCGCGAGGCGGTGGACCTGGCCTGCGGACGCGGGTTCGGCAGCTTGTCGACCGGCAATCTGCCGAGCAGCAGCAATTGCAGCTCGTCGCGTTCGGGACGCAACCGGGCGCCGCGCTGGACCGCCGCCGCGTGGGCCTCGGCGCCGATGACCGCGGTGACCGCCGCGACAGCTCGAGCGGTGCCGCGAGCCACCAGCGTCACCCGGTCGGCGACGATGCCCATCGAGCGGTGCAGGGTGGCGATTCCGCCTTGTAGATGGGCGATCTCGGTGGCGGCGGCGATCGCTTCGGCGCTGCCGGTGTCGCCCGCCTCGATCCGGGCGGACAGCAGATAGGTCAGCGCCATCATGCTGAAGTGCGCGACCCAGCCCGCCGTCCAGGTGTCCCCGGTGATCAGCAGGCGCTCCAGGGTGGACTGCCCGATTTTCACCGCCTCGCGCGGATCGCCGTGCCGGGATACCGCGATCATCCAGGCCAGCTCCGCCCAGGAGGTCGCCCAGCCGGCGTCGGAAGCCACGGCCCGGTCCAGATGCCTGCGCGCGGCCCCGAGCGCGACGTCCGCGTCGCCCAGGTTCGCGTAGGTGAGGGCCTCGAACAGTTCGCTGCGCTGCTCCCCCGCCCGGTCGCCCAGGACGGCGAACTTCCGGCGCGCCCTGGCCAAGACGTCCACCGCTCGCAGGTCGAGGTGGATCAGCAGGAGTTCGAGGCCCCAGGTGAATTCCACCGCGGCGGGCAGGCCGAGGTCGGTCGCCGTCGTCGCACGCCAGCCCGCCCGCAGTTCCGATGGCAGGCACTCCGCGGCGCATTCGTCCAGCAATTGCGCGGTGTAGGCGTGCCTGCCCTGCCAGATGGCGATCCAGCCCACCAGCGCGGTCGCGTTGATGCGCAGCCGGGTCGGCGGCGGCTCGACCTGCGCGGTGACCTCCAGGGCCTGCTCGGTCAGACTGGTGATGGCCCGGTTCGAGCCGGTGATGAACGGCACGCGCAGCGCCATCAGCGTCGCGGCGGTCTCCAGTCCGACCACCGCCTCCTCCGGATCGGTGAGGCTGGTCTCGACGGCGATGAGAATGTTGTCCCACGCCGCTCGCGCCCACGCGATCCACTCCTGCTCTCGCGGGCCGTACCAGGTGGCGGGCCCCGCGGCGACACGGTCGCGGTAGTGCCGTCGATGCCGGGCGAGCAGTCGCGCTTCGTCCAGGTGGTCGCCGCGGGTGGACAGCCGGTCGCGCACGAAGACCCGGACGCTCTCCAGCAGGTAGTAGCGCACCGTCGCCGCGGTGATGTGGGCCGACAGCAGCGAGCGTTCGACCAGGCGCTCGAGCAGCCCCTCGATCCGCTCGGGGGGTAGCGCCGGGTCCGCGCACACCGCCACGATCGCGTCCACTTCGGCCCCGCCGGACTGCGTCTCGTCGTTCTCGGCGTCGCAACCGGTGGCGAAAACCGACAAGCGCTCCAACAGCAACTGTTCGGGCGCGG
This sequence comes from Nocardia gamkensis NBRC 108242, assembly GCF_001612985.1. Lineage (GTDB taxonomy): Bacteria > Actinomycetota > Actinomycetes > Mycobacteriales > Mycobacteriaceae > Nocardia > Nocardia gamkensis. The sequence continues at coordinate 51,876 of NZ_BDBM01000038.1, read as the reverse complement.
TGCACAGACCGTAGGACCAGGCGATCACGTCGCGCACGCTGCGGTGCCGTTCGCCGACACCGCCCCTGGCGCCGTGCGTCCACTGCAGGCGGCGATCGTCGGTGTCGCCGGACAACTCGCGCAACACGATCGCGGGTGGCCGGTGCAGCAGCCGCGCGGCGGCCAAGCGGATGAACAGCGGGTTGTTGTCGACATGCCCGCAGATCCGGGTGGCGATGGCCAGTTGTCCGGGGTCCTCGGGAATCGGCCGTCCGGTGCGCTCGGCTCGCCGCCGGAACAGTTCCAGGGCGTGCACGCTGGACAGCGGCGGCACGGTCACCAGTTGCTCGTCGATCCAGCCGACCGGCTCCCGGCTGGTCGCGACGATGGTCAAGCCGGGGATTTCCTGCAGCAGGCCCACGACGAGCGGACCGACGCCGCCCAGCACGTGTTCGCAGTTGTCCAGCACCAGGATGGTCCGGTGCGTCTCGTCCTCGGCGCCGGCATCGGTGAGGGTCTCCAGCAAGCCGTCCCATGCGGAGCGGCCCACTATGCCGTTCTTCGCGACGGACAAGAGCACTTCCTCGGCGACCGCTCCCGTCTCCGCGCCGGGCGCGAGACGGGCCAGGCGCGTCCAGTACACCGTGTGCCGTGCCCCGCCGCGGTATCTGCGAACGGCCTCCACCGCCAGCGTCGTCTTGCCGATGCCACCGGGCCCGACCAGGGTGATCAGCCGGGCGCTCGACGAGTTCAGCAAGGCGTCTATCCGCCGCAGTTCGGCGTGCCTGCCCACGAACTCCGCGGGCGCGACGGGGCCGTTGCCGCCGCCGCTGCTCACCTCCGACATGCCGACGCACCTACCGATCCGGAAAACCACTGCTCGAGCAGCCTAATGGGCGCGTCCCGTCCTGCCTTTGCGGCTACGGCTGGGCCGCCGCTCGGATTCGTACCGGACCCGGTCGGCGAGCTCGTCGGGGATGTGGGCCGCGATGTCGGCGCGGGAGGCGATCATCAGCTTCTGCCGGATGGCGGCCACCTGCGCGTCGACCGTCCGGATGGAGCTGCGCCTGCGGCCCGCGATGGCGCTGTTGGGCCAGCCCGCCGCCGCGAAGACGGCGACGTCGCGTTCGGCCTCCGAGAGGTCGCTCCAGCGCGTGGCGGGCCGCCGCGACACCGGCCGGGAAGCGGCCTGCCGGTCCGGCCGCCGGGCGGGCGGCGCCGGATCCGGGGCTGGAGACCACAGCGCGTCGAGTTCGGGACGCAGCCGCGTCCTGCGTTCGGCGGAGGCGTAGGCGCGGTCGCCGAGCACCGCGCGGGAGACCTCCGCGGCGCGGCGCATCTCGGCGGCGATCAGCGGGACCCGGTCGACGGATATGCCCATCGATCGCTGGCGCGTCTTGAATCCGCCTACCAGGTAGGCGATTTCCCGCGCGGTGTCGGCGGCCGCGGCGGGATCACCGCCCTCGGCCCGCTGTGCGACGAGGACCTGGGCCAGCGCCACGATGTGCGCGCCCACCGCCCAGCTCGCCGTCCAGGTGTCCGGTTCGCCGCGGTAGCGGGTGAGCACCCCGTGGGTCAGCGTCAGCGCCTCGGTGGCGGACCCGTGTTTGGCCAGCGCCACCGCGCGCGCGATCTCGGCCCAGGCGCGCGACAAGGTCGAGCCGGACGACACCGATCGATCCAGGAATCGCGCTGTGTTCTCCAGCGCCTGCCGCCGGTCGCCGACGAGCGCGGAACAGAACGCCGCGAACACATCGCTGCGTTCGGCGCCGATGCGATCGCCCTGTTCGGCGAATTTGCGGCGGGCCCGAGCAAGGACGGTGACGGCGCGCGGGTCACCGCGTACGAGCATCAGCTCGAGCCCCCACAGCCACTCGACCGGGGCGGGCAGCCCGAAATCGATGTCGGTGTAGCGCGGCCCGGCTCCCGGGGGGAGGGTGGCGCAGTCCGCGAGCAGTTGCGGGATGTGATCGGTCCGCCCTTGCCACAGCGAGATCCAGCCGAGCAGCGCGGTAGCCAGGTCGGCCAGCCCGGAAGGGCCCAGCCCGGTGGCCCGGGTGGCCTCCAGCGCGCGTTCGGTCAACCGGGTCAGCGCGCCCGCACCGGACTTGACGTACGGCACCTTCATCGAGAGCAGGACGGTGGCGATCTCCAGGGCGACCACGGCCTCCGCCGGGTCGGCCAGACCGGATTCGATGCCGAGCACGATGTCGTTCCACGCCGAGCGCGCCCACGCCAGCCAGGCCTGATCCTGCGGTCCGAGCCAGATGGCCTGCCCGGCGACCACCTTGTCCCGGAAATACCGGCGGTGGCGCGCGGCGAGCCGGTCGAACTCCGCGCGGTCCCGGCGGCGCAGCCGCTCCCGGGCGAACACGCGGACGCTTTCCACCAGATACCAGCTGACCGTGGTCGCGGTGAGATGCGCCGACAGCAGCGACTGTTCGGTGAGTCGCTCCAGCAGGTGTTCGATCGCACTCGCGGGCAGGGCGTCGTCGGCGCACACCGCGATCGCGGCGTCGAGCTCGATGCCCCCGCGCAGCGACTCGTCGTCGGTCTCGTACCCGGCGGCGAAGACCGACAGCCGCTCGAGCAGCAACTGCTCGGAGGCGCCGCAGAGCGCGAACGACCAGGCGATCACGTCGTAGACACCGCGGTGGCGCTGCTCGGCGCCCGCCCGTGCGCCGTGGGTCCAGTGCAGGCGTTTGTCGTCTGCGTCGCCGGTGAGTTCGCGCAGCACCATGACCGGCGGCTGGTGCCGCAGACGCGCCGCGGCCAGGCGGATGAACAGCGGGTTGTGGTCCACCCGGCGGCAGATCCGGGCGGCGACGGCCACCGCCTCGCGGTCGTCCGGGATCGCCCGCCCGATGAGTTCGGCGCGCTGCCGGAACAATTCGAGCGACTGCCGCGGCGACAGCGGCGGCACGGGCAGGATGTACTCGTCGGCCCAGCCGATCGGTTCGCGGCTGGTGGCCAGGACGGTCAGGCCCGGCGCGGATTCCAGCAACTCGGCGATCATCGCCGCGACCACGCCGAGCAGGTGTTCGCAGTTGTCCAGGACGAGGACAGCGCGCTCGGTGGAACGGTCTCCGCTGGTGAACGTGCGTACCAGCGCGTCACGGGTCGGTGGCGAACTGAGGTCGGTGCGCACGGCCGACTGCATCACGTCCTGCGCGGTGGCGGTGCTGTCGGCCTCCAGCCCGGCCAGCCGCGCCCAGTACACCGGCCTGCGCCGGGCGTGCGCGCCGCGGCACAACGCTTCCGCGGCCAACCGCGTCTTGCCGATCCCGCCCGGGCCGACCAGGGTGATCAGGCGGGCGCCGCTGTCCAGCAGCGCGCCCAGCCGGTCCAATTCCGTTTCCCGGCCGCAGAATTCACTGGTGGATGCAGGCAGCACGTCGCCACGTGCCTGAACCAGGGACATAAAACGAAAGTTAGCCGACGACGCGGCGACGCGCTCGACAATCAGAGGTTACGCAAAGGTCAAGCCCCTGTTTACCAGGGCAGCGGACCCCGTTTCCGCGCCGATTGCTACCTCGCGGAGGCCATCTGCTGGTAGTGCATCTGGACCACCGCGCTGTCGAAGGTCATCACGTCGACGAGTTGCAACCCCGATACCACGGCGGGCGTCGGGAACAGCGGAATCCCGCCACCGAGCAGGATCGGGTGCACGAACAACCGGTACTCATCGATCAGGTCGTGCTTCATGAACTCCGACGCCGTCTCCGCGCCGCCGAACAGGACCATGTCGCATCCCGGCTGCGCGCGCAACGCGGTGATCTCCTCGACGAGGTCGTCCCGGACGACGCGGGTGTTCCAGCCCGCGGAGGACAGGGTGCGGGAGAAGACCACCTTGGGCGTCTGTTTCCAGCACCGCGCGAAATCCACGTAGAACTCCGAGATCGCGGGATCCACGTCGGCGGTCGGCCAGAACGACGCCATGATCTCGTATGTCTTGCGGCCGTAGAGGAACAGGTCGGCCGAGCGTAATTCGTCCAGGAACGACTCGCACAGTTCCTCGTCCACCACCGGCCAGTGGATCTCCTGATCCGGCCCCTCCGCGAAGCCGTCGAGCGACATCTGCATCCACAGCGTCACGCTTCCCATGTGCCCACACCCATCTGCTGCCCTTGTGCGACTTCCAGATTGTCGGGGAGAGCGACACTTCGGCGCATCGGTAGGTCGCCGGAAGACATACTTAAGTAGACGGGCGTAGGTAGCCCCGCGGCACGCGAACGCGCGCCGGATGACACCAATATACCGTTGATCAACGGCACGTTACTGCTACGTATCGCCAATGATGGGAATTTGAAACAGAAATATTTCGACCCGAGGGGGGTACGCGCCGCCGGTCAGCTCTCCGGAAGCGTCTCCGCCAGCTCGGCGTCCTGGTCGAGATACCTTGCGATGAGCCGGTTCACGAGTTCGGCGGTGGTCTCCGCCGGGACCGCCCTGGTCGCCTCCAGCCGCTGCGCGAGTTCGGCCACCTGCCCCGGGCCCCGATCGGAATCCTGGAACGACGCCCACGCGGTCCGCCGGAACAGATCCACGTAGCGCCGGGCTATCCGCTCGGCGTCGGCGCGCAGCTTCTCCAGTTCGCCGAGCACCTCGTCGGCCGGGATGCCCACGGCCGCCATCTGCTCGAGGCTGTGCGCCAGACGGCGATCCGCGATGCGGTAGGTCGCCGCGTCGACGGGTTCGTACAGACCCGCCGCGACGACCCGGGCCAGACCGTTGGGCACGTCGTGATAGCGCTCGGCCAATTCGGTCGCCGCGATCGTTTCGCCCGCCTCGACGGCGGCCGCCTCGGGCGAGCCGGGCTCGGCCACACCGAGGATGTCCCCCAGATCGTCACCGCGATCCCAGGCGTTGAGCAATTCCCTGATGCCGTTGAGTTTGATCCCGCGATCGAGCAACCTGCTGATGGTCCGCACCCGGTTGAGGTGGTCGGCGCCGTAGAAACCGGTACGCCCCTTGACCTGCGGGGGCGGCAGCACGCCCCGTTCGTGGTAAACGCGCAGGCTGCGCACGGTCGTACCGGCCTCCCGCGCCAGCTCGTCGATCGTGTACTCCACACCCGCAGTCATACCTCAAGGAAACCACATCGCAACACGGGACGGCCGCCGGTGCGCGGCCATTGTCGGGGCGACCGACCGGTCCATAGCGACATTTCAGCAAACATCGTCCGCGCAGGGCGTCGCCGCCTTCCGGGCGTCCACCCGCCACCGGTCTTCCCGCCGCTGGAAATCCCCTCGATGCCGGGTCCCGCCGCCGCGCCTATCCTTCCGGCATGGGTGAATCCGCGGGCCTTCCGGCCAGTCTCGCCGACCGCGAGCGCGCGATGCGCGAGCTGACCCACCACCTGGGCACGGGCCGGCTGAGCCTGGCCGAATTCGACGAACTCAGCGCCGCCGTCGCTGCCGCGACCCAGCGCAGTCAACTGGCCGAGCTGTTCGCCGACCTGCCGGGCAGCACACCGCCCCCGGCCGAGGTGACGCCGACCAACCCGCTGCCGCGCCTGGTCGTCCTGGCCGGCGCGGCCGTGGTCTTCTCGGTGGTACTGGCGGTGACCACCGGCAACTGGCTGTGGCTGCTGGCGATCCTGGCCGCGCCCGCGCTTTTCATGCTCACCGCGCGCACCACCTGAGACCGGTTCACCACCTCGACTTCGGCCGCACGTAGTTGGCCAGGTCGACCAGGCGGTAGCGGTGCAGGCGATGCGGGGCGATGCGCGCCAGCGCCCGCAGGCTGGACTCCAGCCCGCGTTGCAGACCGAGCAGGGTGAACGGGAAGCCGAGCAGGGTCGCGTCCGGATCGGCCGACCGGCCGCCGCCGCGCACCCATTCCAGCGCCGCACCCACCACGATTACCTGCAACTGCAACGCCCTCGGTTCGTCCGGCGCGGCGTCCAGCCGCGCGGCCGCCTCGAGCAGGTCGGCCTCGGTGGTCTCCGGGATCGGCTGGGAGACCAGCAGCAGGCATCCGGTCATGCGCGCCACGCTCTGATACCGCGATGCCTCGGGCACCTGATCGAGGACCTCCACGGCCTCCAGCAAGCCGCCGTCGGCGGCGAGTCTGCGGGCCAGTCCGAACGCCGCGCTCACCACGCCGTGATTGGTCCGCCACACCGTGCGGTAATACTCCTCGGCGAGCCGATGCCAGCGGTCGTCGGCGCGGTCGCCCAGATGCTGGAGGGTGAGTTCGGCGGTCGCCGCCAGCGCCAGCGCGGGGGCGATCTCGCCGGGCAGCATGCTGTGCACCAGATCGAAATACTCGTAGGCGCGCTCGTACTGGCCGTCCAGCAGAGCGGCGACCGCCGAATACCACTCCAGCCGCCAGTCCGTGCCGTAGTCGGGCCGCAGATCGGCGAGCCGATCGCACGCGGGCACCACCTCACCCAGGTCCAGATGCGCGCGCACCGCCGTCAGCGTCCCCTCCAGCTCGAACGTCTCCGGCTCCGGGATGGTCCCGGAGACGATCCGGTCGGCGGTGCGGCGCAGGGCGTCCAGGGCATGCCGGGGATCGCCGTGCAGCAACGTGGACAGCAGGTCGGCGCTGGGATCCTCGCTGTCGATCATCGGCACCGGCAGGGCCGCGACGACACTCGGCGCGTCCAGCGCGGGCAGGCGATGACGCCCGTCGGTCATGCCGTCGGTCTGCCCGATCAACGTCTCGATGCCGAAATCGCCGCGCATGGCGCCGAATTCCAGCGACGCCTGCGGATGTTCCTTACCGGTGTCGTAGGCGAGCACCATGCGCAGGACGCCCGCGAGCTGGCCGTACATCGCGTAGGCGGTGGGGAAGCGGCGGCGCGGCTCCGGATGGGTGGCGCGGCACAGCAGCCGGTGCAACGCCGGATAGTCCCGCAGCAGCGGCTCGTCCTCGGGCGAGGGAATGCCGGGCAGCTGGTGTCCGTCGGCGTTCTTGGGCATGTCCAGCACCAGAGCGGCCAGCGTCCGCCCCACGGTGTAGATGTCCGAGGCGACCGTCGGGCCCGTCTCGGTGATCTCGGGCGCCTGATAGCCCGGAGTGCCGTAGATACTGCCGTAGGACTCCATCGCGGCGACCGCGCCGAGATCGATCAGCTTGACCTCGTCCTCGCTGACCATGATGTTGTCCGGCTTGAGGTCGTTGTAGGCCAGCCCGAACGAGTGCAGGTAGTCCAGCGCGGGCAGGATCTCCATCATGAAGGCGATCGCCTCGGAGACCGGAATGCGTTCGGGCGCACGCAGATCCAGCATCCTCTTCAGCGAGCGACCGCCGACGTACTCCATGACGATGTAGCCGTCGGCCACGTCGCGCCCGGAACGGTGCTTGACGAAGTTGTGGATCTTGACGATGCCGGGATAGGCCACCTCGGAGAGGAATTGGCGTTCGGCGAGGGCGACCACGTGCGCTTCGAAGTCGAGCGGGTTCTGCAACCCCTTCAGCACCACCCAGCGATCGCTCACATTGCGATCGATCGCCAGGTAGATCCATCCGAGTCCGCCGTGGGCCAGACAGCCCTGGACTTCGTATTGGTCGGCGACCATCTCCCCCGGCTGGAGCAGGGGCCGGAAGTTGAACGGTGAGGCGCAGCGGCCGCACTCGCCCTCCACGGCGCCCGACCCGGCCGCACTGGTGCGGCCGACCGGCTGCTGGCATTTCCAGCAGAACCGTTTGTGCTCGGGCACTTCCGGGTTCTGCATCACCGCGGTGCGCGGATCGAGCGGGCTCACCTTGGGCATGGACACCAGCCCGCCGCCCAATCGTCGCGCGCTCGGCCGCGAGCGCGCGCTGCGCCCGGAACCGGGTTCGGACTCGGCCTCGAGTGCGCCGAGCAGCAGCCGCTCGGCGGTGCCGATGGTCTCCTCGCCCACGACGGCGGAGCCGGTCGGCGGCCCGCCGTCGTTCGGGGCCGGGTCGACGGCGCCGGCACGTGGGTTCTCGACGTACCGCGGTGTCGACCACGGATTGGGTAGTCGTGGGGCCACCTCGGTTTTGAGCAGATGCCGAGTAGCCCAAGGGTGGGAAGTTCGCCGAGGCACCTCGGTGCCGCGCATGCGCCGATTCGCCCACGGATGCGCAAGTGGACGGTCGGATGCGCTGGGGTGCTCCGGCATACGAACCTCTCAGACCCGCCGTTGAATCGCGGTTTCATTCTGGTCCGCCGCCTGTCGATGCGCGCGTGTATTGTTCCCGGCATTGGGAATATATCCGCCCCGGGCGAACGGCCCGGGGCGGATACTGCCTCACTCTTCGTCGGGCTTGTCGAGGATCACCACCGGGTCACCCGATTCGCGGCGCGGCCGCTCGGCCAGGACCGGGAACTGTCCGGTGATGCCCTGGCGGATCTCGGCGATCTGGAGCACCCGCTTGCGGGCGAGGAACCAGCCACCCACCAGCGCGGGAGCCATGATGACGACCATCGCCAGCACCGCACCGCGCTGCACGTGGTCATCACTGCACGCCATCAGCACGACCACGGTCGCGAGGAACACCAGCGTCGCGAAGCTCGTGTACGGCGCGCCGATCAGCCGGAAGGACGGACGCTCCGCACGGCCGGTGCGCGACCAGCGCCACAGCTGCAGCTGGCAGACCACGATCGCGGTCCAGGCGAAGATCGTGCCCAGCGCCGACATGTTCAGCACGATCTCGAAGGCCTGCTCCGGCACCACCGCGTTCAGTCCGACGCCGATCAGCGCCACCGCGCCGGTGGCGAGGATGCCGACGTAGGGCACGCCGCCGCGGGACATCCGCGCCGCGATGGTCGGCGCGCTGCCGTTCATCGACATCGAGCGCAGGATGCGGCCGGTCGAGTAGAGACCGGCGTTCAGGCTGGAGAACGCCGCGGTCAGCACCACGAGGTTCATCACAGAACCGGCGCCGTCCACACCGAGCCGCGAGAAGAATGTCACGAACGGGCTCTCACCGTTCTTGAACGCGGTGTAGGGCAGCAGCAGGGCGAGCAGCACCAGCGAACCCACGTAGAACAGCGCGATCCGGGCGATCACCGAGTTGATCGCGCGCGGCATGATCTTCTCGGGGTTCTCCGCCTCACCGGCTGCCGTACCGACCAATTCCACTGCCGCGTAGGCGAACACGACTCCGGTGGTGACCAGGACCAGCGGAAGCAACCCGGCCGGGAACAGCCCGCCGTGATCGGCGATGACGCTCGGGCCGGTGACCTGGCCGTCGATCTTGAAGCGGCCCGCGAGGAACACCGTGCCGACGATCAGGAAGGTGACCAGGGCGATCACCTTGATCAGCGCGGCCCAGAACTCGAGTTCGCCGAACCACTTCACCGAGACGAGGTTGATGCTCACCACGACCGCGAGGGAGACCAGGGCGATCAACCACTGCGGGATGGCCTCGAACGCTCCCCAGTAATGGACATACGTCGCGATGGCGGTGATGTCTACGATCCCGGTCATGCACCAGTGGAAGAAGTACATCCACCCGACCGCGAACGCCAGTTTCTCGCCGTAGAACTCGCGGGCGTAGGAGACGAACGATCCCGAGGAGGGGCGATGCAGCACCAGCTCGCCGAGCGCCCGCAGGATGAAGAACACGAACACGCCGCAGATGGCGTACACGATGAACAGGCCAGGGCCCGCGCTGGCCAGCCGGCCACCCGCGCCCAGGAACAACCCGGTGCCGATCGCCCCACCGATCGCGATCATCTGCAGCTGACGCGGGCGCAGCGACTTGTGATAGCCCGAGTCCTCGTCTTCGAGCGCGGCAGCCTGCGCGGGCGCATCCGCTGGTGGTCGAACTGTGGTCATGGCGATGGCCTTTCAGGTGACGGCGATCATAACTTCGCTCAATGTACCGTTACATAGCGGCACGTTCAATAGCGATCGGCATGTTGTAACACGCTGGACATCAAGAACTTTGAGAAAAGGGCATCCGAGCAGCGGCGATCCCGGCGAGATTCGTTGATCGTGCCACCAGATATCGGTACGCTCAGTGGGACAAACAGGACGAGGGAGCGCAGATGGCCTGGTTCGAACGGGAATTCATCGCGGTTCCAGAGGACCGCAAGAATCAGCTGGTCTACAAGTGGCCGGACGTCAACATCCGGCGCTACAGCCGCGCGCTGGTCAACGCCGACCAGCTCGCCCTCTTCGTCAAGTCCGGGCGGGTCGTGGCCGCGATGGGCCCCGGACGCCACCGCATCGACGCCGACGAACTCCCGGTGCTCGGTGCGCTCGTCGACACCCTCACCGGCGGCAACTTCTACCGGGCCGAACTGTATTTCGTTTCCACGAGGGAGTTTCCGGGGATTCGCTTCGGCGGCCGGCTGGACGACGTCCTCGATCCGGTCAGCGAGCAGGTGGTGACGCTGCGCGTCTTCGGCGAGTTCGCCCTGACCGTTCGCGACCCGGCCGAGCTGCTGACCGCGCTGGCTGGCACCGCCGATCTCAGCGACCCGGACCGGGTGCAGAGCTGGTGCGCCGACCTGCTGCTCAAATCCATGAAGATGGCGGTGACCCAAGGGGTCGCGCGCCGCGACTGGCCGGTGCTCGGGCTCTCGGCACAGCTGCAGCCGATCGAGCAGGCGGTGCTGCGCCAGACCAATACCGCGCTCTACGAATACGGGCTGCGCATCCCGCGGATGGGTAACTTCGACATCAGTCTGGCGCCGGAGGACGCCGACCGGCTGAAGCGACTCGCCAAGGACGTCAAGTACATCAGCCTCACCGGCGATTTCCAGCGCTACGCCGCGGGCGAGCTCGCGCTCGGCGCGAGTCAGGGTTTCGCGCGCGGACACCACGGCATGGAAGGCGGATTCCTCGGCGCGGCACTGAGTCTGAACGCCATCGGCCACCAGGTCGGCAACCACTCCCCCGCGCCGCAGCTTCCCGCCGCGGCGCCGGAGACGGCTCAGACGTCATGCGGCGCTTGCCAGGGCGCGAATCCGGCGGGCGCGAAGTTCTGCATGAACTGCGGGGCGCGCCTGGTGACGCAACCGAGGCACTGCACGAGCTGCGGCGCGGAGTCGAGCCCCGGCGCCAAGTTCTGCGGCGAGTGCGGAACGCCGATGCCCGGAGGCTGACGCCGAGCGCCTTCCTCCGGGCATCGTGTGGGTCGATCAGCCCGCGACCGTCGGTGCGACGGCCGTCGCCTCACCGCCGCTCACCATGCCGCGGACCTGCCGTGCCGCCACCGAGAGCGCGGCGAGATCGTGCGTTTCGGCGGCGAAGATCTGCGCCAGCGACGCACCCGCACGGGCCAGCCGCGAACGGTTGGTCGACTCCCAGTACGCGATCTTCTCGACCGTGCTGTCCTGCGGCTCGGTGGCGGTCAGCACGTCGAGGGTCAGCGACCGCAGCGAATCGTAGAGATCCTCGCGGACCGCGAGCCGGGCCAGCGCCCGCCAGCGCCCGCCACGCTCCAGCTTGCCGACCGCGGTCAGCAGCCGCTCGATCTGGAAGTGCTCGTTGAGCGCGTAGTACAGCACCGCGACCTCCGCGGCGTCGCGGTCGGCGATGTCGGCCAGGTCGAGCACGTCCAGCAGCGGGAAGCGGTGGATCAGCCCGAACGCCTCCTCGGCCAGCTCCTGGGGCGCGCCACGGCTGATCGACCGCCGCGAACGCTCGGCGAGATCCTCGGTGAGGTAGCCGGTGAGCCACGTGGGCACTCGGCCCGACAGGGCGCGCACGCCGTCGCGGTACCTGGCGATGTCGGCGCCGATCGCGATGGGCTGCGGCCGGTTGGACAGCAGCCAGCGTGCGGCCCGGTCCAGGGTCCGCTTGGTCTCCAGTTCCAGTTCGTTGCGCGCCGCGGTGGACATCGGTGTCTGCCTGATCCGCTGCCAGAGGTCGTACAGGTCGAAGATCTCCACCGCCGCCCGGTACGCGCGCACCGCGTCGTCGGTGGTCGCCCCGGCCTCTTCCGCGAGCCGGAACGCGTAGGTGATGCCGCCGTAGTCCACCATCTCGTTGACCACGACGGTGGCCACGATCTCGCGCCGCAGCGGGTGCCTGCCGATCGCCTGCGCGAACCGCTCCCGCAGCGGCGCGGGGAAGTAGGCGGGCAGCACCGACGCGAACGCCGGGCCGTCGAGCAGATCACCGGCCAGCAAATCGGCCTTCAGCGAAAGTTTCACGTGCGCCATGAGATTCGCCAGCTCGGGCGAGGTGAGACCGGTCCCTTCGGCGGCGCGGCGGGCCAGTTCCGCTTCCGTCGGCAGTGCCTCCAGCTCACGGTCGAGACCACGACGCTGTTCGAGGTCGTTGATCATCCTGCCGTGCACTCCCGACATGCCCGCCGCGTCGGCCCGCGACATCCCGAGCCGGAAGTTCTGCGAGATGTTGTCCCGCAGCACCAGGTCGGAAACCTCGTCGGTCATCGAGGCCAGCAGCGGATTGCGCTCGGCGACGGCGAGTTCACCGCTGGAGACGACGGCATCGAGCAGGATCTTGATGTTGACCTCGTGGTCGGAGCAGTCCACGCCCGCCGAGTTGTCCAGCGCGTCGGTGTTCATCCGTCCGCCGTTGCGGCAGAACTCGATGCGGCCCAGCGCCGTCGCACCGAGGTTGCCGCCTTCGCCGATCACCTTGACCCGCAATCGGTCGGCGTTCACGCGGACCGCGTCGTTGGACTTGTCGCCCACCTCCGCATTGGTCTCGCTGCTCGCTTTGACGTAGGTGCCGATCCCGCCGTTCCACAGCAGATCGACCGGGGCCTGCAGAATGGCCTTGATCATCTCCGGCGGCGACAGGGTGGTCACGCTCGCGGGCAGGTCGAGTGCCGCGCGCACCTCCGGAGTCACCGGGATCGCCTTGGCGGAGCGGTCGTAGACGCCGCCGCCGGCGCTGATAAGGGACGTGTCGTAATCCGCCCACGACGACCTGGGCAGCGCGAACATCCGCTGCCGCTCCCGATAGGAACGCGCCGCGTCGGGAATCGGGTCGAGGAAGATGTGCCGGTGGTCGAAGGCGGCCACCAAGCGGATGTGCTCGGACAGCAGCATGCCGTTGCCGAAGACGTCGCCGCTCATGTCGCCGACGCCCACGACGGTGAAGTCCTGAGTCTGGGTGTCGAGTTCCATCTCGCGGAAGTGGCGTTTGACGCTCTCCCACGCACCCTTGGCCGTGATGCCCATGGCCTTGTGGTCGTAGCCGGCCGAACCGCCGGAGGCGAACGCGTCACCGAGCCAGAAGCCATAGCTCTGCGCGACGTCGTTGGCGATGTCGGAGAACGTCGCGGTGCCCTTGTCGGCCGCCACCACCAGGTAGGTGTCGTCACCGTCGCGCCGCACCACCTGCGCGGGCGGAAGCACCTCCCCGGTCGCGCGGTCCACGTTGTCGGTGACATCCAGCAGGCCGGAGATGAAGGTGCGGTAGCAGGCCACGCCTTCCGCGCCGAGCGCCTGCCGGTCGGCGGCCGGATCGCCCGTGGCAACCGGCGGTTGCTTCACCACGAAGCCGCCCTTCGCGCCGACCGGCACGATCACCGCGTTCTTCACCGCCTGCGCCTTGACCAGACCGAGGATCTCGGTGCGGAAGTCCTCCAAGCGGTCCGACCACCGCAGACCACCACGGGCCACGGAACCGAACCGCAGGTGCACGCCCTCGACTCGCGGCGAGTACACGAAGATCTCGAACTGCGGCTTCGGTTTCGGGAGTTCGGCGATCGCGTGCGGATTCAGCTTGACCGACAGGTAGTCCAGCGCGTCGCCCGCCTCGTCGCGCCGGTAGTAGTTGGTCCGCAGGGTCGCCTCGATCAGGCCGAACAGGGCGCGCAGGATGCGGTCGGTGTCCAGGCTGACCACCGCGTCGATCTCGGCCTGCAGCCGTTCGGCGATCTCCGCCGCCCGGTCCGCGGCCTGCGCGCCGACGCCGTCCGGGTCGAAGTACGCGGCGAACAGGTCGGTGCACGACCGCGCCGTCGCCGGATGGGTGAGCAGGACACGGGTGATGTTCCCGAAGGTGTAGGCGAAACCGGCCTGCTGCAAGTACTTCGCGTAGGCGCGCAGCAGGGCCACCTCGCGCCAGTGCAAGCCGGCGCGCAGCACCAGTTCGTTCAGGCCGTCGACTTCGGCGCGGCCGAACCACATCGCGGTCACCGCATCCGGAAAACGCCGCCGCACACTGGTTTCCGGCAGCGACGTCGCGTCCATCGAGTGTCCCAGCTGCGCGGCAGGCTCGCTGTCGAGCGCTTCCCGCAGCGGCGCGGCGGTCACCCGAAGCCCGAAGTCGTAGATCCAGCGGTCCGGCCGGTCGGCCAGCGTGATGCGATAGGGCCGCTCGTCGACCACCTCGACGCCGAGGCTGTGCAGCACCGGAAGCACCCGGCTCAGCGAGACGCCCTCACCCGCGACGTAGAGCGTGAATCGCCATTCGGCGGCGCCCGGGTCGCCCTGCCGGTAGAGGTCGGTGTCGATCGCCCCGTCGGACAGCCGTTCGAGGCGGCGCAGATCGCTGAGCGCGTGCGCGGGCTCGTGCTCCTGCTGGTAGCTCGCCGGGAAGGCCGTCGCGTACTCGGTGACCAGTGCCTGCGGCATGTCGGAGGCGCCCGCCGCCTCGGCGACCAGACGGTCGCTCCAGGTCCAGGTCGTCGCCAGCAGCAACTCCTGGATCCGCTCGCGATTCTCCTCGGAGATGTCGGCCGCCTCGGCGCCCGGCTTGCGGTGCACCGTGAAGTAGACGACGGCCAGTTCCGATTCGGTGGCCCGCGCCGAGTACGCGATCTGCTCGGCATCGAACTGCTCGCGCAGGATGTCGCCCATGCGCACGCGGACCTCGGTGGAATAGCGGTCGCGCGGCATGTAGACCAGGCAGTAGATGGTGTCGCTGCGCGAATCGCGCCGGATGAACAGCCGCACCTGGCGCCGCAGGCCCAGATTCATGACCGCGGAGACGGTTTCGAACAGCCTGCGCGCGTCGGTGGAGAACAGCTCCACCCGCGGGAACGACTGCATCATCTCCAGCATGGCCTGGCCGGAGAACGAGTCGAGGCCGAAGCCCGCCCATTCGATGACCTGCAGCACGCGCCGCGAGATGACCGGGATGTCGAGGATGTTCTCGTGCAGGCCCGCGACGGTGAAGGTGCCGACGAAGACGTGTTCGCCCTTGACCATCTTGACGGTGTCGCCCCAGGCCGCGCGGCCGCTCGGGTCGCTCGCGCCGTAGTCGGCCACGCTGATGAAGTACAGGTCCCGAGACCCGGGCAGCAGCGAGTCCACCGACCCGTTGGCCATCCGCAGGACCGTGCGCTTCGCGCCGACCACGGGCACGCTGATATCGGCGTCGGCGCCGTTGCCGAGGACGCCGAGCCCGGTGCCCGGCAGCTGCCACGGTTCGAAGTCGGCGTTCGCGCTCGGCGCGGAGCGGCGGAAGTGGTAGTAGCCGTAGCCGAGCGGCGTGAAGTGCCCGTCGGACAGCCAGCGCAGCAGCCCGGCGGTCTGCGGGATCTCCGCGTCACCGGCCCACTGCGCGGCCTGATCCAGCTGGTCGGCAACAGTATTGAGCACCTCGACCATGGTCGGCGTGTCGTCGGCGACCCGGCGCAGGTCGGCAAGCAGCGGTGGCAGCGCCTGTTCGATCCGGTCCACCAGTTCGTCGGACAGGCCCGCGCCCAGCTGCACGTGGATCCATGACTCGCGCAGCGTCTTTCCATCCGCCTCGCCGGCCGGCTCGGCCACGCCGTCACGCGGCGCGATGGACAACACCCGGCCGTCGGCGTCGCGCGAGACGTCGAACACGGGATGCACGACTTCGGTGACCGTCGCGCCCAAGCGCCGCAGCGCGGCGGTCACCGAGTCGACCAGCAACGGCATGTCGTCGTTGACGATCTGGATCGCGGCGCCGACCCCCGCGCTGTCGTCCGGACGGTAGACCCTGGTGGTCGCCGAACCGGGCGCGCGGGTGGCCGCCAGCTCCAGATGCTGACGGAAGATCCGCTCGGCCCGGTCCGTGATCGCCGACGCCGAGGGACCCGGCTGGATCCACCGGAAATAGGCCGCCTCCAGGTCGGTCGGATCATCGCGGAACCGCTTCGGTGAAATCGTCTGCTGGGTGGTTGCCACCATCGATCCGTTGCCTTCCCGAGAACTGCGCTCGTACGTGTTTCGTACTTCACATAACGTACCGCTGGATAACGGCACAATCAACAGTGTAACAATAATTCGCCAGGACGGACATGGGTAACGCCGTCCGGATCAGGGATTTTCTGGGGTCCGGCGGAAGAGGCGCGATCAGATCAGCGGACCAGTCCCGCCCGCGACATGAAGGTCTGGGCGCCGGTTCGACCGGCGAAGGTACCCGTTTCCAATCGCAGACCCGTCCGGGTATCCGCGTACCAGACGGTTGCCGAAGGACCGATCGCGGCGTAGACGGGTCCGTCGACGAGGGCGGAACCGCCCGCGCCGCGCCATCGAGAAATGCTGTCGGCCAAACGATCCTGCGCAACCAGCTCGGCGTAGAAGGTCACGTCCCGGCCGCCCGCGATACCACCGAAGAGCATCGGATCCGTGGCGGCGATGACGCACTTCTCCCGCTGGCCGCCGGAATCCAGCGGCTGACAGGTCGCCGCCGTGCGCAGCAGATCCGGCATGGCGCGGACCGGCGCGGTGCCCTGGAGATTCGAGGGCAGCGACAGCGAACAGGACCGAACCGCCAGAACCGCGGCGACCACCATCACCAGCGCGATCGCCCCGACCGTGTACCACTGCCAGCGCGGATAGACCTTGTGCACAAGGCTTTTCGCCTCACCACCGACCTTCTCCGCCACTTCGGCGACCTGAGTGGGCAGCTTCTCCGCGACGGTTCGCGCCGTGTCCACGACCCTGCGCAGCGGCGCTCCGCAGTGCCCGCAGCGGGAATCCGCGCCGGTGTTGCGATGCGAGCAGTACTGGCAGACCAGTTCGGGCAGCGTGGACACTTCAGCGCCCCGTGATGACGATGGAGGAGATCGCGGTGGTGTTGATCGACGGATCGCCCTTGGACTCCAGGACGGTCAGCACGATCTTCGAGGCGCTCACCGTTGGCTCGGTCTTGGTCACCACCAAGGTCCGTTGATCTAGGGTCGGCTGCGTGTAGACGGTCTTGTTGCCGTCGTCGAACTGGTACGAAACCCGGCTCACCGTGCGGTATTTCGCCCACTGATCGGTGCCGTCGGCGCTGATGTGATCCCAGCCGGGCACGATGCCGATCGAGTCGATCTGATAGGTCTTGCCCAGGTCGATGGTGATGACCTGGCCGTCGACCTTGTAGGCGCGCACGCACGACCACGCCTTGCCCGTCTGGCCGCCGAAAGCGTCCATCGGCGACGTGCTGCCGGGCGGGCATTTCGACGTCGCGGACTTCGGCTGGATGATCGAACTCGCAGGCGGCGCGGCCGAGGTCGAGGGCGCCGCCGAGGTCGGCGGCGGTGTGACGACCAGAAGCTGATCGTTCGCCGTGTTCTTCTCCTGGCCGCCGGTGGTGACCAGCAGCAGCACCAGCAGTACGGCGACCACGGCGGCGACGATCAGCGCGACCCTGGGTTTGCGCAGCTGGACGAGCACGTCCCTGGCCATCTGCTGCACCGGCGCGAGCCGCTCGGACGGTGCGGCGGATGCGCGCGAGGGTTCCGGTTCCGGTTCGGCCTGCACGTTCGACCGGGCGGCGACCGAGGAGTAGTCGTTCCCCAGTTCCATCGCCGGAGCCGATTCCTGTGCCTGCCCGTTCAGCAGCGCGAGGATTCGCTCGCTCGCCTTCGGGCCGTCACCGGTCCGACGCCGCGGCGCGACCTGCTGCGGCTCCGAGTCGAGGTCGGGCAACCCGAGCGACGCGGTGGAGAAGTCGACGCTGTCGCTGTGCTCGGTACTGCCGCTGAGCTCCATGCCACCGGTCGACGGCGCGGCGGAAGACCCGAACGAAGAATCGGAGAGCAAGGCGTCGAGGACCGCACCTCGATGACGGAGAAAAACATCTCCCGGGTCCTCGGCGGGCATGGTCCGGATCGTATCCGGACCGAACCGGCCGCCGAGGCGGCGCTATTCCCGCTGGAGAGAACAGCCGACCGGTCGGGTCAGCGCTTCTTCTCCTCGGTCACGAAGTACTCCGGCGGCACGTCGAACACCCGGGCCAGCGCGATCACCAAATCCAGCCGCGGGATCGCGTCACCGTGGATCAGCCGGTACAGGCCGGACTGCGACACCGGCACGTCCGGGTAGGCCAACTCCAGATGCTGCGCCAGCGAGTAGAGCGTCAGCGACCGCGTCGATCCGTCCTCGGTCGAGACCACGGATTCGGCGATCAGCTCCGACAACCGGCTGGAGAAGATCGCCGCCGCGGCCTGTCTGGGGGTTAGCGCGTCCCCGGCGTCCTGATGAATCAGATCGCCGCCATCGGAATGGGTGTCCGCTACCACGGTGATAGACATTAACCGACCGCTCCCATCAGCTCACGCGACGGCCACCGGGTTGCGGAGGTGCAACCACGGGTCCCGATACTCCCGCGTTGTGCGCGGGCGGTCCGTCGACGGTTTCGAAATATCGTGTTTCGCCTCTCGGCTCGATCAGCTCGACACGCACCGTGCGCATCGGAATGCTCACGTCCACCGCGGTCGCGCTGACCTGGTTGATCGCGAGATCGACCGCACGCCTGCGCGGACCGCCGGGCTCGCTGATGGTGACCGTCGTGTGCGCGCTCGACGCACGCGGCGGCAGGTGATCGAAGACCGCGATGGTGGCCGGTGTCTCCGCCTCGGTGGTTTGCGCGCCGGTATGCCCGTCACCCGGATCGGCCAAGCGCATGGACCGCGGATCGCCGACCGCGCTCACCAGTTGGCGCCAGCTGTCCGGACGCGCCGAATGGATCTCCACGTCCGCGCCGACCACCATCGCCCGCAGGATGATCTGCTGGGCGACGGGCAACCTGGCGTGCACATCGATGGTGCGCCTGCGCGGGTTGAACCGGGCCGGATCGAACAGCGGCAGCGCGAGAGTGTGGCGCGGCTGGCCGCTGATCGCGCCGAGGATCTGCCCGTTCGGGCCGATCGCGATGGCCAGATCGGCGACGAGTTCCTCCGGTGCGATGTCGGCGCCGGACTCGAAGCCGCGCAGCGCTCGGATGGAGGAGCCGGTCGGCAACGACGCCAGTAGGGCGTTGGACTGGTCGCCGCGCAGTAGCCGCAGATAGTCCGGCGGCTCGGTGGTGACCGCAGGGCCGATGAACCGGACGATGGCGCGCGGCCCCCCGGTGTCGTCGGTCAAGCTCACCACGAGAGTGGTGCGGCCGCGGTTCCAGGTCCAGCAGTCGTCGAGGGTCTCCCCGCCCAGCCGGGTCCAGTCGATCAGGAAGCTCGTCACACAACGGCCCGGCACCGACGACTCCAGATTGCTCCATGTTTCCCGGAGGTCGGACAGTTCGACGCCGGCGTGCAGCAGGCGCGTCGCGTCCCGCAAGGCCGCGGCGGGCAGCGCGTGCGCGGCGATACCCCGCTCGCGCAGGCGGCTCGCGATCCGGTGCGTGGCGCTGGCCAGCGCTTTGGGGGCGACCACCGCGCACGGACCGCGCTTGCTCAGCGCCGCCAGGTTGCGTTCCTGATCGAGCCGGACAACCAGCCAGGTGAGCCGGTCCCCGACCACCGGGTGGGTCCCGATCAGCTGGTCGTAGAGCATGCTGTAGCTGCCGGTGGAGCGGACCCGCTGCCCGGTGGTGACGATGTCGATGTCCACCGCGATGCCGAACTGATCCAGCATCGGGAACAGCATGTCGACCGAGATGGTGTCCTCGGTGTACAGGGTTCGCTCGGCGATGACGGTGGGCAGGTCGAGATTCGGCGCGAGCTGGATCATCGCGATCAGCGTGCTGCCCGCCTCGTTGACGCCGCACACGCCGGCGGCCACCTGCACGTCCCGGATCCCGGCGACCTGCGTGCGTTCACGCGCCCGGGCGGTCCGGCCTTTCCGGTAGGCCGCCCAGTCGAGCAGCCAGCGAACAGGGGTCCGTTCGTTGACCCGGACGGTCACCGTCACGACCAGGACCGTGACCACCACCGCGCTCACCCACCACGGCGTCTTGGCCGACAGCCCGACCAGGAGCGGGCTGCCGACGAACACGAAGGCGGCGAACGGACCACGCTCGACGCCGGCGACCCGTACGCTCGGAAAACTCACCGGCGCCTCCGCATCACGGAGTTCATGTGACTGCCGACGAGGCCGAGCAGCACCGCGGCGAGGATGACCACGCTCGCGGTGATCGCGGGCCGCAGATCCTTCGGGCGCGGTGGAGGGGGCACGGGCAGTTCCGCGGACCGGAACAGGCCCGTGGGCTGCTGCGGCGGAGTGCGGTAGCTCAGGGCGGCGAGCGGGTCGATCACGCCCGCGCCCACCACGTTGTCGATGCCGCGCGCCGGCGCGTGCGCGCTGGCTTGCAGGCGGGCGGCGATCTCGCGCGGAGTCTCGTTGGGGAAGCGCGACCGCAGCAGCGCGGCCACACCGCTGACGTAGGCCGCGGCGAACGACGCGCCGCCGACCGGCACGAGTTTGTCCGGTTCACCGACGCCGTTGATCAGGCCACCGCCACTGGGGCCGAGCGATTCGATGCCGGTGCCGGGGGCGGCGACCGAAACCCACGGCCCGGTGAGCGAATCCTGCATCGGGGCGCCGGTCGCGGTGGTGAATCCCACGGTGAGCACGTCGGCGCCGAACCAGCCGGGCGTGGAAATGGTCTTCACGTCGCGCCAGTTCCGCGGGTCCGCGGGCCGCGTCGGGTCGATATCCGGATTCTGCGCGCAATTGGCTCCGCCCCCGGCGTTGCCCGCGCCCGCCACGATGAGCGCGCCGCGCACATGGACGGCATGGCCGATGGCCGCCGACAGCATGGACTGGTCCACCTGAGCGTCCACCGGGAGGCAGACGGGCAGCGACACGGTGATCACACCGGCGCCTTGGTTCGCGGCGCGCGTGATCGCCCGGGCCAGCGTCCGGATCTCGATGGCGGTCCGCTGGCTCGGATCAGAGCTCGGCCGTTCGGGACTGAACGCACCGGAGCGGGTTCGGATGGAGATGATCCGGGCTTCCGGCGCCACGCCGGTAAATCCATCTCCTGGATCGGGAGTGGCCCCGATGATTCCGGCGACCAGCGTGCCGTGCGCGTCGCAGTCGGACAGTCCGTCGCCACCCGCGGCGAGATAATCGCCCCCGCCGACCAGGTTGGGCAGGCGCGGGTGCGGCTGCACTCCCGTGTCGATGACGGCGACGGTCACTCCCGCGCCCCGGCTCAGCGCCTTGGCGCGGCGCAGATCCAGCGCGAGTTCCGCGGGCGGAGTGCGGGTGAGGTCGCTGTCGGGCAGCGCACCCGCGGCCAGGCAGCCCTTGTCCTGCTTCATCGGCTGCTCGGGCCCCGGCGGGTCGTCCGCGGGCGGCGCGCCGACCACGACCTGGGGCGGCTCCAGCGCCACCGCGGGAGCGGCGGGGACGGCCAGCATCACCCCGGCGAGAACCGCCACAGCGGCACTGCCGACCTTCATCAGATCCCTCGCATCGCGGTGTAGACGCCCATGATCCAGAAGGCGATCACCGGAACCACCAGGATCAGCGCGTATTCCACCAGGTCGATGACACGGCGGGTGACCGGCGACAGCCGTTTGCCCGGCAGCCGCAGCGCCGCGACGCAGGCGAGACAAGCCGCCGACGCCACCGCGAGACCGACCACGAGACGCGCGGCCGGGCTCTCGTACGCGCCCACCAGGACGAAGCCGACGCCGCAGACGGTGACCACGGATCCGGCGACCAGCGCGATCGCCTGCACCCGATCCGGGTGCCAGCGTGCGCGCATCGCGAGCAGGCCGCCGATCGCGGCGGCCATGACGATCTCCCGGATGCCGCCCGGACTGGCCGCGGCCGCGATCACCGCGGCGACCGCGAGCACGGTGGAGATCGCGGCCATCAGACCGCGCAGGCTGGTCACCGCCAGTCGGGCGCGGCCCTCGATACCTGCCTCGGCGGCGTTGCGCTGCTGCTCACCGACCGCGGTGTGCTCGTCGCCTTCGCGCACCGTCTCCGCGTCGAAGATATCGGTCAGCGTGGTCGGCGAGACCTCGTTGCCCGGGTCCGGCAGATCCGGCGGCCGGATGCGGGCGATGACCACGGCCAAGCGCGGCGCCGCGGTCAGCAGCACGATCGCGACGAACACCGTGCCGCCCGCGACCTGCCCGACGGACAGATCCGCGTAGGTCACCGGCAACGCCGCGATGGTGAGCATGATGCCGAGCACCGTCACCGCCATCAGGGTGGCGATGCCCATCTTGCTCAACCGCATCATGGTGGCGGCGGCTACCGCCGCGACCACCGCTCCGGCCGCCAGATTGGCCGCGGTGAGCGGGCCGGGCTGGTCGTAGGGGGGCGGCACCAGCATCGCGCCTCCGGCGAACAGCAGCGGCGTCGCGGTCAACGTCAAGCCGAGGGGGAGCTTCGCCGCGGCATCGCGCCGATGGGCCTGCGCGGCGGCTGCCCAGCAAAGCCCGCCGAGCAGCAGGGCGGGCAGTCCGCACCACAAGGTCGAACCGGTCATCGTCCACGACCAGGTCAGCATGGCGGCCACCGCCGAGGCGCCGATGCCGAGGACGGTCAGCCCGACGATGGCGGCGGTGTTCGAGTCGAACTCGGCGAACTCGCGCTCGTTGATCAGGGCGAGCGCGTCGGTGATGTCCTCGACCACCGGCGTGAAGACCTCCGCCGATTCGACGACCGACAGCATCAGCACGGTGCCGTCGGTGACGTCGTGGTCGGCGAGGCTGCGCCAGCGCGGAATCGGCGCCTCGCCCGGGCGGGCCAGGCTCCACTGGCCCTGCGGCGGGGTGAAATCGACGCTCTCGTCATCGATGGCCGAGGCCAGTACGACCAGCAGGTCATCGATGAACGTCTCGATGGTGAACTTGGTCGGCACCACCACATCGACCTGATACGTGGAGACCATCACTGCGATCCGCGCCCGTGCGACCTCCGCCGACGGCTGCGTCCCGGCAGGCGCGGGCGCGACGGCAGTGCTCATGCCTCCGCCTCGCTGACTGCCTCCGCCTCGCTGACGCTCGGCTCGCTCATCGCCACCCTCCGCGGTCACCGTGGTTGTCGGCGCCACTGGAGAGGTATCCGGGGAATCCATCGGCCAGCCAGGCGGCCAGCTCCTCGAACGCGAGCACGGTCTCCTTCTCCAACAGCCGCAGGTCGATCTCGCCGCCTTCGGCCAGATGCGCGTCGTAGGGCAGCACGCAGGTGGGGCGCTGCGCGGTTTCGAACAGCTTCTCGATCGCGTCCACGTCGACGGTCGGCTTCAACGGCTGGTGATGCACGATGCCGACGATCGACTTCGCGATCAGGTGTTGCAAGCCGTGCGAACTGAGCCAGTTCAAGGTGGCCACAGCGCCGGTCACGCCGCCGACGGTGGCCGGGGTGACGACCACGACGGCGTCGCTGGTTTGCAGCACCGTCGCCGTCGCCGAATCGAGCACGCCTGTCCCGCAGTCCACCACCAGCAGATTGAAGTGCTTGCGCAGGGTTTCCACGGCGGTGCTGTATTCGCGGCCGGACAGCGCCTCGGTGGCCTCGGTGGACCACGGCGAAGCGATCACGGCGAGGTCCGAAGAATTGATCGAGGTGAACGACTGCACCGCGGAGAACGCGTCCAGGTTCTGTGCCTGCGCCAGATCGCGCAGGGTCAGGCCGTACGGATGCCTGCAGGTGCGGGTGGAGAGATCCCCGAAGTCCGGGTTGGCATCGATCGCGACCACCCGGTCCGGGCGCAGGCCCGCGAAGGTCGAGCCGAGCGTCGCCGCGGTGGTGGTGCGCCCGACGCCGCCCTTCACGCTGATCACCGCGATCTGATAGGTCGTGGTGAGCTGGCGCCGAATGCGCGTCTTACGGTCCTCGGCGCGCTGCTCAGCCGGCGAAAGCCCCAGATTGAAGCCGACCTTGTTGAGCGCGCCGCGCATGCCGGAGCTGGAACGCAGCTGCGCCCGCTTCGCGGCGGAGATGTCGGCGAGCAGGTCGATCGAGCTGAGCGCGGCGGGCAGCACCTCGATCCGCGGGGTCGGCTCGTACGCCGAGTGGTCGACGCGTTCGGGGACCCAGGGCGTCGCGGATCCGGACTGCCACTCCTCGTTCGCGGATGCGGCATTGGTCCGCGCGATTGCCTGAGACACCCGGGCGGCCGCCTGCTCCGCGCGGTACTGCTCGGCGGACTGCTCGTGTGCCGAATGATTCTGCGCCGCCTGCGGTGCCGCGGGAGGCGCTACGGAGTAGTCCGGCGGAGGCGTGCTCGCGGGCGGTGGAGGCGCGCTCGGCTGCGGTGGGGGCACATTCGCCTGCGGCGGCGTGCTCGGCTGCGCCATTTGCGCATTCGCCTGCCGTGGCGGCGTGCTCGCGCTCGGTGGCGGCGTCACCGCCGCATGCTGCGTAGGACGGGGTTCGGATTCCCCGGCGGACGCCTGCGGCTCACGCGGCGGACCGATCACGGGGTCGGCGTGGGAGAACTTCTCGGCGTCCTGCCGGGCCTCGGGGGCGGGACCCGGCGCGACGGCCGCGTCGGTCAGCTCGTTCGTCGGTGCGAAGTACGCGTCATAACCGCCGCGAGCGCGCGCGGATTCGGCCGAATGACCGTTGATGCTCGGTGCTCGGTTCATCTCCGTCGTCCTCTCCACAACCACGGTCCGACGTTCAGTTCAGTCTGCTTGTGTCGAACCAACTTCGACCCGGCAACAGGTCGATGAGCGCCCCGATGCCCGACCGCAAGGCCGCATCGTCGCCGGGGGCGTATCTCGCCCACTTCCGTCCGTCCATCGCGACGCTCGGAGTCACGATGAATCGCCCTGACAGCGTATCCACCACGTTCACGCTGGAGACGGCCTGCGCAGAGCTGCCGTCGTGGTGCTCGATGATCACCACCTCAGCCCGGCGGACCACCTCGTCCAGCACCCGGCTCAGTACTGCGGCGGCATGCGGTTCCGCCCCGAGTTCTACCAGGGCGCGCCGCCGTTCGTCCTGGTCATCGGGAATCTCGCCGAATTGCTCCACCGTCGCGGCGACCGGCTCGAACTGCAACACCGGCGCCGGACCGAGCGCGGCCAGGACGGCAGCAGGCAAGATGTCGAGCTGATCGTCCTGCTGGAACACCGACTGGATGACGACATGGTCGTCGGAGCGCACCGCCAGCACATGGGTCTCGCCAGTGCGCACCAGTGACATCCGCAGCATTCCTTTCCGCTCGCCATCCAAACCGGTGTCCAGGATCCGTACCGCCATTTCCACGTCCGGGCGGTACAGACACCGCAACCAATGCTCGACGACCGGGTGCACGCGTCCGTCCTCGAGCACGCCCACTTCGGTGAGCTGCGCGGTAACTACGGCATGCACCCGATCCAGATCCTCGATGCGGTAAACATTCGGCAGGAGCGCCAACACCGGCGGATAGGACTCGATCCCGACCAGATGCTGTAACAGCAGGGCGGCATCGACATTCAGGTCGATTGCGACCGGATCGTCTTCCACACCTTCCCCGAATGCACTGTGATCATCTCCTTCGACCGGATAGTCGACCTCCGAACGCTTCACCGGGGAGGTTCGGAGGAGGCGAGCACGGATTCGTCTTCATTTCGCTCGATGATGCCGACCGCCAGTACCGATTCGGGCATCGGCTCGTCTCGGCTGTCATGATCCTCGTACTCGATGACCCCGATGACAGGAGGTTGCTCGAGCACCGGAACATCCTGGGGTTCGCCCGGTACGAATACCTTCGACGACCTCTTCTCGTCGTCGCGTCGTCGTCGCATTCGCGCCTTGGGCGCGACCGCACCGCGCGGCGGGCCCTTCCTGCCCATCGGTCCGGACGCCCCTTGTTGCGGCAAGGCACCGAATGCCCTCCCGGCTCCCGGATTCCAGCTGGCGGGCATCCGGAATCCGGTCGAAGCGCCCGGCATCGATCCGAGACCGCCGCGAGCCATATTCAGCGCGACGAGGCTCCCAGCCCCACCGCTCAACGCGGCCAACGTCGGTGAGTTCTGCGACGTGCCATAGAGCCAGGAGTCCGTGGCTCCCTCTCCCATGCCGTTCATTCCGGAATCGCCGGAGGACCAGCCATTGGCATTCGGGTCCGGCGACAACTGCTCGGTATTGGTGGCGGGGTCCAGCGGCTGGGTCGGATCCGCTGGCTGTGTCGGATCCGTCGGCTGGGTCGGATCGGTGGGTTGGGTTGTGTCGGTGGGATTCTGATCACCGCCCGATCCGGTGCTGTTGTCCGATCCGGTCGGCCCGTCGCCCGTAGAAGTTGAAGAGATATCGGTCTTGGTGAAGTCGCTACCGTTGTAGTCGGTCGGATTGTCGTAAGACACGTATTCCGTCTGCGGCCCCGGCCCTGGCCCTGGGCCGCCGGTCACAATCGGTGGCGCCTCGATCGGTGGCGGCAGCGCGGCCAGTGTGGGCACCAGCGCCCCGGCGTAACCGGCCATTACCCCCAGGGCCGCCCCTCTGAGTGCCAGCAACTCGGCTTCGGCTTCGAGGAGGGCCGCACCACTCAACGGGCCGAAGCCGCCGCCGAGCGCGATACCTTCCTGTATCCGGACCTGGGCGGCCTTGGCGGCGAGCACCGCCATCGCGGCTTTCGCCGCGGTCGAGATATCAGCCGCTCGGTCCAGCAACTGGCCGGTTGCCTCAGCCACTGCCGCCTGCTCACGCAACCATGCAGCATGTTTGCGGAAGGCCGCCTGTGCCTGGTCGGCGGTGAGCGCTTGGAAAGTGCCGCTCATCTGGAGCATCGAACTGTCGGTGTTGGCGGCGGCGGCATTCAATCGCGTGGCCATAGCCGTATAAGCCTTCGCGGTCGCCCGCGTCGTGGCGACCCCATCGCCGGCGAGCACAGGAGCGATGATCCCCTCCGGCCCCAGCGCGCCGAGTACCACAGCAAGCATCTCGTCAGCTTTCGCTCGCGCTATCCGCGCCTAGAACGCGGCTGCTCTACTGAGCACCTGGCCATGGCCGGTCACGTCACCGGCAGCGAAGGCGGCGCCTACTTCCGGTAGAGCGACCGCGCCATCGGTTCCCAAGGCGATTCCATTTGCCGTGGTGGGGAAGAACATTGCCGCTTGCTTGGCGCACGCGATGGGGATGAGCGCGCTCACGTCATCGGCACCCGGAGGGGCCGGGACAGCGAGGGGAGCCGCCGCGCCGAGCATCAGCATCATGTCCTCCGCGCTGATGCCGAGCTGGGAAGCGATAACCGGGAGATGATCCCAATCGACAGCGAGATGCATGGAAGTCTCCTAACAACCAGTACCCACTCTTGGCGAGTAGTACATCGACATCGAGCGGTGCAATCAGAACGTTAAGCTATTCCCAGTCGTGGGGATAGCGATTCGCTGCGCATCGAGTGCGCCCGGCCGCATCATCGCCGCCCGTGAAAGAACCACTCCCACACACCGACTGAACGTCACGTGACACGACTTGCCGACCCTCCCCCTGGTCGAATGGCATCCCCCGACATGCGATCGCCCTCGACGATGTCCGGGTGAACGAACACGTCGAGGGCGACAGCGAATATTGGTTGACCGGTATCGTCTCGAGCGTTCGGCATCAACCGGGCGCTCGAGACGGCGCTGGATCGACCGTCACCAGACCGGCTCGCGATCGGTCCGAGCCGGAATGGCGATTCGAACCATGCGGTCGCTAGAGCCCGATCTGCGAGAACCGCGAGGCCTGGCCCTGATCCACCACACGGAACTGGCCGTCGATGCCGGACACGCCCTTGGTGGCGGCCTTCAGCTGCATCAGGGCCTCGTTGTACTGGTCGATCTGCTGCTTGACGCGAGTCTGCAGGTCGCCGTTGGAGGTACCGGCGTCACCCTGAAAATTCTGCGCGAGCAGTTTCGCCAGCGTGTCCCGCTCCCCCGCGTCGACGGTCATGTCGCCGAGCACCTTGTCGGTGCGGATGACCAGACCCTCTACGGCATCGTAATCGTTCTTCAAAGCCATTTTCCGAAACCTTTCCCTATTATTTTCTGCTGCAGATCAGGCATCAGAAATTGAGGTTGTATTTGTTGACCTGCGACGCGTTCTCCTGGTCCTGACTGTCGAATGTCGCGCCCGAGGTGTTCAGCGCGTCGACGATCTCCATGAAGGTTGCGTGCAGCTTTCCGCCCTTGTCGAGAGCGCCCTGCATCGCCTGCTGGATGGCATTTCCGGTCGCGCCCTGGACGGCGGGCGCGTACTCCATCTTGATGCCCTCGAGAATACCCATGTGGTTCTTGAAGGTGTCGGCGTGCGTGAAGAACTTCTTGGCGACGGCATTGATTTCGGACGGGTCGCCGGTGTAGCCGATGGGCATATCTGTTCCTATCCTATAAGGCGTTTACCTTGCCTCGGACGGATTCGCCGAGGACGTTGACAGCGTGTGCGTCGGAATCGTCGATGCGCGGGTCGGGCCATCGACGTCATCGACCACACCGATTACAGGGGGTTTCTCCAGTACCGGCACCTCCTGGCTTCCTCCGGGAACGAACACCGCCGCTGGATCTCGGATTTCCTGTCGTTCCGGTGGCGTCCGCCTCATTCGCGATGGCGTCGCACGGGCAGACCTGTGCCGACACACCTCCGGCGGCGCGTTGCCGAGATCCGGGAGTGCCATGGTGAGACTCCAATCGAACGCGACTACCAGCTCGGAACGAGCGGCTGCTAAGGAAAACGGTAATTTATTCCCAACCTTGGGATGGACGCTCGAAGTCAGATCTGCTGGGGTACCCAGGCCACCTGGACGAGATCACGGCGAGAGTTCATGGGCTCCACCAAGATTCCCCGGCCGGGCGGTTGTTTGGTAGCTCGGACGTCACCGATCAGCACACCGTCGAGCTTCGAGCCGTCCATGATCAGTCCCGAGGAGTTGAGGTTCTTCATCTGGCCGATCACGTTGTCGTACAGCGCGGTATCCGCCTGGGCGATATTTCGTGCGGCGATCACGTGCAAGCCGGTGTCGCGGCCGTCGACGATGATGTCCTTCAGGGGCTCCAGAGGGTTCAGAGCGCCACGCTGCGCGATCATGTGATAGTCGTCGATCACGACGAAAACCTCGGGCCCGGTCCACCACGACCGCTCCGCGAGCTGCCGAGGGGTCACGTTCTCCGGTGGGCGCCGCGAACGCATCTTCTCCACCAGCGCCGGTAGCGCATCGCGCGCGTCGCGTTCGTTGGTCACGTGCCCGATGAGCATCTCCTGCGGCACCGTCTCCAGATGCCGCCTGCGATAGTCGATCAGCAGCACGCGGGCCTGTGAGGGGTCGAACTGGCGCCGAATGGACTCCAGCATCGCGGCCAAGGTGGTGGACTTGCCGGACCCGGTCGAGCCGAGCACGATGAAGTGCGTGGAGACACTGAAATCGATCGTCGCGGGCCGCAGATCGGATTCCCGGAGACCGAACGGCACGATCAGACGCTGAGCGAGCGTTTGCGGCGCAGGCCAACCCACACGCACTTCGTCCATGCCCACGCGGGGAGGAAGCAGTTTGACCTGCGGCGCGCGCCGGCCGGCATAGCGTTGGGCGACTTCGGCGCTCGCGGCGGCGAGGCCCTCTGCGGCCGAGTCCGATTCTCCGACCCCGTCGATGCGCGGCAACGCCGTGAGCATGTGCAGGCCGTCGGTCGATATGCAGCGGCCGGGCCGATTGGCAGGGATCGCCGCGACCACAGCGCGGTGGACATTGAAGGTCGTGTCGGCCAGGTCGCCCAGACGCATCTCGAGGCGAGTCTGCATCAGGTCCTTGATCGCGGGGCGAATAGCGATCCAGCGTGAACTGCTCACCACCAAGTGAATGCCGTAGTTCAAACCCTGCAGAGCGAGGGATTCCATCACCGGGGTGTACTCGTCGTAGTACGGGCCGTTCGTACCGAACCCGACGTCCCATCCGTCGATGACCAGGAAAACATCGCCGTAGGGATCACGGTCGAGCCAGGGCGCTCCACCCGGCCCGTCACGCACCGTGCGGAACTTCCGGATGGTGTCGATACCGAACTCGGCGAACAACGACTGCCTGCTCTCGAGCAGGTTCGTCACCAACGCGATCGTGCGCCGGATTCGGTCACCGTCGCGGGCAGCGGCGACCGATCCCACGTGCGGGAGATTCGCCAACGACGACAAGCCGCCGCCGGAGAAGTCCAGGCAGTAGAACTGCACCTGTTCGGGAGTATGGGTCAGGGCCGCGGACAGGATGAACGACTGCAGCGCCGTCGATTTGCCGGACTGCGTACCGCCGACGATGGCCATGTGCCCACCACCGCCGGACATGTCGACCGACCAAACGTCCTGACGCTGTTGACGCGGCTTGTCCACCAGCGCCAACGGCATCTGCAACGCTCCTTGGGGCACGGCGCGAATCATCCGCTCCAAGGTGGGCGGCGTGACCAGCGGCGGCAGCCACATCTTGTGAGCGGGATTTCCGTGCCGGGCCAGCTGCTGCAGCACCGCTTCCATCACGGTGATCGACTCACTGTCGGCGGCCTCGGTCGCTTGCTGCACGACCACCGGCTCGACCACCGCGGGCCGAGTGTCGGCGATATGCCCGGCGGTGAAGCGTTGCGGCGGCCGGTATCCGCCACCGGGCCGTCGCGCGCGTTGCGCGGAGGCCGCCGACACCTGCGCGGGGGGAGAGTATTTCTCGCCCACGTACGCGGCCTGGAACCGCTGGAGGTCGCCGGAGCCGACCCGCAGATAACCCGCACCCGGCTTCTTCGGCAGGTGATAGGCGTCCGCGGTGCCGATCGCGTCGCGGGAGTCACTGGTCTGATTGGTGCGCAGCGCGATGCGGTAGGAAAGGTGCGCTTCCAGCTCACCCATCCGGTTGGCCGGCACTTTCTGCGACGCGAGCAGCAGGTGGATGCGCAGCGATCGGCCCAGTCGGCCGATGGCTACGAAGAGCTTCGAGAAGTTCGGGTACTGCTCGAGCAATTCGGCGAATTCGTCGAGGATGATCAACAGCGTTGGCAACGGACGCAGATCCGCACCCTGCTCCCTGGCGCGCTCGTAGTCGGCGACGCTGGCGAAATTGCCCGCGTCACGCAGAATGCGTTGCCGCCGCGCCATTTCGCCGTTGATCACGTCTTCCATACGGGTGACGAGGTCGGCTTCTTCTTCCATGTTCGTCACCACGGCCGTCACGTGCGACAGCCGGTCGAATCCGAGGAAGGTCGCGCCGCCTTTGAAGTCGACGAGAAGCAGGTTCAAGACATCCGGCGAATGTGTCGAGACCGCCGAAAGCACCAGCGTACGGAGGAATTCGGACTTACCCGATCCGGTCGCGCCGATGCACATGCCGTGCGGGCCCATGCCTTCTTCGGCCGATTCCTTGATATCGAGATAGACGACACCGCCGGCCGGGTCGTGACCGAACGGAATGTTGAGACGTGCCCGGTCCTCGTCGCGACGCCGGATCCACACCTGCTCGACGCGAATAGCGCCGGGGTCGGCGACGCCGACCATCTCCTCCCAAGACGTGCCTCCGCTGGCCTGCTCGGCGGCAACCGCCTCCACCACGGTGGACAACCGGTACGGCGAAAGACTGCGCGCCATCGACGTCATGGCCGCCACGGACAGCGAATCGGCCACTCCGACGCGCCGCACCCCGCGCGGGGACACCTCGTTCAGCGAGCGGTCCTCGGTGACGGTGAAGCGCAGGGCGCGCGGGAGATTCTGCTCCGAGGCCCCCAGCCGCAGCCACGTGCAGCCATCGATGCCGGAGATGTCGCGGTCGCTCGCGGGTCCGGCGACGTCGACGATCAGCAGGTAGTGCGTTCGATCCAGAGTGGGTTGCGAATTCGCCGAGAACGGACCGCGATTGAGCCCCGCGAGCACCTTGGTGCGCAGCTCCGCGACGGTGCGGTACACCATCCGGCTGGAGCCGATGGCGTCGGTCTCGTTCGGATGCTGGGTGTGCGGCAGCCATTTCAGCCACGCCCATTCCGGCGCGTCCGGATCCGACAGCACTGCCGCGACCGCCACCTGGTCCGGACCGTGCAGCACCGCGACCTCGGCGATCATCGCGCGGATCAAGCCGGTCACCAGCTGCGGGTCACCGTCGATGCCGACCTGCGGCGCGGACAGCAGATTGATCGCGACGGGCATGCCACCGACCGTGGAGTACGCCTTGGCGAAACGGGTCAGTTCGACGACGCCGACCGGGTCCAGATCGGAGGTGGGCGCGGCTTCGGGGACGATGACGCGCACCTGGTTGGCGATGCGCCCACGGCCGACTCGCACCCGCAGGAACTGCGGACTCGCGACCTGCACCTCCCACATCCGCTTGCCGCCGATCAGCCGGGCGATCTCGTCGGGACCGGGGTGGGTGTAGCGCAGGAAGGCATACAGTTCGGCTTCCGCCGCGTGCACCGTCTTACGGTTGTCGGTGAGGCTGCGCAGGTAGTCCTTGCGTTCCTCGTTGAGGCTCGCCGCGCCGCCGGAGTTGCCCCCGAGCGCGCCGCCCATCATGCCGAACATCGACACCAGCATCATGGCCGGGAACATCAGCATCATCGGGTTCATGGTTCCGCCGCCGCGGAACATCATGACCATCATCCCGCACATGGCCGCCACCATGACCACGGGCATGATCATCCGAAGCCGCGATGCCGGAACCGGCTTGGGCAGCTCGGTCGGCGGTTGCAGCCGCAACTCCGTCACGGCGGGGGCCTTCGGACCGCGCACCGTCCGGGCGGGCCGGACGAATCGGCGAGTGCTGGTCACTACGAACCACCCAGCCCGGCAACGATCTTGTTGTTCGGAATTCCGTCGTGCTGAATGCGAGCTTCCTTCTGGGACAGAGCGGGTCCGACCGCGAACAGGGAGATGATGCTCCACGGCGCCGGGACCGGAGCCCGCAGCCCGAGGGCGATCAGGGAGGGATCGGTACCGCCGCTGCTGCTCGGATCGGCGATGATGCCGTAGCGGACGCCGCTGTCGGAGACCCAGTAGAGCGATTCCCGCAGCGGAGACCCCGCTTCGGCGCCGGTGACCTGCACGAAACGGCCGGTGTCTCTCGGCAGGTACGCCGCGTCGGCGGTGGTGCCGCGCGACGCGGCGGAGGTCACCAGGTCCACCGCGCGCCCCTGCTCGTCTTTCGTGAGCGGCAATTGCCTGCCCACCAACAGTTGCGTGGTCGCGTTCGGATCGCTTCCGGTGCGCGCCCAGTGCAAGCAGGTCACGCCGGACCGTTCCGGATCGACCAGACGAATCGGACGGACCGGGTAGGACGCGGTGCCCGGCCACTGTCCGGGGCGCAGATTCGCCGCGATCACGTCGGGCCCTACCGCGCGAGTGGACACCGAACCTTGCGAGTCCGCGTTCCGGACCATCGCCGCCAACACGGTGCTGATCCGCACCAGCCCGGTCTGCGAGACGAGATAGTACGAAGCCCCCTGATCCGGCGCCGACACGGTGAGTACCGACCCGACCGGCGTGGTGAATCCGTTGTTCAGCGTGATCGACTCGCCCTTACCCGGCACGTCGGGCACACGCAGCGGAGGGGCCTCCGGAATCGCGTTGACCAGGCCCTTGGAAGCCGCCACCACCGGAGCGGTCGAGTCGATGCCGAGCGCCATGGCCACCGCGGTGCTCGCGAGGTCGATCGCGGCGCGTACCACGCCCTTCTCGGCATCGCCGTACACCAGCCAGGTCGTGGTGTCGTCGCGCAGCAGACGGGCCTCACCGTCACCCAGCGGGCGGTTGGCGTCGCCGTCCACGGTCAGCGGACCGCCGATCGCCGTGGTCCGCACCGCGGAGCGGCTCAAGGTCGGCAGGCCGGTCGAGGGGTTGACCGGCGCGGCCGCACCGGTTCGCGCCGTGTCACAGACCGTCCACGACGAATCCCTCTCGTCGGTGTCGACGATGCTGCCGGGCGCACCGGGAATGCCGACCCACGGCCCGCGCGGGTACTTCGACAGCTCGTCCCGTGAGACCTGCACGGGCTTGTCGGGAGAACCGACGATCAGCCGTGCCGAGGTGAGATTCAGTGCCGGGAACAGCCGGTTGTTCAACCGCACGAACAGCGCGCCGGTGTCCTTCTCCGCCACGATCTTCGAGTCCCCGACCTTCTTGGCGGGTTTGAAGAAGGCCAGCACGGCGGCGCCCGCGATGAGCACGCACGCGAGCGCGATGCCGATGGACAAGGCGGTCGATCGACCACGTTGCGGATCATCGATCATCGACGCGTCTCGACGAACCAGCGCGTGCTCTATCCGGCGCAGCAGAAAACGCCAGCCGGAAATCTGGTGTTTCGTCACAACCCGGAAGCGCGCCACCGGTTCTCGTTCCTTCCGCCGCCCTGCCAACCACACCGTAACCAGCGGTCACAGCATGAATACGACCCCTATTCCCAACGCTGGGAATCGGATCAGCGGACGCCTCACACTCGCGTGCTCGGCGCCAAGCCCTCCAGCGCCGCGCTGACGTCGAACGCGTCGATCGTCATGAGCTCTTCGTCGGTCATCGCGGCGATGTCGGCGTTCTCCCTGGTGAAGCGGTAGTCGCGCTCGGCTTCGGCGGCCTCGACCACGTTGCGCACGAACCGGCCGTTACCGGCCAGATCGATCAGCCGCCGTCCGTTCTTGGTCTGCCCCGCCAACTCCTCGCAGCGCAGGCGCAGCACCTCACGTGCCTGCTCGGACAGGATGGAGTCCTTGTTCCGCGCGATGTGCTCGGCGATCTGCACCAACTCGTCGGCGCCGTAGCTGGCGAAACGGATGCGCTTGGTGAATCGCGAGGCGAGGCCGTCGTTGGACGCGAGGAACCGATCGATCTGGTCCTCGTATCCGGCGATGATCACCACGAGCTTGTCCCTATCGTTCTCCATCCGCGCCAGCAGCGTGTCCACCGCTTCCTTACCGAACGCGTCGCCGCCGGAGAGACCTTCCTGGATCAGCGTGTACGCCTCGTCGATGAAGAGCACACCGCCGAGCGCCGAGTCGATCAGCGCGTTGGTCTTGGGCGCCGTATGGCCCAAGTGGGTGCCGACCATGTCGTTGCGCGACACCTCGATCACGTCGGCGTTCTCCACGACACCCAGGCCTGCGAAGATCTTGGCGATCACGCGGGCGATGGTCGTCTTGCCGGTGCCGGGCGGACCCGAGAAGATCAGGTGCTGCGACTTCGAATCCACGGCGAGCCCGCGCTTGGCGCGCACCTGGTCCATCAGCACGCCGGACTTGAGCCGGTCGACCTGTTCCTTGACCGAATCCATGCCGATCTGCGCCTGCAACAGGTCCGAGGCCTCCGTGAGGAGACTCTCGCGCTCCGCCCGCGCCGCGGTGGCGGCCGCTTCGCGCGGATCGTCACCCGTCTTCGGGTCCCACCTGTTGGTCCGGGACGCGATGAGTTCCGCGGTGGCGACCTCGAATCGGTACGACTTGTCCCGCACCGCGCGCTGCCATTCCTCGCGTTCGGGCCACAGCGCCGAACCCTGGAGCCCCTTGAGGACCTTCTCGGCGGCGTCGTGATCGCCGTTGTGCCGCATCAGCATGCCGAGCAGGAAGTGCGCGTCGGCCCAGATGTAGGACAGACTGCCCGAGGAGCTGTCCTCCACGATCCGCTGCGCGCGCGGCATGGCCTCGCCGAAGCGGCCCAGGTGCGCCAGCGACTGGGCGGTCATCAATTCGGCGGCGATGTCGAGGAGGCCGTCCTCCAGCGACGGTCGCGCGGTGCGCAGGGCGAGCACCTCCGGCCATTGCTTGGTCCGGAAGTACAGCGACATGCGCACGAAGTCGGAGACGTCGTCGCGGGGGACCTCGTCGAGAATCGCCGCGGCTTCCTGCCATTCACCGCCTTCGGCATACGAGCACGCCTGCGCGATGGCGATCTGATCGCGGTCGGCCATGGCGACGCGCAGTCCGTACATGCCGATCTCGACCTGGCACCACAGCGCGCGATCGACCAGCCCGGCCCGCTGCTGGTCGCGGTAGAGATTGTGCACCGAGCGGTAGGCGCCGTAGATCACCTCCGAGGTGACCTCCCCCGCCATGGCGCGGCCCAGCCAGGCGTCGCACATGTCCGGGTCGAGATCGGTGGCGGCCCGAAACGCCGCCGCCGCATGCTGCTCGTTGCGCAGGCCACCGGCGACCAACCCAAGATTCTGAACACCCGTGTAGAACGCGTCCTCGGCCGCTGACACTCGGACTTCCCTTCCGCCGATCTAGCCTGCTCGAACGATAGATTCCGGCGGTCACGCTCCGGACTCGGCAACTTCCCAATGATGGGAAGACTGGCAGCGCCGCTCGCCGCGGCAATCACATGCCAATTTTGAACGTGCCGTCAGTTAACGGTATGTTTACCTCGGGGTCGGCAATCATCCGCCTGCAGACGACCCCTTCGGCGGCGGCTGGCCAGCCGCGATCCGGTCCCCCAGCCGCCGCGCAGCAGGTCACAGGGCTTCCGCAAAATTCTTGCCGCTATTTAGGTGCACGCTATTGAACGTTCCGACAGAAGAGGGTACTGTCTGAACACAGATCGCCGGTCCCTCATCCCGACGATCTGAACCCAAAAGCAACGGCCGGTGGCACCGGCAGGCCACCGGCCGTTGCGGGGGTTGGACACCAGAGGCCGCAGCCTCGATGGCCTACGTCTACCACTGCCAACCTTCGGACTCAGCAACCCATTCCCGCATCTGGGAATGGGTTTTCTTGCGTCACGGGCGTTTTCGGTCAGGGAGGGGGCGGGTCGATGCGATCGGCCGCCGGAGCCGTTACCCGCGAGGGCGCCGGGGGCGCGTCGGCGACACCGGCGCTCACCGCGCCGTTTCCTTCGGAACCCTTTTCCGGGACCGAACGCAGCGGCGGCCTCGCGGACGGCGCGTGCACCACGGCGGGAGCCTCCCGCGTCCGGCGTTTCTTGGTCCACGGAGTGGCCGCGGGCCGACGTACTTTCGGCGGAACCTTCGCGGGATGCGCCGGCTTCGCAGCAGGATCCGACGCGACCGGCGGTTGCCCCGCACGTCCCCAAGGAGTGGCCGCGCCGGTCAGCGGACCTCCCATCTCGGGACTGTCGGGGGTGCGCGTGTCGACCGGGGGCACGTCGACGGCGGCTGCGGCGACGCCCGACTCGGAGCCTGCCGGGCGAACCTCGGAATCGAACGCTCCCCGCGCCGGAACCTCGGGTGCCACGTCGTGGGTGGCCGCCCTCGCGGCGTCGGCGCCGTCCCGCGCGGACACGGCACGGGGGCTCGCGACTTCTGCCGCCCGGTCCGCGTTCGGGTTCGCGTCGTTCGGCGCGACGGCGGCGACCGGCGACATCTTCGCGGGATTCAAGCCAGGATCACGAGGTCCGGTCCCGGCGGGTGCGGCCGACCGGTCGGCGGTCCGGTCCGGCGCGCCCGCGCCGCCTCCGTTTCGATCGGCCGCTCGTCCCCCGGCCGCTGCGGGGTTCGCGGCGTCGCGCATGGCGGCAGGGACGCGCGCATCATCGGTTCCGTGTCTGTCGATGACGGTCGGCCCCGCCGCGGCGGGGCCGAAGCGTGCCTCGGGGTGTTCGCCGTGCCGCCGAATCAATTGCTCCGGAGTCGGTACGGGTCCGGGGGGAGAGCCGCCGGCCGTCGTGGTGGGCGGCACCGCGTCGTCGAATGGCGTCGATGTCGTGAAGTCGAGTGTCGCGACATTCTCCGCGAACGTCGCCGCGTGCCGCATGATGTCGTCGGCGTGATCGTCGAGCACTTTCGCGAAATGCTGCACCGCGTCCGGGTCGATGCGCAGCGGCGTGGGTTTGCCCGACGACGGGATGTCGAGCGCGTCGCGGGTGGCGTCGTAGACGATCCCCTTGACCATGTCATCGATGGCCTGCTCGAGCGGTTCGATCGCCTTGCCGATGACTTCGGCGACGATATAGCCGATCAGGTACTGCGCCATCTGCTCGCACAGCTTGCGCGCGGCGGCGGCGACCAGCGGCGCGGAAGGAGCGAGCGGCGGTGTGATCATGATCGAGGCGTAGGTCGCGGCCAAGGCGGCGAGTTCGGCCAGGACGGCCACCTTCACCGCGGTGATCACCGTCGCCGCCACCTCGAGTGCCTGCCCCACGAGCTTGCACGCACTCTCGAGTTGCCGCATGTGGGTCGAACTCATGGTCGCCCACGTGGCGACGAGCTGCTGGTAGGACTCCCCCGAGTAGAACGCCCCCATCTGGTCTATCACGCCGGTCGCCGAGTCGTGCGTGCCCTGCACCTGCTCGGCGAAGGTGCGCACATGCCCGGCGAGGGCGCGTACGTCGTCCTCGTTGATGTCCGGGTACGGGATGCCGCAGATGTTGAGGAAGAGCGCGACCTCGCTGGGGATGTCTATAGCCACGCTGCGCTCTCCTCCCCGATCATCGGCTCACAGCACGCGCACGACGACGGCTTCGCTCGGCATACGCGACCACTTCACGGTCGAGCCGGTGTAGGGCGCCTCGATGACCATGCCGTTGCCGGCGGCCAGCTGCACATGCTCGGGCCCGCGCGTGCTGAATGATCCGGCGGGGAACACCAGGTCACCCGGGCGCACATCCTCGGGATGCACGCGGACGCCGCTGTAGATCTGCTCGTACGTCGTTCGGGGCAGCACCACTTCGCCGTGACTGGCCTGGGCGATGGCGTACTGCGTCAGACCCGAGCAGTCGAACCCGCCGCCGCTGGGTCCGCCCGCGCCGCCCCCGCCCCAGACGTAGGGCGTACCGAGCCAGTCGCTGGCGGCCAGCACCGCGTTGCTGCCCTTCGTCCCGTCGGAGCGGACCGGGTTGTTGCGGCGCAGCCGGGAAGCGGACCTGGACCTCGAGCGCGTCCGTCGCCGCCTGCGCGGCGCACCGCCGTGCCGGGCCTGCCTGGTCGCCGGCGTCGCGGGCGGCATGATCTGCGCGGCCTGTTGCCGTGCGGCGGCGACATCGGCGTCGACCTGCTTGGTGGCGTTGGAGATGGTGGACTGCGCGGCATCCAGCAGCGCGGGACCGCTGAAGCGGGTATCGCCCACCGCGGCGATCGCCTGCATCCTGCTCTGGAAATCCGCGATGTGATTGGTCAGGCGGCCGCGGCCGTTGACCGTTCCGTCACCGGACTCGCCGACGGTCTTGCCGACGATGCTGTCCTTGCCCGCATGCGATTCCGCGATCGACAGCTGCATGCCCTGCGCCTCGCCGTAGCGTACGGCCACCGCCCCGGACGCGACCCGCAGTTCGGCCGCGAGCGCTTGGGTCGCACTCGCCGCCTGGCCGGCGGGTTGGCCGGCGCCGTACAGCTCGAGTAGCGATCGGAGCACTCCGTCCAGGTCGTTCGTCAGTGCCTGCGCCATTCGACCGACTCGCCATCGCTCATCACCGACCGCCTCTCACACTCTTCTCGTTATTGTGTCGCCCGGACCGATCCGGCCGTATTCCCATTCCTGGGTGGGTAATCGAACTATGAACCACTTCCCAGAATCGGGAAGCGGAGACAATGGGAGGACTTCTGAGAGGCGGTGGCGGCGGCATGGTGACGACGGCGACGAATACCGAAGCCAAAAAGGCGGCGGTGTCGGCATCCGGCCCCCTGGCGAGCTACGCCTCCGAGGCCAAGCATTTCTGGCTGGTCGATTTGCACTGCCCGGCCGGTGCGTCGGAAGGGCTGCGCGCCTTCATCGCATTGGCCGACACCGCCATTCAGACCGCCGTGGACCTGCTCGGCCGTGGCATGACCACTCCCCCGCCGAAAGTCGACGACCTGCTCAAGCCCGCGATCTACGAAACCCTCGGCAAGGGCGAGGCGGACGACGAATACCGCAAGACCGTCGACAAGGTCGAGGCCAGGCAGCTGAAATTGCTGCAGATGGACGATCAGGTGGTCAAGACCTCCGTCACGGTCGCCGCCGAACAGGTGCAGGCCCTGCGGTCCATCAAGACCATCGTGACCGAACTGAATACGAAGCTGAAGGCCGCGGGCAGCGCCAAACTCAAGCCCGCTCAGGAGCTTCCCTTGCTCAAGGCGGTCGCCGCCGCCGTAGAGGCGGTCTACGACAAGGTCACCGCGATCGCCGACCTCAACGAGGACATGGCCAACGGCAACGG
Organism: Nocardia gamkensis NBRC 108242; assembly: GCF_001612985.1. Classification (GTDB taxonomy): domain Bacteria; phylum Actinomycetota; class Actinomycetes; order Mycobacteriales; family Mycobacteriaceae; genus Nocardia; species Nocardia gamkensis. The sequence goes on along the minus strand of NZ_BDBM01000038.1, from coordinate 11,906 downwards.
GAAGGGCAACTCGAACGGCGGCGGTCAGAACAGCGGAGGGGGCACGTCCGCAGGCAGCAGCGGTAGCGGCGGGGGTGGTGACGGAGGACTGTCGTCACTGTTGCCGATGCTCGCGATGCTGCCGATGGCGGCGATGCCGCTGATCTCGCAGATACCCGAGATGATGCAGAAAGCCGACGAGGACAAGGCGAAGAAGGCCGAGGAGAACGAGCACAAGGGCGCTCCGGGACAGCCGGGCCAGGCACCGCCGCCCGGCAATCAGGCCGCGCCCGCTGCCGCGCCGCCCCCGGGCGATCCGAACGCGCAACCGCCTGCCGCGCAACCGGCCACCGCGGAGCCCGGCGGCGTCACCGCCGCCCCGGCGGCGAATACCGCACCGGCAGACGACCCGAACGCCACTCCGACGGTGACCACGGCACCCGCCGTGATACCGGTTCGGCTGACCAGGGACCGCGCCGCGTCCGACCGGCCGGGCGGGGAGCCCACACAGGATGCGGCTGTCGTTGACGAACAGGAAGCGGAAGCCGCCCCCGTCATCGAGGCGTAGCCCGATCCAGCGCCTTTCCGGTCGGCAACCCACTGCGCCTTTCGCCGATTCGGCGCCCAGGGAGGCGGACTGCGCGCTACCGGCGTCGTACCGATCCGCGCACGTCGCATGGGTGGAGCCGGGCACCGGCCGGTCCGGGTCCGGTAAGCGGTGCGGCTCGAGGAATTACTGAGATAGCCCCCGGTTCGGTTTCTGTCGATCACACCGATCTCCCAGCCGCCGCAGCGCGGCACCGGGCGGGCAGGAGCGGCCCGGGAAATGCGCTGCACCCCCGTCATCGAAGTCGATCACTCATTGCGGGACAGCCGCTGCCCGTCTGTGAGTGGCTGTCCGCGAGCTGCTGGGACTCGTGTCGTCACCGGTCACGCGTCGCATCGCCTCGTTGAGCCCGCCTCCGAGTCGGAATAGTTCGTCGTCGAATTGAGAAGAGTGCTGACCGGGTCGCGGCAGGACGGGCCTGCCGCGACCCGGTCAGCGCCGGATCACTTATCGCGGAGCGTTTTTCACGACCGCTCCGGAGGCGCCACCGCAGGCGGTGGCGTCGAGGGCGCGGCCACGACGGTAGGCGGCGGCCCTCCGGCGACTTCCGGTGCGGTGACCGACGGAACCGAGGCGGGCCGGGCGACGCGCTCGGGCTGCACGGCGGTCGAGACGGGCGCCGGGGTCGAGACGAACTGCGGGTGCAGCGTGATCTGTTCATGGGCATAGACGGCGTCGCGCAGTGTCTGCCTGCTCGGCTCGTTCGCCAGCAGCAGCACCAGTTCGTTGCAGCGCCGCTCGAAGACCATGCCGCGCAACGGCGAAACCCCGGCGTCCAGTCGCAGCTGCCCGATCTCCACCCGGCCCACGTCGACCCGCTGCCCGAGCATCGACGCCGCCAGCAGGTCGTCGGCGTCGCGCAGTTCGTCCCACAGCTCGCGCGGCACCGGCCTTCCGGCTTGCAGGTCGGCCAGGATCCGTTCCCGGACCCGGCGCGACGCGGCGGCTTCGGCGGGTACCGATCCGGACCGGCCGACTTGCCCGTGGGCATCCACGGCCAGTTCCACACAGCGCGACTGCACCTGGGTGTCCGGTACCGACGAAACGTGTTCCAGGCCCGCGATCGAACCGGTCAAGCCGAGACGGTCGGCCGTATCCGGGGTGAACTCGCGCAGGTCGACGTCGTAGGACGGGCTGATGAGCCCCTCCATCGCCGCTTCTCCGAATCGTGAGCGCAAGCCCGGATCGATCGGCCCGGACGAGACGAGGGCCGACAGATTCGCGTTCGCCTTCGCGCCCCAGGCGAGGCCGAATTCCGCCAATACCCGGGCCGGGTCGGTGACGCCTTCCCATGGCGATCCCGCGCCTTCGTCGGCGGCGAGCAACTCGTCCCAGTTCCACGGAGTGGAGACCTCACGCGGCAGGAACAACCCGGCGGGCAACCAGCCGCGGCCTTCGTTCGACGTGATGAAGACGCCCGTTCCCCCTGGACCCCGCATCACCGCGACAGCCCAGGCCATGCCCACCGGCGAGTCCACGGCGGCGAGAACGCTGCCGAGCAGCGTCTTGGCCAGCACCAGGTCGTCGTTCACCTGGCCGCCGACCACGTACGCGGGTTCCGCCTCCTTGTCCTTCGCCGAGGCGACGGCGGCGGCGAACGGGCTCGCGACCGGCACCGGCATGGGCGGCATGTCCGTTCGGCCCGTCGCGCCGCTGGGCGGCTGCGTGGCGGCTCGATCGTCCGGGGTCGCGTTGAGCGGGCCGACTCCCGCGGGCGGCACGCCCGCCGTCGCCGGCGCGGTCACGCCGGTGCTCGACGGCCCACCGGGTGTCGACGTTCCGGTTCCGGTCGCGTTCGGCGTGCCCGCGCCATTGGTGCTCCCCGGATCCGTCGAAGCGGCGGTCGCGCCGGGCACACCCGTACCCGTAGGCGATGCCCCGTTGGGTCCACCCGGCGAAGTCGCGAGCGGGTTGTCCTCGGCGGTGCCGGGGCCCGCCGCCGCGGGACCGGTGGACACCGGCTTGGCCGAACTGGGATCGGCCGTCACCGGGCCATCACCGGGCACGGACCCGGTCGGCGTGATCGGGCGGTTCGAACCGAAGGGATCGGTCGAGGTTCCGGGGGGCGCCGTCGGGGACGGTGTGTCGGTCAGGCCGCCTGCCTGTCGGATGTGGCTGGCGAAATCCTCGTCGGATTGTTCGTAGGCGTTCGCGGACGCGCGCAGCGAGTCAGCGGTGCGATCGTGTTCGCTGGCCAGCGCCTCACCCGCCCGCTGCCGGGCGTCGTAGTACCGTTCCAGCGCTTCGTAGACCGGATAGGCGATCTTGCCGTAGGTGGGCAGGAAGTTCGCGAGCCATTCCGTGGGCGGTTTGGCCCATTCCCTGGTGTCGTGCGCGACCCGGTCGTGCTGGTCGGCCAGCTGACGCAAAACGGCAGGGTCGATTTCCATGCTGTTCGGCATGCTCGATCAAATCCTTTCCCACCACACGTCCCCCTATTGTCGATTCTTCCCAGAGGTGGGGAGTGCGAGACGGTTGCCCGGTGCGCGGTCGCTCCAGGGTCGGTATACGGCGACGCGTTACTCGACGCGGCATTCGGATTCCGCTCAGCGGCCCGGCCCCGCCGTGATGGTCGGTCGCCGAGCGGGCGCGGCGGGTGTGGGAGCCGGTGCGACGAAACCCGGGTGACTCACGATCTGCGCGTGCGCGTACACCGCGTCGCGCAGAGTCTGCCGAGTCGCCGCCTCGGCGAGCAGCAGCACGAGTTCGTCGCACCGCCGCTCGAAGACCATGGCGCGCAGCGCGCTCATCTCCGAAGCGTGCCTGCCGTCGGCCTGGTCGGCGCGCAGCTCACCCAGCGCAACCCTGGACACATCGGCGCGGTGCGAAAGCATTGTCGCTGTGAGCAGGTCGTCGGCATCCCGAAGCTCCTCCCACAATTCCTGCGACACCTCGCGGCGCTGCCGCAGTGCGCCGAGGATCCGCTCGCGTGCCGCGGGCGCGCCCAGCGCGGCAGGCGAGCCGAGACCGGCCTTGTGGACGCGAGCGTGCGCGTCGGAGGCCAACTCCCAGCATCGCACTCCGATCTCCGACTCCGGTGTGGCCGCCGCCCGCCGCACCAGCGCCGCGGCCCCGACCAATTCGAGGCGGTCGGCCAGACTCGGCTTCGGTGCGCTGAAATCCATCGCCGACGAGGCGGCCACTTCGCCCTCGATCGGCACGTCACCCAGCTGTCGTCGCAGATCGGCATCGACGTCCGCCGAGGAGGCGATAGCGGTCAGCCGGGCGCCGGACCTGCGTCCCCAGGCGATCCCGAACTCCGCCAGCACGCGTGCGGGATCGGCGACGCCCTCCCACGCGTTCTCGGCCACCTCCCACACCCATGGGGTGGATAGCTCACGCGGCAGGTACAGCCCGGCCGGTATCCAGCCGCGGCCCTCGTTCGAGGTGACGAACGCGCTGATGCCGCTGGGATGGCGCATCACCGAAACCGCCCAGCCGAGCCCGAGGACGGCATCACCGCCCGCCGCCAGCACCCCGCTCAACAGCGTGCGGGCCAGCACCAGATCGCCGTCCACTCGCTCGCCGAGGACGAATGCCGGGGCGGCCGCCGACGTCATGGCCGCACCGACCACAGTGCGCATCGACTCGTCGCTGTCGTCCGCGCCGTCCTTACCCGCGTCGGTGCGCTGCTCGGTCCGTTCCGGTGGCTGCGCTTTGGCGGCGCCGCCCGCACCCGGCGGCGTTCCCACGCTCGCCGCCGTGATCTTGGGGGTGGCGACCGGCCCACGCGATTCGCCGGGCGGAGGACCGGTCTGCTTCGCCTGAACTTGCGGCGGGGGGACGGAGCCGGCCTGTGCCGCCGGAGCGGAGACCGCCGGTCCAGCGGGAGCGGCCGAGGCAGCCGGCGCGAACGGTGCGAACGGTGCGGTGGAAGCAGGCGCCGCGACCGGTGGCGGAAGGATCAGCGGCGGCGGCACCGACGTACCGGGATCGCCCACGGAGGCGGAGGAACCGGTGAACTGCTCGGGCGCTGCCGTGTCGTGCGATTCCGCCGCAGAAACGGTGCCGGAGCGGTCGGGGGTCGCGGACTCGGCCGCCTCGGCCGCCTCGGCCGGGACATCGGGATCGCTCCGATGGGAATCCCGCGCGTCCGGACCGGCCGAATCCTGAGCATCGCTGTCCACCGGGACATCCCGGCCCGGTGCCATGTGCTCGGTGCCGGTGACCTGCCCGCGCGGCGGAACGCCCGCGGCGGGCAGACCGTGCCCGTCCTCCAAGCCGCCGCCCGGCGCGGTGTTCACCGGGACAGTCGCCGGTCCGCCGGGGATGTACTGATCCGGCGCCGGGCCGGTCGACGGCGGACCGGAGCTGTCCTCGGTGGCAATGGGATCGGGTCGCTCCCCGAGCGGGTCACCGGGCAGCAGCGGGCCGAACGGATCGGTGGTCACCGGTCGGTCGTCGTCATCTTGCGGGAGCATGGCAACCGGGAAATCGTCTTTCGGCCGATTCGTCCGCGGCGAGCCGTCGTGCCGCGGATTGCCGGAGTGGTCCTGCGCGGGCCGGTGCTGGTGATGGACGTCCCCACTGTGGTCGTCCGCACTGCGGTGGCCCGGCTCCCAAGGCCCCGGCTGCCCCAGCGCGTCGGCGATCAAGCCCAAACTGGGCAGGCCCTGCGGGCTGATCGAACCGAGCGCCGCGCGAACGACATCCTCCACGTCGTCCCTGGCGGCGGCGATCATGCCGGGTATCCGGTTACGGAGGGCCTGAGCATCGGATTCGTCCTCTTCCGCCGCGGCCGCGCGTCTCGTCGCGTTGATCCGCGAGGTGGTCTCCTCGACGATGTCCAAGATCTTGTTGCGGGTCCGATACACCAGGTCGGAAAAATCCCGGAAGGTGTCCGCGGCGGCCTCGAGCGCGTCGGCGAACGCCTGCGGGTTCATCCGCTGGCGCAGCATGTCGTCCTTGATCGGTTGCAGACCGGCACTGGAGCGGGCATGTTCGTCGAAGCCGCGGCGTTTGCTCTCGGCGTCGAGCAAGTCCAACGCCCCCGCGCCGTCTCGCGCGAGACGTTCCAGCGCGCTCCAGTCCCCCGGCGGAATCGCCGGCCAGTTGTCGCCGACGATGGCGTCCCAGTACGGACTGTAGCGCTCCGGTTCCATCAGCGAATCAGATGGATTCGGTGCGGCGCCGCACCGCAGCGGCGCCTGCGCGATCGGCGTCGGCGTGGGTGTAGGACACTTGGGCGGTGACCTGAGTCGTCGCGTCCACGCGGCGGCCGTTGGCCCGAACCGCGTGCTCGAACGTCGACTTGATCCACTGCGTGTGCGCCACCAGTCGCCGGTCGATCTCCGATTCCGCTCGCCGTGGCGCGACGAAACCATCACTGATCTGCCCGACCTGGCCGCCGATCGTGGCGATCGCGGTCCGGAACTTGTGCGCGGCGGCGACCACCTCGTGCGGGTCGTCGGTATCGAATGCGTCGGTCATGTCGCTGTCCTGTCTCGCCGTTGCGGCGGTCGGCAACTCAGGTGTCGCGTCGGAACTCGGATTCCTCCATGGCGCGATACGACGCCTCGGTCGGAAGATCGAACGAGTCGATCGTGTAGGAACGGGTCCCCTTGTACTCCATCTCGGCCCGCAGCCCCACGCGCGATTTCGCGTGCGCCAGCCGCGCGAGCTTCACGATCTGGGACGCCAACCACTCGTCGCCGTTGTCGCGGGCGTCATCGGTGATGTACAGGCCGATGATCTCTCCGTCCCGGTCGCATCCGACGCCGACGGTGTGGTCGGGGTTGAACACCTCGTAGGTCATGTTCCGCCAGTCCGGTGCCGCGGCCTCCGACCGGTCGTCGTCATCGAAGTCGTAGTCGTCCACCTGGATCGGGTGCATGTCGGTCATCGGCTGGTCTCCGAGAATCGTTCGCCGGGGCGGGGATCGGTCAGGTAATCGGAATCGTCGGTGACCGATTCCAGGCGCGCCGCCAGCGCGGACCAGGCGGCGTCCTCGATACGCATGATCTGGCGCAACTGCCAGAACCGGGCACCGAGATACAGCTCCCCCGTGCCGTCCGGGGCAACGTCCAGATGGTCGGGACCTTCGGTAGCCGGGTTCAACGTCACCGCCGTCACCGGCGGGCGGGTGTCGTCGACGTTGACCAGGGTCGCGCCGCCGCCCGGAATGAAACTCTGCCGCAACCGGGCGCTGCTGCCGATGGCGACGTCGGCGCTGTTGGTGGTGATCGTGACCTCCGGATTCAACAGCAGTTGCAGCACCCAGGACCGGGCCGTCTGCTCCGGGTGGTCGGCGTTGATCGCGATCGTCAAGGTCGCCGCCAAGTCGACCACCAGTACCGCGTCCGTGGTCGTGACACCGGCGATCACCAGACGCCGGGCAGTGCCGACCGGGTACGGCAGGTCGTCGGCGGCCAGCGACACCACGTCCGCGCCGACACCGCCGCCGGTGGCGGGATGCGCGGAGACGGTTCCGGTGGCGACGTCGATCGTGTAGGCGACGATCGTCTCCGAGATGCCCTCCGCCACCCCGGCCAGCCGGACCAGCCCCTCGTCGTGCAGCCACCGGACGGTGTCGGCGACGGTGACGTCCGGGGCGGGCTCGGTCATCCGGACTGCCCCGAAGCGGTGGCGACCGGCTCGGTTCCCTCGACGGGCGTCTCCATGACGCTTTGATACTGCCGCGCCGCATCGGCGGTACTCTCCCGGATGGCGGCCATGATCTCGGCCACCAGTTCCGGGCCGGTGAGGCGAGCGGCGGTCCCCGGAGCGAGGTAGAGATCGGTCAACTTGCCCATCGCGTCGACCTCCGGGATGACCGCGCCGCTCGGTGACGGCCTGCGGGCCCGGATGTTGTCGATCTTCTCCCGCATCTCGGCGATCCGGTGCCGGAGATCGCGGGCGGCGTCCAAAGCCGCCTGCACGTCCGGGTGGATGGAACTCACGACTCCACCTCGCTGTGCTCACTCATGCGTTACCTCCGGTTTGGGAAGGGTTCTGGTTGCTCGGTGTGGGCGTCGGGGGGGTGACGGTCGGGGCGATGGTCGGCCGTTCGCCGATCACCGCTTCGGTGTGCGGCGTGTCGTCGACATACATCAAGCGGTCGGGATGCCACGCCACGACCCGGTTGCGGTCGTTGTTGCTGCCCGAGTTGCCCATGCCCGGCGACATCGGCATGTACGGCATCATCGGCGAACCGCCGCGCGCGGCGGCGGCGTTGGCGGCCGACGGGGTGCCGAGGGGTTCGATGACCGATGCGCGCGGCATGCCCGACCCCAGGGTGGCCGCCGCAGCCACCGGCAGGGCGGTCGCCGCGACGGTTTCCGCCTCGATATCCGGGATGCCGAGGCCAGGGCTGCCTGAGGGCATCCCGCTCGGGCTGCCCGTACCGAGCCCACTCGGGATGCCCAGATCGTCGTAGCCGTACTCGTCGAGGCCGTAGTCGTCACCGATGTCCGACGCGTCCGACTGCCCGAGCTGACTCAGCGGCATTCCGGCCGAGGCCATCGCGCTCATCAGTGCGGGCAGCATCTGGGTCAACGCGCTGGAGTCGCCGCTGCTGTCGCCCTTTCCCGCGCCCTCACTGGCACCCTCACTCGCTCCGACCTTGGAGCCGACTTCGGTGGAGTAACCGGTGATGGTCTCCGCCGAACGAGCGTTCTGCTCGTTGAATTTCGCCAAGGCCGCCTGGATGCCGAGTTCGTTCTTGGAGCGCATCGCCGCGATCAGCTCCTTACGCGCGGCGATGATCTCCTCCGGTGTGGGATGTTTGGCCTTCGCGGTGCGGAACGCGTCGCTGTAGGTGTCGATTCCGTCGGCCAGCATCCCCAGGCCGGTGCCGAGCTGGTCGAGCCACCCGCGACGCTGACCGAGTTCGGTCGCCGCCGCGGTGCCGACAGGCTCCCAGTGCTGCATCGACTTCGCCGCCGAATTCACTCCCTCGATGGCCGCCAGATGGGGGCCCCCGGCGAATTTGCGCAGCGCGTCGGCGAATCCCTTTGCCGCACCGGGCCCGGGGCCCGAGTGCAGCTGCTGAGCGAACGTCAACGGGTCGACCGCGCCGCCCGCGACAGGGAACCGCAGCGCGGGCGGTCGCCGCTGGCCGATCTCCTGTACATCGCCGACCGGATTGGCGAGGAGCTCACCGCCGCTGCCGTTGATGGTCCGGGCGCCGCGGTCGTCGGCCGCGGTGTAATCCGCGGCAGCCGCGCCGATGTTGTACGCGGTGCGCTGGATATCGGTGAGAACACCGGCCATTCCGTTGAGCAGCGATGCTGCCTGGGCGTTGAGCTGCGGCACCGCGGCAGCCGAGATCGGGTCAGCGCCCGCGGGCACGACCCATCCGCCGGGGATCGCGGCCCCGGTATCGCGCGCCATCGCGGCGAGTTTCGACGCCGCAGCGACGAGTTCCTGCGGATCCACATTCAGCGCCATCGCGACCTCCTCTCCTCATCCGCCGCTGTCACATTGCTCGCACGATCAGCCCGCCGCGACAACCGGCATTGCCGCGGCCGCGGACTGATCGGCCGAGCCCGGCGTCGCCGGGGGCGCGCCCCCGTCTGCCGGCGCGGTCATCTCGATGCCCTTCGGGTGCACGAACCCGGTGAAGCTACCGAATTCTCCAGCTTTATCGGTCATCTCCGGCGGGTTGCACGGCTTGAGCTCGCCGTCGATAACGGCCTCCAGCGTGCCTGCGCCATCCTCGGAGGGGAATACCACGAGGATCGCAGTCCGCTTCTCCCATACGGCGACGTCTCCGGTCATCAGCTGGAACGGGTCGACGGGAGTGCCGATCTGCTTCTTGTCCGACCACTTCGCCGACGTCTTCTCGTACGCCTTCTGCGCGTCGGTGGCGCTGCGGTTGCCGAACGCCGCGTCCAGGGCTTGGGCGACCATCGCGGAAACCTTCTGTGTGCGTCCGTCGGGGAAGGTGTATTCCACACTGCCGTCGGCGCCCGGGGTACGGCCCGGTGCCACCGTGGGTTGTGTGGAAGACGTTGTGCCGGCGGGCGTCCCGGTGTGCTGCGTCGTCGCCGGAGCCGTCGTGGACGGCTGCGCGACCGCGGGCTGGGCCGTGACCGGCGGCGCGACCGGCGGCGGAGCCACCGCATCGAGCTCGTCGTCGTAGCGGCTCGGATCCAGGTCCCTGCGACGGCTGTTCAAGTCCTGGTCGGCCATGTTCCGCATCATCGCCTGCTGCATCATCATCGGCAGCATGGAACTCATCATGTCCATGCCGGAGCCCATCGGCGACGTGGCGGGCGTCGACGGCACGCTCGGCGTGGTGGGTGTCGTCACGCCCGGGGTGGTCGTCCCGGTGGGATCGAGACTGCTCGGCGTCTGGCTGTTCAGGCCGGAGGGGTCCGTACCGGAGGGGTCCAGTCCGGCCGGCGTCAGGCTGTCGGTATCCGAGCCGTCGTCCAGACTGTCCAGGCCGGTGGGAAAGTCGGAGTTGTCCACGGCCGGCGGGATCGTCTGGTCGGTGGTACCGGGGGCCGTCGGCCAGTTCGACCCGTCGACGGCAGGCGGAGTGCCCGCCGGGTTGGCCTGCGCCGCCTCCAGTTTCTTTATCTGATCTTGCAGGTCCTTGATCATCTTCGTCTGATCGTCGATATCCTTGGCCACGCCGCTCTGCCCCTGCCTGACGGCATCGATCTCGCTCGCAAGGGAATCGTTGGCGGCGGTGACCCAAGTCAAGATATGACTGTCGATCTGTATGCCCTGCGGTGGAGCGATAGGGGCCATCGCGACGACTTTTTCGTCGATTACCTTGTTGGTCGCTTCCTGCCCCGCCTCGGACCATTTCCCGGATTCGCGTATCGAATTCACGAGCTCGGTGATGTTGCCGTTCAGATCGGTGTACGACCGCTGAAGTTGCACCGCTACTTCCGCGTAGTTGGTGAAACTGCCGATATTCGCAGGGGGGACCTGCGGCACGTCCGGAGCTTTGGGGGGATCGCCCTTGGAATCTTTGCCGAGAATCTTCCAGATCCCGTCGAAGTTTTGATACAAGGTCTTGAAGCAGGAATCGGTGAAGACCGAGAAGACCCATTCAGGGGGGTAGTCGCCCTCCTGAATCTTCTTTCGATCGGGCATCAGCATCGGGTGCATGTCGGCCATAGCGCCACCCCTCAGCTGGTGCTAAACGTCGTCGATGCATTGAGTGGCTTGGTCGGCAGCGTCGCGGGGTACGACTGCCCTTGTCCCGGAGCCGAGCCCGGCCCCCCCGAATGCGAGACACCCGAAAAACCGGCACCCACGCCGGCACCGGTCAACCAGCCGCGGGCGGCATTCAGTGAGACGCCCCTACCATTGAACGCCGTTCGGACATCCCTACCCCATGTTGCTCGGGCAATCGCGGTGGGATTTCTGATACCCGGGTGGATTGCACCGTCGAGCATCCGCCTCGCGAGATTTCGCCCACCCAACGTCGCAAACGCACCCCGGGCGGCGCCGCCCACCCCCCCTCCCAGCAATGACAAGGCGCCGGTTTCGACGCCATTATTCAAGGACTCGCCCCAGCTTTTGTCTTCGACAGTTGCGTCCCAGGCCGTTTCCGCTATGAAGCCGCCCAGCGCACTGCCCGCCGCAACGCCGATCGCCGTGCCGACACCCGGGATAACCGACCCGAGCGCACCACCGGCAACGGTGAGACCGGTGGTGGCCGCAAACTTACCGATACTCGACCATGAAACGCCGAAGGGCATGGGATCACCTCGAGGATGCTAGGCGGAGCGCCGGTTCACGGCGGCTTGCTGGTCTTCACTTGCGTTCATTGCGGCCGGCCCGACCTGGGTCAGAGGCTCGCAAGGCTCGTGCCTCACCACGGCAAAGTCCGCCTTTCGATCGAACTCCCCCATCGTCGATCGAAGCGGCGTACGCGACGATGGACCATGAGTGAGACCTACTTTCGACGTCTTCATTGTCTAGGCTTCCCAACTGCGGGAAGCGCAGCGCTGGCAGAACGGAGGCGGCCGGTCCGAATCCATCTACACTGACATGCGCGGATTGTCCAGGCTGCCAGATAGTTCACAGCGACTTGTGAGGAATGTTGGATGAACTCCTGTGACCCGCTGCTCGAATCTACCGCTCGAGCGTCCTCCACCTGCTGATGGCACCGACAACCGGGGGAAGATCATGACCTCTGCTGAAATCTGGCCCGCCGGGGTCGAGGTGGAAGCAAAAGAACCGGAAACGGCGGAAGATCAGCAGGCCGGGCCGGTGACGCCGTGGTCGAGCCGACCGGATCAGCAGCGATCACGGCCGGGCACAGCTGCGCCGGGACAACCGAGCATTCCCCCTGCGCCGGGTCAATCGGGTGCTTCTGCGCCCGGTCCGGCCAGTGACGCCGGGCAGGCGGGTCGGG
>NZ_BDBM01000037.1 GCF_001612985.1 Nocardia gamkensis NBRC 108242 | reverse complement strand
GGGGGGTATGGGGGCTCTGGGCAGCCGAACTTGGGGGTAGGGGTGGGCAGAGTAGGGGCTTTTAGGGGCGGGTGAGGAGGGCGCGACTGCCCTCGTTTCGTTTGCTGAGAAATCGCTGATGTAGGATCTCCAGAGCTAGAACTGTTTGCTCGAGATCATTCTCGTGGCTATCACGGCAGATCTCGGGGCCGATCACATCTCGGTCAACGGCCTGCCGGGTCTTCGCGTCGTCGACCGCGTGCGCGGTGCGCCGGTTCGGGGGGCGAGCCGGGACGCCGGGATTGCGAAGATCTCGGGTCGGTGACAGTTCCCGCCAGGAGCGCGAATATCTTGCGATCCAAGACGACATCACCGCGAGAACGCGATAAGGTCACCGCATCATTACCTTGCGCAAACGGATGGATTTCGGCCAGTGGAAAGACCTCGGATCTTGCTAAAGCGAGGGCCGTCGAATATCGTCCAGCGAGCGCAAGTGTGACCAGATCGTTGTAGCGCCGTCACGGGGATCGGATTGTCGGGACCATGTCCGTGACGTGCGTCTCGTTGGCAACACGGGTGCCGCTTCGCCCTTCGGGTGGCGAGGTGGCACCACAACAGCAGAAAGAGAGCAGGATTCATGCGTTTCGGCAGGGCGGCCGCGCCGAAGAGAACAGAGTCGGGACGACGAGGCGCGCCTCGCGGTTGGCGTAATCGAATTCTGGCTGTCGGTGCCGCCGCATTGGCGCTACCGATCGCCGCGGGCCTGGCGACCCCGACGCTCGCCACCGCGGCGCCGTCGGCGCACGCGCCGGTGTTGCGAGCGCCCGCTGGTGGCTTCGAGGACCTGATGGTCCCCTCCAGCATGGGCCCGATCAAGGTCCAGGTCCAGTGGGCCGCGCGCGGCGGTAACGCGGCGCTCTACCTGCTCGACGGCCTGCGTGCCCGCGACGACCGCAACGCGTGGTCGTTCGAGACCAACGCGCTGCAGCAGTTCGGCAACGACAACATCACCCTGGTGATGCCGGTCGGCGGCCAGTCCAGCTTCTACACGGACTGGTACGCGCCGTCGAACCTGAACGGCCAGAAGACCACCTACAAGTGGGAGACCTTCCTCACCAAGGAGCTCCCGGCCTTCCTGGAGGGCTACGGCGTCTCGCGCACCAACAACGCGGTCGTCGGCCTGTCCATGGGCGGTAGCGCTGCGCTGGCTCTCGCGGCCTACCACCGCGACCAGTTCAAGTTCGCCGCCTCGTACTCGGGCTACCTGAACATCTCCGCGCCGGGCATGCGCGAGGCGATCCGCGTCGCGATGCTGGACGCGGGCCGCTTCAATGTCGACTCGATGGCCGCGCCGTGGAGCCCGCAGTGGCTGCGGATGGACCCGTTCGTGTTCGCGCCGCAGCTGAAGGGCCTGCCGATGTACATCTCGGCCGCCAGCGGTCTGCCGGGTCAGTTCGACCAGCCGAACTCGGCGGTCGGCGTGTTCAACACCGGTAACGCGATGGCGCTGGAAGCCCTTTCGCTGGTCAACACCCGCGCGTTCCAGGCTCGCCTGAGCTCGCTGGGTATCCCGGCCCGGTTCGACTTCCCGGCCGCGGGCACCCACTCCTGGAAGTACTGGGAGGGTCAGCTGTTCGCCTCCCGCAACATGATCCTGGACGCCACCGGCGCCTGGTGATCTGATCCACCTTCTCGCATTCAGGCCGCACCGTTTCGGTGCGGCCTGAATTGCGTTCGGGGCCAGTGCTCATCGCGGGGCAGCGAACATAGTTTGCTAGGAAGCGCGTGTCTCCCGTAAACGTCGCTATAACGGGAGTACAAAGCTTCTGTGGCAGGGATTACGCGCGGTAGCTGTGGCATACGCGGGCGTCTCGTCGCTCGTTCGGCACGCGAGCGGCTGATGCTGCTCGCCACCGCGCTGGTGATCCCCCTAGCCGCGGGCACGTCCGTGGAGGCGCCCGCGGCCGCGGAACCCACGGTGGCCGTGGCCGCGCCCGTGCTGGAGAAGGTCCAGTGGCTCAGCGACCGTCGCGTCGCGCTGTGGGTGACCTCGCCGTCCATGGGTGCGCCGATCCAGGTGCAGTTGCTGCTGGCCAGGGACTGGAACGCCCGCCCTGAGGCCCGGTTCCCCGTCCTGTACCTGCTCGACGGCCTGCGCGCGACCGACGACGAGAACGGCTGGACGAAGGAGGCGGGGGCGGTCGATTTCTTCGCCGACAAGAACGTCACCGTCGTGCTGCCCATCGGCGGGCAGTCCAGCTTCTACACCGATTGGCTGGAGCCGGACAACGGCCGCACCTACAAGTGGGAAACCTTCCTGACCAAGGAGCTTCCGCCGCTGCTGGAGAGCCATTGGCGGGCGACGAGCGTGCGGGGCATGGAAGGGCTGTCGATGGGCGGCACGGCCGCGATGCTCCTGGCCGCCCGCAACCCCGGCTTCGTGCGGCACGCCGCCTCGTACTCCGGCTTCTTGACCACCACGACGCTGGGCATGCCCCAGGCCATCGAGTTCGCGATGCGCGACGCGGGCGGGTTCGACTCCGCCGCCATGTGGGGTCCGCAGACCGGACCGGAGTGGGAGGCACACGACCCGTACATGCTGGCCGACAAGCTGCGGGGCGTCAGCCTCTACATCTCCAGCGGCAGTGGCGCGATCGGCCCCTTCGACCAGGCCCTCGGCATACCCGGGGTGAGCACGAATATCGCGGGCATGGGTTTGGAGATCCTCGCGCGGCTCACCTCGCAGAACTTCGTGACCAAACTGTCCAAGCTGGCCATCCCGGCGCAGGTGAACTATCGCCCGTCCGGCACCCACTCCTGGCCGTACTGGGATTTCGAGATGCGCCAGTCCTGGGCCCAGGCCGCCTCCGCGCTGGGCGTCGACCAAGGCAAGCCGGACTGTCAGCCGGGCGGTGCGATCGGCCCGGTGGCCGCCGCGGCGGGGTGGCTCCGCCAATGCCTCACCGGGGAGTACGCGGTGGCGGGAGGCACCGCTCAGGACTTCGCGGGCGGCCGGGTATTCCACACGCCGGGCAGCGGCGCGTATCCGGTCGGCGGTCTGTTCGGTGCGGGTTACCAGGCGGCAGGGGGGCCCACCGGACCGCTCGGCCTGCCGACCGGCGAGGAGCGCGCGCTGGAGGATGGTCGAGGCAAGTACCAGCCCTTCCAGAACGGCTCGCTGTACTGGACGCCGCAGACCGGTGCCCAGGTGGTCCGCGGCGCGATCCTGGAGGAATGGGGCAAGCAGGGGTTCGAACGCGGCCCCGCCGGTTATCCGGTCGCGCCGGAGATCAAGACACCGAGCCGCGACGGCGTCGTGCAAGCCTTCGAGAACGGCCCGTTCTACTACAGCGGAGCCACCGGCGTGCACCGCGTCCAAGGTCTGATCCTCGGCAAGTACGCCCAGCTCGGCTTCGAGAACAGTCCGCTCGGCTTCCCGGTCGACGAGGAACAGGCGCTGAAGGAACTGGGCCGGTTCAGCCGATTCGAAGGCGGCAACATCTACTGGAGCCCCGTCTCCGGCGCTTGGGCGGTGCGTAACGGCCCGGTGCTGGACGCCTGGCGCGAGACCGGCTACGAGAACGGCAAACTCGGCTACCCCACCGGCGACGAGTTCCCCATCTCGGACGGCATGCAGCAGAACTTCCAAGGCGGCTTCATCACGGTGCGCGACGGTAAACCGGAAGTCCACAGCCTGTGAGAAGGACCGGTCTACTCGATGAAAGAGGGCCGCGAACACGCCGCGCGAAGGCGCGGCAAATCGAACACAGCTAGCCTGGTGGGCGACCCGACCCCCGCTCAGCGACAGATCGAGGACAAGAATTCATGCATCGGACCCGTGGAAAGGTAGTCGGCGTAGTCGTGGCGCTCGCCGCGACCGGCCTGCTCGCCGCGTGCGGCGACAATGATTCGACCGCGACGAGCACTCCGTCGACGCCTGCCCGCACCACGACGGCGACGACGACGTCGCCGGCCGCATCGACGCCCGCCGACACCGGTCAGCCCGCTCCCGCGCCGGAGCAGCCCACGACGACGGTGGCCCCCGAGCGTCCGCAGCCGGTGCCGACCGAAGCCGTCCCGCCCGCGGACACCTCGAAGCTCACCGACAAGGACAAGCGGTTCCTGGACGAGCTGGCCAAGCAGGGTGTCACCCCGTCCACCC
The DNA here is from genome assembly GCF_001612985.1 of Nocardia gamkensis NBRC 108242. Taxonomy (GTDB): domain Bacteria; phylum Actinomycetota; class Actinomycetes; order Mycobacteriales; family Mycobacteriaceae; genus Nocardia; species Nocardia gamkensis. The sequence continues at coordinate 54,891 of NZ_BDBM01000037.1, read as the reverse complement.
CGGACATCGCGCTGAGCATCGGCGCGTACGTCTGCCAGGGCACCGCCGCCGGTGCGTCCGATCAGGATCTGATGACCTTCGTCAACGCCATGGCAGGTTCCGATCCGTCCTTCGACCCGGCCAAGATGCCGGTGGAGAAGGCCGGGCAGATCTACATCACCACCGCTCGCGCCACGTACTGCCAGTGAGTTCGCGTTCCCGTTCGACCTCCCGCCGGTTCAGGCCGGCGGGATGTCTGGTCGTGATCGGCGTCGTGCTGCTGATCGTCCTGGTGGTCCTGCTGCTGTGGTATCTGCTGGCGGGGCGTCTGCGCCCGCCCGGCCCCGGTCCGAAGCCGCCGGAGCGGCCGACTTCGCAGCCGGCCAGTTGTCCCGACGTGCAGATGATCTCGGTGCCCGGCACCTGGGAGTCGAACAGCTTCGACGATCCGCACAATCCCACCGCGAACCCGGTGTCGCTGATGCTCAACGTCTCCGGTCCGATCACCCAGCGGTTCCCCAGCGAGCGGGTGGACGTGTACACCGTTCCCTACGTCGCGCAGTTCTCCAATCCAATCGCGATCCCGCCGGACGGCCAGCAGTCCTACAACAACAGCCGGTCCGAGGGCACGGCGCGGATGGTCGATGCCATGGCCGCACGGCATCAGGAGTGCCCGTTGACCACCTACGTGCTCGCCGGGTTCTCCCAAGGTGCGGTGATCGTGGGTGACGTCGCCGCGCGGATCGGCGCTGGCGACGGCCCGGTGCCCGCCGATCTGGTGCTCGGCGTGACGTTGATCGCCGACGGACGCCGCACCGGCGAGAGTGGCCCGGGTCAGGCGATCCAGATCGGCACACCGGTGCCCGGCGTGGGTGCCGAAGTCGCGCTGAAGGGGTTGAACGTGCCCGGCATCACGATGACCGGTCCGCGTCAAGGGGGCTTCGGCGCGCTGGCCGACCGCACCTACACCATGTGCGCGCCCGGGGATCTGATCTGCGATGCGCCACGGGAGGCACTGAGTCCGTGGAACGTCCTCGGCAGCGTGAACACGCTGGTCCGGGCGGCGGGCAACCCGGTGCACACCCTCTACAACAGTTACGTCGTCGACGGCGACGGCACCACCGCGACGCAGTGGACCACCAACTGGGCGGCGGGCCTCATCGAGGCAGCGCCGCATCCGGCCCATTCGTGAGAATTCACAGCCCGTGAGATACCCCGCACCCCCTTGGCGTGACAAGCGCAACTCGAGTTGGGTAGCACGCTGTAAAGTGCGCTGGTGATCGCGACGCCGGGCACCACCGCAGCGCAGACCCCGGGCGGGCGTCGCGCCCGTATTTTCCTTACAGCCAGGAGCATGAGTTCATGACAGAAGCCGCCGCACCGGCCACCACGGCGAGCCGTGACGCGGATGCTGCGTTGTCCGCGCTGGGCACTCCGTTGCGTCCGTTCCGCTTCGCGGCGGCCGGCGAGGGAAACAAGCAGGAGGGCGGAGCGCGCAAGTTCGTGCAGACCGCTCAGCAGGCCGAGGAATACGGCTTCGACACCTTCGTGGTGCCCGATCACCTCGGTGAGCAGATCGGGCCGATCGCCGCGCTCGGCGCGCTGACCCAGGCCACCGAGAAGATCCGGCTCGGCACCTCGGTGCTGGCGAACGGTTTCCGCCACCCCGTCGTGCTGGCCAAGGACCTGGCGACCATCGACGTGCTGTCCAAGGGCCGACTCGAGGTCGGCCTCGGCGCGGGCTGGATCAAGGAGGAGTTCGACAACGCGGGTATCGCCTACGAATCGCCCGGTGTCCGGCTGGAGAAGCTGGACGAGGCGCTGACCATTCTCGACGTGCTGCTGCGCGGCCAGGAGTGCACCTTCGAGGGCAAGCACTACCAGGTCCGGGGCATCAAAGGCACCCCGAGGCCGCGGCAGGGCCCGCGCCCGCCGATCTGCACCGGCGGTGGCGGTCCGAAGATGCTGCGCCTGGCCGCCAAGCACGCCGACATCATCTCCGTCGTTCCGGTGACCACCAAGAACGGCAAGGGCCTGCTCTCCGGCATCACCATCGAGAAGGCCGTGGAAAAGGTGAATCTGATCAAGGAGGCCGCCGGTGACCGGTTCGCCGACATCGAACTGAACTGGGCCGTCACCGCGGTCGTGATCACCGACGATCGCGAGAAGACCGCGGAGATGGCGCTGTCGGCGTTGGACCGGGGACTGCACCCGAACCTGGAAGTCGATGTTCAGCTGTCCGTGGAGGACATCCTGAACTCGCCCTACGTGGCGATCGGCACATTCGAGGAGATCGCCGAGCAGATCCGCCGTGTGCGGCAGCTCACCTCGATGTCCTACGTCGGTGTATTCCCCACCCAGATGGACGCGTTCGCCCCCGTTATTCCCCTGCTGCGGGACGAGTGAGCCGGTCTTCTCTGTAACATGACTCTGGTTTGAGTACATCTAGCCGATAAGCGGTCACCGCGCAGACCGCACAAAATCTGCAGGCTGGCTCTGCACTTGGAGCACCCGCGGGCGAAAGCGAGTCGGGGCCTCACAGGTAATAGCGGCGATTCGCCGTCTTGCTGCGTGTGCCTCGGAGGAGAAGAAGGAATGGAAGAGACTTTCGACGACTACCTGGACGAAACCGGGAACATCCGTATTCCCGAGGATCACACCCTGGTTGATCACGTCGAGAAGCACACCCGGAACGACGCGAACACCCTGGCGTATCGCTACATCGACTACTCGCGCGAGCGCGACGGCGAGGCGCAGGAGCTGACGTGGCGTGAGTTCGGTATTCGGCTGCGCGCGGTGGCCGCTCGACTGCAGCAGGTGACCAACCCGGGCGACCGGGTCGCGATCCTCGCGCCGCAGGGCTTGGATTACGTGATCTCCTTCTTCGCCGCGATCTACGCGGGCACCATCTCGGTCCCGCTGTTCGACCCGGACGAGCCCGGTCACACCGATCGCCTGCACGCCGTGCTCGGCGACTGTGAGCCCTCGGCGATCCTGACCGCGAGCTCCTCCGCTGCCGGGGTCCGGCAGTTCTTCCGCTCGCTGCCCGCAGCCCAGCGCCCGCGCATCATCGCGGTGGACGCGATCCCCGACAGCGTCGGCGAGAGCTGGGTGCGCCCGGACATCGCGATCGACGACATCGCCTACTTGCAGTACACCTCGGGGTCGACCCGAGTGCCCGCCGGTGTGGAGATCACCCACCGCGCGGTGGGCACCAACCTGCTGCAGATGGTCGATGCGATCAAGCTGGACTGGAACTCGCGCGGCGTCACCTGGCTGCCGCTGTTCCACGACATGGGCTTGCTGACGGTGATCCTGCCCGCGGTGGGCGGCAAGTACATCACCATCATGTCGCCGAGCGCGTTCGTCCGGCGTCCGTACCGTTGGATCAAGGAACTGGCCGCGGTGTCCGACGGCGCTGGAACCTTCGCCGCAGCACCGAACTTCGCGTTCGAGCACGCTGCGGCGCGTGGTCTGCCGAAGAACGGCGAGTCGCTGGACCTGTCGAACGTCATCGGCCTGATCAATGGCAGCGAGCCGGTGACCACCTCGTCGATGAAGAAGTTCAACGAGGCGTTCGCCCCGTACGGCCTGCCCAAGACCGCCATCAAGCCCTGCTACGGCATGGCCGAGGCGACGCTGTTCGTCTCCGCGACCAAGCACGAGGACGAGGCGAAGGTCACCTACGTCGACCGCAAGGAGCTCAACGCGGGGCGCATGGTGAAGGTCGATCCGAGTCACGAGGACGCGATAGCGCAGGTGTCCTGCGGTTATGTCGCGCTCTCGCAGTGGGCCACGATCGTCGATCCGGAGTCCGTCGAGTCCGGTGGCGGTCGTGAGATGCCCGACGGGCACGTCGGCGAGATCTGGCTGCACGGCAACAACATGGGCATCGGCTACTGGGGTCGTCCCGACGAGACCGCGGCGACGTTCCAGAACAAGGTCACCGAGCGTCTGTCGCAGGGGAGCCACGCCGAGGGCACCGAGCCGGACGCGAACTGGATGCGCACCGGCGACTACGGCGTGTACTTCGAAGGCGAGCTCTACATCACCGGCCGGGTGAAGGACCTGGTGATCGTGGACGGCCGCAACCACTACCCGCAGGACCTGGAGTTCTCCGCGCAGGAAGCCAGCACCGCGCTGCGGCCCGGCTTCGTCGCGGCGTTCTCGGTGCCGGCCAACCAGCTCCCGGCCGAGGTGTTCGAGCAGGGCAGCCACTCCGGCCTGGCGTTCGACGCCGACGACGCCTCCGAGCAACTGGTGGTCGTCGGCGAGCGTGGTCCTGGGGCGGGCAAGGCCGATCCGCTGCCCATCGCCGACGCGGTGCGCGCGGCGATCTCCCAGCGCCACGGCGTGACCGTTCGAGACGTGCTGCTGGTGCCCGCGGGGTCGATCCCGCGCACGTCCAGTGGCAAGATCGCCCGCCGCGCGTGCCGGGCGGCCTATCTGGAGGGAACGCTGCGGGGTGGTTACACCCAGCAGGCTTTCCCCGATGCACCGGAAGAGTAATTGCCAGGGGCGGCCTCGGACCGACCATCGACGCTCGGCGCCGACCTTCCCACGCGCCGGGCGTCAATTCACGGTACGCCCGGTACGGACACAGGTAGCTTGAGGAATTGATGGCTGACAACGAGGGCACGCCCACCCAGACGACCGACACCCCGCCCGTCGAGACCGGCACCGACGCGGCGGCCCCGGCCGAGTCCGCGAAGGGTGGCGCGCAGACCGACATGTCGGTGGCGGAGCTGCGTGAATGGCTGCGGCGCTGGGTCTCCGAGGCGACCGGGCAACCGATCGAGCAGATCACCGTGGACCGGCCGATGGAGGAGTTCGGGCTCGCCTCGCGCGATGCCCTCGCCCTCGGTGGGGACATCGAGGAACTGACCGGCGTGATGCTGAACGCGACGGTCGTGTACCAGCACCCGACCATCGCCTCGCTGGCCGAGCGGATCGTCAACGGCGAGCCGGACGCGCCGGAGGAAGCCGCGGACGACGCCTTCTACACCGCGGGCTACCGTCCCGGCGAGGCGCACGACATCGCCATCGTCGGTTTGTCGACCCGGCTGCCCGGCGCGGGTGACACCCCCGAGTCGACCTGGGATTTCCTCATCGGCCGCGGTGACGGCATCCGGGAGCTGCCCGAGGGACGCTGGTCGGAGTTCCTGGACGAGCCGCAGCTGGCCGAGGCGATCGAGAAGGCCAACACCAAGGGCGGCTACCTCGACCAAGCGGTCGTCAAAGGCTTCGACGCCGAGTTCTTCGCCATGTCGCCGGTCGAGGTCGAGCGGGTGGATCCGCAGCAGCGCCTGGCGATGGAGCTGACCTGGGAGGCGCTGGAGCACGCGCGGATTCCGGCCAGCGATCTCAAGGGCGAGCCGGTCGGCGTGTTCATCGGCTCCTCGGGCAACGACTTCATGCTGCTCGCGGCGCTCGGGCTGGGCAGCGAGCGCGATCCGAACGTGCCGGCGTCGGCCGAGGCGTACGCGATCATGGGCAGCGTCAGCTCGATCATCCCGAACCGGGTCTCCTACTTCTTCGACTTCCGTGGCCCGTCGGTGTCCATCGACACCGCCTGCTCCTCGACCCTGGTCGCGGTGCACGAGGCGGTGCAGGCACTGCGCGGCGGCGAGGCCGACCTGGCGCTGGCCGGTGGCGTGAACATGCTGCTCGCGCCGATGGCCACGCTCGGTTTCGACGCCAACGGCGGTATCGCCAAGGACGGGCATATCAAGGCGTTCTCCAAGGACGCCGATGGCATGGTCCGCTCCGAGGGCGGCGGTCTGGTGGTGCTGAAGCGCCTCGCCGACGCCGAGCGCGACGGCGACACGATCTACGCCGTGATCAAGGGCTCGGCGGTCAACAACGACGGGCGGTCCAACGGCCTGCTCGCCCCGAACCCCGACGCTCAGGCCGAGGTGCTGCGCCGCGCCTACCGCGACGCGGGCATCGCGCCGTCCTCGGTCGACTACGTCGAGGCCCATGGCACCGGCACTCTGCTCGGCGACCCGATCGAGGCGGACGCGCTCGGCCGGGTGGTCGGCCGCGGCCGCGACGCCGACAAGCCCGCGCTGCTCGGTTCGGCCAAGACCAACTTCGGTCACCTGGAGTCGGGCGCCGGTGCGGCGAGCCTGGCGAAGGTGGTCATGTCGTTGCAGCACAACGTCATTCCGCCGAACATCGGCTATGCCGGTCCGAACCCGTACATTCCGTGGGACCAGGCGCACCTGAAGGTCGTCGACGAGCCCACCGAGTTCCCGCGCTACAGCGGCACGGCGACCATCGGCGTCTCCGGCTTCGGTTTCGGCGGCACCAACGCGCACGTCGTCGTCCAGGAATACGTGCGGGCCGCTACGCAAGCGCCGTTCGCCGAACTCGAGTCGCAGCTGAACGAGGACGTGCTGGACGAGGAGACCACGGACGTGGTCGCGGAAGCCGATGCCGTGGTCGCGGAGGCCGAGATCGCCGCCGTCGCCGAGGCATCCGTGGCCGCCGAAGCCGCCACGCCGGTCTCCGAGTGGACCGCCGAGCGCATCGAGCCGCTGCCGCAGATCTTGCCGGTGTCGGGTTACCTGCCCTCGCGCCGCCGCCGGGCCGCCGCCGAGCTGGCCGACTGGCTGGAGTCCGAGGCGGGCGCGAAGACCCCGCTCGCCGACGTGGCGCGGTCGCTGGCCAAGCGCAGCCACTGGCGTTCGCGCGGCGTGGTGCTGGCCAAGACGCACGAGGAGGCGGTCGCCGGACTGCGCGCCATCGCGGCGGGCAAGCCGGGTACGGGCGTCTTCACCGCCGACGCGCCCGCGGCCATGGGCCCGATGTGGGTGCTCGCCGGTTTCGGCGCGCAGCACCGCAAGATGGGCAAGCAGCTCTACCTGGAGAACTCGATCTTCGCGGGGGCCGTCGACGAGGTCGACGAGCTGGTGCAGGACGAGGCCGGATACTCGGTGCGCGAGCTGTTCCTGGACGACAGCCAGGACTACAACGTCGGCACCTCGCAGGTCGGCATCTTCACCATCCAGATCGGCCTGGCCGCGCTGCTGCGCGCGCACGGCGCCGAACCCGACGCGGTGGTCGGACATTCCATGGGCGAGGTCGCGGGCGCGTACATCGCCGGTGGTCTCTCGCTCGAAGACGCGGTGCGCGTGATCTGCGCCCGTTCCCGCCTGATGGGCGAGGGCGAGCAGATGATCAGCGACGACGATGTGCGCAACATGGCGCTCATCGAGTACAGCGCCGAGGACGTCGCGAGCCTGCTGCCGGACTACCCGGACGTCGAGGTCGCCGTGTACGCGGCGCCGACCAACACGGTGATCGGCGGCCCGCAGGATCAGGTGGCGGCGATCGTGGCGCAGGTGGAGGCGGCGGGCAAGTTCGCCCGGGTGCTGCAGACCCGCGGCGCGGGCCACACCTCGCAGATGGACCCGCTGCTCGGCGAGCTTGCCGCGGAACTGGCCGGCATCGAGCCCACCAAGCTGAAGACCGGCTTGTACTCGACGGTGCACAAGGAAGAGTTCTTCCGCGCGGGCAACGACCCGATCCACGACGAGGACTACTGGGTCAAGAACATGCGCCACAGCGTGTACTTCACCAACGCGGTGAAGCTCGCGGTGGACGCGGGCCACACCACGTTCCTGGAGCTGGCGCCGAATTCCGTCGCGTTGATGCAGGTGCTGGGCACCACCTTCGCCGCAGGCGTGCACGACGCGCAGCTCATCCCCACGCTCAAGCGCAAGGAGGACGAGTCCGCGGGCGTGATCGCCGCGCTCGCCCAGCTCTACGTGCACGGGCACAAGGTCGATCTGTCCTCGCTGCTCGGCCCGGGTGAGTACGCCGACGTTCCGCGCACCACGTTCGTGCGCAAGGAGTACTGGCCGAAGGTTCGGCTGGTCACGGGCGGCAACGGCCGGTTGCCCGGCGCGCACGTCGCGCTGCCGGACGGCAGGCACGTCTGGGAGGTCCAGGCGTCCTCGGTGACCGATCTCGCCGGACTGGTGCGTGCCGCGTCGGCGCAGGTGCTCAGCGACGTCGCGCTGGGCGCGTCGATTCCGCACGCGCCGATCCCGGCGGCGGGCACGCTCACCACCACGCTCACCCCGCATCCCGGCGGCGCCTCGGTGCAGGTCCACGCCAAGGAGGGCAACGCCTTCCGCCTGGTGTTCGACGCCGTGGTGACCTCCGGCGCTCCGCTGCCGGAACCCGTGGCGGCCGAGCCGGTCCCGGCGATCGCCGCGCAGACACAGAGCGACGCCGACCTCGAGGTCGTGGAGACCTTCGGTGACCGGTGGGATCCGAACGGCACGCAGACCGTCGAAGAGCGGCTCGCGCTGATCGTCGCGGAGTCCATGGGTTACGCGGTCGAGGATCTTCCGATGGAGATCCCGCTGATGGAACTCGGCTTGGACTCGCTGATGGCGATGCGCATCAAGAACCGGGTCGAGTACGAGTTCGACATCCCGCAGCTGCAGGTGCAGGCCGTGCGGGACGCGAGCCTGCACGAGGTCGGCAAGGTGCTGCGGTACGCGATCGAGCACCGCGACGAGGTGCAGGCGATGGCCGACCAGCAGGCTGCCGACAAGGCAGCGGGCGGCACGGGCGAGATGGCTGTAGACGCCGATTTCATCGCTACGGCCCGTGCGGCCCTGGCCACCGGCGCCGACCCGGTCGCCGCGGTGGCGGGCGCTGCGCCGGACACCGGTATGGCCGGTGAGTCCACCGCCACACCGGAAACCGCTGCGACCGAGGTCGCTTCGGCCCCCGCACCAGTGACTACCGCGAGCCCGGAGAAAGCTGTCGAAGGTGACGCTCCCGCCGCGCAACCGGTCGCTGCGGTTGTGGCAACCCCCGCGGCCGTCTTCGGCGGCGCGCAGCAACCCGCCGACGAGGACGACGTTCCGCCGCGCGACGCCGCCGAGCGCCTGACCTTCGCCACCTGGGCGGTGGTCACCGGGAAATCGGCCGGAGGCATCTTCAACACGCTGCCGATCCTGGACGAGGACACCGCGGAGAAACTGGCCGCGCGCCTGACCGAACGGGTCAAGGCCGAGGTCACCGTCGACGACGTCCTCGACTGCGAGACCATCGAGCAGCTCTCCGACATCGTCCGCGACCTGCAGGACAGCGGCGCGGATGTGGACGGTTTCGTCCGTCCGCTGCGGCCGCGCGCGGAGGGCTCGAACGCCGTGCCCGTCTTCGTGTTCCACCCCTCGGGCGGCAACACACTGGTGTATGAGCCCCTGTTGAAGCGGCTGCCCGCCGAGACGCCGATGTACGGCCTCGAGCGGGTCGACGGTTCGATCGAGGAGCGGGCGCGCCAGTACCTGCCCGAGCTGCGCAAGATCCAGGGCGACGGTCCGTTCGTGCTGTACGGCTGGTCGCTGGGTGCGGTGCTGGCCATGCAGACCGCCCAGTTGCTCCGCGCCGAGGGCGCGGACGTGCGCACGGTCGGCCTGATCGATCTGGCCATTCCGACTCAGGGCGAGGACAACAGTCCCGAGGAGCGCGTGCGGCGGATCGAGCGCTACCAGGTGTTCGCCAAGAAGACCTATGGCGTCGACGGTGAATTGGACCGCGAACAGCTGGAGACACTGGCCGCGGCATCCGACGACGAGCAGTTCAAGATGATCAGTGATCTGATCAAGATAAGCGGCGCGAAGATCCCCGGCGGCGTGCTCGAACACCAGCGCACCTCGTGGATCGATAGCCGTCAGCTCGCGAAAATGCAACCGTCGCACTATGACGGCAATGTGGTGCTGTACCTCGCCGATCGCTACCACGACGGGATGATCGAGCTCGAGCCGCGCTTCGCCGACCGGGTGCCGAACGGCGGCTGGGACGAGTACATCCCGAATTTGGAGGTCGTCCACATCGCCGGCGACCACCTGCAGATCATCGACGAACCGCGGATCGGGAAGATCGGGGCCGACCTGACCGCGAAGCTCGCCGCGATCGAGGTGAAAGGGGCCAAGTGAGCACGACTGCCGAAAAACTCGCCGACCTGCGCAAGCGCCTGGATTTGGCGCAGGAGCCCGCGGGTGAAGCGGGGATCGCCAAGCGGGCGAAGAAAGGCATCCCCAGCGCCCGCGACCGGATCAACATGCTGCTCGATCCGGGAACCTTCGTGGAGATCGGCGCGCTGGTACGCAAACCGGGCGATCCCGCCGCGCTCTACGGCGACGGTGTGGTCACCGGGCACGGCTTGGTCGAAGGCAGGCCCGTGGCGGTGTTCTCGCACGACCAGACCGTGTACGGCGGTTCGGTCGGCGAGATGTTCGGCCGCAAGGTCGCCGGGATCCTGGAGTACGCGGCCAAGGTCGGCTGCCCGGTGGTCGGTATCAACGACTCCGGCGGCGCCCGCGTGCAGGAAGCGGTGACCTCGCTGGCGTGGTACGCCGAGCTGGGCCGCCGCCAGGAGCCGCTGTCCGGCCTGGTTCCGCAGATCTCGATGATCCTCGGCAAGTGCGCGGGTGGCGCCGTCTACGCCCCGATCAACACCGACGTGGTGGTGGCGACCGAAGAGGCGTACATGTTCGTCACCGGCCCGAAGGTGATCCGGGAGGTCACCGGTGAGGACGTCAGCCTCGAGGAACTCGGCGGGGCGCGCAGCCAGGCGGAGTACGGCAACATCCACCACGTGGCCAAGGACGAGGCGGCCGCGTTCGAGTGGGTGCGCGATTACCTGGGCTACCTGCCGACCAGCTGCCAGGAGCTGGCGCCGGTCGTGAATCCCGGCCTGGAGCCGGAGACCACCGACAGCGACCTGGAACTGAACTCGATCGTCCCGGACTCCGACAACTCCGGGTACGACATGCACGAGATCCTGTTGCGCATCTTCGACGACGGCGCCTTCCACGAGGTCGGCGCGTCGGCGGGCCGCAACGTCATCACCGGATTCGCCCGGGTGGACGGGCGCAGCGTCGGCGTGGTGGCCAACCAGCCGATGGTGTACGCGGGAGCGCTGGACGCCCGCGCCTCGGACAAGGCCGCGCATTTCGTGCGGCTGTGCGACGCGTTCGAGATCCCGCTGGTGTTCGTCGTCGACACGCCCGGGTTCCTGCCCGGTGTGGAACAGGAGAAGATCGGCGTCATCAAGCGTGGTGGACGGTTCCTGTTCTCCTACGTGGAGGCGTCGGTCCCGAAGGTCACCGTGGTGATCCGCAAGTCCTACGGCGGCGGCTACGCCGTGATGGGCTCCAAGCAGCTGGGCGCCGATGTGAACCTGGCCTGGCCCACCGCGCGGATCGCCGTCATGGGCGCGGAGAGCGCGGTCAGCCTGATCGGAGCCAAGCAGATCGAGGCCGCGCCCGAGGACCAGCGCGCCGCGATCCGCCAGCAGATGATCGACTTCTACAACGCCACCGTGGCGACCCCGTGGGTGGCCGCCGAGCGCGGATACGTCGACGCGGTCATCGAGCCCGCGACGACCCGGCTGGAAATCCGTCGTGCGCTCCAACTGTTGCGGGACAAGGCTATTGCCCGCAACCCGCGCAAGCATCACCTGCTGCCGCTGTAGGCTGTGGAACACGATCGGGCCGCACCCCTCTGGGGCGCGGCCCGATTCGCGTCATGGGCGCCGAATGATCAGCTGACGGTGGCGGTTTCGATGACGACGTCGCTCACCGGGACGTCCTGGTGCCCGCCGGCCGAGCCGGTGGCGACGCCCGCGATCTTGTCGACCACGTCGGTGCCTTCGGTCACCGCGCCGAAGACGGTGTAGCCCCAGCCCGCCGCGGTGGGCGCGGAGTGGTTGAGGAAGTCGTTGTCGGAGACGTTGATGAAGAACTGCGCGGTGGCCGAGTGCGGGTCGTTGGTGCGGGCCATCGCGACGGTGTACTTGTTGTTCTTCAGGCCGTTGTTCGCCTCGTTCTGGATGGGCGCTTGCGTGCCCTTCTGGCGCAGGCCGGGCTCGAAGCCGCCGCCCTGGATCATGAAGCCGGGAATGACGCGGTGGAAGATCGTGCCGTTGTAGTGGCCCGCGTTCACGTAGTCCACGAAATTGCGCACCGTGTTCGGCGCTTTCTGGTCGTCGAGTTCGAGGACGATCGGTCCGTAGTTCGTCGAGAGATTCACCTTGGTCATAGGCCCACCTTTCCATTGTGGTCGGTAGCGGTCAGCAGGACGGGGTCGATTGGTCGTCGGGCGCCATTTCTCCGGCCCGTCGGCACAACATTCTGGCAGTCGGCTCCGAACATACTGAGGACCCGTGATTTCTCCCGGCGGCGCGACGCCCGCGCGGACAGACGGGCAGATAGCATTGCCAACCGTGCCCGACGCCGCAACCGCTGTTCTCACGAAACCCCCCGCCGCCCCGGCGGTGACTCCGAACGATTTCCGGACCGCTCGGCTCATCGCATTGCTCGCCGGTCTGCTCGGCGCGCTGTTCGCGCTGGCGACTCCGTTCCTGCCGGTCACGCAGACGACCGCGGTGCTGAAGTGGCCGCAGAGCGGGACGCTCGGCAACGTGCAGGCGCCGCTGATGTCGCAGGTCCCGATCGACCTGAAGGCGACGATCCCGTGCGAGACCATCGCCCAGCTGCCCGAGCGGGGCGGCATGCTGCTGGCCACCGCGCCGCCGCAGGGCGACCGGGCGGCGCTGGAGGCGATGTTCGTGCGGGTCTCGGAGTCCTCGGTCGACGTGATCGATCGCAACGCTGTGGTGGTGTCGGCCGACCGCAGCCGCATGGGCGAGTGCACGTCGCTGACCATCAGCTCGGACAGCGAGCGCACCTACGCCGCGTTCGCCGGGCTCACCAAGCAGGTGGAGCGGCCGGTCGAGGGTGCGGCGCCCGGGACGACCGAGCTGGTCACCGTGCCGGTGGAGGGGCAGCTCGGCGGCGATCTGCGGCCTCAGGTGGTGGGTGTGTTCTCCGACCTCAAGGGCGCGGCGCCCGCGGGGTTGTCGTTCGACATGACGGTGGACACCCGTTTCTCGTCCAGCCCAACCGCGATCAAGCTGATCGCGATGATCTCGGCGGTGTTGTGCACGCTGATCGCCCTGGCGGCGCTGGCCCGGCTGGACAGCAGTGACGGGCGCGGGCACCGCCGGTTCCTTCCGGCGAACTGGCTGAAGCCGACCTGGGCGGACGGCGCGGTGATCGGCACGCTGCTGCTGTGGCATTTCGCGGGCGCCAACACTTCCGACGACGGCTACATCCTCAGCATGGTGCGGGTGGCGCCGCATGCGGGCTATATGGCCAACTACTTCCGCTGGTACGGCGTGCCGGAGGCGCCGTTCGGCTGGTACTACTACGTGATCCAGGTCTTCTCGGAGATATCCACGGCCAGCCCCTGGGTGCGGTTGCCGGCCCTGGCCTGCGCGATCCTCTGCTGGCTCGTGATCAGCCGCGAGGTGGTGCCCCGCCTCGGCCGCGGTGTGCGCACCAGCAAGGTGGCGCTGTGGACCGGCGGACTGGTGTTCCTGGCGTTCTGGCTGCCGTTCGACAACGGATTGCGCTCCGAGCCGGTCGTCGCGCTCGGCGCGCTGCTGACCTGGGTGTCGATCGAGCGGGCCATCGCGACCGGACGGTTGCTGCCCGCCGCGGTGGCCATCCTGGTGGCCGCGTTCACCCTGGCGGCCGCGCCGACCGGACTGATGTGCGTGGCGGCGCTGCTGGCCGGTATCCGTCCGATGGTGCGCATCGTGGTGCGCAAGCACCGGCACTTTGCCGCGCTCGGGGCCGGGCGGTGGGGCTCGACGCTCCCGTTGCTCGCGCCGATCGCCGCGGCGGGCGTGCTCGTGCTCACCGTGGTCTACAGCGACCAGACCTTCGCCGGCATCCAGGAGGCCAACCGGGTGCGTCAGGTGACCGGGCCGAACCTGGCCTGGTACGAGGACTACCTGCGCTACTACTACCTGTTCGTGGAGACCGTCGACGGTTCGCTGTCGCGCCGCTTCGCCTTCCTGGTGATGCTGCTGTGCCTGTTCACCACCATGCTCGTGCTGCTGCGGCGCAGGCAGGTGCCGGGTATCGCGAGCGGGCCGACCTGGCGGCTGATGGGCGTGGTCTTCGGAACCATCTTCTTCATGATGTTCAACCCGACCAAGTGGACCCACCACTTCGGCGCGTACGCGGGCATCGCGGGCTCGCTGGCGGCGGTCACCGCCGTCGCGGTCTCGGCGAGCGCCCTGCGGGCCCGCAAGAACCGGGCGATCTTCCTGGCCGGATTGCTGTTCGTGCTCGCGATCGCGTTCTCCGGCATCAACGGCTACTGGTACGTGTCCAGCTTCGGCGTGCCCTGGTTCGACAAGCGCATCTCGCTACACGGCTACCAGTCGAACACGGTCATGCTCATGCTGTTCGGCCTGGCACTGGCGCTGGTCGGCTGGTACACGCTGCGGGAGGACTACACCGCGCCGCAGCCGTCGGCGAAGACGGCGCGCGGCAGGCGGATCCGCCGGTTCGCCGCGATCCCGCTGACCGTGGTCGCCGCGCTGATGGTCGCGCTCGAAGTGCTCTCGCTGGTCAAGGGCGCCGTCTCGCAGTATCCGGCGTACTCGCTGGCGCGGTCGAACTTCGACGCGCTCGGCGGCAGCACCTGTGGTCTGGCCAACGACGTGCTGGTCGAGCCGGACCCGAACGGCGGCAGGCTCGCGCCCATCATCGATCCGGCGCATCCGCCGACCGATCCGGCCGACCCGCTGGCCGGCGTCGATCCGGTCGGCTTCGCTCCGAACGGCGTGCCCAACGATCTGTCCGCCGACAGTGTCGAGGTGAAGCCGGGCACCGGCAACACCTCCACCCAGTCGGTCGGCGCGGCGTTCGCGGAGGGGCAGAGCGCGGGCACCGGCGGCGGTCAGGGCGCGCTCGGCGTCAACGGCTCCACCGTCGCCCTCCCGTTCGGCCTCGACCCGGCCACCACGCCGATCCTCGGCAGCTACCAGAACGGTGTGCAGCAGCCTGCGAACGTCACCTCGAGCTGGTATGGGCTGCCCGCTCGTTCGGCGGACAGGCCGCTGGTGGTGATCTCGGCCGCCGGCCGCATCCTCTCCTTCGACGACACCGGCGCGATGAAGTACGGCCAATCGCTGACCGTCGACTACGGCAAGCACCTGCCCGACGGCAGCGTGCAGAAGCTCGGCACCTACCTGCCGCGCGACATCGGCCCGTTCCCGTCCTGGCGCAACCTGCGGGTGCCGTTGGACGAGATCGCGCCCGAGGCCGACGCGGTGCGCATCGTCGCCAACGACCCGATCCTGATCGGGGACCAGTGGCTGGCGTTCACGCCGCCGCGGATGCCGAAGTTGCAGACGCTCAACAGCCTGCTGGGCTCCCAGCAGCCGATCCTGCTGGACTGGGCGGTTGGCCTGCAGTTCCCGTGCCAGCGTCCGTTCGACCACGAGAACGGCGTGGCCGAGGTGCCCGGCTACCGCATCCTGCCGGACCGCCCGCTGGCCATCAGCTCGACGAACACCTGGCAGGCCGAGGAATTCGGCGGCCCGCTCGGCTTCTCCCAGATGCTGGCCAAGTCGGTCACCGTGCCCACCTACCTGAAGGACGACTGGGCGCGCGACTGGGGCTCGCTGGAGCGCTACGACCAGTACGACCGCAACGCCGTCCCGGCGAAGCTGGAGACCGGTACGACCACTCGTTCCGGGTTCTGGTCGCCGGGGAGTTTGCGGGTGTTCTGATCGCGCAGACCACCTTGACAGGGCCGCCGCGTAGGACGCTGATCCTGCGCGGCGGCCCTGTCCTCTCCTGGCGCGGCCGCGTGGCGCCCGCGCCACCCCACCCGGGCGCGTGTACACATTCCGGTGGGCATACTCCTCGTATGGCTCGGCTCGGAAAGACTGCGACTCGGCTTGGCTGGCCGAGTTCGGCGACGATTGCCCCGACGTCCCACACCACGCCATCGCCGCCGCGATCGACTCCGCGCGGGACGAGTCGGACGGAGGGACCGACATCGGACAGTGAGCGGTGCAATCCGTACCGTGATCTGCCCAAGCCTGCCGGTAGTCTCAGGGCATGACGAGCGGTGCACCCAGCGACTGGTACCGCTGGATCCCCGACCAGATCACTGCGCGGGACTACGAACTGCTGCCCGCTGAGTTCTGCCGAACCATCGAGGTAATCGACGGCCATATCGTGAAGTGCGAAAGTCCGTCACGTCTGCACAATCGCGTGGCGCGGCGAATGGCCGCGCAGATGGAAGCGGCGCGGAAGCCGGAGCCGTGCTTGATGGTCGAGACCGACGTGGACGTCCGGCTCAGCGATGTTCCGCTCAGCCTCCGTCGACCGGATGTCGTCGTGTATCGCTGTCTGGACGACGACGCACGGTTGTATGCCGATGACACTGTGCTCGTAGTGGAGATCGTTTCTCCCGATAGTTCTCACCACACCGACACGGTGGAGAAGAAAGCCGGATACGCCGCGGCCGGTATCCCGGTCTACCTCATCGTCTTTCTCACCGAGCCCGGCGATGGCATCGAGCAGATCGAGGAGTACCGCCTGTCCGAAGGCCGGTATCACCTCGTGTGCTTGCACACCCGTCGACTGACCGTGGACGTGCCGATACCCGTCGATGTCGCTTTCGGCGAGCTGGCTACGGGATAGGTACCCGAACACAGGGCCGCCGCGCAGGTGAACCCTGCGCGGCGGCCCTGCCGTATTTCGCCGGTGCGAACCGGGCGCTCAGACCTTCAATCGAAGACCGAGCTCGCGCCGGAGCACCTCTTGCGAAGGGAGGCGGCCGAGCACGCGCAGCACCGCAGGCCGCAGCTCCCGTTGTTCCTCTTCGCTGAGCAGTCCGACAAGATCGCGCAGATCCATTTCATCGAATGCCGTTGTCATGGCAATCAGATTAAGGCCATCGAACCGATTCGTCCTGCGATGTTTAGCCACAGGTGGGAGCACTTTTTCAGACCGGACAACCGGTTTATTTACCGATGTCGTCGTAGCGTGCCCGCGCGGCGATGACGTCGTCCATGCGCTCCTCCGCCCAGGCTTTGACCGCGCTCATGACCGGCTGGAGGCTGTGCCCGAGCGGGGTGAGTTCGTAGTCGACGCGGACCGGCACCTCGGCGGTGATCCGCCGCTCCACCAAGCCGTCGCGCTCCAGTCCGCGCAGCGTCTGGGTGAGCATCTTGGGGCTCACGCCCGCGATGATCCGGTTCAGTTCGGCGTAGCGCAAAGGGCCCTCGGCGAGCGCAGCGAGCACGAGGCTAACCCATTTATCGCTGATCCGGTCCAGCAGTTGCCGGGTCGGGCACTCGGCGATATACGCGTCGTAATGCTGTTTGGCCAGTTCACGGCGCTGCGCCGCGGTCTTCGTCGCCATCGGGGATACCTCGCCACCTCTAACGCACTCTCGGGTAACTACTACCCAGCAGATAGTAACGCCTCGTAAGTTGGTCGACAGCCGAGAGGAAGGAACGTCATGCGCGCAGTAGTGGTTCACCGGCCGGGACCGGAAGCCGAGGTGGAGATCGTGGAAGTGCCGACGCCGCAACCGGGTCCGGGCGCGATCCGGATCGCGGTCGCGGCGGCGACGGTTAATCCGGTCGACCTGATGGTGCGTGCGGGCGTGGGCGGCACGCCCTTCGCCGCGCCGCGCGACCGATGGGGCGTCGGCTGGGACGTCGCGGGCACGGTGGACGCGCTCGGTGCCGGCGTCACGGGGTTCACGGTGGGGCAGGCGGTGATCGGCATCAGCGACCGGCTCGACGTCTCGCTCGGCGCGCAGGCCGACTATGTGGTCCTGGAGGCCGGAAACGTCGCGCCCGCTCCGGTTTCCGTGCCTCCGGTGCAAGCGGCCACCATCCCGCTCAACGGCCTCACCGCGATCCAGGCACTCGACGCGCTGGATCTCACCTCCACCGACACGCTGCTGGTGACCGGCGCGGCGGGCGCGGTCGGCGGCTTCGCCGTCGAACTCGCCGCCGCGCGAGGCGTGCGGGTGATCGCGTCGGCCTCACCCGCCGACGAGGGCACGGTCCGCGCGTTGGGCGCCACCGATTTCGTGCCGCGCCATGCGGCCCTTCCGGATGCCGTCCGCGCCCTCGTCCCCGGCGGAGTGGACGCCGCCCTCGACGCGGCCGCACTCGGCCCCACGACGCTCGCGGCGGTGCGCGGCGGCGGACGGTTCGTGTCCATCAGCGTCCCGAACACCCCGATCCCGTTGCGCGCAACCGTGGTCCGCACGGTGCTGGTCCGCGCCGATCGCGCACAACTCGACCAACTGGTCGCCCACGTCGACGCGGGCGAACTCACCCTCCGCGTTGCCGAAACCCTTCCCCTCACCTCCGTCGAAGCCGCCCACAAGCGCCTCGCCTCCGGCGGCCTACGCGGCCGGCTCGTCCTCATCCCGTGACCTCGACCACGGGTGGCACATGTCCCGTGCCACCCGTGGATGGCGGACTCCGATGCCGGTCAGCGGATGCGGATGGGGTCGTCGGTGTCGAGGCCGGTGCGGGTTCGGGGAGAGATGTGGATGGTGGCGGGGGTGGCGTCGGGGGCGTAGAGGGTGAATTTCTCGAGGGAGCCCCAGTCGCGGCCCCAGTCGTGGTCGAGGTAGGCGGGGACGGTTTGGGACTTCAGTAGCAGGCCGGTCCAGCCGAGGGGGCCGCCGCCGATGTCGTCCTGCCAGGCGTTGGAGGCGTCGGAGCCGACCCGGTCGGGCAGGATGCGCCACCGCGGGATCTCGCCGACGCCGTCCTTGTGGTCGAACGGCCGCTGGCACGGGAAGGCCAGGCCCACATGCCAGTCGAGCAGCACCGGATCCTGCGAGCCGACTACGGAATTCAGCGTGGCCAGCTTGGGCAGCCGGGGCGGGGTGACGGCCAGCCACTGCTTGGGCGTGATGTCGTTGTCGATCGCGACCAGCCGCACCGCGTTCACTTCTCCCGGCAGTCGATCCAGCGGCACTCGCAGGTTGCGCCAGGACGGCGCGGGGCCGATGTCGAGCGGATCGATCGAGCCGAGCGTGCGCACTTCGCCGTCCGCGCCGCGGACGCCGTACTCCAAGTGCAGTTCCTGTCCGTAGGTGAGCACGCCGTCGGCGTCCACCGACCGGATCCGGCCCGCCGCGGTGATCGCGAGCACCTGGTAGGCCGGGTCGTGGCGCATGCTGTCGGTCAGATCGAGCCGGTACCACTGGGTGGTCAGCTTCGCCTGCTGCTGCTCGCCGTCCTGGTAGCTGCCCAGCACCGGGGTCTTCGCCGCGTCCAGGCCGAACGGCAGCGCGACGGTACTGCCGTTGATGCCCGCCTGCGCGGTGGTGCCGCCTCCGGTGCCGGCGCCGGTGGTCTTGCTGGTCTTGTTCTCGGAATCCTTGTCCACCGAGTTCGCACCGCCGGAGACCGTCTCCTCGGCGTCGGCGGTGAGGTCGCTCGCCACCCCGTTCGGAGTGAAACCCTTGTTCTGCGCAACCAATCCGTCCGCGGGCGATCCGGTGAAGGGTTGCAGCAGCGAATCGGCGGTGTCGGTCTCCACCAGCACCTCGTTGGCCAGCGCACACGAATCCCCGCCCACCGACTCCACGTTCGACTTGGTGATCGAGTACGCGGGGTACTGCGTGGCCGCGGCCTTGGCGAGCGAGGCGACCTCGAATACCACCAGCAGCGCGGCGGCGACGGTCAGCGGCGCAGACGCCCACCGGTCGAAACGCCGTGGCGCCATCGCCCGCTCGCGCCGATACGGTTCCCGGTAGTGCAGCCAGATGGCGATCAGCAACGCGACGCCGCTGAGTCCGAGGAACAACGTGGACAGTCCCTTGCCCGCGATCAGCGGCGCCTTGTCCCACCACGGGACACCGTAGCTGGACACATACCACCACCCGTTGGAGCCGGTGAAGGTCACGGCGAGCAGGAACAGCACGGCGGCGGCGAACAGCGCGCGGTTGCGCGGCGAACGAATGCCGGTGGTGCCCACCGCGACCGCCGCTAGCGCGGCCAGCGATCCGGCCAGTCCGGCGTACACACCGAAGTGGTGCGTCCACTTGGTGGGGGTGAACATCATCAAGAACAGCGACGCGAACACGATGCCGAGAATGCGCACCGAAGGACCGCGCGATGTGCCCGGAATCCGGCCCTTGCGCAGCACTTGCAGCACACACACCAGCAGGCACAGCAGCATCACCAGCACGCCGAACCGCCGCGCCAGTGAACCGTCCGGCGAGAGCATGAGCAGCGAATCCCAGCGGGTGCGCTCGTCGAACCAGGCGACGTTCGGGCCGACGATCGTGCGGACCCGGGTGGCTTCCAGCACCGTCGAAAGCGTCTGGTCGGCGAATATCACCACCAGCACCAGCGTGCCCGCGGCCAGGCCGGGGGCGAGCAGCGCGGCGAACCGGAAGACCGTCGCCGCCCTGGAGGTCTTGCGCACGGTCCCGGGAGCGTTCACCGCTGCCGCGGCCTCGGCGGAACCCGCGGCGGCCGCGTCCGCGTCGGGTCCGGTGCGGGCCGGGATCACACCGCGCGCACGCTTGACGATGATCAGCAGCACCGGTCGCGACCCGGCGATCAGCGCCGCGATGCAGATCAGACCGGTCGGCCCCGCCGCAAGGGAGAACGCGGCGATCAGCACGGCCACCGCCGCGGGCAGCAACCGGCCGGTCGCGATGGCGCGTTCGATCGAGCACCAGGTGAGCAGCGCCCCCGCCGCGATCAGCGGTTCGGGGCGCAGCCCGTTGTCGTAGGGCAGCCAGAACGCGAGGAACACCAACCCGGCCGTCCACAGCGCCACCTTGTTGCGGCGCGCCCGGGCGCCGAGGCGGGGCAGCACCTCACGGCTGATCACCAGCCAGCAGACGACGCCCGCGAGCAAGGTGGGCAGTCGCATCCACAGGCTCGCGTCGGAGATCCGGGCCATCCAGGCCAGCACCTCGTAGGACCAGCCGAACGGAGCCTCGGGGACCGCGAACCAGCGGTAATAGTTCGCCATGTAGCCCGCGTGCTCGGAGGCTCGCGCCATGTTCAGGATGTAGCCGTCGTCGGAGGTGTTCGCCCCGATGACGTGCCACAGCGCCAGGATGCCCAGCACGACGCCGTCCGCCGGGGTGACGCGCCACCAGTGCGCGGGCAGGAACCGCCGCGCTTTGCGCCCGTCGGTGGTGTCCAGCAGATGCAGTGCGACGAGTGCGATCAGCGTGAACACAGCGGCGGCGAGCATGGCGGCCAGCTTCAGCGGCGTCGGTGTCGAGGAGAAACGCGAGTCGATGTCCGCGTGCACCTGCGCTCCGGCGAGCCGACCGGCATCCAGATCGGTGAACATGCCGACCAGCTGCGGCCGCACGTCCCGGCCGATCGTGGTCCGGAACGGCGTGCCGTCCTGTCGGGTGACGCCGGTGAGTTCGAGGGTCGTCGCGGCGGCGTTCGACTCGATGCCGATCGTCGCGCAGGACCCGACCTCCGCCAGCGGCGCGGACAGCAGCGGGATGTCCCGCAGCACCGCCGAGAGGACGCCGTCGGCGACCGAGACCACCAGACCTTTGGTCGCCGCCTGGCCGGAGGCCACCGGGACGGTGGACAGCACGGTGCCGCCCGCTGCGAGCTCGCTCACCAGCGAGCAGGGCAGCGTCGCGCGCAACCGCAGCGGTTCGTAGGACACCAGCGGCGCCGCCACGCTCGCGGCGCCCGGCTCGGGCCAGTCCACGCTCGCCCGATCCTGCCGCACCGGCAGGATCGGGGTCAGCAACGCCAGCAGGAATCCGAGAAGCCCGGAGAGGAGGGCGATCAAGCGGATACGGGTGAACGCTCGAGAAGATCGGTCCGGTCGCACGGTGGTTGATGCTAGCTACCGTCCGGTGTGATTCCGACTGCCCCTTACGCACGCAGCGTATGAACGTCCCACAGCCAGACGTCCTCGACGCGCGTCGGCGTGAATCCGAGCAGCTGCGTGACCGTCTCACGCAGTACCTCGCCGTTCCTCGTCGCGGGCAGCACCAGGACGTCGGCGCGCCAGAACCGCAGATCATCCAGCGCGCGGGCGCGCACGTCGGCGTCGATCCGCGGCACCACCCCGGTGTCCTGCGCCTGCACCAGCAAGGCGGTGGTCGGACGGGCCTCGGGGCCGTAGATCCCTTTCTTGGTCGTACCGGTCGGGCCGACGAAGTATCCCCCCGCGAGCGGGAAGCTGAACTCGGCGTCGGCCTGCCAGCGCAGCGCCCGCGCGTCGGGTGGCCGGGGCGGGGGTACCAGAACCACTGATCCGTCGCCGACGTAGCGGCGTACGGTGCCGTCGGCGAAGAAATCCGGCGTCGGCGTCCGTTCGACCACCGGCAGGATTGTCGGGATCAACGGCAGCAGCGCGCAGGCGAGAGCGCCGAACCACGCGAGCGGCTTCCAGTCCACCGCCGATAGCGTCCAGGTCCGTACCGCCCGATCGCTGGCCAGCGCGAGCACGACCGCGATGGCCGGGATCGCGGCCATGCTGAGCCTGCTCTCCAGCACCGTGTTCAGCAGCGGGACCTGTTCGGCCCAGCGCCACGGCAGCGCGATGCCGGTCGGCCGCTTGCCGATCGTGGCGACCGCGCCCAGCGACAGCACTCCGAAGACCGCGATCACAACAGCCGCGGCCCGCACCACCCGGTCGCGCCACAGCAGTCCCACGGTGAACACCACGAGGAGCAGTAGCGGCCAGCCGAAGTACGCGTTCTGCTCGGTCGGGTTGATCGCCACGTTCTGGCCGGGAGCGAACACGCCACCCAGCGACTCGGACGGGAACTGCACCAGCGCTTCGAGGTCGTTGCCCATCGGGCCGTGGTCGATCGAGCGATAGCTCTGCGGGCCGAAGAACTGCCACCACAGCGGGATCTCGGCGAGCGCCAGGGTGATCACCGCGCCCAGCACGAGGGTGGGGGCGATCGTCCGCGCCACGCGCAGCCCGGCCCGTGGCGCATGCAGGTAGTAGACGAGCGCGAACAGGCCGAACGCGAGTGCGAAGATCAGCAGCGGTTCCTCGCCGAGCGCGATCTGCATCGCGACCAGAAGGCCCAGGATGACGGCATCGCGCCCCCGCCTGCGCGGCTGCGCTGCTCGCCGCGTCATCCGGATCAGCAGGCTCGCGATGATCGGAAGCAGCGGCAGCACGACGAAATTCGGGTGCGCGTTGGCGTGCGAGATCATCCCGGGCGCGAAACCGCAGAACAGGCCGCCGATCACCGCGGCGGCCCTGGATCGGACGAGTTCGCGGGAGAACAGGTGATACCAGGCGAACGCCGTACCGGCCAGGCCGATGGTGAGCACGAGCACGAACGTGACGGTGGGCCCGAAGAGCAAGGTGACCGGCGTCAGCGGCACGCCGACGCCGAACATGGCCGTATTGGCCATCATGTTCACCCCGGCCGGAAAGTTCTGCAGGTCGGTGCCGAGCGGGTTCTGCCAGTTGGCAACCGAGTGCGCGGTGACGGCGAAGAACCACTCCCACATCGTCTGGTCCTGACCGCTCTTGATCAGGTACCCGCTGTCGGTGTCGCGCCACTGACCCGACAGCACCGCCGCGGCCAGTGCCAGGTAGCCGAGACCGACGAGCAGATCGGCGCCACCGGCCCGGAGGCGGGGGAGCCGGGTTCGCGCGGGACTGGTGAGCACTCCGGCCGCTGTCGCTTCCGTCGCGACCGCGACCTCCGCCGATTCCGTCTCCGCGCCGGTTTCGACGTCTTGTGCACGTGTCACCTGCGCATCACTCCTCGACAGCGCCCTCCGTACCAACCACGCTGTGCGTGGACCGACAAACGGGAGGGGTATCCATTTCGCGCGAGTTCAACCGTGGCGAATTCGCCGCATCGGTCAGCGGCGGACGGTGACCAGCGTGAACGGCCCGACATCCGTGCTGGTGAAACGCGAATCAGCGAACAGTTCCTTGGGGAAGCTCACCGAGTAGCGCGCCACGTTCGGGTCGTTCGGGTAGACGTCCTCGGCCAGCCGCAAGGTGTAGCTGTCGCCGCTGCGCCGGAACAGGAACGCGTCCGGCGCACGCCACGGGCTCGCCGCCAGCGCGTCGAGCAACTCCTGCGACGTCTTCAGTTCGCTCCAGCGCTTGATGGTGGCTCCGCGCTCTGCGAAATCGGCGAGCGGATTGGCGTAGTGCGAGGTGAGCGCCTGGAAGCCGAAGTAGGGGTAGAAGGAAAGGAAACTGGTGTCGGCGGTGAGCACCACCGTGTCCGAGCGGGGTCGCCCGGTCTGCGCGATGAGCGCCTGGTCCACCTTGCGGTAGTGCGCAACCGCTGAGGCGGCTCGCTGGTCGGCCCGGTTTCCGTCACCGTCGGTGTCGGTATAGGCGGTGGTGATCTCGGCGGTCAGCACATGCGGGATGTCCTGAGCGAAAGCCAGCGCGCCGATCGTCGCGACGACGATCGCCACCAGCCGGAACCGGGCGGGCTCGTTCAACGCCTGGTAGATCGCCCGCGCGCCCTCCACGAACCCGAACGCGCCCGCGACCGACAGCAACACCAGCAGCACCGGCTCCAGCCGGAACGACAGCAGCGTGGTGCCCGCGGCGGTCGCCACCATGGACAGCAGCGTCCACAGGTAGATCGCCGCCACCCCGATACCCAGCGCCTGCGCCCTTCGCGACGACGCCCCGCGCAGCACCAGCCATATGGTGCCGATCAGGCACAGCGCTCCGAGCAGCGAGAACTGGAACATCGGCAGGGGCAGTTCGGCTCCCGCCTCCGGCAGGTAGTGCAGGGCGGTTCCGGAGCTCGCGGTCGTGCCGCGCAGCGCCTTCGCCAGGTACGGGGCCCACACGACGAGCGCGATCAGTCCGGCGATCGCCGCGATCACCACCAGCCGCGCCAGCGGCGGCACCGCCGCGCGCCAAGGGCGGCGCGCCGAGGCCGTCGCCACGCGAGCGCGACGCGGCTGGTCGGCGGCGCGGCGCGCGCGCACCGCCAGGAAGGCCGCCAGCAGCCCCATCAGAGCGACCGCGAAGGCGGCCACGAGGAAGTAGAGGGTGTAGAACGTGGCCGCCCAGCCCAGGAACAATCCGGTACCGACGACCGCGCCCCACCCACCGGCGGTGCGATGCTCGGTGTCGTCCGCCTGCACGTCCTCCAGGGGTCGATACAGCGCCCCCCAAGCGAGCACGAGGGCGGGCGGAAGCAGCAGCACGATGACGGCGCTGTACGCCTCGGGCGCGGCGTAGGCCAAGGTGACCGCCGTGCTCGCCGCAGCGACGCCCACCGCCCAATCCGCGCGGATCAGCTTCGACCACAGCACCAGCGCGACGACGGCGGCCACCGCGAGGAAGCCGATCGCGTACGGCTTGAACACCTCCCAGCCGTCCATCCCGAGCAGATTCGCGACCCGCCCGCCGATCCAGAACCAGCCCGCGGGGTAGAAGGACGGCAGATCCGCGTACGTCATATCGCGCAGCGCGGCGGAATCGGTGAGCCGCGTGAGGAACTCGGTGCGGAACTCCTGATCCACCGAGACGCCGAACAGATACAGCTTCGTCGCCGCCAGCGGCATGCCGAGCGTGAACGTGACGAACGTCGAAAGACCGATCCAGGACAGCGGTTTCGCTACCCAGGGCCATTTGCGCAGCCGCAGCAGCGCGATCGCGACCGCGAGCATGATCGCGGCGGCGACCTGCCCGACCGTGGTCAGCGCCCGCGTCACGTTCGAGGCGTTGAAGGCGGGCCACTGCACCAGCGAGAACGCGACGAGCCCGACGGCGGCCACCACCGCGGCGACGATCGCCGCGAGCGCGGCCTCACCGACGCCCGAGGCGATCTGCCGCATCGCGAGCGACCTCCGCCCAGGCGCCGGGGCCGGATCGGCGGGCCGCGGCGGTGCTTCGTCCGTTGCGGTCACCGTGCTCAACGGACCGCTCCGCGCTCGTCGCACTGGATTACTCGCATGGCGCCTCCGGGTTCACAGGGTCCACTCCGTCAGACGATAGGTGCCCGCGCGATCACCGATCACGCGGGCACCGAGTTCGTTCGCCGAGGGTCAGATCGGCAGTCTGCGGAAGATCGCGCGCGGGACGTGCCGCAGCACCATCATCACGTAGCGGAAGCCGCCCGGCGCCCAGACCAGTTCCTTCCCCCGCTGCGAGGCCGCGACCGCCAGGGCCGCGACATCTTCCTTGTCGACGGTGAGCGGAGCCTCTTTGACGTGGGCCGAGAACTTGGTGCGCACCATGCCGGGCCGGATCACCAGCACGCGCGGGCCGTGCGGCCGCAGCGCTTCGCCGAGCCCGAGGTAGAAGCCGTCCAGGCCGGCTTTGGTCGACCCGTAGACGAAGTTCGAGCGCCGCACCCGCTCACCGGCGACCGACGACATCGCGATGATCCGGCCGAAGCCCTGCGCCTTCATCTTCTCGCCCACCAGCACGCCGACGGAGACCGAGGCGGTGTAGTTGATCTGGGCGACCCGCACGGCCTTGCTCTGGTTCTGCCACAGCTCCTCGGGATCGCCGTCGAGGGCGAAGGCGACGATCGCGACGTCCACGTCACCCGCGTCCCACGCGGCATCGATAACCTTGGGGTGGCTCTCGGTGTCGAGCGCGTCGAAGTCGATGACGTCGACCTGGCTCGCGCCCGCGGCCTTCATCTGGGCGACCGCGCCCTCCCGCAGCGGATCACCGGGCAGCGCCGCGAGGGTGATGCGCGCGGGCCCCTTCTTCAGGTACTCCGCGCAGATTGCCAAGCCGATCTCCGAGGTGCCACCCAGCAGCAGAATCGACTGCGGGTTGCCAACGGCATTGATCACTGCAGCTCCAGCCTTCTCGCCATATCGGACATGAACACGCCTGTGGGGTCGACGCTGCGGCGGACCTTGATCCACTCGTCGATCCGGGGATACATCTTGTGGAAGGTCTCGGCGGTGGTCCGCGAGTCCTTCGCGGTGTACAGCCGCCCGCCGAACTCGAGCACCCGCCGGTCCAGTTCGCCGACCAGCTCGTTGAGGCCCGGCTTGATCGGGAAGTCGACGCAGATGTTCCAGCCCGGCATCGGGAAGCTCAGCGGGGCCTGGTTGCCCGGGCCGAACAGCTTGAACACGTTCAGCGCCGAGTAGTGCCCGGACGCCTGGATGTCGATGATGATCCGCTTGAACTCCTCGACCGCCTCGGTGGGCACCACGAACTGGTACTGGAGGAAGCCGTTGGAGCCGTAGCCGCGGTTCCACTCCGCGATCATGTCCAGCGGGTGATAGAACTGCGTCAGGTTCTGCACCTTACCGGTGTAGTTGCCGCCCATCCGGTAGTACGCCTCGCCGATGGACATCAGCGTGACCTTGTTCATCGTCCAGTTCGGGAAGATGTCCGGGACGGTCATCAGCTGCGGCGCGTCGAACTTCAGCGGCTTGCTGCGCAGCCGCTTGGGCAGCTCGTCGAGCTTGGCCAGCCTGCCCCGGGTGATCGTGGCGCGGCCCAGCTTGGGCAGCGGGCTGATCACGTCGAACCAGGCGCTCGAGTAGGTGTAGTTCGCCTCGCTGCCGTCGCTGTGCGCGGCGATGGTCTCGTCGAGGGTCGTGGTCTTCACGCCGTCGTTGAGGAAGTAGGCCGTCTCCGTGGGCACCATCTCGATGGTCGCGCGCAGGATGATGCCGGTGAGCCCGTTGCCGCCGACGGTCGCCCAGAACAGCTTGGCGTTGCGCTTCGGCGTGATGTGCTGCACCTGCCCGTCGGCGGTGAGCAGATCGATCGAGCGCACGTGATTGCCGAAGCTGCCCTCGCTGTGGTGGTTCTTGCCGTGGATGTCGGAGGCGATCGCGCCCCCGATCGTCACCTGGCGGGTGCCGGGCAGCACCGGCACCCAGAGCCCGAACGGCAGCGCGGCCTTCATGAGCTGGTCCAGGCTGACGCCGCCGTCCACGTCCACGATGCGGGTGTCGCGGTCGATCCGATGGATGTTGTTCAGCGCGGTCATGTCGACGACCAGGCCGCCCGCGTTCTGCGCGTGGTCGCCGTAGGAGCGGCCGAGACCGCGGGCGATCACGCCGCGCCGCAGGTGGGCGGGCTTGCCGTCGTTGTCCTCGGCGACCATGGCGACTGCCTTGGCGATCAGTTCGGGATCGCTGGTCGAGAGCACTTCGGAAGAGGTGGGTGCGGTGCGACCCCACCCGGTCAACGTACGGGTGCGCGTCGGAAGGTCGAACGCGTTCCCCGCGGCCGGGCCGTCGTTCGTGACGCCGGCGCCCTTGTCGTTCCCGGTTGTCTTGGTGGCGGTCGGAGCTTTCGTGGACATCGGCATAGAGGCTACAGGTATGACGCCAGATGGGAACGGGGTCGCTCTACCCATGGGTAGTGGCGCACACGTCGGATCAACGCCGAATCCCGGTCATCGCCGGTTCGACGCTACGCTCGTCGGCGTGCAAGCCGAACCCCACCTGCCGCTTCCGGCGGAGTTGCCGCTGGTCGACGAGCCCGGCGGCAGCGATGTCGACCTCAAGACGCAGATCATCCGGTTCACCCTCACCGGCGGGTTCTCGGCCGTCGTCGACTACGGGCTCTACAGCCTGCTGCTCAACCTGGTGGGCCTGCCGGTCATCGTCGCCAAGTCGATCAGTTTCGTGGCGGGCACCACAACCGCCTACCTGATCAATCGCCGCTGGACCTTCCAGGCCCCGCCCAGCCGCGCCCGCTTCCTCGCGGTCGTCGCGCTCTACGCGGTGACCTTCGCGGTGCAGGTGGGCATCAACAACCTGTTCTACTTCACCCTCCCGGGCGAGTGGTGGCGCCAGCCGCTGGCCTTCGTCATCGCCCAGGGCACCGCGACCGTCATAAACTTCGTCGTCCAGCGCTTGGTGATCTTCAAGATCCGCTGACTATGCGCTCGTCGCGCCGCGATGGGTCAGAAAGGTCTCGACCAATCGGTTGACCTCCTCGGGGACCTCCGCTGCCGCGAGGTGTGCGGCACCGTCGACGACCACGAGTTCCGCGCCGGGGATGGACTTCGCCATGACCTCGAGTTCGGGTACGGGGAACGTGCGATCCTCGCGGCCTCCGACGATCAGTGTGGGACAGGTGATCGAGGCGAAGCGGCCTCTTTGGTCCGGGCGGTCGATCACCACCGATCGCACGGCGTGAGCGACCGATGCCGGATCATTGCGACGCGCCACGTCGACGACCTGCCGGACCACCTGCGGGCGGGTGCGTTCGGTTGTCGGGCCGAGAAACGCGCGAACCACCGATCCGGTGAGCGGTGGGCGAATCCCGCCGAGGATCCGGATCATCAGCAGCAGCGTCCGGTACTGCAACCGCTGACCGGGCGGTGCCGATGACGCCGTGCCGTTCATCAGAACGGCGGACTCGACGCGATCAGGGAATTCGGCGGCGAGGGTGCCGCCGATCATCGCGCCCCAGGAGTTCCCGATGAAATGCGTCCGAGGTAATCCGAGCTGATCGAGGATGTCGACCACACAGCCCGCGCACTCGTCGAAGGTGAAGGGCCGCTCGAGACGACTGGACCCGCCGTGGCCGGGCGGGTCCACCGCGATGGTCAGGAAATTCCGTGCGAAGTGCGCGACCTGAGCGTCCCAGAGAGCGGCGTCCATCAGAAGGCTCGGCCACATCACGATCGGATGGCCGCTGCCGGTCAGCACGACGTGCAGCAACCCGAGCCGAGTCTGTATGTGGATATGCCTGCGGTCCATGACAGTGCTCATTCCTCGCGGTGAGCGGCGGGCCGGTGCCCGGCCGGGTCGTCTTCCCGCTACGTCGAACGGGTCCCGCCGCCGGCTGCGACGCGCCGATGTTCTGGGCTGTGATCTGTACGATCGGACTCTCACGTTAGGCGGTGGACCCATGCGCGCTCGACCTGATCCGTGCACGGGTCTTACGGAAGCGCGCACGCCGGTCTGGAGGATGCTCGTGTCGATCGCAGAGCCATATCGCGTGGAACGAGTCGATACCGGCGAAGTACCGCCCCGCGAGTCGGCCGACTTCTGGGCCGAGCACGTCTGTCGTAACCAGGGCACGTTGCAGTGCCGCTTCGCCAGTCCGGCGTCGTTTCGTGGCGCTACGGCCGTGCAGCGATACGCGGGTTATCAGCTGATCGATTTCTGGTCCGACAGCATCGTCTACGCCAGAACCCGTGCGGACATCCGGCACGACGGCGATGAGAGCCTGCGGGTGATGATCCCGGTCGCGGGCGCATTGCGTCTTCGGCAGGACGACATCACCGCACAGGTGGTCCCGGGGCACGGCGCGGTGGTCACCAAGACGCGTCCCGTGGAATTCCGTCAGCCCATGGCCGCGCGCGGCTGGGTGTTGAACGTCCCGGCGGGCGCGCTGCCCCTCGAACTCGGCGCGGGACCCGCACTGATCGACCTGCGGGAGGGACTGGGATCGGTTGTCACAGGCATGATCACCGAACTCGGCAAGCAGCGCGCGGCCGTCGATGGTCCCGAGTTCGCCTCCGCCTGTGACACGATCGTCGATCTACTCGGCCTCTGCCTGCGCCGCCGCGACGCGATGCCCACCGTACTGGCCACCGTGGACACCGCGGTCCGCGATCACGTCCGCCGCCACGCCGACGACCCGAGCCTGACGCCGACCGCGATCGCGCGAAGCCTCGGCTGGTCCCTGCGCCAGGTCCAACTGGCCTTGCATCACACCGGTACGACACCGAGCGACCTGATCCGCGCCGAACGCCTCGACCGCGCGCACCGCCGCCTCCGCGAAGCCCCACGCGACCGCACCGTCGTCGACATCGCGTACGCCAGCGGTTTCCGCTCGCTCAGCGCCTTCGGAGCCGCGTTCAAAGCGCGGTTCGGGGTGAGTCCGCAGGAAGTACGCCCGCACTTTCCCCGGGTGCCGCGAACGTCATCGGATTCGTCGCTCAACGCTCGGTAATCTTCGAGATCTCTCAGGTGAGTCTGCTCGATCCCGCAAGCCCTTGAAAGGTCTATCTCGTCCGCTTGGAGCGTGTCTGTCATGGTCAGCGGGCGGGAAACCAGCGTTCTTGTCGACTTGTCCGGCTTGCGGCCGAGGTGGTTTCCCTGGATCCGCGCGCATTGGCAACTGGCCGACTCACCGCGCCGTGTTCATCGGCCAAGGACGGGTCCGGCGGCGACGGAGCGATTGACAGTCGTTTTCGGCCGCCCTAGCATCCCAGCCCGGGAGTATCAGGAGGGGAGTGATCACTGTGCCGCATGCGGTGGGCAAACAGTTTTCTACTAGACGTTCTTGCAGCGCAACAGCTCCGGTGTTCTCCGACCGCCGGTCGTGGCTGGGTGTGCATTCGTGGACCGGCTGAAGCGCGTCCTCGGGCTGCTCTATCGATACGGCATCCTGACTCAACTGGGAAAGATCGCACTGCTGCTCTGCGCGGCGACGGCGGTGCTCACCTTGTCGGTGTGGATCGGGAACCCGTACCAGGACAAGGTCGAACCGCCTGAGCAAGCGGCCTCGTCGTGGCGGCCTCCACCAGGACCTACTAAACCACCGGAACCATCGCTGCCTCCCGGCTTCCCGTCGATGGAGTTCCCACCACCGTTGGTGAAAGTAGGCAAGGGCCGGCCACAGCCGGTTCCCACTCGATACGGACTCACCTACACCGTCCCGTCGGACGGTTGGCATGCGTCGAACGATGCGATCATGGCGTGGAGTGACGAGGTCGATCACACGAGCATCGCCTCCTACGAAGCGGTAAGTCGCTATGGGATCGACTACTGCCGCCAGACCGAAGGATCGGTCCTGGCAAGCGTCGGAGTCGACGGCCGCAACGGCGTCGATATCAACACCGCAGCACGCGAGGAAGTCGACAAGGCGAGGCGAATCTTCGGTGACGCGCGGGCCGGTCGCATGCCTACCGTAGAGCTGCGTGGCCCGTTAACGTTCGAGATATCCGGCCGTCCCGCGGTGCGCTACACCGCAGTGGTTGCCGATATCCCGAAGAAGGCCTCCTGTGATCCGGCTACGGCAGAATTCGATATCGTCGCGACTCCGGCATACGCCTCGGCTGAAGTGGCGATATTCATGTTCGAGAACTATACGGACTCGGCGAAGTCGCTACGCCGCGACGATATCGAGAAGATCATGAAGTCGATCGGCAAGACGAGTGCACAGTGAGTGAGGAGATAGTCTATGGGTGACAAATTGCTGGCGGAACCCGGTGAAATCGCCGGTCTCGGCAAGCTTGTCGCGGATATCGGTGACGACGCTTCGAAGGCCGCGAAGTTCGCGGGCGAGCAATGCATGCCTGCCGACTGGCTCCAGGGGCCTATTATCGATCAGTTGATTTCGCCGGTCAAAGGAGCGGCCACGGCTACGCAGCTGCGTATGGCCGAAATAGCAAACGCTACGACGTCCACCGGTACGGAGCTCAACAAAGCGGCGTGGATGTATCACGACCGAGACCAGAAGAACTATCTCGCGCTGAACCAGAACACCTTCAATGGTCCGGTGGCAGCGGGTACTCCGGTTGACGCCGATACCGAGGTCCAAGGATCCACAGCCGCGTACGTATCGCCAGCCGAGTACCCGAAGTCGAAAGCCTTCGAGCTGCAGGAGCCGCAGTCGAACAAGGAGGATACCGTCGCCCTTATCGGTGAGGTGGCTCCCATCCTCGGTGAGGTCAACGAGTCGATCAAAAGCATCACCCGCACGGCTGGGAATGAAATCGACCCACTCGGTAAATGCCTCGAGCCGATCCCCGGTAACTGGAGTGAGGTCCGGCGGATCGGCGAGGCGTACAAAGCGGCCGGAAACGGTATGGAGGCTTGCGGCGACAACCTGGAAGCAGGCCTGAAGAAGGTCGATCCGCACTGGAACGGCAAAGCCGCGCTGTCCTTTAACGATTGGGCGAACCGGCAGATCGCCGCGATGAGATGGGAAGGCCCGGTGGGCCGGATCATCAGCGATGTGCTCGGAGTGGTGGCCGACGAGATCCGGCAAGCCGTTAAAACCATCCTGACGAAGCTGTGGGACATCCTCAACGACCAGATCAAGTTCACGAGTATCGAGGGGATCTTCAAGACCATCGCCAGAAAAATTCCGGTGGTAGGTCAGGTCTACGAGATCGTTAATTTGGGTATCAAGATCTTCGATATAGTCAAGAAAGCGATCGATCTGGTCGTCGAGATTCAGAAACTTGTCGATCAGGTCAAAAAGCTCCTCGAATACATCAAAGATCCGGTCGGAAAGTTGAAGGAGGGCGCCGAACAGAAACTCAAAGAGACCATTGCGCCGTTCACCGAAAAGTTGGAGAAGGCGTCCAAAGCGACCGCCGTCGCCACCGATATATCGAAAATCGCTCAAGTCGACTCTACGTTGAATCGTCCGAAGGAATCCTACGAGGTCGGTTCTGGCGGGCAGCCTTGGGAGGACGCATGACATCGCGGTGGGGAAGCATGCGTGAGCCGAACTTGGATGCCACCGTGGAGGCTCTCGTCCGCGACGTCATGAGTGCCGTGGATGACCTGCGAACCGCGCGTATCCAGTTGGAGAACCTCGACGTCCATGCTTTATTGCACGAAGTCACCGAAGTGACCGAGGAGTTCATGTCGAACCTCGCGGCCGCACCGGGCGCATCCGCCGCTTTGCAAGATTACGCCGAACGCGTCCGCGAGGGGGAATACCGCTGGTGTGATATCGAACAGCTCGCGAGACCGGTGCCGCCGGAGGTTGCGGAACTCAAGAACTCTCCCCAATTCGAGTGGAAGTGGAACCCTGAACCACCGTCGCCGACTGTTCCGCCACCACCGACTACGCCGCCGCCACCGCCGCGCCCAACCTCTCCGCGTGACAACGTTGTCGGCCCTAGCGACTGGCCCGATGACTTCGACGAATACCCGAGAGGGAAATCGTGGTTGGTTTGATAAGGGATTGGGGGATGCGCCCGATGAAGCTAGTGGTCACCGGCTGCATGTTTATCGCCGTGGCCACAGCGCTTGCCGCCTGTTCCGCTGAAGGCCCGGATGACATGACGGCGAGCCGGCCCTCAACGACTTCGGTCACTTCGACCCGGTCGATGGCCGTTTCTGTACCGCCCGCACCAGTGCAACCGGACTCGAAGAAGCCGGTGCGGTTCGATCCGTGCTTCGAAGTGGACGATGATCTGGTCATCAAAGCCGGACTCGATCCGGCTACCCGCCAGCGATCATCGGGAGAGATCGTCACCGATCTTTTGACGGCCATTGGATGCTCCTTCCGTCGGATCGCGGTCGTGGACGGCCAGAAGGCGATCACCGGAAGTGTCACGGTGCATTCGACGAACTCGCCGTTGGAGCAGGTCAAGGGTTCGGATAAGTACGCCGTCTTCAATACCGATGCCGTAAACGGACGAGAGGCTGCGCTGTACACGGTGTCCGCACTTCCCGGAACATGCTATGCGGCGATCAAGTCCTCGGACGGAACCTTGGAGGTTTCTTTGACCGCCGTTCCGGGCGCTGTTCCCGTTCCGGCATCCTGCGACCAAATTCGTGATGTGGCAACAATCTTCGCAACATCTCTCGGTGACAAGTAGGCCAACCTGCCCATGCGGTCGCTCGCGGCCCAATCGGAACCCGGTAACCAGCTGTCGCGAGTTGGGGCATCCAATCGAGCTGCCTGCCGCCCGGTTCCGAGGGCCGACCCGCCGGTAGAGTTCGGCCGAGGGCATCGCCGAGCGCGGATCGGGCGTTGGGACGGGTCGTCGAGACGAGGAGGCTCCGATCGAGACATCCCGTGCGCTTGATGGGCATACCGAGGGTGGGCAGGGCGTCGCCACCGCGCCGGGGGGCGTGGTCTTGGCGGGAGCAGTCTTCGGTGTTGTGGTTCTCTTGTGCGTCCGTCTGGATTGGGCGCCGTTTGTCGGTGACCCGACCGGGCCGGATCGGCTCGTCGGTTCGGTGGTGGGCGGGATTCTGCTGGGTCTTTCCCTGCTGGTGTGGGCGATCAAGACGCTGTATCTGGTCGGCAGGGAGCATCGGTGGTCGTGGAAGGTCGCCGCGGTGCCGGTGGTTGTGCTCGCAGGGCTGGTTGCGGGGTTGGTCTTTCGGCCCGATGGCTTCGACGCCGCACGTCCGGAGATGGAAGAAGTCGCGGTCGAGATGCTGCGCGAGACCGGGCCGAGTACCCGCCGAGATCTGAGCTTCGGTGGGCTCGACATCAGTTCGGCGCAGCGCCGGTCCGATGGTTCGGTCTACTTCTACGACGCGGATGGGTTCGTGGGCTCGACCGTTCACGGCTGGGTCTACTCCCCGAGCACTGAGCCGGTGGGGAGCGGCGCCCGTCGATTCGAAAAGCTGTCCGGACACTGGTATTCGTTCGTCTTCGCCATCGACTGAGGTCACGGGCAGCGCGCAACCGCTCGTTTCGCGGCGAGTGCTGGGTAGTCCCCATCCCCAAACGCCGCCGACGTCCGAGACCGAGTTCGGCTCGGCGGTGCCTACTCGGCCGCGCGTCCAGTGTGAGCGCCTGATCTGTGACTCGCAGCCGTAAGTGGCGGTATTTCTCATTGTCAGGTGGCGCAGACGGTGTCGAGAGTAGGCCTCTGGTCCGAGCCGCAGACTCCTAGCGTGGCGCCGCCACACTTCTTGCCCCTTCTGCACAGGCGGACTTCACCGAGGAGTATCAGCACGCGAGTCGTGGTAGCGCGTGCTCTTGACCGGGTCGTCCCCCTCACAGCCCTGTCCGACGGGAGACCGCACTCTTCTGCGCTGACCGAGCTGACCGAGCGTGGTCGGCGGAACCACTCGGGGCGGATGTCGGCAGGAACCGAGCCGCCACCAGGTAGGCTCACCACCCGGCACCTGAGGCCCATTGGGGTGTGAAAGTTGTATGACGCCAGTAATTTTGGCCGCTACGGCAGGAGTCCTGGGTATCGCGATCGGTCGACTTTGGGACTCCCGGGCCGAGTCCTCGAGGTGGCGTCGAGATCAGAAGACTGCCAGGTATCAGCGTTACGCGGAGGAGTTTCAGTCTGCCTTCGAGGTGGTTCGTGCCATCGCTCTCGCGGAGCGCGCGAGCGACACCTTCGCCGAAACAGTCAGCCGGGCACGGACCGACGGGTTCAAAAGCGTCTGACAGCGCGTTCATCGCTGTGCGGGTTCATGGGTCGGCCTCGGTGGTCGACGCTGCCACAAAAGTGGAGCACACGATGCCGAGCCTGTTCGAGCAGGCGCAAGAACGAGCCGTGTCCGACCAGGAATGGAAGCAGATGGCCCGTCCTGCCCGTCAGGCTGCGCCACTCCCGCGCCACCGAACTCATCAACGCCGGCGTCTCGATCGAGGTGGTGCGCAAACGTCTCGGTCATGCCTCCACCGAAACCACGCAGGTGTACGCGTTGCTCGCTGACCAGATCGCAGACACCGAGATTCGCGCTGCCCGGCGACGCCGCGACACCTCGGTGAGCGGATCGAAGCCCCTGTCGGAACGCTGCAAGATCACGCTGGTTTGAATGACGAAACCCCGGGGCGGCTCATACCTGGAAGTCCCCGGAGGTGTCGATCGCTTTTGGCCCCGGGGCGAACCCGAATCATCGCGCTGAGACAGCCAGTCTGCCTCGTTCGCCCCAGCGCCTCGTCTCTACTCCGGACGCCGCCGACCCGTTCTGAAGGAACAGTCGGAGGTGAGGTCTACAGGTGTGGCAGGTCCGGCTGGTTCGTGATGGCGGAGGTGACGTCACTTGTCAGATGCGGTACGTCACTGTCGCCACCATTCGCATCAAGGACATCTGACCAGGCACCTGAATCCCGGCCCTCCGAAGGTGAAATGGGAAGACGAAACTACCTCACGGGGAGGATGCTGCCGGCGAAGCCCGGCGGATTCATGAACGGCTTCAGCTGGTTCCGCTCCTCCCGCTCGCAGGGCGAGCCCAGTCGCCATCCGCTGCCGGCCTGAAGTCCTCAGCACCCTAGAGTGATCATCGATATTTTCGAATTCTTCGGGAACCGAGCGCATCGACGCGGCGTCCAAGATCATGACCACTTATTTCAGGAAACGATTGCCGCCGTTGGCGAGTCGGCAGTGCCCCTGGTTACTCAAGAGTTTTAGCAAGCCCTTCATGAGGCGGTGGCCCGGGCTCCGAAGTACTACTTCGGAGCCCGGGCCACTGAGATTTCGCAGCACCCAGTGACAGCCCGTAGTGCGTGAGGACTGTCTACTTGGCCTGCACCAGTTGTTTGGCTGGGTTGGAGTCGGGAGCTACGCCGTCGTGGGCCACCATCGCGTCCTGACGCCCGAGGACTGGACCGCCGGGCAGTAGACCGACGATCGGCCACGGCGCCCGCTCCGGGGTGGCGTGCTCGGAATCCATACCGAGAGCCTTTTGCGCCTCGGTGTCCTTGATGCCGTAGCGGACTCCGGTGTCGGCAACATAGAACACGCTGTCTTTGCGCTGGCTATCCGGCTCGATTCCGGTGGTCTGCACGAGCATTCCCGAGCCGGGAGTGGTGTAGAACTGGGCGACTCTACCGCTGGCGGCGTCGGCTTGGGCCAGCCGCACCGGACGGGCCTCGTCCGGGATGGGTAGTGCCCGACCGGTAATCAGCGACAGCTCGGCGCGGCGGCCGCCATCGGCCTCGGCCGCCGCGGAGGTCGCCAGCGGCTTCCACGATAGGCACTGCACCGCATGGTCCTTGGTGTCCACGATGGTCGGCGCCGTGTCGGGATAGTCCTGCACGGACAGCTCGTTCACGATGTCGGCGTTCGTGCGGGTATAGGCCGTGATCTCGTAGTTTCCAGCGGTGGGATTGGAATTGCGGATGATCTCGGCAGTCAAGGGCGAAATCGGCTGCAACCCTGTCCGCAACACCACGTAGTACTGATTCTCACTCGGCACACGCACCACGTCGCCGTTGCGATGGCCGTCGACGGGCTCGAGTGGAAAGCCGCCCGGATCATCGATCTTGGGTGGGGTGATTCGTGCCACTTCAGGGACCGCGTTCAAAAGACCTTCGCTGATGGGGCGAGGAGTCATGCCGCGGATCTTCAATGCGTCGGTCACCGTGCGATCTGTCATGTCCACACGGGCGCGACGACTGTTGTAGAGCAGGTATGCCGAGTCCTTGCCCTGCACCAGCAGCGCCCGTCCGTGCGGCAGCGCACCGACCTTCTCACCGAGGTCGAGTTTGCCGGCGATGACGATACTGCTCAGCGCGTTCGAGCCATCTGTTTTCAGCTCGTCACATACCGTCCATGCGCGGCCTTCGCCCTTGGCGTCGAAGCTCAAGGCCGAGGGTGCGCCGGGAATGCCGATGAGCGTGCCGCGTGGCCTCTTCGCCAGCTCCGACTCCTTGACGATGGCCGG
Source organism: Nocardia gamkensis NBRC 108242 (assembly GCF_001612985.1). Lineage (GTDB taxonomy): Bacteria > Actinomycetota > Actinomycetes > Mycobacteriales > Mycobacteriaceae > Nocardia > Nocardia gamkensis. The sequence goes on along the minus strand of NZ_BDBM01000037.1, from coordinate 16,805 downwards.
CTTGGCGGGGTCACCGGCCGCCAACCGTGCTGATGCGAGATTCAGCGCCGGGTGCACTACGCCATCGAGCATCACGTACACCTGACCGGAATCCTTGCCGATGAGGATCTTGTTGTCGTCGATCTTGTTCTGCGGACGTATCAGCGCCAGCACACCACAGCCCGCAAGCACCACGCAGGCCAGAATCAACCCCGCCGCGTAGGCGCGCGATTGTGAGCGCATCGGATCATGCAACATACGCACATCCCGGCGCACCAAAGCGTGTTCCATCCGCCGAACCAGGAAGCGGTAACCGCTGACCTGCCAACGAGTAGTGGGTTTTGAAGGCATAAGTGCTCCCCCGACCAGTGCTCACAACTTGCCGACATACCTTAGCCCTGCAAAACCTTCCCAGTGCTAATCCAGCGGTCGATCGCGGCTTGGCCCCCAAGCCGTTCATGGCAGGACGCACCACCGGCAGAGAAAGGGTGTCCAGGCGGACAGCGTCCGAGTCACGCGAACGCCACCTCAACCTGACGCGGTTCGGGCGTCATCTATGTCCGGCCGGATTCGGCGCGCTCCGATAGCCGGCTCAATGGTCTGTCGCCCCGCATCGGCCCACGCCCCGCGCCGAGCGTAGTTGTGACACAACCCAACTCGGAGTTCGCCGAAAGCCCAGGCCGGGACCGGTGTCGCGCGGATCTGTTGACAATCCCGAACGTCCGCCCTAATCTCTTCTTAAACGAAGAGAACGCGTCTAAGAAGATAATTCTTCTACGCAGACATAAGCGCCGAAGGGACTCCGCCATGACCTCGACCAGCACAGATACCGAATCGACCACCCGCCGCAAGCCGCGTCGCCGCGTCGTCGTACGCGTTCTGGGGGCCACCACGCTCGCCCTCGGCATCGCCGCCGCCGGTGGCTACGTCTGGCTGGACCGGACCTCCGACGTCCGGAATGTCGGTGTGGCCGAGTGCACGAGCCTCACCCCGGACGGCGGCGACGCCGACGAACTGCGTGCGGTGTGCGACACCATCAGCGACATGACGGCGGCGTGGGGCCGGGGCGACGCCGCCGCCTACGGCGCGACCTTCACCGAGAACGCCACCTACACAACCTTTCTCGGCACCCACTACGCGGGACGCCGCGATCTCGCCGAGGCGCATCGGGCCCTGTTCTCGGGTTTTCTGAAGGGCACTCGGCTCGCCGACTCGTTCCTCGGTGTGCGCTTCTACGGAGACGACGTCGCGATAGTCACCAGCCGCGGCGACCGCTACGAAGGTGACCGCCCGGCGGAGCTGTCCAAGACCCAGACCTACACGTTGGTGCGGGAAGGCGACGGGAAGTGGCGGATCGCGAGCTTCCACAACACCAAACGCCAGGCGATCATGGAACGCGTCTCGTTCCTGTTCGACCCGGAAACCCGGCCGCAGGCCGAGCGGTGAGAGCGCTTGTCACCGGCGCCAGCGAGGGCATCGGACGGGCTGTCGCGGTCTCTCTCGCGAAGGACGGATACGCGGTGACCGCTGTGGCCCGCGGTGTGGAAGGCCTCGAAACTCTGATGGCCGAACTTGGCGGCGGCCACGACTATCTCGCCGCCGATCTCGGCACCGAGGACGGACTGCGCTCCGTCGCGGAACGGCTCCGGCACGGCGGCTACACACTATTGGTCAACAATGCCGGCACCGCCGGGCACGGCGATTTCTCCGCAGTCGCGCTCGAATCAGCGCTCGCCACGCTGGATCTGAACTGCCGAGCGGTTGTCGTCCTGTCCCACGCTTTCCTCGCCGCCGCTACACCGGGGAGTGCGCTGGTGAACGTGTCTTCGACGCTCGGCTCCACCCCCAAACCCGGCATGGCTGTCTACAGCGCGTCCAAAGCTTTCGTCACCGCGTTCTCCGAAACGCTCTGGCACGAACAGAAAGCACGCGGCGTGCGAGTGCTGGCCCTGTGCCCCGGGGTCACTGCCACGGCCTCCCAGACTGCGGCTGATGTGCCGTCCTGGTTGATCCGCACGCCTGAGCAGGTCGCGGACCGCACCCGCAAAGCGCTGGCGGGCAATGCCGGTCCCATCGTCCACTCCAGCCGAATCAACCGCGCATTCGCCGCCGCGCTGCGGCTGCTACCCCGACGGGCCGCCATGGCGCTGCTGGCCGACTGAGAAGAGAACCATGACCAACCACACCACCATCCGCGGTCTGAGAGAGCGCATCGAAAGCGCCTGGAATCGCGTCCCATCCGCCGAGACCGTCTACCACGATGGCGATGATCGTGCTCATCGCGTCCGGTTGAACAAACGCCGGCGCACCCCAGCCGGGCAAAAGGCACAGCGCAAGCCGCTCCCGCGAGCCGTTCCCTTACTGTCCCGATCCGTGTCTCGGCCGGGTGCGCACTGATGGCCGCCATCGCTGTCCTCGGAGCCACCGGCCGCACCGGGCGCATCGTCGTGGATCGCGCGCTGGCTCGTGGGCATCGCGTCACCGCGATCGTTCGCCGGGCCGCGAATACGGTTCCCGCCCCGGGCGTGACCGTGGTGACGGCCGATCCGTGCACACCGAACGGATTGACGGGGCTACTCGACGGCCACGACGCGGTGATCTCCGCACTCGGTGCCACCGGGCGCGGCCACACCACCGTCTATTCCACCAGCACCGCCGAGATCATCGCTGCCATGCGCCCGTCCGGACGGCTCCTGGTGATCTCCTCCGCAGGTCTGAGCATCCCCGCGAATGCCGGACCGGGCACCCGCCTGTTCGCCCGCGCCCTGCACCGCGTGATGCGGCATACCTACTCGGATATGGCGCGCATGGAACAGCTGCTCGCACACAGCGACCTGCGCTGGACAGCGATCCGCCCCACCCGATTGACCGACGCACCCGCCAGCACCCGCCCCCGCATCTCGCTCAGCGGCGAGTCGAAGGTAGGCCCACACACCGCACGAACCGATCTGGCCGACTATCTCCTCGACGCCATCAACGACCAGCGCACCTACGGCACCACCGTCGCCGTCTCCTCGTGATCGCCGGTGGGCGTCCTTCCGGTGAGGGTGGCACATGGTCGCGGCATTTTCCGAGAAGAGGTCTCCAGGGTGTGCCACTCGCGGGTCGACCATGATGAAGTCGCACTTCCGGAGGTGGGAGGGGGCGCGGCCTCTGCGCTGGGGAGACCGTGAGGCGATGTCATATCGGGATAACAACCCGATCGCAGAGGGCAACTGATACGGAATCGGCCCGGCTCCTGACGTTCCGAGTCAGTGGGCCGGGCCGTGTCGATCGATGTGGTCAGTGGCGGTGGAATTCGCCATCCGTCACGCCTGCGGTGAAGGCGTCCCATTCGCCGGGGGTGAATACCAGCGCAGGGCCGGTCGGGTTCTTCGAGTCGCGTACGCCGACCGAGCCTCCGTCGAGATAAGCGACCTCTACGCAGTCCCCGCCCGCCTGGCTGTAACTACTCTTGAACCAGCTCGCGTTGGATAATTCCCTGGTCACGCGCCGTACTCCTCTGCGATCTGCTGCACCAAGATTCTGGTGTCACTTTCGCTCAACGCTACCTGGCGAAGGCTTGCCGCTGTCGCCCTGTGGCGCTCGATCACCCAATCGTCTTCCAGGAACAACGCACCTGTGAAGCCTTCCACGAAGACAACCGGCGGCTCCGGTGCTCGGCTCAGATGGAGGGCGGGAAATTCGAACAGGGTGAACGACTGAACTACCAAGCCCGGGTGTCCACCGGTATCGAAGGGGACTACGCGGATGGAGACGTTCGGAAGACTTCCGACATCGAGGAGGTAGGGCAACTGCTGTGCCATCACATCTCGCCCACCGACCTGGTGCCGCAGTACGGACTCGGACAGCAGCACTTCCAGCGAGAAGTTCGGGTCTTCAGCAAGCCGACGCTGCCGCCGCGCGGTCAACTCGAGTCGTCGCTCCACGTCGACAGCTGACATGGCCGGATCGGTCGTCCGCGCAATCCATCTGCGATACCCGGCGGTTTGCAGCAGGCCAGGCAGCAGCGTGAGTTGGAAGGCGGTCATGCGGGAGCACGCTTGCTCCAAGCTCATGAAGTGATCGAAGTGTGGGTTGACCACATCGGCGTAGGCGCGCCACCAGCCATTGGAAGGGTCGCCCTTGGCTGCTTTGACTTCTTGGAGCAGGCCCAGCACTTCAGCTTTGGCATCTCCATCCGCCTCGTAGAAGTCCAGCAAGTCACGAAGCTGCGCCGTGCTGATCCTGACTACCTGCCCGTCTTCTAATCTTCCGATGCCCTGCTTGGACACCTCGATCGCCAGCCCTGCCGCAAGTTGGCTCTTCTTGGCTTTGGAGCGCAGTTCGCGGAGTCGGCGTCCGAGCGCACGCCGGGGAAGGGTGGACCCTCCTGCCATTGCTTAACCTCGCTATCTGGTGTGACCCGTACTGGACCGAAACTTGCTGGACCGGTCTGTGGAGGACCGCCTTCGGCTGGACCGCCCCATACTGGCCATCCAGTGTAATTGATGGAATGTCCTTGTTGGGCAGTCCAGTTGAGCCGATTTGCTGTGTACTGAGTACGCGCCCGGCAACGAGAGCTGTTGATCCAGCGAATATTCCGTTCTCGTTCGCACGCCCGGTCGCTCCCGACGCCAACCGGCCGGGGCTCGCCCTTCGCACGACCTTCGATCCGAGTAGGGGGCTTTCGAGATGGACCATGAGCCGTTCGAGGACACACCGGTCTCGCGGTGCCAGTTCTACCGCCGCGCATGCGGTCTACCCGCTGTCATCGACCCGCCCGGATTGGGGCGGATCGTCGTGCATGCGGGCAGCGTGTGGGGGATCACGATGCCTGCGCGGTTGGGGCAGGCGGTGCGGGCGCATCTGCACGGACAGGGGAATTCGGTCGGGCCGATCATCGGCCATCCACGCTCCGGCAGGTGGACGTTCTTGATTCGGCCGGATCTCGGGGAGGTCGATGACATGCGGCTGTTCGCAGAGCTGTTTCGGCTGGATGTGTCCGTCGCTCGTGCGGGTGCGGCGATCGCGCTGCCGTCGCCCACCGCCTCGGCGGGTGCGATTCGTCTGTGGATCGAACCGCCTGCCAATGCTTTTCGACCGTCCGGCGTCGCCGTGGTAGAGGCGATCCGCGCTTGGGCCGATCAAATTCCCCGCCGTCGGACGCGCGATGGTGACCGGCCATTCGATATCGCCGAGGTACACGGGTGATGGTCGCGATAGTCATCGCTGGAGTCGTGCTGTGGTTCGTGGCGAACTTCCTGGTCGCGATGGCGGTTCTGGAACGCCGCGTCGGGCGCGAAGTTCCGCGCTACAAACCTCTTCCGGCGACGGTCACAGGCACCGTGGCATGGATGCGGGCACAGACACTGCCGACCACCCGCCCGCTGGTCGCCGCGAACCGGGCATCGGCGTGAACGCCCGTATGCCGGGGGAACTCCCGCACGGAACCGGTGTGCATGCACCGGTCGGGCCGGACCCGACGCGCCCCAGCATCGCTCGGGTACACGATTACAGCCTCGGAGGCAAAGACAACTACGAAGTCGACCGGCGCTTCTTCCATGACATCCTCCAACTCGCCCCGAACATGCGAAAAGTGCCTTCGATGACGCGACTTTGGCTGGATCGCGTCGTCCGCCACCTCGTAGGCGAGGTCGGGATCGACCAGATCGTCGACCTCGGGGCCGGGCTGCCCGCCGCTACGAACATTCACGAGATCGCGCACCAGTACAACAGAGGAGCGCGGGTGGTCTACGTGGACAACGATCCGCTCTGCTGCACTCACGGCCGCGCCCTCCTCGAGCGGCATGCGGGCGTCCGTTACGTGCAAGGTGATCTGACGGAACCGCGAACCCTGCTGCCGGAAATCGCCGGCCACATCGTGCCCGGTCGCCCGCTCACAGTCATTCTGTCCGGCGTCCTGCATCACGTGCCCGATGAGTTCGACCCCGCGGCGATCGTCCGCGCGTACACCGAGTTCCTGCCGCCGGGTTCGTACCTCGCGATCAGTCACTACCTCGATCCCGCGGACAATCCCGCTGCCCACCGGCTCGCCCGCGAACTCGAGCACCGCTTCGTCCACGGCTTGGGTTCAGGCTGGTTTCGCACCCGCGAACAGATCGCCACCTACTTCGGCGGGCTGGAGCTTGTCGACCCCGGTCTGGTCGAACTCGGCGACTGGTGGCCTTACGGTCCCGCACCGCGCCCGCGATCAGTCGAGGAGCGACTGATGCTGGGCGCGCTGGGCCGCGTACCTACCCTCAGGACCCGCTGAGGAGCGACTCGGCCAGTTCGTTCTTCTCCGCCTTCGCTCCGAAGTAGTCGCCGCCCTTGGCTCGCACGTTGTCGGTGCCCCACTCACGCTGTTCGCGTGGGGCGGGTACCAGGTGCGGGATGTGCTTGCGGCAGTGGATATAGGCCTCTTCCACGCGGACCACGACCCAGTGTTCGGCCACGCGGCCCTTGTGGTTGACCGGCAGGTCGGAAACGACGTTGCGCAAGGCGTGGTCGGCGACGATGTGTGCCGAACCGTTGATGTGCAGTCCGATGAGGTCGCGCACGAAATCGAGAAGCAGTATCCCGACGTGCGCGTTCTCCAGGATATTGCCGAGGCTGGCCATGACGCCGTTGCCACGGTATTCCGGATAGGCGATCGTATGCTCATCGATGACGTGCAGAAAACCGGGCGGTCCGGCACGGAAACTCGAGTCGCATTCGCCGTTTTTGTCCGCCGTGGCGATGAACGCCATATCCATCCGGCCGATGAAATCGATCATCGTCGGGTTGAGTCGATCGAGCATCTGATCGTCGTAGAACCGCTGTGCTCGATCTTGTGTTCCGTACTGTTCCTGCAGCTCACGCTCGCCGCTGCTGCCACCGTGCATGCCGGGCATGGCCGCCCCCTCTGGTCGCCGGAATCCGGGGTTCACCAGGCTCGACATTGAACCGCGGTCGTACCGAGATCGTGTCGATTTTAGATGAGGATCGCTAGGTAAAACCTGGAAATCGGCATCGAAAATCCTGCCGATTTTCGTACGTACCAAGCATTTCGGGCGATTAGCTAAAAGCCGACCGGCCGGAACTGTTTCCGGCCGGTCGGCATTTGCGGGAGTGGTTCGCGGTGGGTCAGGCCGGGGTCAGCGTGACCGGAACCCCGTTGAACACGGCGTTGCCGGAGGGCGCGTCGACCACCGAATCATCGGTGAGCACATTGGCGTTGACACCCGCGTGCGCGCGGGCCACGGTCTGGCCGCTGTCGGCGTGGCCCCATCCGTGCGGCAGGCTCACCACGCCGGGCATGATGGCCTCGGTCGGCTCCAGCGGAACCGTCAGGGTCCCGGCGGCCGACTTGACCACCGCTTGATCGCCGAGCCCCAGCCGTGCCACGTCGGCCGGATTGATGTGCAGTGTGCAGCGATTCGACCCGCTCACCAGCGGCGCGATGTTGTGCATCCAGCTGTTGTTGGACCGCAGCTGCCGCCGCCCGATCAGCACGATCTCCGGCGCCTCGTCGGCCAGGCGCGCCCGCATCCGCGCCACGTCGTCGAGCAGGGGCTGCGGGGCCAGGTCCACGCGGCCGCTCGCCGTGCGCAGGACGCCCGGCAGGCGCGGCCGCAACGGGCCGAGGTCGATGCCGTGCGGGTTGTCCAGCAGCGCTTGCAGATTGAGCGTGCCGCCGTTCCATTCGCCGTACGGCCCGAGGCGCAGCATCAGGTCGATACGCTGCTCGGTGCTGTTCTCGCCGATCAGGTCGCCGCGCCGCTCCGCGAGCCCGGCCTTGTGCAGCAGGCCCGCGATGACGAGTTCGTCCATGGCGGTGAGCGGATCCATCCCGTCGGAGCCGTTGTGCGGCCTGCCGGTGAGCGCGGCGGCCAGACGTGCCAGGACGGCGGGCTCGGAGGGCCGGTCACCCAGCGGTACCAGCGGGCGCGAGTAGCGGGTGTAATTGCGCACGGCGAATTGCAGCAGCGCGAAATCGTAGTGCGGGGATTGGGTGGGACGCGGGGGAGGCAGGATCACATCGGCGTGCCTGGTGGTCTCGTTCACGTAGCGGTCCACGCTCACCATGAAGTCGAGCCGGGCGAATGCCTCGTCCAGGCGGGCGCCGCTCGGCGCGGACAGCACGGGGTTGCCCGCGACCGTCACCAGGGCGCGGATCTGCCCCTCGCCGGGCGTGGTGATCTCGTCGGCGAGCGTCGCGACGGGCAGCTCGCCCATCGCCTCGGGTAGCTCGCGGACCCGGCTGGTCCAGCGCCCGGCACGGAACGGCTTGGTCCGGGGGATGCCGCCGGCGGCAGCGGTGGCGAACATCGCTCCGCCCGGGGAGTCGAGGTTGCCGGTCAGCGCGTTGATCGCGTCGACCAGCCATTGCGTGATCGTGCCGAATTCGGCGGTGCAGGTGCCGATGCGGGCGTACACCGCGGCGGTCGGCGCCGCCGCGAGCTCGCGGGCGAGCCGCACGATCGTGGACGCGGGCACACCGGTGCGGGCCGCGACCGTGTCCGGGTCGAACGCCGCGGCGGTCGCGCGCAATTCGTCCACCCCGGTGACGTCGACGCGCAGATCGGTCAATTGCTCGGCGAAGAGCGTGTGCACGATGCCGAACAGCAGGTAGGCATCGCTGCCCGGCCGGATGAACAGGTGCTCGTCGGCGAGTTTCGCGGTGCGGGTCACCCGAGGGTCGACCACCACGAAGCGGCCGCCCCTGGCGCGCAGGGCCTTCAGCCTGCCCGGGAAATCCGGTGCCGTGCACAGTGAACCGTTCGATTCCAGCGGATTGGCGCCGAGCATCAGCAGATAATCGGTGCGGTCCAGGTCGGGCACCGGCACGGTCAGCGGGTCGCCGAACATCAGCCCACTGGCCACCTGCTTTGGCATCTGGTCGGCGGTGCTGGCCGAGTAGATGTTCTTGGTGCCCAGCGCGCGCAGCAGCATCGGCACGTACAGCGCGCCGGCCACGGTGTGCGCGTTCGGATTGCCCAAGTAGGCAGCGGCCGACTGGTTCCCGTGCTCGGCCACGACGGCGGGGAACCGCGCGGTGATGTAATCGAAAGCTTCGTCCCAGGTCGCGGCGCGCCAGGCGCCGGTCGCGCGGTCGCGGATCAGCGGTTCGGTCACCCGGTCCGGGTCCTCGTCGAGATGGCCGAAGCTGGCTCCCTTGGGGCAGATGAAGCCCTTGCTGAAGGGATCGCTGCGGTCGCCGCGGACCGAGGTGACGTGGTCGTCGGCGTCCAGGGTGATGTCCAAGCCGCAGACCGCCTCACAGAGTGGGCAGGTCCGCAGCAGATTGCGCGCTTGCGTGATCGGGGCCATACCCCATCTTGTCGCCCGGCGGTGGAACTGAAAAGAGAACGCTCGATATCGGCAACGCCAAACGACCGGTACCCGGCGGCGCTCCGGGGTGGGGATCCGGAGCGTCAGGACGGATACCGGTCGCAAACCGGCCGGGTAGCGCGGCCCCGGCCCGCGATCAGCAGGTTCATCCGATCAGGGAGGCGTTGCTCAGCAGACGATGGTCAGCAGGCGATGGTCAGCTTGGTGCGGCGCGCGGAGGTGGCGGCGCGCACGGCTGCGGCGAGGGCGACGACCGGCGGCACCCAACGGGCCTCGGCGGGCGCGACGCCCCAGCAGGCCGAGCCGGCCGAGAGCTGGGTGGGCGGCAGCGGGATGCCGGCGCCGTCGGTGTACACGGTGGCCCCGGCCTCGCGCAGCGCCTGCAACGCCATCGCGGCCTTGCGGACGCCGGTGACCAGGTGGATCTCGCGACGCTCCGGGCCCGGGATCTCGATCACCGCGCCGGACAGGTTGTTCGCGCGCAGGAAGCGGCGGACCTCGCCGGCCAGTTCGCCGGTGACCTCGATGCCGGACAGGTCGTCGTCGGTGATCAGGCTCAGACCGTTGGCCGTTTCGGCGACCGTCCACCCGCGCTGGTTGTAGTCCTGCGCAGCGGCGGTCAGTTCGGCCGCCGTGACGGAAGTCGGAAACGTGGTGCGCACTGTCTTCTCCATTCCCCGGTAGATCTTTGGGTCCTGCATTCATGGGTCGTATCGGCTGGGGCCGCCATGGGCGTTACGCGTTCTTCGAGAAAATTTCCGGAGTGTCGCCTACGTCTCATTTCCGAGAGGTTCGTACGTGTCTCGCCGGGCATCCCGAGGTGGCTCGCCATGGTTGCCACGCAGCTACTTTCGACCCCGGACCTGGCCGCTCGCTGCGCCGGAGCTGGGAGGTCGCTGTGGATGACCCCCCGGGAGTCGCGGGTGCGAAAACATACCGGTGGCGGGCGTTTCCGGCTGGATCGGAGCGGCCCGGGCAAGGAGGATTCTCGGCATGAGTGACGAACCCCACGGCGCCGGATCGCCCGCGGACCGCGAAACCGCGGACGTCGAGGAGTACGAGGCCGAGTCGCGCTGGCTCACGTGGAAGGAGTCGGCGGCCAAGCGGCTCGCCGGGGCCGCGTCCGACGAAGAGGAACCCGCCGAGCCGTTCCGCAGCCCCCGCGCGTTCGCACAGTGGAGCGCCGCCGCCGCGCGCGCCCTGCTCGATGTGCAGTTCCACCGCCCGGCCACCCGCACGCTTCTGCCGCTGGCCTACATCCTGGGGCTGGTGTTCGCCTTCGCTGTGCCGATCACGCTGACGGTGGCGGCGTGGCGGGTGTCCGCGGCGCTCGGCGTGCTCGCCGCGCTGCTGGGCGTCCCGCTCGGCCTCACCATCGCGGCCGCCGTCCGCTTGATGCTCGAGTTCCTTGTGAACGCCGCGCGCCTGGCGACGAGGGTGGAGCACATCAGCGAGCTGGCCGACGACCTGTTCCAGGCGTTGTCGGACGTGGCCGAGCCGGTCAACCAGTTGTCCGAAGACGTTCGAGCAGTGCAGTTCTGGCGCTTCCGCAAGCGCAACCCGCGCAGGTAGGGACGAAAACGCGGCGTGCGGAAGTGGTTTGACTCGCGGAAGCCATCGGCCTGGCTGAGACGCGCGCCGTGACCGCTGTGAGTTTCACTGTCAACAATGCTGTTCGGATACCCGGCACATCCACCACGGGTCTCCGGAGAGGGCGCGCCGCGCCGCAGACCGCGCGAACGCGCGGTGCGGGCAGTGTGCGGCTGGACAGGGGGGAAGCATGGCTTTACCACAGGGAACGACCGGATCGACGATGCCGCGACGGCAGCTCGGCAGGCACTTGCGCGATCTGCGCACCCGTGCCGGGATGACCACGCGGGTGGCCGCGCAGCAGCTGGAGTGGTCGGAGGCGAAGATCTGGCGGATCGAGACCGGCCAGACCTCGCTGCGTGGTCTCGATGTCGAGGCGATGTGCAAGGTCTACGGCGCGCCGCCCGACCTGCTCGAACCGCTGCGCGCGCTGGCGCGCGACACGAAGGCCAAAGGCTGGTGGACCGCCTACGGTGACGTGATCCCGGAGGGCTTCGACGTCTACATCGGGCTGGAAGAGGCGGCCACCCGGCTGTTCACCTACGAGAACGAGCTCGTCCCCGGACTGCTCCAGACCGAGGGCTACACCCGCGCGGTGTTCACGGCGGCGCGCCCGGAGTTGTCCGCCGGCGAGATCGACCGCAGGCTGCGGTTGCGGCAGGCCAGGCAGGCGCTGGTCACCCGCGCCGACGCGCCGCTGCGGCTGGACGCGCTGATCGATGAGGCCGTCCTGCGGCGGCGCATCGGCGACCCGGAGATAACCGCAGGGCAGCTCGACCACCTGCTGCGCATGACCGAACTGCCGAACGTCCGGCTCCGGGTGGTGCCCACCGAGTGCGGTTACCACGACGGCATGACGTCGGGCCGGTTCGTGCTGCTGGAGTTCCCCGAGGTGCGCTCCGGCGAGCCGTCCGAACCGCCCGTGGTCTACCTGGAGGCGTTCGCCGGGCCGGTCTACGTGGACAAGGAACAGGAGATCGCACGCTTCCGGGCGGCCTTCGCGAGCATCGAGGCGACGGCGGTCGACGCGCGAGCACGCATCGACGACGCCCGGAAATCGCTCTGACCAGGCCTATCCGGCGCTGATCAGCACTTCGGCGGCCCCGGCATGTCCCAGGTGTCGCTCAAGACCTCCCGGTGGGTGGGCAGGGCCTGCTCGTAGACCTCGCGGCCCTTCTCGGTGAGGCACACGAACACCGCGCGGCGGTCTTGCGCGCACATGGTGCGCTGGACGAGACCGTCGCGCTCCAGCCGGGCCACGGCCCGCGAGAGCGCGCTCTGACTGAGGTAGATGTCGTTGGCCAGGTCGCTCATGCGGTAGTCGCCGCAGTTCGCGTCGACCAGCCGGTCCAGCGTCTCGAATTCGCTGAGCCCGATGTGATGCCCGTTCTGCAGCGCCTTCTCGAGTGCGCAACTCACCGCCGCGTGCCGGTCGAGCAGCTCGCGCCACTCGGCGACCAGCCCGGCCTGCGCGGGAGCGCGCCGGACTGTGCTCACGGTGGTCGGCTTCGACATGGCCCCATCTTAGTGGGCACGGCGAGTGTATGCAACCGCATTAAATGTGTTGGCATTTAATGCACGCGCATGTAATGTTCCCCGCATGACTTCACCAGCGACGCTCTCGGCCGCTCAGGCGACCGATCCGGCCAGATGGTCAGCCCGGCTCTGGGGCATGCTGATCACGCTGTGCATCGTGTTGTTCCTCGACGGCCTCGACGTTTCGATGATCGGTGTCGCCCTGCCGTCCATCGGCGCGGAACTCGATCTGTCCACCTCGACCCTGCAATGGCTGGTCAGCGGTTACGTGCTCGGCTACGGCGGGCTGCTGCTGCTCGGCGGCCGCACCGCCGACCTGCTCGGGCGCCGCAAGGTCTTCCTGATCGCCCTCGCGGTCTTCGCGGTCGCGTCGCTGGCCGGCGGTCTGGTCAGCTCGGGTCCGCTGCTGATCCTCACCCGCTTCGTCAAGGGCCTCGCCGCCGCGTTCACCGCGCCGACCGGCTTGTCCATCATCACCACGAACTTCGCCGAGGGCCCCGCCCGGAACAAGGCGCTGTCCATCTACACGGTGTTCGGCGCGGGCGGCTACTCCATGGGCCTGCTGTTCGGCGGCCTGATGACCGGCGTCGGCTGGCGCTGGACCTTCCTGCTGCCGGTGCCGATCGCGCTCGCCGCGCTGGTCTCGGCGTACGTGCTGGTGCCCAAGGACAAGCCCGCCGAGGAAGGCGGACACGACCTGCTGGGTGCGCTGCTGTCCACCACCGCCATGCTGCTGCTGGTCTACACCGTGGTGGCCGCGCCGGAAGCCGGTTGGGCGTCGGCACGCACCATCGGCTCGTTCCTCGCGGTCGTCGCGCTGTTCGCCGGGTTCGTCGCGGTGGAGAAGCGAGTGCGCTACCCGCTGGTGCGTCTCGGCATCCTGCGCAAGTCCTCGCTGGTCCGCGCCAGTCTCGCGATCGTCGCGGTGGCGGGCTCCTACTTCAGCTGGCAGTTCATCGTGACCCTGTACATGCAGGACACCCTCGACTGGTCCCCGCTGAAGCTGGCGATGGCGCTGCTGCCGGTCGGTCTGCTGGTGGTGCTGTCGGCGTTCTTCTCCGACAAGCTCGTGGATCGTTTCGGCACCGGGCCGGTGATCGCGGTGACCATGGTCGTGATGGCCGTCGGTTACCTGCTGTTCCTGCGGCTGGACACCGCCCCCTCCTACCTGACGATGCTGCTGCCCGCGGTGCTGCTCATCGGCATCGGCTGGGTGGGCTTCCCCGCCATCAACATCCAGGCCACCAACGGCATCGAGGACGAGGAGCAGGGTCTCGCGGCCGGCGTGCTGCAAACCTCCATGCAGGTCGGCGCGGCCATCGTGCTCGCGGTGACCACCGCGATCATCTCCTCCGGCGCACACGCCGACATCTCGGCCGCCGGGATGCTCGACACCTACCGTCCCGGTCTGGAGTTCGCCGCGGGCGTGTCCGCCGTCGGCGCGCTCGTCGCCCTGCTCGCCTTCGCGCCGCGGTTCCGGGGCCGGGAGCGGGTGGTGGACGAGTCGAAGGAACTGGAACTCGTGGCCTGACCGCTGTACCGGCCGCATCGCGCCGTCACCCGCGCCGGGTGGCGGCGCTCGGCGTTGCGGAGGTCGCCTTTCTCTCCAGCCTCGGACCGGCTGCGTCGTCCTGCGCTCGTCGTGCGCCTGTCCTGCACCGCGCGGTCAGGGCAGGCGTCGCTTCTTCGCGCGGATCAGGAGAACGGCGGGGCCGCAGTATCTTTCGCCGAACGGACGAAGGTGAGTTCGCTGCCGTCCCGCCCCACGCGCGGCCATTCGATGCCCAGCGTCGGATCGAACGCGTCCATGTCGTGGTCGAACTCCGGCTGGTACTCCAGTGAGCACAGGTAGGTGACGGTCGATCCGTCCTCCAGCGACAGGATCGCGTGGCCGAGTCCCTCGGACAGGAACACCGAGCGCCGGTCGACGTCGTCGAGCAGCACGCTGTCCCAGCGACCGTAGGTCGGCGAGCCGGGGCGCAGGTCGACTACCACGTCGAGGAACGCGCCGCGCACGCAGGTCACGTACTTGGCCTGGCCCGGCGGGTCCTCGGTGTAGTGGATGCCGCGCAGCACCCCGGCCGCCGACACCGAGCAGTTCACCTGCCGCAGGTCGAACGGTCGCCCGGTCGCCTTCTCGAACTCCGAGGCCTTGAAGCCCTCGAGGAACATGCCGCGATCGTCGCCGTGCTGGCGAGGCGTGACCACCCACGCTCCCGGCACCGCGAGCTCCCGGAACTCCATGCTCACCAGTCCCGTCCGCGTTCGAGCAGATCGAGCAGGTAGCGGCCGTAACCGGAGCGGATCATCGGTTCGGCCAGTCGGCACAGCTGCTCGTCGTCGATGAGGCCCATCCGCCAGGCCACCTCTTCGGGGACGCCGATCTTGAGCCCCTGCCGCTCTTCGATGGTGCGCACGTAATTGGCCGCGTCCAGCAGGGAATCGAAGGTGCCGGTGTCCAGCCACGCGGTGCCGCGGGCGAGTACGTCCACGCTCAGGCGATCCTGTTCCAGGTAGGCGCGATTGATGTCGGTGATCTCGTATTCGCCGCGCGCGGAGGGACGCAGCGACCGGGCGATCTCCACCACGTCGTTGTCGTAGAAGTACAGGCCCGGAATGGCGTAGTTCGACCGTGGCGTCTTGGGCTTCTCCTCGATGGACACCGCCCGCCCCTCGGTGAACTCCACCACGCCGTAGGCGGTGGGATCGGAGACCCAGTAGGCGAACACCGCGCCGCCGTCGATCCCGTGGAAGCGATTCAGGCTGGTGCCGAGGCCGGGGCCGTGAAAGATGTTGTCGCCGAGCACCAGTGCGGCGCAATCCGCGCCGATATGGTCGGCGCCGAGGACGAAGGCCCTGGCCAGGCCGTCCGGCTCGGGCTGGACCACGTAGCCGAGCGACAGGCCGAACTGCGTGCCGTCGCCGAGCAGCCGCCGGAACGCCGCGGCGTCATCGGGTGTCGTGATCACCAGGATGTCCCTGATCCCCGCGAGCATGAGCGTGGAAAGGGGGTAGTAGACCATGGGTTTGTCGTAGACCGGGACCAGCTGCTTGCTCACCCCGCGCGTGATCGGGTGCAACCGGGAGCCGGTGCCGCCCGCCAAGATGATTCCGCGCATGCATGGAGTCTGCCAGTTTCACGACGCCGGGATTCGGTGAGGTTCCGAGTAGTCCTCGATTCGGTCACGGTTGTTTCGCCACCGGTGCGGATCGAGCGATTCTGTTGCGTAGGTCACGATGCGCATGGTGTTCTGAAAAGACACCGCGTGAGATGTCAGCGCCGACAGCTCGCCTGGGCGACCTCGGTCCGGTCGTGATTCGGCGCACCAGTTGTGAGGTAGGTGCGCGATGGCGACCAGAGACGGCGAGCCCGGCGTGGTGATGAATCCGAAGGGCCCCAGCGCGCAATCGCGGCTGCTGCTGGCCACCTGTATGGGCGTGGTCCGGCCGGTGCTGCGAACCTTCCCGGTCACCAGGACGACCATTCCTCTCGGCGCCGCCACCGTGGAGGGGCTGGCGCGGTTGCGTCCTCGGCCGCAAGGCATCGATCGGGAGCAGGTGTCGCTGCACGGTATCCGCCTGGAGATCATCCGCCCGGCCGGTGCGTCGCGCGCGCTGCGCCACGGCGCGGTGCTCTATATGCACGGCGGCGGCTTCGCGATCTGCAGTACCCGCAGCCACCGCCCGGTCGCGGCCAGCCTGGCCCGCCGTACCGGTCTGCCCGTGATCAACGTCGAGTACCGCCAACTGCCCGGCACGCGGATCACCGACTCGGTGCGCGACTGCCTGGCCGCGTATCGCTGGCTGCTGCGGCACGGCGCCGATCCGGGGCGGATCATCTTCGCGGGCGACTCGGCGGGCGGATACCTCACCTTCGCGACCGCGCTGCTCGCCTTGGACTCGGGTCTGCCCGTGCCCGCCGGGTTGGTCGGCTTGAGCCCGCTGCTCGACCTGGACTACGGGGCGAAGCGCGACTATGTGAATGTGACGCGGGATCCGTATATCCCGCTGTCGGCGCTGGAAGCGGTGGTGCGCATCGGCGCCGAGATCGACGGGGCGCTGGATCCGAGTCTGTCGCCGGTCAACGCGGTGCTGTCCGCGCTGCCCCCCGTGCTGCTGATCGCCGCCGAGGACGAGGTGCTGCGCTTCGACTCCGAATTGATGGCACAGCGGCTCACCGCGGCGGGCGTGCCGAACGCGCTGGAACTGTGGCGCGGCCAGGTGCACGCCTTCATGAGCATCGCGCCGGGCCTGCCGGAGAGCAGGGCGGCGCTGGCGCGGGTCTCGCGGTTCGTGCGGGCCCGCATCGAGGACGACCAGCAGGCACGGACGGCTTGACCGCCCGGCCTTTCCAGGCGAGCCTCGCCCCGCGTTTCAGACGGGAC
>NZ_BDBM01000036.1 GCF_001612985.1 Nocardia gamkensis NBRC 108242 | reverse complement strand
CGTCCTGTTCCGACCGCCCCTCGGAAAAAGCGAAGCCCCGTCCACGCGATCACGCGGACGGGGCTTCGCTGGTTTTCAGTTGTACGTTCGTTCGCGAATTACTTCGGCGCGTTGAACGGCTGGTTGATGGTGCTGAAGTACTGGATCGCAGCACCGATCGCGACCGGAGCGGTGACCAGCAGCTGGCCCGCGAGGGTGCCGAGGGCGCCGACGGCGATGATGCCGCCGAGGCAGCCGATGGCGGCGGCCGGGATGAACGCGCCGAACAGCCCGACGATGGCCGCCGTGGCGACGGTGGCGCCGGCGATGCCGCCGAGCACGCAGCCGACTGCGGCGCCGCTGAGGCCGCCGACCAGGGTGCCGATGGTGGCGCCGGTCGAGATGGTGTCCTTCATGCGGTTGAAGGCGGCCGTCTCACGGTCGTACTCGGTCTTCCACGGCGCCTTGTCCTCGAAGGGGAGGGCGACCGGCTTGTAGGTCGCGTGCGCCATGTCGAACTGGGGGGTAAGGGTGGCGGTGTGGTCCGCGATCTCGGCAGCGATCGGGAACTCGAAGTCGTCGACCCGGAAGGTGAGCGGCATGCCGGTCAGCACGTCGCCGTTGGCGGCCTTGACCTTGAAGGTGCCATCCTCGACGACCATGGAACCGGCGTCGGTCGTGATGATGGACTGGGTGTCGGTCGCGTGGGCGGTGAAGTTCACCGCGCCATCGGCCTCGGGGGCCGGAGCCGCGTTCACGGTGCCGGCGGTGACGCCGAGAGCGGCGATCAGCAGTGCCGACGTCGCGGCG
Source organism: Nocardia gamkensis NBRC 108242 (assembly GCF_001612985.1). Lineage (GTDB taxonomy): Bacteria > Actinomycetota > Actinomycetes > Mycobacteriales > Mycobacteriaceae > Nocardia > Nocardia gamkensis. The sequence goes on along the minus strand of NZ_BDBM01000036.1, from coordinate 19,883 downwards.
AATTTCCTCATCAGCATTTTGTTTCGAACCTCGATTTGAACGTTCGGAGGGGACTAGACGAGCAAAATCTAGACCAGCTAACGCGTGGTGAACCGCTTGTGACTGTTTATTCAAATTTTGTTCACCATCGAGACCCATGGCTCGGTGGGGTCCCGGAAATGAGGGCGCTGACCGGGGTTTTCCGGAACAAAACAACCCAATAGTTCCATTCGCTGGGAAGTCAATGAGACGAACGTCACAGTTCGAATACTGGAGTGGCCCTCGGCCGCACCGGGTTTCGAGTCCTTCGCCGGTTCGGAGCGGCCCCACGTACAGTCATGGGGTGCGATTGCTCGTCACCGGCGGCGCCGGGTTCATCGGCGCGAACTTCGTCCAGCAGACCGTGTCCGACCACCCGGATGCGACCGTCGTCGTCCTCGACGCCTTGACCTACGCCGGGAACCGGGCCTCGCTCGACCCGGTGGCCGACCGCATCCGCTTCGTGCACGGTGACATCGCCGACCTCGATCTGGTCGACGAACTGGTCGGTGGCGTCGACGCGGTGGTGCACTTCGCCGCGGAATCACACAACGACAACTCTCTCGCCGAGCCGTGGCCGTTCGTGCAGACGAATATCGTCGGCACCTATGCCCTGCTGCAAGCCGTGCGCAGGCACGACGTGCGCTACCACCACGTGTCGACCGACGAGGTCTACGGCGACCTGGCCCCCGACGACCCGGCCTTCACCGAGACCACCCCGTACAACCCGTCCAGCCCCTACTCGGCCACCAAGGCCTCCAGCGATCTGCTGGTGCGCGCGTGGACCCGTTCGTTCGGCGTGCGCGCCACCATCTCCAACTGCAGTAACAACTACGGGCCCTACCAGCACGTGGAGAAATTCATCCCGCGCCAGATCACCAACTTGATCGATGGGGTGCGTCCCCGGCTCTACGGAGCGGGGCACCAGGTGCGCGACTGGATTCACGTCGAGGACCACAACCGCGCCGTGTGGGAGATCCTGCGCCACGGCCGGATCGGGCAGACCTACCTGATCGGCGCCGACGGCCAACTCGACAACAAGTCCGTGGTGCGGATGATCCTCGCCGAGTTCGACCGCGATCCCGACGATTTCGATCACGTCACCGACCGGCCCGGCCACGACCAGCGCTACGCGATCGACGCGACGTTGCTGCGTTCCGAACTCGGTTGGCGGCCCCGCTACGCGGACTTCCGCGCCGGCCTCGCGGCGACCATCCGGTGGTATCGGGACAACGAATCCTGGTGGCGCCCATACAAGGCGGCCACCGAGCAGGCCTACACCGTGGCGGGGGAGCGGACGCTCAGCGCGACCGGCGACTGAAACGACAACGGCGCCCCGGGGACCAGCCCCGAGGCGCCGTGATCGACGCTCAGCCCCAGACGATGGTGTAGTACTTCGCCGCCGCGGCTATCAGCGCCACACTGGACGCCACCAGCACGGTGACGGCCGGGCCCACCGACGGCGTCTTGCCCGTCGAATCGGTGAGCCGCAGCGGCATCCAGCGCAGCAGCACCGCGAGTGTCACGATCGCCAGCGGCACGAAGTAGCGGCCCTGCACGCCATCGATGATGTAGTAGCCGACCGGCGTGAACGACATGTACAGCGTCACGTAGATCATCGCGACGCTGGCGGCCATGGTGAGCGCGATGATCAGGGTGCGGCGGAAGGCCGGGGCCGTCATCCGTTCCGCGATGCCGAGACTCACCGCGAACGCCAGCAGACAGGCCAACATCGACAGGGCGGGCACGTCGACGTAGGCGAAGCCGAGTTCGCCGAAGAACTGGCTGAACCAGCGCTGGTCGCGCAGCGCGATGCTCTCGCCGAACACGTGCACGAATTCCGGTGGGTCGCGCAGGATGCCGCTGAGCTGATCGCCGGGACGCACCGAATGCCACTGGTGCGGCGGCCGCATCAGGCCCATCCCGTCCCCGGTCGGCGCCGCGATCTTCATCCACACCGCGAAGGCGAGCGCGCCGAGCGCGGCGAAGATCCACGGAATCCCGCGCCGCGGACCGCTGAAACCGAACCGCTCGGCGGGCACCAAGGCCACCAGTAATGCCAGCAGCACGTAGGTGGGCTTGCTCACCGGCAGCAGGATCGTCGCGGCCAGCAGCGCGCCGATCTCCACCCGGCCCAGTCGCTCGCCGAGGAACAGGGCCTTCACCAACAGCGCGGAGACCAGGATGGCCAGCGCGTTGGTCATGGTGTCGGCGGTGACCGTGCCCGCCTGGAACACCGCGATCGGCAGCACGGCGACGGTGAACGCCAGCCACTGCACCCGGTGCGCGCGCAAGGCGTACAGGCCGAACCCGACCACCGCGAGGTAGGCCACCAGCCCGGCCAGGCGGGTGAGCAGCAGCAGGCCGCCCACGTCGAGCCCGAAGAGTTCGCCGAGGCGGATGCCGATGGCGGCGGGAATGTAGGGGACCGGCGAGTAAGCGGCGGTGTTGGTGAACCAGACCGGTTCGGTGGCATCCGACACCGCGGCGCTCGTCAACCGGTCGTAGCGGGCCGGATCGCCCACCATCGGATCCGGCTCGTCCGGGTTGGTGGTGTAGTCCTGCAACGCGTAGCCCATCAGCACGGTGATGCTGGAGGGGATGTCACCGCCGTAGGCGATGCCGCGATCGTCGTGGATCTTCTGAGGCAGGAAACCGCCGTGCGCGACCTGGTAGGCGCGGCCGAACTGGGTGATCTCGTCATGACCCCAGAACGGCGGGGTGAGGACGGTGAACAACGCGCCGAAGATCGTCGCCAGCAGGGTGAAGGCGATCGTCGCTCCGCCCAGCCGGGTCACCATGCGGCCCGCGAAGCCTTTCGGGCCCCGATCCGTGCGGGGAGCAGTCTCCGCTTCGGCGTCGACGGCGGGTAGCGGCGCGGTGTCGGTCGCGGGTAGTGGTGCGGTGTCGGTCGGCTCGTCCAGATCCTTGTCCGGCGTCGAGGTGGGATCCGCCTTGGTCGTCAACGCCCGGCTCCGGCGTCACGGGCGGCAGCGCCTGCGCCGGTGATCCGCGGGTCGTCCGCGCCCACCGCGGTGTAGCGCAGGTAGACCAGGCGCGCGGCCTCGTGGCGGGAGCGGCGGATGCCGTCGAGGATGAGGCCCGCCGTCCAGGCGAGGCTGCCCAGCAGCAGCAGGGTGAAGGCGAGGAACAGCGTCGGGAACCGGGGCACCGTGTGGGTGTTGTAGAACTCGACGATTATCGGAATGGTCAGGACGATCGAGACCAGCCAGCTCAACGTGCCGAACAGGCCGTAGAACGCCACCGGCCGCTCGTGCCGGGCCAGCCCGATGATCAGGGCGAGGATCTTGAACCCGTCGTGATAGGTGCGCAGCTTGCTCTCGCTGCCCGCCGGACGATCGCGGAAGCCGACCGGCACCGCTGTCTGCGGCACCCGCAGGTGCAGCGAATGCACGGTGAGTTCGGTCTCGATCTCGAACTCCCGGGACACCGCGGGGAAGCTCTTCACGAAACGGCGGGAGAACACCCGGAAGCCGGAGAGCATGTCCTCGACGTTCTCCCCGAACACCTTCCCGACCACGCCGTTGAGCACCCTGTTGCCGGTCTCGTGGCCCGCGCGGTAGGCGGAGGCGCCCTCGTCCTGCTTGCGCACGCCGAGCACGTGATCGTAGGGGCCGTCCAGCAGCGTCTTGATCATCAGCGGCGCGGACGACGCCTCGTAGGTGTCGTCGCCGTCGACCATCAGGTACACGTCGGCTTCGATATCGGCGAAGGCGCGGCGCACCACATTGCCCTTGCCCTTGGTGTGCTCGTGCCGCACGATCGCTCCGGCCTCCCGGGCACGCTCGGCGGTGGCGTCCGTACTCAGATTGTCGTAGACGTAGACGACGATCCCCGGCACGGCGGCCTGCAGATCGGCCACGACCTTGGCGACCGAGGCCTCTTCGTTGTGACACGGAACCACGGCGGCAATACGAAGCTCGGTGGAGTCCACCCGGGTCAATCCTCGCGATCGGTGGTGAATGTGGGAACACGGGGAGGGTACAGGGATCTCACAGCTTGTGCGTGGCCGACCTCACCGTGCGCGGGAGCCGATTTTCCCGTCGCGGGCGGTTGCCCGAGCCTGCGGTACCGTCGGGCCGTGCCATCCAGTGAGTCCACCGCACCCGCGGGCCAGCCAGTGACGCCGGAGACCGCGACGGTCGTGCGCAAGGTGCTCACCGCGCTGCGCAGAGGCGGGGCGTTCCTGGTGGTCGGCGCGATCGGCTTCCTGGTGGACGCGGGCACGTACAACCTCCTGGTCTTCTGGGGCGGCGAGGGCGTGCTGTATCACTACCCGCTTCCGGCCAAGATCATCGCGATCGCGGTGGCGACGGTGGTGACCTATTTCGGCAACAAATGGTGGACCTTCGCGCACAAGCAAACCGACAATCCCGGACGCGAGTACCTCCTCTACGCCGTGTTCAACGTCGTCGCGATCGGCCTGCAACTGGGCTGTCTCGGCTTCTCCCGCTACGTGCTCGACCTGTCCAGCCCGCTGTCGGACAACATCTCCGGTACGTTGATCGGGCAGATCGTGGCCGTGGTGTTCCGGTTCTGGGCTTACGACAAATTCGTCTTCACCGGGGCGCGGGCGGCCACGAGCGGCGCTACCGACAACGAATCGGCGAACGTTTAGCAATGGTTCGAGTACACGTCGGCATGGCTGTACGGCGGGCAAGCGCACAGGGCGGTTGATATCCTCACCCCCGCCGTGAGGCATCGAGGGGCGTGTCTGTCCCGTCCGGCACAATGAGAAATTTCGAGGATTTCATGGATCAGTCGGCTATCGAGGCCGTTACCGAAACAAACGATCGCTCGACGGCCGCTGAGGCGCCTGCCGCGCTGCGCGCCGACCATCGGGCGCCGGACCGGCTCGTGCTCCAGCGCGGCATCTTCACCGGTCCGTCGGCGAAGGTGAGCGACGAGCTGTATGCCGTCGTGAAAGGCGGCGCGCACCGGGAACGCCAGACCCTGCGGTTGGACAAGGGCGCCACCGCGCACACGAACACCTACTTCGGCCGGTTCGCCGCCAGCTACTGGCAGCGCTGGACCACGGTCACCGAAGTACGGGCGACCATGGTGCTCGAGGTGGTCGCGAAGGCGAGGATTCGGCTGGTGGCCTCCGACATCGCGGGGCATCGCCGGATCATCGACACCGCGCGGGTCGACGCGAGCGGTTCGGTCACGCTGACCGCCCCGCTCGACCAGTACGTCGACGGCGGCGCGCTGTGGCTGGAGTTCGACGCCATCGGCGGCGCGCTCGGCATCGCGGAGCTGAGCTGGACCGCCGTCGCGCCGGAGCGTGTTCGCCCGGTCGCCATCGCGATCTGCACCTTCAACCGCGCGGCCGACTGCGCCGAGACGGTCGCGGCGCTCGCCTCCGACCCGACCGTGATCGCCGCGATCGACGCGGTGTACGTGGTCGACCAAGGCACCGATCTGGTCGAGAACCGGCCGCGCTACCAGGAGGTCGCACCGGTCCTCGGCGAGAAGCTGCGCTACCTGCGCCAGCCGAACCTCGGCGGCGCCGGCGGCTTCACCCGCGGGCTCTACGAGGTCTCCGCGGTCAACGAGCACGCCGACGTCATCCTGATGGACGACGACATCCTGTGCGAGCCGGAGACGGTGCTGCGGCTGAACGCGTTCGCCAACCTGACGGTCGAGCCGACCCTGGTCGGCGCGCAGATGCTGTTCCTGCTCAACCCCGACTACCTCAACGTCGGCGCGGAGGAGGTGCACATGAACCGGCTGCGGCACGGCCAGAAGGTGCCGAAGGCGCTGCGCAACACCAGCATGTTGAAGAAGAACCAGGAGCGCCGCGTCGACGCGGGCTACAACGCCTGGTGGACCTGCCTCATCCCGGCCGAGGTGGTCGCGAAGATCGGGCTGCCGATCCCGATCTTCTTCCAGTGGGACGACGTGGAATACGGCGTCCGGGCGCGCGAGCACGGTTTCGTCACCGTCACGCTGCCCAACGCCGCGGTCTGGCACGCGGACTTCTACTGGAAGGACTACGACGACTGGGCGCGCTACTTCAGTACCCGCAACTCGCTGATCGTCGGCTCGATGCACACGGAGCTGGACGGTAAGGAGATCAGCCGCAAGCTGTTCCGGGAGATGTCCGAGCAGCTGGTCGCGATGCAGTACGGCCTGGTGCACACCACCTTGCAGGGCATCGAGGACTTCCTGAAGGGCCCGAAGGTGCTGCGGGACGGCGGTATCGAAGCGCTGGCCGCCGCGCGCACGAGCCGGGCGGATTACGCCGAGACGATCAAGCACCCGGCCGCGACGCCGCCGGTCCGCTCGGCCGACATCCAATTGCGCCGTGCGGGTGGCGAACCCAGTCGCGTGCTGCTGGTGCTGATCAAGCGCGCGATCAATCAGTGGCTCGGCCGTACCCAGCACGGCATCATCGGCGTCACCAGGGAAGACGCCTACTGGTGGCATGTCTCGCTGTTCGACCACGTAGTGGTCACCGACGCCTCGCAGTCCGGCGTCCGGGTGCGCAGGCGCGACAAGGCCCGCGCGCTTCAGTTGCTGCGCCGGATGGTGCGTGTGCTGCGTCGTCTGCGGCGGGAACTGCCCGCGTTGCAGGCGCAGTACCGCGCCGCCATGCCGGAACTGACCAGCCGGGAGAACTGGGAGCGGCTGTACGGGATCGAGGGGTCCGCCACTCCTCGCACGTAGGCCGGAGACCGGGCGCCCCGAAGCCGCGAACGGCCTCGGGGGCGCCCGGCACTCTTCACGAAACCGGTTGCCGCGCGAGCGTTCTCGTCGCGGCAACCGGCGAGTCAGAGAAAGAGATCTGTGGTGAGTTCGCCGTCGCCGGGGGTGACGCGGTACTTGTCCAGATCGGTGATGCCGTGCGCGGCCAGGACTTCGTCATCGATGAAGAAGTTGCCGCTGGTCTCCTTGCCGGGCGAGGTGAGCACCAGGTAGGCGGCGTCGGCGTAGATGTCGGGGGTGCGCGAGGTGGAGACCATCTCCTCGCCGCCGAGCAGGTTCTTCACCGCGGCGGTCGCGATGGTGGTGCGCGGCCACAGCGAGTTGACGCCGATGCCGTCGCCCGCGAGCTCCTCGGCCAGGCCCAGCGTGGTCAGCGACATGCCGTACTTGGCGATGGTGTAGCCCAGCGACGCGCCCGCCCATTTGGGGTCGAGGTTCAGCGGCGGCGACAGGGTGAGGATGTGCGGGTTGCGCCCGGCCTTCGCCGATTCGCGCAGATGCGGGATGCTCAGCTTGGACAGCAGGAAGCTGCCGCGGCAGTTGATGTCCTGCATCAGGTCGTACTTCTTCATCGGCAGCGCGTCCGTGGGGGACAGGTCGATCGCCGAGGCGTTGTTCACCACGATGTCGATGCCGCCGAAGCGCTCGACCGTCCGGCGCACCGCCTCGGCCACCGACTCGTCGATGCGGACGTCGCCCACGAACGGCAACACCTGCCCGCCCACCGCCTCGAGTTCCGCGGCGGCGGTGTGGATCGTGCCGGGCAGTTTCGGATGCGGCTGATCGGTCTTCGCGATCAGGGTGATGTTGGCGCCGTCCGCCGCGGCGCGCTTGGCGATCTCCAGCCCGATGCCGCGGCTGCCGCCGGACATGATCATCGTGCGGCCCGCTAGCGGCTTTGATCCCGATTCCGTCATCTGACCTGCTCCTTCGTTTCCGCCGCGAGCACCGGCCCGCGGCTGTACGCGCTTGCAGACTAAGCGTAAACCTCGGCCTTATGCAACCAGTTGCATAGGGTGTGCGAAGAAAGGGCGCCGGCGTGCCGGCGCCCTCCGGCCGCGGCTCAGATCGTGGCGATGAGGACGATGTTCAGCAGGAACATCAGTCCGACCAGCGCCCAGACGATGTAGAGGAACAGCATGCCCGGCGCCTTCTGCGGAACCGGTCCGATCGCGCCGTTGAGGAAGATCACAACCGGCGGCTTGTAGTAGAACCGCGCGGCCTGTCCCTCCGCGATCGGCACGGTGACGTTCGCCGGACCCATGTCGAACAACCACGGGGTGGCGACCCGGACGTGGTATTGGCCCGGCCCGACCGGGATGTGGTTCGCGCCCCATCGGGTGTTCGGCACCCGCTGGCCGTTGACCAGGATCTTCGGCTTGGTCAGCGCGAGCAGGAACGTCCAGATCGAGTACGAGGCATCGATGGTGATGCCCGGCGGGTCGGCGGGTTGGCCGTAGCCCTGCTGCGGGGCGAACTGCTGCGGCTGCCCGTACGGTTGCGGCTGCCCGAACTGCTGCGGTTGCCCGTATGGCTGTGGCTGACCGTATTGCGGTGCGGGCTGGCCGAATTGCGGCTGCCCGTATGGCTGCGGCTGCCCCGCCTGCGGTTGGGCGAGATGCGGTTGGCTCGGATGCTGCCCCGGAGGCGGCGCGTACTGCGCGGGCGCCTGCGGCGGGTACTGACCGACGGGCGGTTGCTGACCGAACGCCGGCTGCCCAGGCCATGAACCGGGCTGCTGGCCGTGTGGCGGATACCCGCCGGGATGACTCATCTATCCCTCCCAGATAGCGAACGATGCGAGGGGCACCCTACCGTGCCCCCCGCTCGGTCAGCGTCGCGAGTTCCGCTCCCGGAACATCTTGCGGTGCTGCTTGGTGATGTCCCGCCAGGCCCGTTGACGTTCGGCTTGCAGCCGCTTGTCGGTGCGCGCCCGCATCCACTCGTTCTCGCGCGCCAGCTTGTCGTAGCTGTCGAGCCTGCGCTGGGTGAGTTCGCCGCTGTCGATCGCCTCCCGCACCGCGCACCCCGGTTCGCCACGGTGCGCGCAATCGCCGAAACGGCATCGGGCGGCTAAGGATTCGATGTCACTGAAGGTCTTCTCGATGCCTTCGGTGGCGTCCCACAGCCCGATGCCGCGCAGCCCCGGCGTATCGATCAGGGTGCCGCCGCCGGGCAGCGGGCGCAGTTCCCGGTGCACCGTGGTGTGCCTGCCTTTCTTGTCCGCGTCGCGGACCGGGTTGGTGGCGAAGATCTCCGCGCCGAGCAGCGCGTTGGCGAGGGTCGACTTCCCAGCACCGGAGGGTCCGAGCAGCGCGACGGTGCCGTCGAGCATCGCGGTGAGCACATCGAGCCCCGAGCCCGTGTTCGCGCTCACCTCGAGCACAGCGGCGCCCGGCGCGACGGCGCGCACCTCGTCGAGCGGGAGGTCGTCGGCCGCGTCGGCCTTTGTGAGCAGCACGATGGGCTGGGCGTTGCTCTCCCAGGCCAGCGCGAGCATGCGTTCGATGCGACCGAGGTCCACATCGCCGTCGGCGGCGGTGCAGATCAGGACGGTGTCGACATTGGCGGCGAGCACCTGGCCCTGCGACCGGCCGGAAACCGACGACCGCACGATCGCCGATCGGCGCGGCAGCAAGCGCCGCACGGCCGACGTGGCGTCGACGGTCACCCAATCACCGGTGCACAGCCCGCTGACCTCGGAATCCGAGCGCGGGCAGCGGGCACGTGCGAGCCCGTTCGGTGTGGCTACATCGCATTCACTGCGATCCATGCGGATCACCCGCGCGGGCACACAACCGTCCTCGATCATCGAGGAGTATCGGGCGGAAACGGCTTCGGTCCAGCCGTAAGGGACGAGAAGGTCGTGGTCGACCATGGTGGAAAGGAATCCTTCGTCGGGCGCCGAACCCGACCAGGGTTCAGCGAGCGGAGAATGAGGTGGAGTCTCGTGTGGCGGCGCGACTGAGATCAGCTCGCCCGGACACGACAATCCGCACGTTCCTCGTCACGGTCCACACCTCCTTCCGCTCTCGCAGTCGACCCACTCTCGCACCCGTCCCCCGCCCGGCACAACCGAATTTCCGACTTCCGCGGGCCGCGCACCGCCGACGGCGCGACCCGCGGCGGATCAGTCGGGCTTGCCGAACTGCTCGTGGCGGCCGAGGGAGCGAAGGTGGAACCATTCGCGCAGGCCTTGGGGGTCGCGGCGGGTGACCAGGAAGAACCAGGAGAAGCGAACCCATTCCTGGGGAAGCAGTTTCCGCATCCCCGGCTGGGACATCAGATAGCCGCGGTTGCGGTAGGTGAAGTAGCGCTTCACCGGATCGTCCGGGTACTGCGTGTGCATCCGGCCGCCGAGGATCGGCTTGAACTCGGCCGCTCCGTTGGGATGCAGATACGCCGTCTGCAGGCACGTGCCGAACGGCAGTCCGGAGCGCACCAGCCTGCGATGCACCTCGACCTCGTCGCCGCGCACGAACAGGCGCAGGTCCGGCACGCCGATCACGTCGACCGCCTGCGCGGAGATCAGCGCGCCGTTGAACAGCGAGGCGATGCCGGGCAGGAAATCCTCGTCGCCGAGTTCCGAGCGCAGCCTGCGCCAGACCACGCCGCGGCGCAGCGGGAAGGCGAGACGGTCGGGCTCATCGATGTCGCAGACCACGGGCGAGACCTCGACCAGGCCGTGCCGCTTCGCGCAGTCCAGCAGGGTGGACAGCACATCGGGGCCTTCGGGCCTGCCGTCGTCGTCGGCGAGCCACACCCAGTCCGCGCCCATGCTCAGCGCGTGCAGCATGCCGAGCGCGAACCCGCCCGCGCCGCCGAGGTTGTGCGCCGAGCCCAGATAGGTGGATTCCACCGGCTGGTCGCGCACCAGATCGGCGACCTCCGCCTCGTTGCCGTTGTCGATCACGATCAGGTGATCCACCGGCCGGGACTGGGACGCAACGACTTTCAGCGACTCGGCGAGCAGTTCACGGCGCTTGTGCGTGACCACGACCGCCACGATGCGCTGCGGCGAATCCGAGGCCGTCGCAGCGGATTTCGCCGGGAGCGGGGCGGCGGGGGCGCCGGCCTCCTCCGGCGCGGAGCCGATCCGGGCCTGCGCCCCTTCGTCGATCGGGGTGTCCTGCCCGGTCGGCTCGCTCATGCTGCGGCCTTTCCGGCAGGAGCGGGGCCCTGCGTGGTTACGCTTCGCTGCCGCCTCCGGGCCTGACCGCTCATGCGGTGTTGGCTGTCGGCATGAGCGGGGCCCTGCGTGGTTACGCTTCGCTGCCGCCTCCGGGCCTGACCGCTCATGCCTTGTTCCGCTCCAATTCTCGTTCGTTAGTCACGGCCCGTTCGGCTTCCATTTCGCGCAGCACGGTCGCGACGTGATTCCCCGCGTCCGGCCCCTCATAGGCTCGCACCACTTCTTCGATGCCGCCGCGCAAGCGGATCTGGCCGTGGTCGATCCACAGCGCCGTATCGCACAGCTGCGCGAGGAATTCGTTGGAATGGCTGGCGAAAACCAGGATGCCGGAACGCGCTACCAAAGACTGCAACCGCAGCCGGGCCTTCTTCATGAATTCCGCGTCGACGGCGCCGATACCCTCGTCCAGCAGCAGGATCTCCGGATCGATCGAGGTGACCACGCCCATCGCCAGGCGCACCCGCATACCGGTGGAATAGGTGCGCAGCGGCATGGACAGGTATTCGCCGAGCTCGGTGAAATCCGCGATCTCATCGATCTTCGCCAGCATCTGCTTACGCGTCTGCCCGAGGAACAGGCCGCGGATGATGATGTTCTCGTAGCCGGAGATCTCCGGATCCATGCCGACGCCGAGGTCGAACACCGGCGCCACCCGCCCGCGGATGCGCGCACTGCCGCGCGACGGTTCGTAGATGCCGGAAAGCAGGCGCAGCAGCGTCGACTTACCCGCGCCGTTGTGCCCGACCAGGCCGACCCGGTCGCCTTCCTTCAACGAGAGATTGATCTCCCGAAGGGCCTCGACCACGACGACATCGGACTGATTGCGCCCGATCGCGCCGCCCGCTTTACCGAGGAACGCTTTTTTCAACGACCGCGATTTGGCGTCGAAGATCGGGAATTCGACCCACGCCTCCTGGGTCTCGATACTCACACGACTCATCGGGGGCGCTCCTATACCCAGTACGGTACGCGCGAACGGTACTGCTTCATGGCGAAGATCGCCATGATCCAGCCGACCAGGGTGATCGTGCCGACGATCACCCAGTGCCGCAGCTCCTGCGGCTCGCCGAGCAACGGCGCCCGGACGATCTCGAGATAGTGGAATGTCGGCACGAGTTCGGCCAGTTTCGCGCGGTCGCCGGTGCCGATCTGCGATTGCAGGGTCTTGGTCGTCCACATGACCGGCGTCAGCACGAACAGCATCAGCGTGGTGCTGCCGAGAATCGGCGCGATGTCGCGGTAGCGGGTGCTGAAGATGCCGAAGACGATCGACACCCACATGGAATTCAGGAAGATCAGCGCGATCGCCGGGATCGCCATCAGGCTGGCCACCCCGAGGTGCCGCCAGACGCCGAACGCGGCGAGCATCACCAGGTAGATGACCATGTTGTGGGCGAAGAACAGCAGCTGCCGCCACACCATCCGGTAGACGTGCACGCTGAGCGCGGAAGGAAGCTGCTTGATCAGGCCCTCGTTGGCGATGAAGACCTCCGAGCCCTCCAGGATGCTCGCGCTGATCACGTTCCAGATGATCAGCCCGACCGTCACGTACGGCAGGTACTCGCGCAGCGGCTGACCGAGCAGCGCCGCGTACAGCACACCCATCGCCGCGGCCTGCAAGCCGGTGGCGATGGTGATCCAGAACGGGCCGAGCACCGAGCGGCGGTAGCGCTGCTTGATGTCCTGCCAGCCCAGCGACAGCCACAGCTCGCGCTGCGCGAACCCGCCCGCGAAATCCTGGAACGCGCGCCGGAAGGTCTGGGAGTCCGGCACGATCTTCGCCTCGGTGGCTCCCGCGTGCAACGTCTCCGTCTCCGGAGTGGCCGCGCTCATCGGACGCTCCTGCGAGTCGTCGCCGGAGGGCGCCGTGTGCTCGGGCGAGGTGTCATCTGAACGCGCTTGGTCATCGGAACCAACTGAGCTCTCTTCAGGACGCACCGCACTCGGGTCGGAGACCGAGTCGGAGCGAGCGGCAGCGGCGGGCACGGTGCACGAGACTACCCTTGCGGCCTCGCGCCACCGAGTGGCACACGCTCACAGGTACTGGCCGGACCCGCCGGTGACGTGACTGGCTTGGCCGCCGCGCGGGTCGACGGTGTGGATGCCGGGCGGCAACGCTCCCTGCCGCATCTGTTCGAGCTGGGCGCGCGCGGCCATCTGCTGGGCGAACAGCGCGGTCTGGATGCCGTGGAACAATCCCTCCAGCCAGCCGACCAGCTGGGCCTGCGCGATCCGCAGCTCGGCGTCGGACGGCACGGCGTCCTCGGTGAACGGCAGTGTGAGCCGCTCGAGTTCCTCCCGCAGCTCGGGGGCCAGCCCCTGCTCCAGCTCCCGCACCGAGGACTTGTGGATCTGCTTGAGCCGATTGCGGCTGGCGTCGTCCAGCGGAGCCGCACGCACCTCCTCGAGCAGCTGCTTGATCATGGTGCCGATCCGCATGACCTTCGCGGGCTGCTCGACCATGTCGGCGAGCGATTCGCCGGAGTCGTCGCGGTCGTCCGACTTGTCCTTGTCATCGTCGTCGGTCACGACCTGAGCGGTGAAGGGCGCTTCCGATCCGGCTACCGCCGGAATGGCCAGGGGCCTGCCGTCGGGTCCGACAACGACAATGTGGTCCGGTGCCTCGTCCGAGTGCGTCATGGTCCCTATCATGTCGTGTTCGGTCCGAACGCGCTAAGCCGGTGCTCCCGGGCCGCGCTCGTGGCATGGTCCGGCGCGCGCCGCCGGTCCACGCCGCCGCGCGAGGTCGGCGTTCTATTCTGTTCGGGTCGTGTGGTTCGGATTTGTCGAAAGTCGGTCGCCATGCTGAGTCCCAGGTTGCTGCGCTCCCGCCACGATGTGGAGGGGAACGCGGTTACACCGGCTCGTCCGCTGCCCTTAGAGTGGCCAGCATGACTTACGACGTCGCGAGGGTTCGGGGCCTGATACCGTCCCTGGGCGACGGCTGGATCCACCTCGACCCGCAAGCGGGCATGCTGGTTCCGGACGCGGTATCCCGCGCCGTGTCAACGGGTTTCCGAACCTCCTCCTTCTCACATATCGGCCGCAACGGCGCCGCGGTGCGCAGCGCGGCGATTCTGGACGCGGCCCGCGAGGCCGTGGCGGACCTCGTCGGCGGCGACCCGGCGGGTGTCGTCCTCGGCCCCGACCGCGCGGTCCTGCTGGCCTGGCTCGCCGAATCGCTGAGTTCTCGCCTCGGCCTCGGCACCGGCATCGTGCTCTCCCGGCTGGACGACGAGGCCAACGTCGCGCCGTGGCTGCGCATCGCCAACCGCTACGGCGCGCACGTGCGCTGGGCCGAGGTGGAGATCGAGACCTGCGAGATGCCGTCCTGGCAGTTCGAGGAACTGATCGGGCCCACAGCGCGGCTGGTCGCGCTCACCGCCGCCTCGCCGATCGTCGGCTCCGCCCCCGCCGTCCGGGTGGCCGCGGACCGGGTGCACGAAGTGGGTGGGCTGCTGGTGGCCGACGCGTTCGGCGCCGCGCCCTACGCGCTGATCGACATCGACGAACTGAACGCCGACGTCGTCGCGCTGAGCGCACCGGCATGGGGCGGTCCGCAGATCGGCGCGCTGGTCTTCCGTGACCCGGCCTTCCTGGACCGGATTCCGTCCATGTCCTTGAACCCCTACGCCAAGGGCGCCGAGCGGCTCGAGGTCGGCGGGCACCAGTACGCGCTGCTGGCGGGCCTGACCACCTCCATCGACTTCCTGGCCGGGCTGGACGAGCGGGCGCGCGGCACCCGGCGCGAGCGCCTGGAGATGTCGATCACCTCGTTGCAGGACTACCACGACCAGCTGTTCGAGCACTTGATGAGCGTGCTCGACTCGATCCCCGGTCTCACCGTGATCGGCCGCGCGTCCACCCGCATCCCCACGGTCAGCTTCACGCTCGGCGGCATGCAGGCTGAGAAGGTCGCGGCGAAGCTCGCCGACAACCGGATCGGCACGGTGAGCGGCGTGCACGGCGGCAGCAGGCTGCTGGACGCGCTCGGCGTCAACGACGAAGGCGGCGCGGTGACCATCGGCCTCGCGCCCTACACCACCAAGTTCGAGATCGACCAGCTCGGCAGGGCCCTGCTGGCGCTGGAGTGAGCGGCGCTCACAGCTCCCGTACCCGCAGCACCACCTTGCCGAACACCTCGCCGGAGTCCAGCAGCCGGTGCGCTTCGGCGGCCTCCTCGATCGGCAGTTCGGCGGCGATGACCGGCGCCACCGTGCCGTCGGCGACCAGCGGCCACAGCTGCCTGCGTACCTCGCCCACGATCTCGGCTTTGCTGCCGACACCGGTCGCGGGCCGCGCGCGCACGTTGTTGGCGTGTACCGTGCCCCACTTGCGCAACAGGACACCCAGGTTCAGCTCTGCGGACACGCCGCCCTGCATGCCGATCACCACGAGACGGCCGTGCTCGGCCAGCGCGTCGACGTTCCGTCCCAGGTAGGCCGCGCCCATGTTGTCCAGGATGACGTCCGCGCCGATGCCGCCGGCGCTCGATCGCTGGGCGCGCACGACGGCGACGAAATCGTCCTCCTTGTAGTTGATCAGTACGTCCGCCCCCAGCTCCGCGCAGCGCGCCAGCTTGTCCGCCGAGCCCGCGGTCACCGCCACACGCGCGCCGAGAGCTTTGGCGACCTGAATGGCATGCGTGCCGATCCCGCTGCCGCCACCGTGCACCAACACCAGCTGATCGGCCCGCAGCCGCGCGGTCATCACCAGGTTCGACCACACGGTCGCCGCCACTTCGGGCAGCCCGGCCGCCGCGCCCAGGTCCAGGGCGTCGGGAACCGGAAGCACCTGGGTCGCGGGCACCACGACCCGCTCGGCGTAACCGCCGCCGGACAGCAGCGCGCAGACTCGATCGCCGACCGCCCACTCCCGCACTCCGTCGCCGAGTGCGGCGATCACACCGGAGCATTCGAGGCCGAGCAGCGGGCTGGCTCCCGGCGGGGGCGGGTAGTGGCCCTGACGCTGCAGCAGATCGGCCCGGTTGAGGCCCGCCGCGTCCACCTCGATCAGCACTTCGCCGTGTCCGGGCTCCGGATCCGGCACCTCCGACAAGGACATGACCTCGGGACCGCCGGAACCTTTCAGAACTATCGCGCGCACCGTGCCATAGTGCTCCGCCCGCAGCGACGGTTGCACGCTGCCCCCTGCGCGGGGGAGTCGGGAGGGAAACGTGCTGCGGAAACGCAATCCCGCGAGCGGCCTGCGGTGACCGGCGTCACGGACTACCGTTCCGGTGGTGAGTGGCGGCTTCATCGATTTCCAGAACGAGATCTACCTGGGCGGTCTGGGTGGCTCGACACCCGAATTGCCCATGACCGCCGCGGGTCTGGAGACGCTCGCGCGGGAGCGGCTCGATCCGGCCGCCTTCGCCTACGTCGCGGGCAGCGCGTCCGCGGAGCGTACCGCCGCGGCCAACCGGTCGGCCTTCGACCGCTATCGCATCCTGCCGCGAATGCTGCGCGGCTCCACCGGGCCCGGCGTCCGCGATCTGTCCGTCGAGGTGCTCGGCACGAAGCTGGCCGCGCCCGTGCTCACCGCGCCGATCGGCGTCCTCGAACTGCTGCACGAGGGCGGCGAGGTGATCGTCGCCGAGGTCACCAAGGAACTCGGCATCGGCACGGTGCTGTCCACCGCCGCCTCCTCGACCATCGAGGACGTCGGCGCCGCGGCCGGAGCGTGGTGGTATCAGCTGTACTGGCCCGCCGACGACGAACTGGCCTGCTCGTTCGTCCGGCGCGCCGAGCGTGCCGGGGCCTCGGCGATCGTGGTCACCGTGGACACCCCGACGCTGGGCTGGCGTCCGCGCGACCTGGAGCAGGCGCACCTGCCGTTCCTGCACGGCAAGGGCATCGCCAACTACCTGTCCGACCCGGTGTTCCGGGCCAAGCTGCCCGCCCCGCCGGAGGAGAGCGAGGATGCGATGCGAACGGCCATCCTCACCTGGGTCGGACTCTTCGGAAACCACACGCTGCGGCCCGCCGACCTCGCACGTCTGCGCGAGTGGACCGACCTCCCGATCGCGGTGAAGGGCATCCTGCATCCCGACGACGCGCGCCAGGTGGTGGACGCGGGCGCCGACGCGGTGGTGGTGAGCAATCACGGCGGCCGCCAGGTGGACGGCTCGATCGCGGCGCTGGACGCATTGCCCGCGGTAGTGGCCACCATCGGCGACCGCGCCGACGTGCTGTTCGACTCCGGTCCGCGCACCGGTTCCGACGTGCTCATCGCACTGGCCTTGGGCGCGAAGGCGGTGCTGTACGGGCGGCCGTGGGCCTACGGACTCGGTCTCGCGGGCGCGGCGGGGGCCCGGCACGCGTTGCGGGCTCTGCTCGCCGATTTCGACTCCGCGCTCGGCCTCTCCGGGTGCACGAGCCCGGCCGCGGTGAACCGCGCCCTGCTGTCCACGGTGCGCTGACCTGCGATAGTTGCCCATTTCCGCAGTTAGCCGAGCATAGAATGGCCACCGTGCATCCCGAACCGAGCGGTCGCGTCGTGGCCGAGCCACGCTGGCTCACCCCGACGCAGCAGCGCGCCTGGCGCGCCTACATGGACGGCCACCAGCGCCTGATGACGGCGTTGAATCGTCAGTTGCAGCGGGACAGCGACCTGTCCGTCGCCGAATACCGGATTCTGGTCCTGCTCTCGGAGGCTCCCGACCGCTCGCTGCGGATGAGCGAGCTGGCCGACGGCGTGCTGTCCTCGCGCAGCAAGCTCACCCATCAGATCCGGCGGCTGGAGGCGCAGCAGATGGTCCGCCGCAACACCTGCCTGGAGGACGGCCGCGGCGTGCTCGCCGAACTCACCGACGAGGGCCTGCGCCGCCTGAAAGCCGCCGCGCCCGGTCACGTCGAAGCCGTCCGGCGTCACTTCATCGACCTGCTCGCCCCGGCCCAGCTCGAGGTGATCGGCGACGTCTTCGGACGCGTGGACGAGGAAATCGGTAAGCACTCCGGCTGATCCGTCGGCTACGATCGGTTCCCTGGAGACGTGGCAGAGCGGCCGAATGCACTCGCCTTGAAAGCGAGCGTCGCGAGAGCGACCGGGGGTTCAAATCCCTCCGTCTCCGCCACGGCCGCCCAGGTCATGCGGTTGGCCTGCGGCGTCGCCGTGTTCGAATCGGTCGAACGCCCGCAGTCTTGTCACGATTTGTCACAACCGCATTCAGGCTTCGCGCAGCCTCGGCCAAGGCGTCGGGCTGGCTGTGGACGTAGGTGCGCATCGTGAACGCGGCATCGCAGTGCCCGAGCCACGCCGACACGACTGCAATCGGAACGTTCTGAAGATGCAGCAGAGTGCCGCAGGTGTGCCGGGCATCATGCAACCGAACATGACGCACTCCGGCGGATTCACAGACCCGGTGCCACTCTCGCGACAACCTGTCCGGATGCACCGGATACCCAGCCTCATCGCACACCACATACTCGCCGGGTCCGTAGCAGTTGCCGAGCTTCAACCGCTCCGCCGCCTGAGCAGCCCTCGCCCGCTTCAGGGCTTCCACGATCGCAGGCGTGAGCGGAAGAGTCCGCTTCGACTTCTCCGTCTTGGTCTCTTTCTCGATGACCTCGCCGTCAACCTGAATCCGAGTGTTCGTGATGGTCACTGTGCCTGCCCTGAAATCCACGTCGCTCCAACGCAATCCGGCGATCTCACCACGACGCAGCCCAGACAGCGCGAGATGCCACGAGTGCCCAGCACGAACCCGATCCGCGACCGCGAGCACCTTCCGAACCTCGGCCGCGTCGTAGGTGTTCATCTCCTTGCGTGACCCCGGCACCCGGTCAACAAGGTCAGCGACATTGCGCGCCAGACGACCCTGCCCCATCTGCGACGCGAGCACCTTGGCAACAATCCTCAGCATCGGATTGATGGTCTGCGCATTCCACGCCCTGCACGGCCGCCCGTGCGCATAGACGAATTCGCCATCCTGCAAGTCGCTCACCAGGTTGTCCAGGTGCGCCTTCGCGAGTTGCTGAACAGGAAGCGGCCCGTGCCGATCACGGAGAGGCTGAAGCGCGTGCTTGTACGCCGCCTTCGTGCTCTTGGCGATTCGCTTGCCGTCGAGCCACTCCACACACGCCTGCTCGACCGTGATCACGGACCGAGCGACGTACGAACCACGCGACACGGCGTTAGTGACCTCCGCCAGCGCCTTACGAGCTTCCTGCTCGGTGCGGTATCGCTTGCGAGTCTGCCGACGCTTCCCGGTTTCCGGATCAGTGCCAGCCTCAGCGGTGACCTGATAGCGGACCTCGCCACTCTTGAGCGTGATCTTCTCGATCTGGGGCGGCAGCTGCCGTCTGCTCACGCCGCCGCCTCCTGATCGAGTCCGGCGATGTAGTCCGCGACGGCCTGTTCGGTGACGAACCGGCGACGACCGATCTTGACCGAGCGCAGTTCACCCGATCCGATCAGTTCGTAGTACTTGCTGTGCCCGATCGGGATCAGCTTGCGAACATCAGACTCCGTAAGCAACCTCGACATGATGTGCTCCCCTCCTATGCGGCAGCTTGCTGGATTGCGGAATTGTTCTGTGGTCCCGGTGGCCCTCCGGTCGTGGCGAGGCGGGCCATCGTGTACTGGGCGTGCTGGCTGATGCGGGCCGAGACCAGTGCCATGACCAGGTGCGAACGTGGAGGCGCATCGTGGTCGCCGGGGCGCACGGGGGTGATGCGTAGGTGTGAGGTGTCGGGCGGGATGATGCCGATGGCGGCGAGTTCGTTGCGTACGAACTCCAGGCGTTCGGCTTTGTGGTCGGGGAGGGTCTTGCCGCTCCACTTCGTGGAGGTCACGCAGCGCTTGCCGGGGACGCCGAGCAGGTCACGGCGATGGTTGCGGCCCCGGCAGTGGCCCGGTTGGGTCTTCTCGCTGGCGCCCTTGGGGACGATGCCGTAGCGCAGCCACACCGCGCAGGTTGGTGAGCACGGTGTGCGCTGGAGCT
>NZ_BDBM01000035.1 GCF_001612985.1 Nocardia gamkensis NBRC 108242 | reverse complement strand
TCGCGGCGTTGCTGCTGGCCGCGACCGCGGCGCGTCCGGCGGTCCGGTGGCCGGACGCGGCGTCGGGGCGGGGGCGCCGCCGCGACTAAGCTTCGGCGAGTGACGACAGCCGCGACGACCCCGATTTCCACTTGGGCGCCGCTGCGTTCACCGGTGTACCGCGCGCTGTGGGTGGCGCAGCTGGTGTCGAATCTCGGGACCTGGATGCAGACCGTCGGCGCGCAGTGGATCATGGTCGACCAGCCGAACGCGGCGGCGCTGGTGTCGTTCGTGCAGACCGCCATCACGCTGCCGGTGATGCTGCTGGCCATCCCGTCCGGGGTGATCGCCGACCTCGTGGACCGGCGCAGGCTGCTGCTCGGCGCCCAGTCCGCGATGGCGGCGCTGGCCGCGCTGCTCGCCGTGTCGACGGCGACGGGTCACACCACCCCCGGCGTGCTGCTCACCTTGTTGTTCCTGCTCGGTTGCGGGCAGGCGCTGACCGCGCCGGCCTGGCAGGCGATCCAGCCCGAACTGGTCTCGCGCGAGCAGATCCCGGCGGCCTCCGCGCTGGGCAGCATGAACATCAACATCGGCAGGGCGGTCGGTCCCGCGCTGGCCGGCGCGCTGGTCTCGTTGTCCGGGCCGACGCTCGTGTTCGCGCTGAACGCCGTGTCGTTCGTCGGGATCGTCGCCGTCCTCACGGTCTGGCGCAGGCCGGCGATCGACCGGCGCCTGCCCACCGAGCGCCCGCTGGCGGCACTGCAGGCGGGCACCCGGTTCATCCGCGCGGCGCCCGCGATCCGCCGGGTGCTGCTGCGGTCGATCCTGTTCATCGCCCCCGCGAGCGCGGTCTGGGCGCTGCTGCCGGTGATCGCGCGCGACCGGCTCGCGCTGTCGTCGTCCGGGTACGGCCTGATGCTCGGGGCGCTCGGCGTCGGCGCGGTGCTCGGCGCGGCGATGCTGTCCCGGTTGCGGGCATGGCTCACCCCGACGCAGCGGCTCACCATCGCCGCAGTCCTGTTCGGGTCGGCGACGGCGGGCACCGCGCTGCTGCGCGTGGTGCCGGTGGTATTGGTGCTGCTGGTCTTCGCGGGACTGGCGTGGCTGCTGGCGATGTCCACGATGAACTCGACCATGCAGCTGCTGCTGCCCGCCTGGGTGCGTGCGCGCGGGTTGTCGGTGTATCTGCTGGTCTTCATGGGCGGCCAGGCGATCGGCTCGCTGGTCTGGGGCCTGGTCGCCGGTGCGATCGGCTCGGTGCCCGCGCTGCTGTGGGCCACGGCGCTGCTCGCGATCTGCGCGGTGAGCACGGTGTGGCTGCCCATCCGGAACGATCCCGAGGTGCTCGACCTGACGCCCTCGGCGTTCTGGCCGGAGCCGCAACTGGCGGTGGAACCCGATCCCGACGACGGTCCGGTGCTGATCCTGCGCAGCTACGACGTGCCGCCGGAAGACGTCGAGGAATTCCTCGCCGCCATGGCCTTCGTCGGCCGGTCCCGGCAGCGCACCGGCGCGATGGAATGGCGCCTGTATCGCGACGTCGGGGTGATCGACCGTTATGTCGAGGCGTTCGTCGTGCGGTCCTGGGCCGAGCACATGCACCAGCACCAGGTCCGGCTCACCGCGCAGGATCAGCTGCGGGAAGAGGCCGTCGCGAAGTTCGGCGCACGCGAGGGGGAGCAGGTCACCCACCTCGTGGCGGTCGACCGGCGCTAGGGCGTGCCCTGCGCGCCGCTGCCGAGTGCCTGATTCGGTGCGGTCGCCCCGACCGCATACACTGTCCGGCATGCGGATGTTCCTGGATATCCTCCTGATCATCACCAGCGTGCTGCTGGTGCTGCTGGTGCTGCTGCACCGCGCCAAGGGTGGAGGTCTGTCCAGCTTGTTCGGCGGCGGCGTGCAGTCCAGCCTGTCCGGATCCACCGTCGTGGAGAAGAACCTCGACCGCGTCACCATCTTCACCGGCGTCATCTGGTTGATCGCCATTCTCGGCATCGGCCTCGAGATCAAGTTCGCCTGATCCCGGCGGCCACCACGCCCGCCGTGAGCGTCGCCGCGCCGAGCACGACCGCGGCGATGACGAACGCGGCGGGATAGGACGTCCCGAGCACCGGGGCCACCGCCACCGGCCCGAGGATCTGTCCCGCCCCGTATCCCGCGGTCAGCGGCGCCGCCGCGGCCCCGTCGGTCAACTCGGCGCCGACTCGCATCGCGAGCATGACGATTCCGACGAACGTCCCCCCGAACAGCGCCGCGGCCGTCACCGCGGCCCAGATCGCACCGGATACGGCCGGGAGCACCGCCGAGACACACTGCGCCCCCAACGCGATGGGTAACAGGAGCGCCGGAGGCCGGCGCCGCGCGGCCCCGGCCCAGAGCACGGTCGAGACCGCCGCCGCCGCGCCGACGACGATCCACATCGCCGAACCGGTCACCGGCCCGCGTTCCGCGCTCACCGCCGCCACCAGGAAGGTGCCGATCACGATGTACCCGAGGCCTTCGAGGAAGTAGGCCACGAACAGCGCACGCCAAGCGCACAGGACCCGTGCCGCTCCGCGTGGCACGCGCGGCCCCGGACGGATGTCGATGCGCCGGACGGGAATCAGAAGAGCCGCGGTGAGCGCCGCGGAGATCAGCCATAGAGTCTGCCACGACACCACCGGCCGCAACGCCAGCACCAGCAGGCCGGTCCACGCGATGCCGAATCCGATGCCCCCGAAGACGATTCCCGCCGACTGCCTGCCGCTGCCGGGTCGGCTGGCGAAACTCGCGCAGGCAACGAAGATCACCGCACTGGCGACGCCTGCGACCAGGCGCAGGAGGGCGAGTAGCAGGATCGGCCCCGGTGCCGCCATGAGTGCTTCGCTCGCGATCAACAGTCCTGCCGACGCCAGGAAGATCGTGCGGTGGCCGAGCTCGGGCCGCCAGGTCAACAGCAGCGCGCCGAGCAGATAACCGGCGTAGTTCGCGGTCGCGATCAGGGCGCCGTCGTGCGCGGTGATGCGCTGCGCGTCGACCATGAGCGGCAGCAAGGGGGTGTAGACGAAGCGCCCGACGCCCATCGCGGCGGCCAGGCCGGATGCCGCGGCCACCGCGGGTGCGAGGCCACGGCGAGGGGGCGCGGCGAGGACAACAGTGGTCACCGCTCGACCGTACGAGGCCGGGGCAGCGGGCGGGAAATGCTTTTCACGCACGATGTATACGCTCGACGCATGGATATCGAGCTGCGGCACCTGCGGGCGTACCTGGCGTTGTGCGAGGAGGCGAACTACACCCGCGCCGCGACCCGGCTGCACCTGAGCCAACCCGCGTTGACCAGGACGATCCAGCAGCTGGAGCGGTTGGTCGACTGCCGGTTGGTGGAGCGCACGTCACGTCGATTCGCGCTCACCGCGGAGGGCGCCGAACTGCTGGCCCACGCCCGCCGCATCCTGGCCGATGTCGACGGCGTCGCCGCGGAACTGCGCTCGCGCGCCACGCTGGAGATCGGCTTCTCGTGGCTGCTGCCCGACGCGTGGTTCGCCGCGACCCGCCGCCGTTACGAAGAACACGGTGGCCGGATCACCCTGCGGCGCGTGGACGATCCGCTCGCCGCGCTCGGCGAGCGCACTGTCGACATCGCCATCTACCGCAAGGAGACTCGGCTGCCGCGCCACCTGGCGTCGCGGATCATCGCGACGGAACGGCGGGTGCTCGCGGTGGCCAACCATTCGCCGCTGGCGAGCGCGCCCCACCTGTCCTGGTCCGAGCTGGCCGATCTGCCGCTGGTGGTCAACACCGTGTCCGGCACCACCGATGCGGCGTCCTGGCAGCCGGTCGACCCGGACCGCGCCGTCATCACATGCACGAACTTCGACGAATGGATCGAATTGGTCGCGGCCGATCGCGGTATCGGTGTCGTACCCGATCTCGCGCGCACCAGGGCGCCGCATCCCGGCGTCGTCTATCTGGACCTCCCCGACGCCCCGCCCTCGTACGTGTACGTGGCGTGGCGGGCCAGGCCGGTCCCGCCGCGCTCGGTGCAGCGCTTCCTCGGCGCGCTGTGAACGGAGTCAGTCGACGCGCGGGATGCGCCCGTCGATGTCGGTGAACCCGTAGTACTCGGCGAGGTCGGCTACCGGCCAGGGCAACCCGGTGCGGGAGCGACGCCCCGTGTCGGTGGCGAGCGCGACGACGGCGCGGCCGGTGAAGCGCGGCGTCTGCGCGTCGCCGAGGTCGAAGGTGCCCTCACCGGGCAGCGTGACCAGCCTGCGGCCGTCGGCGCCTGCCGGAACCAGTTGCAGCAGTTCGGTGTCGACGATGCCCGGCCAGAGCGAGACCACGGTGACCTCGGTGCCCGCGAGGTTGTGCGCCATGTCGGCGGTGAGCCGGTCCAGGGCGGATTTCGCGACGCCGTACACCGCGTTGTGCATGTACCTGCGCGCCCCCGGCGAGGAGATGTTGGCGATCAGCCCACCCGATTCGATCAACAGCGGCGCGGCGAAATAGCTTGCCACGTAATGCGACCGGACGCCCACGTCGAACGACTCGTCCCACGCCGCGGGCGGCACCTCCCAGAACGGCTTGCCCAGCCATCGGGCCGCGGCGGGGGAGTTGTAGACGTTGTTCACCAGCACGTCCAGCCTGCCGTGCTCGGTGCGGATCAGCTCGAACAGCCGCTCCACCGCGTCGTCGTCGCGGTGGTCGCACACGAACGGGATGCCGACCCCGCCCGCGGCATCGATTTCCGCGGCCGTGGCGTGTACGGTGCCGGGTAGTCGTCCCTGCGCCGCCGAGCGTCCGGTGACGAACACCGTGGCACCCGCCGCACCGAGTTCCAGCGCGATCCCTTTGCCGATGCCGCGGCTGGCGCCGGTGACCACCGCGATCTTGCCTTCGAGCCTCTCGGGTATTCCGCTCACGAAACCGGAACATTACCGTGAAACGATAACGTGTTCTAGGTTTTGGAGGCCCGAGTGAAGCTGACGCATCGGTTCGTGGCGACCGGCGGGGTCCGTATGCACGTCGCCGAGCAGGGAACCGGGCAGCCGGTGGTATTCTGCCACGGCTTTCCGCACACCTGGTACATCTGGCACCGCCAGCTTCCCGCCGTCGCCGCCGCCGGGTATCGAGCTCTCGCGCCGGACCTGCGCGGCTACGGTCGCACCGACGTCCCGGCCGACCCCGAGGCGTACACCAATCGCGCGGTCTGCGGCGATCTGCTCGCTCTGCTCGACGACATCGGCGCGCAGCAGGCGGTGTTCGTCGGTTTGGACTTCGGCGCGGCACTGGTGTGGGAACTGGCATTGCGCGCGCCGGAGCGGGTGCGCGGCGTGATCGTCTTGAACAATCCGTTCGCGCCACGTCCGCCGCGAGCTCCGTCGCAGCTGTGGGCGAAGGCCGCGGCCCGGCACTTCCTGCACCTGCACTACTTCCAGACTCCGGGCGTGGCGGATGCGGAACTCGGCGCGCGTCCCCGGGAGTTCCTGGCCCGTGTCTACTACGCGCTCAGCGCCGACTATCACTACCTGGATACCTGGCGCTTCCCGGCCGAGGGCACCGGCTATCTCGATGTGCTGCCGGAGGCGCCCGCGCTGCCCTGGAGCTGGCTCGGCGCGGACGAGCTGGACGTGCTCGCCCGAGATTTCGAACGCACCGGGTTCACCGGCGGATTGAACTGGTATCGCAGCCTGGACCGCAACTGGGAACTCACCGCCGAATACGCGGACGTGAAAGTCGCCGTGCCCGCCTATTTCCTGTACGGCGACCGCGATCCCGACATGGAGGGCTTCAGTGGCCGCGACCCGCTGGCCACGCTGCGTGCGCACGTCGCCGACCTGCGGGCGGTCACCGAGATCAGGGACGCGGGCCACCTCGTACAGCTGGAGAGGACCGAGCAGGTGAACGCGTTGCTCACCGCTCATCTCGCCCACTTGGCCGCGCATCCGGACCGGCTTCCGGCCTGAGGTGAAACGCCTTCGGGCTCAGCGATGTTCGTTGTCGGTGGGCACCGCTAATGTTCGGTGAATGAGTTATAGCCTGAGCATCTACGTCGTCGAACTGGACAGGGTCAAGGGCGCCATCGGGTCCCGGGACGACAAGCTCCGGCGGATGATCGGCGGCCGGTTCAAAGCCCAGCTGACCCACGACGACGACTGGTTCGCCGACGAGATCGCGGCCGGCGCGCCCACCCGTTACGAGGCGGTGCGCGCCGTCGTGGACGGCGGTCCCTTCGACCCGGCCTACGGTTTCCAGTACGGCTACGCCTACCAGACGATCTGCCAGTTCTACGGTCGCTTCGTGGACAACCGCTACTTCTCGGCGTTCCGGGGTCGCTGGCTCGACCACATCGACGACGGCCTGGCCACACTCGGCATCAAAGCGGTGAGCGTCCGCGCGTTCATGTACCACTCGCTGCCGCCTTCACTGCCGCAGCCGGACGAATTGCCCGGCTACGGCGAATGGACGCCCGAGCAGTGCGCCGAAGCGCTCGTGCAGTGGGAGTCGACCACGCCGCCGCAGCGTGAGGAGGTCGACCACGAGGTCCTCGCGGCGATCGAGTCCTGCGTCGAGTGGATCCGGGAGGCGCAGGCGCGTCCCGGCTGGGGCATCGCCGGGTTCTTCTACTGAACCCTGCCCAGCGGGAGGGTCGGTGGTCTAGCGGTATTCCTCCGCCAGCTTCGGGTAGTCCGACCACCGGGGCAACGGTTGGAAATCGAGGTAGGCGGTGAGACGGTCGAGCAGGTACTGCCAGCGCGGGCCGATCGCGCCCGCGTCGGCGGGGCACACGTGGCGGCGGGTCAGTTCCACGGTGGTGACCACGCCGACCTGGGTCATCCGGACTTCGAGCAGGCAGCCGTCGATGTGCACGACCAATTCGTGCGGCGCCTGGCAGTGGTCGACGCGGACCGCGACCGGGCCGGGGACCGG
This sequence comes from Nocardia gamkensis NBRC 108242, assembly GCF_001612985.1. GTDB lineage: Bacteria > Actinomycetota > Actinomycetes > Mycobacteriales > Mycobacteriaceae > Nocardia > Nocardia gamkensis. The sequence continues at coordinate 87,410 of NZ_BDBM01000035.1, read as the reverse complement.
ACCGTCGAACAACTCGATGGTGAGGTTGCCGTTGCCGCCGGAGACGGCGCCGAGCCAGCGGGCGAGCTGGCCGCGCTCGGTGGCCGCCGACCACACGTCCAGTACGGGCTTGTGGAACGACCGCAGGTAGTGCAGGAGCACCAGATCGCCGTCGGTCGTGTGCTCGTGCTCCGGCCGCACCTCGCCGAGCATGGACATCGTGGTCATCGCGAGTCCTTTCCGCTGCTGGTCACCGTCACCTGACTGTATTTCCACTATTCCCCGGTCGAATCGAATTCCGCGGAATGCCGGGCCCCGGCGCGCCGCGGTTCCACACCGGTCGCGTCGGGTAGCAGCCGGAGGGCGGCGGCTTCGACGCGGTCCTCGTCGAGTAGCACCGTCGCAGCGGCCGGACCCAGCGGCACGAAACTGTCCTCGCTGGTCACGCGCGCGAGCCTGCCGGTGAAACCGGCGTCGATCAGCGCGGCGCACACCGCCTCCGAGACACCGCCGCTGCGCCGGGTCTCGTCCGCGACGAGAACCCGCCCGGTCGCGCGCGCGTGCCGCAGCAGATCGTCCACCGGCAGGGGAGCGAGCCAGCGCAGATCGAGCACGCGCGCGCGGATCCCGAGCCGGGCCAAGCGCTGTGCCGCGCGCAGGCTCATCGGCACGCTGTTGGCGAAGCCGACCAGGGTCAGGTCGGCCCCGTCGCCGTAGACCCGCGCACGGCCGATCTCGACGTGTTCGTCAGGAGACGGGCGGGCCAGCCAACCGTCATCGCCCGGATGGTGCAGGTCGCGGGTGTGATACAGCGCGATGGGCTCGAGGTACAGGCACACTCTGCCGTCCACCCGTGCGGCCGACACGCACGTGCGCAGCATCGCTGCGGCGTCGTCGGCGCGGGACGGGGAGGCGAGCACGACGCCGGGGATGTCGCGCAGCGCGGCCACCGAGTTGTCGTTGTGGAAATGGCCGCCGAAGCCCTTCTGGTAGGCGTATCCGGCGATCCGCACCACCATCGGATTCCGGTAGCGGCCGTCGGAGAAGAAGGACAGCGTGGCCGCTTCGCCGCGGATCTGATCGGCGGCGTTGTGCAGGTAGGCCAGGTACTGGATCTCCGGGATCGGCACGAATCCGGCCAGCGCCGAGCCCAGCGCGGTCCCGAGGACGCTCTGCTCGTCCAGCAGGGTGTCGAACACGCGGCGGGCGCCGAACCTCCGCTGCAAACCCTTGGTCACGCCGTATACGCCACCCTTACGGCCGACGTCCTCCCCGAAGACGAGCACGTCGCGGTCGCGCGCCAGCAGGCTCGCGAGCGTGTCGTTGATCGCCTGCGCCAGGGTCACCGGAGCACCCTGCGCGGCGCCGTTGCGATGATGCGGCATATCGGTCTCGGCGATCGCGTGGCCGTTGACCGCGTTTCCGCCGCTGTCGCGCCGGAGTACGTCGGCGCGCACGAGTGCCGGACGGGAGGGGCCGATCGGGGCGGTCACGGCCGCCGCCGAGGCGAGTTTCGGTTCCGTGGAGACGAGTTCGGCGGTCGCGGCGACGCGGCGGCCCAGGTCGGCGTATCGGTCGAGCAGGTCGGCGGGGGTGGCTACTCCGGATTCGATAAGCAGCCGTGCGGTAGCCAAGACCGGATCGCGAGCGAGATCGGCGGCGATGCCGGCGGGACGGCGGTAGGCGGTTTCGACGTCCGAGCCCGCGTGACCGAGCAGCCGCACCGTCCGCAGATGCAAGAACGCGGGCGCGCGGCCCGCCCGCACCCACCGGACGGCAGCGTCGGCGGTGGTCAGCGCGTCGAGTGCGGCGCAGCCGTCCGCGTGGAAGTAGGCCAGGCCCGGGCGGTGGCCGTACGCCTGCTCGATCCAATCCGGGGGAGTGGGGACGCTGATCCCGATGCCGTTGTCCTCACAGACGAACAGGACCGGCATCGGAATCCCTTGCCCGGCTGTGTGAATCGCGGCATTGATCGCTCCGGCCGCGGTGGAGTGGTTGGCCGACGCGTCGCCGAAACTGCACAGCACCACCGCGTCGGCGGGCCAGGGACCGGCGATGCCGAGCCGTGCCGCGCGATCGATCGCGAACGCCAGACCTACCGCGCGGGGCAGATGTGAGGCGATGGTCGAGGTCTGGGGGATGACGTGGGCGGAAGCGCTGCCGAATACCTTGTGCCGCCCACCGGAAATCGGGTCCGCCGCCGCGGCGACCACGCCGAGCAGCACGTCCCGGATCGGATCGAGCCCGGGCACGCGCCGGGCCCGGTGCACGAAGAACGCTCCCGAGCGGTAGTGCAGCAGGGCGGGGTCGGTGATCCGCGCAGCGGCGGCCAGGGCGGCGTTGCCCTCGTGACCGGACGATCCGATGCTGTAGAAACCGCGCCGGACGCTGCCGAGGCGGCGTGCCGCGAGATCGAGATGCCTGCTCGCCGCTTGCGCGTCGAACAATTCCAGGCACGCCGCGCCCGTGACCGTGACGCCGGGTGCGACCGGCTGATCCGCCGGACGGCCCGGTCGCGGGCGAAGTGCGGCGACGGCGGTGCGCCACCGCTCGTCCAGATCCACTGCCTGCTCGGTCACCGACCGATCATCTCGTAAACTTCGCTGTTCGGCTGCATTATCCGGCGGTGTTCTTTCTGCTGCCGGGCAAAGTGGCGGACAAATTTACGAGATCTTCCGAGCTCGGCGGCAGTGACACCGCTGCCCCGCGAGGGCCGGATCAAGCTACGGCGCTCCGGCTCCCGGGCGCGGCAGCCCGCGCGGACGCGGCGACGCCGTGGCCTGCTCAGCGCAGTGCGGACGCGGCCCGTTGATCGAGCAGCCAGGTGGTGGAGTCCAGACCGATCGCGCCGGCCGCGGGGACCTCCACCGGCTCCGCGCCGCCGATGGCCGCGGCGACCGCCTCGGCCTTGGCGGCGCCGTCGACCACCAGCACGACGTGGCGGCTGCGGCGGATCGCGGGCAGGGTGAGCGTCACCCGCACCGGCGGCGGCTTCGGCGAATTCGTCACGGCGACGACGAGCTCGTGCTGTTCCCGCACCGCGTCGGTGTGCGGGAACAGCGAATTGATGTGGCCCTCGCCGCCCATGCCGAGCAGGTGCAGATCGAACGCGCCGTGTTCGGCGAGATAGGCGTGCACCGTCGCGGAGTATTCGGCCGCCGCCTCCACCGGGTCGGGGTACTCGCCGTCGGAGACGGCCACCGGATGCACCCGCGCCGGGTCGACCGGCACGTGGTCGAGCAGCGCCTGCCTGGCTTGCAGGTCGTTGCGCTCCGTGTCGTTCGCCGGCACGAAACGCTCGTCACCCCAGAACACCTCGACCCGGGACCAGTCGATGCCGCCGGGGGACTCGCGCACCCGCTCCAGCAGGGCGATGCCGGTTCCGCCGCCGGTCAGGACGGCCGACGCGGAACCCCGCTCGGCCTGTGCCGCGACGATGACCGAGACGAAGCGGGCCGCAGCGGCGGCCAGCAGCGACTCGGTGTCGAGGTGCACCTCGACGGTGTCGCTCGGGAACGGCGAATCGGTGTGCTCACTCATAGATCACCTTCTCGATTCCGGCCAGCGCTTCCGCATAGGTCTCGTCGGCGTCCAGCCTGCGTAGGTCTTCGGCGAGGCAGTCGCGCGTCTCCCTGCGCGCCAGGGCGATTCGTTGCACCGGCTCACCGGTGCGGGTCAGCGTCGCGGTGCGGCCGGTCTGCGGGCGTTCGATCGCGATGGAGACGGTGGGGCGGTGCAATTCCACCTGCAGCGGGCCGGTGCGGCGGCGCACGGGGCAGTCCAGCCGGGCGGCCAGCCAGCCGGCCAGGATGTCCAGGGCGGGCTCGTCGCGCAGCCCGGACACCGTCACCGAATCCACCGTTTCGAACGGCGGCTCGTCCATCGCCGCGGCCAGCAGGGCACGCCAGTAGGTGATCCGGCTCCAGGCCAGGTCGGTATCGCCGCTGGCGTAGGACTGCAGCCGCTTCTTGATCGCCGCCTGCGGATCGGGTGCGAACGTGGCGTCGGTGATGCGGCGGCCGGCCAGGCGCCCCACCGAGTCCTTGGACGGGAACTCCGGCGCTCCGCGTGGCCACCAGGCGACCACCGGCGTGTCCGGCAGCAGGAACGGTGTGACGACGCTGCTCTCGTGGTTGACCAGTTCGCCTTGCAGCCGCAGCACGATGACCTCGGCCGCCCCGGCGTCGCCGCCCACCCGGATCTGCGCGTCCAGCCGGGTAGCGGCCTCCCGGTCACCGCGCGCCAGCACCACGACACGACAGGGGTGCTCACGGCTGGCCTCGTTCGCCGCGTCGATCGCGTCCTCAGCCTCGGAGCTGTCGAGCGTGCACACCACCAGGGTGAGCACGCGGCCCACGGTGATCACGCCGTTGCTCTCGCGCAATTGCACGATGCGCTTGGTGACCTCGCCGGTCTTGGTCTCGGGCATGTCGACGATCACGGGCGCCGCCATTCCCGCCCCGTGCGGGCGATCATCTCGTCGGCCGAGGGCGGACCCCAGGTGCCCGCCTCGTACGGCTCCGGCCTGCCTTCGGCGGCCCAGTGCTCGAGCACCGGATCCAGGATCCGCCAGGACAATTCGACCTCCGCGTTCACCGGGAACAGTGACGGCACCCCGAGCAGCACGTCGAGGATCAGGCGTTCGTAGGCCTCGGGAGAGGATTCGGTGAACGCCTCGCCGTAGGTGAAGTCCATGTTGACGTCGCGCACCTCCATGCTGGAGCCGGGCACCTTCGAGCCGAACCGGGTGGTGATGCCCTCGTCCGGCTGTACCCGGATGACCAGCGCGTTCTGCCCGAGTTCCTCGGTCATGGTCTGGTCGAACGGCAGGTGCGGCGCCCGCTTGAAGATCACCGCGATCTCGGTGACCCTGCGGCCGAGCCGTTTTCCGGTGCGCAGGAAGAACGGGACACCCGCCCAGCGGCGGGTGTCGATCTGCAGCCTGATCGCGGCGTAGGTCTCGGTCTTCGAATTCGGATCGAAGCCCTCCTCCTCCGCCAGGCCGACCACGTGCTCGCTGCCCTGCCACCCCTCGGTGTACTGGCCGCGCGCGGTGGTCTCGTCCAGTGGTTCGACGAGCTTGGTCGCGGAGAGCACCTTGATCTTCTCGGCTTGCAACTGCTTGGGCTCGAAGCTGATCGGCTCCTCCATGGCGGTGAGCGCCAGCAATTGCAGCAGGTGGTTCTGGATCACGTCCCGCGCGGCGCCGATGCCGTCGTAGTAGCCCGCGCGACCGCCGAGGCCGATGTCCTCGGCCATCGTGATCTGCACGTGGTCGACGAAGTTGGCGTTCCAGATCGGCTCGTAGAGCTGGTTGGCGAAGCGCAGTGCCAGGATGTTCTGCACCGTCTCCTTGCCCAGGTAATGGTCGATGCGGAACACCCGCTCCTCGGGGAAAACCCCGTTGACCAGTGCGTTGAGCTCCTGCGCGCTGTGCAGGTCGTGCCCGAACGGCTTCTCGATCACCACCCGTCGCCAGGGTTTGCGCGCCGCGTCCGGCCCGGTCGTCTGCGCCAGGCCGTGCGCGCAGAGCTGATCGAGCACGACCGGGAACATGTTCGGCGGAATGGACAGGTAGAACGCGTGATTGCCGCCGGTGCCGCGCTCCTTGTCCAGCGTGGTCAAGGTGTCGGCGAGCCGGTCGAACGCCGCGTTGTCGTCGAAGCTGCCCTGGACGAACCGGATGCCCTCCGAGAGCTGATCCCAGACCTCCTGGCGGAAGGGTGTGCGCGCGTGCGCCTTCACCGCCTCCAGAACCACCTGGGCGAAATCCTCGTCGGCGTAGTCGCGGCGCGCGAAGCCGACCAAGCCGAAGGCCGGAGGCAACAGCCCCCGGTTCGCCAGGTCGTAGATGGCCGGCATCAGCTTCTTCCGAGACAGGTCACCCGTGACACCGAAGATGACCATGCTGCACGGTCCGGCGATGCGCGGCAGCCGTTTGTCCCGTTTGTCACGCAGCGGGTTCTGCCATTCGGCGGCCTCGGGCCGATCCGTGGGCGCTGCCCCGGCCATCGATCAGCCGTTCCCGGTCGACGCCGACTTCAGCTCGTCGGCGGTGGCGGAAAGCAGCTCCTCCCAGGATTTCTCGAACTTGTCCACGCCCTCGCGCTCGAGCACCGCGAACACGTCGTCGAGATCGACGCCGACCGCTGCGAGCCGATCGAAGACCTCCTTGGCCTCCTCCGCCTTGCCCGACACGGTGTCGCCGCTGATCGCGCCGTGATCGGCGACCGCCTGCAGCGTCTTCTCCGGCAGCGTGTTCACCGTGTTCGGGGCCACCAGCTCGGTGACGTACATCGTGTCGGGGTAGTCCGGGTTCTTCACGCCGGTCGAGGCCCACAGGGGACGCTGCCGATTCGCGCCCGCGGCGGCCAGGGTCAGGAACGTGGAGGTGTGCTTGCCACCGTCGAAGACGTCCTGGTACTCGGCGTAGGCCAGGACGGCGTTGGCGATTCCCGCCTTGCCGCGCAGCGCGAGCGCCTCCTCGGTGCCGAGCGCCTCCAGCCGCTTGTCGATCTCGGTATCCACGCGGGAGACGAAGAACGAGGCGACGGAATGGATCTTGGCCGGATCGTGGCCGGCGACCTTGGCCTTCTTCACACCCTCGAGGTAGGCGCCCATCACCGCGCGGTAGCGCTGGACCGAGAAGATCAGCGTGACGTTCACGCTGATGCCCTCCGCGATCACCGCGGTGATGGCGGGCAGGCCCTCCTCGGTGGCGGGGATCTTGATGAACAGGTTGGGCCGATCGACGATCTTCCACAGTTCGACCGCCTGCGCGACGGTCCGGTCGGCGTCGAACGCCAGGCGCGGGTCGACCTCGATGGAGACCCGGCCGTCCACGCCACCGGTGGCCTCGAAGACCGGAGCGAACACGTCGCAGGCCGCGCGGACGTCATCGGTGGTGATGGTGCGGATCGCGGCGTCGGCGTCCGCGCCTTGCGCGGCAAGCTCTTTCAGCTGGCCGTCGTAGGCGTGGCCCTGGCTGAGCGCACCCTGGAAGATCGTCGGGTTGGTGGTGACCCCGACGACCGAGCGGGTCTCGATCAGCTCGGCCAGGTTGCCGGACCGGATGCGGTCCCTGGACAGATCATCGAGCCATACGGACACTCCCGCCGCCGACAAAGCGGCGAGATTCTCGTTCTGAGCCATGAGCGCTTATCCCTTCACGTTCTCGAGCGTGCGCTGCGCGGCGGCAACGACGGCTTCCGGAGTGAAGCCGAATTCGCGGAACAGGGTCTTGTAGTCGGCGGAGGCGCCGAAGTGCTCGATCGACACGATCTCGCCCGCGTCACCGGCGAACCGGTGCCACGGCATCGCGATACCGGCTTCGACGACGACGCGAGCGGCGACCGCGGGGGGGAGCACCTCGTCCCGGTAAGCCTTGTCCTGCGCGTCGAACCACTCCACGCACGGCATCGACACCACGCGGGTGGCGATGCCCTGCTCCTCCAGCGTAGTGCGGGCGGCGACCGCGAGCTGCAGCTCCGAGCCGGTGGCGATCAGGATCACCTGCGGTGTGCCCGTGGACGCCTCGGCCAGCACGTAACCGCCCTTCGACACACCCTCGAAACTGGTGCCCTCCAGGATCGGCAGATCCTGGCGGGTCAGCGCCAGCCCGGACGGGCCGTCCTGGTGCGGCGGCTCGGACACCGAGAAGTGCGACCGGTGCTCGCTGCTGTCGCGTTCGAGGATGGTGCGCCAGGCGTAGGTGGTCTCGTTGGCGTCGCCCGGACGGACCACGTTCAGGCCCGGGATGGCGCGCAGCGCTGCGAGATGCTCGATCGGCTGGTGCGTCGGGCCGTCCTCGCCGAGGCCGATGGAGTCGTGGGTCCAGACATAGATCGCGGGCACCCGCATCACCGCCGCCAGGCGGACGGCCGGACGCATGTAGTCGCTGAAAACCAGGAAGGTGCCGCCGTACGGACGGGTCGGGCCGTGCAGCGCGATGCCGTTGAGGATCGCGCCCATCGCGTGCTCGCGGACGCCGAAGTGCAGGGTCCGGCCGTACGGGTCGGCCTTCCACATGCCGGTGGAGATCGACTCCGGCCCGAAGCTGGGCTGGTCGGGCATGGTGGTGTTGTTGGACTCGGCCAGGTCGGCCGAGCCGCCCCACAGCTCGGGCAGCACCGGCGCCAGCGCGGCGAGCACCTTGCCGGACGCCTTGCGGGTGGCCATGCCCTTCGGATCCGGTTCGTAGCTGGGCAGATTCGAGATCCAGTTGTCCGGCAGCCGCCGCTCGATCAGGCGGTCGAACAGCGCCTTGTTCTCCGGGTTGGCCGCGGCCCACGCGTCGAAGGACTTCTGCCACTCCGCATGCGCCGCGCGCCCGCGTTCGACGACCTTGCGGGTGTGCTCGATGACCGCGGGATCCACGTCGAAGCTCTTGTCCGGGTCGAAGCCGAGGATCTTCTTGGTGGCGGCCACCTCGTCGGCGCCCAGCGCCGCGCCGTGCGCGGTACCGGTGTTCATCTTGCTGGGGGCGGGGTAGCCGATGATGGTGCGCAGCACGATGATCGAGGGCTTGCCGGTCTCGGCCTTGGCGGCCTCCAGCGCGGCCTCGATCGCGACGACGTCCTCGCCGCCCTCGACCACCTGCACGTGCCAGCCGTAGGCCTCGTAACGCTTCGCGACGTCCTCGGTGAAGGCGATGGTGGTGTCGTCCTCGATGGAGATCTTGTTGTCGTCGTAGACCACGACCAGGTTGCCCAGCTGCTGGGTGCCCGCCAGCGACGACGCCTCGGAGGTGACGCCTTCCTCCAGGTCACCGTCGGAGGCGATGACGTAGACGAAGTGATCGAACGGGCTCGCGCCGGGCGCGGCGTCCGGGTCGAACAGGCCGCGCTCGCGCCGCGCCGCCATCGCCATGCCGACCGCCGAGGCCAAGCCCTGGCCGAGCGGGCCGGTGGTGATCTCGACGCCGTCGGTGTGCCGGAACTCGGGGTGGCCCGGGGTGAGCGAGCCCCACTTGCGCAAGTTCTTCAGGTCGTCCAGTTCCAGGCCGTAACCCGCCAGGTAGAGCTGGATGTACTGGGTGAGGCTGGAATGACCGCAGGACAGCACGAACCGGTCCCGGCCGACCCAGCTCGGGTCGCTCGGGTCGATGCGCATGGTGCGCTGGTAGAGCGTGTACGCCAGCGGCGCCAGGCTCATCGCGGTACCGGGATGGCCGTTTCCGGCGTTCTGCACCGCCTCGGCGGCCAGGACCCGGATGGTGTCGACAGCCTTGGTGTCCAGATCCGTCCAGTCGTCCGGGTGGTTCGGCTGAGTGAGGGCGCGGATGTCGTCTGTGATCGACACGACCGAGGTTCTCCTGACATTGGTTCGTCGACGGCGGGTGGGTTCTGACGGCGATGATCGCGCGGCAGCTACGGCGTGCTCACCGGGTATACCCAACTACCCTAGATGTGCCCGGTGACCGGCACACCATTAACCCTGTCTTGGTTTCGCGGCCTGTGTCGCGCTGTGTGTTCGCTCGGTATACGGGCCGCACCACGAACGACGCGGACCTGACGCGAGGACCGTGCGGTCGGAGCCTCGGACAAGAGTCCTACCGGCGGGTCGCCGCCCCTGGCGAAGACCCACCGCGCGGTGCGGGACCGGCGGTAGGGCGCGTCACATACCGGTGCCGTTGCGCGGGGGCGAGGAAAGGGGCGGGGGCGGCGGGGGTCTACCATCCTTTGTAGTAGTAGTCGCGCCGCACCGGTCGGCAGGGGCGCCGGGGCGGACGGAAGTCCGGCGCGGGCTCGTCCGTACCACCGGAACCAGCGCACTGCTGGTCCATGCCGGATGCGATGCACAGCGTGCGAGGAGAGACAGTGCGGATTGGGCAACGGCCGGGTGGCGATGATGCGCACGGCTCCTCCGCGACGGCGCTGGCCGACCGGTTCACGGGTCCCGGCCTACCGTCCCGGCTGATGCGACGGGCGCTGGCCTACATCGCGCTGACCAAGCCGAGGGTGATCGAGCTGCTGCTGGTCGCCACGATCCCGACCATGCTGCTCGCCGATCGCGGCACCGTCGACATCCGCCTGATCCTCGCGACCCTGTTCGGCGGCTGGATGGGCGCGGCGAGCGCGAACACGCTCAACTGTGTCGCCGACGCCGACATCGACAAGGTCATGAAGCGCACCGCCAAGCGGCCGCTGGCCCGGGAGGCGGTGCCCACCCGCAACGCCTTCGTCTTCGGCGTCGTGCTCGGCCTCGGCTCCTTCGCCTGGCTGTGGTGGCAGGCCAACCTGCTCAGCGGCCTGCTCGTCGTCGCGACGATCCTGTTCTACGTCTTCGTCTACACGCTGGGCCTCAAGCGCCGCACCTCGCAGAACGTGGTATGGGGCGGCGCGGCGGGCTGCATGCCCGCGCTCGTGGGCTGGTCGGCGGTGACCGGAGGCATCGGCTGGCCCGCCCTCGCGCTGTTCGGCGTCATCTTCTTCTGGACGCCGCCGCACACCTGGGCGCTGGCCATGCGCTACAAGGAGGACTACCGCGCGGCGGGCGTGCCCATGCTGCCGGTGGTCGCCACCGAGCGGACGGTCACCAAGCAGATCGTCGTCTACACCTGGCTGACCGTGCTCACCACTCTCGCCCTGGCGCCCGCCACCGGCGTGATCTACACGGCCGTGGCTCTGGTGGCCGGAGCGTGGTTCCTGCTCATGGCGCACCAGCTGTACGCGGGCGTGCGGCGCGGCGAATCGGTGAAGCCGCTGCGGCTGTTCCTCCAGTCGAACAATTACCTGGCCGTGGTGTTCTGCGGCCTCGCGGTGGACTCGGTGCTCGGCTGGGACACCATCGGCAGCTTCTTCAGCTGATCGCGCCGATGTAGCCGTCCGGGCGGACGAGCACCCGGGTGCCCTCGACCGCGGCATAGGCCGTGAAAGCGTGCCCGTCGACGTCCACCACATGCGGCCCGGCCACCGGTGTCCCCGGGCGAACAACCGCATACGCGTCCGGTCCGGCCGCAGGCGGCGTGCCGAAGGACAGCACAGTCGCGTGGGGCCCGCGGAACAGGTCGAACAACCGGACCGGCCGCCCCGCGTCGTCCTTCACCGGCGCGTCCGGCGCCCGGTCGCCGGTCGCCGGCTGGTCGCGCACGGCCGGGTCGCGGTAGCTGATGTCCAGCTGCTGGGTCTCCGGTCCCCGCCGCATCGCGTCCTCGTCGCCGTCGATCAGCTTGTCCAGCAGTTCGGAACTCAGCCCGAGCACCCTGGCGGCGACCGTCCTGCGCTCGGTCTCGTAGCTGTCCAGGAGGGTGTCGTCACCGGCCAGGGCGGCGGCCAGCTTCCACCCGAGGTTGTAGGCGTCCTGGATGCCGGTGTTCAATCCCTGGCCGCCGGTGGGCGGATGCGCGTGCGCGGCGTCCCCGGCGAGGAAGACCCGGCCGTCCCGGAATCGTTGCGCGAGACGGATATTGGGCCGCCAGACCGTCGCCCAGGTCAGGTCGGTCAGCGTGACGTCGTCGCGCCCGCAGTAGCGGTCGGCGTACCGTTGCAGCAGTTCCAGGCTCGGCTGCTCGTCCGCGGTGAGCGGCGCCGCGAACTGGAAGTGCCGCCCACCGGGCAGCGGGGACAGCGCGATGCCCTGCATCGGCTGGTCGGCGGCGGCGAACCAGTAGCCGAATTCGTGGTCGAGCGCGTCGGCGCGCACGTCGCCGAGCAGCATCCGCAGCGACTCGTCGGTCTCGCCCTCGAACGCGATGCCCAGCGCCTTGCGGACGGTGCTCTTGCCGCCGTCGGCGCCCACCAGGTACGCGGCGCGCAGAGTCTCACGCACGCCGTCGCGTTCCAGCGTCGCCGTGACGCCGCTGTCGTCCTGGTCGAAGGCGGCCAGTGCGGTACCCAGCTCCACGCGCACGCCGAATTCGGCGAGGCGAGCGCGCAGGATCGCCTCGGTCTGCGATTGGCCGAGCACCCACGGGTTGGGGTAGGGGACAGCCGGGGTGGGCTCGACCGGCTCGCTCATCCTGCGCTCGGTGACGAACTCGCCGCCGAGGTGCACCCGCATCACCGGTGTCGGCATCCCGGCCGTGTGCACCGCGTCCAGTACCCCCAGGTCGTCGAAGACTTCCAGTGTGCGGGGCTGGATGCCGTCGCCGCGGGAGCCCGCGAAGAACGTGGCCGCCTTGTCGATGATGCGAACCGGGATGTCGCGGCGAGCGAGATCGAGGGCGAGGGTGAGACCGGTGGGGCCTGCGCCGGCGACGAGAACGAGCTGTGCCATGAGCTTCTCCTGGTGAATGATAATTCAGTGAATACGAATTCAGTCTCACTCTTGGTACGTTGCCTTGTCAAGGAGGTGAGGTGGGTGTCGCTGAGCCGCAAGGAGAAGTCGGCCGAGACCGAGCAGGCGTTGAAGGCCGCGGCGTTGCGCTTGTTCGCCGAGCGCGGCTACCTGAACACCAAGATCACCGACATCACGGCCACCGCGGGCCGGGCGGCCGGGTCGTTCTACAACCACTTCGCGAGCAAGGAAGAACTGCTTCAGGCCCTGCTGAACGACTTGGCCGCGGCGGGGGACGAGCGCGCGGAGGGGCCGGATCACAACCCGGATTTCAGCGATCCGGAGTCGGTGCGCTATCACGTCGCCGGGTACTGGACCTTCGCGCGGGAGCACGCGCCCGTGCTGCGCGCGGTGAATCAGGCCGCCCTGGTCAACGAGGAATTCGCGCGGATGGTCGCGCGCTTCGGCATCCAGCAGCGCGCGGACATCGCCGATCACGTGGCGGGCTTCGCCGACCGGGGATTGCGGCTGCCGAGCACCGCCGATGCCAGCCTGGCGATGATGTTCCTGCTCACCCAGAGCCTGCTGGCGGCGGTCGAGGAAGGAAACGTCGAACTGACCGACGAGCAGGCCGTGGAAGGCCTGACCCGCTTCATCTATCGCGGTCTCACCGGCCGCGACTACTGATGCGACGGTGAGCGACTCGTCGGGTCGCCCACCGTCGGCGGCTCACGGCAGCAGGACGATGGAACCGGTGGTCTTGCGGCCTTCCAGGTCGCGGTGTGCTCGTTCGGCGTCGGCGAGCGGGTAGGTGGCGCCGATCCGGATGTTCAGCGTGCCCTCGGCGATGGCGTCGAGGATGTCACCCGCGCGCCAGGTGAGCTCGGCGCGGTCGCGGGTGTAATGCGCCAGCGTGGGCCGGGTGACGAACAGCGAACCGGCCGTGCTGAGCCGTTGCAGGTCGAACGGCGGCACCGGGCCGCTCGCGCCGCCGAACAGGGCGAGCGTGCCGCGCACGCGCAACGCGGCGAGGCTCGCCTCGAAGGTGGCCGCGCCGACGCCGTCGTAGGCCGCCGCCACGCCCACGCCGTCGGTGAGCGCGCGCACCCGCTCGGCGAGGTCGTCACCGTAGCGCAGCACCTCCGCGGCACCCGCCGCGCGCGAGAGCGTCTCCTTCTCGTCGGTGGACACCGTCGTGATCACCCGCACACCGCGTGCCGTGAGCAGTTGCGTGAGGATCAGGCCGACGCCGCCCGCACCCGCGTGCACCAGCACCGTCTCGCCGGGCTCGGGCCGGTAGATCGACTCGATGAGATAGTGCGCGGTCATGCCCTGCAACAGCGCCGACGCGGCCACCGGCGGGTCCACGCCGTCCGGCACCGGGATGGCGACCGCCGCGGGCACCGCAACTTGGGGCGCGTAGCTGCCCGGCGCGGCCGACCACGCCACCCGGTCGCCGACCGCGAACTCGGTGACGTCCGAGCCGACCTCCACGACCACGCCGGTGCCCTCCGCGCCCGGGATGTACGGAACGTCCTGGGGGTAGCGTCCGGTGCGAATGTAGGTGTCGATGAAGTTGACACCGATCGCCCGCGTCTCGACCAGCAGCTGGTCCGGTCCGATCCGCGGATCGGGCACCTCGACGTACTTCAGGACCTCGGGACCACCGTGTTCGGAAACCTGAATGGCGCGCATGTGTTTTAGTTCTACACCCGCGCGGCGGGCGTGGGGCCTACCGGTCGGTAAACTGCCTGCCATGAGTACTGAAACCGTCACGGCGCCGGCGAAGCTGCCGGGCGCCCTCGTGGAGTCCGTCAAAGGGTTCGTCGCCGACCACGGCGGATCGGCCACGGCCGTGCTCCAGCCCATCGGTCGCGCGGGCGTGCGCGTCACCTTGGTCGGCGCCGACGGCGTCCTCGGCGACCGGGTCGTTGCGGATGGGGAAACCGCCAAGGCAGTGATCGAGACCATCGACGGCCTCACCGAGGCGGACGAATGGGACCGGGAACTCAGCTCGATCGTCACCCCCCGCAAGGGCCACTGGGCCAAGATGGCGGGCTGGGTCGCCAAGCAGTCTCGCTTTCCCAAGGCGCGCAACGAGAAGTGATCGGTGCGTAGCCGAGTGACGCTGCCCGGCCGCATCGGGGCGGTGCTCGTCGCGGGGTGGACAGCTCTTGTCGCAGCGGCGATCCCGGCGATCCCGGCGGCCGCGCAGCCGTCGGAGACTTCGAACGTGCTGCGCGCCTGCACGCCCGGCGACTATCCGCCCTACTCGATCAGAGATGACGCGGGCGGCTACCGGGGTGTCGACGTCGACCTCGCGCGGGGGTTCGCCGCACTGCTCGGCCGCCCGCTCGAGTTCGTGCCCGTGACCTGGGCGACCCTGAAGACGGACTTCGCCGAACGGAACTGCGATCTCGCGGTCGGGGGCATCTCCGACCTGCCGTCGCGCCGGGCGTTCGCCGACTTCTCGATCACCTACGGGACCGACGGCAAGGCCCCGATCACCCATCGAGCGAACGGCGCGGCCTACTCGACCATCGCGGAGATCAACCGTCCCGGTGTGCGCGTGATCGCCAATCGCGGTGGGACGAACGAGGAATTCGCGCGCAAGAACTTCCCCGAGGCGCAACTCACCTTGTGGCCGGACAATCTGACGATCTTCGGCGAAGTCGAACAGGGCCGTGCCGACGTGTTCGTCACCGATTCGGTCGAGGGCCGCTACCGCGTGCGTCAGCACCCGGACCTGCAAGTGCTGCATCCCGAAACGCCGTTCGACTCGTTCGGGAAGGTGCTGCTGGTGCGTCAGAACGATCCGGTCCTCGCGGCGCTGGTGGACGCCTACCTGGCGACCCGGCTCGCGACCGGCGCGGTGGACCGGTTGTTCGAGCAATGGATCGGGCCGAACGCCTCCGTCGGCTGAATCCGTTCGCCGTCCGGGGAGCGCGATGGACAGCGCCGAAGTCGCGGGGCTGCCGACTTCCGGAACCGTCCCGTGCCCTCATCGGGACACTGTGGCGGTGGGCGGGATATCTGAAGCGAGCGGGCCCGGCGAATCGTCGGCAAAATGACTTGTTTGCCGCATCTCGCGCAGACGCAGCGCCCACCCCTGGCTCGGCGATACCCTTTAACAGGGCCCTTCAACTCGAGGAGCTGCTGTGGGAGACCAACGAGGCAGGACGCACCGTGCGTAGCCGCCGTATGAACGATCCTGGCTGATTCCGAGCTACCGATGCGTGAGCCGATCGACCTGGTCGATTCAGCCGAACGAACCCGCGCGGCGCTCGCAGCCGTCGTGGCGCAGTTCTCGGAGGCCTGGGCGGCCGGCTCCCCGCCCGACCTGTCCGCTTACCTACCCGCCGAGCAAGCCGAGCGGCACACGATCTTGATCGAACTGATCAAGGTCGACCTCGAGTACCGCTGGCTGCGCTACCACTTTCCCAAGCGGCTCATCGACTACCGCGCGGAGTTCCCCGAACTGCGCAATGGTCCTTTCCCGGCCGATCTGGTCTACGAGGAATACCACGCCATGCGCCGCGGCGAGCAGAGCGGCGACACCACCGACCTGACCGCCACCGCCACCGCGGCCGCCGCGGAACTCGACGGGCTCACCAGCGACTACCGCAGCACGATGATCGCTCGCCCGAGTGCCCAGGTCGCGCTCGACGCCATCGACGTCGGCGACCAGGTCGACGATTTCGACCTCCTCATGCGGATCGGGGTGGGCGCGTTCGCCCAGGTGTATCTCGCTCGCCAGCAATCGATGCAGCGACTGGTCGCGGTCAAGATCTCGCACAACCACGGCAACGAGCCGCAAACCCTCGCCCAGCTGGACCACGAATACATCGTGCGCATCTTCGATCAGCGGCTCATCGCCGACGACGAGCTGAAGCTGCTCTACATGCAGTACCTCCCCGGAGGGACGCTGCTCGACGTGCTGCGCCTGGCGCGCGCGACGCCACCGCAGCAGCGTGGTGGGCAATTACTGCTAGACGCCATCGACGAGGTGCTCGCCGACAAGGGCGAGGTCCGGCCCACCGAATCCGCCGTTCGGGCGCGGATCGCCGCACTGACCTGGCCGGAGACCGTCGCCTGGCTGGGCCGCCGACTCGCGGACGCCCTACAGCACGCGTCCCAACGAGGGGTGCTGCATCGCGACATCAAACCCGCGAATGTGCTGCTGAGCGCCGAGGGAAGCCCGAAGCTGGCCGACTTCAACGTCAGCTTCAGCAAACGCGTCAAGGGCACCAGTCCGCTGGCGTACTTCGGCGGATCGCTGGCGTACATGTCGCCCGAACAGCTCGAAGCCTGTCATCCGGGTCTCCCGGCGACCGCGGGGGAACTGGACACGCGCAGTGACATCTTCGCGCTGGCCGTCATGCTGTGGGAGTTGCTCACCGGGCGGCGCCCCTTCGCGGACGAAACGTCCGCGGGTGATTCGCAGACGTCGCTGGCCCGCATGATCGAACTGCGGCGCAGCCCCGTCGAGCCTGCGTTCTTGTCGGAGCTGCCGCCGGATTGCCCCATGGCGCTGCGCCGGGTACTGCTGACCTGTCTGTCGCCCGACCGCGCGGACCGCTACTCGTCCGGTTCGGAACTGGCTCAGCAGCTCGACTTGTGCTTGGAGCAGAGGGCACGCGATCTGGTCTATCCGCCCCCGGACAGCTGGCGCGCACGACTTTCCCGCAGACCCACCCCCATCTTGTGGCTGTCCTCGCTGGTCGGCGTCGGACTGGCCACGGTCTACATGGCGGTGCACGTTCAAGAACTGATCAGGGAGCGCCTGTCCGATGCCACCAATGCCCAACTCAACATGGGCGTCTACGTTTTCGTTCTCATCGCGGGGACGCTGTCGATCGTCATCTACGCGTATATGTCGCGTGATCTGATCGCGGTTCCCCGCGGCTTGCGCAGTGGCAGACGCTATGACGACGCGCTGCTCGCGCGAGTGCGGTCGCGAACGCTGTTCTGGGGTGACATGTGCGCGCTGAACACCTTCCAGACCGGGGTTTCGGCGACCGTGACGGGGGTCTTCCTGTGCCTGTGGCTCACCGATCTTCCCGCGCGGCTGGTGATCCACGCGGCGATGACCGTTTTCATGGCGGGCATCATCTCCGTCGCCTACACCTTCTTCCTGTCGACGTTCTACATCGTCCGCTGCGTCTATCCGGTCTATCTGCGCTATAGCCGCGCGACCGCACTCGACTCCGGTGATATTCGCACGCTGCGGCGGAGAACCACGGTGTATCTCGCGGTCACGGCCTCCGTGCCGCTGGTCGGGGTGCTGGCCGGATTCAGCCTGCTCGAACCCGAGGAACTTCCACTGGTGCGCGATTCGGTCCTGGGCTTGTGCGCGGTCGGCGGACTCGCCTTCGTCGCCGTGTACTGGCTGTACCGAACGCTCGACGCGGACCTGCGCGCGTTGCAGCGGGTGGTCCGGGGACCGGCGGCGGGCGTGCGCTGACCCACGCACACGCCCAGCACGGTCGCGCACGAGGCGCGCTCAGGTGTCGCGGGAACACTCGCCCTGATGTTCGACACCCCAGTGCACCAGCCCGGCTGCTATGGCGAGATAGAGGATCGCGGCCGCGACCACCAAGACGCCGTAGTCCGCTGTCCAGGCCGGAATCCTCGTCATGGCGGCGAGCGCGGCGACCACCATTGCCAAGCCCGAGACCTCCGCGACCGGTCCGAGGGGCGCCAAGTCGGTGGGGGAGTCGGAAGGCAACCGGGCGGACAGGCGACCGTGCGCTGCGCACTGTCCTACCGCTCACGGCAGATCACCACCGGGCTCGCCGCGTTGTGCAGCAGATTCTGACTCGTCGATCCGAGCAGGAGTCCGGTGAGACGGTTGTGCCCGCGGCTGCCGGTCAGCACCAGCTGCGCTTTCTCGGCGTGCTCGAGCAGGGCTTGTGCGGGCGTGGCCTTCTCGACCACTTGGGTGATCGCGACGTCGGGGAATTTGTCGCTCCATCCGGCCAAACGCTCGGACAATAGTTCCTTCTCTTGCTGGGCCAGCGCGATCCACGTGTCGGGCACCGGAGTCCATTGCAGCAGGTCCGGGTCGTTCCACGCGTGTAAGGCGACCACTTCGACGCCCAGTGCGGAGGCCAGCTCATATGCCTCGCCGATCGCGGCGGCGCCACCGGGGCTCCCGTCGACGCCGACGAGAACCGGTCGCTCGTCCGGTAGCGGCTGATCGAGCCGGCCGCGCCACACCGTCACCGGGCAGTTCGCCTTGTTGGCGACCGTGAGCGCGGTGGATCCGAGCAGCAGCGTGGAGAGCCGGTCTTGCGCTTTCGCCGCGACGACGACCATGCGTGCGCCCGCGCTGTGCTCGATCAGCTCGCGTGCGGGCGTGCCTTCTTCGACGATCTGGCGGATCTCCAGCTCCGGCTGCTCGGCGCGTACGGCCTCGAATGCCTCTCGGACCTTGTTCTTCGCCGCCGCTCGCAGCTCGGGAAGCAGGTCGACCTCGGCCAAGACCGAGGTGGTCAGGGGGAAGTCGAGCGCGGGAACGACACCGAGCAGTACCAGCGGGGCATGCTGCCGATTCGCGATGGCTCCCGCCCAGCGCGCTGCGCCTACGGCGGCGGGGCTGCCATCGATTCCGACGACGATCGAGTGTCGGTCGACTGGTGTGCGCATCTGTGCTCCGATCACGGTTCCGGCGGGTTCGACTCTTACATTCCCAGCCTGCCGACCGTCCGCGCCGGGGGCGGTGGCCCCCGATGGGGAGGACCTAAGACCTTCGCCGAAGGTACGGACCTCGTCGTCTTGCTCACCCGAGCCCGCAGGGGCTACCGCGCGAACCGGGCGATCGCGCGCCGGACGGCCGCACCCATGGCCGGGCTGCCGGTGTGCCCGGAATCATCGATGACCCGCAATTCCGCTTCGGGCCACGCCTGGGCCAGCTGCCAGGCGGTGTACAGCGGGGCACTCAGGTCGAGTCGGCCGTGAATCAGCACGCCGGGAATGCCCGTCAGCCGGTGCACGTCGCGCAGCAACTGCCCGTCCTCCAGCCAGGCCGCGTTCGCGAAGTAATGCGTGCAGATCCGGACGAACGCCATGCGCGCGGCATCCGGTTTCGCGCTGTACTGCCCGGGGCTGCCGAGGTTTTCGTGCGCGATCACCGCGTCCTCCCATGCGCACCACCGCCGCGCCGCCGACTCGCGGGTGGCGGCGTCGGGACTTTCCACCAGCCGCCGGTAGGCCTCGACGAGATCGCCGTAGCGGTCGGCGAGCGGGACGCCGGTGCGGAAGGTCTCCCACTGCTCGGGCAGCAGCCGCGCGACGTCGCGGTAGAGCCAGTCGATCTCCTCTTGGCGGGTCATGGTGACACCGGCCAGCACGATCTCGCCGACTCGCTCGGGAAAGCGCTGCGCGTAGGCGAGGATCAGCGTCGCTCCCCAGGACCCGCCGTAGAGCAGCCACCGGTCGATCCCGAGGTGTTCGCGCAGCCGTTCCACGTCCGCGATCAGGTGATGCGTGGTGTTGTGCGCGAGGTCGACCGCGGGGTCGGAGGCGTGCGGCAGACTCTCCCCGCAGCCGCGTTGATCGAACAGGACGATCCGGTAGGCCGCCGGGTCGAAGCTCTTCCGCGCTGCGCGCCGTCCACCGCCGCCCGGCCCGCCGTGCACCACCAGCGCGGGTTTGCCGTTCGGGTTACCGCTGGTCTCCCAGTAGATCCGCTGGCCGTTTCCGACGTCGAGCAGCCCGTGGGCATAGGGCTCGATATCGGGAAAGGGCTGCGGCGCATCGGATCGCGGCTCAGGCGTGGACACGACCGATCACGCTACCGCCGAGCGTGGATCACCGCCCGGCGTCGCGAAATCGTGGGCTTCGGACACCTGTGGGGATGTGCGGGGTCGCGCCGGGCATGACGTGGATGCCGAAGCCGGTGTCGTGATCGCGGTCCGAACCGCTCACCGCCTCCCGAGCGGCTCGTTCACCAGCGGCGGTCTGGACGACCGCCGCAAGCGCGGGCTCGCTCAGGCGGCCTGGGTCGCCGGGTCCGGCTTCGGGGCGGTGACCCGCTCGCGCGTGCGCAGCGAAGCCCACAGTGCGGCGGTGGCGGCCGTGCACGCCGCGGCCCCGCCCACGTGCACGACGACCAGCGCCGCGGGGACATCGGTGAAGTACTGCACGACGCCGACCAGCGCCTGCGAGCACACCACGGCGAGCAGCACGAACAGCCGGGTGCGCACGGCGGGTGCGATGCCGACCGCGAACAGGCCGAACGTCAGGCCGACCAGCAGCGCGAGATACCCGACGAGCAGCTGCGAGTGCAGATGCACCAGGGTGACGATCTCGACCTGCAACCGCTCCACCTGACGCTCGATGCTCTTGTCGCCCGCGTGCGGACCCGCCGCGGTCACCAGGGTGCCCGCCACCAGGACTGCGCTGAGCGCTACCCCGGCGAGCGCGGTGAGCCAGCGCAGCGGCGCGGGCGCGCGCACGGCCTCGATGCCGTCGTCGGGCTCGCCGATCTTCGCGTACAGCACCATCGCGAGCCACACCATCACCATGGACGCGAGCAGGTGGGTCGCCACGGTCCACCACAGCAATCCGGTGCGCACGGTGATGCCGCCGATGATCGCCTGCACGACGGTGCCGCCGGGCATCAGCCACGCGTACACCAGCACCTCGCGGCGGCGGCGCGCCCTGGTCACGGCCAGCACGATCGCGGCGGCGCACAGGGTGACCAGGAAGGTGAGCAGCCGATTGGAGAACTCGACCGCCTGATGGATCGCGGGAACCTCCGACACCGCGACCGGGGTGAAGCTGCCGGGGAAGCACTGCGGCCAGGTCGGGCAGCCCAGACCGGACGCGGTGACCCGTACGACGGCGCCGGTCACCGAGATGCCCGCTTGCGAGAGGACGACCGCGAGCGCGATCAGGCGCTGCGCTCGCAGCGAGGGCAGTGGCAGCTTGTCGACGAGTCGCAAGAACGCGCGATACAGCACGTCGAAAATGGTAGCCGGGCCGGATCCGGCGGCTTCACCCGGTCTACTACATTTCGTCGTTGAGACTCAGTGGAAGCGGAACAGGCGGGTGGCCGCGACGCCCG
The DNA here is from genome assembly GCF_001612985.1 of Nocardia gamkensis NBRC 108242. Taxonomy (GTDB): domain Bacteria; phylum Actinomycetota; class Actinomycetes; order Mycobacteriales; family Mycobacteriaceae; genus Nocardia; species Nocardia gamkensis. Next base: position 66,145 of record NZ_BDBM01000035.1, on the reverse strand, counting down.
ACACCACGCCCCATACCGCGAGAACGGCGATCCCGAACCAGTCGACACCGGTGTCCATCGCGGTTTCCAGCGCTTCGGCCAGCGCGCCGGACGGCACCAGCCGGGCGAGCACGCTCACCACGGCGGGCAGGTCGTCGGCGGCGAACACGATGCTGGCGACGCCGAGCATGACGAACCACAGGATGTTGGCCAGCGCGAGCACGACCTCGGCTTTCAGGGTTCCGCCCAGCAGCAGGCCCATCGCCGCGAAGGTCGCGGTGCCGAGCGCGATCACCGCCGCGCCCAGCAGCAGCCCGACGGGTTGCGGTCGCCAGCCCAGTGCGAAGCCGATGAGGCCGAGCAGGACGGCTTGCAGCACGACCACGATGAGCACCGCCGCGCTCTTGCCCGCGATGACGCCCCAGCGCGGCAGCGCCGTCGCCCCGAGCCGCTTGAGCGCGCCGTAGCGGCGGTCGAAGCCGACCGCGATGGCCTGACCGGTGAACGCGGTGGACATGACGGCCACCATCATCACCGCGGGCACGATCTTGTCCACCCGGTGCGCGCCGAGATCGCCGAACGGCAGCAGGCTCAGGCCGACCAGCAGGGTGATCGGAATGAACATGGTCAGTAGAAGTTGTTCGCCGTTGCGCAGCAACAGGATCAGCTCGAGCCTGGTCTGCGCGAACAGCATCGCGGCGCGGCTGCTCGGGCGCGGGCCGGGGGCGAAGGTGCCCGGCGTGAATCGGTTGGCGGTCGCGTCATGCTCGCTCATCCGCGCAGGTCCCGTCCGGTCAATTCGAGGAAGACGTCTTCGAGGCGGCGCTGATCGATCCGGATGTCGGTGGCCAGCACGTTCATTCGCGCGCACCACGCGGTGACGGTCGCGAGCACCTGCGGATTGATCTCGCCCTCCACCAGATAGGTGCCGGGGGTGGTCTCCCGGGGCGCGAACCCTTCGGGCAGGGCGTTCGCCAGCAGTTCCAGGTCCAGTTTGGGCGGCGCGCTGAACCGCAGCTGCCCCGCCGCCCCGTGCGCGGTGACCTCGGCGGGGGTGCCGGAGGCGACGATGCGGCCGTGGTCGATGATCACCAGCTGGTCGGCGAGTTGCTCGGCCTCGTCCATCATGTGCGTGGTCAGCACGACGGTCACCCCGTCGCGGCGCAGGGCGTCGATCAGCTCCCAGACGATCAGCCGGGCCTGGGCGTCCAGGCCCGCGGTCGGTTCGTCCAGGAACACGATCTCCGGTTTGCCCACCAGCGCGCAGGCGAGGGCGAGCCGCTGCTGCTGGCCGCCGGAGAGGCGGCGGTAGGGGGTGCGGCGGTTGTCCTGGAGGCCGAGCGTGCGCAGCAGCCAATCCGGGTCGAGCGGATCCGCGGAGTAGGCGGCCACCAAATCGAGCATTTCCCCCGCTCGCGCACCGGGATACGCGCCGCCGCCTTGCAGCATGACGCCGATGCGGGGGCGTAGCCGTTCGGAATCGGCGACGGGATCCAGGCCGAGCACGCGCACCGTGCCCGCGTCCGGCGTGGCGAATCCCTCGCACATCTCCACCGTCGTGGTCTTGCCCGCGCCGTTCGGGCCGAGCAGCGCGAGCACCCGTGCCGGTTCGACCTCGAACGTCAGTCCGTCCACGGCCGTGGTCTCGCCGTACCGCTTGACGACGGCGTCGACGCTGACGGCCGGTCCGGAAGTCGTGGTCACGACTCAGCCTCGCGGGCGCTCGGTTTCGGCGCACCCGGTGATGCTGTGTAGATGGCTCCCTCGCCACGCTCGGTCACGATGTCACACCGTAGGAGGTGGGCACCTGTGACGGAGCCGACACCCCCGTCTGCCCACGCCAGGGCAGCGAGTTGCGCGTGATCACGATGAACAGCACCCCGACGATCACGGTGGCGATCGCGGCGCCCACGATCTGGAACACCTCCAGATCGGCGCCGCGCGGCATCAGGATGACGCTCACGATCGCCGAGAACGCCACCGCCGGAACCCGGAACACCGGCCGGGTCGCCCAAGCCGCCATCGGCACGATCGCCCACAGCAGGTACCAGGGTTGCACCACCGGGAACAGCAGCACGATCGCACCGAGCGCCACGCCCAGCGCGCCGACCGGATGCAGCCGCCCGGTGCCGGTGGCGACCAGCATCCGGACGGTGAAGAAGCCCGCGACCACCGCCGCGATCGGGCGGGTGATGCTCAGCAGCGCGGTGGTGTGATCGCCGAGTCCGAGCAGCACACCGCCGAACCCGGTGATGATGCCCAGCACGGTAGGCAGCGACATCCAGCTGCGCACCACGCTCGCGGTGTTCAGCGTATAGATCCAGCCGAATCCGAGCCCGCTGACCGAACTGATGAAAAGCGTTGTGCCGATGGCGATCGCGCCGAGCATGGCCGCGGCGATGGCGACCGTGCGCAGCGAGGCGCCCCAGCGCCGCGCCAGCGCCATCCCGACGAACCCGAGCACGATGATCGAGGTGAACTTGATCGATGACGACAGCGTGATGATGATCGCCCCGCTGATCAGCCACGCGTAGGCCCGGCCGTCGAACGGGTGGGTGTCCTCGATGGCGCGCAGGCAGAACTCCAAGCCCGCCAGCATCAGGCCGAGCATCAGCGCGTCGTTGTGCACGCCGCCGACCAGATGGAACAGCACCAGCGGGTTGGCCGCGCCGAGCCACAGCGCGCTCACCGGCGCGACGCCGCAGCGCACCGAGAGCCGGGGCAGCGCCCAGACGATCAGCGCGACGCCGCCGAGCGCGAGGATCCGGTGCACCCACACGCCCGCGATGATGTTGTCACCGGTGAGTTCGGCGATGCCACGGCCGATCCAGAGGAACAGCGGACCGTAGGGCGCGGGGGTGTCGCGCCAGATGGTCGGCACGTTGTTGGTGAGGACGTTGTCGATCCCGAGTCCCGCGACCGGGCCTTCCTGATACGGGTCGATGCCGCGCGCGGCGATCTCGCTCTGTGCCAGATAGGAGTAGACGTCGTTGCTGAACAGCGGGGGAGCGACGCTGAGCGGGATCAGCCACAGCAACAGCGTGCGGTCCAGCTGCGAGCGGGTCAGCCGGTGGATCGGGGAGCCGCCGATGCCGCCGATCGCGAATCGGCCGAGCAGCAGCCAGGCCAGCACGACCACGACGGTGCCGGTCATGCACATGGCCAGTGAGCCGGTGTGGGCGCGGGCGAAGATGCCCAGCACGCGGACGCCGGAGGTCGGGTTCTGGTGCACCGGCTGCGCGCCGATGCCGAGCGCGCTGATCGCCATCAGCACCGTGCCCGTCGCGCCCATCAGGCGGATCCGGTCGAGCTGCGCCAGCTCCTTGCGGTCGAGACCGGGCACCTCCGACTCGTCGCTGTGCAGCACCGCGATGGTGTGATCGGCCGCGGGCACGTCGAGTCCGAGTGCCCGGCGCCCGACCGCCAGTGTCCTGCGCCGCGCGCCGTCCAGTACCGCCACGCAACGCAGCCTAGTTGGTGCGCGCATCCCGGTCTGTCGGGCCGATGTCAGCGAGGACGGGGAGTGTCGCCGGTGGGGTTGTCGTAGGTTCGTCCCAGCCATTCCGACAGCAGGGCGCGTTCGGCGTCGGTGAGCATCGGCAATTCCGGTGCGGCGGCTCGTAGTGCGGCCGCGGTGGCGTCGCCGGCGGAAAGTGGTGGGACGTCGGTCAGGATCGCGTGGGTCACCGCCTCGTACATCGCTTCGGCAAGCCCGAGGTCACGGTCTTGTGGCGGGACGGACAACAGGGCCAGGGCGGCCCCGGTCCCGGCGGCGTGGACGAGTTCGACGGCGCGGCGTTCGCCTACCCGGAGCCGGCCGGCCACAGCGACGCGATGCACCCGGGCGCGCAACACCTGCAGCCCGGCGGCCGCGGCGGGTGAGGCGGTCCCGCGGTGGGGGTCGGTGAGCATCGAGAAGACCGCCGGATTGGTCAGTGCGAAGTCGATGTGCATGTCCCATCCGGCGCGAAGGTCGGCCACCGGGTCGCCCTGCTCGTCGGCGCGGGCCTTGCCCGCCACGTAGGTCGCGAAGACGTGCTCGGCGACGGCATCGAGCAACGCGTCCTTGTCGTCGAAGAACCGGTAGATGGTCGGTGCTTGCATGCCGGCCGCGTGCGCGACCGCGCGGGTGGTGACAGCGTGCGGGCCCTGTTCGCGCAACAGCCGCCCAGCCACCTCGACGATGCGCTCCCTGGTCTCGTGCCTGCTCGCGCTGCTCGACCTCGACTCTGCCATGCGGCCATCTTAATCGGTGCTAATATCAGCGTTGCTAACATCGATATTATCATTGTTAAGGAGTGCCGATGATCATCGTTACCGGAGGCACGGGACTGCTCGGCTCTCAGATCGTCGATCGGCTGCTGGAGCGGGTACCAGCCGCTCGGGTCGGCGTCAGCGTCCGCGATATCGACCGGGCGGGCGAGTTGGCCGCCCGCGGTGTGCGGGTGCGGCGCGGCGACTTCACCGACCCGTCATCCCTGGCCGAGGCATTCGAAGGCGCAAACCAAGTGCTGATCGTCTCGGCGAACCTGACCGGGGAGGCGGCCGTCGCCGCGCACGTCGCTGCGATCGACGCCGCACGAGCGGCCGGGGCCGGACGCATCCTCTACACCAGCCATCAGGCCGCCGCCGAGGATTCGGTGTTCGAGCCCATGCCGGATCACGCCGCGACCGAGCGCTACCTGGCTGCGGCGGGCATACCGTTCACCGCACTGCGCAACGGGTTCTACGCCGGCACGGTCCCGCTCTTGCTCGGCTCGGCGCTGGACACCGGTGAACTGATCGCACCGGCCGATGGCCCCGTCTCTTGGACCGCCCATGCCGACCTCGCCGAAGCGGCGGCGATCATCCTCGCCGACGAGGACCGGTTCGACGGGCCGACCCCGCCGCTGACCGCACCGGAGGCCCTCGACCTCGCCGACATCGCCGCTATTCTCACCGAACAGAGCGGACGAACGATCCGCCGCGTCGTCGCCGAGGACTCCGAATGGGCCGCTTCCCTGGTCGCTCACGGCGTCCCCGAGGAGCGGGCCGCCATGCTCCTCGGCATGTTCCGGGCCGCCCGCCGCGGGGAGTTCGCCACGACCACCGGCCACCTCGAAAGCCTTCTCCAGCACCCCGCCATACCGGTCAGCTCGATTCTGTCGGCGGCCACCACACGCTGAGCACGACCTACGCGTGGCCTGGACCGCACACGATCAATTGCACTCCTCGGGGACAAGGCGCTGTCGGCACCTGCCGAATGTGCGGCACCCCGGGAGTTCCGGGTCCCCGGCCTGATTCGGCCGACGATCCCGCACCGCGAACGGACCCTGGTCGTTCCGATCGGACCTGCCCCGCTCGCGGGGCACAATCGACAGATGGTTTCGGAGTCCAGGCGGCGGATCGAGGTGGCCGCGTCCGGGCTGCTGGCGCGGCACGGGTATCACGGGTTCGGTCTGAAGGCGTTGAGCGAGGCGGCCGAACTGCCGTATGGCTCGATCTACCACCACTTTCCGGGGGGTAAGGAGGAGATCGCGGTCGCGGCGATCACCGGGACCGGCGTGCTGACCGGCCGGATGATCCGGCAGGCGCCCACCGATGTGTTCGCCACCTTGGCCACGCTGTTCGAATTCATGGTCGGCAAGCTCGCGGACTCGGAGTGGACCGACGGATGCCCGGTCGGGACGCCCGCGCTGGACGGTGGCAGCGACGTCGAGGCGGTGCGCTCGGCCTGTGTGCACGCCTTCGAGGCGATGGAGCAGGCCTTCGCCGGACTGCTCGCCGAACTCGGGCTCGGCGGCGAGGAGGCGGCAGAGCTGGCCACGACGGTGGTCGCCGCCTATGAGGGCGCCACGATCCTGGCCCGGATCCGGCAGTCGGACGCCCCGCTGCGCACGGTGGCGAAGTCGATGGAGCGGCTGATCCGGTCGACGTTCGCGGCGGCGGGGATCGGCGGTCCAGAGCCCGCGCCGCGCCGTGCGGCGGCCACCAGCGAGTCCGCCGCCGCCACGCGTCCCGGAAAATTTCCGGATACTCCTGCTCAGCAAGGCGATACGGCACGGAACGCTTGACTAGAAAGAACGTTCTAGCGACACTCGGACGATGAAGCGTCTGATGCTGACCGGTCCTGGTGCGATGCGCTGGGAAGAACATCCCGAACCCGTGCTGAGCGGGCCCGGCCAGGCGCTGGTGCGGCCCGTCGCGCTGGCCACCTGTGACATCGACCCGGCCGTTCTGCGCGGAGCCTTCCCGCTGCCCGGTCCGTATCCGTTCGGGCACGAGGGAGTGGCGGAAGTCGTCGAGATCGGGCCGGAGGTACGCGCCGTCGCCGTGGGCGACCTGGTGGTGGTGCCGTTCCAGATCTCCTGCGGCGCGTGCCGGGCGTGCGCACGCGGGCGGACCGGGAACTGCGTGAGCCATCCGCGGCTGTCCTCGTTCGGCCTCGGCGCCATGGGCGGGCTGGACTGGGGCGGGCTGTGGGCCGACCTGGCGCTGGTGCCGCACGCGGACGCCATGCTGGTGCGGCTGCCCTCCGGCGTCGACCCGGCCGCGGTGGCCAGCGCGAGCGACAACATCCCGGACGCCTATCGCTCGGTCGGCCCGCAGCTGGCCGACGATCCGGCCGCCGAAGCGCTGGTCATCGGCGGCCCCGCCGCTCCGTCGATCGGTCTGTACGCCGCCGGGCTCGCCGTCGCCCTCGGCTCCGCCCGGGTGGTCTATCTCGACGACTCCGGCCGGCGGCTGGACATCGCGAAGTCGCTCGGCGCGGAAGCGATCGAAGGGCCCCGGGACGCGCGGGTGGGGCGGTTCCCGATCGTCGTAGAGGCGGCGGGCGGGGCGAAAGCGTTGCGCGGGGCCATCGACGCGACGGCGTACGACGGCTGGTGCACGAGCGTCAGCGTCCAAGCGCAAGACGTCGCGCTGCCGCTCTTCGGCATGTACACCCGCTGCTGCACCTTTCATACCGGCCGCGCGCACGTGCGCCCGGTCATTCCCGAGGTCCTCGATCTCGTGGCGGCCGGTCGCTTCGATCCGTCGCTGGTCACCACAGCGACGGTCCCGTGGGAGGACTCCATGGAGGCGCTGCTCGAGACGCCGATGAAACTGGTGGCCGTGCGCTGAACGTCTGTGACGAATCGCACTGCGGACCGTCGCGACCCGGCGTCCGGTGGCGACGATCACGCCGCAGGGGCGGTCGCGGCGGTTCCGAGTTCGCGCCCACTCGCGCCGGCCGGTTCGATCAGCGTTTTCTCTGCGCAGGTCAGGCGGGAAAGGCGGCTTCGGGCCCAGTGTCGCGCCGTTGGACACCTGTCTGGATGATCGGGGCGTGACCCACCGCGGGACCGGAATCCCCGCAGGTCGATCGCGCCGCTGACTCAGGGCACCCTTATTAGATTTCCGGAACGAATTCCGCCACACTGATGTTGTGAAAACCGTGGGTTTGCGGAGGAACGACGAAGGGGCTGGTCGCCGGACCGGTGCCGGGTCGATTGCTGCGCCCGCGGCGGTCGGCGGCGAAGGGCATACCCGAGCGGCCATCGTCCAGCTGCTGCTGGAGGAAGGACCGATCACCGCCACCGCCATCGGGGACAGGCTCGGCCTCGCCCCGGCGGGCGTGCGCAGGCATCTGGACGCCTTGATCGACTCCGGCCGAGCGCGAGCGACTCGATCGGCGCCCTGGCAGCAGAAGGGCCGGGGCCGCCCGGCCAAGCAGTACCAGCTCACCGCGGCCGGACGAGGCGACCTCGGCCACGCCTACGACGATCTGGCGGGGGCAGCGATCCGGCAGCTCGGGGAGATCGGCGGCGAACAGGCGATCACCGAGTTCGCCCGCAAACGAGCACGCACTATCGTGGCCGGGATCGAACCGGTCGGTGAGCACACCACCGAACAGACCGAGGCCAAGGCCGAGGAGATCGCCGAGGCGTTCACCGACGCCGGGTTCGCCGCCACCACCCGCAAGGTGGGCGCGGGCGTGCAGATCTGCCAGCACCACTGCCCCGTGGCACACGTCGCCGAGGAGTTCCCTCAGCTGTGCGCGGCGGAGCTCGAGGCGTTCCGGGAGCTGCTCGGCACGCACGTGCAGCGGCTGGCCACGATCGCCAACGGCGACTGCGCGTGCACCACGCACGTGCCGCTGCTGGTCCTGCCCGCCGACCGGACCGGAACTTCAGTACCAACCGCTGCACAGCCCGCAGCGGTACGAACGAACGACTCCGGAAGGAGTGCCGAATGACGACGACCACCGACCAGGTGCAACCGCTCACCCAGGAAGAGGCCATCGCCTCGCTGGGCAAATACGGTTACGGCTGGGCCGATTCGGATGTGGCCGGCGCCAGCGCGCAACGAGGTCTGTCCGAGGCGGTTGTCCGCGACATCTCGGCGAAGAAGAACGAGCCGGAATGGATGCTCGCGCAGCGGCTCAAGGCGCTGCGCATCTTCGATCGCAAGCCGATGCCGCTGTGGGGCTCCAACCTCGACGGAATCGACTTCGACAACATCAAGTACTTCGTGCGTTCGACCGAGAAGCAGGCCGCGACCTGGGACGAACTGCCCGAGGACATCAAGAACACCTACGACAAGCTGGGCATCCCCGAGGCGGAGAAGCAGCGGCTGGTCTCCGGTGTGGCCGCGCAGTACGAGTCCGAGGTCGTCTACCACCAGATCCGGGAGGATCTGGAGCAGCAGGGCGTCATCTTCCTCGACACCGATACCGCGTTGAAGGAGCACCCGGAGATCTTCCAGCAGTACTTCGGCACGGTGATCCCCGCGGGCGACAACAAGTTCTCCGCGCTGAACACCTCTGTCTGGTCGGGTGGCTCGTTCATCTACGTTCCGCCGGGCGTGCACGTCGACATTCCGCTGCAGGCCTACTTCCGGATCAACACCGAGAACATGGGCCAGTTCGAGCGGACCCTGATCATCGTCGACGAGGGCGCCTACGTGCACTACGTCGAGGGTTGCACCGCGCCGATCTACAAGTCCGACTCGCTGCACTCCGCGGTGGTGGAGATCATCGTGAAGAAGGGCGGCCGCTGCCGCTACACCACCATCCAGAACTGGTCGAACAACGTCTACAACCTGGTCACCAAGCGGGCCAAGGCCGAGGCGGGCGCGACTATGGAGTGGATCGACGGCAACATCGGTTCCAAGGTCACCATGAAGTACCCGGCGGTCTGGATGACCGGCGAGTACGCCAAGGGCGAGGTGCTCTCGGTGGCGTTCGCCGGCGAGGGCCAGCACCAGGACACCGGTGCGAAGATGCTCCATCTCGCGCCGCACACCTCCTCGACCATCGTGTCGAAGTCGGTGGCGCGCGGCGGCGGCCGGGCCTCCTACCGTGGCCTGGTCCAGGTGAACAAGGGCGCGCACGGCTCGAAGTCGACGGTGAAGTGCGACGCGCTGCTGGTCGACACGATCAGCCGCTCGGACACCTATCCCTACGTCGACATCCGTGAGGACGACGTGACCATGGGTCACGAGGCGACCGTCTCGAAGGTCTCCGAGGACCAGTTGTTCTACCTGATGAGCCGCGGCCTCACCGAGGACGAGGCGATGGCGATGGTGGTGCGCGGCTTCGTCGAGCCGATCGCCAAGGAACTGCCGATGGAGTACGCGCTCGAACTGAACCGCCTGATCGAACTGCAAATGGAAGGAGCCGTCGGCTGATGGCCGTGGAGAACATTGCCGAAGCCGCCGAAGGTCGCACCCCCGCGGTCAACAAGGGCGAAGTCTTCACCTCGTTCGACGTCGACGCCTTCGAGGTGCCTTCCGCCAAGGACGAGGCGTGGCGGTTCACGCCGCTGCGCCGCTTGCGCGGATTGCAGGACGGCACCGCGGTTCGCGACGGCCACGCGACTGTCGATGTCGCGGCGGCCGAGGGCGTGACCGTGGAGACGGTCGACCGGACCGACAGCAGGCTCGGCGAGGCCGGTGTGCCGTCGGACCGCGTTGCCGCGCAGGCATACTCGGGCTTCGAGCAGGCCACTGTCGTGTCGGTCGGCGAGGAGATCGAGGTCGCCGAGCCGGTGGTCGTCACCATCACCGGACCCGGCGAGGGCAAGACCGCTTACGGCCACTTGCAGATCCGGCTGGACGCCTTCGCCAAGGTCACGGTGGTCATCGACCAGCGCGGCAGCGGAACCTACGCGGAGAACGTGGAATTCGTGCTCGGCGATTCGGCCAAGCTGACCGTCGTGGCCGTGCAGGATTGGGCCGACGACGCGGTGCACGCCACCGCGCACCACGCCGAGATCGGCCGCGACGCCACCCTGCGGCACATCTCGGTCACCCTCGGCGGCGACCTGGTGCGCCTGACCGGCAACGTCCGCTACGACGGCCCCGGCGGCGACGCCGAACTGCTCGGCCTCTACTTCGCCGACGCGGGCCAGCATTTCGAGCAGCGCCTGCTGGTCGACCACGCGGTGCCGAACTGCAAGTCGAACGTGCTGTACAAGGGTGCGCTGCAAGGCGATCCGAACTCCCCGAAGGGCGACGCCCGCACCGTGTGGGTGGGCGACGTGCTCATCCGCGCCGCCGCCGAGGGCACCGACACCTTCGAGGTGAACCGCAACCTGGTGCTCACCGACGGCGCCCGCGCGGACTCGGTGCCGAACCTGGAGATCGAGACCGGCGAGATCGTCGGCGCCGGACACGCGTCCGCGACCGGCAGGTTCGACGACGAGCAGCTGTTCTACCTGCGCGCCCGCGGCATCCCGGAGGACGCCGCCCGCCGCTTGGTGGTGCGCGGGTTCTTCCACGAGATCATCCAGAAGATCGCGGTGCCCGAAATCCGAGACCGGCTGGAGGCGGCCATCGAGGCCGAACTCGCCGCCATCGGCGCCTGATCAACGACGACCCCATATTCGGCAAAGGAATTCGAATTCGATGACCACCCTGGAAATCAAGGACCTGCACGTCGAGGTCGCCAACCCCGACGAGTCCGGCGAGCCCATCAAGATCCTCAAGGGCGTGAACCTCACCGTGAAGTCCGGTGAGACGCACGCCATCATGGGCCCGAACGGCTCCGGCAAGTCCACGCTGTCCTACGCGATCGCCGGTCACCCGAAGTACACCGTGACCTCCGGCTCGATCACCCTCGACGGCGAGGACGTACTGGCGATGTCGGTGGACGAGCGCGCGCGTGCGGGCCTGTTCCTCGCCATGCAGTACCCGGTCGAGGTTCCCGGCGTCTCGATGTCGAACTTCCTGCGCACCGCCGCCACCGCCGTGCGCGGCGAGGCGCCGAAGCTTCGGCACTGGGTCAAGGAGGTGAAGGAGTCGATGAGCGAACTGGAGATCGACGCCGCCTTCGCCGACCGCAGCGTGAACGAGGGCTTCTCCGGCGGTGAGAAGAAGCGCCACGAGATCCTCCAGCTGGGCCTGCTCAAGCCGAAGATCGCCATCCTGGACGAGACCGACTCCGGCCTGGACGTCGACGCGCTGCGCATCGTCTCCGAGGGCGTCAATCGCTACAAGGAGCGCGAGAACGGCGGTGTCCTGCTGATCACGCACTACACCCGCATCCTGCGCTACATCCAGCCGGAGTTCGTGCACGTGTTCGTCGGCGGCCGCATCGTCGCCGAGGGCGGCGCCGAACTCGCCGAGGAACTCGACGCCAACGGCTACGTTCGTTTCACGCAAGGTTCACCCGCCCCGTCGGCTTCGCCGACTGCCATCCCCCAGTCTGCAACCGCCGGAGCCTGACATGACCGCTACGGTCCGCACCCTCGACGTCGCCCGCATCCGGGCCGACTTCCCGATCCTGAACCGCACGGTCCGGGACGGGAAACCGTTGGTGTACCTGGACTCCGGCGCGACCGCGCAGCGGCCGATCGAGGTGCTCGAAGCCGAACGCGAGTTCCTGATCACCAGCAACTCCGCGGTGCACCGCGGGGCGCACCAGTTGGCCGAGGAGGCGACCGACGCCTACGAGGGCGCGCGGGCCGACATCGCGCGGTTCGTCGGCGTGGACGTGGGCGAGATCGTCTTCACCAAGAACGCCACCGAGTCGCTGAACCTGGTGACCTACGCGCTCGCCGACGACCGGTTCCCGCACCACGTGGGTCCCGGCGACGAGATCGTCATCACAGAGCTGGAACACCACGCGAATCTGGTGCCCTGGCAGGAACTGGCCCGCCGCACCGGCGCCACGCTGAAGTGGTACGGCGTGACCGAGGACGGCCGGATCGACCTGGACTCGCTGGAACTGTCGCCCGCCACCAAGGTGGTCGCGTTCACCCACCAGTCCAACGTCACCGGCGCGGTGGCGCCGGTCGAGGAACTGGTGCGCCGCGCGAAGGCGGTAGGCGCGCTGGTCGTGCTCGACGCCTGCCAGTCGGTGCCGCACATGCCGGTGGACTTCCGCACGCTGGGCGTGGATTTCGCCGCGTTCTCCGGGCACAAGATGCTCGGTCCCTCCGGCGTCGGCGTGTTCGTCGGCCGCCGCGCGCTGCTCGAGGAGATGCCGCCGTTCATCACCGGCGGCTCCATGATCGAGACGGTCTTCATGGACCACAGCACCTACGCTCCGCCGCCGCAGCGCTTCGAGGCCGGGGTGCCGATGACCTCGCAGGTGGTCGGATTGGGCGCGGCCGTGCGATATCTCGAACGCATCGGCATGGACGCCGTCGCGGCGCACGAGCACACGCTCGTCGGCGCGGCGCTGGAAGGGCTGGCCGAGATCGACGGCGTGCGCGTCATCGGACCCACCGAGAACGTCGACCGCGGCGGCGCCGTGGCGTTCGTGGTAGACGGCATTCACGCGCACGACGTCGGGCAGATCCTGGACGACGAGGGCGTCGCGATCCGGGTGGGCCACCATTGCGCGTGGCCACTGCACCGGCGTTTCGGCGTCGCCGCCACCGCGCGCGCCTCGTTCGCGGTCTACAACACCGTCGCCGAGGTGGACGCGCTGGTCGCCGCCGTGCGGAAGGCCCAGAGCTTCTTCGGAGTTGCATAAGACATGCGCATGGAGCAGATGTACCAGGAAGTGATCCTGGACCACTACAAGCACCCGCACCACCGGGGGCTGCGCGAGCCGTTCGGGGCCGAGGTACACCACGTGAACCCGACCTGTGGCGACGAGGTGACGCTGCGCGTGCAGCTCGGCGACGACGGTGACATCGCCGACGTCTCCTACGACGGCCAGGGCTGCTCGATCAGCCAGGCCGCCACCTCGATCCTCACCGACCAGGTCATCGGGCTGCCGGTGCAACAGGCGCTGAAGGTGGTCGACTCCTACAGTGAGATGATCTCCAGCCGCGGCACCATCGAGGGCGACGAGGACGTGATCGGCGACGGCATCGCCTTGGCGGGAGTCTCGAAGTACCCCGCGCGGGTGAAGTGCGCGCTGCTCGGGTGGATGGCGTTCAAGGACGCCGTCCTCAGGATCGGCCCCGAGCAGCCCGCCGGCGCCGCGGAAAAGAACTGACCGTCCGATGCGAAACGGGGAAGCGTCATGACTGACACACCGGTTACCGACACGACCGAGCAGGCCGCGCCTGCCGCCGAACTGTCCGAGCTGTCCGCGGAGGACATCAAGTTGCTCGAGGACATCGAAGAGGCGATGCGTGACGTCGTCGACCCGGAACTGGGCATCAACGTCGTCGATCTCGGCCTGGTCTACGGGTTGCGCGTGGAGGAGGACAACGTCGCGGTCCTCGACATGACGCTGACCTCGGCGGCCTGCCCGCTGACCGACGTCATCGAAGACCAGTCCCGCAACGCGCTGGTGCGCAGCGGCCTGGTGGAAGACCTGAAGATCAACTGGGTCTGGATGCCGCCGTGGGGTCCGGACAAGATCACCGAGGACGGCCGCGAGCAGCTGCGCGCCCTCGGGTTCACGGTGTAATCGCCAGGACTGGTAGCAGCCGCCGAGCAGCGCCCCGACAGGGTGCTCCGGCGGCTGAGTCGTATCCGCCGCGCGGGCGTCGGCTGTGCCCGCCGATGCGTTCCCGGCCCATCGTCAGCCCTTGGCGCACTTGGTCGAATCGACCGGCGCTCCGTTCGCTGTGGAGACGTACGCCGGGATGGGGAGCCGTCCGATGCGCCGGGCGTCGGGGCCGCACACCCGCCCAGGCTTGGGAAGTCCGCACTTCGACAAACCACCTGTGCCCGACGATGATCTGAGCGCTGAGTCGTCCGAAACGGGGAGGATCATCACATGTCGCTGCCGCACAAGGCTGCCATCGGGCTCGCGGCGGTATCGGCCGCCACCTGCGCCGTCGTCGGCGCACCGGCGGGTGAAGCGCGCGCGGCGACCTACTATGGGGCGCTGGCGCTTTCGCCCAGCACCGGTGCCGTCGTTTCGGCGGTGGACTACGCGAGCGCCGCCGCCGCCGACACCGCGGCCCGCGCCCAATGCGGTGTGACCGACTGCCAGACGGTCGTGCAGTTCTGGAATGCCTGCGGGTCGGTCGTGCGCGGCGCCGACGGGAAGCACGGATGGGCCTGGGGTCCCACCCGCGCCGAAGCCGAACGCCGGGCCATCGAGGTCCTCGGTCCCAGCGCTCCGCCCTTCCCGAGTCTCGGTAGCGCGATTCCCCGGCCCGCGAGCGTCCGATTGACCGCTTGTACGTCGACGGCCGGATAGCTCACCGGCACAGACTTTTTCGGCCCGGGTGACGGCCGGAAGCCCGGCCCGCCCATTCGCGAGGATCAGCGCCGTGACAAGCGTGACCTGCGAGTCGAAGCGCTGATAACCGCGGACCGGGGTCGGGAGGCCGAGGCCGCCGAGGGCGTGTCGCGTCGCCGGGCATACGGCTGCGTCCCGGTTCGGCCGCGCAGCGGTCAGGCCGGGGGGCGCAGTCGGCGGGTAGTGGGAGCGCCTGTCTCGCCTACGCGGTTCCGCTGCGTTCATACCCCGCCGGTCGAGCGCCAGAAAGCGACGGACGAACCGTGCCAACGGCCGGCCCGAGTCGTCCTTCGCGGCCCGAGGGCCGGATCTCGCGGTTTCGGATCACTCTGGGCGGGAATCGCGTCGGGGAGCTGACGCCGAGGAGGTCTTCGTGCCGGATGGGAACACAGCGGACCCGCAGCGGGTCGTGATCGTCGGAAGCGGGTTCGCGGGGTTCACCTGCGCCCAAAAGCTTTGCCGCATAGTGGCGAAAGCGAAACGGGAGGTCGAAATCGTCCTCGTCACACCCAATGACTACCTGCTCTATACGCCCTTGCTACCGGATGTGGCGGGTGGACTGATCGATCCCCGGTTCGTCGCCATTCGCTGGCCGATTCGCTGCCACGGGTCCGGCTGGTGGTCGCGAAGGCTCGGTCGGTCGATCTGCAGAACAAGACGATCACGGTGGTCGGCGAGCACCATCCGCCGCAGCAGCTGTCCTGGGATCGGCTGGTGCTCACGCCCGGGTCGGTCACCCGCCTGTTCGACATCCCGGGCCTGGCCGAGCACGCGCGCGGGCTCAAGACCGTCGCCGAAGCGCTGTACCTGCGCGAGCAGTTGCTGCGTCAGCTCGAGCTCGCCGACGACGAAGAGGACCCCGAGGTACGGCGGGCGCGCCGCACCGTGGTCGTGGTGGGGGCGTCCTACGCGGGCACCGAGCTGATCGCGCAGTTGCGCGCCCTCGCCGACGCCTACGCCGCGCGCCGCGGCTTCGACCCCGCCGAAGTGCGTTTCCTTCTGCTCGACACGGCCCCGAGGGTGATGCCGGAGGTCGGCGAGCGGCTCAGCGACAAGGTGCTGCAAGTACTGCGCAAACGAGGCATCGAGATCCGGCTGGAGACCTCCCTGTCGAAACTCGACGAGAACTCGGTCGTGCTCACCGACGGAACGGTCGTGCCCACCCACACGGTCGCCTGGGTGACGGGTGTGACCGGCGCGCCGGTGCTCGGCACGCTCGGCCTGCCGCTGGAGAAGGGCCGCCTGGTCGTCGACGCGAAGCTGGGCGTGCCCGGCCATCCGGCCGTGTTCGCGGGCGGTGACGCGGCCGCGGTGCCGGATCTGACCAAGCCCGGCCGGATCACCCCGCCCACGGCCCAGCACGCCACGCGGCAGGGCAAGGCACTCGCCAGGAACGTCGCCGCCAGCCTGGGTATCGGCACGGCCGTCGACTACAAGCACCGCGACCTGGGACTGGTCGTCGACCTCGGGCCGCGCTTCGCGGTCGCGAACCCGATGGGCCTGCGCCTGTCCGGTTTGCCCGCGAAGGCGGTGACCCGCGCCTATCACACCTTCGCCGTGCCGAGAGCGGTCAACCGCTGGGCGATCACGGTCTCCTACCTGACCATCGCGGTGACACCGCGGCCCCTCGCCTTGCTCGGACTGGTCAGCCACGAAGAAGCGAGCTTCGGCAGCAGTGAGGGCATCACCGGGCCTTCGTGAGCAGTAGGAGACGCCTGAAAGGGCCTCCGCTATCACGCCTGGCCTTCCTGCCCTGCCCGCCCGTCGCGTTGCTCGGATCAAACGCGTGCGCGAGACCGCGCACAGCGGAGATGATGCGGAGGTGGACGAGGTGACGTACCGGCGATCGCGAGTCGGGTTGCATGCGGTCGCGGAGTCGTTGATCGCTGGGCCGCAGTTCCGAGAGTTCGGCACCATCCGGTTGGGGGTCGTGCGGGGAGGCTTCGGGGGAGTGCGATGGCCGGTGTCCGTGGTCGGGGACGGGCTGGTGTGGCCGGAAGGGCGTGCCCGGCTGGCGGGGACCCTTCGGGAGGTCGCCAGGGCCGCGGGTTTCGAGCCCGGGCCGCCGGAAGGGGTGTACGCGGCCACCGCGGGCGTCGATCCCGATGCGGCCATCGAGGTGGATCCCTCGGCAGCCGGGCTGATCGAAGACTGGCTGGCGCTGGGTGACAAGGCATTGCGCTGCCTGGCGCCCGATGTGACACCGGTGCTGTGGCCGGAGCATTTCGACCTCTCCAGCACCATCGATGAGGTGAACTACGGGATCTCGCCGGGAGACGACGCCCATCCCGGCCCGTACGCCTACGTCGGACCGTGGACCCCGCGAACCGGCGATTTCTGGAACGCGCCGTTCGGCGCACTCAGGCCACGCGGCGCGGTGAACACCGTCGCGGCACTGCTGGAGTTCTTCGAAGAAGGCCGGCGGCGCGCGGCGCGGGACTGACTCGGCCCCTTGGTCGCGGCCTCGCTCCGAGACTCAGGCTCCTTTGCGAGCCGGAGCCTTCTTGGCCGCCTTCTTCGCGGGCGTCTTCTTCGCCGCGCTCTTGGAGGCCGTGCTCTTCGACGCGCTGCTCTTGCCCGCGCTGGTCTTGGCTCCGGCGCTCTTGGCCGCGGCCTTCTTCGCGGTCTTCTTCGGCTCGGCCTCTGCCCCGTCGCCGCCGGCAGTCCGGCGTCCACTGGCCTCCAGGCTGCGCTGCAGCGCGGCGACCAGATCGACCACCTCGGCGTCCATTCCGGCCGGCGCGAGTTCCGGCTGCTCGGGCACCTTGCCGGTGCCGCTGGCGATCGCCTCGTCGAGCAGGCGCTTCAGTTCGATCTGATACTCGTCGGTGAACTGCTCTTGATCGAAGTCGTCGGACATCGCCTCGACGAGCGTCTCGGCCATCTTGATCTCCTGCGGACGCGGGTCGGCGACCCCGTCGAGGGATTCGAAGTCGACGGAGCGGACCTCATCGGGCCACAGCAGCGTCTGCAGCACCAGAATGCCGTCGCGCACGCGCAGCGCGGCCAGCCTGGTCTTCTGCCGCAGCGTGAAGTTCACCAGGGCGGTGCGTTCGACCTTCTCCAGCGTCCGCGCCAGCAGCACATAGGCCTTCGGCGTGCTGGAGTCCGGTTCCAGGTAATAACTCTTCTCGAACAGGATCGGGTCGATCTGCTCGGATGGCACGAACTGCAGCACCGGGATCTCGTGCTTCTCCGCCACGGGCAGTTTCGCGAAGTCCTCGTCGCTCAGGACGACCTTGTCGCCGTCCGGGGACTCGTAGGCCTTGTCGATCTCGGTGTACTGGACGGATTGGCCGCACACGGTGCAGACGCGGTCGTACTTGATCCGGCCTCCATCCTTGGCGTGCACCTGATGGAATCGGATGTCGTGGTCCTCGGTGGCGGTGTACACCTTCACCGGAACATTCACCAGCCCGAATGCGATCGAGCCCTTCCAGATCGATCTCATGTTCCCATCATGGCCGAAGCCCTTCGACCTCGCGAGCGAACCGGAAACCGAGTGTCGCAACCGCGACACGCCGACGTAGCCGTCCCGGCAGAGCCGCGAAGAGTGAACTCATCGCCGTGACCGTGCCCGCCAGGTCCGTGCGGCCGGACAGATACGCGCGCTGTGCGGCCGGGGGGAGCGTTAAGAACGTGTCGAAGAACAGCGGGAGGTCCTCCGGCGGCAGCGCGAGCAGGGCCCGCAGACCGGCGCTGCGCAACCGGTGGACGCCGCGTGCCGTGGCCGGCCACACGTTCTGCCCCGCCGCCATCGCGTCGGCCGCGGCCAGCGCGGCGCCGACGCTGTAACCGGTCGCCGGGTGCAGGAAGCCGCCCGCCGCCCCGAATGCGCGCGGCCCCGGACGGCCTCCCTGGACGGGAAACCGGACGTGCTCCACGGGCTCGTCGCCGGTGAGCCGGATGCCCCGCGCGCCGAGCCGGTGGCGCAAGCGCGCGCGCAGTTGCGCGCCCGTCAACGCGGGGCGGCCGGCCAGGCAGGTCTCCTCGAGCAGCATCCGCTCGTCGTCGAGCGGGACGGCGTAGAGGAACGAAGGCGGCGTGCCGGGGGCGGCGCCGTTGTCCGGCCGCCAGTCCATGAACAACGGATCGAGACCAGCGCAGCGTCCCGCGTCCACGATGACGCCGTAGGCGGTCTGCTCGGCTCGGGCGGGGGAGCGGGCGAGTCCGCGCGCGTCGATCACTCTGCCGCCGGTGATCGTCGCGCCGGAAGCCGTGGTGACGCGTTCGGGAGCGATGTCGACCGCGCGGTCGGCGACGACGTGTGCATCGGATAGGTGCAGCGAGGTCTGCAATCGCGCGGTGTCCAGCACGACGTACGGGCGGTCCAGCCGGTGCGCGCGCGTTCCCCAGGCCAGCGGCTGGGACACCGTCGCCGCGACGACCTCCGGCGCCAGCCAATCCGGCAGTTCGTCGGCCCACGCCGCGTACGTGGCGGTCCACCTGCGCTCCGGTGCGGGATCCAGCACGGTGACCGTGAGCCCGCGCGCTACGGCGCGGTGTGCGAGGGCACGACCGGCGGGGCCGAGGCCGCACACGACCAAGTCGGGCCTCACTTCCCGGCCGTTCGGATTCGCGGGGCTGCGATGCGATGCATGGTCCGAGCCTCTCATCCGCTCGCTCGACAAGGGTGCGGCCACCGCGTCGGCCGTGAGTCGGGATCTCGCGAGGCGGAATTTTTCGCGAACACCGTCGCGGCGATCCGGACGCGCCCCGCGGGTGGAACCGTGACCGGCCCGGATCGACCGCCGAAACGCGGTGGCGGCCGATCGAGAATCACCAGCCGAGGTGTGGGCACGGGTACCGGCGAGCGCGACGGCCTTTCCGGCCGTGGGAGCCGAGCGGAGGCGGCGCAGCGCACAGCAGCTGCTCGCGCCGACGGAATGTGTTCGCGCTCACCGTAGTTTGTCGCACGTTGCTAGGATGCCGGGGCGCTGGCGCACGCACCCGGCCCCGGTGCCGAGTGCGCGGTGTCGGCGCACCGGTGCGCCGCGGATGGCGCGCCGACAGGTTGCCGACCGGCGACCGCTGGAGCTCGCGGAGCGAAAGCGGTTCGACCGGAACGAGTTAGGGGTAGACGCAGTGTTCGAACTGACCAGGCGGCGCAGCCGGTGGATCCTCGCCGTGTTCGTGGTGTTCGCACTGGCGATGGGCACGCTGAGCGCGACGTTGTTCGACAAGGTGCAGGGCGGCGGGTACATCGACCCCGGCAGCGAGTCGAGCCGGGCGACCGCGGTGCTGCGCGATACCTTCGGCCAGGCCACCCCGAATTTCGTGCTGCTGGTGCAGACTCGCCGGTCGGTGGACGACGACGCCGCGGCCACCGCGGCGACCAACCTGGTCACCGAGCTGAAGTCGGTGTCCGGAGTCGCGGGCGTCACGTCGTACTGGACCGACAGATCGCCCGCGCTGCGCAGCACCGACGGCACCAAAGGGCTGATCGTGGCCAGCATCCTCGGCGAGGAGGCCGAGGTCGACCAGCGGGTGGGTGACCTCGCCGATCGGTTCGGCGGCGCCCACGGCCCGCTCGAGGTGCGGGTCGGCGGCTACGCGATGCTGCTGCACGAGACGGTGCAGCAGAGTGAGAAAGACGTCGTGCTCGGCGAATCGATCGCTTTCCCGATCACGCTGATCGCACTGCTGCTGGTGTTCGGCGGTCTGGTCGCGGCCAGCCTGCCGCTGGTGGTCGCGATGATCACGGTGATGATCACCATGGGCGCGCTGTGGCTGATCGCGAGCGTCACCGACCTCGCGGCGACCGCGACCAACGTCGCCACGCTGCTGGGGCTCGGTCTGGCGATCGACTACAGCCTGCTGATGATCAGCCGCTACCGCGACGAACTGGTGGCCGGTCAGCAGCCCGGTGCCGCGGTGGCCGCGACGATGCGCTCGGCCGGCCGGACCGTCTTGTTCTCGGCCGTCACCGTCGCCGTCGCCTTGTCGGGCCTGCTGTTCTTCCCGTTGCTGGCCGTGCGGTCGATGGGTTACGCGGGCCTGGCCGTCGCGGTGATCGCCGCGACGGTGTCGCTGACCGTGCTGCCCGCGATCCTGTTCCTGCTCGGCGCCAAGATCGACAGCGGCCAGTTGTGGTGGTTCCTGCGCGCCGCCCGTCCCGCGCCCGGTGAGGGAGCCTGGCACCGCCTGGCGCGGTTCGTGATGATGCGACCCGTGCCCATCGGGCTCGCGGTGACCGCCCTGCTGCTCGTGCTGGGCGCGCCGTTCCTCGGGGTGCAGCTCGGCTTCCCCGACGAACGCTCCCTGCCGGAGTCGATGAACAACCGCCAGGTCACCGAGATCATCCAGCGGGACTTCGCGGCCACCGAACAGAACGGGCTGTTCGCGGTGCTGCCCGAAAGCGCCTACAGCGCCGCCGGATTGGACGCTTACGCCCGGGAGCTGTCGGAGATCGAGAACGTCCGCCGGGTCGACACCGCCACCGGCAGCTACAGCCACGGCGGTCTGCTCGCCGCGCCCACCGCCGCCCACGACGGTTTCCGCGCCGAGAACGCCGCCTATCTCGCGGTGATCCCGGACACCACCGACCCCACGGTGCTCGACCGGATCGCCGACGACGTGCGCGCGACGCCCGCCGCCTCGGAGGTGCTGGTCGGCGGCGTTGCCGCGGCCAACGCGGACGCGATC
Source organism: Nocardia gamkensis NBRC 108242 (assembly GCF_001612985.1). Lineage (GTDB taxonomy): Bacteria > Actinomycetota > Actinomycetes > Mycobacteriales > Mycobacteriaceae > Nocardia > Nocardia gamkensis. The sequence goes on along the minus strand of NZ_BDBM01000035.1, from coordinate 44,904 downwards.
GGCGCGGTGGTCTCGGCGCTGCCGTACGCGCTGGCCTTCGTCGTGCTGATCATGGTGGTGGTGCTGTTCCTGCTGACCGGAAGCGTCGTGCTGCCGCTGCTGGCGGTGGTGCTCAGCTTCCTGAGCCTGACGGCCACCTTCGGTGCGCTGGTCTGGATCTTCCAGGACGGGCACCTGTCGGGTCTGCTCGGATTCACCGTCACCGGCGATCTGCCGCCCACGGTTCCGGTCATGCTGTTCGGCGTGGCGTTCGGCCTCGCCATGGACTACCAGGTGTTCCTGCTGGCGCGCATCCGGGAGGAATACCAGCGCACCAAGTCCAACGCGCTGGCCGTCACGTCCGGATTGGAGCGGATCGGCCGGATCGTCACCGCTGCCGCGGTGCTGATCTCGCTGGTCTTCCTCGGTTTCCTCGCCTCCGACATCACCTTCATGAAGGCGTTCGGCATCGGCCTTCCGCTGGCCGTCCTGGTGGACGCGACCCTGGTGCGCGGCTTCCTGCTGCCCGCCGCGATGGAACTGCTCGGCCACTGGAACTGGTACGCGCCCGGCCCGCTGGGCAAACTGCACCGGCGGTTCGGCATCGAAGAGGGGCCTGCCGCTGCGGCGGTCGCGGGACGGGAGGACTGGCTCCAGCCCGCGCGGCTCTGAGCCACGGCGACCGTACGAGCCCGATCGGGTAGGGTCTCTCCGGCAGCTCCGGGGAGGCCCACACGGGGTGGGACGGCTGCCGGGAGTGTGGAGGGCGACCCGATGACCTACCCGTCCGGTTCCGGATTCGGCGGCCAAGGAGACAACGGGAAATCGGACCAGTCGCGGCAAGCGCCGGACTGGGGAAGCATGCCCCCGCCGAGCGCGTACCCGATGCAGGCATGGGAGACGCCGCCGCAGCCGCCCGCGCCCGAGCGCCGAACCGGCGTGATCGTCGCACTGGCGGTCGGCGTGGTCGCCGTGCTGGGGGCGGTGGTCGGTATCGGCGTATCGGCGAATTCACGCGTGCAGGGGCACGCGCAGGCCGCCGCGTCCGCCGAGGCGACCACCCGCGCGGGTGGCGTCACCAGCACGCGGCCCGCGACTCCCGCGCCGGGCGGTACGCACCCTTCGTCGGGCAGGCTGAGCTACACCGAATTCGCCGAGGACTGGGACTTCCGGTTCGATCGCGTCGAGTTGCACGCCGACTGGGTCGACGGCCGTGACCACGCCGATTGCCACCCCATCGAGGTGGCGGGCAAGCTCACGAGCCTCGGCTGCGGCTACGCGGCGGAGCTGGTCTACCGCGCCGAAGGCGGCGCGCTCATGCTCACCCAGTTCGTGCTCGGCATGGCCGACCGGAGCCGGGCCGCAGCGGCGAAGGATAGGTTCACCGACGCGGACCTCACCCTGCGTCCCGGCACCTACATCAAGGGCTACGCCACCGGCAAGTGGAAAGACGGCAGCGAGAAGGAATTCGTGGTGGTGACGCTGGCGACGGCCACCGGCGCGGTCGACCCCGCGACCGTCGAGAAGTACCTGCGCTACCGGCACGCCGACACGATCGGCGCACTGGCCTTCCGGTAGCCCAGGTCGGCCCGATGCGGACGGCCGTCCCGCCTGGGTCAGATCCCGCCGGTGGAGAGCAGTCCGCCGTCCACGCGCACCGTCTCGCCGGTGATCCAGGCCGCCTCGTCGGAGACCAGGAAGCCGATCAAACGCGCCACGTCCTCCGGACTGCCCAGTCGCTTCATCGGGTACACGCTCGCGGCGCGCTCTTCGTCCGACGAGTACAGCGCGTCGGCGAATTTCGTCTTGATCACGCCCGGCGCGACCGCGTTCACCCGGATCGTCGGCCCGAGCTGCCAGGCGAGTTCCCCGGTGAGATGGATAAGCGCGGACTTGGACGCACCGTAGGCGGCGATCACACCGGTCGAGCGGATGCCCGCGACACTGGCCACGTTGACCACGGCGCCGCCGTGATCGCGCATCCACGCCCGGTACGCCTCCTGGATGTAGCCGAGCGCCGCGACCACGTTCACGTCGAAGATCTTGCGCACGGCGTCCAGGTCGGCCTCCATCAGGGAGCCGTAGACCGGGTTGATGCCGGTGTTGTTGATCAGGACGTCCAGCGAACCGAACTCCGTGACCGCGCGCTCGACCGCGGCCGCCCGATCCTCGGCGACGCCCGAGTTGCCCGCCAAGGCCACGACCTGACCCTGGTGGCCCAGCTCGCGCAGCTGTGCGGCGGCCTCCTCCAGCGGCTCCTTCTTCCGCGCGGTGATCAGCACGTTCGCGCCGCGGCCGAGCAGCTCCGCCGCGACCGCCTTGCCGATGCCCCGGCTGGCCCCCGTGACCAGAGCGCTCTTGCCCAACAGATCGGTACTCATGGCATCGCACGGTAGCGCAGCCGATCGCACGAGCCGTTACCGCCGTCACATGCGGGGTGCTGGTATGGGGGAGCACCCCGCGGCCCGGGTAAAATCGGTGGTTCTTGTGCGCGTCGGGTCGCACAATCGAGCACGCGCCCAGCCCCACGATCCGCAAGGAGAAGTTTGTGATCACCGCGACCGACCTGGAGGTCCGGGCCGGAGTCCGCACCCTGCTGTCCGCTCCCGGACCGGCGCTACGGGTACAGGCGGGCGACCGGATCGGGCTGGTCGGACGCAACGGCGCGGGCAAGACCACCACGCTGCGCATCCTGGCCGGCGAGGGCGAGCCGTACGCCGGGAAGATTCTTCGCTCCAGCGACATCGGTTACCTGCCGCAGGACCCGCGCGAGGGCAACCTGGACGTGCTGGCCCGCGACCGGGTGCTGTCCGCGCGCGGCCTGGACACGTTGATCCGTGAGATGGAGAAGCAGCAGGCGCTGATGGCCGAGGTCGCCGACGACAAGGAACGCGAGAAGGCGGTCCGCAAGTACGGGCGGCTCGAGGAACGTTTCTCGGCGCTCGGCGGCTACGTCGCCGAGAGCGAGGCGGCGCGCATCTGCCACAGCCTCGGTCTGCCCGACCGGGTGCTCGGTCAGTCGTTGCGCACCCTGTCCGGTGGTCAGCGGCGTCGAATCGAATTGGCGCGCATCCTGTTCGCCGCCTCCGACGGCAGCGGCGGGCGCTCGGACACCATCCTGCTGCTGGACGAGCCGACCAACCACCTCGACGCCGACTCGATCACCTGGCTGCGTGGCTTCCTGCAGAATCACGACGGTGGCCTGATCGTCATCAGTCACGACGTGGAACTGCTCGCCGACGTGGTGAACAAGGTGTGGTTCCTGGACGCGGTGCGCGGCGAGGCCGACGTCTACAACATGAGCTGGAAGAAATACCTGGACGCCCGCGCCACCGACGAGCAGCGCAGGCGCCGCGAACGCGCGAACGCCGAGAAGAAGGCGAGCGCGCTGCGCGCCCAGGCGGCCAAGCTCGGCGCCAAGGCCACGAAAGCGACTGCGGCGCAGAACATGGCCAAGCGCGCCGATCGCCTGCTGGCCGAACTCGACGACGTACGCGTCGCCGACAAGGTCGCCCGGATCAAGTTCCCCGAGCCCGCGGCTTGCGGCAAGACGCCGCTGATGGCCGAGAACCTGACCAAGGTCTACGGCTCGCTGGAGATCTTCACCGGCGTCGATCTGGCGATCGACCGCGGCAGCCGGGTGGTGGTTCTCGGGCTCAACGGCGCGGGTAAGACGACGCTGCTGCGCCTGCTGGCCGGAGTCGAGCAGCCCACGGCGGGCGGTTTGGTGCCGGGGCACGGGCTGAAGATCGGATATTTCGCCCAGGAGCACGACACGCTGGACGACAACGCCACCGTGTGGGAGAACATCCGCCACGCCGCGCCGGACGCCGGCGAGCAGGATCTGCGTGGCCTGCTCGGCGCGTTCATGTTCTCCGGTCCGCAGCTCGACCAGCCCGCGGGCACCCTCTCGGGCGGTGAGAAGACCCGTCTCGCGCTGGCCGGTCTGGTCTCCTCTGCGGCGAACGTGCTGCTGCTGGACGAGCCGACGAACAACCTCGACCCGGTGTCGCGCGAGCAGGTGCTCGACGCCCTGCGCACCTACGCGGGCGCTGTGGTGCTGGTGACCCACGACCCGGGCGCAGCGGAGGCGTTGTCTCCGGAACGCGTGATCCTGCTCCCGGACGGGACAGAAGACCATTGGTCGGCCGAATATCTGGAACTTATTCAGCTCGCGTGAGTTTCATCACAGGAACCCGTTGATCATGGCCTCCTGAGTGCTTAGCCTGGAAAGACGCTGCTCGGCGACTCGGAGGAAGCCATGAGCGACAGGCCACAAAGCAAGGCCACATTGGGTAAGGGCACACGCGTCACCGGGAAGTCCCGCGATCGCCTACAAACCCAGCTGAAGAAACAATACGAGGCGGGTGCGAGCATCCGGTCACTGGCGCGGTCCACCGGCCGCTCCTACGGCTTCATCCACAATGTGCTGGTGGAGTCGCATGTGCAACTCCGCAGCCGGGGCGGAGCCAATCGCCGCAAGGGCCAATAGCGCCGTAACGGCGCGAGGGATCCGCGCCGCGAGGGCCGTCCGCACGTGGGGACACGTTGCCGACGGAAGCAACCGCGCGGTGCGGAACCCTGCTGCCGCGGACCCTGGTCGGCTTGCCCGGCCACGGATCAGGCGTGCTCGGAGCACTCGACCGGATCGACGTCCACGCCACCGAACCGGATGCTTGTCTCGCCGAGCTGTTCGGCGGTGTCGATACCCGGATCGTCGGTTCGCCAGGTGACGGCCTTTCGGCCGATATCGGGCGCAGGCGCAACACAATCCGGCGCCGGGGTGATGCTGGTCGAGCCGGTGTCGTAGTACCGGCCCGTCATGGCCGGTTCCCCGCTGGACCGGCGCGGGCCTGTGCGAGTGCCCGCGTCCGGCGCGGAGGACGAACTCAGTAGCCTGACACCATGCCGTCGCCGTCCACCAGCAGGTTGGCCAGGCTGCGGAAGATCGGCAGACCGGTCTTGATCTCCAGGTAGGCGAACTGGCCCTGCGGGTTGACCTCGAGGAAGTAGTACTCGCCGTCGCGGCCGAGCCGAATGTCGAGCACACCGAAGGACAATCCGAGCGCGCCCATCAGCGTGGCCAGTGACTTGCTCACCGAGGCGGGCAGGTGCTCGGGCACGAAATCGACCGACGTGTCCAGCCGTGAGTCGACCTTGCCGACGCCCGCCTGCGAGTCGATGCGCACCGTCCATTCGACGCCGTCCACCCAGACCACCCGCAGATCGCAGGTGGCGTCGATGTAGTCCTGGAAGGTGGTCGGCGCCGAACGGATCGCGTCCAGCCTGGCGAAATCGTCCTCGGAGATGATCCTGGTCTCGGCGAATTCCGCCCGGCTGGTGCCGGTGCGTTTGTAAACGACCGGGCCGGGCCGGGATTCGACGAAACTGCGCGCCTCGTCCGGATCGTTGGTGATCAGCGTTTCCGGCACCGCGAACCCGGCCCGCAGCGCCGTTTCCAGTTGCACGATCTTGCGTCCCGCGGTCCGGTCGGCCCCCGGGTCGTTGACCCAGTAGGCGGGGATGGACCAGAGCAGTCCCTGGATGAACCCGTCGCACTCGGCCTGGCGAAAATCGTTGTCCGAGGCGCGGACACCCGCGGGCACCCGCGCGGGGTGCGGGCGCCGCCACCACACCGACCGGACGTCGTCGAGGCCGATAACGTGCGACAGCGAGTGTGCGGTGCCGAGCCGGTCCAGCCGGAAGCTGCCGGACTCGCGGGGGAAATCACGCAGGTCGAGATGGATCGGGCCGAGCCCGTAGTGGTCTCGCAGCGTCGCCGCCATCGCGGTGGCGTGTAGATCATCGGATTCGGACACGATCAGGACCGAACCGCGCCGGCGTGCGGCCATCCGCCTGCCGCTCAGTCGAGACTGTCGCAGTTGATGCCGTCGTCGCTGCCGTTGATCGATTTGGTCTGGCAGTAGGTGAACGTCGCGCCGCCCGACCCCGGGCAGTCCACGAGTTGCAGCCGGTCGGCCCAGGTTTCGGTGAGCTGACGCAGCTGCTCGTCGCCGAGTGCCTCCGACGGCGACTCCGGAATGGTCATCGGCCGATCGACCAGGTCGATGCGCAGCCTGCGGGTGAAATCGGCGGTGGCGCCCGCGCGGATGTCGACCAGTACCGGACGGCCGTCCTGATCGGTCCGGGGTGCCGCGGAATCGACCACGCGCAGGACATCGGACCGACTGAACGTCCACGTTCCCTCGGCGACGCGCACGCTGATCTGCCGGTCCGATTCCGCGACCAGCAAACCCTGGAGCGGAGGAACACGGTCATCCTTCGGCGTCGTCCCGGGAAGGTGGATTGCGTCGGTCATAGCCGGTTCTCCGATCTGCTCACGATTTGCCACGACCCCCAAGCGTGTGAGCGATCATATCGCGATGAGGGGCGCTATCGGCTCGTATCGCGAGATTTCCCGGCCTGTGACAAACCGAATTCCGATCCATAACGGCCGAGTGCCGAAAGTTTTCCGGTAGGCTGGAAATACTTACAGCGCAATCATGGAGCTGTTCTCCCATGCCGCACGGCCGCTGTCCATAGCCCGATGGTGGCGGCTGTGCATCTGTACTTTCGCGCCCCTGGCCCGCCGGGGTGCGACCGCTTCCTGAGCGATTCCCGCGAATCCGCTCGCGCGCAGTCGGATCCGGGGCCCTGCCCGCTATCGGTTTCGATTCGCGTTGCGCTCCGCCCACCAGGCGGGCGCGTCGATGAAGTGGTTGTCGAACTCGTCTTGGGCGGCAGCGAGATCGGTCATCGTGGACTCGCCCGCGGCGATCCGTTCCAGTAGCCGGAAGTACTCGAAACGCTGCACGCCGGGGGTGAGCGCGATCAGGATCCGCGCCATGCTGTCCGGTGTGGCGCCGAAAGCGTGCGGCATGAATTTCGGGACCACGATGGAACCGCCCGCGCCGACGGTGACGATGCGGTCGCCGGCCAGCAGTTGCAGTTCGCCCTCGGCGACGTAGAACAGCTCGTCGGAACGCGTGTGATAGTGCGGCGCCGCGCCGTCCGCGCCGCGATCCATGTTCACCTCGAGCGTGCTCAGCCCGCCGCCGGCCTCCTCGGCGTCGATCAGCAGGCGCAATGTGACCGACGTGGTGCGCAGGACTTCCGCGTCCTGCGGCTGCCGGATTGCGACGTCCTTGCGGGGAGCGGGGATGGTCATCGGAGTCTCCAATTAGTTCGGTGGTTGATAATTCGCTACCGAACTATAACCTGCCGAATAAGATCCTGTCCATGACCGAGCAAAGAACGGACGCCGTGGACGCCATCGTGGCGCAGTGGGAGCGCGAACGGCCGGACCTCGATCTCGAGGCGATGGGCGTGGTGGGGCGCCTGGGCAGGCTGCTGGTGGTGGCCGAGCGTGAGATCGAGGCGGTGTTCGGCAAGCACGGATTGCAACGCGGCGAGTTCGATGTGCTTGCCGCGCTGCGCCGTTCGGGCGAGCCGTTCGAACTCAACCCGTCGGTGCTCGCCGACACGCTGATGCTGTCCCGGGCGGGTATGACCGGACGGCTGGACCGGCTGGAATCGGCGGGGCTGGTACGGCGCGTCGCCGACGCCAAGGACCGCAGGGCAGTGCGCGTCGCCCTCACTGCGGCCGGGCGGGAACTGGTCGACACCGTGGTCACCGAGCACACCGCGAACGAGACCAGGATGCTGTCGGTACTCACCGCGGGGGAACGGACAGAACTGGACCGAATCGCGCGAATCCTGCTGACCAGTATGGAACCGGACGCGTAGTCGCGGTAGCTCGCACACCACCCGATCCGCCGAATCGCGCTCTACATGGGAGAACTCGGGCTGCGATGAGGTAGCCCGATACTCGTGTGCGCGGGGCGCCGCGGGTCTACCTTGAGATTCCGTACCGAAGGGGTCGGTGCGGTTGTGCAAGGAGGCCACGATGATCGACATCATCACTCTCCGCGGCACCGGCGAGCCGCGCAACTCCGACGGAACGCCCGCGGGCATGCTGCACGACGTCACGAAACTACTCGACACCGGGAAGTTCAGCTGCTTCGAACCGGATTGGCCCGCGTCGGTGGGGCCGGTGCCCGAGGCGTGGGGCCCTTCGCTGGAGACGTCGGTGCGGCTCGGCGTCGCCGCCGGGGTGAAGGCGATCCAGGACTCGCCGAATGTCTGCGGCCTGCTGAGTTATTCGCTCGGCGGTATCTGCGCCAGCCGGATCCTGGAGGGCGTGCACGCGGGGAAGTACGAGAACACGAACGGCACGCCGCTGGAGATCGCTTTCGTGGTGAACATCGCCAACCCACTGCGCCGTGCCGGGCAGTCGGTCGGGAATCTCTGCCCCGCGAACACATTCGGCCTGCACGGGCAGCGTGGCGCGTGGCCCGCCTCCGTCGCGGTGCGCGAGTACGCCAACCCCGGCGACATCATCACCGCGTCACCGGGCAATTCGCCGTTGCGCATCATCGACGTGGGCATCTCGCCGTTCTCCTTCGTGGAGGGCGCCCGCATCGGCGACGTCGCACCGCTGATCTTCGCCGAACTGCTCGAGATCCTGCTGCACGACCCGATCGGCAACCTCGACCGCTACACCGCGGCGGTCCGCGGCGTCGTCGGCTACCTCATCCCGTGGCCCTACGGCCAGCACGTCCTCTACAACAATCAGCACATGCCCGGGACGAACGTCCCGTGGACCACGCACGCCGCCGAGTACATCAATACGACGTACTGAGCCCTTGTCGCGAGCGCGGACGGTCCCATCTGTCCGCGCTCGTGGTCGCGGCCCGCGCCCGAGAGTTCGTACCGGCCTAAAGACCCGGAGAGGCCGGGGAGCGGACCGACGCCTCGACGAGATCCAGGACGGCGGAGAGGTTCTCGTTGGTGTGCCCGGAGGCGATCCGGGCGATCAGCCCGTCGAGGACCAGATCGAGGTAGCCGAGCAGGACGTCGGTGGGCACGTCGTCGCGCAGTGCGCCCGCGGCCTTGCGGCGTTCCAAGCGGGCCAGGGTGGCGGCGGTGAGTTCGGCCGAACGCTGGGTCCAGCCCGCGCGGAATTCGGGATCGGTGCGCAGCCGCCGCGCGATCTCCAACCGCGTTCCGAGCCAGTTGAACTGCTCGGGATGGGCGAGCATGTCGCGCATCACCTGCACGATGCCCTGGTTGGCCGCGACGTCGGCCATGCGTTCGGCGTCCTCCTGGGCGAGGGCGAGAAACAGCGCGTCCTTGTCGCGGAAGTGGTGGAAGATGGCGCCCCTGGATAACCCGATCTCCTCCTCGAGGCGGCGCACGGTGGCGCCGTCGTAGCCGTATTCGGCGAAGCAGCGGCGTGCTCCGTCGAGAATCTGGCTGCGCCGGGCGGCGAGGTGATCGTCACTGACCTTGGGCACGGAATCCTCCAGTGGGGAAACACGGACCCCCGCATCGACGGTCCACCGATGCGGGGGTTCTCAAAGTACGAGCGAGGCGAGCAGTGATCCGAGCGACCAGGACGGCGGTGCGGAGAGCACTGACAACCCGGTGCTCGCGGACCCGCCGTCGCTTGCGCTGAGGCAACTCCGCTGGGAGCGAGTCTTACGAGCGACGTTCGCGCCCGTCTCGTGTTTGCGTGCCCGAAGCGTATGCGCCGCAGGCGCGAGTCTCGGGCGCGCAAACACGAGACTTCAGGGGCGCGAACACGCGCCGCCGAAGGCGGCGCAAATCAGGCTCTGATCATGTTGCGCAGCACGTACTGCAGGATGCCACCGTTGCGGTAGTAGTCCGCCTCACCGGGGGTGTCGATCCGCACCACCGCGTCGAAGGTGATCTTGTCACCGTTCTCCTTGGTGGCGGTGACCTTCAGGGTCTTCGGGGTGACACCCTCGTTCAGCTGGGTGATGCCCTCGATGTCGAAGGTCTCGGTGCCGTCCAGCTTCAGCGACGCGGCCGACTCGCCCGCGGGGAACTGAAGCGGGATGACGCCCATGCCGATCAGGTTGGAGCGGTGGATGCGCTCGAACGACTCGGTGATGACGGCCTTCACGCCCAGCAGGCTGGTGCCCTTGGCGGCCCAGTCACGCGAGGAGCCCGAACCGTACTCCTTGCCGCCGAGCACGACCAGCGGAATGCCCGCGGCCTGGTAGTTCTGCGACGCGTCGTAGATGAACGCCTGCGGGCCGCCCTCCTGGGTGAAGTCGCGGGTGTAACCGCCCGAGACGTCGTCGAGCAGCTGGTTGCGCAGCCGGATGTTGGCGAAGGTGCCGCGGATCATCACCTCGTGGTTACCGCGGCGCGAGCCGTAGGAGTTGTAGTCCTTGCGCTCGACGCCGTTGGCCTCCAGGTACTGGGCGGCCGGGGTGCCGGGCTTGATGTTGCCCGCCGGGGAGATGTGGTCGGTGGTGACCGAGTCGCCGAGCAGCGCGAGCACCCGGGCGCCCTTGATGTCGGTGACCGGCTGCGGGGTCTGCGGCATGCCCTCGAAGTACGGAGGCTTGCGCACGTAGGTCGACTCGGCGTCCCACTCGAAGGTCTTGCCCTCCGGTGTGGGCAGGCCGCGCCAGCGCTCGTCGCCCCGGAACACGTCCTTGTAGTCCTCGAGGAACATGTCGCGGCTGATGACCCGGTCGATGGTGTCCTGGATCTCCTGCGGCGCGGGCCAGATGTCCTTCAGGAAGACGTCGTTGCCCTCGGTGTCCTTGCCCAGCGGGTCGTTCTCGAAGTCGAAGTCCATGGTTCCCGCGAGCGCGTAGGCGATGACCAGGGGCGGGGAGGCCAGGTAGTTCATCTTCACGTCGGGGGAGATGCGGCCTTCGAAGTTACGGTTACCCGACAGCACCGCGGTGACGGTGAGGTCGTTGTCGTTCACCGCCTTGGAGATCTCCTCCGGCAGCGGGCCGGTGTTGCCGATGCAGGTGGCGCAACCGAAGGCGACCAGGTTGAAGCCCAGCTTGTCCAGGTACGGCCACAGGCCGGCCTTCTCGTAGTAGCCGTTGACGACCTGCGAACCCGGCGCCATGGAGGTCTTCACCCACGGCTTGCGGGTCAGGCCCTTCTCGACCGCGTTGCGGGCCAGCAGGGCCGCGCCGATCATGACCGACGGGTTGGAGGTGTTGGTGCAGGAGGTGATCGAGGCGACCACGACCGCGCCGTGGTCGAGCACGAAGTCGCCGTACTCCTCGCTGCGCACGGCCACCGGCTTGGACGGACGGCCCTCGGCACCGTTGGCGGCCGACGCCAGCGACTCGGCGCCGTCGTCGGCGAAGGACAGCACCGCCGGGTCGCTCGCGGGGAAGGACTCCTCGACGGCCTCGTCCAGCTTGCTGTGCGGGGTGTCGGCGGCGGGGCCGCTCTCCGCGTCGTTGGTGTAGTTGTGGATGTCCTTGCGGAACGCGATCTTCGACTCCGACAGCAGGATCCGGTCCTGCGGCCGCTTCGGGCCCGCGATGGACGGCACCACGGTGCTCAGATCCAGTTCGAGGTACTCGGAGTAGGCGGGCTCGGTGTCGGGATCGTGCCAGAGGCCCTGCTCCTTGGCGTACGCCTCGACCAGCGCGACCTGCTCGTCGGAGCGTCCGGTCAGGCGCAGGTACTCGACGGTCACCTCGTCGATCGGGAAGATCGCTGCGGTGGAACCGAATTCGGGGCTCATGTTGCCGAGGGTGGCGCGGTTGGCCAGCGGCACCTCGGCCACACCCTTGCCGTAGAACTCGACGAACTTGCCGACCACGCCGTGCTTGCGCAGCATGTCGGTGACGGTGAGCACGACGTCGGTCGCGGTCACGCCGGGGTTGATCTCGCCGGTCAGCTTGAATCCGACGACGCGCGGGATCAGCATCGAGACGGGCTGGCCGAGCATGGCCGCCTCGGCTTCGATACCGCCGACGCCCCAGCCGAGCACGCCGAGGCCGTTGACCATGGTGGTGTGCGAGTCGGTGCCGACGCAGGTGTCGGGGTAGGCCTGGCCGTTGCGGACCATGACGACGCGGGCCAGGTGCTCGATGTTGACCTGGTGCACGATGCCGGTGCTGGGCGGGACGACCTTGAAGTCGTCGAACGCGGTCTGGCCCCAGCGCAGGAACTGGTAGCGCTCACCGTTGCGCTGGTACTCGATGTCGACGTTGCGCTCGAAGGCGTCGGCGCGGCCGAAGACGTCGATGATGACGGAGTGGTCGATGACCATCTCGGCGGGGGCGAGCGGGTTCACCTTGTCCGGGTCGCCGCCGAGGGTGGCCACGGCCTCGCGCATCGTGGCCAGGTCGACGATGCAGGGCACGCCGGTGAAGTCCTGCATGATGACGCGGGCGGGCGTGAACTGGATCTCGGTGTTCGGCTGCGCCGAGGGATCCCAGCTCGCGATGGCGCGAATGTGATCGGCGGTGATGTTGGCGCCGTCTTCGGTGCGGAGGAGGTTCTCCGCGAGGACCTTGAGTGCGTAGGGGAGTTTCTCGGTGCCGGGCACGGCGGAGAGGCGGAAGATCTCGTAGGAGTTGCTTCCCACCTCGAGGGTGCCCTTGGCGCCGAAAGTATCGATACTTGTCGTCACGTCAGCTCCACTCGTCTGTGAGGGCGGCCACCGACGGGGCTGTGTCGGCGGCCGAGTCTTCGGAGGTGCTCCGGCGCCGCTGGAGCGCCGGTTCCTCGCGCCTACGACCTTAACAGTACGCTTGTCCTGTGAAACACCAGGGGGCGGTTCCGCGTGCCGTGCGCGCGGAATGCGACACTCCGTCGCGTACTGTGCTTTCGAGCCAGCAAGGGGGATCTTGCTCGACCTGCAGTGTTGGATGCCCGTCGCTTCGGTTGCCGATGCGGCTCGACAGACCGGATGGAAGATGACCGCCCCGCACAACTCGGTTTTCACCCCTATGGCCGCCGAATTGCCGCCGAATGTCACCACCGACACCGTGCGCTCGCTCAACGCCGATCTGGCCGACGATCACGTCGCGACGCTGACCGGAAAGGACAAGGCGGAACTGGCCACCATCGCCGCGGAGGCGCGATCGCAGGGAATCCCGCTGAGCATCGTGGTCGTCCCCGGCAATCCGGGACACGACTCGAGCCTACGGGACCTGGCCACCGAGGTGGGCAAGACGCAGCACGGCACTGTCGTCGTTTTCAGCGACGACTGGATCGGCACCTACAGCGACGCGATCAGCCGGGTGCGGCTGGAATGGGCCGAGGACGCCGCGAAGGGCACTCAGGGCAAGAGCGGGGAGGCCGCGAGCATCTTCGTCGCCCGCCTGGAGACGCCGGAGTCGATGTCCTGGACCGCGATCACCGGGACGCTGCTGGTCGGGACGGCGGCGGCCATCGCGGGGCTGTACTGGCTCAAGGTCCGGCGCGCGGCGAACGACGCCGAGCCGGTGCGAGTGGCGAACGATCGGCGGGGCCCGGAGGGCGAATAGCCCGAGGCTCACCGTTTCGGCTGCGCGATGTCGCCGTTGCCCGCGGTCTCCCTCGCCTGATTCTTCGCTGGATGCGAAGGCTGTCGCAGGTGGGTCTAGGGGGATAACCAGCGCTTCCAGTTTTCATTCAGCTAATTTTCCGAACAGTTGGTTCGTTCGGTCTGGATGAACCATCAACCGCATGTAGCAAACTTTTAGCAATTAGGAAACCGAACCGCATAGTTGCGTGAATGTTGTTTCGTCGGTGACGCAAGTGTCTTACGGTTCGAATGGTTTCTGATGGGGAATAAGTGTTCCCAGAGGCCATCCGTCGACCACAGTGCGTCATGGTCCGCCTGATGCCCTCGAGGATTACCGGAATCCGGTCCTTGGAGGTGTGATGCGCAACAACGGCGCGCTGACCTACCGGCGCCGATTAACGATCGCTGTGGGGTTGCTGATCTCGGTCGCTGTAGTGGTCACGGCCGGGCCGGTCGTCGCTGTGCCGCCTCCTCCGCCAAATCCCAGCGACGGCCAGATCGCGCAGGCGGGCGCACAGGTCGACGCGGGGGTCGCCGAGGTCGGCACCCTGGTCAACCAGGTCGCCGTGGTCGATCACCAGCTGGGGCAGCTCGACGACGCCGTCGCGCGGCGCCGCGAAGACGTCAACAAGGCGCTGGTGGACCTGCAGGACGCGCGCGACGCCGCCGACGCGGCCGCTGTCGTGGTGGTGGACACCCAAGTCGCCTTGGCCGACGCCGGGGCCAGGGTCGGCCAGGCGCGCCGCAACTTCGACCAGTTCGCCACCCAGGTCTATACCCGGCCGGGCTCCGACTCGATGGTCACCTACCTCGCGGCGGCCACGCCCGCGGTCGCGCTGGACCGGGCCCAGCTCCTCGACCTCGTCTCCAAGAACCGCAGGCAGGTGCTCGACGGCCTGCGCCGCGCGCAGATCGATCAGGCCAACAAGAACTCCAGCGCCCGGCGGGCGAAGTCGGACGCCGACGCGGCCGCCGCCGTCGCCGCGGCGCGCAAGACCGACGCCGAGCACGCGGTCGCCGCAGCCAAGGCCGAACTCGACCGTCAGACCGCCCAGCGCGACGACCTGCTGCGGCAGCGCCAGGACGCCCAGGGCCGGCTGGATCAGGCACGTCACAACGTGGCGGGGCTACAGGACCAGCGCGAGGCGTACCTGGCCTGGGACGCGCTGCGCAAAGCGGAGGAGGCCGCGGTCCGCGCGGCCGCGGCGGCCGCCGCCGCCCGCGCGACCGCCGACCGAGCCGCCCAGGATCGCGCCGCCGAACTGGGCGCGGGCAGGCGCCCGCACACCCAGTTGGAGGATTCGCCACCGGCGCGGCGCAGCGCGCCCCGGCCGGACGCGCCGTCGGTCGGGGGTTCGTCGGCGATCGAGATCGTGGTCGATCGGGCCATGTCCCAGCTGGGCGTCACCTACGCCTGGGGCGGTGGCGACGAGGACGGGCCCACGCTCGGCATCCGCGACGGCGGTGTGGCCGACCGCCACGGTGACTACGGCAAGGTGGGCTTCGACTGCTCCGGTTTGATGGTCTACGCGTTCGCGGGCATCGGGGTCTCGCTGCCGCACTACAGCGGCTATCAGTACAACGCGGGCACCCGGGTGCCGGTCGATGACCGCGAACGCGGCGACATGCTGTTCTGGGGGCCGAACGGCAGTCAGCACGTGGCGCTGTATCTGGGCGACGGGAAGATGGTGGAGGCGCCGGAATCCGGCGACGTGGTCAAGGTGTCCCCGGTCCGGGAGGGCGGCATCATGCCGTTCGCGGTGCGCATCGTCTCCTGATATCGGACATTCCGGGTACTGTGCGTGGCCGCGGGGCCGCCGAATTCCCATTCTGTCGGGTCCGGTTGCGGCACAGGCGGTGATTACCTGGAATAGTTGTGGCAGCACGCACAGGACCAAGGCGAAAGCGGGGATGTTGGTGACTTCGACGGACGGTGTGAGCGGAGTGAACTCGGCGAAGGACACGCCGGCTTCCACGCCCAGCACCCTCGAGCGTGACGTCCAGACCCTGGAGAAGGCGATCTACGAGGTCAAGCGGGTGATCGTGGGCCAGGACCGCCTGGTCGAACGACTGCTCGTCGGTGTGCTCGCGCGCGGTCACGTCCTGCTCGAAGGCGTTCCCGGTATCGCGAAGACCCTCGCCGTGGAGACCTTCGCCAAGGTGGTCGGCGGTTCGTTCGCCCGGGTGCAGTTCACGCCCGACCTGGTGCCCACCGATCTCATCGGTACCCGCATCTACCGGCAGGGCCGCGAGCAGTTCGACACCGAGCTCGGCCCGGTCGTCGCGAACTTCGTGCTCGCCGACGAGATCAACCGCGCGCCCGCCAAGGTGCAGTCGGCGCTGCTCGAGGTGATGGCCGAGCGGCACGTGTCGATCGGCGGCAAGACCTACCCGATGCCGGACCCGTTCCTGGTCATGGCGACGCAGAACCCGATCGAGAGCGAGGGCGTGTATCCGCTGCCCGAGGCGCAGCGCGACCGCTTCCTGTTCAAGGTCGTCGTCGACTACCCCTCGGTGGAGGAGGAGCGCGAGATCATCTACCGGATGGGCGTCACCCCGCCGGAGGCGAGCCGCATCCTGGCGCCGGAGGACCTGATCCGCCTGCAGAAGGTCGCGGCCAATACCTTCGTGCACCACGCTCTGGTCGACTACGTGGTCCGGGTGATCGCGGCGACCCGCAAACCGGCCGAATTCGGCATGCAGGACGTGGCCAGCTGGATCTCCTACGGCGCCTCCCCGCGTG
Source organism: Nocardia gamkensis NBRC 108242 (assembly GCF_001612985.1). GTDB lineage: Bacteria > Actinomycetota > Actinomycetes > Mycobacteriales > Mycobacteriaceae > Nocardia > Nocardia gamkensis. Next base: position 28,816 of record NZ_BDBM01000035.1, on the reverse strand, counting down.
CCAGCCTCGGCATCATCGCCGCAGCGCGTGCGGTGGCGCTGATCCGCGGCCGCGACTACGTGGTGCCGCAGGACGTCGTCGAGGTGATCCCGGACGTGCTGCGCCATCGCCTGGTGCTGTCCTACGACGCGCTCGCCGACGAGATCAGCCCGGAGGACGTCATCAAGCGCGTTCTGCAGACGGTCGGCCTGCCGCAGGTCGCCCCGCAGGCCGTCGCGCCGGGCGCGCCGGCCGCCCCTGCGCAGGGTGCCCCGCAGCAGCAGATTCCGCAGCCGCAGCAGGCCGTTCCCCAGCCGCCCAACGGGCAGCAGTCCCAGCCCGCGGGCACCCTCCCGCCGAAGTGACCTCGGCATCGGATCCGGTTGTGCCAGTGCCGATGTCGCCGTCCCACGCACCGCCGTCCTTCCATTCGGGCGAGCTGACCGACCCGAGGCTCACGGTCGCGCTCAAGACCCTCGAACTCACCGTGCGCCGCAGGCTCGACGGCGTGCTGCACGGCGATCACCTCGGTCTGATCCCCGGACCCGGCTCCGAGCCGGGCGAGGCGCGGGCCTATCAGCCCGGTGACGACGTGCGCCAGATGGATTGGTCGGTCACCGCCCGCACCACCCATCCGCACGTGCGGCAGATGATCGCCGACCGGGAGCTGGAGACCTGGATGGTGGTCGATCTGTCGGCCAGCCTCGACTTCGGCACCGCCGCCTGCCAGAAGCGTGACCTCGCCATCGCCGCCGCGGCCGCGATCACCCATCTGACCAGTGGTGGCGGCAACCGGATCGGCGCGGTCGTCGCCACCGGCGAACGGTTGACCCGCATCCCGGCGCGCGGCGGGCGGGTGCACGCCCAGTCACTGCTGCGCAGCATCGCGACCACCCCGCACGCGCGTGACGGTGTGCGCGGCGACCTGCGCGGCGGCATCGAATCGCTGCGCCGCCCGCAGCGCAAGCGCGGACTCGCGGTGATCATCAGCGATTTCCTGGGCGACATCGATTGGCAGCGCTCGCTGCGCGCGATCTCGGCCAGGCACGATCTGCTCGCGGTCGAGGTGCTCGACCCGCGCGACCTGTCGCTGCCCGATATGGGCGACGTCGTGCTGCACGACCCGGAGACCGGGCGCACCCGCGAGTTCAGCGTGACCTCCACGCTGCGCGCCGATTTCGCGGCTGCCGCGCAGCGCCACCGTGAGCAGGTCGAACAGGCGCTGCGCAGCTGTGGCGCCCCGGTGCTCACCCTGCGAACCGACCGGGACTGGATCGCCGATGTGGTCCGGTTCGTGTCCACCCGGCGCCACAGCTTCGGCGCCCCGACCGGGCGGGTGCCACGTCAGTGAGTATTTCGCATTTCACCGCACAGATCTGGCTCGGATTTCTCGCCGTCATCGCGCTGATCGCGCTGGGCTACGTCCTGGTGCAGCGCACCCGGCGCAAGCACATGTTGAAGTTCACCAACATGGAGCTGCTGGAGAAGGTAGCTCCCTCGCGGCCGAGCCCGTTCCGCCACGTGGCCGTGGCGCTGTTGCTCGTCGGCCTGGTGTTCCTCACCGTCGCGGCCGCGGGACCGACCGCGGTCAAGAAGGTGCCGCGCAACCGCGCAACCGTCATGCTCGTGATGGACGTGTCGCTGTCGATGGAGGCGACCGACGTCGCCCCCAGCCGCATCCAGGTCGCCAAGCAGGCGGGCAAGGAGTTCGTCGACGGGTTGCCCGAAGGCGTGAACATCGGCTTCGTCACCTTCGCGGGCACCGCCTCGGTGATGGTCTCGCCGACGACCAACCACGAATCGGTCAAGGCCGCGATCGACAATGTCCGCCTCGCCGAGCGCACCGCCACCGGCGAAGGAATCCATACCGCGCTGCAGGCGATCCAGACGCTCGCCACGGTGCTCGGCGGCGGCCAGCAGCCGCCGCCCGCCCGGATCGTGCTCATGTCGGACGGCAAACAAACCGTTCCCAATTTCACCGACTTCGACAATCCGCGGCACGAATACGTCGCGGCCCGGCTCGCCAAGAGCAAGAACATCCCGATCTCCACCATTTCCTTCGGCACCGCCTGGGGTGTCGTGGAGATTCCGCGTGAGGACGGTTCGCGCGATCGCGTGGAAGTCAAGGTGGACGACGACGCCATGCGGGAGATCGCGCGTCTGAGTGGTGGAGAGTTCTACACGGCGGCTTCCTTGGACGAGTTGACGAAGGTGTACAACACGCTCGAGGAGCAGATCGGATTCGAGCTGACTCGGGGCGACGCGAGCCGGCCCTGGCTGTTGCTCGGCCTCTTGCTCGTCGCGGCGGGAATCATCACGGGTCTGCTGTATCGGCAACGGCTTCCGTAGTCGGAGCGGCGGAAAGGCGTTGTCCGCCAGGAGAAGCTTCGGTACGCTCAGGCTCGTATCAGTCTGGGGAGGGAGTTTCGATGCGTACTGTAATCGCGTCTGCGGCAGCCATTTTCACTGCGATGTTTCTCGTGGGGGCGCCGGAAGCGGCCGCCGCGCCGTCGTGTCCGAACGGGAGCGTCTGTATGTGGACGGGGGCGAACTACACCGGCAGGATGCTCGAGTGGATTCCGGTGGTCGACTCGACCTCGTGTGTATTGACCTACCCGAAGGGCGGCGCCGCCCGTTCGGTGGTGAATCGCAGCGGTCAGTCGCTGACCTTCTGGGAAAGTTCGAACTGCAACGGTCGCCACACGAACGGCGCCACGTCGTTTTCCGATCTCGGATTCGACGCCTACTCGGTGCACTGGTGCAGGCAGTGCTGATTCGGTGATCGACCGAGGCCACGATCGGGCCGTGTGCGTGCGTTCCGCACGCACACGGCCCGATTTTCGCGTGCGGAACCCGCGGCGAAGCGCGACGACATCGGAGGATCGGATCGGGGCCCGACCAGCGCCGGGCGCGGATGTGCCGTCGGTCGGCGTCTCGAACGGGTGACATCGCACGAGCACCGATGCCGGAGCATGTGTCATCGCCTCGAGCATCGATGCCCGCTCATGCGTGATCACCCCGACCAGGTAGGTTTAGCCCATGTCGAACACAACGTCACGTTCGGTCCTGGTGACCGGCGGTAACCGCGGCATCGGACTCGCGGTCGCGCAGCGTCTGCTTGCCGACGGTCACAAGGTGGCCGTCACGCATCGTGGGTCGGGGGTGCCCGACGGCCTGTTCGGTGTGAAATGCGATGTGACCGACAGCGAATCGGTGGACCGCGCCTTCACCGAGGTGGAGGCGCACCAGGGGCCGGTCGAGGTCCTCGTGGCCAACGCGGGTATCACCGACGACACGCTGCTGATGCGGATGAACGAGGAGCAGTTCACCCGCGTGCTCGACGCCAATCTGACCGGTGCGTTCCGGTGCGCCAAGCGGGCGAACCGCGCGATGTTGCGCGGGCGCTGGGGCCGGATGATCTTCCTCGGCTCGGTGGTCGGCATGAGCGGCCAAGCAGGACAGATCAACTACGCCTCGTCCAAGGCGGGTGTGATCGGCCTGGCCCGCTCGATCACCCGCGAACTCGGCTCGCGGTCGATCACCGCGAATGTCGTCGCCCCGGGCTTCATCGAGACCGACATGACCGCCGACCTTCCCGAAGACATGCGCGACATGGCCAAGAAGTTCATCCCCCTGCAGCGGCTCGGCCAGCCCGAGGACATCGCGGCCGTCGTCAGCTTTCTGGCTTCCGAGGATTCCGCCTACGTCTCCGGCGCGGTGATTCCCGTCGACGGCGGCATGGGCATGGGTCACTGACCACACCGAACGCGTAGCGCGGCCGAGCGCGGCCGCCCGCAGCCAATCCCACATACGAATTTCAGGAGAACCGAGAACTCATGGGCGGACTGCTCGAAGGCAAGACCATCCTGGTCACGGGCATCATCACCGATTCGTCGATCGCGTTCCACGCGGCGGCTGTCGCGCAGGAGCAGGGCGCGAAGGTGGTCATCACCGGCATCCCGGAGCGGCTGCGGCTGATCGACCGGATCGCCAAGCGCCTGCCCCAGGAGGTCCCGCCGGCCATCGGGCTCGACGTCACCAGCGAAGAGGATCTCGCAGGCTTGGCCGACAAGCTGCGTGAACTGGCTCCGCAGGGCATCGACGGAGTGCTGCACTCGATCGCGTTCGCACCCCGCACCCTGATGGGGCCGGAGGCGCGGCCGTTCCTGGAGGGTCCCGGTCCGGACGCCGCCAAGGCGTTCGAGATCTCGGCGTGGAGCTACGCCTCGCTGTCGCGCGCGGTGCTGCCGGTGATGAACGAGGGCGGCTCGATCGTCGGCATGGACTTCGACCCGCGCACGGCGATGCCCTTCTACAACTGGATGGGTGTCGCGAAGGCGGCGCTGGAGTCGGTGAACCGGTACGTCGCGCGGGAGGTGGGCGCCGCCAAGAAGATCCGCTCCAACCTCATCGCCGCCGGTCCGATCAAGACGCTGGCCGCCAAGGCGATCGCGGGCACCGCGACCGACGACGCGGCCAAGCTCAACCAGCTCAACACCTACTGGGACGGCGCGTCGCCGATCGGCTGGGACGTCGACGACCCCACGGTGGTGGCGAAGTCGATTGTGGCGCTGCTGTCGGACTGGCTGCCGGGTACCACCGGCTCGATCATCTACGTCGACGGCGGAGCCAGCCACAACACCTGGTTCCCCGAGGACATGTCCATCAACTGAGCCGGATTCGAGGGGAGACACCGTGGTTCGGACCGCCGACGCGCTGCTGCTGCTGTCCTTCGGCGGTCCGGAGCGTCCCGAAGACGTGATGCCGTTCCTGGAGAACGTCACCCGGGGCAGGGGAGTGCCACGTGAGCGCCTCGAGGCGGTCGCCGAGCACTACCTGCACTTCGGCGGTGTCTCGCCGATCAACGCGCTCAATCGCGACATCCTCGCGGCGGTCGAGGCCGAACTGTCCGCCGCGGGCCTGGAGCTGCCGGTGTACTTCGGTAACCGGAACTGGCACCCCATGGTGGAGGACACCGTGGCCCGGATGGCCGCCGCCGACGTCGGCTCCGCGCTGGTCTTCCCGACTTCGGCCTGGGGCGGCTACTCCGGCTGCCTGCAGTACCACGAGGACATCGTCCGTGCGCGGGCGGCATTCGGCGCGGGCGCGCCGGAACTGCTGAAGCTGCGCCAGTACTTCGATCACCCGCTGTTGATCGAGGCGTTCGCCGACGCCATCCGCGCGGCGCGCGATCAGCTCGCGGCCGGGCAGCGCGCCGCGGCGCGGCTGGTGTTCACCGCGCACTCGATCCCGGTATCGGCCGATGCCGCCGCGGGGCCGCCGGCCGACGGTGGGCGGCTCTACAGTCGTCAGGTCGCCGAGGCGGCCCGGTTGTGCGCCGCGGCAACGGGTTTCACCGACTACGACGTCGTCTGGCAGTCTCGTTCCGGTCCGCCGCAGGTGCCCTGGCTGGATCCGGATATCGTCGACCACCTGGACGATCTCGCGGCCAAGGGGGTCGAGGCCGTGGTCGTCTGCCCGGTGGGCTTCGTCTCGGATCATCTCGAAGTCATCTGGGACCTGGACAACGAGGCCGCGCGGAAAGCCGCCGAGCTCGGCATGGGCTTCGCCAGGGCCGCGACGCCGGGAACCGACCCGCGCTTCGCGAAGCTGATCGTCGAGCTGGTCTCCGAGCAGTTGCGCGGCATCGAACCCCGGCGGCTCGGGTCGGTCCCGGGCTACGGCTGCACACGCGACGGCGAACCGTGTGCCGTCGGCTGTTGCGCGGTTGCGCGCCGTCCCACGACTGGGAATTGAGACGTCGCGGGCGCGATAGCATCGCCAGCGACCGATCGCCGAATCCGACTTCCTGGGGGGTATCTCTCGATGACCTATGCCGACGTGCTGACCAATGCCGCGCTGCTCGATCCGCACGCCTGGTCCGATGCGAACGTGTGGACGGTGGCGCTCGACGCCACGGAGGCCAGGCGCCGCGGCCGCAGCAGTGGCGGTGGTGGGTTCTCCCTCGGTGGTCTGCTGCTGTGCATCGGGGTCGTCGCCGTGGTCATCGGACTCATCATCTGGCTGAGCAAGCGAGGCAAAGCGAACCAGTCCCAGCAGCAGTACCCGCAACAGCAGCAGTTCCAGCAACAGCAGTATCCCCAGGGGCAGCAGTACCCGCAGCCGTATCCTCCGCAGGATTTCTCGGGGCAACAGCAGTACGCACCGCCGCAGCAGTACCAGCAGCCCTATCCGTCGCAACCGCAACAGCAGTATCAGCAGTACCCGCAGCAGCAGCCCTATCCCGCGCAGCAGCCGTACCAGCCGCCGCAGCGGTGAGCATCCCCGACTCGAACGATCAGAAGTTCGGGGCGGCCAGGCGGGTGTAGACGGTGGGGAAGCCGGGGCGGGCCGCGCCGGTGCCCCAGGAGGTGAGACCGGCGAGGCGCCCGTCGACGACAATCGGTCCACCGCTGTCGTACTGTGCGGTGTCGGCGGTCGGGCTGCCCGCGCAGAGCATGGTGCGCGGGTCGAAGGCCGGGCCGTAGGCGGTGGCGCACTCCGCGTCGATGGACAGAGGAACGTTCGCGGCGTGCAACCGGGTGTTGGCCTCATCGGTTTCGAAGGTCGCGCCCCAGCCCAGGATGGTGGCGGTGCTGCCGGGAGCGGGTGCGGCGACGGTGATCGTCGGACCGGACTGCGGCTCGTCCAGGGTCAGGATCGCCACATCGTTCTGATAGGCGGTCGTCGTGTCGAGAACGGTGGCACGGAAGTCCGGATGAATGCGAATATCCTTCACGTGCACCGTGTTTCCGGTCTGCTCGCGGAGGTCGTCGCGGCCGAAGGTGACGGTGAGCGTCTGCGCGAGCGGACGGGTCAGGGCCACGCAGTGCGCCGTGGTGATCACCTCGTCCGGAGCGATGAGCGCGCCGCCGCAGAACTGGCCGGAAGCGCGGGTGAGGAACAAGGGCGTGCCGATGGCGGCCAGCCACGGGTACTCCGCCGTCGTCGCATCGGTGCCGCCCACGATCGCCGCGGCCGGGGCGTGTAGCGCGAGACCGATCAGCACGGTGAGGGCGGCGGTGCGGCCACGGCGGGAAACTCGCATGTCACACCGCCCGCGCCATGATGTCAGCGGCTCTCGCGCGCGGAGGCGTGCACGGCGACCAGGCGCGCGGCGCGGATCGCGTCCCACAGCGGTCGCAGCAGCGATTCCTGCGCGCCGATCGCGCTGGCGGACGTGGGCGCGGAAGCGGGCTCCCGCTGCGCCACCGTGAGGATGGCCGCCACATGATCGGCGGTGTCGAGAATGCGCCTGGCACGCAGCGGGATCGACTCGGGGTAGTCGTGGCGCGAGTAGTCGGCGAGTTCGGCTTCGATGAGTTCGCGCGGATCGGAGTCCACCGTGCCGAGTGACGTGGTGTGCAGTTTCATCAGCGCGTCGGCGGCGTCGCGGACCGCTTCGCGCATCGCGTATTCGGCCTCACCGAGTGACATGTCGGGGCCGGGAGCGGCGGGGATGGGGGTGCTGTAGACGGTCCACTGCAGCGTGTCGTCGTCGGACCACTGCGGGATGAGGCCGGTGCCTTCGGCGCCCGGTACGCCGATCAGGATGCCCTCCTCGGCCTCGACGGCGTCGGCGGCGAACGCCGTACCGCTGGGAACTCCGCGCACGTCCCCCGGGACGGGCAGCACCAGCCGCAGTTGCGCCCCGGCTTGGGCCATCGTCTCGCGAATCACCTTGAGCAGCGCCATGACTCCGCTTCCCGGCAGGTTGCCGTGTGCGGACCAGGGTAGATCGGTGCGGCCGCCGGTGAGCGGGTCGCCCGCCGCGATCGTGTGCTTCGGCGCCCACGCGTGCAAGGCGGCCAAAACGTCGTCGGGCGCGCTGCGGCCGGCCAGCCAGGAGCTCGCCCACACCGTCAGCGTCGCACTTGGAGAGCACATAATTATCGAGCATAAAGGGTGGGCGCTACCGGTGGGCATCCATGCGCAAGGGCATTCGTGAGCAGCGCGGAAACCGGGGTCGCCGCGCTGCCCGCGACGAGCGGGTCCGCGCGGATACCGCCCGGCATCTGGCTCGGGCCCTGCTCCCGGAACGCGCTAGTCCGGTTCGGTGACGAAATCGATGAGACGCTCGACCGCGCCGATGAGCGGCGCCTCCAGATCACGAAAGGAACTCACCGCGTCGTACACCCGCCGCCAGCCGTCCTGCGGAGTGCCCCAGCGCAGCCGTTCGCAGACGCCGGTCTTCCAGTCCTCGTCGCGCGGCACCCGTGGCCACCGCGCGATCCCGAGGGTGGAAGGGCGCACCGCCTGCCAGACGTCGACGAACGGGTGACCGGTCACCAGGACATGCGGCCCGAGTCCGGTGGTCAGCTGGGTTTCCTTCGACCCGGTCACCAAGTGGTCGACCAGCACGCCGACCCGCCTGCCCGGGCCCGGCCGGAATTCGGCCAGGCGGGCGGCCAGATTGTCCAGGCCTTCCAGCTGCTCCACGACGACGCCCTCGACGCGCAGGTCGTGGCCCCACACCCGCTCGACGAGCGCGGCGTCGTGGACGCCCTCCACCCAGATCCGGCTGCCGCGGGCGATCCGGGCGCGCAGACCATCGACCCTGGTGGAGCCGGAGGCGGAACGGCTCGGCGTCTTCGGCGGGGCGGCCGTCGGCCGCACCAGCGTCACGGGCTCGCCGTCGATGAGGAACGCGGCCTCGCGCAGCGCGAACAGGCGCACCGCGCCGCGCGCGTCCTCCAGCTTGACGAACTCGCCGTCGTAGCTGCGATCGAATCCGACCACCGCGCCGCAGAATCCGGTGGCGGCGTCCTCGACGACCAGGTCGCGATCCGCGGTGACCGTCGGCACCACCCTCTTCTTCGATCGAGGATGCCCGGAGTAGATGTCGCCATACCTGTCACGCCCGCTCACCCGCTTGAAGCTAGCACCGCCGCTGCGGCTTTCGGCGCAGCCGGGTCACCGCGCGTTCGCGGCCGGAATTCATCGGGAGTACTCGCGAAGGTCGCGCCCGATATCATGATCGGCGCACTACAGTGGTCGTGTGGCCGCAATTTTTTGGCTGGTCGCGGGCGTTCTGCTCGCGGCGGCGGAGATGCTCACCGGCGATTTCACCCTGCTGATGCTCGGCGTCGCCGCGCTGGGCACGGCGGGTGTCAGCGCGGCGGCGGACACCTCGCTGGTGGTGGATGCCATCGTCTTCGCGGTGGTCTCGGCGGTGCTGTTCCTCGGCGTGCGGCCGATCATCCGGCGTCGCTTCGGAACTCCGCCGCCCACGCCGACGAACGTCGACGCGCTGCCGGGGAAGACCGCCCTGGTGCTCGAACAGGTCGCCGCGCACTCCGGCCAGGTGAAACTGGGCGGTGAAGTGTGGACCGCGCGGCCGATGGACACGACCGAAGTCTACGAACCGGGTACGACCGTGTATGTCATGAAGATCGACGGCGCGACCGCCGTCGTCTGGAAAGGGCCTTGATGCCTGTACTGATCGTTGCCGCCGTCCTCGTGTTGCTGGTCGTTGTGGTGGTCTTCAAGTCGATCGCGCTGGTGCCGCAGGCCGAGGCCGCGGTGATCGAGCGACTGGGCCGGTATTCGCGTACCGTGTCCGGCCAGCTCACGTTCCTGGTGCCGTTCGCCGACCGGGTGCGCGCCAAGGTGGATCTTCGGGAGCGGGTGGTGTCGTTCCCGCCGCAGCCGGTGATCACCGAGGACAACCTGACCCTGCACATCGACACCGTGGTCTATTTCCAAGTGACCAGCCCGCAGGCGGCGGTCTACGAGATCAGCAACTACATCGCCGCCGTCGAGCAGCTGACCGTCACCACGCTGCGCAACGTCGTCGGTGGTATGACGCTCGAGCAGACCCTCACCTCGCGCGACTCGATCAACGGCCAGTTGCGCGGCGTGCTGGACGAGGCGACCGGGCGCTGGGGGCTGCGCGTCGCGCGGGTCGAGCTGAAGAGCATCGATCCGCCTCCGTCGATCCAGGAGTCGATGGAGAAGCAGATGAAGGCCGACCGGGAGAAGCGCGCCATGATCCTCACCGCGGAGGGTCAGCGCGAATCGCAGATCAAGACGGCCGAGGGCTCGAAGCAGGCGCAGATCCTGTCCGCCGAGGGCGCCAAGCAGTCGTCGATCCTGGCCGCCGAAGGCGAACGGCAGAGCCGCATCCTGCGGGCGCAGGGTGAGCGCGCCGCCGCCTTCCTGCAGGCGCAAGGCCAGGCCAAGGCCATCGAAAAGGTCTTCGCCGCCATCAAATCCGGCAAGCCGACGCCGGAACTGCTTGCCTACCAGTACCTGCAGACGCTGCCCATGGTCGCGCGCGGTGACGCCAACAAGGTGTGGCTGGTGCCCAGCGATTTCGGCAAAGCGCTGGAAGGGTTCGCCAAGAGCTTCGGCACCCAAGGCGAGGACGGTGTGTTCCGGTACGAGCCGCCCGCATCGGACGGCGCGGAAGCCAAGCCGGAGGACGACTCCGATGTCGCGGACTGGTTCGACACCGCACCCGACCCGACCATCGAGCGAGCCGTCCGGGCCGCCGAGGCGACGGCGCGGACTCCGGTCGAGGGGCTGACACCGACACCGACACCGACACCGCCTCCGCAGAACTTCGAACCGTCGCCGCACCAGCCGGTGATCCCGCCGCAGGAGGCTTTCCCGCCCCAGCAGCAGCCGCCGCAACAACAGCAGCCGCCGCAGCCGCCGGCCCAGCGCCCGGACGACCCACACGGCCGTCCTTGGCAGCCGCCGGAGAACTTCTCGAAATAACACCACCCGACCCGCCCCGGACTCCCCGAGTCCGGGGCGGGCGTGTCGGTGCGGCCGAATCGTTCAGCGGGGCAGGCCGGTGCCACGGATCGCGGGAAGGATGACGTCGGCGACGCCACGCATGCCCTGCGGGGTGAGGTGATAGGGGATGAGTGTTTCCGTGGCGATGACCGGGTCGATCCAGCGGACACCGACGGGTGCGCACGCGTCACGGCCCGCCGAGGCGGCGCGGGTGTCGACGTAGATCGCGCCGTGCGCGGTGGCGACGCGGGCGACCACGGTGTCGAGACGATCGAAGGCCGCTTGGATGGGCGCGGCGTCGGACGGTCGGAGACCGACCAGCTCCGGACAGCCGCCGTCGCGCACATAGGTCGGCCAGCCGTCGACGACGATCGTCGCCCGCGGCGCCAGATCCGAAACCTGTTGCAACGCGGCCGCGTAGGGCGCGGCGATCGCGTCGATGGCGGCATCCCAGTCCGGACCGGCACACCCACCCGCGCCGGAGAGGCCGTAGACATGGCAGGCGACGATGTGCTCGGCCATCAAGGCGTCGTTGGCGCCTATGTGCACCGTGACCAACCTGGTGCCGGGACCGAGGGCCTCGAACTGCGGTGGAATGCCCGGCTGCTGCGCGGCGGCGAGATCCGGGATGCGCGCGGAGTTGCAGGTGCGGTCGTCGAGGCGCAGATCGAGCTCCCGGGCGATGAGCTTCGGTGTGTTCGCGGTCGAGCGGAGGCAGCGCGGCGGGGCGGTGATGTCGAAGTTCCGCACGCCCGTGGTGGCCGCTCCGGAATCGCCCAGCGCGACGTACTCGGCCCCACCGCCGAGGGGGGCGGCCTCGACGGAGCCGGTGGCGCCGAAGGCGATCGAGCAGGCGACGACCGCGACGGCCCGTGCAAGATTCGTCATGTCGGATCCTGTCCGTCCGTTCGTCGGCGCCCTCCCGGGACATGTACGTCTCTGTGCCGAACGCTACCCGGCGAGGTGGGCACGCGGGCGGAATCGGGTGGCAGACTTCCAGGTATGACGACACCTGGATGGGCCGACGTGGACCGCTATCTCGTGGAGACGCTGGTGGCGGATCCCGATTCCGACGCGGCGCTGGCGGCGAACAAGGCGGCCGGCCTGCCCCCGATCGACGTGTCACCGCCACAGGGGAAATTCCTGCATCTGCTGGCCAGGACGGTTGGGGCACGGCGGGTGCTGGAGATCGGCACGCTCGGCGGATACAGCACGATCTGGCTCGCTCGCGCGGTCGGGCCCAAGGGCCGGGTGGTCACGCTGGAGTTCGCCGCCGAGCACGCCGATGTGGCGCGGGCGAACCTGGAACGGGCGGGTGTGGGCGACCGGGTGGAGATCCGGGTCGGCGCCGCGCTGGACAGCCTGCCCGTACTCGCGGAGGAGGACCCGGACCCCTTCGACCTGGTGTTCATCGACGCGGACAAGGTGAACAACTCGAATTACGTGCTGTGGGCGCTGCGGCTGACCCGGCCCGGTTCGGTGATCATCGTCGACAACGTCGTGCGCGGCGGCGCGATCGCCGAGGAGCATTCCGAGGATCCGAACGCACAGGCCAGTCGCGAGCTGGTGGAGTTGCTCTCCGCCGAACCGAGCCTGGACGCGACCGTGGTCCAGACCGTCGGCGGCAAGGGCTGGGACGGCTTCGCCTATGCCGTGGTGAACGGCGACAGCGCCGAGTGAACCCGCTCGGCTAGGGCTCCAGCACCACCTTGCCGGTCGTCGCGCGAGTCTCCAGCGCGCGGTGCGCGGCGGCCGCGTCGGCGAGCGCGAAGCGATGGATCGCGGGGCGCAGCCGGCCTGCGGCCGCCTCGGCCATGGCGCGGTCCTCGAGCACGCGCAGATCGCCGCCCGCACGCGCCGACATCGGCGGGCCGATCACCGTCTCCGAGGTGATGCCGCGTTCGGCCAGTTCCGCGGCGGAAAGCCGCACCGGTCCCTCGGCGGCCGACTTGCCCGACCAGCCGTAGACCAGATGCTGCCCGCCCGGTGCGAGCAGATCGATGCCGGTGCGGGCGACGTCGCCGCCCACGGAATCGAACAGCACGTTCGTCCCGTGGTCGCCGACGCGCGCACGGACCCGCTCGGGCCAGTCCGGCGACAGATAGTCCACCGCCAGGTCTGCGCCGTTGCGCCGCACCTGATCCACTTTCGCGGGGCCACCGGCCAAGCCGATCACCGTGGCTCCGGCGTTCTTCGCGTACTGCACGAGCAGGGTGCCGATGCCGCCCGCCGCGGCCGTCACCAGCACGACGCTGCCGGGCTTCAGTTCGGTGAACTGGAGGATTCCCATGGTGGTCCGGCCGGTGCCGATCATCGCCACCGCCTGCGCCGCGTCCAGGTTCGCCGGGATCTCGTGCAGCCGGGCGGCGTCGGTGACGGCCAGTTCGGCGTATCCGCCGGGCACCGCGCCGAGATGGGCCACCACCTGCGCGCCCAGCAGGCTCGCGGCCACGCCCGCGCCCACGCGGTCCACCGTGCCCGCGACTTCGCGCCCGGGGATGGACGGCAGCTCGGGCGCGGGAAACGGCCCGGCCTCGCCCCTGCGCAGCGTCGTATCGACCAGATGCACACCGGCGGCGGCCACCGCGATGCGGACCTGGCCGGGGCCCGGCACGGGATCGGGCACGGGTTCGTAGCGCAGATTCTCGGCCGGGCCGAAGGCATGGAGGCGAATGGCGTGCACGGTGACTCCTCGATCGTGATGCGGTCGCCGGCCAGCCTGCAACATCAACTCAGGTCGAGGTCAACCGATCGCGGCGCGTGGCCCTGGCCTCGAATCCGTCGCAGAGCGCGTCGAGTCCGTCGTAGAGCAGTTCCTCCTGCGTCAGATCGCGCACACCGCTGCCGGCCAGATCAGTCAGGACGGAAGGGATCGAATCCTGCGCCGTGCCGTTCAACAGCGTCCGCAGCCCGTTGTCCCCGCCGGGGTCCATGCCTTTGCGCGCCATCAAATCCGCGCTGATCTCCGGCAGCGTCGCGCCGGAGATGTGATTCCACACCGAGAAGGACATGCCGGTCGCCTCGCGGGTGGACACGCCGAGTTCCAGGAAGCCGTCCACCAACCAGGCCAGGCAGGCCAGACTCTGCGGCCCGAAGCTGTAGCGCGGAGTGGCGAAGGTGAGCAGCACCCACGGATGCCGCCGGTACAGGGCCCAGTCGATCTCGGCGGCGATGCGAACCCGGTCGCGCCAGGTCCACCGCTGTCCTTCGGGGGAGGGGTACGGATTGCGCCGGGCCACTTCGTCGGTCATCAGCGCGAGCAGTTCGTCTTTGTTCGCGACGTGGCGATACAGCGACATGGCGCCGACCCCGAGCCGGTCGGCGATGCGCCGCATGGACAGCGCGTCCAGACCCTCGGAGTCGGCGAGCTCGATCGCGGTATCGACTATGGCGGCGCGGTGCAGCATGCGTACACTGTACCCGGACTCATGCGTACGACGTACGCGCCATCGAGAGGATGTTCGGCGATGACAGACGTGCAGCCGGTGCGGACCGCGCCGTTCACGACCGGCTCGCGCCGCGCCTGGCTGGGCCTCGCGGTCCTGCTGCTTCCGGTCCTGCTGGTGTCGATGGACATCTCGGTGCTGTTCCTCGCGATGCCGACCCTGACGCTCGACCTGGACCCGTCGGCGGACCAGCAGCTGTGGATCCTGGACATCTACGGCTTCCTGATCGCGGGACTGCTCATCACCATGGGCAATCTCGGTGACCGGATCGGGCGGCGCAACATCTTGCTGGTGGGCGCCGCGGTCTTCGGCATCGCGTCGGTGATCGCCGCGTTCGCGCCCAGCGCGGGCGTGCTGATCGCCGCGCGAGCGCTGATGGGTATCGGCGGCGCGACACTGCTGCCGTCCAGCCTCGCGCTGATCTCGAGCCTGTTCCCGGATGCGCGGGAGCGAGCCGCCGCGATCGGCGTCTGGACGGCGTTCTTCGCCGGAGGCTCTGCCGTCGGACCGATCATCGGTGGCGTACTGCTGCACCACTTCTGGTGGGGTTCGGTGTTCCTCATCAACATCCCGGTGCTGCTGGTGCTGCTCGCCCTCGGTCCGTTCGTCCTGCCCGAACACCGGGCGGGCGTTCGGGGCCCGCTGGACCTACCGAGCGTCGCCCTGTCGATCGGCGGCATCCTGCCGGTGGTGTACGGCATCAAACACGCCGCGACCGAAGGCATCGACGCGCAGGCGATCGTCGTCGCGCTGGTCGGCGTGGTGATCCTGACGGTGTTCGTGCGCAGGCAGCGCCGGCTCGACGAACCTCTGCTCGACCTGCGATTGTTCGCCCGGCCCCAGTTCTCGGTGGCCATCGGCGCCAGTCTGACCGGGATGATGTCGCTGGCCGGGCTGAGCTATCTGACCAGCGTCTACCTGCAGTCGGTGACCGGGCGCACGCCGCTGGCCGCGGCGGTGCTCGGCATTCCGATGGCGATCGCCGTTTTCGTCTGCTCGGTGGGCGGCGCCCGGGTCGGACATCGCTTCGGCGCTCGTGCCACCTTCGTGTTCGCCTTGCTGGCCTCCGCGGCGGGCAACCTGATGCTGCTCGGTGTCGGCGCGCACGACGGGCTGGCGTGGTATCTGGCGGGGTCCACGATCGCCGGAGTCGGCTACGGTCTGGCATTCACCTTGGTGTCCGAGGTGTCGGTGTCCTCGGTGCCGCCGGAGCGGGCCGGGTCGGCGGTCGGCATCTCGGAGACCAGTTTCGAACTGGGCAACGCGCTGGGCTTGGCACTGCTCGGGTCGCTCGCGGCGCTGATCTTCCGGTCCGGGGGCGACTACGCGGGGACGCTCGGCGAGACCATCCAGCAGGCCGCGGGTGACGCGGCGCTGGTGGAGGCGGCGCGCGGCTCCTTCGTCGACGGCATGCACGTCGCGCTGGCCGTCGGTGCGACGGCGCTCACCGCGATGGCGCTGATCGCGCGGTTCGCCTCGCCCCGCCCGCGCTGAGCCGCGCGGCCGGAATCAGCGGCCGAATACCGTCGCCACGACCTCGGCCGCCCAGCGGTTCATCGGCCGGACGATCGTGCTGTGCACCCATCGGACCGGACGCACCACCAGCGCGTGCCAGACAACAGCGAAGGCGGCGAACACCGGGCGCAGCACGAAGCGGTACACCGCCCGGCACGGCATCACCACGAGCACGCCCACGATGCGAGCGGCCACCCGCCACCCGTACCGCGCGGTCGCGCGCACCACATTCCACAGCGGGCGGAGCACCCAACGCCATAACCGAGACAGGGGCCAGACGATCAGCCATTCGACGGTGTAGCGGCATACCGAGGCGACGGCGTAGACGATCGGGGACACCACCCACCGCAGCAGCCAAGCTCCAGCTGGGCGAATCACCCTGCGCCACAGAAAGATCTCCACCGCTCGCCGCAGCGGTCGCAGCAGGTACTCCAGCAGGAGGGAGGCCAACGGCGTGAGCACCATGCCCCACAGCAGATGCTGGAGCACCCAGCCCCACAGGAAGTCCTTCGCGAAGATCCACGCGGGCCGCAGCATCCAGTGCCAGATCAGTTCGGCTACCGGAACCAGCAGATGCCGCGCGACGAACACGAGCGCCGCTCCGGTGACGCGGCCGAGCAGGAGAATGCCCTCCCATAGCAGGCGGATCGGGACCAGTACCACGATCGCGAGCCCGCGCGCGATCCATTGGGCGATCGAGACCTGCGTGTCCGGCGTCGACACGGTGTTCCCCCCTCGGCTGGTGCGCCGGGACGTAGCCCGGCGAAAGAGTCTCCCTAGAACCTACATTCGAGCACATCGCCGCTGCCGCACGCGTGAGTAGAAATGCTCGAGTCGTGTATCGGCGCACTGGACGATGACCCTCGATCACGCACCCGCCCTCGACCTCTACAGCGACTTCCTGGTCCGGCGCAGCGAGGGGGAGTTGAGCATCGCCGCCTACCTCACCCGCCAGGACATGCCACAACTCGTGCGGGACATCTCGCGCGCGCACTGATCACACGAACCCCGGGTGGGTGTCCTGATCGACGCCTACAGTCGAGTTCGTGAACCACGCCCGAGCCTCCAGAAACGGCAGACCGATCGCCGAACGGGTGGCGACGCGGCTGTTGTACCCCACATCGCGTCCGCGCGAGCAGGCGTTGCGCGCCGCGGTGGGCGGCAAGATCGTGCTGGTCACCGGTTCCTCGCACGGCATAGGCAAGGCCAGTGCGCGCAAGCTTGCCGCGGCGGGCGCGATAGTCCTGCTCGTGGCCCGCTCCGGTGACGAACTCGACCGGCTGGCCGCGGAGATCACCGCCGCGGGCGGTGTCGCGCACACCTACCCCACAGATCTGACGGACATGGAGGCCGTCGAACGGCTCGGCCGCAGGCTCCTCGACGAGCACGGCCGCCTCGACGTGGTGATCAACAACGCGGGCAAGTCGATCCGCCGCCCGATCGCGGAGTCCTATGACCGTTTCCACGATTTCACCCGCACCATCGATGTGAACTACCTCGGTCCGGTGCGCCTGCTGCTCACGCTGCTGCCCGCCATGCGCTCCGGCGGAGCGGGCCATATCGTCAATGTGTCCACCTGGGGCGTGCGCATGCCGCCCGCGCCGCGCTGGGCGGCCTACGGCGCGTCGAAATCCGCCTTCGACGTCTGGTTGCGCAGTGTCGCGGCCGAGGTGGCCCGCGACGGTGTCACCACCACCTCGATCTACCTGCCGCTCGTGCACACCAGGATGAGCGCGCCCACCGACTTCAGCCGCGTCCCCGGGCTGACCGTGGACGAGGCCGCCGACCTGGTCTGCCACGCGGTGACCGCCAAGCCGCGGGAGATCGCCCCGTGGTGGTCGGCCCCGGTGCAGGCGTGGACCGACCTGACCCGCGGCCGCGCCCAGCGCCTCATGCAACGCGCCTTCCGCCGCTGACCCGCGACTACCGGGACGTCCGCTCGGCCCGCCGGGACATAGGATCGACCGGTGTGTGCATCCACTGCGACCGGTCCGGCTGCGTCCGGCCTGACGATGGTGCTCGCGCTCGCCGACTCTCGGCTGCCGATCGGCGGTCACGTGCACTCCGGCGGCGTGGAAGAAGCCGTCGCGTCCGGCTCGGTCCGCGACGCCGCGACGGTGGAGCTGTATCTGCGCCGCCGGATCCGGACGGCGGGACTGGTGGCCGCTTCGCTTGCCGCGGCGGTGTGCGCGGGCGAACTGGATCCGTCGCGCGCCGAGGCGGAAGCCGACGCGCGCACACCGGCCCCCGCTGCGCGGGCCGCATCGCGTGCGCAGGGCCGTGGCCTGTTGCGCCTGGCGAAACAGCTCTGGCCCCGGCACGATTGGTCGCCGCTGGGCACCACGCCGCATCTGTCCACGGTCTTCGGCATGGCAGGCGCGGCTGCCTCGGTGCCGCCCCGGGAAATCGCGGGCGTGGTCGTCTACACGACCCTGACCGGCGCCGCCACCGCCGCTCAGCGTCTGCTGGCGTTGGATCCCGCCGCGATCGCCGCGTGCACGATCCGGCTGGCCGGCCTGTGCGACCGCGTCGCCGCCGAGGCCGTGACCGGTCTCGCCGCGATGTCCGATCCGTTGCAGGACGTGCTCGCCGAGCGCCATCGGCAACGCGACATGCCCCTGTTCGCGAGCTGAAGCCCAGGAAGAAGGAGACTGCGCCATGCCCCCGCATCTGCTCGACGGTGAGCCGCACGACCACGGTCACGATCGGCCGAAACGGACCCGCACGCCCGGAGAGGCGCTGCGCATCGGCATCGGCGGCCCGGTCGGTTCGGGCAAGACCGCGCTGGTGGCCGCGCTGTGCAGGCAGTTGCGCGACGAACTGTCGCTGGCGGTGCTGACCAACGACATCTACACCACCGAGGACGCCGATTTCCTGCGCAGGCACGCGGTCCTGCCGGACGAGCGGATCACCGCCGTGCAGACCGGCGGTTGCCCGCACACCGCCATTCGCGACGACATCACCGCCAATCTCGACGCGATCGAGGACCTGGTCGCCGCCAACCCGCCGCTGGATCTGATCCTGGTCGAATCCGGCGGCGACAACCTGACCGCGACCTTCTCCTCCGGCCTGATCGACGTGCAGATCTTCGTGGTGGACGTGGCGGGCGGCGACAAGGTCCCGCGCAAGGGCGGCCCCGGCGTGACCTTCTCGGACCTGCTGGTGGTCAACAAGACCGATCTGGCGCCGCTGGTCGGCGCGGATCTCGGCGTGATGGAGCGCGACGCGGCGCGGGTGCGCGCGGACCGGCCGACGGTACTCGTCTCGCTCACCGAGGATCCCGCGGCGACACCGGTGCTGGCCTGGGTGCGCGAGCAGCTTCGCGCGGTCGCCGAGCGGGACCGCGCGGACGAATCCGCCGCCGCGCACTGAGCGCCGCTGGTGCGCACCGAATTACGAATAGTCGCCCACCCGGCGGCCCTTCCCGAGATCCATGCGAGCGGCGGGTTGTCGGCCCGCCGCACGGGCCCGCGAACGGTCCATCTGATCGGCACCGCCGCCACACCGCTGGGCGGGGACGAACTCGACATCGGGATCGTGGTCGCGCCCGGCGCCGAACTGGTGGTGCGCTCCGTCGCGGCCACTCTCGCGCTACCGGGCGCGGCGACGCCCCTGTCGTCCGGACGCTGGCGCCTGGAGGTCGGTAGCGGGGGAGCGCTGGATTTCGATCCCGAGCCGATGATCGTCGCCGGTGGCGCGCGGCACCACACGGTCACCACGATTCGGTTGGCCTCCGGCGCCCGGCTGCGCGTGCGCGAACGTGTCCAGGTCGGCCGGGCGGGCGAGGACGGCGGCGAGTGGCAGGGAGACCTGATCGCCGACGTGGACGACGTGCCGCTACTGCGCCACCGGTTGGCGCTGGGCGCGGGCACACCGGCCGACGACGCGCTGTCCGCGCCTCGGGCTCTGGAGAGCGAGCTCGTCTATCCGGACGAACGCGCGGCGGCGACGACCGGTTTGACGCAGACCCGGCTGCCGCTGGCGGCGGGTGGCAGTTTGTTCACCCGTACCGGGGCGCTACTGAACATCTGATGAACAGACCGTGCAGTCTGTCGATTTCGTCTCGGACAGGTGTAGTCCACCCGAGACATGGAGAAAGAAAGGGTGGGAACCCGACAGCGTCGTCGGGTTCCCACCCTTTCGGTTCGCTCCTCGGAATTGTCATCCGATCAGCCGTTGGCCGTATCCGCGGTCTCCGAAGCCGGCTCGGCGGCCTCGGGAGCCGACTCTGTGACCTCCGGAGCCGGCTCGGTGGCCTCCGCCCCCGGCGTCGGCGCGCTGAGCGCTCGAGGAGGCGCGCTGAGTGCGTGTACCGCCCCCAAACCCGCGCCGATGCCCGCGCCGATGGCGGACAGCGGGGCGGCCATCAGGGCCGCACCATAAGCGGCGCCGACCGGGCCCGCGGCGAGGCCGATCGGCGCGAACGGCAGACCGATGGCCAGGCCGAGACCCCCGCCCATGGCCGCCCCGAACAACGCGAACGGGCTGGCGAACACGAAGCCCGCCGCCGCGCCGATCGCGGCGGCGCCCATGGTCTGCCCGGCGACGCGGTCGGACCTCGTGCGCTCCATCCCGATCGAATCGAGGAACGTCGCCATATTGGCCTCGGCCATCGCGGAGCTGTCGTTGATCTGGATCGCCTGCTCCCGGTAGAGCCACTCCGGTGCGTCGACCTGCACGTCACCGAAGCGCAATTTGCCCGAAGGCGGTGCGATCGGCGGCACGGGGGCGACCGGAACGGGAGCGTGCAGCCCTTCCACCGGAGCCAGGTACTGGTGATCCGGCAACGGACGTGCCCACTGCAACGAACTCAGGACGTCGTCCGGAATTCGCAGACCCTCGTACGGCCGCACGTTCGGCGCCTCGGCCGCGGGCCACTGGGCCTGCTCGATGGAATCCGTTCTGGTCACCGGAGCGGGGTGATCGGGCTCTGCGTTCGCCGTACCGGTTCCCACCAGCGCGAGAACGAGAGGAACCGTCCCAGCGGCGACGATGGAGCCGAGCTTCGGCCGATGCGGTGCGGGTGCCCGGTGCTTGCCTGTGCCCATAGATCACCTTTCATCCGAAGGAGACGTCGACGCCTCACATTCGGATCTGTCGGCGACCTGGATTGGTCGAGCGCGCTACTACACCGGTCAGCCGGCCTTGGCGTCGGTGTGCGCCTTGTCCACGGCGACCCGGCTGTTGGTGGAGGTGCCGAGGGCGGCGGCCAATTGTTCGGCGTCCTCGTCGTCGCCGTTGCTGATCGCCTCCAAGGCCAGCCGGGCGAAGACCCACTGTTCGGTGGCCGCCATCTGACCGCGACTGCGGCCGAGGAAGGTGACGAACCACTGGATGACGGTGATGATCCTGCTGCGGTAGCCGACCAGGTAGTACAGGTGCAGCGCCAGCCAGGCCAGCCACGCGATGAACCCGCCGAACTCGAGCTTGCCCACCTGGCAGACGGCGCTGAACCGCGAGATGGTGGCCATGCTGCCCTTGTTGAAGTACTTGAACGGCTTGCGCTCCTGCGGCGTCTGGCCCTTCAGCCCCGCTTTGATCTGCTTGGCGGCGTAGGTCGCGCCCTGGATGGCGCCCTGCGCCTGGCCGGGGACATTCGGCACCGACATCAGATCGCCGACCACGAAGACATTCGGGTGGCCTTTGACGGTCAGGTCCGGCTCGACCACGACGCGGCCCGCCCGGTCGACCTCCGTGCCGTCGGACTGGTCGGTGATCATCTTGCCCAGCGGGCTGGCCTGCACACCCGCCGACCAGACCTTGCACGCCGACTCGATGCGGCGGATCGTGCCGTCGGAGTCCTTCACCGTGACGCCGAACGCGTCGACATCGATCACCATGGCGTTGAGCTGGATCTCGACGCCCATCTTCTCCAGTCGTCGTTCGGCCTTGCCGCCGAGCTTCGGCCCCATCGGCCCGAGCACCGCGCCGGCGCCCTCGATGAGCACGACCCGCGCGTCGCGTGGATCGATGTTGTGGAAGGTGCCCTCCAGAGTGCGGTCGGACAGCTCGGCGATCTGCCCGGCCAGCTCGACGCCGGTCGGTCCGGCGCCGACGATGACGAAGGTCAGCAGCCGGTCGCGCTCCTCCTGGGTGGTCGCGAGCTCGGCCTGTTCGAACGCGCCGAGGATCCGGCCGCGTAGCTCCAGCGCGTCGTCGATGGTCTTCATGCCCGGCGCGTAGGTGGCGAACCGGTCGTTGCCGAAGTAGGACTGCTGGGCGCCGGTCGCGACGATCAAGCTGTCGAACGGGGTGACCGTGTCCCGGTCGAGCAGGCGCGAGGTCACCGTGTTGTGGGTCAGGTCGATATCGGTGACCTCGCCGAGGAGCACCTGCGCGTTCTTCTGCTTGCGCAGCACCAGCCGGGTGGCGGGCGCGATCTCGCCGACCGAAAGGATGCCGGTGGCGACCTGGTAGAGCAGGGGCTGGAACAGGTGGGTCGAGGTCTTCGAGATCAGCGTGATGTCGACGTCGGCGCGCTTGAGGTGCTTGGTGCCGAACAGGCCGCCGAAGCCCGAGCCGATCACCACCACCCGGTGCCGGCCGTTCTCGACAGTCTGAGTGCTCATCGTCCTGCTCCTCGATGGACCTTGGGGCTCGTCCCCGGCGGCGATTCCTGACAGCTAAACCGTAGCCGCCGCGCCGGGCAGCGTCACGGCGAGATCCCCGTTCCTGGCGTGTTGCTCCCCGCCGCCGGGCCGGGGCGGGGAGGATCGACGCGCGGCGAATCGGCCGAGCGGACGAGGTCGAGAGCCTACGATGGTAACTGTCGTCCAGGGAGGATTGCCATGGTCGCCGGTGACCGTGCGGTCGGCCGAAAGCGCAGCGTGCAGGCCGATTCGGAGAACATCGCGCTGATCGAGGTCCCGCACGGCCATCTGATCGACCGGGCGCTCGGACTGCTGCCGGAACGACGCCAGGTGCTGGCCACCCCGCCGCGGGGCAGCGATGCCCGGCCGGTGCGCGGCGATGCCGGACTTCCCTACCTGGGCCGGGCATTGCACTACATGCGCTGGGGTCCGGCCGAGATGATGGAGCGCTACCGCCGGTACGGCCCCGTGTCGCTGAACAGCTCGCTCGGCGTGGACCGGGTGCTGGTCGCGGGACCCGACGCGCTGGACGAAGTGCTCGGCCACCGCCGCCGCGACTTCGGCCAGGGCTGGGACTACTTCATCGGCCCGTTCTTCCGCCGGGGCCTGCTGCTGCTGGAATTCGACGAGCACAAATTCCACCGCCGGATCATGCAGCAGGCGTTCACCAGGGACCGGCTCGAGGCGCACCTGGCCGCGCTGACCCCGGTGGTGCGGGCGAGCATCGCACGCTGGGTGCCGCGCGAGCGCGACGCCGAACGCACGGTGCGGCTGTATCCGACGATCAAGGAGTTGACCCTCGACATCGCCGGCGAGAGCTTCATGGCCGCCGACGTCGGGCCGCAGCGCAGGCAGTTGATCGACGCGTTCGTCGACTGCACCCACGCGGGACTTTCCATCATCCGGCACTCGGTACCCGGCGGCCACTGGCGGGCCGGATTGCGTGGCAGGAGAGTGCTCGAGGACTACTTCACCGCGATGCTGCCGCAGAAGCGCCGCGCGGAATCGGCGGACTTCTTCTCGGGCCTGTGCCACGCCCGCAGCGAAGACGGCGGCGTCTTCGGTGACGCGGACGTGGTCAACCACATGATCTTCTTGATCATGGCGGCGCACGACACCACCACGACGACCGCCACCGCCGTGGCCTACTACCTGGGCAAGCACCCCGACTGGCAGCAGCGGGTGCGCGCCGAAGTGCTGGACATGGACGCGCGCCTCGGCGACGCGGCGCCCGCCATCGCGGACCTGGAGGCGCTGCGCGACCTGGATCTGGTGGTCCGGGAGAGCCTGCGGCTGATGCCGCCGGTTCCCGGATTGTCGCGCCGCGCCGTGCGCGACACCGAGATCGCGGGGCACTACATCCCGGCGGGCGCCCCCGTCGACCTCGCCTACCAGGTGAATCACCTGCTGCCCGAACTGTGGACCCGGCCCGAGCGCTTCGATCCGGAGCGGTTCGGCGAACAGCGGCGCGAGGACAAGTCGCACCGCCTGGCCTGGATGCCGTTCGGAGCGGGCGCGCACAAGTGCATCGGGATGCACTTCGGCACCTTCGAGGTGAAGACGGTGACCGCCGCCCTGGTGCGCGAATACGAGTGGCAAATCCCCGGCGAATACCGCATGCCCTGGGGATTCACCACGATTCCCTTCCCCAGGGACGGTGCGCCGATGACGTTGCGCAGGCGCGCGGCCGCCTGAGCGACCGGCCCGGCCGGGTCAGCGGCCTGCGAGCAGGATCTCCGCGAGCTTGGTGTCGGTCTCGGCGCCCTCGGTGTAGCCGCCCGCGTCACCCAGCGAGCTCATGATGGCCAGCGTGTAGCGCTCGCCCGGTCCCGCGAAGCCGACCGAGTTGACCACCCAGCCGCCTTGTTCGGCCGACCAGCCGTTCTTGAGGCCGGGACGCATGCTCGCGCCCGCGCCCCATACGCCCCAGTGCTGGTTGGAGTCCACCGCGCGCATCCGGTCGACCAGGTAGTTGCGGTCGTCGGGGTGCATGTGGTTGAGGATGTGGTCCATCAGCCGGTCGAGGTCGGCGGCGGTGCACTTCTGGAACGACCAGTCCGGGAACAGCGCGGTGTTGGTGGGCTGCGGCACCAGCGAGCTCATCCCGTTGGCGCGGAAGGCGTTGTTGAACGACATCCGGTCGATCCCCGCGTACTTGGTCCAGAGCAGGTCGGCGGCGCCGTCGTTGGAGGTGGCGAGCATTCCTTCCATCAGCCCGCGGTCCTCGGGGGTCAGGTTGATGGCGCCCACGCGTGCCCGGTTGAGCAGGTCGGCGGCGATCGCGAGCTTGATGGTGGACGCGGTCCAGACCGCGTTCTCGGCGTTGGCGTTGGCGTAGACGCCGCCGGAGACACGGTCGCGCAGGACATAGCCGGTGACACCGGGCCGGCTGTTGAGGTAGGCGTCGGCTTTGGCGATGCGGCTGCTCAGATCGCAGTCGAAGCCGGGCAGGCAGCCCTGCGTGTGCGCGAGCGGCGTCGCGCCCGCGATCGGGAGCGCGGCGGGCAGGCTCGGGGCGATGATCGCCGCGGCGGCGAGGAGACAGGCGGAGGCGGCCACGCGGGGAACGGTTCGGGTGGCGGGGGACGGGTAACGCACGAGGGACCACGATCGCACATCGCGGGTCCGGACGCACGTCTTGAGCTGGGGTCCAGGGTGTGCTATCGCCCGGTCCGGGTGCTTGCGCCGCAGCGTGATTCGCTCATCACCGCTGGCCAGGGCGCGTCAGCGGAAGGCGGCGCGCAGTTCTTCGACGGTGCGTCCGTTGAGCCGGTAGCAGTGTTCGAACGCCTCGGTGTGCCGATCCCGGGGCCAGGAATGTAGGACGACGGTGCGCCCGTAGTGGCGGGAGTTGACGAGCTCCCAGCGGTCTCCGATCCGGCGGACCGTGAATCCGCCTCTCGGGACCAGGGGAATCACCATCGCATCCATGAACGCGAACCAGCCTTTCGGTGCAGCTCTCTCGTTCCGCCCCGGTGCAAACTCTTACCTCCCCGGTGCAGCACTGTCGCACATCGCCGCGGCGGTCCCGCTGTGACACGGCGGAGTAATCCGTTCTCGTGTGGTCTATTTCACTGGCGTCCCGATGGGGCGGTGCAGTTGCGCGTCGGTCGCTGGGCGTATAAACGTGCACGAAGTCCGAGGCCAGCGCAGCCGGACACCATCGATCGAGAGGCCGCAGATGCCGCTGCACATCCACCGTGCCGAGCGCGCCGACGTGCTCGCCCGGGTGCTCGCGGAGGTGCTGGCCTCGCCGCAGGCGGATCCCTTCGCGGCCGAGGTGGTCGCGGTACCCGCGAAAGGCGTGGAGCGCTGGCTGACGCAGACGCTCTCGGGGGTGCTCGGCGCGGGCGGCTCGGGCGACGGCGTGTGCGCCAACGTCGCGTTTCCCTCGCCCTCGGCGCTGGTCGCCGAAGTGCTGGCCGCGGCGAGCGAGGTCGAGCCCACGGAGGACCCGTGGGCGCAGGAGCGGGCGGTGTGGTCACTGCTGCGGGTGATCGATGCGTCGCTGTCCGAGCCGTGGTGCGCGGTTCTGGCCAGGCACCTCGGCGCACGCGGCACCGCGGGCGGTGAGCACCGGGCCGGTCGGCGCTATGCGACCGCGGCCCGGATCGCCGCGCTGTTCGACAGCTACGGCGCCCAGCGGCCCGCGTTGATCACCGAGTGGGCGGCGGGCTCGGACACCGACGGGACGGGCGCCCCGATGCCCGACGACCTGCTCTGGCAGCCGATGCTGTGGCGCGGGCTGCGTGCCGCGATCGGGGCGCCGAGTCCGGCCGAGCGGCTCGAAACCGCCTGCGCGCGGTTGCGTGCCCGGCCGGATCTGGTCGCGCTGCCGCCGCGGCTGTCGTTGTTCGGCGTGACCCGGTTGCCCAGCGACCAGCTCGCCGTCCTGTCTGCGCTGGCTGCGGGCCGCGACGTCCACCTGTGGCTCGTGCATCCCAGCCCGGTCCTCTGGTCGGCGCTGAGCGAGCTGCCGACCGCCCGCACCCGGGCGGAGGACCGCAGCGTCACGGCGGTCGCCCACCCGCTGCTGGCCGGACTGGCCCGCGACGTGCGGGAGTTGCAGCAGCGGCTGGCCGTACCCGCCGCCACCGGCTCCGACACCTATCACCCGAGCATCTCCGCCCGATCCGAAGACGGTGTCGCGGAGAACGATTCGCCCGCGACACTGCTGCGTGCGCTGCAACGGAGCATCCGGGACGACCGGTGGCCGCCGGTGCCGGGGAAAGCCGCCGCCGACGGCACCGTGCAGGTGCACGCGTGTCACGGCCCCGCACGGCAGGTCGAGGTGCTGCGGGAATGCCTGCTCGGGCTGTTCGCGGCCGACGAGACACTGGAGCCGCGGGACGTGCTGATCATGTGCCCGGAGGTGGAGGCGTACGCGCCGCTGGTGCGCGCGGCGTTCGGGCAGCGCACCTCGGGGACGCCGGAGGCGCAGGCCGACTCCGAACATCCGGCACACCGGCTGCGGGTGCGCCTGGCCGACCGGGGACGTGGTGTGACCAATCCGCTGCTCGCGGTGATCGCAGCGCTGCTCGAGCTGGCCGACGGCCGGGTGACGGTGACCCAGGTGCTCGACCTCGCGGCCGCCGAGACCGTCCGGCGCCGTTGCGGATTCGACGACGACGACATCGAACGACTGCGCGAGTGGGCGGCCGAATCCGGGGCGCGGTGGGGCATCGGGCAGCGGCAGCGCCAAGCGTTCGGTCTCGCCGATTTCGCGCAGAACACGCTCAACAGCGCGGTGGACCGGATCCTGCTCGGCGTCACCGCGGGCGAGACCTCGGACGATTGGCTGGATCTCGCACTGCCCTTGGACGACGTGGACAGCAACGACGTCGACCTGGCCGGGCGCTTCGCGGAGTTCATCGACCGGCTCGCGGTGTGCCTGCGTGACCTGCGCGGCCCCCGGCCCGCGCACGAATGGGCGGTGGTGCTGGGGCGCGCACTGGATCTGCTGACCGACGTGCCGGACGCGCAGGCATGGGTGCGCACCGAGGCCAGGCAGGAACTCGCCGCCGCCACCGACCACGCGGGCGAGGTGTCGTTGCGGCTGGCCGATGTCGGTGTGCTGCTGCGTTCGCGGCTGGCCGCGCGTCCCACCAGGGCCAATTTCCGCACCGGTGAGCTGACCGTCTGCACGATGGTGCCGATGCGATCGGTGCCGCACCGGGTGGTGGTGCTGCTCGGCCTCGACGACGAGATGTTCCCCCGCGCCAGCGCGGCGGACGGTGACGACGTGCTGGCCCGCGAACCGCTGCTCGGCGAACGGGATCCGCGCAGCGAGGACCGGCAGATGCTGCTGGACGCGATCCTCGCGGCCAGGGACGCACTGCTGGTGTTCCACACCGGCGCCGATCCGGTCAGCGGGGCGCACCGCCCGCCCGCCATTCCGGTCGCCGAGTTGCTGGACGCGTTGCGCGCTCATGCCGGCGCCGCGGCGATGCCGAGGGTGGTGACGCGGCATCCGCTGCAGTCCTTCGATCGCCGGAATTTCCGGGCCGATCAGCCGTTCAGCTTCGACACCGCGGCCTTGGCCGGCGCGTGCGCGGCCGACGGACCCGCACAACCGCGGCCCGCATTCCTGCCCGCGCCGCTGCCCGCCGCGGACGCGGCGGATGTCGCGCTGGCCGACCTGATCTCGTTCGCCGAGCACCCGGTGCGTGCCTTCCTCTGGCAGCGTCTCGGCCTGCGGGTGCCCGAGCACGACGAGGACATCGCCGACCGGCTGCCCATCGAACTCGACGGCCTGGCCAAGTGGGAGCTGGGCGAACGCCTGCTCGCGGCCCGCCTGACCGGCGCGGACCCCGCCGGGTTGCGGGCGGCGGAGTGGCGGCGCGGCACCCTGCCGCCCTTCGGATTCGGCGCCGCCGTGCTCGACGAGGTCGAGCACACCGTGGACCGGCTGGTGCGCGCCGCGCAGGCGGACTACGCGGGCCAGGCGCGCGCGGTGGACATCGCGGTCGACCTGGGCAACGGACGACGGCTCACCGGCACCGTGCCCGAAGTGCGCGGCGACACCCTGGTCCGCACCACCTTCTCCCGCTTGGCTCCCAAACACCGGATCGCGGCGTGGGTTTCGCTGCTCGCGCTGACCGTCACGGAGGATCGGTCCTGGCGGGCCGTGAGCACCGGCCGCGGCCAGTTCGGCCGTCCTGCCTGGCGCTGCGAGCTCACCGCGCCCGACGTGCCTGCGGCCGGGGAGATCTTGCGTCAGCTCGTCGCGCTGCGCGACGCGGGCCTGACCGAACCGCTGCCGGTCGCGCCCGCCGCGTCCGCGGTCTACGCCGAGCGCCGTCTGCGTGGCGCGAGCACCGACGACGCGATCGCCGCCGCGGAGCGCGAATTCAACGGCGGACCCAACGGCCCGGGACCGTTCGGCGATCACACCGACCGTCACCTGCGCTACGTGTGGGGTTCGGCGCCCCGGCTGGAGGACCTCATGGCCGCGCCCGCCGCGGCGGGCGAGCCGGGGGAGAGCACCCGCTTCGGTGCGCTGGCCCGGCGGATGTGGGCACCGCTGCTGGCCGCGGAAAACCA
>NZ_BDBM01000034.1 GCF_001612985.1 Nocardia gamkensis NBRC 108242 | reverse complement strand
GAGCGAAGCGAGACCGAGCATGCGCCGTTCGCGGCCCGGCTCGCGTCCGAGTGACCGTCGCGTACGCGACGAAGGAGCAAGCGGCGGTCGCTCGGACGCGAGCCAAGAAGGGGCCGCGAACACCCAGCGCCGCAGGCGCTGGAAACAGACACTGTCAGAGGTGGTGCGTATGGTGCCCCTGTGGCAAAGACCAAGCCGACCTTCCGGTGCTCCGCCTGTTCGCACGAAGTCGCCAAATGGGTGGGCAAGTGCCCGGAGTGCGGAGCTTGGGGCACGGTCGACGAGGTGGTCGTCGGGGCGGGGGCGGTCGGTTCTCCCGGGCGGAAGGCGATGTTGCCCAGCACCGCGGCCGCGCCGATTTCGCAGATCGACTCCAAGGTCACCCGAGCGCGGCCGACGGGCGTGAGCGAGCTGGATCGGGTGCTCGGCGGCGGGGTGGTGCCCGGTTCGGTGGTGTTGCTGTCCGGCGAGCCGGGAGTGGGCAAGTCGACGCTGCTGCTCGAGGTGGCGCATCGCTGGGCGGCCCAGCACGGCGAGAAGTCGCTGTACGTCACCGCGGAGGAGTCGGCGGGGCAGGTGCGGTTGCGGGCCGATCGCACCGGCGCGGTGCACGACCGGGTCTATCTGGCGTCGGAATCGGATCTGTCGATCGTGCTCGGGCATGTCGAGCAGGTGCGGCCGACACTGCTGGTGGTCGACTCGGTGCAGACCATGCTCGCTCCGGAGGTGGACGGCGTCACCGGCGGAGTCACCCAGGTACGCGAGGTGACCGCCGCGCTGACCTCGCTGGCCAAGACGAGCGGGATCGCGGTGCTGCTGGTCGGGCATGTCACCAAGGACGGCAACGTCGCGGGCCCGCGCACGCTCGAGCACCTGGTCGACGTGGTCTTGCAATTCGAGGGCGACAAGAACTCCACGCTGCGCATGGTGCGCGGCATCAAGAACCGCTTCGGCAGCGCCGACGAGGTGGGCTGCTTCGAACTGCACGAGGACGGCATCGCCTGCGTCGACGACCCGTCCGGCCTGTTCCTGCACCACCGCACCGATTCGGTGCCGGGCACGGCGGTGACCGTGGCGATGGACGGCAAACGCCCGCTGGTCGGCGAGGTGCAGGGCCTGACCGTGAAGACCGAAATTCCGCAGCCGCGCCGCGCGGTGAGCGGCCTGGACTACAACCGGGTCGCCATGGTGCTGGCCGTCCTGCAGAGCCGCGGCCGGGTGTTCCTCGGCAAGAGCGATGTATACGCCGCGACGGTCGGCGGCATGCGCCTGGTAGAGCCTTCCGCCGACCTGGCCATCGCGCTCGCCATCGCCAGCGCCGACTCCGACGTCCCGATCCCACCGGGCTGGGTGATCCTCGGCGAGGTCGGCCTCGCGGGGGAGGTGCGCAAAGTGACCGGCCTCAACCGCAGGCTGGCCGAGGCCGAACGCCTCGGCTTCACCACCGCCCTGGTGCCGCCCGGCCTCGCGCCGGTGCAGAGCACCATGAAGATCCACGAGGTCGCCGACCTCCGCTCCGCCATCCGCATAGCGGGCCTGCGCAAACTGCGGGCCGCCCCCGAAGAAGCCGCCAGCTGATTCGGCGGCCGCCGAGCCCGCGCGAGCGACCCAATGGCGGTAAACCAAGCGGCGATCACGCGTACCTACGCGCCCAGCACACCTCAACCCCCGATTTCGAGCGAAGCAAGACCGAGCATCCGCGAACACTCAGCGCCGCAGGCGCTGGAAAAACAAACACAACTCAGGCGATGTTGAACGGCTCGGCCATGCTGCGCACCGAGCCGAGTTGCGCGACAACGCTGTAGGCCCCCGGCGGAACCGGAACCCGTTCGCCGGCGCAGCTGGGCTGGGACGTGGTGCCCGACCAGGTCACGGTGAACGCCGCCTGCTCACCGCGACCCATCGTGCGAACGTCGGGCTGGCCGTCCGGATAGCAGTCGGTGCTCGACCACAGGCGCCGCTGACCGTCGAGCGTGTGCACGGAAACTTGTTGCAGACCGGAGCCCATGTCGCGGGTGCACGGCACCGCCGAGATGTTGGTGATGACGATCCCGAACACCGGCTGCTCACCGGTCTTGTACGTGGGCTGCTCGACGGTGACCTTGATGGCCAGCGATTGGTCCGGGCACGGGCCCGCCGCGACACTGGTGGCCGCCGCCGAGGTTTTCGGCGCGCCGGACTCACCCGACGGCTTGGCCGCCGCGTCGACGGGCTTGGCCGTGACCGAGCTGGACTCGGCGGCCCGGGTGTCACCGGGCGAGTCGCCCCCGCGCGCGACCGCGAGCACCACCCAGATCACCAGCGCCAGGGCGACCACCAGGATTCCGATGGCGAACACGCGTCGACGCCAGTAGATCTCCGGTGGCAGCGGTCCATTCGGTTCCAGCACGTCTCAACGGTAAGGGCACCATCGGGCGCACCGTCTCAGGGGCACGGCGTGTCGGCCGTCCGCCCCTGTCGACGGCGAGTACATTCCGCCGCCACGCTGGGCCGACGGCGGGCGCGCCGCGGCGTCAGACCACCTCGCCGATATTGCCGACGACCCGGTGCAGCTGCACTTTGCCCTCGGCCAGTTTGTAGGTCACGCAGGCGATGGCCAGCTCACCGGTGGCCACCCGCTGCGAGATGATCATCGACCGCTGCATGAGCAGGCGGCTGGTCTCCACCACGTGCCTGGCCTCCATCTCGTCGACGGTGGACAGGCCTTCGCGCCGCCCGATCAGAATGGAGGGCGTGACCCGCTCGACCACGCTGCGAATGAACCCACCGGGGACCTCGCCGCCGTCCAGCGCGTCGATGGTGGCCTTCACGGCGCCGCAGCTGTCGTGACCGAGCACTACGATGAGCGGCACGTTGAGCACCTGCACCCCGTACTCGATCGAGCCGAGCACCGAGCTGTCGACCACATGGCCCGCGGTGCGCACCACGAACATGTCGCCGAGGCCCTGGTCGAAGATGAGTTCGGCGGCGACCCTGGAGTCGCCGCAACCGAACAAGATCGCGTGCGGGTGCTGGCCGCTGACGAGCTTGGCCCGGTCCGCTGCGCCCTGGCTAGGATGCAGCAGTTCACCACTGACGAAGCGCTCGTTGCCTTCGCGCAAGGACTTCCAGGCACTGATCGGGTTGGAATCCGGCATACCGACCATTGTGCAGGACGGTTCGGGTTACCAGCGAGTTCGGCCGGTTACAGGTGGGCAAATACCGCCTGGCAGCAGTAGGACGGGGATAGTGAGGGCAGTGCGGAACGGCGCACCGAAGAGCATCGACGCGGACACGTTGCTGGACTGGTACGGGGAGACCGCGCGGGATCTACCGTGGCGCAGGCCTGGTGTCACCGCGTGGCAGATTCTGATGAGCGAGATCATGCTCCAGCAAACCCCGGTCGTGCGGGTCGAGCCGATCTGGCGGGAGTGGGTGGCGCGCTGGCCGGTCCCTTCGGCGATGGCCGCCTCCTCACCGGCCGAAGTGCTGCGGGCCTGGGGGAAACTCGGCTATCCGCGCCGCGCGCTGCGGTTGCACGAGTGCGCCAGGGTGCTGGCGGCCGAGCACGGTGACGAGGTGCCCACCGACGTGGAGGTGCTGCTCGGGCTGCCGGGCATCGGGGCCTACACCGCGCGCGCCGTCGCCTGTTTCGCCTATGGCCAACGAGTTCCGGTGGTGGACACCAATGTCCGGCGGGTGGTTGCCAGGGCGGTGCACGGGCGCGCGGAAGCGGGCAACCCTTCGTCCCGGGACCTCCCCGACACCGAGGCGCTGCTCCCGCTTCAGGTCGACCGCGCCGCGGTGTTCTCCGCCGCCCTCATGGAACTCGGCGCGACCGTGTGCACCGCCCGCACCCCCGATTGCGCGCGCTGTCCACTGCCGAGTTGCGCGTGGGTCGCCGCGGGTCGGCCGGTGAGCGAGGTGGTCCGCCGCACCCAGAAGTACGAGGGCACCGACCGCCAAGCGCGCGGTCGCCTGCTGGAGGTTCTGCGGCATGCCAGCGGGCCGGTGGAACGAACGCGCCTGGACATCGCCTGGACCCGCGATCCGGGCCAGCGCGACCGAGCCCTGGACTCGCTGCTGCTGGACGGCCTGATCGAACAGACACCCGATGGCTTGTTCGCCTTGGCGGGCGAGGGCGGGCACCCGGGCGCGACCGGCTGACCCGGAACCGCCCGCTGCGGCTCAGGTCCTCAGCACCCGCCGCAGGAAGCGCTCGACCTCCGCGCGATAGCGCTCCGGTTGGTCGTCGTGCACCAGATGGCCGGCACCGGCGATCAGGGCGTAGTCGGCGCCCGGATGGGCGGCGGCCATCCGCCGCATCTGCCCCGGCGGAGTGATGCTGTGCTCGCCCTCCAGCAGCAGGGCGGGCACCCGCACCGCATGCCACTGCCGCCAGAAGTCGCGCGTTCCCCACTCCTCGGAGATATCGCGGAAGGTGGTGACCGAGCCGTGCAACCGGTATCCCTCCGGCCCGCGCTCGAAGGAGTTCAGGAAGTAGCGTCCGGCGACCGGCCCGAAAAAGGACAGCACGGCCTCGTCGTCGGGGAACGGCTGCGGCCACGCCTCGATCATCTCCGCCCAGTGCGCGGCGGTGCGGCCGGTGAAGTCCGGTGCGATGTCCTCGATCACCAGCGCCCGGACCCGATCGGGGTGGGTCGCGGCGAACACCCAGCCGTGCAGCGCGCCCATCGAATGGCCGATCACCACCATCGGCTCGCCGATCGCGGCGGTGCCCGCGGCGAGGTCCGCGACGAAGGCCTCGGTGGTCAGTTCCCCGGGCGCGGGCCTGCCGTGGCCCGCGGCGTCGAAGCTGTAGACATGCCCGTATCCGCGCAGCCAGGCCAGCTGATCGCGCCAGGTGCGCGCGCTGCCCATCAATCCGTGCAGCAGCAGGATCGGCGCGCCCGCTCCGCCTTCGTCGTGCAACATCGACTCGACAATACGAGGTATCGAGCGTCTGCTCGGCCGCAGCCGCTAGCTTGGACGCATGGCTGTTGTGAAGATCAACGCGATCGAGGTTCCCGAGGGCGCGGGCCCCGAATTGGAGAAGCGGTTCGCCCACCGTGCGCACGCGGTCGAGGGCTCCCCGGGCTTCCTCGGCTTCCAGCTGCTCCGCCCCGTCGCCGGCGAGAAGCGGTATTTCGTTGTCACCCAGTGGGATTCGGAAGAGTCCTTCGCGGCCTGGCGGGACGGGCCCGCACGCGAGGCGCACGCGGGCGAGCGGCAGAAGCCGGTCTCGACGGGTGCGTCCCTGCTCGAGTTCGAGGTCGTGCTCGACGTCGAGGCCAAGCCCGCGAACTGAGTCCGGCATCCGACGCCGGGCAGGTCCGCCTGCCCGGCGACTCGCCCGACGCCGTGGTACGCCCGTGCCGGACCTGGTTGACGCGGGGGGTGTGCGGGTGTCACAGTTCGAAGGACAAACGCGAGGGTGACGCGGTAATTCCGGTGAGATTCCGGAGCGGTCGCGCCACTGTGTTCCACGCACCGAGTCCGGTGCCGGAAAGCCAGACACCGGCACCGTCGCGCCACCACCGGACGGGACGCGTATCCCAAGGAGGACTCGAATGGCCATCGCGCATACACCCAGCCGGGCAACCGATTCCCTGGCCGCCGTGCTCGTCACGGTCGGTGTCGTTCTTCTCGCATTGCTCACGCTCTACCTGGTCGGCTTCGACCAGGGTGTCATCTCGCGCAGCGGGATGTATCTGCATGAGCTGATGCACGACGGACGCCACCTGCTGGGGCTCCCGTGCCATTGATCGGTTCGCTCCGAACACTGCTGCTTCGCGGCCTGCTGGCCGGCCTCATCGCCGGCCTGCTGGCCGCGACAGTCGGTTACTTCGTCGGCGAACCGAAGGTGGACGCCGCCATCGCGATCGAGGAAGCGGGGTCCGCCGCCGGACACACCCATGGCGAGCACGCGGAATCGACAGCCGGGCATTCCCACGGTGACGAGGACGAACCGCTGGTGAGCCGCGGCGGCCAGAAGTTCGGACAGTTCCTCGCCCTCGGGTTGGCCGGGCTCGCGCTCGGCGCCATCTACGCCTCGGTCGCGCATTTCGCGCGGCGCTACACCGCACTGTCCGGCCCACGGCTCGCCCTGGCGCTCGGCGTCGCGGGCTGGGCCGCGATCGTCGCGGTGCCGTTCTTCAAATATCCGGCGAATCCACCGGCGGTGGGTGATCCGGCCACCATCAACGAGCGCACCCTGCTGTGGCTGGCCGCGGTCGTGCTGGGCCTGGTGGCCGTCGGCGCGGCGGTCGCGGCGTTCACCGCGCTGCGCGCGCAACTTCCCACGTACCGCCTGATCGGCGGTGTCGCGGCGTTCGTCCTGGTGACGGCGCTCGGTTACGTCCTGCTTCCCGGCGTGAACGAGGTGAGCGCGGACTTCCCGGCCACCCTGCTGTGGCAGTTCCGGGTGGCGTCGCTGGCCGAGACGGCGACCCTGTGGACCTGTCTCGGCCTCGGCTTCGCGGCGCTCACCGAGTTCGCGACCCGCACCGATACTCCGGTAGCGGTGGCCGCCGCTACCGCGGGGTGATTCGCGTCCGGAAGCACTGAGGCAGTGTCGGTCCCATGACCGGCACTGCCTTTTCCGTCTGGCCCGTATCGCCGCGCGTCCATTCCGCCGGCCCGCCGCGCGCCGTCCGCGTCGCGTTCGTCGCTCTGACCGTCGCTGTGCTCGCGGGCGCCGCCGAGGCCATCATGCGGGCCGTCCGGGCCTTCCCGGGAACCGACACGGCGAGCCTGGCCACCGGGTCGGTGGTGCGCACGGCGATCTACGTTCTGGTGCTGGTCGTCGCGGTGCGCATGACCTACGGCGACCGCTGGGCCCGCCTGCTGATCACCGTCGGCATCGGCGGGTTCGGCCTGTTGTCACTGATCATCGAGCCGCTCGCCGCGGCCATGTCGGCGAACGAACTGCGCGACCTCGTCCGGGACGCCGGTCCCGCATCCCTGCTACTGGCCGCCCTCCGCACCGTCCACGTCTTCGCCGTGCTGGTCGCCGTCCCCGCGCTCTACACCCGCCACGCCCGCCACTACTTTCGCAAGCGCTGACACGCGCGTTTCGCGCCCCGCTTCCGTCGAGGATGCGGGGCGCGAAGCGGTGGCACTAGGCGAGAGCCGCGTCCAGGGTGATGTGGTCGACGCCGGCGAGGGCCTTGCTGACGGGGCAGCCCGCCTTGGCGGCCTCGGCGGCGGCCTGGAAGGCGTCGGCGTCGATGCCCGAGACGCGACCGCGGACGGTCAGCGCGATCCCGGTGATCCGGAAGCCGCCCGCCGGGTCGGGACCGAGGGTCACGTCGGCGGTGACGTCCAGGTTCTCCGGGGTCCCGCCCGCGTTGCCGATCTGCGCCGACAGCGCCATCGCGTAGCAGGAGGAGTGCGCGGCCGCGATCAGTTCCTCCGGACTGGTGGTGCCGTCGGCCTCCTCGGCGGAACGCTTGGGGAACGACACGTCGTACTTACCGACCCCTGAACTGGCCAGTTCGACCTGTCCCGAACCCTCCTGAAGGGTGCCGGTCCAGGCGGTACGCGCGGTACGTGTGGGCATCACGGTCCTTTCGCCGATGATCGTTTGACGATTCAGCACGAAACCTACCCCGGCGGACACGCCCCGGCCCACCGGTTCGCCGATCGCGTTCGCCGCGGCGCACCGCGCACTCCCCGCCGGTAAACCACGGACGCTCAGGCGATTCCGCGCCGTCGACGATGGCCTCACTCCGGGTTCGTGACTCTGGCCAGCACGATGCCGCCGAGGATCAACGCGAGCGCCAGGAGCCGGCCCGCGCTGAGCGGGTCCTTGTGGACCACGATGCCGAGGGTGATCGCGCCGAGCGCGCCGATGCCGGTGAACACCGCGTAGGCGGTGCCGACCGGCAACGTCTGCATGGCGCGCGACAGCAGGTACACGGCCGTGACACCGAGAACGACGCAGACCAGCGTCGGAACGAGTCTGGTGAAATTCTCGGTCGGTTTGATGCTCTGCGACCAGACGATCTCCACCAGCCCGGCGACGGCGAGAACTACCCAGTTCACCTCAGTACTCCCCGGCCAGAGCGCGCACGGCGGCCGTAGCGCGGGCGTAGGACGTGTCGTGCTCGGCGCGCCTGTGTGCCAAAGCCGGGTCTTGGCGGGAGTTGGCTAATTCCGCATGCACGAACACGGTGTCGGACACGGCGAAATGACCCGCGAAGAAGTCGCGCAGGAAGCGCTCCTGATAGTCGTAGGCCGCTTTCGGAGCGCCCGGGGAGTATGCGCCGCCGCGGGCGCTCGCCACGACGAACCTTCGGTGCCCCAGCGACATGCGCGGAAAGGTCACCTGGTCCAGCCATGCTTTGAGCGAAGCCGGGATCGAGTAGTTGTACATCGGGGTGCCGATCAGGATCACGTCCGCCGCGAGCAATTCGGCCAGTAGCGGCTCGATGATCTTCCACGCGGCGGCCTGCTCCGGGGTCCGCACCAATTCACCGAGCCGTTCCGGGTCGGTGCTCGGCAGGGCGAGCACGGCGTCGCACAGCTCGGTCCACGCCGCCCCGATGAACGGCACCGGCTCGGCCGCGAGGTCGCGGTAGCGGTAGCCACCATCCGGATGGCGTGCGCGCCACGCGTCGGCGAATGCCGCGCTCAGCTCCCGGCTGATCGACTGCCGCCGGGCGCTGGCGTCGAGGTGCAACAGCGTGCTCATGATCCAACCTCCGAATAAGTGGACACAACGTCCGATTTCATCGACCTCCACCATAGGAGCTATCCGGACATATTGTCCAGTTGTTGCCGGATCGGCTAGAGTCGCGGCATGGAACCCCGATCCGACCTGCTCGCCGGTGCCATGCCGGGCCGGTCGGCGGCGCCCGAACGAGCGGATGCTGCCCGCAACCGGGCCAAAGTGCTCGCCGCCGCCGCGGAATTGTTCGCCACCCGCGACCCCCGCACGGTCACGATGGACGACATCGCGAAGGCCGCCGGTGTCGGCCGAGGCACCCTGTATCGGCGTTATCCGGACACCAACTCGGTCGCGGTGGCCCTGCTGGACGAACACGAGCGGGCACTGCAAGCGAAACTGCTCTCCGGTCCGCCGCCGCTCGGCCCCGGAGCTCCCGCGGCGCAGCGGCTGGCCGCGTTCTACTCCGCGATGGTCGAATTGCTGGACGCGCACGCGCATCTCGTGCTCGGCGCCGAGATCGGCGGAGCTCGCTTCGCCACCGGGGCTTACGGATTCTGGTACGCACACGTGCGAGCCCTGTTGTCGGCGGCGGGGTTTCGCGAGCCGGACGCGATGGTCGACCCGCTCCTCGCACCCTTGGCCGCCGAGGTCTATCGGCAGCAGCGCGAACGCGGCTTGACTTCCGAACAGATCACCGGCGCGCTTCGGGTGATCGCGGAAACCGTTCTGGGGGCCGGGTGAGCATGCCGGCGGCGGAAACCGCCGGTGGACCGCGCCCACCAGCGGTTTCACCCCTCTGGTAACTCACACCAGGTCGCGTTCGCGCATCAGCCAGATCGTGCAGGCCGCGAACAGCACCACGTAGACGACCAGCACGACCACCGATTCGGACCGCGAAAGCACCTGCGACACACCGGGCGTGGCGGGCCCGTCCACGGTGCGCATCGCCCCCACCAGCGATCCCGCGGCGGTGCCGGGCAGATGATCGGTGATCACCTCGATCGGCGCGAAGATCGCGGCGACGCCGCGCAACAGGTTCTCCACCACCAGCACCCAGACCAAGCCGAGCCCCACCGCGAGCGCGGGCCCACGGGCGACCGCACCGATCAGCGCGCCCGCCAGCGTCCACATACCGAGAATCAGTACGCCGGTGAGGATTCCGAGCATCGACCGGCCCAGCCCCGGCAGCGCGAGCGACTGCGACTGGAAAGCCGCGATCAGCGCGGCGACGGAGAGGTCTACCACGAACGCCGTGCACACCAACGCCACCACCACGCCGGCGAGACTCACCACCACGGCGGCGACCGCCTGCACCCGCGAAGGCCCCTGGGTGAATACGGTCTTCCAGGTCCCCCAGCCGTATCCGCTGCCGACGGCCAGGGCGCCGAGGATGA
Source organism: Nocardia gamkensis NBRC 108242 (assembly GCF_001612985.1). Classification (GTDB taxonomy): domain Bacteria; phylum Actinomycetota; class Actinomycetes; order Mycobacteriales; family Mycobacteriaceae; genus Nocardia; species Nocardia gamkensis. The sequence continues at coordinate 86,050 of NZ_BDBM01000034.1, read as the reverse complement.
GCATCAGCGCGCCGCCGAACATGGCCATCCCTTGGGTGAACACTTCGGGCACCGCGGCCGGCAACATCTGTCGCAGCAACGCCTCGCGGGGCAGTCCGTTGGACATCCGGCTCGATTCCCCCGAGGTGTAGGCCAGATAGTTGAACAGATAGGCGAACGTGAGATTCAGCAGAAGCCACGTGCCGAGAAGGATCCAGAACGCGGGCCACTTCCGCAGTCGCAGCGTTTCGGCTTTCGTACTCGCGACCAGATCGCGGATCGGCGTGCCGTTCATCGCGCGGCCTCCCATCGCGTCATCTCGAAGAACACTTCCTCCAGGGACTTCTCTTCGACCCGTAGTTCGAGCAGGTCCGCTCCCGACGCCACGACCGCACGCGCAACGGCGGGCGCGGTGACGGCGTCCGACTCGATCCGGATACCGCTCGCGGTCAGCAGCGCCGAACGTTCGCCCACCAGCCGTCGCACCGCGGGCAGGGCCACCTCCAGCGGGTCGGCCCGCAGCACCAGTGCCGAACCTCCGCGCAACTGCGCGACCGTCGCTTCGGTGAGCAGCCTGCCCTGCGAGATCACGCCGACCCGGTCGCAAATCGCCTGGACTTCACTGAGCATGTGGCTCGACAGCAGTACCGTGTGCCCCTCGGCCGCCAAAGCGGTGATCAGCTCCCGCATCTCGGCCATTCCGGCGGGATCGAGGCCATTGGTCGGCTCGTCCAGAACGAGCAGGTCGGGGCTGCCGAGCAAGGCGGCGCCCACACCGAGGCGCTGTTTCATGCCGAGCGAGTAGGTGCGGTACTTGTCCTCGCCGCGGCCCGCCAGCCCGACTCGTTCGAGCGCGCCGTCGACCTCCGGCCGGCCGAGCCCGCGATACTCGGCGAGCACGCGCAGGTTGTCCCGGCCGGAGAGGTAGGGGTAGAAGCCGGGACCTTCTATGAGCACGCCGACCCGGCGAACCACCGCGGGATCGCCGGGACGATGCCCCGCGACGGTGGCCGTGCCCTCGGTGGGACGGATCAGCCCGGCCAACATGCGCAGGGTGGTGGTCTTACCCGCGCCGTTCGGGCCGAGAAAGCCGTAGATCTCGCCGGACGCGACGGTCATGCTCACATCGTCGACAGCGGTGTGCTGGCCGTAGCGCTTGGTCAGCCCTCGGGTGACCACGATCGAATCTGTCATGCACCGAGAATCCGCCGCCGCCCCCGGTGCGGACATCCGCCGCCGGGCGATGGTCGGCATACGTAACCAGGACGACGGCCGACCGCTCACGGTGCGGCGAATTGCCGAATCGGTGCAATTCTCCCGAAATACGTTGCCAGGCGGACGTCGAATCGTGACCGAGCCGCATAGGCTACGTGGGTGCGGGTGGCAGGGATTACGGATCGAAGCTCGGTCGGCTTGGACTGGGGAGTCGCGCTCGTCGTGGCCGCGGTTCAGGTGGTCGGGGGCACCTTCGCGAACATGCGGCAGACCGGGGTGCACTCGCTCGACGTGCTCGGTTACCTGCTGCTGCTGGCCGGTCCCGCGGCGCTGATCCGGCGCCGGGCGCAGCCGCTGCCCGTGCTGATCGTCGTCCTCGCCGTGTGTCTCGCCTATTTCCTGCGCGGCTACGGGTACGGGCCGATCTTCGTCTCGCTGGTCGTCGCCTTCTTGACCGCCGCGAGCAGCGGATCACGGTGGTGGACTTACCCGCTCGTCCCGCTCGGGTATCTGGCGCTGGTCTGGCCGCTGCCCGCGCAGCTTGGTCACCCCGCCAACCTGTGGCAGGTCTTCGCGCTGATGGCGTGGCTGACGATACTGCTGCTGGTGGCCGAAGGAATCCGGCAGCGCAAGGCCGTCCTCGTCGCCCGCAGGCAGCGCGCCGAGTCAGCGCGCCGGGACGAGGAAGCGCAGCGCGAGCGGCGCGCCAGCGAGGAGCGCCTCGCCATCGCGCGCGAGTTGCACGACGTGCTGGCGCACAGTCTGTCGATGATCAACGTGCAATCCTCGGTGGCGCTGGAATTGCTCGACAAACGTCCGGAGCAGGCGGAAACAGCGCTCACGGCGATCAAGAACGCCAGTCGCGACGCACTCGCCGAGGTGCACGCGCTCCTGCACACGATCCGCTCCGGAACCGCCACCGCCGCGCCCGACGAGCAACCGTCCACGGCCGACGCGGAGGAGACCGGTCGCCGACGGCCTCGCCGCGCCGCCCGCAAAGACCGCAATTCCGCTGCGGCCGAGCAGGATTCGAATCGCGACGACGACCTCGAGCAGGCTTCGGCGACAGCGGCCGAGCCGCCTCCCGCACCTCGTGCGCCCGCTCCGAGCATCAGCGACCTGGACGATCTGCTGCTGCGTCCGCGCACCACCGGCCTGACGGTCGGCACCCGAGTGCTCGGCACCCCGCAACAGCTGCCCAGCGTGATCGACGTGGCGGCGGCGCGGATCGTCCAGGAGTCACTGACGAACGTGCTCCGGCACGCCCCGGGCGCCGACGCCACGGTGACCGTCCGCTACACCCCGGACTCGGTCGACATCACCGTCGACAACACCCGCCCCACCAGTACCCCCGCGCGTTCCGGCACCGGCGGCGGCAACGGCATCATCGGCATGCGCGAGCGCACCCACGCACTCGGCGGCGCTCTCACCGCCGGTCCACGCCCCAGCGGCGGTTTCCGGGTCGCGGCCCGGTTACCCACGCGTGCGCCCGAACCCGGTGCGCAGGCCGGCTCGACGGCAGCAGCGGCGCCGGAACGTAACCCGGCTACCGGGAGCACATCGCCCCACCCCTCGACAGCGAGAAAACCGTCGCGGAGCGGCATGGCTTCGGACGTGCCGGAGCAGGGCCCTCGTGCATCGAGCACGTCCACACCCGGCGCCACGGCGGCGAGCAGACCGGCGCGGAGCAGCAGCACGCCGGAACACGACACCGATGCGACCAGAACGTCGACGCATAGCGCCTCGACAAGGAGAACGCCGACGCAGGACAGCATGGCATCGGGCGCGCCGGAACAGGACGCCGCGACAGGGAGCAGGCCGACGGGCAGCGCCTCGACCGGCCGAGGCCCGGCGCCGGACGCCACGGCAACGGGTGCGCCGGAGCAGAGTGCCGGGGGGTCGGGCACCTCGCCGACGAGTACCGGGGCAGTGGAACCGACGGCCACGGGCACCGCGAGTACCCCCCGACCGAGCGAGACCGAGTCACCCGCGAAGCCCGGCCGCCCCGGCGATGCGGCCGCCCGACCGAGCACCTCGGCCGGTCGCGGGCAGCGCTGACGGGACCACGCGGCCCCACGGCAGAGGAGACGCGATGCACGAGCACCACGATCCAGCCCGCGCGGACGCCCCGTCCGGCAGCATCCGAGTGCTGGTGGCCGACGACCAGGCACTGGTGCGCGGGGGTTTCGTCGCGTTGCTGGAGGCCCAGGACGGCATCGAAGTGGTGGGCGAGGCGGACAACGGCGAGCAGGCCGTGCGCATGACCCGGAGCCTGCGCCCCGACGTGGTCCTGATGGATATCCGCATGCCCATTCTGGACGGCTTGGCCGCCACCCGCATGATCGCCGAGGATCCCCGACTGGCCGAAGTGCGCGTCGTCGTGCTGACCACCTTCGAGCTCGACGAGTACGTCTTCGAGGCTCTGCGCTCCGGCGCGACCGGCTTCCTGGTCAAGCACACCGAACCGGCCGATCTGGTTCGTGCGGTCCGCGTGGTCGCCACGGGTGACGCACTGCTGTCCCCCGGCGTCACCCGCACACTGATCGCGGAATTCTCCGTGCGTGCCAAGACGCCGCCACCGGCGACCCTCGCCGAACTCACCGACCGGGAACGCGAAGTGATGACCCTGGTCGCCGAGGGCCTCACCAATGCCGAAATCGGTGAACGCCTCTACATGAGCCCCGCCACCGCCCGCACGCATGTCAGCCGCATCCTCGCCAAACTGCACGCCAGGGACCGCACCCAGCTGGTGGTCATGGCGTATGAATCCGGGCTCGTCCGCCCCGGCTGGCAGTGAGCCGCTCTCGGTCGACAGCACTGACCGCGGTCTCCGGGTCGCTCTCCATGTCCTGGCTATCGCCAGGCATCGCAGCACCGCATCGGTCCGCCCCGCATTCTTCATACCGCTGCCGACGTAAGAGCCGGACCTTCTGTAGCCATAGCGAATAATTTCTCGCTCGTCGCGTCGCACCACGACGCCCTGTCAAGACAGCGAACCCTGCTCGAAATCAACCTGCGGCAATTTTTCAGCGAACCACATTTCGCGGACTGAATGACAGTCAGCAAATAACTAGTAAATTAGTGCGCGGCCATCACCCGCGCCTCCGAAGGTACGCATCGAGGCGTATTCAGAGTGTCGACGCGCGACCGATGCCCCCGCCATCCCCTTCGGCGCAGGCTTTCGGCATGAATATTTTCACTCACCCCGAGGCCGTGAGTTTCCTGGCCGACCACTACGACGGCGGATGGCACCCCTTACCGCGGCGCGTCAAGCGCTAACGACCAGCCGTCCACCGCGCGAGCGGAAACTTCACGATCGGGAGATCCCCACCCATGAGCATGACCTTCGGAATCGTTCTCACCCCGCGTTCGGGAGCCGACTGGGCGCGCGAGGCGGCCGCCGCCGAACGGCAGGGTTACCGGACCCTCCTGCTGCCCGACACCCGGTTCACCCCCTCACCGTTCCCGGCCCTCGCCGCGGCGGCCGCCGTCACCACCACCATTCGGCTGCGCCCGAACGTCCTGGCCGCACCGCTGCGCTCCCCCGCAGCCACCGCGCGGGAGACCGCGGCCCTGCAACTGCTGTCGGACGGACGTTTCGAACTCGGGATCGGCTCGGGACGCCCGGACGCCGCCGCCGAGGCCCAGTGGCTGGGGGCATCCTGGGCTCGGCCGCGCAACGCCGCGCCCACCTGGTCGCCACCATCGCCGCCGTACGCGCTCAGGTGGCCCCGGCCCCGCCGGTCGTGATCGCCGCCAACGGCCCCCGGATGCTGGCGACCGCGGCGGAATTCGCCGACCGCATTCTGCTCGCCGCGGGGCCCGCCGCCACGGAGGCGGAACTGACCGAGCTGGTCCGCACGGCGCGGGACGGCGCCGATCGCCCCCTGCGCTTCACCCATCAGCTGGTCGGCATCGGTCAGCGGCTGCCGATCTGGACCTCGAAGAAGCTCGGCCTGACCGCGCAGGCGCTCGCGGACGCGGGTGCGGCGGGCGTGATCCCGGCGGACCCGTCGGCCGCCGCCGAGATGCTCGAGCGCCGCAGGGAGAAGTACGGCATCGATGAGGTGATCGTGCCCGGCGAACTCGCCGACGACTTCGCCCCCGTCCTCGCCCATTTCGGCGGCCGGTGTTCCTGATCCGGCGCCACCGCCGGAATACGAAAAGCCCGTGCCCACCGTCATACGGTGGGCACGGGCTTTTCGATTACGACTTACTCGCCCGAGGCAGCCTCGGTGGAGCCCTCGGTCGCGCCGGTCAGCACGACTTCCGGCTTCTCTTCGGTCTGCGCCTTGGTCAGCTTCGCCTTACCGGAGAAGGTGAACTTGGCGTCCTCGCCGGAGCCCTCGCCGTTCCAGCCCTCGACGTCGACCGAGATGGTCTGGCCGGGGCCGATCTCGCCGAAGAGGATCTTCTCCGAGAGCTGGTCCTCGATCTCGCGCTGAATGGTGCGGCGCAGCGGCCGGGCACCGAGCACGGGGTCGAAGCCACGCTTGGCCAGCAGGTTCTTGGCGTTCTCGGTGAGCTCGATCGCCATGTCCTTGTTCTTCAGCTGCGTGGCGACGCGGTTGATCATCAGGTCCACCATCTCGACGATCTGGTCGGTGGTGAGCTGGTGGAAGACGATCACGTCGTCGATGCGGTTGAGGAACTCGGGCCGGAAGTGCTTCTTCAGCTCGTCGTTGACCTTGAGCTTCATCCGCTCGTAGTTCGAGCCCTCGGCGTTGGACTGCGTGAAGCCCAGGCCGACCGCCTTCGAGATGTCGGACGTGCCGAGGTTCGAGGTGAAGATCAGCACCGTGTTCTTGAAGTCCACGGTCCGGCCCTGGCCGTCGGTGAGGCGACCGTCTTCCAGAACCTGCAACAGCGTGTTGTAGATCTCCTGGTGGGCCTTCTCGATCTCGTCGAACAGCACGACCGAGAACGGCTTGCGGCGCACCTTCTCGGTGAGCTGGCCGCCCTCCTCGTAGCCGACGTAGCCCGGAGGGGCACCGAACAGCCGCGAGGCGGTGAAGCGGTCGTGGAACTCGCCCATGTCGATCTGGATGAGCGCGTCGTCGTCGCCGAACAGGAAGTTCGCCAGCGCCTTGGACAGCTCGGTCTTACCGACACCGGACGGACCGGCGAAGATGAACGAACCGGACGGACGCTTCGGGTCCTTCAGGCCGGCACGGGTGCGGCGGATCGCCTTGGAGACCGCCTTGACCGCGTCCTCCTGGCCGATGATCCGCTTGTGCAGCTCGTCCTCCATGCGGAGCAGACGGGTGGTCTCCTCCTCGGTGAGCTTGAACACCGGGATACCGGTCCAGTTCGCCAGCACCTCGGCGATCTGCTCGTCGTCGACCTCGGCCACGACGTCCAGATCACCCGAGCGCCACTGCTTCTCCCGCTCGGCCCGCTTGGCGACGAGCTGCTTCTCCTTGTCGCGCAGCCGCGCGGCCTTCTCGAAGTCCTGCGCGTCGATCGCGGACTCCTTCTCCCGGCGCGCCTCGGCGATCTTGTCGTCGAATTCGCGCAGGTCCGGCGGAGCGGTCATGCGACGGATGCGCATGCGCGCGCCCGCCTCATCGATCAGGTCGATCGCCTTGTCCGGCAGGAACCGGTCGTTGATGTAGCGGTCGGCCAGGGTGGCCGCGGCCACCAGCGCGCCATCGGTGATGGAGACGCGGTGGTGCGCCTCGTAGCGGTCGCGCAGACCCTTGAGGATGTTGATGGTGTGCTCGACCGTCGGCTCGCCCACCTGCACCGGCTGGAACCGGCGCTCGAGGGCGGCGTCCTTCTCGATGTACTTGCGGTACTCGTCGAGGGTGGTCGCGCCGATGGTCTGGAGCTCGCCGCGGGCCAGCTTCGGCTTCAGGATCGAGGCCGCGTCGATGGCGCCCTCGGCGGCTCCCGCACCGACCAGCGTGTGCAGCTCGTCGATGAACAGGATGATGTCGCCGCGGGTGTTGATCTCCTTGAGCACCTTCTTCAGGCGCTCTTCGAAGTCACCGCGGTAGCGGCTGCCCGCGACCAAGGAGCCCAGGTCGAGGGTGTAGAGCTGCTTGTCCTTGAGCGTCTCGGGGACCTCGCCGTTGACGATGGCCTGCGCGAGCCCCTCGACAACGGCGGTCTTGCCGACGCCCGGCTCGCCGATCAGCACCGGGTTGTTCTTGGTGCGACGGCTGAGCACCTGCATGACGCGCTCGATCTCCTTCGAGCGGCCGATGACCGGGTCGAGCTTGCCTTCGAGCGCGGCCTGGGTCAGGTTGCGACCGAACTGGTCGAGCACCAGCGAGGTGGACGGGGTGCCCGCCTCACCGCGCGAACCGGACTCCACCGGCTCCTTGCCCTGATACCCGGACAGCAACTGGATGACCTGCTGGCGCACACGATTGAGATCGGCGCCCAGCTTCACCAGCACCTGGGCCGCCACGCCCTCGCCCTCACGGATGAGGCCGAGCAGGATGTGCTCGGTGCCGATGTAGTTGTGACCGAGCTGCAGCGCTTCCCGAAGGCTCAGCTCCAGCACCTTCTTGGCGCGCGGGGTGAACGGGATGTGACCGGACGGGGCCTGCTGGCCCTGGCCGATGATCTCCTCCACCTGGCTGCGCACGCCTTCCAGCGAAATGCCGAGCGACTCCAGCGACTTGGCCGCGACGCCCTCACCCTCGTGAATCAGCCCCAGCAGGATGTGCTCGGTGCCGATGTAGTTGTGGTTGAGCATCCGGGCCTCTTCCTGGGCCAGGACAACGACACGCCTCGCGCGGTCGGTGAACCTCTCGAACATCGCTCCCTCACTCTCCTGCTCCGACATTCTGGCAACAGACGCCGCAGTGTGCTGTGTACAACAACCGTGGGCGTCAGCCTGCCATGAAGCCCGGGGGTTGCGGCCCCCGCCTCCACTCTAGTTGGCGGGGGATGCCACCGCCGCCGGTCCACCCTATTGCCGACCGGCGACAGCACGGTCATTCACTCACAACGTGGGCGCCGCGGGATTCGTTCCGGCCGGGTTTTGCCCTCAGCGAACAAATCGTCCGCCGACCGGATCTCCGCCGCACACGTCGGACCTCGGCTGCCTACCCCGTGTACGGGTCGGCGACACCGCAGGGCACCGGGCGTTGATGCGCGGGATCGAGCGCGTTGAGTACGTAGGTCGCGGCCCTCTTGCTGCCCGCTATGCCCGTATGACCAGAGTAGTCCGTCGAGCACCCGTCCTGAACCACGATGTTGGTCACCCGGGGCCCGGTCACCAATCCGGAGGTGTACGGCACCACCAGCTCGTCCAGCTCGGTCGCGATGTTCGTGTAGGCCACGTCGGGGTGGTAGACGCCGTCCGCGTTGAGCGTGCGCACGAACTCCGACCCTTGCAGCACCTGGCGGCAGGCCATGCACGGCGAGCCTGCCACGGCGTCGAAGAGCGGGCCGAGGCCCAGCCGGGTGCCGAACTCGTTCAGGTCCGCCATGCCGCCCGCGTTCGAGCCGAGCCAGGGCGGGGCGAGCCCGACCATCTTGTCCACCTTGGCAGCGCCGCCGAGCCGCTTGACGTAGTAATTGCCGATGAAGTTGCCCTGGGAATGGCCGATCAGGTCGACCTTGCCCGCGCCGGTCGCGGTCCGTACCCGGTCCACGAAAGCGGCGAGCTGGGCCGAGCTCTGCTCGATCGGAAGCATGCCGCCGATGGCCGACGCGGGCCACGGCAGGTTGTAGGCGCCGAAGGTGGACGAGTACACGCAGTAACCCTCGTTGGCCAGCAACGGCGCATACACGCCCCAGTTCGTCTGTGCGCCACCACCCGTGCCGTGCACGAGAACCACGGGATTCGGATGCTCGGAGCCGGGCCGGCAGGACCAGTCGTTGGTGCCGGGCAGCGAACCGCCCGGGTGGGACAGCTCGGCGGGGATGCCCGCGAAGAAGTTGTAGTCGACCGGATATCGCTCCTGCGCGTGTGCCGCGCCCGCGGTGGCGCACACCGCTGTGAGCAGAACGAAGAGCAACGAAAAGCCTGGGACACGCCGCACGATAGCCTCCCGGTCCGGTCTCGTCTTCCGGGGAAGCTACCGCACGAAGTGGCCCAGACGGAGGAGATTCCGGCGGGTCGTTGCGGAATCTAGCTCTGACCGAAGGCAGGCGCGACGTACTGGCCTGCCGCCGCCCGGCCCGGCGCCGCCGCGGAGGCCTTGCCCTGCTGGATGCCCGCGACGAACAGCGCACCGCACAGCGCCAGGAAGGCCAGCGTGTGGAAGACGCCGCGCGCGATGTTCCACCGAACCCAGGCCGCTTCGAAATCGGCGCGCACCGCGGCGAGGTCGGCGATCGAGCCAGGGTCGCCCGCGGCGGCCAGCTGGTCGTTGAGCGGGACGTTCAACCCGGAGGTGACCCCGAAGGCGATAACGTTGAGCACCAGCGCGAGCACGATCCAGATCAGCGTGCTCCGGTGCTCCCGGCCCAGGTGCAGCGCCGCCGCCAGGACGGTGAACCCCACCGTGCCGAGGAACGCCATCATGAACCAAGGATTGATGATCACCACGTTGATCTTCTGCATCACGTCGATCATGGCGCGATCGTCGGTGCGGGCCAGCGCGGGCATCACCGAATTGGCGTACGCGTAGAAAAGGCCCGCGATCAGGCCCGTCGCCAGCGTGGCGAACACCAGGGCGGCGAGACGTGTGGCGGTCATGAGTTCCTCCTGCTCGGAAAACCCGCCGGAGTCGTCGCTCCGGCCCGGGTACCTCCGAGTCAAGCCGCTACCGCCCGGACTCTCCATGGCCGAGAAGCTCGATGCGCTAAGCGAGCGTCTACGGTGGAGGTCTCACAGGTCCCGATCGGAAATGAGCCCACTCTGCATGGCCAGTCCCGCCAATCGCACCCGCTTCTGGTTCTGCGGCAGATCCTCCACCCCGAACTTGGCGAACAGGGCACGCAGGTGCGTCTTGATCGCGTCGACGCTGAGGAACAGCTCCTCGGCGATCTGCTGATTGGAGGCGGGCGTGGCGAAACCCGCGCCGTGCTTGTACGGCCTGCACAGTGCGACCAGCACCGAGCGCTGCGTATCGGTGAGCGACCGCGCCGTGGGTATCGAGCCGGTGGAGGTACGGGTGATGTCGTCGGAGACGCCGCCGAAGTCGTGAAACGACACCCGCGAGGTGCCGACCCGGATGACGTCGCCCGCCATCAGCCTGCGGCGGCCGACGAGCCGGTCCCCGTTGACGAAGGTGCCGTTGCGGGAGAGTCCGTCGTCCACGATGGTCCAGTGCGCACCCAGGTATTCGACCGCCGCGTGCAGCCGGGAGACCTCGGCGTCCCAGCTCAGGGCGAGATCGGCATGCGGGGAGCGGCCGATGGTGACGCGGCCGCGATCCGGCGTGAGCGTGAACTCCTGCTGCCGACCGGCATCATCGGTGAACCGCAAGAATGATCCGACGAATCCTGTCACTGCGCCGATACCTCACCTCTCCATACCGCCAGTGACCGTCGCACGCTTCCATGGTGCCCCGTCCCGGTACCACGAGCAAGATCGATTCATCCGCCGGGACGGGCCACCGTGTGATCCGGTCTCGTTGCCATATCGAAGCCCTATCACAAACAAGACCGCCGCCCCGACGTCGCACGATTCGCCGGGACGGCGGCCGAAAAATAACTATCCCTTCGCGGCCTTGTTGTACGCGTCGGTGATGTCGGCGGAGATGCGGCCCCGTGCGGACACCTTGTGTCCATTCCGACGCGCCCACTCCCGAATTGCGGCGCTTTGTTCCCGATCGATCGAGACCCGGCTCTTCGGAGTGCCCGCGGCGGCCGCGGCGGCCTTGACCCGGCGCCGGCCGCTCACCCGGCGCGCATTCGAAACCCACTCCTCCAAACCGTCGCGCAGCTTCGCCGCATTTGCCGACGACAGGTCGATCTCGTACGACACACCGTCGATCGCAAACTCGATGGTCTCGTCCGCGATGGACTCACCGTCGACATCGTCGATCAGGCTAACGGTGACCTTCTTTGCCATGAGATGAACGTCCTCTCGAAATCGTGCGACCCGCATACTAGGCCGATTACCCGAGGCAAGAATACCCCGAATTCCGGAAATTCCAAGACGGAGTCGCTGCTTTGCAATCCAGTGGTCACCGGGTGACCGGACGCACAATTGGGAACAGTATCGTTTCTCGGATTCCCAAACCCGTGAGCGCCATCAACAACCGATCGATTCCCATACCCGTTCCGGTCGTCGGCGGCATGCCGTGCTCCATCGCCGCGAGGAAGTCCTCGTCCAGCACCATCGCCTCGTCGTCACCCTGCGCGGCGAGCCGCGCCTGATCGACGAACCGCTCGCGCTGGATCACCGGGTCGACCAACTCCGAATAGCCCGTGGCCAACTCGAAGCCGCGCACATAGAGATCCCACTTCTCCGTGACCCCTGCCGTACTCCGATGCTGCCTGGTCAACGGGGATGTCTCCACCGGGAAGTCGCGCACGAAAGTCGGCGCGTACAGCTTGTCGCCATACTGGTGTTCCCAGAGTTCCTCGACGAGTTTCCCGTGGCCGTAGCCCTTGCCCTCCGGAATTTCCAGACCGACCCGATCCGCGAGTGCGCGCAATTCGGCGACCGACGTTTCCGGAGTCACCGGCACACCCAGCGCATCCGACAGCGAAGGGTACATCTCGACGACGGCCCACTCGCCGCGGAGATCGTATTCGGTGCCGTCGGCCAGGGTCACCACCTGCGTGCCGAACGCCTCCTCCGCCACCTCCTGCACCAATTCCCGGATCATCACCGCCGAGTCGTCATAGGTGCCGTATGCCTGGTATGTCTCCAGCATCGCGAACTCGGGGGAATGCGTGGAGTCCGCGCCCTCGTTCCGGAAGTTCCGGTTGATCTCGAAGACCCGCTCCAAGCCGCCGACCACGCAGCGCTTCAGGAACAGCTCGGGCGCGATGCGCAGGAACAGGTCCATGTCGAGGGCGTTGGAATGGGTGACGAACGGCCGGGCCGCCGCGCCGCCGTGCAGCGTCTGCAGCATCGGCGTCTCCACCTCCAGGAAGCCCCTGCGCTCCAGCGCGTTGCGCAGCGCGCGCACCACGGCGATGCGGGTGCGGGCCATTTCCCTGGCCTCCGGACGCACGATCAGGTCGACATAACGCTGCCGTACCCGTGATTCCTCGTTCATCTCCTTGTGCGCCACCGGCAGCGGCCGCAGGGCCTTCGCCGCCATGAACCAGGAATCGGCCATGACGCTCAGTTCCCCGGTCCGCGACGAGATGACCTCACCGTGCACGAAAACGAAGTCACCGAGATCCACGTCGGCCTTCCAGGCGGCGAGGGCGTCCGTACCGACCCCGTTCAGGCTGATCATCGCCTGCAGCTTGGTACCGTCGCCCTCCTGCAGTGTCGCGAAACACAACTTGCCGGTATTACGCAGGAATATGACGCGCCCGGCGACGCCCACCTGTAGCCCGGTGGCCGTGTCCGCGGCGAGGTCCGGATATGCGGCCCGAATTTCGGCCAGGGTATGCGTACGCGGCACGACGACGGGATAGGCCTCGCCACCGTCCGCGAGCAGCCGCTCCCGCTTCTCCCGGCGAATCCGTATCTGCTCCGGTGCATCGTCGGCGGCCGGCGACACGGCGGGCCGCGATTCCGATGTCGATGCGCTGGAAGATGCAGAGTTCGGGGTGCTCACATCGAACAACCCTAGCGTGCATCGGAAATCGTTATGCGGGCCGCCCGGACTCCGGCCCGGAGTAACGAAACGGTATCGATGCGACGGCCCGTCCGGGACGTCCGCACCGGCGTCGTACAGACGCGAAATAGCCGGTGCGCATCATGTGGTGTGCGAAACTACCTGAGCGCCCGGCTATTTCGAGATGGAAGTGTCGGCGGGAATTACAGCAAGGCGAGCGCTTCGGCCTCGCGCGCGAAGTGCGGCGCCCCGACGGCGACGTGCAACAGACCGGCCGCCTTCAACGCCTGATAGCCGCCCACCAGATCGGTCGCCCGGTGCAGCCCGAGTTGCTGCAGCGCGGCAGCGGCCAGGCTGGAGGTATATCCCTCGGAGCAGACGACGATCCATTCCACGTCGTGATCCGCGGCCAGCGCCAGGCGGGCGGAACTGGTGGGGTCCAGCCGCCATTCCAGGACATTGCGCTCGATCACCAGCGCGCCGGGCAAGGTGCCCTCGCGCCCGCGTTGCGCCTGCGGCCGGATATCCACCAGAATGGCGCCGCGCTCGACGGCTTCCGGCAATTCGAAGGCGTAGATCCGGTCGAGGCGGGCCCGTGCGTTCTCGAGCATCTGATCGATGGTCAAACGGGTCATCACATATCACCTTCGGGCTGGTCGGTGAGGACGGTTCGGGTGCGCCGCAGGGTGCCGTGCCCGGTCACCTCGTAATACGACATGGCGGTGAGCGGCGGGGAATAGGCGTGCACGCTCAGCGTGGGATCGAGCGGACCGGCGGAATCGACGGCGCCCGGCACGGCGGCCTGCGCCCGCATGACGTCGTGCACCCAGCCGATCGGGAACGAGGCCTGATCACCCGCCGCGAGTACGCGACGACGCAGTTCCGTTCCGTTCCAACGGTATTCGGTGAGCGCGCCGCTGAGTACGGTGAGCGCGCCGAGCGATCCGGCGTGGTCGTGCAGCTCGGTCGACTTGCCCGGCGTCCAGCTGATCAGCCAGACGTCGACCTCGTCGTCGGTGAGCAGCCTGGTCGCCCAGCGCTCGTTTTCCGGCCATTTCCCCCCGGCGGGAAGCAAATGGTCGTATCGCCCGGCCAGCACGTCTTCGGCGCCCTCGTCGGTCAGCCGCAGCAGATCGGCCGGGCGCAGCCGGGTGGGCAGGGCGGGCGCCACCGAGCGTTCCACCGGCGGGGTAGCCGACAGCGCGGTACGCGCGGAAGAAAGGGAAAGGACAGAAGAACGCATCAGCGAATCTCCAGGAGGAAGGTAACGGTCGAGGGCGGGAACTCAGCCTCGATCGGTCGAGGCACGTCAGCCTCGACAACACTCCTGGGTGCTCGCGTAGAAGGTCACGGGAGGGAGTTTAACAGCAGACAGCGCGGTGTCGACAAGTGCCCGGCCTGCGACAAATCCGACACCGCGCATATCAGACACTTCCCTTGCGCCGCTGATTGCGTTCGTATACGAGTCGCAGACCGGTCAGCGTGAGGTGCGGATCGTGGTCGTCGATCGTTTCGGATTCCGGGACGATCAGCGGTGCGGTCGCCCCGGTCGCCACCACGGCGACGTCATCACCCGCGAAGGCGTCGAACTCGTCGCGAATGCGATCGATCAGGCCGTCCACCAGCCCGGCGAAACCGAATACCGCGCCGGACTGCATACATTCCATGCTGTTCTTCCCCAGCACCGAACGTGGCCTGGTCAACTCCGCCCGCCGCAGCGCACTGCGTTCCACCAGGGCCTCGGTGGAGATCTCCACACCCGGCGCGATGATCCCGCCCAGGAACTCGCCCTTCTTCGACACCAGGTCCACGCAGATCGCCGTGCCGAAATCGACGACGATCGCGGGCGCGGAATAGCGCTGGTACGCGGCCAGGCAATTGACGATGCGGTCCGCGCCGACTTCTTTCGGATTGTCCACCAGCAGCGGAATCCCCGTGCGCACACCGGGTTCCACCAACACGTGCGGAACGTGGCCCCAGTATTGGCCGAGCATGCCGCGCAACTCGCGCAGCACGGGCGGCACCGTGGAAAGCGCTGAGACGCCGATCACCTCGTCCAGTTGCGCGCCGACCAGCCCGCGCACCTGCATGGCGAATTCGTCGGCGGTCAGCAACGGATTGGTGTGCATTCGCCAGTGCCGCACCAGTTTCGAGTGCTCCCCGGATCCGGAGAACAGGCCGAGTTCGATACTCGTGTTGCGGACATCGATGGTCAGCAGCATGTCCTGGTCGCCGCTCCTCAGACGAACGACAGCGAGCGGGGCGAGGTCAGGCCCGAGCCCTCCGGCGCGTGCGCCGGGTCCGAGCCGAGTTCGACCGGGCGGTTGCGCTCGTCGACGAACACGACCTTGGGGTCGTACTCGGCGATCTCCTGCTCGTTCAGCTGGCCGTAGGCGATCAGGATGACGAGGTCGCCCGGGTGCACCAGGTGAGCCGCGGCGCCGTTGATCCCGATCACCCCGGACCCCCGCTCACCGGCGATGACGTAGGTCTCCAGGCGGGCGCCGTTGTCGATGTCCACGATGCAGACCTGTTCGCCTTCCAGCAGGTCGGCGGCGTCGAGCAGGTCCTGGTCGACGGTGACCGAGCCGACGTAGTGCAAGTCGGCGTGCGTCACGGTGGCCCGGTGGATCTTCGACTTCATCATGGTGCGCAGCATTGCGTCGAACCTTTCTAGTTCGCGGGAGGAAGGACGGCGGGGTCTGACACCGCCGCGACAGGCTGGGAGGAGTTCGCGGCGGGCCGCGAACCGGCGACGGTGGGGTGGCCGTCGATCGGAGCACCGAGCGTGACGGCGATGTTGTCGATCAGCCGGGTCGCGCCGACCCGGGCCGCGATCAGCAGCCTGGCGTTGCCGGTGGCCGGGGCGGGCCCCAGGGTGGCCGAACGCAGCTCCAGGTAGTCGACGTCCACGCCGGTCGCGGCGTCGAGCACCTGGCGGGCGGCCGTGAGAACCGCGTCGCCGCCGAGGCCGCCCGCGTGTTTGCCCGCCGACAGAGCGGCCGACAGGGCCAGCGCGGATTCGCGCTGCACGGGGTCGAGGTAGCGGTTGCGCGAGGACAGGGCCAGGCCGTCGGGCTCACGGACGGTGACCACCGGGGTAATCTTCACGTCGAAATTCAGGTCGCGGACCAGCTGCCGGATCAGGGTGAGCTGCTGATAATCCTTCTCACCGAAGAACGCCTCGGTCGGCCGCGCGATCTGCAGCAGTTTGGCGACCACGGTGAGCATGCCCGCGAAATGGGTCGGGCGGCTGGCCCCCTCCAGCTCCGCGCCGAGCGGACCGGGGTGCACCGTGGTGCGCGGACCATCCGGGTACATGTCGGACACGCTCGGCGCGAACACCAGCTCGACGCCCTCGGCGCGCAACAGCTCGACATCGGCGTCCAGCGTGCGGGGGTATTTGTCCAGGTCTTCGTTCGCCCCGAACTGCAAGGGATTGACGAAGATCGACACGATGACGACCTGGTTGGTCCGCTTGGCCAGCCGCACGATCTCCAAGTGCCCCTCGTGCAGCGCGCCCATGGTCGGCACCAGCGCGACGGTGCGGCCGACGCCGCGCAGGGCGGCGGACACCGCCCCGAGTACGGCCGGATCGTGGTGCACGGTCAGCACGCCGGGCCGGTAGGCACCGCGCAATTTCGAGTCGAACATCAGCGTCCTTCCAGCAGCTGGATTACAGCGGGGGCGGTGCCTGCCCGCTCAGCGGTGCGCAGCGACAGCGCGCGATAGGCCTCGGCCAGCCGGGCATCGACCGACGCCAGCGCCTCCAGGTGCGCGGCTACCGCGTCGGCGTCGCCGCGGGCGACCGGGCCGGTCAGCGCGGCTTGGCCGCGGCGCAACGCGTTGTCCAGCGCCGCCGACGCCAGCGGGGCGAGCAGACGCTCGGCCAGGCCGTTGGGCTGCTCGTCGACCAGTTGCTGTCCCATCAGGCCGGGGCCGGCCAGGGCGGCGCGCAACGCGGCCACCGCGTCCACGATCACCGTGACCAGGTGATTGCTGCCGTGCGCGAGCGCGGCGTGGTACAGCGGCCGGTGCTGCTCCGGGACGCGAACCGGCTCGCCGCCCATTTCGATCACCAGCGACTGCGCGATGGCATAGCCGACCTCGTCGGCCGCGGTGATACCGAAGCACGCGTTGCCCAGCCGGGCCACGTCCTCGTCGTGACCGGTGAAGGTCATCGCCGGGTGGATGGCCAGCGGAAGGGCGCCGACCTCGGCCAGGGGGGCGAGCACGCCGACGCCGTTCGCGCCGGAGGTGTGCGCCACGATGGTGCCCGGCCGGACCACTCCGGCGCCTGCCAAGCCGCGGACCAAGCCGGGGAGCTCGGTGTCGGGCACGGCGAGCAGCAGCAGCTCACTGCGGGCGGCCACCTGCTCGATCGGCAGGATCTCCGAATCGGGCAGCCGGGTCCTGGCACGGCGCACCGAGGCGTCGGAGATCGCGCAGACGCCGAACACGACGTGTCCGGCCCGCTCGAGTGCGGCGCCCAATGCCGAGCCCACGCGTCCCGCCGAGACGATTCCCACCGTCAAGCGTGCGGGCGCGGGGTCGTAGCCCGAAGCAGCGTTGTCGGAATTCACGCTTCTCGAGGTCAACGTTGTCCTCTCGATGTCGTTCCAGTCCCGCCATGCGGGTACCGGACGGTACGCCAAGAGAATATCGGCAGGCGGTTCACCGCCGCCACGGGGTGCCCGCGTGATCTAGGCCGCAGTGCCGGGACACGGCCCGGCACGGG
The DNA here is from genome assembly GCF_001612985.1 of Nocardia gamkensis NBRC 108242. Lineage (GTDB taxonomy): Bacteria > Actinomycetota > Actinomycetes > Mycobacteriales > Mycobacteriaceae > Nocardia > Nocardia gamkensis. The sequence continues at coordinate 68,467 of NZ_BDBM01000034.1, read as the reverse complement.
TCACCGGCGTTCGCGCTCCTCGGATTGCAGGTTGGCCATGATTTCCGCGACCGAGAGACGGCGCGACGGCGTCTCGTCGTCGCTCTCGGCCCTGCGCCGCCTGCGCGCGCTCGGCGTGCCCATCGCGGGCGCGGACGCGGGTCGTGCGGGCGGTTCCTGGGTCGGCTGCGGGCGGGTAGCGGGGCGGGTGGGCGGCTCGTCGCGCTGCTCGTCCGCGGTCTCGGTGAAGGCATCCGCCCAGCCACGCGGCTCGGCGTGGTGTGCCTGCTCCGCGTCGTCCTGCTCGGCGTCGTCGTCGACGGAGACGACCGCGGTCTCGGCGGTGACCGGATCGTCGAAGGGGCTGGCGAAGACCGGCGGCTCGGGATGGTCGGGCTCGAAGATCGGTGTCATGCTGCTACGCGGTTGCTGGTCGGCGAAGACCGACCACATCCCGGCATTCGCGGAGCTATTGTTCCCGGATTCGGTCCCGGAGCTGGTCAGCTCCTGGATCCGGGTCGCGTCGGCGCGCAATGCCGGGCGATCCGTCGGCAGATCGCCGTCGAACAGCCGCTGCAGGCTCTGCCGCAGCACCGTGAGCTCCGCCCGTAAGGCCGCGAGTTCGGCCGCGTCGGCGCCCACTTCCTCGCGGACCCGCGCCTCGACGCCGAGTTCGTACTCGCGCCGCGCGGTGACCTCCCGCTCCAGCTGCAACTCGTAGACGGTCTGCAGATCGCGGACCTTCGCCTTGTCGATCGTCGCCTCTTTGCGGTACTTCGTCGCAGCCAGAGCGCCGATTGCCGCGGCCCACAGCGCCGCGACCAGACCTACCCGTACGAACTCGACACTGTTACTGAAGATCAGGAAAACGCTGGCAACCAGACCGAGCAAGATCAAGACACCGACGAATAATTTTCCCGCGTCCTCCCGCTGTCGACGGGAAGTGCTGCTACGGGAGGGTGAAACCATGCCAGCCAGGGTAGCCAATAGGTCGTGCAGAGCCCAGATTCCGTTTTGTGATTCGAGCCGGGACACTAGCTACGTAGTTGCCGCATCGTCGGTGGGATCCTCCGGCGCCCGGCAGCAGTACTCCAGCCACAGGGCCGCAGCAACCAAAGCGACGCCCGCCAGCATCCCGACGATCGCACCGGGGCTGTCGGCGGCGGCCGCGCGCAGCGTGCCACGCTGCGGGAGGACCCAGCACAGGAAACCGAGCCAGATGCCCGCGGCGATCGAACCCACCTGCGCCGACGCCTTGGCCAACGCGACGGCGCGGGCAGCGGTGATCGGATGCAACTGGTGGCGGCCGTCCCCGATCTCGTGGTCGTTGACCCGCGCCCGGATGACGAAAGCGAGCACCGCTTCGATCGCGGCCACCGGGTACAGCGAGGCGCCCGCGAAGATCGAGATCGGCGGGAAGTTGTCGTAGGCCACACGGGTGGCGATCCACGCGACGAGCGCGGCGATCAGCACGTTCGCCACGATGTCGAGGATGCGGGTCGGCTTCAGTTTCACGACGCCTCGCCCGTCAGCGAGAACTCGGTGCGGCGCACCCCGGCGCGTTCGGCCGGATCGAGCCGCGCCAGCAGATCCGCCACCGGATGCGGCGCGCCGTCGACCTCCAGCACCGCGTCCGGCGCCACGTCCAGCCACGGCACCAGCACGAAAGCGCGCCGGTACGCCTGCGGGTGCGGCAGCAACAGATCCGGGTCGGCGCTGCGGCACGCGACCGGCTGCCCGTCGCGCAGTTCGGCGCACCACACCACATCCACGTCGAGTGTGCGTGCGCCCCAGCGCACCTCGCGCATTCGCCCCGCTGCCTGCTCCAGCTCCTGGCCGCGACGCAACCAATCCGCGCAGCTGAAGGCCGGATCCTCCACCAGCACAGCGGCATTGAGGTAGTCCGCCTGCGGGACACCACCCCAGGGCGCCGTGGAGTACACGGCAGAGGCGGCCAGCACACGATGGCCGAACCCGTCGAGGACACTGCGCAGATACGCGAGCCGGTCGCCCAGATTCGAACCGATGGACAGCACGGCACGGGTCATCGGCGTGCCTCCCCGGCACCCGGCACGATGAAAGTGGCCGTGCCGCAAGGTAGCTCGCTCATCCGGCGGGCTCCCCCCGGTGCCGGGAGGTGACCACCCGCACATCGGCGAAGGTGTGCGGGATCGGCGCGGACGGTTTGTGCAGCACCACCTCGACCGACCTGATCCGCGGATCGGTCATCACGTCGTCGGCGATCTCCGACACCACCGTTTCGATGAGATCGCGCGGCTCACCCTGGACGATGCGCACCGCACGCTCGGCCAGCGCGCCGTAGTCCACGGTGGCGGCCAGATCGTCGGACGCGGCGGCCACCGCGAAATCCACCCACACCGTCAGATCGACCAGGAATTCCTGACCGTCGCGGCGCTCGTGCTCGAACACGCCGTGATGCCCGTAGGCGCGCAGGCCGCGCAATTCGATGCGGTCGGCGCCGCGCCGGATCACCGGATCACGTGGCGGTGCCTCGTGTTCGGCGTGGACGGGGGACCGGCTCATCGTCGAGCTCCTTGCGCACTGGGTCGGGCGGTGTCGTACTGTGCGGCGCGCTGCCGTGCGGCATTCTGCCACGCATCGGTGACCGTGATGGCGTCCAGCGAGGCGCGCACGTCGTGCACCCGCACGCCCCACGCGCCGTGCAGCGCGGCCAGCGCCGAGATGGTCGCGGTGGCGGTCTCCCGGCCGTCCGGCGGGCGCGGACCCGCCTCGTCGGCGAGCAGCGAACCGAGAAAACGTTTGCGCGACGCGCCGATCAGGACCGGCAGCCCATGCGCGACCAATTCGGGCAGCGCGCCGAGCAGCGCCCAGTTGTGCTCGGCGTTCTTCGCGAAGCCCAGACCGGGGTCGAGGATCAGCCGGGATGGGTCGACGCCCGCGGCCACGGCCAGGTCCACCTGCGCGGTGAGTTCGGCGAGCACCTCCGCGACCACATCGTCGTAGTGGTCCGCCGGTCCGGTGTGCCGGTAGTCGGCGCCCGCCCGCCAGTGCATGAGAATCCACGGGACCCGCGCGGACGCGACCACCCGCACCATTTCGGCGTCGGCGCGGCCACCGGAGACGTCGTTCACCACCGACACCCCGGCCTCGAGCGCCGCGGCGGCAACGGCGGCGCGCATGGTGTCCACGCTGGTCGGTACGCCCGCCGCGACCAGGCCGCGGATGACCGGGGCCACCCGCGCGGCCTCGGTCGCCGCGTCGATGCGGACCGCGCCCGGCCGGGTCGACTCGCCGCCGACGTCGATGATGTCCGCGCCCGCGGCGTGCAGCCGCACACCGTGGGCGATGGCCAATTCGGGATCCAGGTATCGGCCGCCGTCGGAGAACGAATCGCTGGTGACATTCACCACGCCCATCACGACGCAGGAGCGTCCGGCGCGGGCGAACCCGCGCACCGGCGCGGTCGATCCCGCTTCCGACCGCGCCGTGGCGGTGTCCTGCCTGGTCGCACCAGTCGCCGCGCGCTGCGCGCCGCTCGGTTCGGACACCGCGGGACCGCTCACTTCCGGAGAATCAGATCGAGCGCCTCGGCGCGCGAGGCGGCATTGGACTGCAGCAGTCCGCGCACGGCGGAGGTGGTCGTACTCGCGCCCGGCTTGCGGATGCCGCGCATCGCCATGCACAGGTGCTCGGCCTCGATCACCACGATCGCACCGCGCGGGTCCAGCTTGCGCATCACCGCGTCGGCGATCTGGCTGGTCAGCCGCTCCTGCACTTGCGGGCGCTTGGCGTACAGGTCGACCAGCCGGGCGAGTTTGGACAAGCCGGTCACCCGGCCGTGCGGGCCGGGGATGTAGCCGACGTGGGCGACGCCGTGGAAGGACACGAGGTGGTGCTCGCAGGTCGAGTACATCGGAATGTCCCTGACCAGCACGAGTTCCTGATGCCCCTCGTCGAACGTGGTGTTGAGCACCGAATCCGGTTCCACGTAGAGCCCGGCGAAGGTCTCCCGGTAGGCGCGCGCGACCCGGGCGGGCGTCTCGAGCAGGCCGGGCCGATCCGGGTCCTCGCCGACGGCGATCAGCAATTCCCGCACCGCCGCTTCGGCCCGCGCCTGATCGAATGATCTGCCCGTTTCCAATGCGACGGGGCCGGGCTCCGTCACGCCGATGTCGACACCGTTGTGTTCAGCACTGTCCGGTTCGGCGAGGATGTAACCACCGCCATGCTCGTTCGCCGACAATCGAGGACACCTCCAAACTCCCGGGGCGCCGGCAATTTCTCGGCACCCCCACGATGGACGAGCCTAATCGTCACCGCTCAGTGACGACCGTTCGGTCCATCCCAATCGCCGTTGTCGCCCTCACCGTTCGGATTGGTCCGGCGCGGCTCGTCGTAGCCGCCGCGATCGCCGTACCCGTCCCGGTCGTAGCCACCCTCGGGCGCGCCCTGCGGACCCCACTGCTGGTAGCCGTGCCGCGGTTGCTGTGGCTCGCCCCAGCCCGGCTGACCCGGCTGCGGCTCGTCCCGCGGCGGCCAGCCGGGAGCCGACCATCCCGCCGGAGCGCCGTAGTCCGGCCGCGAACCGTGCGTCCCCTGGCGCGGATACGCCGGAGCGGGCGCCTGGGGCAGCGGGTAACCACCCGACGCGGGCGGGCGGCCGTATTGCGGCGGAGCGCCGTAACCGCTCTCGTGCGGCGGGTACCCGTTGGCGGGCTGCGGCTCGCGCTGCGCGGACGCGGCCACCGGCTCGGCGACCGGCTCCGGCGGCCAGGACTCGCCACGCTCGGCGGCCAGCTCGCCAGGGGTCTTCACCGGCGGCTTGTCCGAAGGGACGCGGTCGCCGAAATCGTTGAACGCGGTGATGCGCGGGCGCTTCTGCACCGAGGTGAGGATCTGCTCGAGATCCTTGCGGTGCAGGGTCTCCCGTTCCAGCAGCGCGGTGGCCAGGTCGTCGAGCACGTCGCGGTACTCGTTCAGGATCGCCCACGCCTCGGTGTGCGCGGCCTCGATCAGGTTGCGCACCTCCTCGTCGATCGCGCCCGCCACCTCGTGCGAGTAGTCCGAACCCATGCCCATCGAGCGGCCGAGGAACGGATCGCCCTGCTCCTGGCCGTAACGGACGGCGCCGAGCCGGGCACTCATGCCGTACTCGGTGACCATCGCGCGGGCGATCTTGGTGGCCTGGTCGATATCGGAGGACGCGCCGGTGGTCGGCTCGTGGAACACCAGTTCCTCGGCCGCGCGGCCGCCCATCGCCATCACCAGGCGGGCGATCATCTCCGAGCGGGTCATCAGGCCCTTGTCGTCCTCGGGCACCGTCATGGCGTGGCCGCCGGTGCGTCCGCGGGCCAGGATGGTGACCTTGTAGACCGGCTCGATGTCCGGCATCGCCCAGGCGGCCAGGGTGTGGCCGCCCTCGTGGTAGGCGGTGATCTTCTTCTCGTGCTCGCTGATGATCCGGCTCTTGCGCCGCGGACCGCCGATCACGCGATCGACCGACTCCTCCAGCGATTCGCCGGTGATCATCGCGCCGTTCTCGCGGGCGGTGAGCAGGGCGGCCTCGTTGATCACATTGGCCAGGTCGGCGCCGGACATGCCGACGGTGCGCTTGGCCAAGCCGTCCAGGTCGGCGTCCGGCGAGATCGGCTTGCCCTGCGAGTGCACCCGCAGGATCGCGCGGCGACCGGCGAGGTCGGGGTTGCCCACCGGGATCTGCCGGTCGAACCGGCCGGGACGCAGCAGCGCCGGGTCGAGGATGTCGGGCCGGTTGGTCGCCGCGATCAGGATGATGCCGGTGCGGTCGCCGAAGCCGTCCATCTCGACCAGCAGCTGGTTGAGGGTCTGCTCGCGTTCGTCGTGCCCGCCGCCGAGGCCCGCGCCGCGCTGGCGGCCGACCGCGTCGATCTCGTCGACGAAGATGATGCAGGGGCTGTTCTGCTTGGCCTGCTCGAACAGGTCGCGCACCCGGGAGGCGCCGACGCCGACGAACATCTCCACGAAGTCCGAACCGGAAATGGTGAAGAACGGCACACCGGCCTCGCCCGCGACGGCGCGGGCCAGCAGGGTCTTACCGGTGCCGGGCGGGCCGTAGAGCAGGACGCCCTTGGGGATCTTGGCGCCGAGGGCCTGGTAGCGGACCGGATTCTGCAGGAAGTCCTTGATCTCGTAGAGTTCCTCGACCGCCTCGTCGGCTCCGGCCACGTCGGCGAACGTGGTCTTGGGCATGTCCTTGGACAGCTGTTTGGCCTTCGACTTGCCGAAGCCCATCATGCCGCCGCGCCCGCCGCCCTGCATGCGGGCCATCACGAAGATGAACAGGCCGAGCAGGATGACCATCGGCAGCACGAACAGCAGGATCTGGGTGAACCAGCTCTCCTGCTTGACCACCGTGTTGTACGGGGCGCCGGAGTTCTTCACGGCAGAGAAGACCTGGGCGGAGGTCTCGCTGCCGCCCGGATACTTCGCGATGATCTTGTTCTGCCCGCCGGTGGCGTCGTTGCCGTCCTTCAGCTCGATGCGCAGCTGCTGCTCGCGATCATCGATCTGAATGTTCTGGACGTTGCTCTTGTTCTCGAGCTGGCTGAGGGCAACCGAGGTATCGACGCTCTTCCAGCCCCGCGTGTCGTTGCCGAAATAGCTGAACGCATAGATCACGAGCAGAATGCCCGAGACTATGGCCAGGGTGCGAAACACTGTCTTGCGGTTCATAGAGCGTCGGCCGGGGCGGCCAGTCCTTTCCGGTGTCTCCGGTTCTTGCCTAGCGATGCATCTGGCGCGTCCGGTTCCGCGGGGTTCGGATGCGGACAAGCCACGTTACCGCGTACGGTCTACTCGATACATCGCACAGTTCGGCTGCAGGTGCAGTTAACGAGGTAAACGGCCGGGGAACGACGGTGGTTCCCGATGTCCCCGGTCCGGCTTCCTCCAAGTGGCAACAATCATGGCATGTTCGGCCTATCGTGAGCGACGACACAACATCGCGGCGCGAGCGACGGGCACGTAGGCGGTAGCTCGCAAACCACGAAGGCCCCGGGAGCGCCGCAGACCAGACACGAGCGCAGGGGGTATGGACATAGTCGAGTTACGGACACCCACAGCGATACTGCGTCACGGCGGCGGCAGGCTGATCGTCCTGCGACCCGGGTCCGACGGCGAGCGCGTGCTCGATGTCCCGGTCTCCGACCTGCTGAAGGTCCGGCTGAACCGGCGCGCGGACGACGCGGTCGTCATCGAGATCTATCTGCGTTACCCGACGCCCGTGCTCACCGGCGTGCCCGCGGACCGCACCCCGCTGCCGGTCCTGATCGCCGAACACGACGTTCCGGCGGCCACCGAGATCGTCGACCGGCTCAACAGGCAGATCATGGCCACCCAGCGCATCGACGTCGCGGCGCCGGATCTGTGCCCGCCCGCGCCCACCTGGGGCCGCGGCGGTCCCATCCGCGCCGACGTGGAGCGGGCGACGCGCAGGATGTCCCCCCGCCGCGACGCGAAGCAGGCGATAGCGGCTCTGCATCGTTACGTGACGCCGGACGAGTACGTCCTGGAGACCGCGATCGCGGTGGCGCACCCGCCCGCGGGCAGCGGTTCCGGCCTGCTCGCCGCGACCACGGCGCGGCTGCTGTTCATCGCCATCGGCGACGGCCGCTACGCGCACGAACTCCCGATTCCGGTGATCGTGTGGGCCCGGGTCACCGACACCCCGGCCGCGGGCCGCGGCGAGATCGGTCCCGGACGCGGCGCGACCGGCATCGAGGTGCACGACGGCAGCCGGACGCTACATTTCTCGGGCGCCGACCGCGCCGACACCGATCGGGTCACCTGCGCGGTGAACTTCGCGGTGCGCCGGGAGTCCGCCGACGGCGCCGCGGGCTCCGCCGATCCCGGTGTGGCCCAGTTGTACTCGGAGTGGGAACTGCTGGTCGAGCGGCACTCCCTCGGCATGGTCGACGACGCCCAGTTCCAGCGCTACGGCCGCGGGATCCTGCGCTCACTCCCCGACGGGAACTGAGTTCAGCGCGATCCGCCGCCACGGGCTGGTCGGGCGCAGCCACAGCCGCAGCAACTCCTTGCGGCGGTCGACGCCGCCGTTCTTCAGCTCCGCCAGGTCCTCACAGGCCTGCCAATAGGTCCAGCCGGTGAGATAGGCGTCGCCGAACTGGCGCCAGTTGCGGTACTTGCTCTGCGCCAGCGGCAGTGCGCGCGCCAGATAACTCCAAGCCACGTCGGCATCGAGGTACCCGGCCGTGTAGGCCATCCTGGCCACCGCGACCACCCGGGCCAGATCCCAGGCGTGGATGTCGCTGGGCAGCGGCCGCGTCAGATGGTCGGTGAATCCGATCTTGATCGCCTGCGACCAGATGTCGTAGTCGCGGACCAGCGCCTCCGGATTGTCCATCCCCCGGAACGCGCCGACCTGCCGCAGGAACGCCCGGTGCCGGTCGGCGCGCTCACCGAACCGATCGCGCTCGCTGGCGTTGATCGAGGCCGTCACCAACGGGTGCACCAGCGCGTAGAGCGGGGCGTGCATGCCGTCGAGCAACTGCTCCATCGACGCCTGCGCCTCGGTGCCGTCGGTGATGCCCCACGCACCGGTGAGCGTATCGATGGCCAGCTCGCGCCGATCGCCGAGCGGATGCGCCCGTTCCGGGCCGAGCAGCAGCGCGTCGTGGAACGCGTCCCAGCGCGCCGAGTAGAAGGCGCCGAGGGCCAACGCCCGCAATTCGTCGTCGGTTACCGCGGCGCCGGACCAATGATCTTCCTCCCGCTCGTCCAGCTCCGCGTACGGAAAGGTCGTCAAGGTGGGTACACCGCGCGAAGACATGCCCCGATTGTTCCCCATCCCGCGCGGCCGACGCGCGGTATTCGCGGATGGCGCCGATGTCGCCGCCGCGGACCCTGGGGCGTCCCGCGGGCGAAACGATTTCGGCCTCGGTGACTTCTTGCCCTGACGCATGTCGTGATCTGGGGCTAGTGTGCTCGCATGTGTAGAAACATCACCGTCCTGCGTGGTTTGGAACCTGCCGCAACCGAGCAGGAAATCTATGCCGCCGCACTGCAGTACGTGCGCAAGGTCGGTGGCGTGTCCGGCCTGAGCTCGACCACCAAAGCGGCCGTCGACAAGGCCGTCGCGGCCATCGCAGAGGCGACAACCACCTTGCTCACCGAGTTACCCGACCGGAGGGTGGCGCCGACCACCGAGCCACCGCTGCGCCGCATCGCCGCCCGCGAAGCCGTGGGCGACTAGCCGGCGGTTCAGGGCAGGGCGTCCGTGCCGTAGACGGCGACGCACACCAGCGCGATCTCCAGCGGCAGGCCACGCTCCTCGATCGGATATCCCAGTAGTTGTTCGATCCGCTGCACGCGGTAGCGGACCGTGTTCTTGTGCACACCGAGTACTTTCGCGGTGGCCTCCGGGCTGCGTTGGCTGCGCAGATAGGCGTGCAGCGTCTCGCGCAGCCGCGCGGCGTGCGCGTCCCGCCCGGCCAGTGCGCCGAGTTCCCGCTCGACCAGCCCGCGCATGGCCGCTTCGTCCGCGCCGGCGAGATAGGCGATCTCCACCGTTCGATAGCCCGTGACCCGAGGGCCGCCCGCGGGCGCGCGCTCGGCGACCTGCCGCGCGGCGACCGCCTCACGATGACTGCGGCGGAAGCCCGCGATCCCCCCGGCCGGAACGCCGAACGCCACCCGCACCGGCGCCTCGACCTGCACCGCGGCCAGCCGCTCCACTTCGCCCGGCGCCGCGAGCTCGGCGCCGTGTTCTCCGTCGTCCGTACCCGCCCACGCCCACATCGCGCTGGCGCCGGACGCAACGGTGAGCACCCGCGCGCTGCCCAGTGCCGCGGCAAGCCGCGCCGCGACCCGATCCAGCAGCCCGGTCGCCTCCGCGTCCGCACCGGTGGGCTCGCCGGTCGGCTCGTCGGTCCACAGCACGAAGGCCAGGTGCCGCTGCGACAGGCGGTATCCCAGCCGCACCGACGCCTGCTCGACGTCCACGTCGTCGCCGTCCAGCAGGGCGCGCACCGTCTCGGCGCGCCGGTTGAGCGCGGCGCGCAAGACCTGCTCGCGCTCCTCCATGTAGGTGTCGGTGAGCAACTCGACCGAGGTGCTGATCCACTTCGTGGCCCGCTCGAACAGCCGCAGCAGCACCACGCGCTCGAGTTCCGGCGTGGCCTGCCGCTGCTCGACGACCTCGGTCATGTAGTCCAGCACCGCTTCCATGCCCACGTGATAGACCCGCAGCAGCAGCCGCAGTTCGAAGCCGCGCCGGGCCACGCTGCGCGCGAACGCGTGCGCCTCCTCCGGCAGCGAGAACTCGAAGGCGTCGCTGGCCAGGCGGCTGAGCACGATCCTGGCGTGCGCCCGGGTGCTGGCCGCGAGGTCGCGGCGCATATCGCGATCGGCGAGTTCGGGGATGCGCGCGATGATCACGTCGTCGAGCCGGGTGACGATCCGCTCCAGTACTTCCGCGCGTGTCGTCTCGTAGACGTATTCGGCCAGCCATTCGCGCACTTCGTCGGGAGCCGGGCTCGGCCGGACCGCGCCGCCCCGCGGCGGACCACCGGTCATCGCGCTCTCCTTCGACTCGGCGGATACTTCAGACTCGGCGGATACTTCGTCATTCTTTGTACCAAGAAAACAAATTTGCCCATTTTCCTTGACAATTCGGGCCAAGAAACTTGGTTCGGATTGTGTCACGATCATAGTTCAGTGGCCTGCCTCACAGCAGTCAGCAGACCGCGGTTCAACACAACGTCAGTGGGAGAACAGCAGTGACCAACACCGAACCAGCGCCCGCGACCGAGGCGCAGGCACGCGAAACGACCGCGAAGAAGGACGGTCCCGCCGTCATCGAGGTGCGCAATCCCGGCACGGGCGAGGTCGTCGGCACGGTGCCGGACGAGACCGCGGACGCGGTCGCGGCCAAGGTCCGTGAACTGCGGCTGTATCAGCCCGAATGGGAGGCGATCGGCCCCGAAGGACGCAAGGTCTGGCTGCTGAAGTTCCAGGACTGGTTGATCGACAACACCGACCGGCTGGCCACCGTATTGCAGTCGGAGACCGCGAAGCCCCGGGTGGACGCCCTGATCGACCCCGGTTTCGCGACCGATCTGATCGGCTACTACGCCCGCCGCGCGGCGAAGTTCCTGGCCGACGATCACCCGTCGCCGCACAGCCCGCTGGCCCGCGTCAAGCGGCTGACCACGGTCTACCGGCCCTATCCGGTGGTCGGCGTCATCACACCGTGGAATTTCCCGTTGGCCATGCCGGTGATGGACGTCTTCCCCGCTCTCTCCGCCGGGGCGGCCGTCATCCTCAAGCCCTCCGAGGTGACCCCGCTCTCGGCGCTCGAACTGGCCAAGGGCTGGGCCGAGATCGGCGCGCCGCCGGTCTTCGCGGTGGTCACCGGCGCGGGCGCGACCGGAGCGGCCGTGGTCGGCAACGCCGACTACATCCAGTTCACCGGCTCCACCGCGACCGGCCGCAAGATCGCCGCCGCCTGCGTGGAACGGATGGTGCCGTACAGCCTGGAACTGGGCGGCAAGGACCCCGCCATCGTCTTGGCCGACGCCGACCTCGAGCGCGCCGCGCACGGCATCGCCTTCGGCGGCATGTTCAACTCCGGCCAGGTCTGCATCTCGGTGGAGCGGGTGTACGTCGAGGCGCCGGTGTACGACGAGTTCGTCGCCAAGCTCACCGCCAACGTCAAGGCGCTGCGCCAGGGCTTGGACGGACGTGATTCCAAATACGACGTGGGAGCGCTGGCCAACGAGAACCAGGTGGCGATCGTGCAACGCCACGTCGAGGAGGCCGTCGCGGCGGGCGCCAAGGTCCTCACCGGCGGCAAGCGGGCCGGATTCGGCACCGCCTTCGAGCCGACCGTGCTGGTGGACGTCGATCACTCCATGTCCTGCGTCACCGAGGAGACCTTCGGCCCGACGCTGCCGGTGATGAAGGTGGCCGATGAGTCCGAGGCGGTACGGCTGGCCAACGACTCCGTCTACGGCCTCTCGGCGTCGGTGTGGACCGGCGACAAGGAGCGGGGCGAGCGGATCGCCCGGCAACTCAACGCCGGTGCGGTCAACATCAACGACGTCTTCGCCAACCTGTTCAGCTATGCCCTGCCGATGGGCGGCTGGGGCCTGTCCGGTGTCGGCGCCCGCTGGGGCGGCGCGAACGGCGTGCGCAAGTACTGCCGTCAGCAGGCGATCACCACGCCGATCCTGCCGACCCAGCAGAAGGAACTGTTCTGGTACCCGTACTCGATGCCGAAGCTGCTGTTCGCACTCGGCGCGATGCGTGCGGCGGGGGCGCGCGGCCTACGCCGCCTCGACCTTCCGGCCCTGCTGAAGCTGAAGGGAGACGACAAGTGACCGAAGCGAAGCAGATCCGCGGCAAGGTCGTCGTCATCACCGGTGGCGCGCGCGGCATCGGGCTCGCCACCGCGACCGCGCTGCAAGCCCTCGGCGCCCGGATCGCGATCGGCGACATCGACGAGACCACGGTCAAGGAGTCGGGCACGGCACGCGGCTTCGAGCTCTACGGCAGGCTCGACGTGACCGATCAGGATTCGTTCGACGGGTTCCTGGACGAGGTGGAGCGCACCCTCGGCCCGATCGACGTGCTGATCAACAACGCGGGCATCATGCCGACCGGCAAGCTGGTGGACGAGCCGGATCCGCTGACAAAGCGCATCCTGGACATCAACGTCTATGGCGTGATCCTGGGCTCCAAACTGGCGCTGCGCCGGATGCTGCCGCGCGGCAGCGGGCACATCATCAACATCGCCTCGCTGGCCGGTGAGGCCCACATCCCGGGTCTGGCCACCTACAACGCCAGCAAGCACGCGGTACTGGGTTTCACCGACACGCTGCGGGAGGAGTACCGCGGCACCGGGGTGCGCTTCTCCTCGGTGCTGCCCACGCTGACCAACACCGAATTGGGCTCCGGCGTCACCGCGCCCAAGCTGATGCGCGCCGCCGAACCGGAGGAGATCGCCGACGCCGTCGCGAAGCTGATCGTCGCACCGAAGTCGAAGGTCAGGGTGACCGCGGTGGCCGGGTTCATCTCCCAGTTCGTCGGGCTGCTGCCGGAAGCGGTCGGGGACGGCATCGGCCGGGCGCTCGGGTCCGGCCGCGCCTTCCTCGCCGACGTCGACGCGGACAAGCGCAAGGCCTACGAGGAGCGCGCCCGCGGGGTGTGAACACAGCGCGGAGCCGAGGCGTCGCGGCCGGGATTCGTCTCGGTCGCGGCGCCTCGCTTTGTACCGCGAGCAACACTTCGAGCGCCGTTCGCCCCAGTCATGTGAGGAAAATCACGCGAGGTCTCGATTACATCGACCGGACGGCCAGCGGCAAATCCTCAGCCGGTGATCGGCGCCCGCAGTGATGGCCACAATCCGCCATTACCCCTCCGGGAAAGACCTCATTCATGCTGGTCAACTGCCCAACTGTGACGACAGGAGGGCAACAGCTGCACGCATGCCGAGAATTCGCCAACCGGTTGATGCGCAACACCATCGCAGGCAATATGCTGTCCCTAACAAACCTGCCGACTGTTTCGGCACCCGTATCCGAACTTTTCGGCCTGATAAGCCTGGAAATTCCGGACTGATTCTGATAGCAAGGGGCTATGGACCCGCATTTGCGCGACCTGCGGTATTTCGTCGCCGTCGCTGAGGAACTGCACTTCACCAACGCCGCTCAGCGGCTGCACATCGCTCAACCCACCCTGTCGCGTCAGATCCGTCAGCTGGAACGTCAGCTCGACGTGGTCCTGTTCGACCGCAACCAGCGCAGTGTCGCACTGACCGTCGCGGGCAAGGAACTGCTCGAAGGCGCCCGCAAGATCCTGGAGCTGTGGGAGGTCACCAACGTCTCGCTCCAGGAGGCGGGCGAGGTGTTGCGCGTCGGCATCCAGTCCGCGCTGGGCCGCGGTCTGCTCAGCGATCTGGAGAGCGCGAGCGGGCATCGCCTCGCACTGCACGCCGCTTCATGGACCGATCCCTCCAGCGGGCTCGCCGGACGCCAGGCCGACCTCGCTCTGGTCTGGCTGCCGCTGCCGGACCAGAGCCGCTATCGCTGGCAGGTGCTGCGCACCGAACCGCGGTGGGTGCTGCTGCCGGAGAACCACCCGCTGGCCGTCTCGGAGACCATCGAGTTCGCCGATCTGCTTGACGAACCGTTCGTCGCGCTGCCCACCGAAGCCGGTGCGGTGCGCGATTTCTGGCTCGGCAACGACGGACGCGCAGGCCGTCCGCCGAAGATCGGCGCCGAGGCCGCGACCGCCGAGGACAAGCTGGAGGCCGTGAGCCTCGGCCTCGGCGTGTGCCTGCTCGCCGAGAACAACGTGCCGATGTACCGCTGGCCGGGGCTGACCGCGCGTCCCGTGTCGGGGCTCGCACCGTGCGAGCTGGCCGTGGCGTGGCGGGCCGACGACAACCGGCCGACCATCCTCGAGTTCGCGGGCCGGGCCGTCGAGGGCGGATTCGCCGCGCAGCAATCGCCGGTCAGCGTCTGAATCGGCCCGCGGTGGTGGCGGGCGCCGTGCGCTGCCACGGATAGTGGGCCTCCAGTTGCGCGGCCAGCCGTAGCAGGGTGGATTCGCTGCCCGGCGGTCCGGCGAGCTGGGCCGCCACCGGCGTACCCGACCGAGGATGCTCACCCATGGGGACGGATGCGGCCGGCCAGCCGACCAGATTCCACAGCGGAGTGAAGGGGGCGAACCGCGCGCCCGCGAGCAGCGTGGCCGGCCGATTGCGGAAGTGCCAGGCCCGCACCGGGGGCGGCGGGGCGGCGAGCGTGGGAGTGATCACCACGTCGTAATGCTCGAAGAACTCCAGTAGTCGCGCCTCGACCCGGTCGATCTGGGCGGGCCGCGCGAGCCGTAACCGATGCACCGTCCGGCCAAGGGCCAGTCGATGCCGGGCTCTCCGGGATAGCTGGTCGGGCTCGGGTAGCGCGGGAGCATCGCGTGCACCGAGGGCCAGCCAGCGTAGGGATGCCGCGAACAGCGCGTTTCCGTACGGTAGCGCGGTCGGTTCGACGAGATGGCCCGCCGCCGCGGCCAGCGAGGCCGCTCTGCGGGCCGCGGCCGTCCAGTGCCGGTCGACGCGCGTCAGGCGAGAAGGTGGATCCACGGCCAGTCCGATCCGTAGTCGGGCGGGTGGATCCACCTCGGCTAGGTCCGGCCGCGCCGCCAGCACCGACAGCGCCAGCGCGGCGTCGTCCACGCTCGTCGCGAGGACACCGCTTTCGACCAGTCCGGACCAGGCGCCCGCACCGGGGACGGTGTACTGCCCGGGCTTGATCCCGAAGACGCCGCAGCACGCGGCCGCGACCCGCACCGCGCCCAAGCCGTCGCACCCGTGCGCCACCGGGACCAGCCCGGCCGCGACGGCGGCGCCTGCCGCGCTTCCCGCGTTGCGTGCGGGGTTCCACGGATTGCGGACGACCGGTTCCGTGCCCGCGCTGGTCACCCATCGGCTCAGCTCGGGCGCCGTCACGTGGCCCACGACCACCGCGCCCGCGGCCCGCAGCCTGGCCACCACCGGATGATCCGCGGCGGCCGCCGGGCCCCACGGCACCGGCTCGCCCGCGATCGGGAGGCCGTGTTCGACCGCGACCGGGACACCGGCCAGCGGTAGTACATCGAGGTCGTCACGCTCCATCAGACCGACCGACTCGGCCATCGCCTGTTCGGCACGGACAACGCTGAACGCGGTGTGTTCGCGGTCCGCCGCCGAGATCCGCGTCCCGGCATCCGCGGCCACCTGGCCGGGGTGCAGCAGGCCGTCTCGCACGCACGCCGCGATCGTCGCGGCCGGACCGCGTTCGAGACCGGCCTCGGCTTCCCGAGCGCTCTGCGGACGTACGCCCGCGGCGGCCCCGAGCGGTCGGATAAGGACCGGTTCGCTGGTCTTCGCATTCGGAATGGTTGTTCGCGGCGCGGCGCGGCGCGCCGATATCGAGCCGTCCGCCACGATTGCGGCCTCGTCAGACATGTGCTGGTCATCCCCCGTCGCGTCGTTGTCGAAATCGGGTGATCCACTGTCGTGCCGCAAGTTATCATTTCGAATACGGCACGGGGGATGATGGTGTGGGGTGTGGCGGAAATTTCCGGCCATCCGACAACGACCGATGCGGATTCCGCGGCGTCCGCCGAGCCACAAGGTCCGAGCATGAGTGCGAACTCTGGAAGAAGTTCCGATCCCGACACAGGTGTTTCCACCCGTCCGAGGGGTGGCGAGTTGTCGCATGCCGAATCCGACGCGGTAGCGGCGTTCTCGGCGGCATGGAAATCGACCCGGCGCCCGCCGACGATCGCCGATTACCTGCCCGACGCCACCACGTTGCGTCGCGAGGCATTGCTCGAGCTGATCCGCGTCGACTTGCGCCATCGCTGGTTGCGTCGCCCGGTGACGGCCACGAGCACCGTGCCGGAACCGGCCACGCGGTTGCGTTTGGCGGATTACTGCGCCGAATTCCCCGAACTCGCGTCCGACGATATTCCGGCCGGTCTGGTGTACGAGGAGTTCGTCATCCGCCGCCAGAGCGGCGAGCGAGTGGATCCGCGCGAATGCCTGCGCGAATATCCGCGGCAGGCCGAGCAACTGCGCGAGTTGTTGAACACCGACGACATCGATCAGAGCACCCGCCGCGCGACTACCGAGGATTCTTCCCGGACCGTGTTGGCGCATACCGGATCGGTCCTCGCCGATACCGCATTGAACCGAACCACCGAGTCTGTTCGTGATTCCGAGGTGACCAGAACGACCGCCGCCGATCTGACGGGCACGGCCACCGCCGCGCCCACGACGATCGGGACCGGGCCGGGCCGCTCCGACCCGCTCGACCGCATCGAGATCGGTCAGCGCATCGATGACTTCGATCTGCTGACCGGTCTGGGCAGCGGCGCGTTCGCCCGGGTCTTCCTGGCCCGGCAGCGCTCGCTGCAACGGCTGGTCGCGGTCAAGATCTCGCTGGACCACGGCACCGAACCGCAGACGCTGGCCCAGCTCGACCACGACTACATCGTGCGGGTCTTCGACCAGCGGCTGCTCGACGACGCCGAGGGCGCCGCACGCAGGCTGCGACTGCTCTACATGCAGTTCCTTCCGGGTGGCACGCTGCTGAGCGTGTTGCGCTGGGTGCGCGCCACCCCGCCCGCCGAGCGCAGCGGCCGGCTCCTGCTGGACGCCGTGGACGCGGCCATGGAGGAGAAAGGCGAGATCCGGCCGACCGACTCCAGTGTGCGCGCCGAGATCGCGAAGCTGAGCTGGCCGGAGACGGTGGCCTGGCTGGGTCGAAGGCTGGCCGAGGCGCTGGACTACGCCTCCACGCACGGCGTGCTGCACCGCGACGTGAAACCGGCCAACGTCCTGCTCACCGCCGAGGGCGTGCCGAAACTGGCCGACTTCAACATCAGCTTCAGCCGCAACGTGGAGGGCACCAGCCCGGTGGCCTACTTCGGCGGCTCACTGGCCTACATGTCGCCGGAACAGCTGGAGGCCTGCCACCCCAGCTTCGGCCGCAGCGCCGCCGACCTGGACACCCGAGCCGACATCTACTCGCTGGGCGTGGTGCTCTGGGAGTTGCTCACCGGCGCGAAGCCGTTCGACGACCGGACGGCGGGCGCGGGCGATCGAGGCGACGACACCACACTGGAGGCCATGCTGGAGCGGCGCAGCGCCGGCGTCGACGAGACCGCGCTGGAGCGGATCCCGGCCGACTGCCCCGCCGCCTTGTGCCGCGTACTGCGGACCTGCCTCGCCCCGGACCGGGCCGACCGCTGGTCCAGTGGCACCATCCTGGCCAGGCAGCTGGAGATGTGCCAGGACGCGCGCGCCCGCGAGCTGGTCGACCCGGCGCCGAACAGCTGGCGGCGCCGGCTGCGCCCGCACATCGTCCCGGTGGCGCTGGCGGCGATGGCGCTGCCCAACGTGCTCGCCTCGCTGTACAACATCCAGCACAATCAACACCTGATCATCAGCCGGATGACCGAGGAAGCCCAGCAGACCTTCCTCATCATCACCGGCGCGGTGAACGCCATCTTCTTCCCGACCGGCATCGCGCTCGTGCTGTACATGGCGAGATACGTGCTGACCGTGCCGCGTGGCCTGCGCAAAGGGCGACGATACGACCCGGAGACCCTGCGGCGCGCCAGACGCGACGCGCTGCTGATGGGCGACCGAGCCGTGGCCGTGGCCTTCTCGCTGTGGGTGCTGGCCGGACCGGTCTTCCTGATCGCACTACAGGTGTCGACCGGAGGGATATCGACGCGCTCCGTGGTGCACTTCTTCTCGTCACTGGTGGTGTGCGGTGCGATGGCGGTCGCGTATCCCTTCTTCCTGCTGACCTTCTACATGGTGCGGTGCGTCTACCCGCTGTTCCTCCGGCACGGCGACATCAGCCCCGAGGACGCGGTGTGGCTGCGCGGCCTGGACCGGCGCTGCAACGGCTACCTCGCGGTGGCCGCCTCGGTGCCGCTGCTCGCGGTCGCCGGGGTGACCTTCCTGCCCCCGTCCGACATCCCGTCGGTCATCTTCGCGGTCCGGCTGCTGTGCGTGGGCGGCATAATCGCGTTCGTGGGGACCTATCTGATCTTCCGTGCGCTGGAAGCGGATCTGCGGGCGCTGGAGCGGGTGGTCGATCCCGAAGCCGCCGTAACGGGATCCTCGGAGGGCAGGTCCGCCCGAGCGAACAAGACCGCCGCGGAGACCGCCGCGTGAGCTTGCCCCGCACCCATGCCGTCGCCCGGTTCTCCGCCGACTGGCAAAGCAGCGTCCATGGCGACCGGTTGCCACCGCAGATCCGCGACTACGTACCCGACGGCACGCAGGTTCGCTTGGCGGTGCTCGTCGACCTGATCCGGGTGGATCTGCGGCGGCGCTGGGAACACGAGGGGCTCGGCAAACGGATCGCGGAGTACCGCGAGGAATTCCCCGAAATGGCGGACAGCCCGGAACTGGTCGATCTGCTGTGCGAAGAATTTCTGGCGCGCCATGAAGTCGGATCGCTGCCGCTGGAGGACTACCTCGCCGAATATCCGGAGTTCGCCGCCGCGATCCGCGAACGTCTCGCCGATTTCGCCGACGACGCGGGGACGAACGCCGAATCGAGCGAAGCCGTCGCCGCGCTGGCCGACCTGGCGCCCGGTCTGCGAATCGACGACTTCGACCTGATCACCGATCTGGGCGCCGGGCTGCTCGGCCGCGTCTTCCTGGCCAGGCAGCGTTCCATGCAGCGGCTGGTCGCCGTCCGGTTCTCGGCGGGCCGGGCGGCCGCGCCACGCACCATGGCCCAGCTCGATCACGCCCACATAGTGCGCGTCTTCGACCAGCGGGTGCTCAGCGCCGACACCGCACGCACGCTGACGGTCGCCGGTGCGCCCGCGAACGGCGGCCACGCCATCGCAGGCACAGCCGACGCGGATGCGCCTCTCGCCGCGCCACGGCCCGCCCGCCCACTCCCGCTCGCGGATTCGGACGCCACGGTCGCAGCCCCACCGGGCCACCCCGGCGACGATGCGCCGGTCGCGCAGCCCGGCGTCCGGCGAGCCGAGGTAGCTCACATCCGACAGTCCCCCACGGACGACGCGATAATCGCCCAACCCAGCGCTCCTCATGCCCGCCGTTCCGATGCGGCGCTCACCCAACTGCCCACCACAGACGACGCGACAATCGCCCAACCCCACACCCAACCAGCCGACGCCACACACAGCCGACGGGCATCCAGCACAGACGACGCGACAATCGCCCAGCCCCACACCCAACCGGCCGACGCGACACACAGCGGACGATCCGCCGCGAACGACGCGACGGTCGCCGCGGCGGCCGATGCGTTCACCGCGCCAGAAGACAGTGACGACACCGCAGTAGCCGGTACTCGCCGCCCACGCCGCGACGGTGCGCCGATCTCCGAGCATGCTGCCGGGCGACCCCCCGGATCCGGTGAGGGCACCGCGGTTCTCGCCGCTCCGGACGCGACGGTGGTCGACCGATCGATCTATCCGGACGCGACCGTCGCGGGCCCGCCGGCCCACACCGGCTCCGCGCCCGCCCGCACGCCGTTCGTATCGGACTCCCCCTCGACCGTCCCCCCGCGCCTGGTCTACATGCAGTACCTCCCGGGCGGCACAGCGGTCGGTCTCCTCGAGCAACGCCGTCGCGGCTCGGTGACCGAGGGCGGCGCACTGCTGCTGCGAGCGCTGGACACCGCGATGGAGGCCAAGGGCGAGATCCGGCCGTCGGATTCCAGCGTTCGTGCCGAGATCGCCCGCTTGACCTGGCCGGAGACCGTGGCGTGGGTGGGCAGGCGGTTGGCCGATGCCCTGGACTACGCCGAGCACCACGGCGTGCTGCACCACGACATCAAGCCGGCGAACGTGCTGTTCACCGCGGAGGGCATCCCGAAGCTGGCCGACTTCGCTCTCGGCGAGGCGGCCCGCGCTTCGGCGCCGCACGGTCCCGGCGCGACCGGCGCACTGGCCTACCGCTCGCCGGAGCAGCTGGCCGCTTACCTCGATCCCGACGCGCCCGCCCCCGGCAACGGCAGCGACGTGTACTCCCTCGGCGTGCTGCTGTGGGAGATGCTCACGGGTGCTATTCCGTTCGACGATCCACCGCTCACCGAGGGCGGACCCGCCACCGAGACGTACGCGGCGATGCTCGCGGTGCGCCGCCGGGGCGTCTCGGCGGAGGCGCTCGCGCGCCTGCCGGAAGACACCCCCGCCGCGCTGCGCCGGGTGCTGCTGGATTGCCTGCACGCCGATCCGGAACGCCGCTGGCGCGGCGGTGCGGAACTCGCGGGCCAGCTCGACCTGTGCCTGGACGCCCGCGCTCGCGACCTGGTCGATCCCCCGCCCGACAGCCTCGCCCACCGAGCCCGCGCATGGCTGCTCCCGGTCGCGGCGCTGTGCGTCGGCGTGCCGAACATGCTGGCCAGCTTCTACAACATCCGGCTGAACCAGAGCCTGATCATCGACCGGATGTCGGCCGCGGACCAGGAGAAGTTCGCGGCGGTGGGATTGATCAACAATCTCGTCGCGTTCCCGGTGGCCGCACTGCTGCTGCTGTTCATGACCCGGCGGCCGCTCACCATCGCGTACCGCCTCGGCCGCGGCTCCGGGTATTCCGCGCGCACGCTCGCGAAAGCGCGCCGCGACACCTTGCTGATGGGCGACTGGGCGGTGTGGATACCCTTCGGCTTCTGGCTGGTGGCGGGCATCATCTGGCCGCTGGGACTGGCCTCCTCCGGCGTCGCGCTGCCGCGCGGCACCTTCCTGCATTTCTTCGCGGCGCAAGTGGTGTGCGCGGCGATCGCGCTGGCCTATCCGTTCTTTCCGATCATGGTCTACGCGGTGCGCTCGATCTATCCACAACTTCTGGTGCGCGGCGGTATCGGTCGCGACGACGAACGTCAGCTGCGCGCGCTGGCCAGGCGCGGCAATCTCTATCTCGGTGTGGCGGCGTCGGTTCCGCTGCTGGGCGTGGCGAGCGCGACCTTCGTCGAGGCCACCGACCTGGAGCTGGTGATCGTTCCGGTGCGCGTGCTGAGCGTGGGTGGCATCCTGGCATTCGTGCTGACCTATCGACTCTTCCGGCTCCTCGAAGCGGATCTGCTCGCGCTGGCCAGGGCGATCCCGCAGCGTCCGCGATGACCACACCGCGCCCGCTCGGGCGACTGCTGAGCCTCTCGCACGTCCACGATCCGGTCACCACCCCGCTGTACCCGGGCGATCCGGAATTCCGCGCCGACGTGGTGGCCACGATCGCGGACGACGGCTACCACCTGCGCTATATCCAGCAGGGCGAACACACCGGAACCCATTGGGGCGCACCGGTTCATTTCCGTGCCGACGGGCTGGCCGCGCACGAACTGGAATTGGACGATCTGCTGTTGCCCGCGGTGCGGATCGATGTCCGGCAACGCTGCGCGAACGATCGCGACTACGCGATCACGGTCGACGATCTGACGCGGTGGGAAGCCGAACACGGCCGGATTCCGGACGGCGCGGCGATAATCGCCTGGACCGGCTGGGACGCCAAGTGGGGTACGCCGGAATTCGTCGGCACGGGTGAATCCGCCGGTCGGCAACCAGGTTTCGCGGTGGAGACGGTGGAATGGCTGCTGCGCGGGGGCAGGCTCGGCCGCCGTGGCGCGCTCGGCATCGACACGTTCGGCCCCGACGTGGGCGCCGACGAGACGTACGCGGTGTCCAAGCTGCTCTACGGCGAGCACCGGATCAGCTTGGAATGCTTGGCGAACCTGGCCGCGCTGCCCGCGACCGGGGCGTGGGTGCTGGTCGGCGGACCGCTTTACCGCGGCGGTTCCGGTTCCCCGGCAACGATCTTCGGCATCCTGCCCGGCTGAGTCTCAGCCGCCGTAGACCTTCGGGTCCAAGGTGCCGATGTAGGGCAGGTCGCGGTAGCGCTCCGCGTAATCGAGGCCGTAGCCGACGACGAACTCGTTCGGGATGTCGAAGCCGACGTGCGCGACCTCGACGGGCGTGCGTAGCGCGTCGGGCTTGCGCAGCAGGGTGACCACCTCGAGCGACGCCGGATTGCGGGTGGACAGGTTGCGCTTGAGCCAGGACAGCGTGAGCCCGGAGTCGATGATGTCCTCGACGATCAGGACGTTGCGGCCCGCGATGTCCTTGTCCAGGTCCTTCATGATGCGCACCACGCCGGAGGACGACGTCGACGACCCGTAGGACGAGACGGCCATGAACTCCATCTGGGTCGGGATAGGCAGGGCCTTGGCCAGGTCGGTCATGAAGAAGATGGCGCCCTTGAGCACACCCACCAGCAGCAGATCGCCCTCGGGAGCATCGGGCGGATACCGCTTGGCGATGAGTTCGGCCAGCTCCTGGGTCTTGGCGGCGATCTGTTCCTCGGTGATCAGCACCGACGCGATGTCGTCCCCGTACACGTCAGCCGGATTCCCTTCCGTGGTGGTGAGCCCGTTGGTCCGGTTGGGTCTGCTTCATCGGTCCGATGCCATCCTCGCCCAGCCGCAGTGTCAGCCTGCCATGTTCACGCCCGGCGACCAACCTGCAATCCGGCCGTCCTCCGCCGACCGCCACGCCGCCCTGTCCGCGCCAAGCCGTAACCAGCTCGTCGACTGCCTGTAAATGCTTGGTGGTCAGGGCTTTCGCTCCGTTGTCGAGCAGCCATGCCCGAATTGCCCGTTTACGGAGGGCGGCGGGCGCAGTGGCGAGGGTCTCGATCACCAGCGCCCGCCCATCACTCGCGGTGTGCCGCAGCTCGGCGGCGAGCGCGTCCAGGACGGCGCCGTCCTCCCGCAACTGCTCGGCCGTGCGTGCCAGCGCGGGGGCCACCCCGCCGCCGAGAATCCGCTCCAGCAGCGGCAACGCCTCGGTGCGCAGCCTCACCCTGGTGAACTCCGGCGCCGCGTTGTGCGGATCGTCGTGCGGCGTCACGCCCAGGTCGGCGCACATCTGCCGGGTGGTCTCCCGGCGCACGCCGAGCAACGGCCGCCCCCACGGCTCGGCGCAGGCGGCCATCCCTTGGATCGAGCGGCCACCCGAGCCTCGCGCGAGCCCGAGCAGCACCGTTTCGGCCTGGTCGTCGAGGGTGTGCCCGAGCAGCACCGGCAGGTCCGCGCGCGCCGAGTCCAGCGCGGCATAGCGGGCCCTGCGGGCGGCGGCTTCCACACCGCCCTCGGTGCCGACCTCGACCGTGAGCACGCGGGCGGACCGGCAGCCCATGGCCAGGGCTTGTGCGGCCGCGGTGGCGGCGACGGTCCCGGAACCGGGCTGTAAGCGATGATCGACCACCAGAGCGTCGACCGTGTTCGTCTCGACCACCACCGCCGCCGTGAGTGCCAGCGAATCCGCGCCACCGGACAAGGCGACCGCGACTGCCTGTTCTTCGGTCTCGCGCGGCCCGTAAACGCTCAGCCAGTCGCGGACCGCCCTGCGGACGGCGAGCACGGCCGCGGTCTCGGGCAGCCGCCGGGGGGTGCCCGCAGCGGCCGCTCGCCCAGGACCGGATGACCCGGTCTCCGACCCGAAGCGCCCGGGTGTCGTTCCTGGCGCACGCCCCATGGGCGCAGCCTACCGGCCGACCGCGACCGGCGATCCATCGCAGTGGCCCTGCCCGCTCAGGCCAGCACGCGCTCGATCCAGCGCTGCGGATGCTCGATCTCGTCGGTGCGCGGCAGCGTCTCGGCATCGGTCCACACCGTGTTGAATCGCGTCATCCCGACGGTGCCGACCACCTCGTCGACGAACTTCTTGCCGCGCACGTACTGGGCGACCTTCGCGTCCACGCCGAGCAGGGCGCGCAGGAGGCGTTGCACCGGGTTGGTCGGACGCCTGCGCCGCTGGTCGAACGCGGTGCGGATCTGCTCGACCGACGGGACCACCGCCGGGCCGACCGCGTCCATGACGTGGTCGGCGTGCCCTTCCAGCAGGGTGCCGAGCATGAGCAGCCGGTCCAGCGCCGCGCGCTGCGGCGGCGCCTGGGTGGCGCGCAGCAGGCCGACCACACCGCGCGCGGCCGGGTCGTCGGAGGCGGCCCCGCGACGACGGTCGCGCACCTCGTCCACCAGCCGCGACAGCATCTCGCTCACCGGCTCTTCGGCGACCTCGCCGAGAACCTCGACGTTGGCGCGCATGTAGTCACCGAGCCAGGGCGCGGAGGAGAACTGCACCCGGTGGGTGACCTCGTGGAGGCAGACCCAGAGCCGGAAGTCGCTCGGCGACACCCCGAGGGCCCGCTCGACGGCCACGATGTTCGGCGCGACCAGCAGCAAGGTGCCGTCGGACCCCGTGAACGGGTCGTATTGACCGAGAATCGCCGTGGACAGGAAAGCGAGCATCGCGCCCGCCTGCACACCGGCGGGTTTGCCCACGAGAAGTCTGCGGTCCGGCCCCGCCGCACCGGTCCCGGTGAGCTGGGCCATCGAGTCGGCGGCGGCCGTGATCCACCCCGGCCGGTCGACGATCCTGGCCGAAGGGACCGGCCGGTCGTCCAGCAAGCCGCTGACCTCACGTACCGGCGCCTCCGCCCGCACCGAGGAATCGGCGAGTTCGGCGACCACCTGTTCGGCGGAGTAGCGCGACGTGCGCGGACCCGCCGGAACCAGAGCGGAGCCGGTTTTCGCGGCCAAGCGCCAATCGACCGCGCCGGACAGACCCGAGCGGCCCTTTCGCCGCTCGACCCCATCGGCGGAGCCGAATTCAGCTGCCTCGGAACCTTGCTGGGTCATGATCAACCACCCGTCAGGAGCATCCACAATTTCGCAGCGTGCCTGCGATCGCGTCCAACGCGGGCCTGCTCACCTCCGGCGGTCGATCGTTCGACATCAAAGCGAAGGTCAGCACCCGCCCATCGGCGTCCAGCACATACCCGACCAACGCGCTGGACACCGACAGAGTTCCGGTCTTGGCCCGCACCCAGCCCGCGCCCTGACGGTCCCGGGCGACGTAACGGCTGGTCAGTGAGCCCGTGGCACCCGCGACCGGCAGATCGTCGAGCATCGGCGCCAAGGTGGCCGCGACCCGGTCGTTCTCCGGCTGGGCCTTGGTACCGGCCGGTTTCACCGCCGTGGCGCCGGTGGGCTCGGCCGCGCTCGCCACGACCCGGTCGAGCAAACGCGCGGGAATCCGGTCGTCCACCGAAAGCCCGCTGCTGTCGTGCATATCCAGGCCGGACAGATCGAAACCGGCCTTGCTCAGCGCCGCGCGCACCGCGGTGGCCCCGCCGGTGAACGACGCCTCGCCGCCGGTGGCCGTGGAGATCTCCCGTCCGATCGTCTCGGCGAGCACGTTGTCGGAGTGGACCATCATGTCGCGCAACCGGTCGCGCAGCGGCGCCGAGCGCACGGAGGCGATCTCGGCCGCACCGGCGGGCGCGGCGCCCACGCGTACCTTGGCCGGGTCCAACCCCAGATCGGTGGCCAAGCGCCGCCCGGCGTCGAGAGCGGGCGTCGCGGTGCGCGGCGAGTACTCCACGAGCGGTTGCAGGCGGCCGCCGTCGATCATCACCGGCTCGATCGGGGCGATGGAGCCCTCGGGGATGTCCACCGGGTCCCAGCCCTGCGCCATGGTGGGGCCGGTGTAGGCGGAGATGTCGACGACGATCGTGTCCACCGCGCGCCCGGCCGACTTGATCTGGGTGACCAGGTCGGACAGCCGCGGCCCGTTCGGGTAGTACCCCTTGCCGTCCGGTTGCGCGGTAAGAGTCGGGTCGCCGCCGCCGACCAGTACCAGTTCGTTCGGCGCGGCACCCGCGACGACCTTCGTGATCACCCGGTGCTCGCCGGGCAGCGTGAGCAGGGCCGCCGCGCTGGTGAGGATCTTCGCGGTGGACGACGGGATCATCGGCCGGTTCGCGTCGCCGCTCCACAGCACGATCCCGCTGTCGGCGTCGGTCACCTGGCCCGCGAACGCGCCGAGGTCCGGATTGGCGATCACCGGGGCGAGCGCGGCGGCGATTCCCGCCGGGCTCGGTGCGGAATGGGTGGACCGGGCGGGACCGACCTGCGGAGACGGCTCGACCGGAGCGGGCGGGTCGGCGATGGTGAGGCCACCGTGCCGGAACTCGTCGGTCCACGGCCGCACCGCGAGCAGTGCCACGGCGGCGACGACGATCAGGACGACCACCGCGCTCGAGATCCAGATCCACCTGTTGCGGCGCCGCCGGGCGGCCAGCCCACCGATGTTCTCGTTGCCACCAAACACGTCGCCGCCGCTCTCCTGACCGATTCCCGCAGCAGCCGCCTGCCGCACCCATATCCGCGACGCCCACACTATCCTCGTTGCGCAACCGTTCCCCTGAACAACCTGGCGAGTCGGCGCACTCCGCAGCGGCCGAGTCGGCAGTCGCCGAAAAGCAGCCGAGTCGCCGAGCTCGGCACCGATGCACGAAGGAGATGGCGTGGAGTTCGACGTCACTATCGAGATCCCCAAGGGTTCCCGGAACAAGTACGAAGTCGATCACGAGACCGGCCGGGTCCGGCTCGACCGGTTCCTGTACACGTCCATGGTCTATCCCGCCGACTACGGCTACATCGAGAACACCCTCGGCGAGGACGGTGACCCGCTGGACGCGCTGGTCCTGCTGCCCGATTCGGTGTTCCCCGGCGTGATCGTGGAAGCCCGTCCGGTCGCTATGTACAAGATGACCGACGAGGCGGGCGGCGACGACAAGATCCTGTGCGTGCCCGCGGGCGACCCGCGCTGGGACCACATCCAGGATCTGAAGGATGTTCCGGAGTTCGAGCTGGCCGCGATCAAGCACTTCTTCGAGCGCTACAAGGACCTGGAGCCCGGCAAGTTCGTCAAGGGCTCGGAGTGGGTCGGACGGGCCGAGGCCGAGGCCGAGGTGGAGGCGTCCATCCAGCGCCTGAAAGACCAGGGCGGGCACTGAAAGCCCTCGGGCACAACGAAAGCGGGGAGTCCGGTGCACGGACTCCCCGCTTTCGTTTTTCCGGGCGCGAAAGATGAAAAGGGGCACCCGGAAACCGGATGCCCCTTCTCGGCGTCAGGTGGCTCAGTAGTAGATGTACAGGTCGTAGCCGTCCCAGGTCTCGATGCACTCCCAGTAGTAGCCGCCGGTGCTGGGCGACTCGCCGTCGGCCCGGCAGGCGTTCAGCGTGGCGTAGGTACCGACGTAGGTGCCGCCGTAGGCGACCTCCTGGTAAACCGGCGCGGCCGAGGCCGAAGCAGCCGTCGACACCCCGGCGACGGCGGCGGTGGCCAGCAGACCAGCGGCGAGGAAGGACTTGATACGCATTGTTCTTGCTCCTGAATGCGAGGCGAAATTTCCGACATCCCAAACGATATGGACGATCGGCGCCTCGCACAGCCACCCCTAGGGTGAGGGCAAGGCAACCCTGAGGCGAATCACCTTGCCCACCCTCGATACCCACCCTTGGGGGCTCGGCACGGCGCACTCGCGGAGTACTGGCGCGCCGCGGGTGTCACTGACCGCGGAATTCGGGCGCGCGTTTCTCGAAGACGGCCTTGATCGCCTCGGTGAGGTCCTCCGACGGCAGGAACGCGGCGTTCCACGCGGAGACGTAGCGCAGGCCCGCCGCGATCTCGTCCTTGCGCCGCTGATCGAGCACGTCCTTGACGCCCTGCACCACCAGCGGCGGGTTCGCGGCGATCTCGCGCGCGGTGGCGTGCGCCGCGTCCAGCGCCGCATCCTGGTCCGCGAAGACGTCGTTGACCAAGCCGATCTTCTCCGCGCGCGCGGCGTCGATGTCCTTGGCGGTGTAGGCCAGCTCCCGCAGGTGCCCCTCGCCGATGATGCCGGGCAGACGGTGCAGCGAGCCGATGTCGGCGACGATCGCGACCTTCGCCTCACGCAAGCTGAACTTGGCGTCGGCGCTGGCATAGCGGATGTCGACGGCCGCGATCAGGTCGAGCCCGCCGCCGATGCACCAGCCGGACACCGCGGCGATCACCGGCTTGCGGCAGTCCGCCACCGCCGTGACCGAGGCCTGCATCTTGCGCAACTCGGTGAGGAAGTCGGTGCGCGGCGCGGCCAGGGCGCGATCTGCCATGAGCGGACCGAACGTGCCGCTCATCGCGGGCAGGTCCAGACCGTAGGAGAAGTGCTTGCCCGAGCCGGTCAGCACGATCGCGCGCACCTCGGGGTCGGCGTCGAGCGCCTGGAAGACCTCCGGCAACTCGCGCCAGAAGTCGGGACCCATCGCGTTGCCCTTGCCGGGCCCGATCAACGTCACCTGCGCGACGTGATCCTTGGTTTCGACGGTGAAAGCCTGCCAATCAGTCATTTGTACAGCGTATCGAGACCACGCCGGGCGGGTATCCCGGCCCGCGCGAGCTCGGTGTGCGAGGATTCGCCGCGAAACCCCGCAACGTGTAAATCCTGTGCAAATTGCGCGGCGGCGCACTGGTTCCCGGTTCGGGATTCAGCGGATCATGGTCGAGTCAGCAAACCTCATTCGCCGGTTTCGGAGGACACCATGCTGATGCATCGGGGAATCGGCCTCGACCGGTTCAACGGTCTGCCGCGCGGTCGCGCGATTCACGCCCTCTACGAGTGCTGCTGCAACGTGACGTGGGCCGCGACGCTGGCCGACGCTCGCCCCTATCCCGATCGGGACGCGCTGCTGAGCAAGGCCGATGTCGAACTGCTCGCGCTATCCCAGCGGGACGTCGATCGCGCCTTCGAAGGGGTTGCGCACGAACCGGTCTCGTCGCACTGCCTGGCCGAACTGGCCCGGGTCACCCGCGAGCGAATCGCCGGGATGCTCGGGCCCGCCGAAGGATACCCGGAATACTGAACCGGCGGCGCGACTTGCCCGGCGTACCGACGGCAATCGCTCTACCCTGGTGAGATGCGCAGGTCGTCATTGCCACCGGTCGCCTGCCGGGTCGCGGACACCCTCATCTCCCGGGGCCATCACGGTCTCATCGTCGCCCAGCAGGAGCCGACCCACACCGCCGCCGACGCCGCACGGGCGCTCGGCGTAGACGTGGGGGCGATCACGAAATCACTGGTGTTCCTGCTCGACGACGACCCGGTGCTGCTGTTGGTCTCGGGAGCGCACCAAGTCGATCTGGCGAAGACCGGGGCGCGCCTGGACGGGACGCTCAGCCGCGCCCCCGCCGAGATGGTGCGGGAGGTGACCGGTCAGCCCATCGGCGGCGTCGCACCGGTCGGTCACCCGACCAACCTGCCCACCTGGGTGGACAGCGCGCTGGGCCGCCATCGGGAGCTGTGGGCAGCGGGCGGGCATCCGAACACCATCTTCCGCACGTCGTTCCCGGAATTGCTGCGGATCACCGCGGGTCTTCCGATCGATGTCGACTGACTCGACGCCCTCGCGGCGAGCCCGGCGCCCGCACGAGTGCGATCAATGCCACCCGCACCTACGGGGCGTCCGGGCGTAGTTTCGTGAGGTGACCGACGCACCACGGCCCGAGACGGAACTACAGATCCCCGATGATCTGAGCGGCATCACCGCGGAGCAGTATCGCGCCTCCATGCGCCACTATCCGGCCGGAGTCACCGTCGTCACGCTGACTTCGCCGCAGGGGCCGGTCGGCTTCACCGCGACCTCTTTCGCCTCGCTGTCACTGGACCCGCCGCTTGTGTCGTTCAATATCGCGCACACCTCCTCCAGCCTGTCCGCCATGCTGGACGCCGAGTCAGTCGTCATCCACTTCCTCGGCGAACACCAGCAGCACCTGGCCCACCGGTTCTCCCGGACCGCGGAGGAGCGCTTCACCGACCGCGCCCTGTGGACCACCTTGGACACCGGCGAACCGGTCCTGCACGGCACCCCCATCTGGTTGCGCGCCACGGTGCACCAACTGATCCCCATCGGCGACCACACCTTCGTTGTCGGCTTGGTCACCCGGGTCCACGACAACACCGACGAGAAACCCGCCGCCGCGCCACTGCTGTACTACAACGGGCGCTACTACCGACCGATCGCCCTGAGCGACTGACCCAGCGCTCGACTACGCCACCCGCGGCCGCACCCGCACGACCGGCTCCGCGGCGCGCGCCGGCCAATCCAGCTCGAGAAACAGTCAGGCACCGTCCAGCACGGCGAGGTCCACGTCGACCGGGAACGGATCACTGAGCCGCAGCACATCCTGATGGGTTTCCGCCAGCCGATAATTGCGGCTCGCCCAGTCCAGACGGTATTCCTGGATGATCTTCACCTTGCGATCCGCGGCCAGATGCACGATCAGGTAGATCGGGATTCCTTCGTTCGCGTACTCCGCGCATTTATCCACAGTGTCGGTGTATTCGGATCCCGGGGAGACCACCTCGACCACCAGCAGCACGTCCGCCGTCGTCAATTTCCGATCACCGTCGATGCACCGATGCAACGCCACCTCCGGACGCCGAAACGAGAATTCTGGACTCGCCGGACGACTCCGCACGTAATGCATCTCGAAGTGGGTCACCACGCCGGTGCACGGCTCGTCCGGGCTCCCCCGTTCCAACGCGTTGGCCAGTCGCCTGGCCACGTTGTTGTGCTCGAAGGTGCCGCTCCGGCAGACGATCACGTGGCCGTCGACCACCTCGATCTGACGTTGGACGTCTTCCGGGAGTGCCGCGTAACCCTCCTCCGTGATGAGAAGGGCGGCCGGATCGGTGGCCCAAACGGGCAGGGTGCTCACGAGACCGCCTCGAACTCGGGTTACCGGATACGGCGATAGTATCCGGTGTAACCACGCCATCGGGACCAGCGCGGCCTCAGCCGACGAGGCAGGGGGCTGCGCCGGTGGGGGCGGTGGAGGTGAAGGGGCGCGTTTCGGGCGTAGGGTTCCAGACGCCGTTCTCGGCGGCGTAGTTCCAGGTGGGGCCCGTTCGCGCGAGGATGGCGATCGCCTCGATCAGACGGTCCACGTCGGCGGAGGTGGTGCCGAGGCCGATGCTGGCGCGCAGTGCGCCGTTCAAGCCGAGGCGGGCCAGCAGCGGGTGGGCGCAGAAACGTCCGTCGCGCACACCGATGCCGTGTTCGGCGGAGAGATAGGCGGCGACGTGGCCGGGGGCGAAATCGTCCAGGGTGAAGGCGACGATGCCGACGGAATCAGGGCTGTCGATCCAGATCCGCAGCAGTTGGACGCCGGGAATCGTGGCCAAGCCGTCGCGCAGGCGGTCGGCGAGCCGGTGTTCGTGCGCGGCAAGGGTTTCGGCGTCGATCCCGCTGAGCGCGTCACAAGCGGCGGCCAGCGCGGCGGCGCCGAGCACGTTCGGCGAGCCTGCTTCGTGCCGCTGCGGAGCGGACGCCCATTCGGCCGCGTCGCTGCGCACCTCGCGCACCGCGCCGCCGCCCGCGAGGTAGGGCTGCGCCGCGTCGAGCCAATCCCGCTTGCCCACCAGCACACCGGCGCCGAACGGCGCGTAGAGCTTGTGCCCGGAGAACGCCAGGTAGTCGATCGCGGTGTCCCGCAGGCTGATCCGCCGATGCGGCGCCAACTGGGCGGCGTCCACCAGGATCCGGGCGCCGCACTGATGCGCGATGGTGGCCAGCCGTTCCAGCGGAAGCACCTCGCCGGTCACGTTCGACGCTCCGGTCACCGCGAGCAATGCGGCCGGCTTGCTGCACAGTTCGGCGACCAGCCTGCCGATGGTCTCCTCGACCGTGTCGGCGGCCTGCACGACGCGCCTGCCCCGCTTGGTCCACGGCAGGAAGTTGGCGTGGTGCTCGATGTCGAGCACCACGGTGTCCCCGGGGACGCAGGAGGCCAGCAGGTTCAGCGAGTCGGTGGTGTTGCGGGTGAAGACCACCACCTGATCGTCGGCGGCGTCGAGGAACCGGGACACCGATCCGCGAGCGGCTTCGTAGCACTCGGTGGAGATCCGCGAGGCGTAGCCCGCGCCGCGGTGCACGCTCGCGTAGTACGGCAGCAACTGCTGCACGCGGTCGGTGACCTGGGCCAAGGCGGGCGCACTCGCGGCGTAGTCGAAATTGGCGTAGGTCGCCGATCCGCCGTGCACCAGCGGCACGCGCAGTTCGTCCCCGGACACCCGGGCGAGTGCGGCACAGGAGTTGTCGACAGCAGTAGTCATCACGTGAATCCCGTCGGCTCAGGGACTCGCGACCGAACGATTCGGCGAGTCCGCGCTTGCCGCGCCCGGTTGGGCGGCGGCCGGGTCGTCACCCGGAGCACCCCACCGCGGAGGAGGGTTGCCGGCCAGCAAGCCGGGGCTTCGCGCTGGCACTCATGACCAGACCCGAGAGTGGCAGAAGCGCCCCGGCACTGTCAACCACGTTCCACCCGAGTCCCCACGAGCACCGCGTGGACATAACCACCACGCGTCGGCCATTACAAGCACCCCCACGACGACGCGCGAGCCGAGGTTCTCGAGCGCCTCCGTATCTCGAACGCGCTGAACCCGATCGCGGCGCCCCGCTGCGACTCCCTCGATGACCGGCCGGAACAAACGGGCGTCCCGACCCTCGCGAGGACCAGCTCCGGACCGCTCGATGAGCCGAATCACACCTTCGGATCGGCGATCTCCCGGCGAACGCGGCGGGCGAGCCGCCCACCAGCGTTTTGCCCTACCGGAGCGGCGAATATCGATCCCACCTGCAACAACGCGCAGCGCACCCACCGATCCGGCATCCGGTTCGGTGAACAACAAGCGACGACAACCCGGGTACCGTGGACAGCTGGCCACAGCGCTGTTTGCCCTTTGGTAACCCAGCTATGACACAACAACGGGAAAGTGTGAGGCAAGTCGATGGGAGGTGCGCACAGCACCATGCTCGAGACAGACGTCGACGCGCCGGCGGGCCCGTTGTCACGCGGCGATCGCGCACCGGAGGCCAGGACGCTCGTCGACATCCTGACCGCGACGGCGCTCGCCCATCCCGACGCCCCCGCCATCGACGACGGCCACGTGGTGCTGTCCTATCTGGAATTGGTCGTCGAGATCGAGAACACCATGGCCCGGCTCGCCACCGCGGGCGTGCGGCCCGGCGATCGGGTCGGCGTTCGCATGCCGTCGGGCACCCGCGGGCTCTATGTGACCATCCTCGCGATCCTCTACTCCGGCGCCGCTTACGTGCCGGTCGACGCCGACGACCCGGACGAGCGCGCCCAGCTGGTCTTCGGGGAAGCGCAGGTCACCGCGATCGTCACCGCCGAAGGCATCGAGACCACGGCCGCGGGCATCCGCGCAGCGGAGCAGCAGCGCGAACAGACCTGGTCGACGCTGCCCACTCCCGGCGACGACGCCTGGATCATCTTCACCTCCGGTTCCACCGGCACTCCGAAAGGCGTTGCGGTCACCCATCGCAACGCGGCCGCCTTCGTCGACGCCGAGGCCGATCTGTTCCTGCGCGACGCCCCGATCGGTCCGGGTGACCGGGTGCTGGCGGGTCTGTCGGTCGCCTTCGACGCGTCCTGCGAGGAGATGTGGCTGGCCTGGCGCAACGGCGCCTGCCTGGTGCCCGCCCCGCGTGAGCTGGTGCGCACCGGCGCCGACCTCGGCCCGTGGCTGGTGCGGCGGGAGATCAGCGTGGTCTCGACCGTCCCGACCCTGGCGGCGACCTGGCCGGTGGAGGCATTGGAGGCGGTGCGCCTGCTCATCTTCGGCGGCGAGGCCGTCCCGCCGGAGCTCGCCGAGCGCCTCGCGGGGAACGGTGATTCGGCTCGCGAGGTGTGGAACACCTACGGCCCCACCGAGGCCACGGTGGTCGCCTGCGCCGCGCGCTTGGACGGCCGGTGGCCGATCCGAATCGGCCTGCCGCTCAACGGCTGGGACCTGGTCGTCGTGGACGGGGCGGGTAACCCGGTGGCCGAGGGGGAATCCGGCGAACTGGTGATCGGCGGCGTCGGACTGGCTCGCTATCTCGACCCGGTCAAGGACGCCGAGAAGTACGCGCCGCTGCCTTCTGTCGGCTGGGAGCGCGCCTACCGCAGTGGCGACCTGGTCCGCAACGACAGCGCCGGACTGGTCTTCCTCGGCCGCGCCGACGATCAGATCAAACTGGGCGGGCGGCGCATCGAACTCGGCGAGATCGACAACGCTCTGCAACACCTGCCCGGCGTCACGGCCGCCGCGGCGGCCATCCGGACCACCAAGGCGGGCAACAAGCTTCTGGTCGGCTATCTGACCGGACCCGGCCCGGACTTCGATGTCAAGGCCGCGCGCGCCGTCCTAGGTGGACAACTTCCGGCACCACTGGTGCCCAGGCTCGCGGTGGTCGACGAACTGCCCACCCGCACCTCCGGCAAGGTGGACCGCGACGCGCTGCCATGGCCGCTGCCCAATGCCGCCGAGGACGACGACGACAACGACCTGACCGGCACCGCCCAATGGGTCGCCGGACTGTGGGATGCCATTCTCGGCGCGGAGGTCGGCGATCTCGACGCGGACTTCTTCGACCTGGGCGGCGGCTCGCTCGCGGCGGCGCAGCTGGTCACCGCCCTGCGCGAACGGTATCCGCAGATCGCCGTCGCCGACGTCTACGACCATCCCCGCCTCGGCGCCCTGGCCGACCTGCTGGAACAGACCACCCCCGCGGTGGCTGTCGCCGAGCGCACGGTGCGGCCGACGCCGCTACCCGCGCAGGCGGCGCAGGTGCTGGCCACCATTCCACTCACCACCCTCACCGGATTGCAGTGGCTCACCTGGCTGGCGATCGTCGGCAATATCGCGGCCTGGTCCGGCTCACTGCCCTGGCTCCCCCAGCTGTCCTGGTGGTGGACGCTGGCCGCGTTCCTGCTGTTCATCTCGCCGCCCGGCCGCATGGCGATCTGTGTGGCGGGCGCGCGGCTGCTGCTGCGCGGCATCCGGCGCGGCAGCTATCCACGCGGTGGCGCGGTACATCTGCGGCTGTGGGCGGCCGTCCGTCTCTCCGAGGCCAGCGGCGCCGAGAACCTGTCCGGAGCGCCGTGGATGGTGCCGTTCGCCCGCGCGCTCGGCGCGAAGATCGGCAAGGGCGTCGACCTGCACAGTCTCCCGCCGGTGACGGGCATGCTCGAACTCGGTGACGGGTGCAGTGTGGAGCCGGAGGTCGACCTGTCCGGCTACTGGATCGACGGCGACGTGGTGCATCTGGGCCCGATCACGATCGGCCCCGGCGCGGTGGTCGGCTCACGCTCGATCTTGCTGCCGGGCACCAAGATCGGCAAGAACGCCGAGGTGGCCCCCGGCTCCGCGGTATCGGGCAAGGTGAAGGCGGACCAGGCCTGGGCCGGTTCGCCCGCGGTGAAAGTCGGTAAGGCACAGCACCGCTGGCCCGCGCACACGCCCGATCGTGCCCGGCACTGGGTCGGCATCTTCGGGATCACGTCGATGGCATTGGCCGCCATGCCGATTCTCGGTATCGGCGCCGGTGGGGCGTTCCTGGCCTGGTTCGTTCGCGACACCCGCACGCTCGCCGCCGGCGCCGCGCGCGCGTTCGCCGTGCTTCCCCTCGCGACCTTGCTCAGCCTGGGCGTCTACGCGGCGGCGACCATCGTCGCGGTCCGGCTGCTGAGCATCGGCCTCACCGAGGGCTACCACCCGGTGCGCAGCCGGGTCGGCTGGCAGGCCTGGGCCACCGAGCGGCTGCTGGATTCCGCGCGCACCTTCCTGTTCCCGCTGTACGCCAGCCTGCTCACGCCCCTGTGGCTGCGCTTGCTCGGCGCGAAGATTGGTAAGAGCGTCGAGGCCTCGACCGTGCTGCTGCTGCCGAAGTTCACCACCGTCGCCGACGGGGCGTTCCTGGCCGACGACACCATGATCGCCGGTTACGAACTCGGCGGCGGCTGGCTGCACATCGGGGAGGCGAAGGTCGGCAAGCGCGCTTTCCTCGGCAACTCCGGGATGACCGCGCCCGGCCGCCGTGTCCCGAAGAACGGGCTGGTCGCGGTGCTGTCGGCGGCGCCGTCCAAGGCGAAACCCGGCTCGTCCTGGCTGGGCAGCCCGCCGGTCCGGCTGCGCCGCGCCGCGGAGAACGCCGATACCGCGCGCACCTTCGACCCGCCCGCGCGCTTGCGGGTAGCCCGCGGCATCGTCGAAACCTGCCGCTTGGTCCCGGTGCTGGTGACCTTCGCGATCGGACTCGGCGTGCTTTTCACCCTCGCCTGGCTCGCGCAAACGTTCGGCCATCTGGCCGCCGGACTGCTCAGCGGGTTGGTGCTGCTGGCGGCAGGCGCTGTCGCGGGGGCGAGCGCGGTGGCCGCCAAATGGTTGCTGGTGGGGCGGATCCGCACCGGGGAACACCCGCTGTGGAGCTCGTTCGTCTGGCGCAACGAGGTCTCCGACACCTTCGTGGAAACGGTTGCCGCGCCGTGGTTCGCGCGCGCGGCGACCGGGACGCCCGTACTGAACCTCTGGCTTCGCGGTCTCGGCGCGCA
This sequence comes from Nocardia gamkensis NBRC 108242, assembly GCF_001612985.1. Classification (GTDB taxonomy): domain Bacteria; phylum Actinomycetota; class Actinomycetes; order Mycobacteriales; family Mycobacteriaceae; genus Nocardia; species Nocardia gamkensis. The sequence goes on along the minus strand of NZ_BDBM01000034.1, from coordinate 31,684 downwards.
CATCGGGCGCGGGGTATGGTGCGAGTCCTACTGGCTACCGGAGGCGGACCTGGTGACTCTCGGCGACGGCGCGACCGTGGAACGCGGCTGTGTGGTGCAGACCCATCTGTTCCACGACCGGATCATGGCCATGGACACCGTCACTCTCGGTGCCGGCGCCACCCTCGGTCCGCACTGCGTGGCGCTGCCCGCCTCGGCGCTCGGCGACGGCGCGACCATCGGCCCGGCTTCGCTGGTCATGCGCGGTGACACGGTGCCCGCCTCGACGCGCTGGTGGGGCAACCCGATCGCGCCCTGGTTCACGGGCGACCCCGGGGCGCGCTGATGACGGGCAAGTTCTACGAAGCCCCCATCGACGAGTACCTCCCGCAGAACGGCAACCGGGGGTATCGGGTCACCCGGTACGAGCTGGAGCTGGCCTACCGGGTTGCCGCCAACCGCCTCACCGGGCGCGCCGCGATCACCGCGGTCACCACCGAGGTGCGCACCCGGTTCGCACTCGATCTCGCCCAGGCGCTGAGCGTGTCGAAGGTGTCCGTCAACGGGATCAAGGCCGCGAAATTCGCACATCAGCACGGCAAGTTGATCGTCACGCCGCAGCAGCGGATTCCGGCGGGCGGCGTGCTGGCGCTGGTGGTGCAGTACGGCGGTACCCCGAAACCGGTGCGCGGGCCGTGGGGCGAGGTCGGCTGGGAGGAACTCACCGAGGGCGCGCTCGTGGCCAGCCAGCCCAACGGCGCGGCGTCCTGGTTCCCCTGTGACGACCACCCGAGTTCCAAAGCGAGCTATCGGATCTCGATCACCACCGATTCGCCTTACTACGCGGTGGCGAACGGAACCCTGCTGCGCAAGCAGACCAAGGCCAGTCAGACCACGTGGGTGTACGAGCAGCCCGAACCGATGTCGAGCTACCTGGCGACCATCCAGATCGGTCACTATCGCAAGCACCGCATCGGCCCCTCGCACTCCGCGGTGCCGATGCACGCCGTCCTACCGCCGCGGTTGCGCGTCAACTTCGACCACGACTTCGCTCGCCAGCCGCGGATGCTCGAGATCTTCAGCGAGAAGTTCGGTCCCTATCCGTTCGAGGACTACACCGTGGTCGTCACCGACGACGAGCTGGAGATCCCGATCGAGGCGCAGGGCATCTCCATCTTCGGCGCCAACCATTGCGACGGCCGGCGCGGCGCCGAACGGCTGGTCGCGCACGAGCTGGCCCATCAATGGTTCGGCAACAGCCTGACCATCCGGCAGTGGCGCGATATCTGGCTACACGAAGGCTTCGCTTGCTACGCGGAATGGATCTGGTCGGAGGCCGCGGGCGGACCCACCGCCGACCAGCTGGCCCGCGCCGCGCGGCACAACCTCTCCCGCGAGCCCCAGGACATCGTCATCGGCGATCCGGGACCGCAGCGCATGTTCGACGATCGCGTCTACAAACGGGGTGCGCTCACCCTGCACGCGCTGCGCCTGGAACTCGGCGATTCGGGATTCTTCGACCTGCTGCGGGAGTGGACCATCCGCTACCGCCACTCGTCGGTGACCACCGAGGAGTTCACCGACCTGGCGGGGCACTACAGCCTGGTCTCGCTGCGCCCGCTGTGGGACAGCTGGCTGCTCGCCGAGCGGCTACCGCAGCTGCCGCCCTACGGCGGCGCGTCGACGGCCTGATCAGAACACCAGATAGCGGGCGGCGAGTTCCTCGACGAGCGGATCGTCCTCGGGGACGTTCGCCAGCGCGTCCAGATCGGTTTCCACGGCGATCTGCCGGGGGTCGTCGTGCTCGGTATCCCGCGGATCCTCGATGAGCTGGCGCAGCAACTTCTCCCGCACCCGGGTCTTCAGCGAATCGTTCATACCTGAGGGTGCCCCCACATCGGCGTGTTACACGGGTGTGAACAGGGTTCCCCACGGCGTATTGCGCACCACGGTGTAGATCGCCAGCAAGGCGAAGAATGTCCACATGGTGGTCCGGCTGATCGACGGCAGCCGCATCTTCTGCCCGCGCCACGCCTGGACGGTCCAGTCCGTCACCCACACCACGAACGCGACGACCAGCGGGATCGCGAGCAAGTTGCTGTGCAGGGCGTCGAGCACGTGCCCGTCGGTGAGATTGTGCACGGCGCGCATCCCGCCGCAGCCGGGGCAGTACCAACCGGTCAGCGCGTAGACCGGGCAGGTCCCGTAGGAGCCTTCGACGTGCGGATCGCGCAAATGCAGCAGCACCCCGACGCCCACTCCGACACCCGCGACGAGCAGGGGAAGTCCGACGCCGCGCCAACCGGTCCTCGGCTCGGGTCCCAGCTCCGTAGCGGGGCCGGAGGAAGGTTGCGCGATATCCACGAAGTCAACCGTAACCGGGTGGCGATACGTCCGATACCTCACAACCCGGTTCATTCCGAAATGATCTTTTGCGGTTGCGATTCCGGGGGTACTCCCCGATATACACCAGGAATGCCGTCGTGCAGCGCTAGCACTAGCAAGCACCTTGCTTGCACTGTACGGTGACGGTGGACACAAAGGAGTGCTCATGCTGGCGAAGTCGATGAGGACGCTGGCGGACGCGCACAACGGTGCGCTCACCGCCGATTACCGTGCCGGACTGCGGTCCCGCACCTTCCGGACCGCGTCGTTGAACGCGCCCACCGCCCGTCACGCGGTCATCCCCGTCACCACCAAGGACGGCGCTCGCCTGCGAGTACACGCGTACGGTCCCGCGGAGGGCGATGTCATCGTCCTGATCCACGGCTGGAGCTGCAGCATCGAGTACTGGAACCCGCAGATCAACGCCTTCGCCGACCGGTATCGCGTGGTCTGCTACGACCAGCGCGGCCACGGCGCCAGCGAACTCGGCAAGTCGGCCCCCACCAAAGAGTCACTGGCCGACGACCTTTCGGTAGTCCTGAATGCGACGCTCCGCCCCGGGCAACGAGCCGTTCTGGTCGGTCACAGCATGGGCGGGATCACGGTGCAGGCGTGGGCCGCTCGCTATCCGGAGCAGGTGCGCAAGCAGGCCGCCGCCGCCGTGCTGCTGAACAGTTCCTCGGGCAACATCCGCTACGACACCGACCTGCTTCCGCTGCTGAACAAGCCGCTGACGCTGGCGGACCGGCCGATCACCGTGCTCGGCGCCACCGTGCGGATGCCCATGATCGTCTCGGAGACGCTGCTCACCGCGCCGGTTCCGCTGCCGGGCGGCTGGCCGGCCAGCGCGCTGCTCAAGGCGCGCGTGATGACTCCGCACGCGACCGCCGACCAGGTGGAATTCGCGCTGGGCATCGTGCGGTCGTGCCGGCCGCTGACGCGCGGCAGGCACGCCGCCGCGCTGGCCGACATGGATCTCGCCGAAGCCGCCGCCTCCCTCACGGTGCCGACCACCGTGATCGCGGGCGCGCACGACCGCTTGCTGCCCGAACGCATGTCGCGCCGCATCGCCGACGCGCTCGCCGAGACGGGCCATCTGGCCGCGTACCACGTGTGGCCCACCGGCCACCTCGGCAATATCGAAGCCGCCGATCGCTTCAACGCGGAGTTGGCCGCTATCGCCGAGACCGGCCATTTGCGCTCCGCGGCCGCGGGCTGACCCGAGACCGCTTCCCTGGGCCGGTCGATGACGCCCGGCCCAGGGGCGAGGGTGAGCCGACCGCCGACACGCCCCGCTCCGCTATCGCACTCCCGTAGGTTTGCCAACCAGATACTGCATAGACGGCTCTTCGGACGCAGCCTGTCGCTCACCACGAAAATCCGGCGTTTCTACGCCGGATTTCCTTTGTTCAACTCGACCTCCGCACGCTCTCGTTAACATTCGGCGAACTCAAGTCGACTCAGAGGACAGACAGGTTCGGGTTCCGACGAAGGGAGCATCGGTGAGTGTCCGGCGTGGCGTGGCGGTCCTGGCTCTGGCAATCGGCGCACTCGGTGCGACCGCCCCCGCGGCCACCGCGCTTCCCCTAGGCGTCCCCCCTGCCCGAACGCTCTGTGGCGGCGATGGTGCCGGCATCGGCATGATCGCCGCCTTCTACGACCCCGACCGCAATTACTCCGGTGTTCCGACGCTCTGGATCCACCCGGAGTTCGTCTTCGCACCCGATCGACCCGGCGGCTCCTGCGGCGTAACGGTCACCGTTTCGTGGCGGAACTCCGATACCGGCGTCTTCGGAACCCTTCCCCCCATATGGCTCGACGACCGGACCCCGGCCGAGGAGAACGTCGCCGGCTCGTGGATACCGGTCGGCATTCCCGCAGGCCTCGGCCGAGTGGAAGTCCTGATCGCGACCGACTCTCCGCACGTCCCGGGCAAGGGAGTCTTCGTAGTCACGTAGTCCGGGCTCTCCGCCCCGGCACGACCGGCGCGGGCTCTCGATCAGTGGAGGATCCATCCGATCCGCTTGCTCCGAGCGCGATCTCGTCGGGTGCCGGGGCGGGAATGAAAGCGTCGGCCGAGCGGTAGAACAACACATGACACTCGACGACGAAGCCCGGGCACTGATCGGACCCGGTGCCGACGCGACACTGGTCACGATCAACCCGGACGGCAGCCCACAGGTCTCGGTCGTCTGGGTGGCTCTGCAATCGACACCGGACGGCGACGAACTCGTCACCGCGCACCTCGGCGTCTACCAGAAGATCCGGAACGTCCGCCGCGATCCGCGCGTCGCGGTGACCATCCTGTCCCCGGAACGGGGTGAGGTGATGCGCCCGTATCTGTCCATCACCGGCACCGCACGCGTGGTGGAGGGCGGCGCACCGGAACTGCTCCGAGAACTCGCCAAGACTCTGGCCAGTCCGAATGCCGAGTTCCCTCCCGCGGACGCCCCGCCCGGTTACCTCACCCGGATCCGCATCGAGAAGGTCGGCGGCATCGGCCCTTGGGCCTCCTGACACCGATGAGAGTCCCGCGCTCGAGCCGAGCGCGGGACTCAGCCGGAGCGACGGCGTGACTTCATGCTCCGTACCCATTGCGCGATAGCCACCACGGCCGAGAACATCGCCGTCGCGCCGGCCAGCAACGCCGTACCGGTGAGTTTCGCGGTGGAGAACTCCACCTTTCGCAGTCCCGGCAGGGGGTACTGGCCGTTGCCCGAGGCCCACCGGATCACGTAGCCGACCTGAGTTCCCAGGTCGGTGGGAGGCCCGGACCCGATCATGTTGCGCAGCTCCGGCCCCTTTCCATTCAGATAGACCAGCGTGAAGGCGACGAAGAGCGCCACCGCCACCGCGGAAACGGTCGTCAAGCGAGCGAGCGCTTCGGTGCGGGCCCAGAGATTGATCACCGCGGCGATGACGGTGAGGAAAATCGCGATGGTGGCGAGAATGGCCCACTTTCCGCTGAGGTTGGTGTGAGCCGGCGGACTCTTCGACCACAGACCGACGAGCGTGGTGGTGATGTGGGTTTGACCGAAGGCGTTGCTCCAGATCGTGCCGTCGGGCCCGCCGGTGGCGAGCCACGGCTTGAACAACAGCGTGAAGGTGATCAAACTCCCCGCCGCGGCACATAGGAAGCCCGCGTTGTCCCGGAGCAAGATGACGAGTGGCCGGACCCGCGCACGTAGTTTCCCGACGTCGACTCTGCGTTTTCGGGCCCTGCCCGCTGACCGGCGCGGTGCGGCTGCCTGTCGATCCTTGCTCGTACGCCACGGAGTCGGCTGCACCATCTCGCTAATCCCTGTTCGTCGAATCGATACCCGACGCGCCGTCAGACACCGGCTCGCTACTTATGGCAACTGGAGTTGAGGGTTTCGCCACGGACAGCGGATCCGCGATGTCCTCCAGGGACTGCCCTTCGGCGTTCACTCCGAAGAACCAGGCGACCAAGCCGCCGACGATCATGAACCCGGCGCCGATGAGGTACCCCACCGTGAGCGGGAACCGGTCGGGGCTCGGGTTGTCGGCGCCGCCGACCAGGTGCCCGAACAGGAACGGTGCGACAACCCCACCGGCGCCCTGCGCGATGGCGAAGAAGAACGAGATGGCTTGACCACGCAGTTCCAGCGGAAAGATCTCGCTGACCGTGAGATAGGCGGAGGAAGCGCCCGCCGAGGCGAAGAAGAAGATGACGCACCAGAAAATCGTCTGCGTGGTGGCGTCGAGCATGCCCGCGTTGAATGCCCAGGCCGAGATGAAAAGCAGGAAACCGGATATCGAGTACGTCGCGCAGATCATCTTCCGGCGACCGATACTGTCGAAGAGCGGGCCGAGCACCAATGGGCCGATCAGATTGCCGATCGCAAAGGGGAAGAAATAATATCCCGTGTGATGCGCGGGCACGTTGTAGAAATTGATCAGAACCAAGCCGACGGTGAAGAAGATCGCGTTGTACAGAAATGCTTGCGTGGCCATCATCGTGAATCCGAGGAAGGAACGGGAAGGATACCGTCCGAAGAAGATCCGACCCATCTGTAGATAGGACAGCCGCTCCGTGTCCACGATATCCAAGGCTTTGCTCTCGTCGACCGGAGGAAGTTCGACTCCCCTGCTCCGAACCTGCGCTTCGATCTCGTCGACGGTCCGCTCGGCTTCCTCGGCCCGCCCGTGGGTGAGCAGCCAGCGGGGGCTCTCGGGGATGTGCCTGCGCAGGAAGATGATGACGAGCCCGAGGACGGGTCCGATGAAGAATCCGAGCCGCCATCCCCAATCGGTCGGAACGAAACGTTCGTTGAACAGGACCAGGCTGGCTGCCGCTCCCAAAGCCGCACCGCCCCAATAGGTGCCGTTGATCGCGATGTCGACCCGGCCCCGATACTTCGACGGCATGATCTCGTCGATCGCCGAATTGATCGCCGTGTATTCTCCACCGATTCCGGTGCCCGCGATGAAGCGGAAGAAATACAGCGACCACGCATTCCAGGAGAAACCGGCCAATCCGCTGCCGATCAGATAGATCGCCAGGGTCAGGATGAAAAGTTTCTTGCGGCCGAGCCGGTCGGTGAGCCGGCCGAAGACGAGTGCGCCGACGACCTGGCCGGCCAGATACCACGAAGCCATCGCGCCGACCTGACCGGACGTGAGATGCAGTGCGTCGGCGTCCTGTAGCGGGCCGCCCATGCTGCTGACGATCTGGATCTCGATTCCGTCCAAGATCCAGGAGACGCCGAGCCCCACGACGATGAGCCAATGGAACCCGGTCCACGGAAGCCGGTCCATCCGGGCGGGAACCAGACTTCGGATTACCTCGGTTCGGTTTTCCAACACTTGATGATCACCTCGATTGCAGAAGGAGCCGGTTCGCCCACGGGGCCGCGTGAGGATCGGCAGGATAGGACCGCATCGATGCCGGGCAACGATGGTTCCCCGAGGGACGTAAGCCTCGATCTGGTCCTCGGCATCTGCACCGGCGTCGCTCCTCATCGCCCCGAGCGGAACCTGGTTACGCCAGGGTTACATGAATATTGGTTCGTTGTGAATTGTGCCACTATTCGACGGCTCATTAAAGTTGTGAGATATTCCCCGCTCAGCGAAGCGGCGTTTCAGCAGGTCGCGGTTCGGGGCGCGGTCGAACGGATCCGCTCACGGCGGGGCGCAGCTTTCGAACCCGGCCGGGATCAGGGCGTGGCGCCCCGCGACGGAGGTAGCGCGTGGATGGCGAGGACGGCGGTATCGTCCTCCACTCCGGATCCGAAGGAGGCGAGCAGTTCTCGGATGGCCTCGACGCCGCCGGAGGCCGTGACCGGCGCCAGCGCGCGAGCGAATTCGATGAGCGCGCGGTCGCCGTAGCGACCGCCGTCCGCCGTCGTGCGGGCTTCGGTGAGCCCGTCGGTGTAGAGAATCAGGGTGTCGCCGACCTCGAGCCGGAGTTTCCTGGTGACGATCTGGGCGTTTCGGATCGCCCCGATGAGCTGACCGCCCCAGGTATGCATTTCCTCCACGGCCCCGTCGGCGCGCAAGAGCAGGGCCGGCGGGTGCCCGCCACCGGCCAGGGTGATGTCGCAACCGCCGCGCTGGGGAGTGGGTTCGATCAGGCCGAAGATGATCGTGCAGAACCGTGGGTTGTGGCCGTGGGACCGCTCGGTGAGGGTGGTGTTGAGCATGTCGAGCACGGCGGCCGGATCGCGGGTGTAGGCGGTGGCGGTGCGCAGCGTGTAGCGGGCCTGGGAAGTGAGGGCCGCGGCAGGAGCGCCTTTGCCGCAGACATCGCCCAGGAACATTCCCCAGCTGCCGCCGGCGATCGGGAACAGATCGTAGAAGTCGCCGCCGACCTCGTCGGCGGAGGCGATGTGGTAGTACGCGGCGACCTCGAGGCCGGGAACATCGGGTAGTTCGGGTGGTAGCAGTGTGGTCTGCAAAGTGCCGTTCAGACGCTGGAGGCGTTCGCGCTCCTGCTCGGCTTCGCGGCGTGCCCGTAGCAGCTCGGTCTCGTAGGCGCGGCGCTCGCTGGCATCGAAGACGGTGGTGCGAATCAGCAGCGGTTGTCCCTGGCTGCCGGTCTTGACCTGCGAGCTGACCAGCACGGGTAGTCGGCGGCCGTCGGTGGTCTTCATCTCCAGGGCGATCCCGCGGATCTTCCCCTGCATGCGTAGCAGGGGAGCGAAATGGGTCTCGTGATAGAGGCGGCCCCCCACGGTGAGCAGGTCGGAGAAGTGCTTCCGGCCGACCAGTTCGTCTCGCCGCCAGCCAAGCCAGTCGAGCAGCGTGGCATTCACCTTGGCGATGCGACCGTCCAGCGAGGTGGACAGGTATCCGCAGGGCGCGTTCTCGTACAGGTCCTCGGCGCTGTCCTCGAGCAACGCGGCGAACGTCGCGTCGTCATCGGTCCCCGCTCCGAGAGCAGAACCACGGTCTCGGTCGCCCGCGGCGCTCGTCATCCGGTCTCGGCGGCGAAGGCGGCTATGGCGTCGGCGGTCTCCGCCGGAGCACTGAGCTGGGGGCAGTGGCCGGTTGCCGTCAGCGTGATCAGTCTGCTGCCCCGAATCCGCTCGTGGACGAAGGCCCCGACCTCGAGTGGGGCGATAGCGTCATCGGAGCATTGCAGGATCAGAGTGGGTACCTCCACCGCCTCGAGATCGGCGCGGTTGTCGGCGAGGAACGTGACGCGGGCGAAGACACGGGCGATTTCCGGGTCGGTCCGGCAGAAACTGTTGGTGAGTTCCTCGGCGAGCTCCGGCCGATCGAGGTTGCCCATGATCACCGGCGCCATCGCACCCGACCAACCCAGATAGTTCGCATCGAGCGCCTCCAGGAGTTCCTCGATGTCGGCGGCAGCGAAGCCGCCCCGGTATCCGGTGGCCGGATCATCGAGGAAGCACGGCGAAGGAGCCACCAGCACCAGTCCGGCGAACGCCGCAGGCTCGCGGGCGGCGGCGAGCACTCCCATCGTCGCACTCACCGAGTGCCCGACGAAGATCACCGGCCCCAGATCGAGTTCGCGAAGCAGCGCGAGCACATCCTCGACGTACCCGTCCATGCTGGAATAACGCTGCGGGCTCCAGGCCGACAGATCCGAGCGGCCCGCACCCACGTGATCGAACAGTACGACGGTGAAATCCCGCTCCAGAACCGGGACGACCAGCCGCCACATGTGCTGGTCGCAACCGAAGCCGTGGGCGAGCACGACCACCGGGGCGCCGGTCTTGCCGCTGACGGTCACATGGTTCCTGCTCAGCACCTCCACATAGACACCTTCGCAGAAAACTCGCGCGAACGCCCGCCTCCGGTCGTTCTGCCCGGCACGCGCTAACCGTAGAGGTCAGGTCTGGGGTAGCCAGCGCCCGCGGCCACCCCAGACCCAACACCTCTCAGTGTGCGAAGAACGCATCCTCGGACGGCTTCGATTTGCAGGGGTTTGCGCGTTGAAAAAGCCGTGCCGATTCAGCCGGGATGAACTGCGTTCTCACCGCGCGGAAGTTTCCGGCGGAAGCCCGGACGGTCGCTGCGTTCGAGTCGCGTTCGCGGCGGGCGCCTCTCCGGTGAGGCGGCCGGTCCGGCTCATCCCGAGGAACATCGAGCCCAGGCCGAGCAGCACAGCGATCGCGCCGGCGACCACGTTGTTCCAGATCGTCGACGTGGTGTCGACGTTGCCGCTGACCACCCAGGGAGACAGGATCGTCCAGAGGCCGAGCAGTGGCGCGGCCCAGACGATGCCATGGGTCCGGCCGTAAACCGAGGCGAATCCGAAGGCCAGCATCGCCAGGGCGATGCCGACGACGAGGTTGTTGACGGTCAACGTCGAGAACCCGTTGAACCCAACGACCCACGGGGAGATCGCGATGTAGAGCCCGGTCAGGAACATCAGGCCGGTGACCGCTTGGGCGTCGGGCGCCTCGGAGGCGCGCTCGTACTTCTCCCGCAACTCCACGATGTCGGGATGCCGACTCATCATGGTTTCACTACTCATACTCTCCACCACCCTTCAGACGTAGTGGCGAATCGAAGCTCTCCCGAGCCGGGCGGCCGCGATCGGTCCCGCAACGCGGCCGGTCCTGATCGCCGCTCACTGATATATCACTCTGTGATAATATCACTCCATGATGGATGCGTCGATGCCATCGCCGGTCTCGCCCGAGTCTCAGCACCTCAGCGATCAGGAATACTCGCGGCTGCTGGCGTTCCGGGCCGGGCTTCGCCGGCTCCTGCGGTGGAGTGAGCGCCGGGCGGCCGAAGTGGGGCTCACCGATACGCAGCACCAACTGCTGCTGGCGATCCGGGGGCATTCCGCCCCGGATGGGCCGACCATCGGAGAGATCGCGGGCTACTTGTCCACCCGCCACCACAGCGTGGTGCAACTGATCGATCGCACCGAGCAACTCGGCCTCGTCGCCCGCAAGCGAGGGCAGGGCAACGACCGCCGCGTCGTCCACCTCACCCTCACCGAGGCGGGCAAGGAAATCCTGGCCATGCTCAGCGCCACACATCTGGAAGAACTCCAGCGACTGACCCCACTCCTCGGCACCCTCGACGACCTGCCCGCCGTGCCGCAGGCAGGATGAGCCTGCCGGAGGCACCCGCAACCGAGACGCGGGTAGGCGAGGCCCAGTCGGTGCGCGGACGCGCCGTAACCGGTGTTCAGCGCAGAGTGAGTGGGATCTCGGAATCGACGCGGGTCAGTTTCTGCGGGTTGCGGACGTAATAGAGGCCGGCGATACGGGTGTCCTCGACGCGCATCGCGATGACACCGTCGAGTTCTCCATCCACGTACAGCGCCAATGCGGGACTGCCGTTGACCGTGGTCGCCTCGACGGTGAGCGCGACGTCGTTCCTGGTGAGCCCGCCGACGATGAACCGGGCCACCTTCGCCGCACCGATGACCGGACGCGGTGTGGCCTGCTTGATACCGCCTCCGTCGCTGATCGCCACGACGTCGGGGGCCAGTACGTCCAGCAGGCCGCGCAGGTCTCTGGTCTCGAGCGCGCGCCGGAACGCGGCGGCGGCCGCTTCGGCCTCTCGCGCGGTGACCGAGCGGCGCGGACGGCGGGCTTCGACGTGGCGGCGGGCGCGGTGGGCGAGCTGGTGGACGGCGGCGGGAGTCTTGTCGACCGCAGCCGCGATTTCGTCGTAGCCCATCCCGAACGCTTCGCGCAGCACGAACACCGCGCGTTCGGTCGGGGTCAACGTCTCCAGCACGAGCATCAGCGCCATCGAGACGCTCTCGGCGAGTTCGACATCGGCGGCCACATCCGGCGTGGTGAGCAGTGGCTCGGGCAACCAGGAACCCACGTAAGCCTCCCTGCGGCGTTTCATCGACCGCAGCCGGTTGAGCGCCTGACGGGTGGTGATCCGGACCAGATAGGCACGGGCGTCATCGACGTGCGCCGCGTCGACCGCCACCCAACGCAACCACGTCTCCTGGAGGACGTCGTCGGCGTCGGCCGCCGATCCGAGCATCTCGTAGGCGACGGTGAAGAGCAGGTTGCGGTGGGCGACGAACATTTCCGTCGCCTTCACCGTGGCGTGGTCGCGACCCGCTCCCGCACCGTCGGCCCGCCGCGACTCGCCGGATTCATTTGCTGTGTCCATCACGTCCTCTTCTTCCGTCCGTCGGGGGCCGTGCGACGCCGGTTGTCGCTGCCGCGTGCGACAGCGCCCGCGACCAGGGGCGCTGCCGCACATCGTGCAGTCGAAGTCACCGGCGGGATCGGCTAGGCGACCGGTGACGCGGTGACGCTACGCCGGGCCTCCAGCAGAGCCGGCCTGTGCTTGCCGTCCTTGAACCAGGAGTGCGACCCGGGCTTACGCGCCTCGTTCACCAGATGTTCGACGCTGGAGGCGCAGGAGAACTCCTTGAGCTTCTTGCCCACCGGGCCGCTGAAATAGAGCCGCAGCGCGGTGTCGTCCTTGTGGGCCAGCTGGAAGATCCCGGCGCCGCGGCCGAAGCTGATGCACATGGCGGGGAACGACAGGTCGATCGGCGCAGGCCGGTCACCCGCGATGCGGTGCAGCACGGTGTCCGCGGCATGGGCGCCGAGGCAACCCGCGGCGTAGGCGCTCATCCGGAACGGCAGGTCCGACGGTGCCGCCGAATCGCCCGCCGCGACGATGCGCTCGTCGTCGACGCTGGTCAGGGTCTCGTCGGTGAGCAGACGCCCGGCGCTATCGGTGCTCAGCCCGCTGCGGGCGGCCAGATCCGGAACGCCGAAGCCCGCGGTCCAGATGGTGACCCGGCTCGCCAACGTGCGGCCGTCGGCGAGTTCCACGGCCTCCCGCGTCACCGCGGCGACTGCCGAGTCCGGGCCTTCCAGCACGCTGACCCCCAGCTTGGCGAGATACTTACGGGCTGTGCGCCGAGCCTTCGGATGCAGATACGGGCCGAGGGTCCCGCCGCTGACCAACGTGACGTCGCGCCCCCGCTCTGCCAGCTCGGCGGCGGTCTCGATGCCGGTCGGACCGCCCCCCACGACCGTCACCGCAGCCGCCATGGGCGTGTCGAAGAGCACCGACCGCAACCGCTGCGCCGCCTCCAGAGTGGCGACCGGGTAGGCGAACTCGGCCGCGCCCGGCACCCGTGGGCCCACACTGCCGCTGCCCACCGCGTAGATCAGGTAGTCGTAGCGGATCTCGTCGCCCTCCGCCATCGTCACCCGGCGCCCGGCCGCGTCGATTCCGGTCACGCTGTCGACGACCAGCCGTACGCCCTCGGCGAGGACTTCGGCATAGTCGACGACCGCATCGTGAGTTCCGCCCACCAGTTGGTGCAGACGCAGCCGCGGGACGAAGAGCGGGCGGGGATTGATCACGGTCACCGCGATGTCGTCACGCTGCGTGAGACGGTTCGCCGCCATCACGCCGGCATATCCGCCGCCGATCACGACCACATGGATGTTCTTGCTCATGGTGTCTCCTTCGCTCCGAGAGGCTCGGGAACAAGACACCGCCGGTGCGCACATCCTGACACGTTGTGATGCAGGTCACTCGATAGGTGATCGAGGTCCCCGCGATTCGGGCAAGCCGCTCCGAACCACGTGGCAACACTTTCGTCACCGCCGCTCAGCTGTCGAGGACAGATGCGGCCGGCGTGGCGAAGTCGGCGTTTCGCGAGGACACTGAGGTCGTAGCGCCCACCTCGTCCCCAGGAGCACATGATGCCAACCAACGGACCTTTCGGCATCGATCCGGAAGATTTCGAACGCGCACTGCGTGGGGCGGGAACCGAACTCCGCGACCTGCTCGGGAAAGCCGGCGTATACCTCGATCGCGTCGACCACGCGAGTCTCGGTTCGCTGGCGTCGCTGTTCGGTCAGTTCGTCCAGCCGGAACGGCCACGTCCACCGGAACCCGAGGGCGAGATCACCGGCGAGACGGGCAGCGGGGTATGGGCGATCTACAGCATCGACGACACCGGCGAGGCCAGGATCGACCAGGTCTTCCCGAGCGAACTCGAGGCCTTACGCGCACATCGCGACAACACCGATAATCGCCGTCGAGTGCGGTTTCTCCCCTACGGGGTTCCGGCAAGCGTGTTGGACGCACCCTGACCCGCGGACTTTCTATAAGTCGGGGTCGGCCGGTATCGCTTCCAGTTACACGGTGTCGTGCGGCAACCTCGGGGTTGCGGTAGGCATCGCGGCGGAAGCAGTCGCAAACCTGCGTGCGCCGCCACCGCCGCTACAGGGCCGTCCGGGCGAGGCATGGAGGCATGGAGACTGAAGACAGTTAGCGCGGAAACAACCGTCCACCGGGCTTTCTTGGAGCCGCCTGGGGAAATCGAACCCCCGACCTTTTCATTACGGGTCGACACGGCTACTACGGACGACCGGCGAATGTCAACGATGCCAGCCGCACCGCTGTGACCAGCAGAAACAACTACTGTCAACGACTGTCGACTACCGAATATCCGTTCGATGCCGAGGACGGGCGTGGAATTAGTTGGGACTAAGTTGGGGGTCGGAGCACAACCGACAGCGGCGTGTCGAAACTACGACACGCCGAGCAGTTAGATCCCGTGGCAAATCGGTGGCGATCTTGAGTGACCGGGGTCGAAAGGTTCCGACCCCGGTCACCGCGACTACTAGCAGTCGTCGTCCTCGTCGTTGCGGTCGGCGGCTGCCTCTGCACGGTCACGGAATCCGCTCGTAGCGGTGGGGCTGTCCGGGTCGCGTTCCGCGGCTTCCGCGATGCGGTCGGCGGCCTCATGATCCATCGGTGTGCTGCCCATGCCCATGCTCATGCCTCTCTCATTGCGGCGGCCAGGAACCAACTCAACGGGCGGACACTCGGTCGCCTGATGGTTTGAGGTGGGTTGTCATCGGCCGCGTGGGCAAAGCCTCACGTTCCGACTCCCAGCGTCAGCCAAGCCTGACGCGAGCCTGAAGCAGTAGCGGCACGTTGCGCCGAGGCCCGCCCAAGGCTGGACCATCCCAAAGGGAGGAAGTACTAACCAGCGTCCGGCCGCTACTACGCCTTCGCCAGCTCCCGACATGCGTTACGCGCAACAGGCCGATCTTCGCATGGCGTGGACATCTGAACAGGAAAACGAGAAAGAAGTTCGCGAGCGCTTTTGAGTCGCCCTACGGCTGCGCAGCGTGGCACAGCTCCAGCAGAGCGCAACTGCACCCACTACCGCGCTTGCGGAACGTGCACAGCTGGTCGTCTCGACATCAAGCACGTAGGGGCACAGCCTAATGAGCCCTGGCACTCATGCATCCTCGGGAGCGCAGCACACCAGCGACGTGAGATGATCGCTGATCGGCGGTCACCGCAGATGCTCTAAAGCCCGAAGGAGACACATGACGACGCCAGCGCATGATGACCGACTGCGGCGCGTCATGAAGGCTGACAGCAAAACGCTGGGTTACTTCAAGGAAGGTGCTTCGCTAGAGAAGGCGTTAGCGCTCAGTATTACAGACATTATCCATAAAACGACGGCCGATCGTCTACGACTCGGTGAACGGTTCATAGATGTGGCCAACACAATGCGGCGTGCCAGAATACGAGATTGGCGCAGTACTATTGGGCGCTACTACTACGGAATGTATCATGGAATGCGCGCCGTATCATTCTTTGCACATAGCGGCGACGATTTCGAAGCTCACAACCAGCTTTTCAAGTCAATTCCGAAGGACTTCCCCAGCAAAGAGCTGCGCGCAAACGAGCTAAAAGACGCACGGCTTCGCCGAAACGAGGCCGACTACGATCCTTATCCCATAGATGATAAGTATTTCCAGGGAGTGGTGCGATCATTGGATCCGGTGGCGAACGACTTCGTTTCTGCGTGTCGATCGTATCTTGCTAGCAAAGGATGTGGATTCCTGTGAGCAACGGGCAAAGCCTGAGTCCGGAAGAATCGATTCGTACCAGAATGGAACGCGAGAGCGGTGTCCGAATCGTAGATGTGCAGATCCGAGATTACCCCGGCGAGCGAAACTATGTTCTGTATGTGCAGCAAGAGGACCTCGCGTCGGTCGCCCTTCATACAGCAAAACTAGAATCGGAGCTGTCGACCGGCGATATTCAGGTCTTCTTGATTATTCGGCCTGCTGAACAGCGTATGATCTCGGAATCTTTGAAGCTTCTTCCAGCGGTTGACAACGTCTCCGACCTTCGAGTGACAGAACTAGTTAGTCTGGTGAGCGCTCGGTCTCGCGTTTCAGCAGCAGAACCGAGTCTTGTATACGTCCCCGACGTACGGGCGAGCCTCTCATCAGTCACCGCCGCACGCCATCATCTGATCTTTGGCAGGCGTGGTTCGGGTAAAACAGCCTTATTAGTGGAGGCGCGACGTCGCGTCGAATCCTCCGGTGCCATAACCGCGTGGATCAATATCCAGACCTATCGGCGCGAGGCACCGCAAAGGGTTGTGCTGTGGACCATTCAGAACATCCTGTCAAGCGTAGCCGCGCGACATGATGCACTTCCGCCACGGAGCGCGCCTGCTGTTGCTATTTCTAGAGTACATTCGCAGACAATCGAGCTGTTAGATCAGAGCGAAAATTCCGAGCAAGAGGTAGTGCTCCTAATTCCAAAGGTCCAGGCTGCCCTAAGCCGCTACCTTGAGGTCACCAATACTGCAATATATGTATTCCTAGACGATTTCTACTACGTATCCCGAGATATGCAACCCATCATTCTCGATATGTTGCACGGAATATCTCGCGACATAAAGCTTTGGCTTAAGGTTGCTTCAATTAAGCATTTGACCCGATGGTGGATCAGTTCCCCTCCCACCGGAATGCAAACTGGCCAAGATGCCGAGGTAATCGACCTGGACGTAACTCTCCAGGACCCTCAGCAAGCACGACAATTCTTGGAAAACGTCCTCGCGGGATATGCTAAGGCGGTACGGATCTCCTCCCTGCTACATCTGTTTAGCAGAAAAGCATTGGACCGCCTAGTGCTTGCGTCGGGCGCAGTGCCACGTGACTACATGGTGCTCGCTGCCAGCGCAATAACACGCGCTCAGCAAAGAGTTGGAGCCCGGCAAGTTGGTGCTCAGGAAGTGAATCAAGCTGCCGGCGACGCCGCAGCCGCGAAGATAAAAGAACTCGAAGAGGATATGGCATCCAATCCTGGCTCAGCTGCAAGGACTATCGAGACACTCAAAATCGTACGAAGTTTCTGCCTGGAAGAGTCCGGATATACCTATTTCCTTGTTGGGTTCCGAGACAAGGAGGACAACCCCATTTGGTACAGCCTGTTAACTGATTTGATGGATGTGCGCCTCATTCATCTCGTTGATCCTGGCGTTTCTGATCCACACTCAGCGGGACATCGATCGGAAGCCTACATGCTTGATCTCAGCCAATACTCGGGCGCTCGACTCAAGCAGGGAATTCGCATGCTCGACTTTGAGGGAGGAAGGTTCGTATCTCGTCAAACACGTAGCCCTGAACCAACTCGGGTCGCGCATAATTCACGACAACTTATCGCAATTCTTCGAAGTGCACCGCGCCTACCGCTTGAGCGGCTCGAACCAACATCCTCGCCCGCCAAACCATGATTTAGCTATCTCGGTTTGAGCCAGCTGTTCCACAACAGCCCGGAATTTAAGGTGCTCGGAAAAGAGTATTCGCCGTTACATGGCAAGCCCCGGAGGGGCGCGGCAGCGCTTAGTTAGGTGAGGATGGGTGTGGTGGACTGGGATTGGTGGTTCGTGTCCCACCTGGTTGGGCGCCAGCAGCGCCCCGCCCGCAGCGGAGCGAGGACGGGGTGCCTGGCGCGGCGCGGCGTAGCCGCGCCGTTCTTGATTCTGTAGAGGGAAATTCGGCAAATTCTGTTGGAGGTTTCCTACTTCCCTTTTCTCTTTTTCTTCTCCCCCAGTAGGACGCGCCAACTTCTCTCCCTGCGCTACAACGAATCTCGAGAACATCCCGCACCCCACTCACCCGCGAATGCTCCCTTGCACCCTAGGACGAGCGGACGCGAAGGGCTGGCACTGCTGCCGCACAACCCAGCGTGCGACCCGAACCCCGATCCCGACCAAGAGGCCGACCGCACTTGAGCCGATCGGCTGTGATGGTTATCGGTCGCGAGTTATTCCGCGTGCGCGGTCTTGTCCGTGTCCGGTGCCGCCACGCTCAACGCTGGGTGCCTGTCCGGGTGGATGCCGCACCGCCGCTTGTGGGTGATGCGCCTGCCCCAACCACAGAAGTCGTTCGACCTCCGATAAACGACCTTTCTCGTCCAGCTCCTTGAACGCCGCGTTTCTCGCCTCGTCCAGCGCCTTCAAGGCCGCTTCGCGTTCCTTCTCGGCTGCTGCTGCGCGTGCATCGGCTGCTTCGCGCTCGACGCTGGCGGCGTCGGCTGATTCTCGGGCGACTTGTTCTGCGGTGTCGGCGGTTTCGCGTTGCTGATACTGACTGGGCATCGGGAATTCCTGCGCCACTCGTTCGGCGGCTTCTCGTTCGATCCGTGCCCGCTCGGTCTCTGGCGTCTGGCGTGCTTGCCGGGCTCGCTCTGCCTCTGCTCGGGCCTGTCGGTCGCGTTCGACCCGCTGGGGGGCATCCGCCCGGCCACGCGCGGCGGCTTCCCGGAACTGCTGCACCTTCCGGAATTTCTCGGATCGCGCTTGCGCCCGCACAATTTCGCGGATCTTCGCCAAGCGTTCCCGCGCCCGGTCGGCTCGATTCAACTCGTACGGTCGGATCAGCTCCAACTGCTGGGATACCAGCGATCGCCCGAGTTGCATTGCACGGAGTGCGTCAGCGCGGGAAATGACCACGTGCTGAAACTTGTCGCCGAGGTCGCGGGCCATAGCCTGTAACTCGGCGGCTACGGCGGGCGGGATTTTCTCGCCGGACACTGTTTCCCATCGAGAATGGGCCAGTTGGCCAGATTCCAGTCCGACTCGTTCTATGCTTAACTGCCTCAGCGTCTCTAGCTCGTTGATCCGCCCTGACTTGCGCTCGACCCCCCGGGTTCCCCGGCCTTCCGTGCGGGCTGAATCCAGTCTTCGAGTTTTATCGTCGATCTTGATTGCGAATTGCTGAACCCAGCCGCGCTCCGGCGTTTCGCCTCGTTCACGCGCCCGACCGAGTTCGAAATACAGTCCCTTTTCGTAGTTGGACAGCCTTCGTCGGTAATCGTCGTACTCGTCGGGCACGGTGCCCCCCTTTGGAACGTCTAATCACGCATGCATGTCACCATGCCGCGCGATGAGCCTTGGTAATGCTGTACTCCACCATCCGGGGACCGTAGTTCTCCCGAAACAGGGCACTCGCTTCGAACATCAAATCGAGCTTATGTGTGTCGCGCACTTGTACCGCCGGTCCAAACTCGGGATACAATGGCGGGTAGAACTTTCCGCTGTTCGACCATGCGATATCACCGTGCCGCCGTATGTAACATTCGCCAAGAAACCGGATGAATCCATCGGCTGGTTTCCGGTTCTCCGGTGCGATGAACCCGTCCCAGTCACTGAGCAACTCTTTGGCCGCTTCCATGATTTGGGTCGACAGCGGCGGTTTCCACCATTCCGAATCATCGCTCATGTCGGGGACTACTTCGGCAAGGAATGCGCGCACCTCTGATTCCATGCGTTCTGGCGCAACCCAATCGAGGAATGCTTGGGTTTTGTCATCGAATTCCATATCGAAACCGATCTGGTCGTCGTCCACTGGCGGAGCCTTCCCCTCATGCTGGCTGTCTGGTGTCGCGGGTTAAAGCACTACAGTGTCACGTTGGTGCGCGTCGCCGGGCAAGCAGCGCGGATGGAGGCGAGGTGTCGCATCATCGCTCGACATACAGCCGCTCACAGGGCAACCGGGGCAGGTGATCGGTTGCGCTGCTGGCGACACACACGGCGTCGGTGCAGTGGCGGAGATTTTCGTCTTGGATGAACACCAGGGCCGCAGTCAGGCACGCCGCGTAGTGCAGGTGGTGGCCACGTATTCGGACGATCAGGTGTACGTCGGGTTCGTGCGGCAGGGGTGATGTCATGCCGTGCGATGCGGCTGCGTCGGGCTGCATGGGGGCCTTCCGTGAAGGAGTCACCCTAGTGAATGATGTTGTGGTGCAATGAATTCGGTGGTGCGAGGGAAGGCTGGCGGGCGGGTTCGGTTGGGCACACCGATGGAGTCCCGTCCGCGCAGCCTTCCCCCTTTGGGTGCCCCGGCACGTGGCGCGCTTCCCTTGTGGTGCAAAGGGGGGACCAGGGGGCGCGTGGGTGTGCTGGGGCGGTCTGGGTGGTTCAGGTGCGGTTGATGTGCTGGCCGATGATCGCGGGTATCAACAGGTCCAGAAAGGTGAGGTCCTCGGCGGCGGGGATGTTTTCGATGATCGGATCGAGCACCGGGGCGGCATACAAGCGGCCGGTGTGCGGCCCGGCGGCGGTGCGGGCGCTGCTGATCAGTTCATAGACCACCATCGCCATCACACGAACACGAGTGGTGTCGCTCATCCCGTCCAGTACGGCCTCCGCGGTGGCGGTCATGAGGGTGCCGACTACGTCGGTGAGAACGTCGAGTTCGGCGGCGGATCGCTCGGCGTCCTGCTCATCGGTCATCGACCGGCCTGCGGGTGCCGTTTTGGTGGCGGAGCAGGCTGGGCGGCGAGGTCGGGATAGCGGGTGGGGTCGAACACGACGCGGATGCCGATCCATGGGCATTTCTGCCCTCCGAGTGCGATGTCCATCGGGGAGTCGTGGTCGGCCATGCGACCGCGAACAACCTTCACCATCTGCCCGAAGCAGTTCATCGACGGGCACTTGACCGACAAGACTTCCCCGGTCTGCTGGTCGAAGGTGAACAGGCCGCATTGCTCGACGGTGATCCACGGTTGGCAGGTCGGCCCACACCCGAACGGCAGCGCGGTGCTGAGGGGTTCAGGCATGCGCCACCGCCCGGCGTTGCCGCGCACGCTTGGCCGCGCATCCCCGGATCGCCTCGACCACCACCCGTCCCGGTGGGCGGTAGGCGTCGCGGGGCGGTTGCACCCACGCCCGGAACAAGCCGGGCCGCTGTCCGGGGCCAGGCAGCGCGATCTCTCCGGCGCGCAGGATGGACACACCGAATCGCGACATCTCCGCGAACAACCGGATGTCCTCGGGCAGGTCCGGACTGGTGAGGAACGTCCAGCGCTGCGAGCGCGGGTGTGTCAGTACCGGTCCGGCCTGCTGGCCGTGCTGGTGTATCCACGTTTTAACGTCCGAGCCGATGAACGCGGGCATCATCACCCCGCACACCCGGCCCGCGCGTAGCGTGATTCGCCCCAGGTGCGGTGGGTGGACTTCGGCGGGCAGGTCACACACCTGCCGGTAGAAGTGACATACCGACAAGGGCGTGTGCCCCAGCTGTTTCGATGAGTTCACAAGCGGCTCCCCTGCTCGATGCACTGGTATGCACCCGACGCCGGGGAGCCGATGAGGGTACGGCATCAACCCGGCGGCGCGTGCAGTGATTAGCCTCACGCGGCACCCCCGGACGTAACAATGTCGGCACCCGGACTTTTCCCGGACTTTTCTCGGACTTCCTTCGTGACAGACCGATCGGCCCGTACCGGGGGGATACCGTGGATTCGATGCAGAGCGTGAGGTGAAACGGCGATGGATAGCGCAGCCCCCCGCACCGTGTTAGAAGCCCTGGTCCGCACAGGGGACCGGAGCAATGCCGAATGGTGCACAGTCTTCAACGAACTGGCCAAACAGAGCCAGGAGAACGCGACGCTGTCCGAGCGGCAGCTTCGTCGTTGGATGGCTGGAGACGTACCGGATGCACGTCCGGCCGCGCGGCGTGTGGCACAACGAGTGTGGAAACTGGCTTTTGAAGTCCTCGTGTCGCCTCCCAACGTCGGAGGGGGACTACCACAGGCGGCTACGTCCGCGATCGATCAGTTGAATCAGGAGATAGAGATGTCCACGGAAGACTCCGCACGCTGGGTCAAACGCGGCGCTGGCGGGGTCGACGAGAATGTGCTCGAACAGCTACACGTCGACGTCCACCACTTCGCCGCCGATTACCTCACTAAGCCCCCGTTGGAACTGATACCGGGATTGACCCGGATGCGGCGTGAGGTGTTCGAACTGCTCGATGCCCGCCAACGGCCGCGCTATGTGCCCGACCTGTATCTGATCGCCGGACAGGTCTGCGCGCTGCTCGCGCACGCCTGTGCCGACCTCGGCCGCCCCTACGATGCAGACACCCACGCCCGCACCGCCTGGGTCGCCGCCGACTTCGCCGAAGATCAACACCTTCGCGCTTACGTCCGGTGGGTCCAAGCCAACATTGCGTACTGGGCCGGTGACTACCGCCGCGCCGCGCAGTATGCAGAGAACGGGCTCCGTGACATGACCGATCCGTCGACTCGACTCCGGCTCGCTAGTCAGCTCGCACGTGCACGAGCTGCGCTGCCCGACGAACGAGCGGCATTGGCGGCTCTGGACATTGCAATGGACGCCCTGACAGGGGTGCAGCCCACCACCGCTGGCGCGCCCGGCGTGATGTGGTTCGATCCTGGCAAGGCTCAGTACTACGCCGCAGAAGTCCATCTCGCCCTCGGCGGCCACCAGCACAGCAGGCTCGCCCTGGAACACGCTGAAGCTGCGCTCGGGATCTTTGACGACACGAGTCCGCCGGAATTCGTCGCAGCGGCCGAACTCGATGCGGCCCGTGCACACCTCGGCCTCGGCGACCTGGACGCCGCCAGTGACCGTATCAGCACTGTCCTGGAACTGCCGGTAGAACTTCGAACCATCCCGATCGTGGAACGGGTCGTGAAGTCGGCAGACGAATTGCGCGCAATCTCTGCCACAACGCGGGTCGCGCGGGAACTTCCCAGCCGGATTAGCCTGTTCACCAGCAACGCGGCACAACAGGCCAGCAAGGAGTGAGATGCCCCCGATTCAGGTTGCCGTATGTGGTCCCCGATCTGCCGCCGACGCTGATGCACTGAACGCGCGGGAGATCGGCAGACTGCTCGCCGAAGCGGGCGTAACGGTTCTCTGCGGCGGCGGAAGTGGTGTTATGGCCGCAGTAGCCGAAGGGGTTTCATCGGCTGGTGGTCTCGTGATCGGTGTGCGACCCGACACTGATCCCGACCGCGTATGCGAGGGCCTTTCGGCGGTGCTCTACACGAACATGGGTGAGGCGCGCAATGCCATCCTCGTATGGTCCGCTGATGCTGTGATCGTGGTCGGCGGCTCATGGGGCACTCTGTCTGAACTTGCACTGGCGAACAGGCGCGGGAACGTCCCCGTCGTCTCAATCGGTGGTTGGCAAATCCTCGACAGTGACGGCAAACCCGTCGAGTCGGCTGTGGTGACATCTACTCCGCAGGCCGCTGTTGAGGCCGCGCTGTCCGCCGTTCAGCAACGACAGCAATAACAGCAATAACAGCAACTACGGACTCTGGATAGCTTTGTGAGCTGTCGTCGTTCTCGGTGCAGGCGTATCGTTGATGTTGCTGTTGTTATTCATGTGATGTAGCTACTTCTGGGTTAATAGATTCTTCCTTCGTGTCGCACCGGCGTGTCGCCTGTTCGGGCTGAGTGTTCGAGGCCTGTTCTGCCGCAAGACTGCGAGTGCCTGCGTCTTCTGAAATCGACTTCGGGCCAAGGGTTTTCGTCGCCACTGCCGATCGCATAGTTGGGTTCTCATACCTTATCGCGGCGGTTTGGTCAATTCGACACGCCTGTACCGGTTTCAGGCAATTTTGCATGCATGGTTTTCCTTGACCTGGGCGTTTTGTGCGGGTCTCATGGATGGTAGCCAGGGAGACTGACTGAACGCTGCTGGTCCGGCCGGGTACCCGGAGCCCCAGCGGCGAGGACGAGTGTGGAAGGAACGGATCGGGTGCGAGCCCGGATGATGGTCCCCTGTGTGCGCGGCGGCTGTCACCCTAGCAAGGCGAAGATGGGTGGCGGGCAGTCGATTCCACCGCGGGTGTATGGGTCCCCGTTGGTGAAGACGCGGTATCGCGTGTGTTCTGGGGCCGTGTGGTGTCCTGGTGTTTCCGACAGTGGTGTGCGTGTACACGCATGCCCTGGTGTCGGCGCTGGTGCGGCTGCGGGTAGGGCACACCGGCTGTGTGGATTGGCTAGCTGGGCGCGCAGATCGCGAATAGGTTTACTGGACAACCTTCCTCGGGCGTGGTCCGATGGAATGTTCGGCATCAACAGGAAGGAGTTCGGATTGGTGTAGCGGCATTGCGGAGTTCTTAAGTACTCGCATGGCTGAACCCTCCGGGGGCGGAGGGCCAGCACTAGCGAGGTACTTCGGGCATGACTGGGGCTGCAACCCCTAGCCCGAAGCAGTGATACCCCTCGAGCAGAATTGGGAGTTCTGCTGTGTCCACAGTAGTGCATGGGGTGTCCCGTGGGAACGGGAACCCGTCAACTTCACAGGGTCGTAGAACTGCCGCAGACGCGGCGGGGGCGGACGTGATCCGCCGTTCGGGCTGGTAGATGCCCGTATGCCGGGCTGCTTGCGGGCGGCTGTCGGGGCAAGGGGTGTCTACGTGG
Organism: Nocardia gamkensis NBRC 108242; assembly: GCF_001612985.1. Taxonomy (GTDB): domain Bacteria; phylum Actinomycetota; class Actinomycetes; order Mycobacteriales; family Mycobacteriaceae; genus Nocardia; species Nocardia gamkensis. Next base: position 7,365 of record NZ_BDBM01000034.1, on the reverse strand, counting down.
CGCGTTGGTCGCGCTGCTTCCGCTGTTTCTACGACTCGTTGGAGTTTTGTTATGACACAACCTCTTCGGAGTGAAGCTCAGGAACGTCGCCGGAATATCTCGTTCGGAATCGAGCACGAAGATTTCTATTTCGGCAGTTGCTTGGTGGTCGGGCCTGTGCGTCCATTCACCGAATACTCGAATGATCCACGCCGACCGGGCAAGCATTTACGCGATGACGACACCGGTCTTCTGATGTGGAAGTTGCCGATCACCGATCCGGCGGCAGGGAATGCGGCGCGCATGTCGTATGACGTGACGTTGCTGTCGGACACCGAACCGGTGTTGCCGGGTGGGGAGTTCGCGTTGGGTGCACCGATCCGGTTCACCGGCCTGCGGGTGTCTCCGCGCGTGGGTGGCACCGGGGAGTTCCGGCACATCGCCTACGCCGTGCGCGCGACCGGAGTAGAGGCACCCAAACCCGCTCCCGCGCCGTCTTCGGGTGCTGGCGCGGGGCCGCGTAGCTCTGGCGCGTCCAGTTCGAGTTCGGGCAAGTCCGCGGCGAGTTAGCCGCATGCGGTGGGGCGGGCTCACGGCCTGCGGACATGAACCCGCCCCGCCGATCCAAGAGCACGGCAATCGCCTTGCTGCACAACCTTTTTCGTCCCTTACCTGCTACTGGCGGGTTCGTGGGCGTGGCTCAATGTTTGGAGTTTGTCGTGATGGTTCGATCCGCGAAATTCGATCCGCGTCGTGATGGGCGGCGTGTGTCCGATCCGGCGACGGATATCGAGAACATGTTGATGGACGCGCTGATCGCGCTGGCCTACGGGTTGGTGCTGTGCGTGTGGTGGGCGGTGTTGTTCCCGATGCTGTCGCTGCCGGTGGTGGTGTCGGTCGGGTTGGGAGTGTGGCTGGGGTGGCCGTTCGGTGCCGTGGCCGGGGTGGTGTCGGTGGCCGGGTGGGGGTTGTGGTGGTGGCGGTGGCCGGTGTCGTTCCGGCGGTGGGTCTCCGGCCGGATCGCGGCCCGCTTCCGCAAGTGGGCGCGGTATACGCAGCGGTGGAAGACGGTCACCGCCATGTCGGGGTTGACCTTGGAACTGGATACGCGGGTCAAGACACCCGCGATCATGCGCGCGGAGACCGGGCATGTGGTGGACGTGCTGGAAGTGGGCATGCTGGATGGTCAGAAGGTCGAGGACTGGGCGGCGAAATCCGAGGAGCTACGGCACGCGTTCCGGGCGATCGGGCTGCGGGTGCGCCACACCCGGCCTGGTTTCGTGCACCTGGAGGTCATCCACAAAGACCTGCTGCGCGAACCGATCCCCCTGCCCCGTGACCGGCGCAGCGGGGAATCTGTTGATCTGCAATCGATTCCGGTGGGTGTCACCGAGTTGGATCGTCCGTGGAAGCTGACGATTCTGGGTACGCATCTGTTGATCGCGGGCGAGACCGGCTCCGGTAAGGGGTCGGTGGCGTGGTCGATCATTGCCGCGCTGGCACCAGCGATCGCCGCCGGAACGGTGGTGGTGTGGGTGATCGACCCGAAAGGGGGCGTGGAGTTCGGGCTCGGGATGGGATGGTTCGACCGGTTCGCCTACGACAACTCCGAGATGGCCTTGCAGCTGCTGCGGGAGCTGGTGAAGACCATGCAAGCGCGGATGGACCGCATGCGCGGCAAGGTCCGCAAACTGATCCCCTCGGCCGATGAGCCGATGATTCTGCTGATCGTGGACGAGTTCGCCTCGCTGACGGAGTACTTCACCGACAAGAAGACCCGAGACGAAATCGAACGCCTGCTTGGTCTGCTGACCACCCAAGGCAGGGCAGCGGGCATCGTGGTCGTCGGCTGCATCCAGGACCCCAGTAAGGACGTGTTGCGGGTGAGGCAGCTCTTTCCGACTCGCGTCGGACTCAGGGTTGCCGAGCCGACTCAAGTTCAGATGATTTTCGGGCTCAGCGGCCGGGAACGGGGCGCGTTGTGTGACCTGATCCCGGTCAGCATGCCCGGCACGGCGTATGTGCAGATCACTCCCGGCCTGGATTTGAGCGACGCGGAGACCAACGCAGCCGAGGAACACGCCGCCGACATCGTGCGGGTACGGGCGTTCGAAGTCACTGACGACGACATCAGATGGTTGATTTCCACCTACCGCCCACCTCGGCGCTACACCGGCGACAACCCCACTCCAGCGCCCAGCCACGAGGTAGGCGGGCAGGCAACGGCGCTGCTCGAGAAGACCGACGTGGCGGACTTCCCTTACGGCTCGGATGAGGGAGTAGGCGCGTGAGCGACGACGAACTGATCTGGGTGGTTATCACGGTGCTGGCCGCGTGCCTGCGTGACCGGACACTGAACGTCGGGGTGGATGATCGGCCCGTCCGTCCGGGAAAGCGGTGGGAGCATCCCGGTTACGTGCGTCAATGGCAGATCGCGGTAGAGGTTTCCCCGTTCGCGGACGAACCGCTCGGGCCGCTGCATCCGGGCGAGTTCGCCCGCCGTCTGGCCGCATTGATCATCAAGCTCATCCGCATCATCCGGGGGGAGGTCTCGCCGTGGTGAACGACGAACCAGCCGAGCTACCCGCCACCGACCCGGACAGGCTTCAACCGGGCGGTGAAGCTGACGGTGTCGGTCGGCCGCCGACATTCGATGACATCGCGATGGACGCCGCCCGCACCCACGGCGTGTGCATTCGGCCGATGGTGCTCGAGCAGACCGACACCGAGACCGGGCGGGTGGAATTCGTGGCCGTGCCATGCGGCAACACGATGGCCGCCATCTGCCCGGCGTGCGCGGCCAAGGCCAAAGCGTTGCGGCAAACGCAGCTGCGGGAGGGCTGGCACCTGGAGGTCGAGCCCCAGAAGCCCAAATCACGCCCTACCTTCGATCAGCTCGGGCTGATCCTGTACCGGGCCGATCAGACCGCCGCCTACCAAGACGCTCTCGCTGGGGGCCGCGACAGCGACGCAGCAGAGATACGCGCCGAAATCGACTGGGCCGACAAGCAACTGAAAGCGCTCGGCGCACGCGGCACACCACCGTCGCCGGAACCGCCGGCCGCGTCGTCATCGGAGCAGGCCGGCGACGACGGCGCGGACGATTGTGGCGGGTCGGAGCCGGTGGGTCGTTCCACCAAACGGCCCGAGGGGATGCCCGAGTTGCCTCGGCTGCCGATCCATTCCCGCACCATCGGGCGGGAGTACGCCGGACGGTTCAAACCCTCCATGTTCGTCACGCTCACCCTGGACAGCTACGGGCCGGTGCACCGCGAAGACGGCACACCGATCGACCCCGACAGCTACGACTACGCGCGGGCAGCATGGGACGCCATATGCTTCGCGGCGTTGTTCGACCGGTGGATACAGAACCTACGCCGGGCGGTCGGCTGGAACGTCCAATACTTCGCCACGGTCGAACCGCAACGGCGCGGCGCCCCCATGTGCACATCGCAATCCGCGGCAGCATCCCCCGCCGCAATCCTGCGACAGGTCACCGCCGGAACGTACCGGCAAATCTGGTGGCCCCGCCGTACCGAGATGACATACACCCCGGATCGAGTACCACTGTGGGACCGCGCACAACGCACGTTCGTCGACCCCGACACGCGCCAGCCGTTGCAGTCCTGGGACGAGGCAATCGCTGCCATCGGCCCGGAGGACGATCCGGCGCACATGGCCGTGTTCGGCTCCCAGATGGACATCCGGGGCGTACTGGGTGGCACCGAGGAAGCCAAGCGGCACATCGGGTATCTATGCAAGTACCTCACCAAATCCGTGGATGAGGTCCTGGAAGCACGGACGGCGCGTCAGCAGACGCATTACGACCGGTTGCACGAGGCGTTGTGCCGTACTCCGTGCTCGCCTCGGTGTGCGGTGTGGCTGATGTACGGGATCGTGCCCAAGGGTGCGAAGTCACGCATGCAACCCGGCCAGTGCCGGGGACGGGCACATCGACGGACCACGCTCGGACTACCGGGGCGGCGGGTGCTGTGCTCGCAACTGTGGACCGGTAAGACACTGGATGACCACAAAGCCGACCGCATCGAATTTGTTCGGCAACTGCTCGCCAACGTCGGCATCACCCGCCCCGCCCGCGACCCACACCGCTACACCTGGAACACCATCACCCCCGGCACCCGCATACCCTCACGCGCCTACCTACTCATGCACGCCGTCGCAGAACGGCTCGGCTGGCGCGCGCAATACGAGAAAGCGCTACTCGCGGCGCAACATCCACCTGAACCCAGTAGCGAAGAGATGGGGTACTCGCCGGAGCCGGGCGCAGGTGATACCGACTCAGCCGACACAGCTACCGATTAGCGAACTATGGATCTCTTGACCGGAAAGGACTGCGACATGTCTGCTCGAACCGATCCGCCGGTACGCCGGTGGGCAACGACCAAGGTCGCCGCCGCGCATATCCACGTGAATCCCGAAGTGCTGCGGCGGTGGAACAGGCAACGTGACAAATACCCGTGGCTACCTCGGCCGAAGCGGGTGGGAAAGGATTTCCGTTGGGATTTGGACGCGCTGGACGCGGCGCTAGACGCACAGGAAGACACCGACGTGGGGTGAGGCACCCGTGAGGCGGGGACGGCCCGCACGGCCTATCGGCGTCCCTGGCAAGGTGATGCTGAGGGAGCTTTCGCCGGGGCGGTGGGAGGCTCGGGTTCTGGTGCGAGATGCCTCGGGTCGACGTCGGGAACTTACGCGCAACTCCCCTCTCAAGCTCGATGCGCGGGGGCGAACGGTCCCGGACCATAAAGGTGCTCGAGCGGCAAGCGCCGTGTTGGCTGCCGCTGCGGCCATCCGAGTCGACGCGGGTGGCGAGTTGTCGGAGAGCACGACTGTTCGGCAGTTGTGGGCCGAGTATCGGCAGTATCTCGTTGATCAGAACCGGGCTCCGGGGACGGTCGAGCGCTACGACTTGGTAGCTGAGACTTTCAACACAGCGTTCGGCAGTCGGCGGCTCCTGGAAGTCACCACCTCTTCGGTTGAAGCCTTCTTGAAGGATCTAGGCCAGGCCAAGGGACCGGGTTCGATGCGCACCGGGCGCAACGTGCTTTCGGGCATGTTCCGCTACGCGGTGCGCAAGGACGCATTGAGCGTGAACCCTGTGCGGGAAACCCAGCTCGCGCAGAACATCGAGGCCAAGGGCCGAACCGGTGGTGCGCGGGATATCACGGTGGATGAGCTGCGCACGATCCTGGCGGCTGTCCGCACGTCTGACCTACCGTGCCCGCGCAAGCTGTCGCGAGCCGAACGGACACGGGGCAAGCCGGTCAAGTCCTACACTCCGCCGACCGTAGCGGAGTTCTGCGAGAGCGCCGACCTGGCCGACTGGGTAACGGTGCTGGCGGGTACGGGGCTGCGGCGGAGTCAGGTGTTGGGACTGCTGTGGTCTGACATCAACCTGGACGCGCACACGCTGAGAACAACCGGGAAGGTGGTGCGGGTCAAGGGCAAGGGTCTCGTGCGGGTGGCGAACGACAACGATCCGAAGAACCGGAAGGGCGTCATTGCCCTGCCTGATTTCGTCGTGGAGGCATTGAAGCGGCGGCGGAAAGCTCTCGCTGCTCGCAAGCTGGCATCGCCCCCCAAAGGCGAGGACACGCCGGATCTCGTGTTCCCGTCCACGGTGTGGACGCTGCGGGACCCGCAGAACGTCGGGCACGAGTGGCAGCGGGTCCGTGATGCGCTCGGTATCCCTGACGATGTGACGCCGCACAGCTTCCGGGGTGCTGTCGCGACGATCCTGGACGACGCGGGCTTATCAGCCCGTGTGACAGCGGACGTGCTGGGGCACGTAGACCCGGCCATGACACAGCGGCGGTACATGGCACGCGGTCGGGCGCACCATGCCGCTGCCGATGCGCTGGACCGCGCGGTGAGCGGAGAGCCCTGAGATGAGAACGGAGAACGAATTTGTTGGGATTTAGTTGGGAGTCGAGCCGTTCGGGGTTGATCCATCGACCCACGAAAATGGCTTCTACCAGCAAGTATGGAGCCGCCTGGGGGAATCGAACCCCCGACCTTTTCATTACGAGTGAAGCGCTCTACCGACTGAGCTAAGGCGGCGTGCCTTTCGGCCAAGCGAGTCTATCCTTTCGCGGCCCGATCGCGAAAACAGGTGGTCACGGTCATTGCGCGCGGGCCGCGATGAGGGCGGCGGCCATGGCGGCGAGGGCGAAACGGGGTTTGACGTTCAGGTCGAGCGCGGTGCGGCAGGCGAGCACGGCCTCGATGGACTTCAGCAGGCCTTCGGGGGGCACACGCTCGGCCAAGTCGTGGATCTCGTCGGACAGGTCCGGGTGGGTGAGCGCGATGCCGGAGCCGAGCCGGGTGGCGCCGAATCGGACGGCCAGCGCGTCCCGGTAGACACCCGCCACGTCGATCAGAGCGCGATCGAGTGCGTCGCGGCCGGTGCGGGTCGCGCGGGACTTCTGCCGCCGCTCCAAGTCCTTCAGCACGCCGGCGGAGCCGCGAGTCGCACTCGCCGCGCCCTTGCCGGTGCCGCCCGCGCCCATCGCGGTCGCTAGTTCCTCGCGCTCGCGTTCGTCACGGGTAGCGCTCATCTGTTTGGCCTCGTCGTCGGCCGCGCGCACCAGCTCGTCGGCGGCGGCGTAGGCCGCGCCGGGCTTCCCGGATGCGGTGACCAAGGCCAGAGCGCGCCGGCGGCGGGCTCGCGCCTCTTCGTCGGTGGCGAGCCTACGGGCACGGCCGACATGGCCGCCGCTGATGGAGGCGGCCCAGTTCGCGGTCCTCTCGTCGAGGTTGTCGCGTTCCCGCAGCACCCGCGCGATGGCGGGCACCGATGGCGTCACCAGGTGCACGTGCCGGCAGCGGGAGCGCAGTGTGATCGAGATGTCCTCCGGGTCGACCGAGGGGGCGCACAGCAGGAACACCGTCCGTTCCGGCGGCTCCTCGACGACCTTGAGCAGCACGTTTCCGGCCGCCTCGGTCAATCGGTCGGCGTCTTCGATGACCACCACCTGCCAGCGCCCGGTACTCGGCCTGCGCGAGGCCACCTGCACGATCTCGCGCATCTCCTTGGTGCTGATGCTCAGGCCCTCGGGCACCACCCGGCGCACATCGCCGTGCGTGCCCGCCATGGTCGTGGTGCAGGCGTGACACCTGCCGCACCCGGGCGTCCCCGAGTCGGTGCACTGCAACGCCGCCGCGAAGCACACCGCCGCGACGGATCTGCCCGAGCCGGGCGGGCCGGTGAACAACCACGAATGCGTCATCGCGCCTTCGACCGCTCCCCCGCGCGCGGCTACGGCGGCAGCCGTCAACTCGGACTCGACCGCCTCCTGGCCGACCAATCGATCGAAGACTCCCGCCACGCCGTACACCCTATCGGCCCCTCCCGACAGTTTCGGG
>NZ_BDBM01000033.1 GCF_001612985.1 Nocardia gamkensis NBRC 108242 | reverse complement strand
TGCCGCCGGGCGCATTGTCGCCGGGTTCGGAGATGTCCGCGGTGCGCACGACCACCCCGACCACCGATCCGGGCGAACAGGCCCGGGCGGCGGGCCAGGCTCCCGCCCCGCGGCCGCGACAGCAGCCGACCCAGGTGATGATCACGATCCCGGGTCTGCCGCCCATTCCCTGCGGGATCTTCTGCCCGCCGCCGGCGCCGGTGAATCCGTGTGCGGGGCAATCGGTGCCCGCCCCGATGCCGTTCCCGGACCTACCCGGGACCGCACGCGTACCGCTCGCACCGCAGCAGCCCTACGGCGGCGCGGCGGCCGCACCCCGCGACCCCGCCGCCCCCGCGGGCCCGGCCGATCCCGCCGTGACGGGCATGCCCGCCGACGCCGGAGCCCTCGGGCAGCCCGGCGCCCCGGACCGGGCAGCCGCCGGATGCGTTCAGCCCGATACCACGCTGGCCACCACCGAATCCGCGCCGATCCCCGGTGACCTGCCCGTCCCCGACAACGCGCCGCGCGGCGACACCGAACCCGCTACCACCACCCCGCCCGCCTCGGCGCCGGAAGCCGAACCGGCGCCCAGCGCCGAAGCCGCACCTACGCCGCCGCCGGGAATCACCCTGCCGTTCGGCATCGTCATCCCCCTGCCCGCGCCACCGGTCGCGCCACAGCAGTGATTCAAACTCCGTATCAGATCACGAAGCAGTAACAAAAAGATCTCGGATGCGGTAGCCTCTCCCTCGGTCCGTAACAAAGGGCTCACAGCGAGTCATGGGAGGGTCACCACACCGTGGGGCGTCATCGAAAACAACCGCCTGCCACCGTCAGACGCGGTTCCGTCATCGCGTTGACCGGATTGGTTCCCGCTGGGCTCGTCTCCGTCACCGCCGCCTCCGAGGTCGGCGACGCCGTCCCGCTGGCGGCCTCGGTTCAGACGCCGGATGATCAGGACGTGCAGGGCGCCCGGCCGCAGTCGGCCGTCGAGCCCGTCGCAGGCACCGAATTCCTCGCGCACGCAATGGCCAAGGCCGCGCCCACCGCGACACCCGTGGTGAAAACCGTTGCGCTGCCCAGTGGGCGGCAACCCGCCGCGATGCCCGCCGGGCCGCTGGGCGTCCCCGGCGTGGCCGTCGCGGCCTATCAGAACGCGGAACGAGTGCTGGCCGCCGAGAACCCCGTGTGCGGCATGCCGTGGTCGCTGCTGGCCGGCATCGGCCGGGTCGAGTCCACCCACGCCTTCGGCGGCAAGGCCGATGCCGACGGCAACCCGCTCAGCCCCGTCTACGGCCCCGTGCTGGACGGCTCGCTCACCGGCAACCACGTCGTTCGCGACTCCGACAACGGCGCGCTGGACGGCCTGGACGGCTACGACCGCGCGATCGGTCCGATGCAGTTCCTGCCCGACACCTGGAAGCGTTACGCGGGCGACGGCAACGGCGACGGCATCGCCGATCCGCAGAATCTGTTCGACGCCGCCCTGACCGCCGGGAAGTACCTGTGCGAAGGCGGCCTGAACATGCGTGACCTGGCACAACAGTCCAAAGCGATCCTGCGCTACAACCACTCCATGGCCTATGTGGCGAACGTCATGGCCTGGGAGACCTCCTACAGCTCGGGGGTCGCACCCCGGCCCGCGGATCTGCCGAAAATTTGACACGCCTAAAATTCCTGCCATGCCAGTAGTTACGGAATCGGACGTGCGGGGTGCCCTCGCAAAGGTCGACGACCCGGAGATCCGCAAGCCGATCACCGAACTGGGCATGGTGAAAAGCGTCGTCATCGGCGCCGGCAGCGATGTCCACGTGGAGATCTACCTGACGACGGCGGGCTGCCCCCTGCGGACGGAGATCCAGCAGCGGGTCACCAAGGCCATCGCCGACGTGCCCGGTGTGGGCGCCATCTCCGTCGAGCTCGACGTGATGGACGACGAGCAGCGCACCGCACTGCGCAAGCAGTTGCGCGGCGACTCGGCCGATCCGGTCATCCCGTTCGCCCAGCCCGGCTCGATGACCCGCGTCTACGCGGTCGCCTCCGGGAAGGGCGGCGTCGGTAAGTCCAGCGTCACGGTGAACCTGGCCGCCGCCATGGCCGCGCGCGGTCTGTCGGTCGGCGTGCTGGACGCGGACATCTACGGTCATTCCGTCCCGCGCATGCTCGGCACCGATGCCAGGCCCACCCAGGTCGAGCGGATGATCATGCCGCCGGTCGCGCACGACGTGAAAATGATCTCGATCGCCCAGTTCACGCAGGGCAACACGCCCGTGGTGTGGCGCGGCCCGATGCTGCACCGGGCGTTGCAGCAGTTCCTCGCCGACGTGTTCTGGGGTGACCTCGACATCCTGCTGCTCGACCTGCCGCCCGGCACGGGCGACGTCGCCATCTCCATCGCGCAGCTGATCCCGGGTGCCGAGATCCTGGTCGTCACCACCCCGCAGCCGGCCGCCGCCGAGGTGGCCGAGCGGGCGGGCGCGATCGCGCTGCAAACACGCCAGCGCATCGCTGGCGTGGTGGAGAACATGTCCTGGCTCGACCTGCCGGACGGCACCCGGATGGACCTGTACGGCTCCGGCGGCGGCCAGGCCGTCGCCGACCGGCTCACCCGCGCGGTGGGTGCGACCGTGCCGCTGCTCGGTCAGATCCCCATCGAACAGGCGCTGCGGGAAGCGGGCGACGAGGGCACCCCGATCGTGCTGCGCGATCCGGAGAACCCCGCCGCCAAGGCTCTGCTGGAGGTGGCGGACAAGCTCGCCGTCCGCCGCCGCGGCCTCGCGGGCATGTCCCTTGGCATCGACACCACCCGGCATCTGTAGCGAGCACGACGCGCGAGACCGCCTGTCGGTGTGCCCTAATAAGCTCACCTCATGCTCACCATGCTGTTGTACGTACTGATCGTCGGCTTGGTCGCCGCGGTGCTGTTCTTACTGGCCAGTGCGGTGTTCGGGCGGTCGGAGGAGCTGGGGCCGCTGCCGGAGGGGACGACGGCCACCGTGCTGCCGGTGGAAGGGATCACCGGGGCGGACGTGCGCGCGTTGCGCTTCCAGCAGGTGGTGCGCGGCTACAAAGCCGGCGAGGTGGATTGGGCGCTGACCCGGCTGGCCGCGCGGATCGATGAGCTCCAGCACCAGCTGGCCGAAGCACAGGCCGCGCGGTGGCAGACGCCGATCGCGCCGGAGTCGAAGTGAGCGCCCTGGCCGACGACGGGCTGGTTCGCTGTGCCTGGCCGCTGGAGTCCCAGCTCTATCGGGACTATCACGACCACGAGTGGGGCAAGCCTCTGCACGGCGACGACGCCTTGTTCGAGCGGCTCTGCCTGGAGGCGTTTCAATCCGGCTTGTCCTGGCTGACCATCCTGCGCAAACGCCCGGCCTTTCGTGCGGCGTTCGCCGGGTTCGCCATCGAGCGCGTCGCGGAGTTCGGCGACGACGACGTCGCCCGGCTGATGGCCGACGCGGGCATCGTCCGCAACCGCAGCAAGATCGACGCGGCCATCGCCAACGCCCGGGTTGCCCGCGACCTCGACATCGGCCTGGACGAGTTGCTCTGGTCGTTCGCCCCACCGCCGCGCCCTCGCCCGCGCCGCGGCGCCGACGTGCCCGCGACCACACCCGAATCCATCGCGCTGGCAAAAGAATTGAAACGGCGCGGATTCCGGTTCGTCGGACCGACCACGGCGTACGCCCTGATGCAGGCGACCGGGATGGTGGATGACCACCTGGCCGATTGCTGGGTGGGCAACGACCGGCCCGGCACGGGCCGACCGGTCACTTTTTGAACTCAGCTATCCGTCCACATCCGCGATAGGGAAGAATGGGACGGGTGTAGCTCGCCAAACGCCGGCGAGCTCACTGGTTGGTGACAACTGGAGTTCCAAGAAAGTGCGCAGCAGACCGCGCAGATCTGGAGGGAGCAGAGGATGGCGGCCATGAAGCCCCGCACCGGGGACGGTCCCCTCGAGGCAACCAAAGAAGGGCGTGGAATCGTTATGCGGGTTCCACTCGAGGGTGGCGGGCGTCTGGTCGTCGAACTCACGCCGGACGAGGCAGCGGCGCTCGGTGACGAACTGAAGAGCGTCACGAGCTGAGTGGGCCCGGCTGAGCACTCGGCCCTCGCCGACGCGGCCGGCGTCCTGGCCTGCCCGGAATGCATTCGGGCGCACCAGGACGCCGCGCCGCTCGGGCTCGAACCGCGGGATCGAGCACTGCGCTGCGGTCGCGGCCACAGCTTCGACGTCGCCAAACAGGGCTACGTCAGTTTGCTGACCGGTGCGTCGACCAAGATGACCGGGGACACCGCGGCCATGCTCGACGCTCGTGCCGCTTTCCAGAGCGGAGGGCACTTCGCGCCGATCGCCGACGCGGTGACGCACGCCGTCACGACGCGCCGGACAAACGGCCCGGTACTGGAGATCGGCGCGGGCACCGGCTACTACCTCGCCCGGGCGCTCGACGCCGCTCCCCCGGCCGTCGGCATCGGACTGGACGTGGCCAAACCCGCCGTCCGGCGCTGCGCCCGCGCCCACCCACGCGCCGCGGCGGTGCTGGCCGACGCCTGGCGCGGGTTGCCGATCCGCGACGGTGCGCTGGCCTGCGTACTCTCCGTCTTCGCCCCGCGCAATCCCGGCGAGATCGCCCGGGTGCTCGCCGAGGACGGCCGCTTCGTCGTCGCCACACCCACCGAACGTCATCTTCGCGAGCTGATCGAGCCACTGGACATGGTCCGGGTCGACCCCGACAAGGACCGCAGGCTCGACGCCGCAATGGCGGGACATTTCGAACCGGTCGACCGGACGCTGGTGGAGTACCCGATGACGCTCGCCAGAGCCGATGTCGCGCACGTGGTGGGGATGGGTCCCTCCGCGCACCACGCCGCCGTCGCAGCGGCGGACCCGGCGCGGCTGCCGGAGTCCGTCGAGGTGACCGCTTCGGTCGTCGTGGGCACCTACCGCCCGGCGGCCTGATCGCCCGGCTCAGCCCTTCCTGATCTCGTCGTACACCGCCACCGTGCGCGCCGCGATGCGCGACCAGTCGAATTCGGAGATCGCCCGCTCCCGCCCGGCGGCCCCGAGGCGGACGGCCAGCTCTCGATCGCCGGCCACCTCGTTCACGGCGGCGGCGAGCCCGTGTTCGTAGTCCCCGGCCGCACCCGCGTCGTAGTGCACCAGCCGCCCGTTGCGGCTGTCGACCACCTCGGGGATGCCGCCGACGTCCGAGGCGACCACCGCGGTCGCGCAGGCCATCGCCTCCAGGTTGACGATGCCGAGCGGCTCGTACACCGACGGGCACACGAACAGCGACGCGGCGGCGAGAATCTGCCGGATCTGCTCGGTCGGCAACATCTCGCGAACCCAGAACACGTTGCCGCGGCGCTGCCGCAGCTCGTGCACCGCCGCGGTGACCTCCTGCGCCAGCTCGGGCGTGTCCGGCGCGCCCGCGCACAGCACGAGCTGGATGTCGGGATCGAAGTCGCGGGCGGCGGCCAGCAGGTGGCCGACACCCTTCTGGCGCGTGATGCGGCCGACGAAGGCGACGATGGGAAGGTCGGCACGCACGCCGAGTTCGGCGAGCACCGACGGCTCGTCACCGGTCGCCGGACCGGGATGCCAGACGGTCCCGTCGATGCCGTTGTGCACCACATGCACCCGGGCCGGGTCGACGGCGGGGTAGGCGTCGAGCACGTCGCGGCGCATGCCCTCGCTCACCGCGATGACGGCGTCGGCGTGCTCGACGGCGTTGCGCTCCGACCAGGAGGACAGCCGGTAGCCGCCGCCGAGCTGCTCGGCCTTCCACGGCCTGCGCGGCTCCAGCGAATGCGCGGTCAGCACGTGCGGGATGCCGTAGAGGGTCGCGGCCAGATGCCCGGCCAAGCCGCTGTACCAGGTGTGCGAGTGCACCACGTCCACCTCGCCCACGGCGTCGGCCATCCGTAGCTGGGCGGACATCATCCGCAGCGCGGCGTTGGCCGCGTGGAGCGCCGGATCCGGTTGATGGACCACGACATCGGGGCGCTCGACGCCCATACAGTGCACGGTCACCTCGCACAGGTGACGCAAATGCGCCGTCAGCTGGGTGACGTGCACCCCCGCCCCGCCGTACACCTCGGGTGGATATTCGCGGGTCAGCATCGCGACGCGAAGCCGGTCCCGCTCGTCGGAATCCACCGCCGAACGCCCGCCATCCGTGCCGAAACTCACCGATCCAAAGTAGACGTTCGGGTCCGCGGCGGCCACTCACGGGCGTTCCACCCGGTAGTTTGGCAGGTGTGAGGAGCCAGCCGCACGTACTCGGGATCGTGCTCGCCGGTGGCGAGGGCAAGCGACTCTTTCCACTCACGGCCGACCGCGCCAAGCCAGCCGTCCCGTTCGGCGGTGCCTACCGCCTCATCGACTTCGTCCTCAGCAACCTGGTCAACGCGGGTTTCCTGCGGCTGTGCGTACTCACCCAGTACAAGTCGCACTCGCTCGACCGGCACATCTCGCAGACCTGGCGGCTGTCCGGTTTCGCGGGCGAATACATCACACCGGTGCCCGCGCAGCAGCGGCTGGGACCACGCTGGTACACCGGCAGCGCGGACGCGATCCTGCAATCGCTGAACCTGATCTACGACGAGGACCCGGAATACATCGCGGTTTTCGGCGCCGATCACGTCTACCGGATGGATCCGGAGCAGATGGTGCGCCACCACATCGATTCCGGCGCCGGCGTGACCGTGGCGGGTATCCGGGTGCCGCGCAGCGAGGCGAGCGCGTTCGGCTGCATCGACAGTGACGAGGCCGGCCGCATCACGCAGTTCCTGGAGAAACCCGCGCATCCGCCCGGCACCCCGGACGATCCGAACGTCACGTTCGCGTCCATGGGCAACTACGTCTTCACCACCAAGGTGCTGGTCGACTCGATCCGGGCGGACGCGGACAACGCCGACTCCGACCACGACATGGGCGGCGACATCATTCCGGCCCTCGTCGCGGCCGGACAGGCGAGCGTCTACGACTTCGCCGACAACGACGTGCCCGGCGCCACCGACCGTGACCGCGGCTACTGGCGCGATGTCGGCACCATCGACGCGTTCTACGACGCGCACATGGACCTGGTGTCGGTGCACCCGGTGTTCAACCTCTACAACCGCCACTGGCCCATCCGCGGGGCGGCCGAGAACCTGCCGCCGGCCAAGTTCGCCCAGGGCGGGCTGGCGCAGGAATGCATCGTGGGCGCGGGCAGCATCCTGTCCGCCGCCACCGTGCGCAACTCCGTGCTCAGCGCCAATGTCATGGTCGACGACGGCGCCACCGTCGAAGGGTGTGTGCTCATGCCCGGTGTGCGGATCGGACGCGGTGCGGTGGTGCGGCACGCCATTCTGGACAAGAACGTGGTCGTCGGCGAAGGCGAGATCATCGGAGTGGACCTGGCGCGCGATCGCAGCCGTTTCGCCGTGAGCAACGGCGGGGTCGTCACGGTCGGCAAAGGCGTGTGGGTGTAGCCGCAGCGAGCGGTTACTAGGGTCCACCCGGCTCGGGCGCCTGCGGGCCGAGACAGAACGGCGCGCACGGCCCCGGTGTGCGCGGCACGGTCGATTTCGAGGCGTCACCGAAATCGGCGGTGCACACCAAATAGACCATCGTCACGGCGAACAAAAGCACCGCGCCGAAAGCGATCATGGTCCGGCCCCAATGGATGGATTTGGGACGACGCTCGTCTTCGTCCCAAAGGAACATCATCATCACCACGTCGCACCTCTTCCGGATCCGTTAGGAACCTGACCTCCACCAGTATCGGTCGGCCATCGGCGTCGCGCTGCGGCTCGAGCCGAATCGTGGCAATGCGGTCGATTTTTCGCGAACTCCGCCGATCACCTGTGGGTTGTGCGTTCGCGAGGAGAAGAGGGCGCGCTGGCCTGAAATTCCGGAAAAACTTCGGCGGCAAGCCTATTCGGCCGGAGCGAGAGCGGCCGTCGACGGAGATATTACTGTGCGGGCGGGGCGACGTTCTGGGTGCAGAACGGCTCGCAGGGTCCAGGGGGCGGAGTGGTTTTCTCGGGGCCGGTGTCGAAATCGGTGTTGCTCACCACCACCATCACGAGCACGGCTCCCAGAATCACCAACAGCAGGGCCAACAGAGTCGGCCGTAGCCAACTCGTTCGCCGTTCGGTCACGACATCCCCCATGACCGCTACTTCGATGGGAGTTAGTTCACGCATAACTGTTTTCCTCACTGGGTTCTTTCTCAGCGCATACCCCGGATTCCGGGAAGGAATCAGACCGCGCGCGAATCACTAACCCCGTGAGGCACAGAGCAATCCGTCTCCGACCGGAATCAGTACACAGGTGAGTTCCGGGTTCTCCGCGATGGCGCGGGTGGCGGCGCGCACCGCCTGAGTGGCCGGATCCCGTTGCGCGGGATCGGGTACGCGGCCGCCCAGCAGCGCGTTGTGCAGCAGAATGGCGCCGCCCTGGCGCAGCAGACGCACCGCTTGGGCGACGTACTCCGGGTGCTCGAGCGGCGCCGCGTCGATGAAGACCAGGTCGTAGGCGCCGTCGGCCAGCCGGGGCAGCACATCCAGCGCCCGTCCGTTGATCAGCCGGGTGCGCGCCGGGGGGATGTCGGCGGCGCGGAACGCCTCCTTGGCCGCGCGCTGATGTTCCGGCTCCGAATCGATGGTGGTCAGCGTGCCGTCCTCGCGCATGCCGTCGAGCAGCCACAATCCGCTGATGCCCGCGCCGGTACCGACCTCGACCACCGCGCGCGCGCCGAGCAGCTGCGCGTACATGCTCAGCAGCGCCCCCACCGAGGGCGGCACGGGGACAGCGCCGAGTTCGGTGGCCCGTTCGCGCGCGCTGATGAGGATTTCGTCCTCTACGACGGATTCCTCCACGTAGGCGAGATTCCGCTCCAGATTCGATGCCACGGGTATGAGGCTAACGCCGGGCGGGTGATCTCGGCGTTCCGGACAACACGCGCCGCCCGCCATTTCCGCCGCCGGTTTTCTCAGGCGACCCTCAGGATCTCCATATCCCGGCCATATCAGGACCAGAAAGAGTATGAGCAACCGACCGTGTATTAACACGGGACGCGGGAACAACGACATACCGGTTGTCTGTTGTATCCGTACGTGACGGTCCGAAGACCCGGGCCGGAGCGAGTCCCCACGTTTGCGGTCCCTAGTAGGAGGTAGCCCCATCCACATGGTCGATGCGGCGCGCGAATACGCCACCCTGCCCGAGCAGATCCTGCCCGTCGAAGCCGACTCCGTCGAGGACGCGGTCGAGCTGAGCGGGACTGCTGCCTTCGATGCCACCGGTGACCGTTCGGCGATGCCGACGTGGGACGAACTGGTCCGGGAGCACGCCGACCGGGTCTACCGGTTGGCCTATCGCCTCTCCGGCGACGCACAGGACGCGGAGGACCTCACACAGGAGACGTTCATCCGGGTGTTCCGTTCGTTGTCGAACTACCAGCCGGGCACCTTCGAGGGGTGGCTACACCGCATCACCACCAACCTGTTCCTGGACATGGTGCGCCGCCGCAACCGGATCAGGATGGAAGCGCTGCCCGAGGACTACGACCGGGTGCCGGCCGAGGGCCCGGGGCCGGAGCAGGCGTATCACGACGCCCGGCTGGATCCCGACCTGCAATCGGCCCTGGATTCGCTCGCGCCGGAGTTCCGCGCGGCCGTGGTGCTGTGTGACATCGAGGGGCTGTCCTACGAGGAGATCGGCGCTACGCTCGGCGTGAAACTGGGCACTGTGCGCAGTCGGATCCATCGTGGACGTCAAGCCCTGCGCGACTACCTTGCGCATAATGGAAGTGAGCAGCGGTTCGCCGCTGAAGCGAACTTAGGGTGATTCGTCGGACGCCGGCATCGCCCGAACCTCGGTCGATGTCGGTTGAAAGGGTGAGCACCGAATGAGTGGCGACTCCAGCACGTCCGGTCCGCCCCGTTTCCGCCCCACCGAGCATCTGGCGAGTGAGGCGGTCGCGGCGTACGTGGACGGGGAGCTACGGATGAACGCCTACCTGCGTGCCGCTCAACACCTGTCGCTGTGTCCGGAGTGCGCGGCGGAGGTCGATGCCCAGCAGCAGGCGCGCATCGCGTTGCGGCACGCGGGCCAGGTCGCGATTCCGACCGGCCTGCACGACAGCTTGACCAGGATTCCGCTCGCGGAGCTGCCGGGCGGCGCGTCCAGCGGCCGGGCGCCCTCGTCGGCTTCCGGCCAGTCCGGGCGTAACGAGGCGGTTTTCGGCTTTCTGACCGATTCGTTCACCGCGACCCGGTGGACTACGTGGTGGCGCAAGTAGAGTTTCCCGAGTGACCACCGAATCGACGAATTCCGGATCGGCCGACACCTCGGATTCGGCGGCCGACCGCGGGAATCTCCGTCCGCCGGACGCACCCGTTCTCGGTCCGCGCCCGGTCTACCGGCCCCATGTCGACACGCATACCGCACGTGCCTTCCGCAGGCCGTCCGGCCTATCCGGTTCGTTCGCCGAGCCCCTGCCGCTGCGCAAGGCGGGTTCGGCGCCGCAAACCGGTCCCGAACTGCAGAACCGTCCGCCCGACGCGGTGCTGGCCGAGGCCTTCGGGCGCCCGGAAGGCTCCACCGAGATCCTGCAGCGCGATCCCGACGCCGCCGACGGCCCGTCGGCCGTGGCCGGACCGGCCGATCCGTGGCGTGATCCCGAAGCGGTGGCACGCCTGGGCGCCCCCGCGGTGCCCACTCCCAAGCCGCAGACGCTGCCGCAGGCCGAGAAGCTCAGCGCCCGCGAAGTGCTGTTCGGTTCCCGGGTCGCGCCCAAGGCGCTGGCCCTGCTCGCGCTCGTCGCGGTCGTCATCGGCCTGGTCGGTGGGCTGGTCGGACGGCTGACCGCGGAAACCGCCTCGACGCTCACGTCGCGGAAGGTGACCCTCGAACAGACCGGTGACGGCACCCGCCCGCACGGCATGATCGCCCAGGTCGCCAACGCCGTGCTGCCCTCGGTCGTCTCCATCCGGGTGACGGTCGGCGACAACGGCGCCACCGGCTCCGGCGTGGTGATCGACGGCGGCGGCTATGTGGTCACCAACAACCACGTCGTCTCGATGGCCGCGCAGGACAAGTCCAACCGGTCCGCGATACAGGTGCAGTTCTCCGACGGCACCAGGGTGCCCGCCCAGATCGTCGGCCGCGACCCGAAGACCGACCTGGCCGTGCTGAAGGTCGATGTGAAGAATCTCACCGTCGCCCAGCTCGGCAAATCCGGCAACGTCCAGGTCGGTGACGATGTGCTGGCCATCGGTTCGCCGCTGGGCCTGAGTAAGACGGTGACCTCCGGCATCGTCAGCGCCCTGCACCGCCCGGTGAAGCTGGAGGGCGAGGGCAGCGACACGAAGGCCGTGATCGACGCCGTGCAGACCGACGCGTCGATCAACCCGGGTAACTCCGGCGGCGCGCTGGTGGACATGGACGGCCGGGTGATCGGCATCAACACCGCCATCCGCAGCGAGACCGGCGGCTCGGTCGGCCTCGGCTTCGCGATCCCGGTGGACAAGGTGATCGAGGTCGCCCAGACCTTGATCCGTGACGGCGTCGTGCACCACCCGACGATCGGCCTGAGCGCACGCACCAAGCAGGTGGCCAACGAGGTCATGAGCGGTGCGGCGGTGGCGGACGTCGTGGCGGGCGGTCCCGCGGCGAAGGCCGGGATCGTGGAGGGTGACGTGATCGTGAAGGTCGGCGATCGAGAGGTCACCGGTCCGGACGAACTGGTCGTCGCGGTGCAGTCGCGCAAGATCGGCGAAACGGTGAACGTGCAGTTGATCCGCGATGGCAGGCAGGTGGACGTGCCGGTGACGCTGGAATCCGACTGACCCGGCGGCCGGATCGCCGGGTAGCCTGGTTACGTGTTCAGCAACATCGGCTGGAGCGAGATGGTCATCCTGCTCGTCGCCGCCCTCGTCATCCTCGGCCCGGAGCGCTTGCCCGGTGCCGTGCGCTGGACCACGCGCAGCCTGCGGCAGGTGCGCGATTACGCGAGCGGCGCCACGTCCCAGTTGCGACAGGAACTCGGGCCGGAGTTCGACGATTTACGCAAGCCGCTGGCCGACCTGAACGAACTGCGCGGTATGACTCCGCGAGCGATGGTGACCAAACACCTTCTCAACGGCGACGATTCGCTGTTCAAGGATTTCGACAGCGCGCTGCCCGATCCGAAGGACCTGTACAGCACGAACAGCGGGATGCCGGACTACCCGATGCCCAAGTTGGCTAAGCCGTTGGAGCGCAACGAACGTCCGCCGATCGACACCGACGCCACCTGATTCGTCAAGCAGACTAGACGCATAGCGCTGTTCAGCTGTCTAGACTTCGCACATGTCGGCCGATGACGTGGCGCGCGTGTTCGCGATCGAGGACAAGGTCGAGCGACTGAAAGCGGCCACCGACGGGGTGGCGGCAGCCCAGCAGACCATCAACGAACTGACCAGGATTCGGCGTGCCGTGATCCGGGAGCTCCATGCCGAAGGCTGGACCTTCGCCAGAATCGGTGCGGCGGCGGGCCTTTCCCGGGCCCGCATCCACCAGGTGAGTACCCAGGGCCCCGCGCCGGAAGGACTGTTCTTCGGGCACGGTTCGCTCACCGTGCTCGTCCCCGAGGTGCGCGCCGGGCGCGTGATCGGCGCGCCCGATCCCGCCGCACCGCAGCGATTGGCCGAGCTCCTGCGCGAACTCGGCTTCAGCGTAGCGGTCGAGCATTTCCTACCGGGCCGCCCGATCGACCTGCGGCGTGACGGCCTGATCGTGTTGGGCGGTCCGGAACTGTCCCCGAGCCTGCGCCAGTTGGTGGCCGCCGATCCGCGCTTGCGCCGCGCGGTGGCGAGAGTGGGGGACGCGCGCCGGGGAATCGAGGACCGGGCGGCTCGGCGGGTGTACCGGCCGGGCGGACCGGAACCGCACGACATCGCCTACCTGGGCAGGCTTCCCCGGCCCGACGGGCGGGGCAGTGTATTGATGATCGACGGCATGCATCCCCCCGGCTCGCTCGGCGCCATCCGGTTGCTCGCCACCCGGCTGGCCACGCTGCACGAACGAGCGAGCAATCACCTGTTCTCGGTGCTGATCGCCTGTCGCTTCGACCGTGCCACGGGTGAACCCCTGGAAGCCGACCTGCTCACTCCGGTCTACCGCCACGACCCCGAAAACAGGTCGCCCGCAACGGGTGTGCGCCGCTGACTCACATACCTCGCTCGACCTCCGTTGCCGGAGAACGGCGTCGGACCCGCCCCTACCGGCGGTGGTGATCACCCGCACGTCGGCTCCACGCGCCCAACGACATTCAGCAAATATGTGGACATCGTAGTTGAGCGCATCCCCTGCCGGGAATCCGGACGGTGGACATCGAGTGGACGCTCCCACATGCCGCGAACCATTCCACCGATCACCTGGTCGTAACGACTCAGGAGCATCACGCCAGCCACAATTCTCTCGTGTGGCACAGGTCACCAACCCTCGTCCGAGCGCGTTCATACAGAGATGATTGAATAGCTGGACGATAACCGCATGTGATAGGTGAACTCTGATGCGTGATCGAAAGTCGATGTCTGCGAGTTCCGTGTCCCTCCTCTCCGTGCTGCGGCGCCCGCGGCACGGCGCCGCGGCCCCCGCCCGGACGGGCGATCCGGCGGTGACCACCCACCGGGTGACCTACAGCGACCGGTTGCGAGTCTTCCTCCGCCCGGATGAGCCCATCGACAGCTTTCTGCGCCCGCTGGACAGGCTGGACGGCTTCCACCGCTACTCGGTGAACATGACCCGGCTCGCCGAGCCGATGCGGCCCGCGGACATCGACCCGGCGATCAGTTCCGCTCCCGGGCGGGAGTACCTGCAATGCACCGGCTCGGCGGACGCTCTCACCCTCGAGGTGCGCACCACCGTCGAGGGCATGCCGCATCGCTTCACCGTGGGCTTACCCGGTCAGCGGCACGGACTGCCCCGGGTGGACGTTCCCGTCCCGGCCTGCGTGCCCACGCCGCGGGTCTATCCGGACGAGGTGTTCACCGCCGAGCAGGCGGCCGAGATCTTCACGGCGTACTTCGAGACCGGCGCCGTCCCGTCCCAGCTACAGCTCCGCGAAACGGACGCCTGAGGTGTCCGGCAAGGAGGAATCGTGAATCCGTTACTGCTGATCGGCGGCGCCGTCCTGGCGGTGGGCCTGCTCGGCCTGATCCTCAGTGTCCTGTTGCGGCCCGCGGGGGCGAAGGCTCACGTGACCGTCGCCGACCTTCAAGCCCGGCTGGCGAACGAGTCGGCCACCTCGCACGAAGCGGACGGCCCGGCGGGCGAGGAACCGCGAGCCGATCGGCCCGACACCGAGCGCGCGGAACAAGAGCGACCCCGCCCCGACGACGATCCCCGGAACGCGGCCGCGGATCAGGACGAGGACCGACCCGAAGCACGCGCGGACCAGGTGCTGTTACCGCATCGTCGCCGCCGCGACGGATAGGTCTCCGGTAACTAGGCTTACGGTACGGCGGATATTCGCCGGCTGTCTCGGGCCCGATGCGCTGGACCCGCTCGCCGAAAGGACCGGATTCCGGTGCGCGCGATACTCGGGCAATTGCTCACCCTGCTGCCGCTCGGGCCGGTCGCGCTGGCTCGCGTGGTGGACACGACCGGCGCCGGGCCTCGCGAACTCGGAGCGGCGATGCTCGTCACCGGCTCCGGCGACGTACACGGCTCGCTGTCCGGTGGCTGCGTCGAGGCGGCCGTCGTCGCGTCGGCGCAGGAGGTCCTGAGCAGCGGCCATGCGGTGACCGACCGGTTCGGCTATGCCGACTCCGACGGGCCGGCGGTGGGCTTGAGCTGCGGCGGCGAGATCGAGGTGTTCGTCGAGCGCGTCGCACCCGAACGACTCCCGCTGCTCACCGCGTTACGGCAGCGGATCGAGGACGGCTCCCCCGTCGCCGCGGCGACCACCATGGACGCCGCACCGGAATGGAAGCTGCTGACGACCGCCGATACCGAACCGTGGCACGACGTCGACCGCGACGCGCGGGCGCTGCTGGCCGCGGGCCGCTGCGGGGTGGTGGGCGCCGACGAGTGCGCGGCACACGGCGCGCCACGACCTCGGACGTTCGTCCAGGTTTTCGCGGCTCCGGCGCGGATGATCCTGGCGGGCGCCAACGACTTCGTGCGCGCGCTCAGCCGCACCGGCCGTCAACTCGGCTACCGGGTGACGGTGGTGGACGCCCGCGAGACCTTCGCCACCGCCGCCAGATTTCCCGCCGCCCACGAGGTCGTCGTGGATTGGCCGCACCGGTATCTGGGCGAGGAACAGGAGGCGGGGCGGATCGACCAGCGCACCGTCGTCTGCGTGCTCACCCACGACGCCAAATTCGATGTGCCGATGCTGGTGACGGCGCTGTCGTGCCCGCGCATCGGCTTCGTCGGCGCGCTCGGATCCCGCCGCACGCACGCCGAGCGCGTCGAGCGCCTGCGGGCCGCGGGTGTCACCGACGACCAGCTCGGCCGGCTGCGCAGTCCGGTCGGGCTCGATCTCGGCGCGCGAACACCGGACGAGACGGCGATCTCGATCGCCGCCCAGATCCTGGCCGAACGCGGTGGGGCCTCCGCTCTGCCGCTGGACCGCATCGACGGACCCATTCACCGCTGATTGCTCAAAGTTGTCTATGGGGCGGTTGAGCACCTGGCCAACGGGCATACCCGGTCATAAAGCCGCACACCACGTCGGTTGCGCGTCCCACTTTTCCTCTTGCACGGCGCGCCGCCTCGGCTCACACTTAATTTGCTGAAAGTTAACTATGAGTAGGTGACGGTGCGTTCGCGCTTCGGCCCCGCCACGCTCTGCCCGGCCCGCCCCACCGAGAGGAGAAAGCGCCGTGACCGCCACCCAGATCGCCGTCCTCTGCTCGCTCGCCGGCGCCGCCGGCCTGGTCGCCACCATCGGACTGATGTACGGACCGGCGAACCGGCGGCGCCGGGTCGGCGTCGCCCAGCACGTGATCGCGGAACAACTGCCCGCGCGCCTGCTACCGACCTGCCCGATCGGCAGGCCGCAGCAGATGCCCGTCGAGCCGTTGACCGTGGCGGAGGCACACGAACTCATGCAACGCCACCGGATCTGTGAACCGGCCGAGTGCGTCTACAAACTCGCGGCCTTCCGCACCCTGATCGAAGCGGGATACATGCGGGACCCCCACACCGAAGGGGCCTGACCGTATCCCGGCGCCGCCACGGTGGTGGAGCGGTTCAGGCCGCCGCCCACGCGGGCCGCAAGGTGTTCATCGGCGGGCGGTCCATCAGGGAGACCTCGGTGCGGTGCGCCGTGAACTCGTCGCCGATCAGCGGGAACTGGGTCAGCGCCGCACCCGAGTCCTGGATGCCGCTGCGCCCGAGCACGGTGCCGAGAATCTGGCGGCTCATCACCCCCAGGTCGGCCAGCGGCCGGTTGCGGTGCGTGCGCACGCCCAAATTGACCTGGCCGATCGCGGACATGCCGAGCCGGTCGTAGGTGTCCAGCAGCAGCCCGATCTCGACGCCGTAGCCCGGCGCGAACGGCACCGAGGTGAGCAGTTCGCGGGTGCCCGCGTATTCACCGCCGAGCGGCTGCAGAACCTGGGAGAGTTCCGGTCGCAGCGCGGCCAGCAGCGGCCGGGCGACCAGTTCGGTGACACGGCCACCGCCGGCCGCGTCCACCGCGCCGCCTTGTCGCAGCGGCCTGCGGTAATAGGCCTTGGCCAGATGCATGTCGCCGACCGTGAGCAACGGACCGAGCAACTTCGGGACGAAGGCGGGATCCGGGTCGATCAGGTCGGAGTCGACGAAAGCGATGAGATCACCGCTGGTCACCGCCAGGGAGCGCCACAGCACCTCGCCCTTGCCCGGGACCGGCTCGAGCTCCGGCACCGCCTGCTCGCGGCTGATCACCTCCGCGCCCGCCGCACGGGCGCGCTCCGCGGTGGCGTCGGTCGACCCGGAGTCCAGCACGATCAGCTCGTCGACCAGCGTGCCGAGCAGCGGCCGGATGCTGGCCACCACGTCGGCCACGGTCCGTTCTTCGTTCAGCGCGGGCAGCACCACCGACACGGTGCGCCCGGCTTTGGCGCGGACGAGTTCGTCCACTCGCCAGTTCGGGGTGTCCCAGGTATGGGTCGTCGCCCAGGCGGGCTCACGGTGTTGAAATGTCATGCCAGACCTCGCAAGGTTCGTGCGGGGGGCCGGATGCCCTGGATCGCGGCGATCATGTCCACGACCCGCCGGGTCGCGGCGACTTCGTGGACACGGAAGACTCGGGCGCCGGCCGCCGCCGACCATGCTGTTGCCGCCAATGTGCCCTCCAGCCGTTCGGAAAGACCGACACCTAAAGTCTCCCCGATGAAATCCTTGTTGCTCAGCGCCATCAAGAGTGGCCATCCGGTTTTTACAAGAACGTCGACTCGGCGCAACAGTTCGAGCCCGTGATAGGTGTTCTTGCCGAAATCGTGCGTCGGATCGATCAGAATCGAATCCCGGCGCACCCCGGCCGCGAGCGCGTTCTCCGCGGCCTGCACCACGGTTTCGGTGACCTCACTCACCACGTCGGCGTAGCGGACCCGATGCGGCCGGGTGCGCGGCACCGCGCCACCGGTGTGGCTGCACACCACACCGGCGCCGTGCGCGGCGGCCACCGAAACGAGATCGGGATCGGCGCCCGCCCAGGTGTCGTTGATCAGATCCGCCCCCTCGCCCACCGCCGCCAGCGCCACCTCGGCCCGCCAGGTGTCGACGCTGATCAGTAGCTGCGGGTACTTCGCGCGGATGGCCGCGACGAACGGCACCACCCGGCGCGTCTCCTCGGCCGCGTCCACCGAATCGCCCGGCCCGGCTTTCACCCCGCCGATGTCGACGAGGTCGGCGCCCTCGTCCACCGCGCGCGCCACGGCCTCCATCGCCGCCGCGTCGGTGAACGTGGCGCCGCGGTCGTAGAACGAGTCCGGCGTGCGATTCACGATCGCCATCACCAGCGCTCGATCCGTCGCCACCGGCCTGCCGCACAGCGTGGGAAGCGGCGCCGCGGTCGAGCTGAACATGTCAACGACTGTAGCCAGTCCGTCACTCCGGGTCTTCAGGCCGTGCTGATCTTGCCCCTCAGCTCTTGGGCGCCCGTCCCGCCGCTACCTCGGCGGCATAGTCGTCGTAGGCGGGGACATAGCCCTCGGTGCGGCCCGCGAGGACGTACAGCGTGCTGTCGGGGTCCGGGGCATACCCCTGCTTGCGCAGTTCGACCTTGCGGCTTTTGAACGTGGAGGTCTGCTCCAGTTCGTGGACGATACGAATGAACAGGGGCACGGCATACCCCGGCAATTGCTGGTAGACCAGCTTCGCCACCGCCGCCCCGTCGAATTCCGCGCCGGGACGCAGCGTCACCGCGGCCATGCCCGCCTTGCCGTCCGTCCCGGGGATGTCCACGCCGTAGACCACCGCTTGGGCGATCTGCTCCGCCTTGCTCAGCGCGCCCTCCACCTCGGTGGTCGCCACGTTCTCGCCCTTCCAGCGGAACGTGTCGCCGAGCCGGTCGACGAACGCGATGTGATGCCAGCCCTGCTCCCGGACCAGGTCGCCGGTGTCGAACCAGACGTCCCCGGCCTGGAAGCCGTCGCGCACCAGCTTGGCCTCGGTGGCGTCCTTGTCGGTGTAACCGTCGAACGGCGAGCGGTCGGTCACCTTGGCCAGCAGCAGCCCGACCTCGCCGGTGCCGACCCGGCGCAAACGGCCCTTGTTGTCCCGCTTGGCTTTCCCGGTCTCCTCGTCGTACTCCACGACGGCGTACGGCAGCGGACCGAAACCTGCCGTGCGATCCACGCCGAAGGCGTTGACGAACGCGATGTTCGCCTCGCTCGCGCCGTAGAACTCCACGATCCGTTCGATGCCGAACCGGGATTTGAACTCGTCCCACAGTTCCGGACGCAGCCCGTTGCCGACGGCGAGCCGGACCAGGTGCTGGCGATCGGTCGGCTTGGCGGGCTGGTTGACCAGGTAGCGGCACAGCTCGCCGATGTAGATGAACGCCGTGGCCTGCTCGCGGATGACCTCGTCCCAGAACCGGGACGCGGAGAAACCACGGCCGAGCGCGAGTGTGCCGCCGGAGGCCAGCACCGCGGACAACGCGACGGTGAGCGCGTTGTTGTGGTACAGCGGCAGGCAGCAGTACAGAGTGTCGTTGCCGCGCAGGCGAATTCCCAGGCCGCCCAGGCCTGCCATGCTCTTGGTCCAGCGCAGATGGGTCATCACGCTGGCCTTGGGCAGTCCGGTGGTGCCGGAGGTGAAGATGAGGAACGCCCGCTCCCGCGCGGTGATCTCCGCACAACTCGGTGGATCGGCGTCGTCGGCGTCACGGGCCGCCTCGTGGAGTTCGTCGGCGGCGAGGACGTCGGCGGGTGGCTCGGGCAGCGAGTCGATCGCGTCGGCGCATTCCGCGCCCACCACGTTCAGCACGCTGTCGAGCAGGCCGAAGCTGTGCGCCAGCACGTTGTCGCGCTGATGGTGGTTGAGCAACCCCACGGTGGCACCGAGCTTGACCGTGGCCAGCACGACGAACAGTGTCTCCGGCCGGTTGGTCATCAGCACGCCGACCACGTCGCCGCGCCGCACCCCCCGGTCCGCGAGCACGCTCGCATACCGGTTCACCTGCGCGTTGGCCTGACCGTAGGTGAAGGTCGCCCCCTCGAACCGCAGGAACAACCGATCCGGATGCCGGTGGGCGTTGCGCTGGAAATACAGCCCCACCGAGGACTCGGAATCCGCCGTCACCAGCATGCTCATCGCGTTGCGGAGCATGCCCGGCGCGTCAAGGGCCATCCCGGGAAGATTTCGGGCGAGGTCGAACAAACTCACCGTCGAGCGGGCGTCGGTGCTCACGTCTTCAGCTCTCCTCACTGGGTCCGCGCCGCCTCCAGTGCCGCGAACGCGGACGGGAGATCGGTCACCACGGTAATCCGGTCCAATGCCGTCTGGGGAACGAACTTCCGCTCGTACAACTCGTCCAGCCAGGAGAACAACCCGCGGAAGAAACCATTGGGATCCAGCACAACAACGGACTTCTCGTGCTGTCCCAGATACCCGCCGGTCCAGGCCTCGAAGAACTCCTCCAGCGTGCCGATGCCGCCGGGCAGGGTGAGGAAGGCGTCGGCGCGGTCCTCCATCACCTGCTTGCGCTGGCGCATGGTGTCGGTGACCACCAACTCGTCGGCGTCGACGTCGGCGACCTCCCGGTGCACCAGGTGTTTCGGGATCACGCCGATGGTGTTCGCGCCGCCCGCGCGCGCCGCGGTGGCGACCGCGCCCATCATCGAGACGTGCCCGCCGCCGGACACCAGTTGCCAACCGCGCCGGGCGATCTCGGTGCCCACCCGGGCGGCAAGCGAGAGGTAGTCCTGGTCGGTGGTGCTCGCCGAGCAGTAGACACAGACGGCGAAAGGCCGATCGCTCACCACTGATCCTCCGTCCCGATCGCGTCCTCGGCGCCACCCGCCTCCGCGGCGGCCTGGATGATGTGCACGACCTCCTCGACGCTGTCGGTCACGTGCAGCAGACCGAGGTCGCCGGGGGCGATCTTGCCCGAACCGCCGAGCGAATCGCGCAGCCAATCGACCAGGCCCGCCCAGTACCTGGTGCCGAACAGGATGATGGGAAACCGGGTGATCTTGTGCGTCTGCACCAGCGTCAGCGCCTCGAACAACTCGTCGAGCGTGCCGAAACCGCCGGGCAGGCAGATGAACGCCTGCGAGTACTTCACGAACATCGTCTTGCGGACGAAGAAGTACCGGAAATTGATGCCCAGGTCGACCCAGTCGTTGAGGCTCTGCTCGAACGGCAGCTCGATGCCGAGGCCGATCGAGTAGCCGCCCGCCTCGCAGGCGCCCCGGTTCGCCGCCTCCATCGCGCCGGGGCCGCCGCCGGTGATCACCGCGAAACCGGCCCGCGCCAGCGCGGCGCCGATGGCCCGCCCTGCCTGGTATTCCGGGTGGTCGGCGGACGTGCGCGCGGAACCGAAGACGGTCACCGCCCGCGGCACCTCGGCGAGCGCGCCGAAGCCCTCGACGAACTCGGCTTGGATGCGCAGCACGCGCCATGGATCGGTGTGTACCCAGTCGGTGTCGCCACGCTTGTCCAGCAGGTGCCGGTCGGCGGTGCCCACGCCGTCGGCCCGCTCGCGGCGAAACATGATCGGGCCGCGGAATTTCGGTGTCGACTTGGGTTTGGGGGCGACCTCACGGTCCGCGGCGTCGGTGGACATGCGTTCCACGCTACCGTCCGGCAAGGCGGACCCAGGGGCTGGACGGGAGAAGTCGTCCGGCGTTCAGCCGGGCGAAGGCCGGCCGAGACGCGGCCGCAATCTCGGCGTTCGGCGCGCACGTCACGGTACGGATCACGCCGGGTCGGACACTGGATCGCGGCGTTCGACGCGGACGCGGCCCGCGGAGGAGTCGGCCACTCCACGAACCGCCGCGCCGCCCCGCCTCGCCCGAGTCACTCTCCGTCCGGCCTCGGTGGGTACGTGATGACGGCGGCGCTCGCGATTCCGACGCCGGGGAAAGGCGCTCCCTGCGCTAATCGGGCCAGGCGGGCGGGCGCTTCGCCAGGAAGGCCGCCATTCCTTCACGGGCGCCGGGGAGTTGAGCGGCGGCGGCCATGACTTCCAGGGCGAGCGTGTAGGCGTCCGCTTCGGGACGGTCGAGCTGGCTGTAGAGAGTGCGTTTGCCGAGTGCCTTGCTGGCCCGGCTGCCCCGGGTGGCGCGGGCGAGCAACGCAGCCACGGCAGTGTCCAGCTCGGCGTCCGGCACCGCTCGGTTGATAAGGCCCCACTGTTCGGCGGTGCGGGCATCGATCGGGTCGCCGGTGAGGGCCATTTCCATCAGGCGTTTACGTCCGACGGCGCGGGCCACCGGCACCGCGGGGGTGTGGCAGAACCAGCCACCCTTGCCGCCGGGGAGCGCGAAACCGGCGGATTCTGCGGCGACGGCCAGATCGCAGGAGGCCACCAGCTGGCAGCCTGCGGCCGTGGCCAGACCGTGTACCCGGGCGATCACCACCTGCGGCACCGACTGGATGGTCGACATGAGTTCGGTGCACAGCGTGAGCAGTTCCCGCACGCCGAGCAAGTCGCGCGCGGCGACATCGGCGAAATCGTGGCCCGCGCAGAACACCGGGCCGCGCGCCCCGAGCACTATCCCGGTGGCGTCGGTCTCCCCTGCGGCCCGGAACGAGGCGAGCAGTTCGGCCAGGTGGTCACCCGACAGCGCGTTGCGCCGCTCCGGCCGGTTCATGGTGATGCGCACAGTGTCGCCGTCCCGCGCGACCAGCAGATGCCGATACTCCAAGGCGGTCATATCTCCACCGTAGATCTCTGCGAGCAGCGACACGACAGGTCCGAAAACCCGATTTCAGAGAACGACCCGCGCGGAGCGTTCAGTCCGGTGCGCTGCTCAGGTAGCTGCGCAACATGGCGGTGACGGCGGTGATCTGGTGGACGGGGACGTGCTCGTCGCGCTTGTGCGCGAGGTTGGGATCGCCGGGACCGAAGTTGACGGCGGGGATGCCGCGGGCCGCGAAACGCGAGACGTCGGTCCAGCCGTACTTCGCGCGGACACCGCCGCCGCCGTGGCGCTGCACCGAGTCGATCAGGTCCTTGGCCGCCGGCGCCGTCAGGCCGGGCAGCGCGCCCGGCGCCGCGTCGATCACCTCGAAGGACAGCTCGAGTCCGGCGAAGACCTCGCGCACGTGCTCGACGGCTTGGTCGATCGTGCGGTCGGGAGCGAAACGGAAGTTGACCTCCAGCTCGGCGGCGTCCGGCACGACATTGCCCGCGACTCCGGCCTCGACCTGCACGGCGGACAAGCCCTCGCGATAGACGCAGCCGTCGATGTCCACTTCCCGCGCGCGATAGTCGGCCAGCCGCTGCAGTATCGGGGCCAGCCGGTGAATCGCGTTGTCGCCCAGCCACGCCCGCGCCGCGTGCGCGCGCACGCCGGAGGTGCGCAGCCGAGCGCGCAGCGCGCCCTGGCAACCGGCCTCGATCCAGCCGCCGGACGGTTCGCCGAGGACGGCGAGGTCGCCGGTGAGCCAGTCGGGCAGATCGCGCTCGATGTGCCCGAGCCCGTTGAACTCGGCGGCGATCTCCTCCCCGTCGTAGAAGATCAGGGTCAGGTCGTGCACCAGGTCGGCGACGGTAGCGGCGAGGTGCAGAAAGACCGCGTCGCCCGACTTCATGTCCACCGAGCCGCAGCCGTAGAGGACCCGCTCACCCACCGGGCTCACCTCGAACCGGCCGGGCACGTTGTCGGCGATCGGCACGGTGTCCAGGTGCCCGGCCAGGATCACCCGGGTGGGCAGCCCACGCTGGGTGCGCGCCAGCACCACGTTTCCGTGCCGGAGGATCTCGAACCCCGTCGTCTGCTCACGCAACGCCCGCTCCACCACGTCGGTGATGGCCGCCTCGTCGCGCGAGACGCTCGGGATGTCGACGAGTGCGGCGGTCAGTGCGATCGGGTCGGCATGCAGGTCGATGGTCACGCGCTTCACCCTACGACCCGCTCACCCGCCACGGCCCGCATGCCGCCTCGGGTCGCGGCCGCCTCTTCCGGGAGCGGTCGCGGCGGTGACGGCGGTCGCCGGAGCAGCCGCACCGTTGTCCGGCGCGGGTCGGTAACCTCTAGGCCGTGAGCATCCAGGGAGCAGCAGCAGTCGGTATCGCCAATGTGACCGCGGACGGGACCGTACTGGACACGTGGTACCCGGCCCCGCAGCTGGGCGAGTTCGCCGAGACCGGCACCAAGCGGCTGGACGAGGCGCCCGCCGAGTACGCGGCGCTGCTGGGCTTCGACGACGCCCGCGGGGTCGACGTGATCGCGGTGCGCACCACGATCGCCGACCTGTCCGCCGCCCCGGTCGACGCGCACGACGTCTACCTGCGCTTGCACCTGCTCTCGCACCGCCTGGTCAAGCCGCACGAGGTGAGTCTGGACGGCCAGTTCGGCCTGCTGACCAACGTGGTGTGGACCAACCACGGCCCCGCCGCGGTGGAGGGCTTCGAGGCCACCCGCGCCAAGCTGCGCGCCCGCGGTCCGGTCACCGTGTACAGCGTGGACAAGTTCCCGCGCATG
This sequence comes from Nocardia gamkensis NBRC 108242, assembly GCF_001612985.1. Taxonomy (GTDB): domain Bacteria; phylum Actinomycetota; class Actinomycetes; order Mycobacteriales; family Mycobacteriaceae; genus Nocardia; species Nocardia gamkensis. Next base: position 72,440 of record NZ_BDBM01000033.1, on the reverse strand, counting down.
GTCGACTACGTGCTGCCCTCCGGCGTCCGCATCGGCGACGCCGACCGCGTCCGCCTCGGCGCGCACCTGGCCTCCGGCACCACCGTCATGCACGAAGGCTTCGTGAACTTCAACGCGGGCACCCTCGGCGCCTCGATGATCGAGGGCCGCATCTCCGCGGGCGTTGTGGTCGGCGACGGCTCCGACATCGGCGGCGGCGCGTCCACCATGGGCACGCTCTCCGGCGGTGGCACCAAGGTCATCTCCATCGGCGAGCGCTCGCTGCTCGGCGCGAACTCCGGCCTCGGTATCCCACTCGGCAACGACTGCGTGGTCGAGGCGGGCCTCTACCTGACCGCGGGCACCAAGGTCACCACCCCCGACGGCACCCTCGTCAAGGCGGCCGACCTGGCCGGCCGCGACAACCTGCTGTTCCGCCGCAATTCCACCACCGGCGCCGTCGAGGTGGTCCCCCGCAAGGGCACCGGCATCGAACTCAACGCCGACCTCCACGCCAACGACTAGAACTGCCACGAGTGGCGCGATCAGGTGCCACTCGTGCAGCCTCGGCCGGATCAGGCGGGGTCGGGAGACTCACCCGAGAGCCCGAAGGCGATTACGCGTCGGGGATGGATGCGGATCATTTCGCGGGAGACCCCGGAGATGTACGGGTCGACGTCGGTGAGCGCTTCGGCGGTGCCGCGGATTTCGAGGCAGCGGACCCGCCATGGCTGGACCGAGGCGACGTCGTCGACGACGAATGCGACGTGGTCGTTGGTGGCGAGGTTGCGGAATTTCCACGAGGCACCCATGTTCCAGCCCGCGATGTCGATGGTGCCCAGGTCGGCGTTGTAGCGGAAGCCGACGGGGTTGTTCTGCGGGGTGCCGTCGGGCCGGACGGTGGCCAGCCGGCCCAGGCGCTGGGTGTGCAGGTAGTCGATCTGTTCGGGGGTCAGGGTCGAAGTCATGGGCCGACCGTAGAACCTCTACCGAACTCGAGGTCAACCCAGCTTGTTCTTCTGCACCTTGCCCATCGCGTTGCGCGGCAGTGCGTCGACCACGCGGATCTCGCGCGGACGCTTGTGCACCGAGAGTTCACCGGCGACATGGTCGATCAGTTCGCGTTCGGTCGCGGCATCGCGCAGCACGACGAAGGCGGTGATGCGCTGACCGAGGTCGTCGTCGGGCAAGCCGACCACCGCGACCTCCGCGACCGCCGGATGGCCGAGCAGCACCGTCTCGACCTCCCCGGCGCCGACCCGGTAGCCACCGGATTTGATGAGGTCCACCGATTCCCGGCCGACGATGCGGTGGAAGCCCTCCGCGTCGATCGCGGCGACGTCGCCGGTCCGGAACCATCCGTCCTCGGTCCAGCTCTGCGCGGTCGCCTCCGGTCGGTTCAGATAACCGTCGAAGAGCATGGGCCCGGACACTTGAAGGCCGCCGATGCTCTCGCCGTCGTGCGGGACCGGGGAGCCGGACTCGTCGCGCAGCCGGGTGCGCACGCCGCGCACCGGCGTGCCGACCCATCCCGGCCTGCGCTCGCCGTCGGCCCGGGTGGACAGCGTGATCATGGTCTCGCTCATGCCGTAGCGCTCGACCGGCGCGTGCCCGGTGAGCTCGCGCAGTCGCTCGAACACCGGCACTGGCAGTGGCGCACTACCGGAGACCAGCAGCCGCGCGCCGGACAATCGCTTCGCCGAGTCGGGGTCCTCGACCACCCGCGACCACACGGTCGGCACACCGAAGTACAGCGAACCTCCGGCCGCCGCGTACGCCTGCGGCGTCGGCTTGCCGGTGTGGACCAACGGGCTGCCCACGCGCAGCGGGCCGAGCAGGCCGAGGATCAGCCCGTGCACGTGGAACAGCGGAAGTCCGTGCACCAGTGTGTCGCTCACGGTCCAGGCCCATGCGTCGGCGAGAGCGTCAAGACCGGCGGCGATCGCGCCCCTGCTGAGCATCACGCCCTTGGGCAAACCGGTGGTTCCCGAGGTGTACAGCACGAATGCCGTAGCGGCCGGGTCGGGTTCGGGGTAGGTGTGCCATGACCTGGCGTGCCGCCGCACCGGCACCACGGGCAGTTCCGCGTCCTGCGGCGCTTTCCCCAGCCACGCCTGAGCACCCGAATCGGCCAGGATGTGCGCGCGCTCCGCGGTTCCGGAGTCCGGCGGCACGGGCACCACGGTGACACCCGCGATGAGGCAGCCGACCACCGCGAGCACGGTCTCCACCGTGGGGCCTGCGAGCACCGCCACCCGCTCGGCGCGCGCGACGCGTTCGGCCACCGAAGTGGCCGCGCCCAGCAGATCACTGCGGGACAGGGTGGTCCCGTCGATGGTGACGGCGTCGGGGATGTCCGCTCCGCCTGCGACGGCGAGCGGGTTCAGCGAACTGAGCAGCAGCGGCGGACCGAACGACATCCGCCCACGCTACTTCGCCGGGTCCACCGCGGCGCGTGGCGACCGGTGCGGGCTGTGACGGTTGACACTTCCGCTGACGTGGTGAGAACGTTGTTGCATAGCTTTCTCAGCACTGCGAGGTCGACGATGACCAGGCCACTTCCCGCCACGCGTTCCCCCGAATCGCTGGACGCCTTCGACGTCGGGCAATACATCGACGGCGTAGCCGGCTTGTTCGGCGGCGTCGCGAACGTCATCATGCAGCTGAGCACTCCGCCGGTCGGCTACGGCGTACTGGAGAGCACCGTGCACAGCGGCAACGTGATGTTGCATCCGATCAAACGACTGCGCACCACCCTGACCTACCTCTCGGTGGCGATGCTCGGCACGGACGAGGAGCGCACCGCCTATCGCGAGGCGGTGGACGTCTCACACCGCCCGGTCCACTCGACCGCGTCGAGCCCGGTGCGCTACAACGCCTTCGACCCCGCTCTGCAACTCTGGGTCGCGGCCTGCCTGCATCGGGGAGCGCAGGATCTGTACGAGCGCATGCACGGCCCGATGGACGAGGCGACGGCCGACGCGTTCTACCATCTGGCCGCCCGGCTCGGCACCACCCTTCAGATGCCCGAATCGATGTGGCCGGCCGACCGGCACGCCTTCGCGGAGTACTGGGCCACGAATCTCGCGAAGACCAGCATCGACCCGGTCGTCCGTGCCTATTTCGACGACCTCGTCGACCTGCGCATGCTGCCCCGGCCCGCGCAGCTGGCGTTCGGGCGCCTGCATCGCTTCTTCGTGACCGGCCTGCTGCCCGAGCATCTGCGCGCCGAGATGGGGATGACCTGGACCGGCCGCGACGAGCGCGCACTCGCCCACATCTTGCGCGCGGTCGGGGCCACGCAATCCCGGCTCCCGCGACCGATCCGCCTGTTTCCCCTGAACGCCTATCTCCTCGATATGCGCGTCCGGCGTCGGCTAGGCGTACGCCTGGTCTGACGGCGAACTCCGTTTCGTATAGCTACTACTGGGCAATCGCATCACGTACATCCGATCGTGTTGTCCCGATCGGCGGTCCGGCGACGCGAGCCAGGAGGAGAAGATGGGCTACCGATTGACCGTGACCGCGCTCGTCGCCGGCGCGCTCCTGGCGCTGTCCGCCCCGGTAGCCTGCGCCGACGAGACCGCGGAGACCGAGGTGGCCGTAGTACCGCCGCGCACGGCGATTTCCGTGCGCACCTCGGTGGGCATCGGCTGGGGCACGGCGAACGAACACGAGTCGCGCTCCAGCCTGTCGCTGTCCAAACTCTTCTTGGCCGACTACGCCCTGCGCCATGGCGACGGCTCGTCCGAGGATCGATTCCTAGGAGAGCAAATGATCCGCTATTCCGATGACGGCGCGGCGAGCGTGATGGAGGCCAAGTATCCCCAGGCCATCGCCGCCATCGCCGCCGAATACGGGCTGGCCGAGACGACGCCCGGACCCAATTGGGGCGCGGGGACGACCAGCGCCGCCGACGTCTCCGACTTCCTGGCCACGAAACTGCGCACCGATCCCGGATCACCGATCTTCGAATGGATGGCGGCGGCGGGATCGACGGCCCAAGACGGCACCGAACAGGACTGGGGCACCGCACGGTGGCCGTTCGTGCTCGGCACGAAATGGGGCTGGTCGGATCTCGGCGAGCCGGAGGTCGCCTCGGCCTCCTACGGCCCCGGTTTCGCGGTGACCGCGCACACTCGCGGTACCTCGGCCGAGCAGACCGCGGACGTGACGGCCGCGCTCTGGGCGATGATCACCGGGGTCCCGCTGCACCGCTGAGCCGGTCAGCGCACCCGGAACGACACCACCACGTGGTCGCGCGCGAACTGCCGGATCGACGCGTCGTCACCGAGCGGGATGACGGTCTGCGGCGTCAGCGCCAGTGACAGCGCGGTACGGGCGATCATCTCGGCCAACGGCTCCGGATCGTATTCCGGCAGCTTGCCTTCGCGCTGCAAGCGGGTGATGAATTCGGCCAGGTAGTCCCGCCCGAGTTCGATGACCGGAGCGCCCTGGGTGGTCAGGTAGGGCAGCACGAGTTCGGGTTCGGTGGCCAGCAGCCGGTGGATCAGCTGATTTCCGCGCAGGCCGTTGATGAACGCGGCGAACAGTTCGACGATCTGATCTTCCGCGCTCGCGTTCCGGTCCACCTGGCGCTGGAGCGCGGCGTCGACCTCCTCGATGAAATCGCGCGTCTGCCGCAGCCCGACGGCCCTGATCAGATCGGTTTTGCTCGCGAAGCGGCGATAGAGCGTGGCCAGCGACAGTCCCCCGCGGCGCGCGACTTCGACCATGCTGGTCCGCTTGATACCGAAGTCGAGGAACGCCAGCAGCGCCGCGTCCAGCACTCGCGCCTGGTTGCGATCCTCGGGGGCAGCGCTGCGCACCAGCGGCAGCAGCCTGGTCAACCTGGCCATACCCAACCCTATCCGCGAGATCGAAACGATGACACTTTCAGCATCGCACACCGTCACCGTCTTCTCGCATGATTGACACCAGCCGCGAGTCGATGAGAAAGTTGGGGCATAATCTTCTCATCGACCGATACTTCCCGGATCGGGCCGACACGAAAGACGAGGTCGACGATGACCGCGCCGCTGCGCACCGCCGAGCACGAGCCCGACCCCAGCCGAGTCCTCACGCCGGAGACGGTCGAAGAGTACGTGGACGGCATCGCCGCCTTTCTCGGCGGCGCGGCCAATGTCATCATGCAGCTGAGCTTGCGCCCGGTCGGCCGCGGCGTCCTGGAGAGCACCGTCGACAGCGGCAAGGTCACGCTGCATCCGATCAAGCGGCTGCGCACCACACTCACCTATATCGCCGTCGCGTTGCTCGGGTCGGATGCCGAGCGCGAGGCGTACCGCGAGTCCGTCAACGTGTCGCACCGGTCGGTGCGCTCCACCGCGGCGAGCCCGGTGAAATACAACGCTTTCGACCCGAACCTGCAGCTGTGGGTCGCGGCCTGCCTGTACTGGGGCATCGATGACCTCTACACCCGGATGCACGGCCCCATGGACGCTGCCACCGCCGACGCCTTCTACGACTACGCCGCGCGCCTGGGCACCACCTTGCAGATGCGGCCGGAGATGTGGCCGGCGAATCGCGAGGCATTCCAGCGGTATTGGGACGAGAACTTGAAGAAGTACGGCATCGAGCCCGAACTGCGGGACTACTTCGACGGCCTGATCGACCTGAAGATGATGCCGCGACCGGTACAGGTGGTCTTCGCCGGGCTGCAACGCTTCATCGTCACCGGCCTGCTCCCGCAGCACCTGCGGGATGAGATGGGCATGACCTGGACCGACCGCGACCAGCGGCGCCTGGACCGGCTGCTGCGGGCCATCGGGGCCGTGCACCGGCGACTGCCGAAATCGGCACGGATGTTCCCGCTCAACGCCTACCACTACGACCTGCGCCGGCGGCTGCGGCAGGGGAAGCCGCTGGTGTAACCGCGCGCCTCAGCTCCCCATGTGCGGATAGCGGTAATCCACGGCAGGCACGAACGTCTCCTTGATCGTCCGTGGCGCGACCCAGCGCAGCAGGTTCAACGGCGAGCCCGCCTTGTCGTCGGTGCCGGAGGCGCGCGCCCCGCCGAAGGGCTGCTGACCCACCACCGCGCCGGTGGGCTTGTCGTTGACGTAGAAGTTGCCCGCCGCGAATCGCAGCGCGGCGTCGGCCTCTTCGATCGCGTACCGGTCCTGCGCGAACACCGCGCCGGTGAGCGCGTAGGGCGCCGCCGACTCCACTTCGGCGAGTATCGCGCTGTAGGAGCCGGGTTCGGTGTCATCGTAGACGTACACCGACAGGATCGGTCCGAAGTACTCGGTGGCGAACGATTCGTCGTGCGGGTTGTCCGCCAGGAACACGGTGGGCCGGACGAACCAGCCTTCGCTGTCGTCGTAGGTTCCGCCGACCGGGATGGCGATGCCCGCTTCCACGGCGCGGCGGATGGCCGTCACGTTCTTGTCGTAGGCGCGCCGATCGATCAACGCCCCACCGAAATTCGACAGATCCGCGACGTCGCCGTAGCTCAGCTCGCCGGTCTCGTGCAGGAACTCGTCGCCCATCGCGCGCCAGACCGACCGCGCGATGTAGGCGCGCGAGGCCGCCGAGCACTTCTGGCCCTGATACTCGAACGCTCCGCGAATCAGGGCGGTGCGCAGCGCGTCCGGGTCGGCCGAGGAGTGCGCGACGACGAAGTCCTTGCCACCCGTCTCCCCCACCAGGCGCGGATAACCGTGGTAGCGGTCGACATTCGCGCCCACCTGCTGCCACAGATACCGAAATGTCTTGGTGGAACCGGTGAAATGGATTCCCGCCAGCCGCGGATCGGTCAGCGCCACCTCCGACAACTGCACGCCGTTTCCGGTGACCATGTTGATCACGCCGGGCGGCAGGCCCGCCGCCTCCAGCAGCCGCATCGTGTGGAACGCCGCCAACGTCTGCGTCGGCGAGGGTTTCCACACCACCGTGTTGCCCATCAGCGCGGGCGCGGTCGGCAGGTTCCCGGCGATCGCGGTGAAGTTGAACGGCGTGATGGCGTAGACGAACCCTTCCAGCGGCCGATAGTCCATCCGGTTCCACACCCCGGCACTGGACCCGGGCTGTTGCGCCAGGATGTCGCGCGCGAACGCGACGTTGAAACGCCAGAAGTCGACCAGCTCGCACGGCGCGTCGATTTCGGCCTGCTGGGCCGATTTCGACTGCCCGAGCATGGTGGCCGCCGCTAGAGTCTCCCGCCACGGCCCGGCCAGCAGGTCGGCGGCGCGCAGCAGCACCGCGGCGCGGTCCTCGAAGGGCAGTGCCCGCCACCCCGGGGCGGCCGCCATCGCGGCATCGATGGCTCCGTGCGCTTCCGACTGGGTGATGTCGGTATAGGTCCCCAGCACTTGCCGGTGCCGGTGCGGTGCGACGATATCGTGCCGTTCACCGATGCCGGGGCGGTGCTTGCCTCCGATCACCAGCGGCACGTCGACGGGCGCGGCGGACAGCTCAGCGAGTTTGCCGATCAATAACTCACGTTCGGGGCTACCGGGCGCGTAGGAGTGCACCGGCTCGTTGGCGGGCGTGGGGACAACCGTGACAGCGTCCATACCTCAGGCTAGCTCGCCTTGCCCCGCGCGCGTGGACGCCGACACACCGGGACCGGAACGGCCCCTATCGAAATTGCTGCGCTCGCACGGAGCAGGAAAACGCTGGCGGCGTCAGCCCGCGGCCAGTCGTTCGGCCGCCGCGGCGATCCGCTCGTCGGTCGCGGTCAGCGCGATCCGCACGTGCTCACTCGCGCCGGGGCCGTAGAAGTCGCCGGGCGCGGCGAGGATGCCGCGGTCGGCGAGCCAGTCCAAGGTGGTCCGGCACGGCTCGCCGCGCGTGGACCACAGATACAGGCCCGCCTCGGAGTGATCGACCCGGAAACCCGCTGCTTCCAGCGCTTTTCGCAGCACGTCACGGCGGGCCCGGTACCGCTCGCGCTGACGCGCCTCGTGCGCGTCGTCGCTGAGCGCGGCCGTCATCGCGGCCTGGATCGGGAACGGCACCATCATGCCCGCGTGCTTGCGCACTTCGAGCAGCTCCGCGACCAGCGCCGGATCGCCCGCCACGAACCCGGCGCGGTAACTGGCCAGGTTGGAGGTCTTCGACAGCGAATGCACGGCCAGCAGGTTGGTGTGGTCGCCGTCGCACACCTCGGGGTCGAGCAAGGAGAGTGCGCGGCCCTCCCAGGTCAGTCCCAGGTAGCACTCGTCGGAGGCGACGATCGCGCCGCGTTCCCGGGCGAAGGCGACCACCTTGCGCAGATGCTCGACGCCGAGTACCCGGCCGGTCGGGTTGGACGGCGAGTTCACGTAGATCAGCGCGGGCGTCTGCGGACCGAGCCGGGTGAGTCCGTCGGCGCGCAGCACCTGCGCGCCCGCCAGCAGCGCGCCCACCTCGTAGGTGGGATACGCGACCTCCGGGATGACGACCAAGTCGCCCGCGCCGAGGCCGAGCAGCCGGGGCAGTCCCGCGATCAGCTCTTTGGTGCCGATGGCGGGCAGCACGGCCGCGGGCTCGAGTCCGGTGATCCCGTAGCGCCGCTTCAGCGCGTCGACCGCGGCCGCACGGAGTTCGGGGGTGCCGTGCGTGGTCGGGTAGCCGGGCACCGCGGCGACGGAGTTCAGCGCGGTCCGGATCAGCGGGTCGACCGGGTCGACCGGAGTGCCGACCGACAGATCGACGATCCCGCCTGGATGGGCAGCCGCCCGCACCTTCACCGAAGCGATGGTGTCCCAGGGAAAATCGGGTAGCAGGCTGCTGACCCGGCCACGCGGCGACACCTCAGGTCTCACTCACTCGCCATCGGAGGCAGTTCCTTGATGAACGGCGGGTCGTAGTCGACCTTGCCGACCTTGGTGGCGCCGCCGGGCGAGCCCAGCTCATCGAAGAAATCGACGTTGGCGTTCACGTATCCGCTCCACTGGTCCGGGGTGTCGTCTTCGTAGAAGATCGCCTCCACCGGGCACACCGGCTCACATGCACCACAGTCCACGCACTCGTCGGGATGGATGTACAGCATGCGGCCACCCTCGTAGATGCAGTCCACGGGGCATTCCTCGATGCATGCCTTGTCCTTCACGTCAACGCACGGTTCAGCGATGATGTACGGCACTGCCGCTCTCCTAGTCTGTCCTCGCCTGCGGGATAGTCCGCCCGGCGAAACCCTATCCCGGCACCCCACGTTACTACTGGTCAGCCTGCCCTAACTTCGGTGGTATGTCCCGCCTATTCGGGTCTTCCGGCCGTACCGGTCGGGTGGCACGGGATGTTGCGTTCAGGTCCTGCGTCGACGGCCGCTCCGGCTTCGGAGTCCCCGGCGAGTCACCCATGTACCGACGAATCACTCGTTCGCTGCACTCCGGGGTGGCCCGTCGGCCGATTCCTAGCCCACCGTCAGCGGCAATGCCGAGACCTTGCGTTCCGGCACACCGTAGGTGGTCGTCCGCTCCCTGGCCGGTCGCCCGATGCCCGCGGCGATCTCCACCAGTTCGGCGACGGTCTTCGCCGAGCCGTGCTGCGAGCCCGCCATCCGGGAGATGGTCTCCTCCATCAACGTACCGCCGAGATCGTTGGCGCCGCTGTTGAGCATCACCCGGGTGCCAGTGGTACCGAGTTTGACCCAGCTGGTCTGGATGTTGTGGATCCGGCCGTGCAGCATGATCCTGGCCAGCGCGTGCGCGGCGCGGTTGTCCCGGTTGGTCGGCCCCGGCCGCGCGGCGCCCGCGAGGTACAGCGGCGCGCTCTGGTGCACGAACGGCAGCAGCACGAATTCGGTGAAACCGCCGGTCTCGTCCTGGATACCGCGCAGCACGCGCAGATGCCCGACCCAGTGCTTCGGATTGTCCACGTGGCCGTACATCATGGTCGAGCTGGACCGGATGCCCACCTGATGGGCCGTGGTGATCACCTCGATCCACGCCGAGGTGGGCAGTTTGCCCTTGGTGAGCACCCAGCGCACCTCGTCGTCCAGGATCTCCGCGGCGGTCCCCGGAATGGTGTCCAGACCCGCTTCCTTCAGCGCGACCAGCCAGTCCCGGATGCTCTGACCGCCGCGCGAGGCGCCGTTCACGATCTCCATCGGGCTGAACGCGTGCACGTGCAGCGACGGCACCCGCTGCTTGACCGCCCGCACCAGGTCGGCGTACCCGGTGACCGGCAGGTCGGGGTCGATGCCGCCCTGCATGCACACCTCGGTGGCGCCGTCGACATGCGCCTCCCAGGCCCGGTCGGCGACCTCGTCCATGCTCAGCGTGAACGCGTCCGCGTCCCCCTTGCGCTGGGCGAACGCGCAGAAGCGGCACCCGGTGTAGCAGATATTGGTGAAGTTGATGTTCCGGTTCACGACGTAGGTGACGTCGTCGCCGACGGTGTCGCGGCGCAACTGATCGGCCAGCGCGGCAACCGCGTCCAGGTCCGCGCCGTCCGCCGTGGCCAGCGCGAGATACTCGGCGTCGCTGAGCCCGGCCGGATCGCGCTCGGCGGCGCGCAACGCGGCGAGCACGTCGGCATCCAGCCGCTGCGGCGTGCTGACGGCGAGGTCGCGCGCCTGTTCGCGAATGGTTTCCCAGTCGCCGAAAGCGCCGACGAGGTCCTGCCCGAGCGCCGCGTCGCTGCGGGCCTCGGTGTTGCGGCCCTCGGTGTCGATGGCGGTGTTGAGGTCGACGCGCCCGGCCGATTCCCACGACTCCTCGGGTTCCTGCCAGGGCAGGCCGACCGGGATCGCGTCCGGCTTCGCCAGCCCCGTCGCCGGGTCGGTGAGCGCCGCGACGTGCGCGCCGATGCGCGGATCGACCCACGGATTGCCCGCGCGCACGTACTTCGGGTGCGCGGAGGTCCGCTCGACCAACTGGTAGCCCGCCGCCTCGGTGATCTCCCGCAACGTGTCCAGGTTCGGCCACGGCCGCTCCGGATTCACGTGGTCGGGCGTCACCGGCGAGACGCCGCCCCAGTCATCGATCCCCGCCTCGATCAGCGCGCGGCACTCCTCGTGCGACACCAGGTTCGGCGGCGCTTGCACCGGCACGTCGGGCCCGAGCAGCACGCGGGTGACGGCGATGGTGGCGAGGAATTCCTCCAGCCCCGCGTCCGGCACGTCCCGCATCGCGGTGTCGTCCTTGGCGCGGAAATTCTGGATGATGACTTCCTGGATATGCCCGAAAGCCTTGTGCTGCTTGCGGATCGCCATGATCGACTCGGCGCGCTCCGCCATCGTCTCGCCGATGCCGACCAGGATGCCGGTGGTGTAGGGCACCGAGAGCCGGCCCGCGTCGGTGATGGCCCGCAGCCGCACGGCCGGGTCCTTGTCCGGACTGCCGTAATGGCAGTTGCCCTTTTCGGTGAACAGCCGGGTGGAGGTGGTCTCCAGCATCATGCCCATGGACTGCGCCACCGGCTTGAGCCGCGCGATCTCCGCCCAGGACATCACGCCGGGGTTCAGGTGCGGCAGCAGGCCGGTCTCCTCCAGCACCATGATCGACACGGCGCGCAGGTAGTCCAGCGTGGAGTCGTAGCCGCGTTCGTCCAGCCACTGCGCGGCTTCGGGCCAGCGATCCTCGGGCCGGTCACCCAGCGTGAACAGCGCCTCCTTGCAGCCCAGCGCCGCACCTCGGCGGGCGATGTCGAGCACCTCGTCGGGTTCGAGGAACATGCCCTCGCCCTCGGCGCGCAGCTTGCCGGGCACCGTGACGAAGGTGCAGTAGTGGCACTTGTCCCGGCACAGGCGGGTCAGCGGGATGAAGACGTTGCGGGAATAACTGATCGTCTTCGGACGCCCGGCCGATGCCAGCCCGGCGTCGCGCACCCGCGCGGCGCTGCGACAGAGGTCGGCGAGGTCGTCACCGGTCGCGTGCAGCAGCACCGCGGCCTCGTCCACGTTCAACGTGACACCGTCGCGGGCCCTGCGCAGCGCCCGGCGCATGGCCGATGGACTGGGCGGCGCGGACGGGACGCTCGGGTTCGGTAGGTCGGTCACGCCCTCGATCATGCGCTACACATCCGGAACTGTCTCCCTCCAGTGCTGGTTGCGGCGGAGCGGACAAGCCACCCGGGGCTACGGCTCCACCCGCCGCAGCGCCCACGCAGGAACGTGGAGCGCCGTTGAGCGTTGACAACTGCGGGGTGCCCGAGGCTATTCCATAGCACTGCCCAGCACCGGCCTCGCGTTCATCCTTCGACGGTGGGCTCGTGCGCACCACCGTGTCGCCCTGTCCCGTGCGCTGACTTCCGCGGTGCCGTGAGGAGTGAGCGTGCCGTGGCTGGTGCGCCGCATACCGCGTTGTACCCGGATACATTGCGGCAGAAGACTTTGTCCACCTACGGGAGGTCAGCGGTCTCCCGCCCACCCGCTCGATGGCGCCGCCGCGCGCCGCCGACGCTCGCCGACGACAGCGCACACCTGGTCGTGCAAACATTGGCAGCATGTCGCAGCCGCGCACGATCATGGCCGATCCGGCCTGGCGCCCCAGTCCCAAGGCGAGGCTCCTGTGGACCGCGCAGGCCGCGCTGGGCTGGGTGATTCCGTTCGCGGCTCTGCTGGTGTGGTCGCTGCTCGACTCCGCGCATCGTGGATGGCAGCTCGGCTTCTTCCTGGTCGCGCTCGTGCCCGCCGTGCTCAACATCGGGGTGGCCCCGTGGTGGCGCTACGCCGTGCACCGCTGGGAGGTCACCGACGAGGCGGTTTACACCCGGGTCGGCTGGCTCACCCAGGAGAGCCGGGTCGCGCCGATCTCGCGCGTACAGACCGTCGACACCGAACGTGGGCCGCTGGAGCGCCTGCTCGGACTGGCGACGGTCACCGTGACCACCGCGTCCTCCGCGGGGGCGGTCCAGATCAGCGCGCTCGATCTGCCGGTCGCCGAGGAAACCGTGACGCGGCTGACCAGGATCGCCGCCCAGCATCGCGGGGACGCGACATGAGTGGCGCACCGGCGGTGGACGCCGCGCAGGCCGAACAGCCGTGGCAGCGGCTGGACAAGCGGATGCTGCTGGTCCACCCGATCACCGAGGTGGTGAAGTTCATTCCGGTGCTGATCGGTTCGGTGATCCTCGGCACCAGCAGCGGCAACCACGTGTGGAGCATCATTCCGCTCGTGCTGATCGTCGGGTTCGCGCTGACCCGCTGGTTCACCACGACGTATCGGGTCGGGCCGACGCACGTCGAGCTGCGCACCGGCCTGCTGCAACGCAAGAAACTGTCGGTGCCGCGCTCACGCATCCGCTCGGTGGATATCGAAGCCGACCTGCTGCACCGGGCTCTCGGACTCGCGGTGCTGGCGATCGGCACCGGCCAGCAGGCCGATTCGGGTGAGCAGTTCAAGCTCGACGCCCTGGACACACGGGTCGTGCCGCCGTTACGGGCCGCGCTGCTCGCCCACACGGCCGCGCGGGCGGAGCAGTCCGAGGACCGGAAAGAGCCGGGGCAGAACGAATCCGGTGGCTTCGCCGCCCCGCGCAAGCGGGCGCGCGAGATCGGGCACTGGAGTCCGGCGTGGGTGCGCTACGCCCCGCTGTCGCTGACCGGGTTCGCGATCATCGCCCCGATCGTCGGCTTCGCGTTGCAGTACGGGCTCGGCGAGATCGTGTTCCGGTCGGACGCGGTGCACGACGTGGAAGACGGCGGCGTGCTCGTTCTCGCGCTCGCCGCGGGGGCGCTGCTGTGCGCCATCGTCCTCGTGGTCAGCGGTGCCGCGTGCGCGCACTATCTGACCACGTATTTCGGGTTGCGCGTGCGCGACGACGGCAAGACCTTGCAGCTGCGCCACGGCCTGTTCACCACCCGTCAGATCACGCTCGACCGGGCGCGGCTGCGCGGGGCGACGGTCAACGAACCCTTGCTGCTGCGCCTTGCCGGCGGCGCCGAACTCGAAGCGATCATGACCGGGGAGAAGCCGCGCCAGAAGATCCTGCCGCAGGCCCCGCGCGAGGCCGTCGAACACACCCTCGGTCATCTCCTGGCCCCGCAGGAGGTGCACGACAACGACATTCCGCTCCGTCCGGACGCGAGGCCCACCGGCGCGGGGGCATCGGACTCGCACACCGTCCCGGAGCCGGGCAGCGCTCCGCTTATCGCACATGGGCCCGCCGCGCGGCGCCGCAGGCATACCCGCGCGCTCGCGCCGGTCGTCCTGATCGCCGCGGTACCGGTCTTCTTCTCCCTTGCCGGAGAGCACTATTCACCGTGGTGGTGGCTGGTGCCCGGCCTCGCGCTACCGATCGCGCTCGCACTCGCGGAGGACCGCTATCGCGGCCTCGGCCACGCGGTACTGCCCCGTACGGCCGCAGGCCCGGCCTGGCTGATCACCCGGTCCGGGTCACTGGACCGGGACCGCGACTGTCTGGAGGCCCCCGGCGTGATCGGCTGGACGGTGCGCCGGACCTTCTTCCAGCGGCGTGCGGGAGTCGCCACGGTGGTCGCGGCCACCGCGGCGGGCAAGAAGCGCTACGCGGTGGTCGACCTGCCCGCCGACGAGGCGTGGGGGCTCATCGAAGCGGTCACACCGGGGCTACCGGGTGCGCGGTGACCCACCGGGCGGGTGTCGCTGATCGGTTGCCGAGCGACGGCATCGGACGCCTGCGGCACGTCGGCCGACAACGCGAACTCGGCGATCCGGCCGCCGAGATCAGTGATGCCGGAAGAGGCTCGCGTTCGCCTGGATGTAGAGGTACCCCAGCGGCGGCAGCAGCCCGCCGAACAGCAACAGCGCCGTCCGCCAATCACTGCCCAGCAGAATGTCACCGCCCGGACCGGCGCTCGCGCAGACCAGGAAGCCGAACGCCCAAGCCACCACCGGAAGACCCAGCACGGCGGGACGCCGGGTGACCGATCGCGCGCCCGCGACGAGCAGCACGTTCACCACCCCCGCCACCACGGCGGACGCGGGGAAGGCGACGGAGCCCAGGTAGGTCGGCAAGTACAGCGCCTCGAGCGCCAGCGTGAGCAGGGCGTTCAGGACCAGGAGCACCAGGATCACCGAACCGACGACGCCCATGGGACGGCGGGCATCCGCGGCTGCCACAGGAGCCCGATCGCCCGCGTGGTCATCGAGCTTCGTCGTCACGGCACCGGCGGGTAGCCGAGGAGGGTCAACAGGTGGCTCTGCATATCGGCGAACGCGTACAGCACCGTCATATACATGTCGTGCTGTTCGGGCCAGTGCGGCCGCATGCTTTCGACGAACGCCGCGATCGCGTTCTGGAGCTCCCAGTTGTACATACTGCCGAGTCTATTCCGGCGCTACGAGATGCATGATCAGTTCTCCCGGTCGGCAGGCAGCGCGGCGACCACCGGGAACTCGCCGGTCGGACCGCCGCGCTCCGCCGCGATGGCCAGCACCCGCTTACGCGCGGCAAACCAGCCGACGATCAGCGCGGGGACGATCAGGGCCAGGGTCGCGACGGTCCAGGTGCCCACCGGATAGTCGAACCCGGTGAGCACGACGACGAAGAACAGGAACACCAGCGTGAGCAGGCCGGTGTAGGGCGCGCCGAACATGCGGAACGCGGGCCGCTCGATGCGTCCCCGAGTGGACCAGCGCCACAATTGCAGCTGGCACAGCACGATGGTGGCCCACGAGGCGACGATGCCCAGCGACGCCATGTTCAGCACGATCTCGAACGCCCGATTCGGGACGATGCCGTTGAGCGCGATACCGACCAGCGCGATCAGGCTGGTGAGCAGGATGCCGCCGTAGGGGACGCCGTTGCCGCCCATCACCCCGGTGAATTTCGGCGCGCTGCCGTTCATCGACATCGAGCGCAGGATGCGGCCGGTCGAGTACAGGCCGGCGTTCAAGCTGGAGAACGCCGCGGTGAGCACCACGAGATTCATCACGCTGCCGATCCCGGGAACGCCGAGCATGGTGAAGAACGTGACGAAGGGGCTCTCGTCGGCGGTGTACCGCGTGTACGGCAGCAACAACCCGAGCAGCACCAGCGAACCGACGTAGAAGACGGCGATCCGGGCGATCACCGAATTGATCGCCCGCGGCATGATCTTCTCCGGGTGCTCCGTCTCGCCCGCCGCGGTGCCGACCAATTCGACTGCGGCGTAGGCGAAGACGACACCGGATACCACCACGACCAGCGGCATGATCCCGGTCGGGAACAGGCCGCCGTGATCGGCGACCACGCTCGGGCCGGTCGCTTCACCGTGCACGGTGAAGCGACCGAGCAGGAAGATCGTGCCGACGATCAGGAACGCGCTGAGCGCGAACACCTTCACCAGCGCGGCCCAGAATTCCATCTCGCCGAACCACTTCACCGAGATCAGGTTGACGCTCAGCACGAGGACCAGCGCGACCAGTGCGAGAACCCACTGCGGGACGGCGGCGAACCCGGACCAGTAGTGGAAGTACTGCGCTATCGCGGTGGTGTCGGCGATGCCGGTCATCGACCAGTTCAGGAAGTACATCCAGCCCGCGACGAAGGCGGCCTTCTCGCCGAAGAACTCGCGCGCGTAGGAGACGAACGACCCCGAGGAGGGCCGGTGCAGGACGAGTTCACCGAGCGCGCGCAGGATCAGGAACGCGAAGAACCCGCACACGCCGTAGACCAGGAACAATCCGGGTCCGGCGCTGGCCAACCGCCCGCCTGCGCCGAGGAACAGGCCGGTGCCGATGGCGCCGCCGATCGCGATCATCTGCAGCTGCCGCGGCTTCAGACTCTTGTGGTAACCGTGGTCCTCGATGCTGAGGTGAGTTTCGTCGCCGCGCGCGGTCATGAAACGCCGGTTCCTCCATTTCGATGTCCCGAGATCACGCCGAACGGTACCCGCCGCGCGGGCACCGCCGGATGGCAACCCTCGGGCGACGACATCGGCGGAGTCCGGTCACCCCAGTCCGGCGAACAGATCGTGCTCCCGCCCGTCCGGCCCGAGCGGACCACGTCGCCCTCGCACCAGGATGAAGTGCTCTTCGGGCAGAACCGGCTGGGCGACTTTGTTCGACAGGGCGAATTCCCGGCCGGACGGCGCGACGGTGACCTGGGTGGCGTGTGCCCGCAGCGCGGCGCGCTTGGCCGTCAGCACGTCGGACACGTCGATCGTGGTGGTCACCGCGTCACTGGGCACGCTCGCGAGCTCGCCTTCGGCGGGCAGCCGCCAACCCGGTGGCAGCGCGCCGGGCAGGCCCGCGGCCGTGCGCCGGGCCAGCGCGGCGGTGTGCAGGCGCAGCATGTCGGCGTCGGTGACGGTCCAGTAGTACTTCGGGGTGTCCCAGCCCTCCCCCGCCGCCACCTGCACGGCGGCCGTGGTGATCTCGTGTGCTCGGATGTGGTCCGGGTGGCCGTAGCCGCCGTTCGGGTCGTAACCGACCACGACGCGCGGCCGTAGCTCGAGCACCGCGTCGGTGAGGGCCCGCACCGCTTCGTCCCCGGAGCGCACGAATACCCGGGGCTTGTGCGCGGCGGGCGTGCCCGCCATGCCGGAGTCGCGCCAGCGTCCCGCGCCGCCGAGGAAGCGCGGCGGGCCCGCGTTCAACGCTGCCAGCGCATGAGTCAACTCGAGGATGCGATAACCGCCGAGCTGGTCGGCGTGCTGCGCGGCGAGCAGCGCCCACTCGTCGCCGATCACCTCGCCCTCCTCGCCGAGCGTGCAGGTGAGCACGGTGACCGGCACGCCGCGACGGCGGTAATGCGCGATCGTGCCTCCGGTGGTGATGGACTCGTCGTCCGGGTGGGCGTGCACCAGCAGCAGCCCGCCCGTCCCCCCGGTCACGGAATCCTGCGCCACATAGACGCGTCGCCGAAGATGCCGACCTGGATCGCGCCGCTGAGCGAGGCGCCGTCCAGCCGGGGACCGGATGCCGCGACGGCGTTGTCCTGCACGATCGGCAGCACCGTCGCCATGGCCCACAGTTTGGGCTCCGCTTCGGCGAGCGCCCGTCCCACGTCGCCGCCCCGCAGAGCCTCATCGATCGCGGGTTGCAGCGCCGGATCACATATCCCGGACAGGTTGCTCGGCGCGCGTTGCGCCGCCTCGGCGATGGCCTGCGCCGGGCCGGTGACCCCCGGCAGCGCGGGCGGCGGGCATCCGTAGCGGGACGCCAGCACGGTGGCCGGATCGGATCCGGCCACCTCCCAGCCGACGATCGCGTCGACCGTGCCCTCGATCAGTTCCTTGCCGTAGAGCTCGTCGGCGGCGACGCTGCGCACGGTGGCGTCGATGCCCGCGCTGCGCAGCTGGTCGGCAGCGGTATTGGCCACGGCCAAGGCGGTGGCGTCCCGATCCACCGCGCCGATGCGCACGGCCAGCGGCTTGCCGTCCTTGCCGAGGGTGCGCGGCTGCGGGGCGGGCGAGGTCGGGGAGATCGCGGGCGGCGGCTCCGGCGCCCGGCCGTAACCCGCGGCGGCGAGCAGCGCGAACGCCTCCTCCGCCGACGGACGCGGCGGAGCGGTCGGCGCGTAACCGGGATCGGACGGCGCGAGCACCTGCGCGCGAGCCGGTTCCACCCAATTGCCGGTCTGGGCGCCGACCGTCGCCAGCAGGGCGGGGTCGAGCAGCGCCAGCACACCCGAACGGACCCTGGGATCGCTCAGTTCGCCTTTGCGCCCGTTGAGCGCCATTTGCAGCACCCGCGACTGCGGCATGATCGCGGTCCGCACGGAGGGAATCGCCCCCAACTGCGCCTGGGTCGCCACGCCGCCGTGGACCAGCGCCATCTGGATGTCTCCGGTGCGCAGCGAGCCCGCCAGCTGCGCGGGCGTGCCGCCGCGGCGCAGCAGGATCTGGCCCGGCATCGCCGGTGTGCCCCAGAAGCGGTCGTTGCGTTCCAGCAGCATCTCGTCACGGCCCGGGTCCGCCGAGCGGATCCCGAACGGGCCGCCGGACACGCGGACCCCGTTGACCTGGCCGTTCATCCCCCTGGCGAACCCGCCGGGCGCGTCCTTGAGCAGATGGGACGGCAGCAGATCGGTGAACAACTCGCGCCAGCCGGGGTAGGGCTGCGCCATCACGACGGTGACCGTCTTGCCACCCGCCGAGGAGTTCACATCCGAGATCATCCGGTATCCGGCCGGATCGACGACTCCCGGTTCGGAGATCATCTCCTGCCACAGGTAGCGGAAGTCCTCGGCCGCGATCGGCGCTCCGTCCGACCAGGACGCCTCGTTGCGCAGCTTGTAGGTGATCGTGAACGGTTCCTGCGCGGTCACTTCGGCGGAGACCAGCAACGACGAATCCGGCACCCATGCCGTCGCGCCGGGTCGCGCCGGATCGGGTACCGGCCGGAACGGGCTCGGCAGCACCAGGGAGGCGATCGCCGAGGTGGCGGCGGACTGGTCCGAGCGCAGGTGCGGATTGAAGGCGGTACCGATGGTGTCCAGGGCGACGACCACGGTCGTCTCCGCGGGCTTGACCGGTGTGGTCTTCGGGCTGTCGGTGCTCTCGATGGGCGGCGGCGGATTCGCGGCACAGCTGCTGATCAAGGTCAGCACTGCCACGGCCGGCAACAACGTGCGCCACGCTGCGCGTTTTCCTGCGCCCACTTTCACGCTCGCGAACTCTACCGTACGGTCGAGGCCGTTCCCAGATTCCTGCTGCCGAGCGGGGAAACGACGCGGTCGATCGGATATTCGCGGACGCGCAAACACGAGTGCGCCGCAGCGCCGGTGGTACGACCCATCCATACCGGGCCGAATCTCGGCAAATATTCGGCGTACCCGCTACGGAGCAATATCCGAGGCTGTACTGGCGCACTGAATTCCGACAATTCTCCTGCCCATCGTCTACGTTCGCGAAAGCACGAGCTGATTTCACTCGTTCGCACACGTGAACAATCGCACCCAAACGCCGACCGGGAGAAGAAACCCGCCTACGCGAAGCAATGATCCGGTGCGCCCGCTCGAGGCGCATGCTTGGCAGAGCTGCACGTCAAGCCCTCCGGTCGCCGAGGAAGGCATCTCCTCGAGCGTCCGGGTGACCACAAGCGGGAGGTCGGGATGAATCAACGTGCCGTAAGTCTGCGGATTCCAGTGGATGACGCAAACGTTCTACTACATCCGAGTCACGTCCCGAATTCTCACCTGCCCCCACGCAGAACACGCGCACCGGTCAGCGATTCCCTACACGGAGAATACGAATACTTCGTTCCATGGTCCCACAGCGCAGGAGAAATGGCCGAGAATGCCGTAGAAATAATCGACGTCCTTCGGAAGGTAGATGCGGCATCGGAGCCGGTCCGCAAACCACATCACAAAGCCGTATCGAGGATATTCCGATTGCCGCGCTCGCCCCGAATTGCATCACGGATGAATTGCCGACGATCCTCAGGTGTACGCGAGTCGAATCCGCGGCTCCCCAGCGCGAACACCTTCCGGCTCGCGCACCCGACCGGAACGGGATCCGGCGTCCCCACGGACACCGAATCCCGTTCCATCGGAGCTGATTACAGCGCCGCGCGGTCCCGCGCCTTGCGCCGGGACAGTTCCCGCGCACGTTCGTTCTGCCCGAGGACCACCTTGCGGATCCGAACCACTTCCGGGGTGACCTCCACGCACTCGTCGGCGGCGCAGAACTCCATGGCGCTCTCGAGATCCAGTTGCAGCGGCTTGGCCAGGGTCTCGAACACGTCCGCGGTCGAGCTGCGCATGTTGGTCAGCTTCTTCTCCCGCGTGACGTTGATGTCGAGATCCTCCGCGCGCGGGTTGACTCCCACGACGTGCCCCTCGTAGGTGTCCGCGCCCGGCTCCACGAAGAACTGCCCGCGGTCGGCGAGCTGAATCATGGCGAACGGCGTCACCGTACCCGACCGGTCGGAGACCAGCGAGCCGGTGTGCCTGGCCCGGATCTCGCCGGCCCACGGCGCGTAGCCGTGCGACACCGCGTTGGCGATGCCGGTGCCGCGGGTCTCGGTGAGGAAGTCGGTGCGGAAGCCGATCAGGCCACGCGAGGGAACGATGAACTCCATCCGCACCCAACCCGCGGCGTGGTTGCTCATCTGCACCATCTTGCCCTTGCGGGCGGCCAGCAACTGGGTGATCGCGCCGAGGTACTCGTCGGGGCAGTCGATGGTCAGCTCTTCGTACGGCTCGTGCACCTTGCCGTCGACCTGCTTGGTGACCACCTGCGGCTTGCCGACGGTCAGCTCGAAGCCCTCGCGGCGCATGGTCTCGACCAGGATGGCCAGCGCCAGCTCACCACGGCCCTGCACCTCCCAGGCGTCCGGGCGGCCGATGTCGAGCACGCGCAGCGACACGTTGCCGACCAGCTCCTGGTCCAGGCGCGCCTTCACCATGCGGGCGGTCAGCTTGTGGCCCTGCACCCGGCCGACCAGCGGCGAGGTGTTGGTGCCGATGGTGACCGAGATGGCGGGCTCGTCGACGGTGATGCGCGGCAGCGCGACCGGATCGTCGATGTCGGCGAGGGTGTCGCCGATCATGATCTCCGGGATACCCGCGATGGCGACGATGTCGCCCGCCACGGCGACCTCACCCGGCTGACGCTCCACGCCGATGGTCTGCAGCAGCTCGGTGATCTTCACCTGCTTGACGCCGTCGGCGTGCATCCACGCGACGTTCTGCCCCTTGCGCAGTTCGCCGTTGTGGACGCGGACCAGCGCGAGACGACCGAGGAATGCCGAGGCGTCCAGGTTGGTGACGTGCGCCTGCAGCGGCGCGGCCGGATCGCCCTTCGGTGCGGGAATGTATTCCAGCAGCACGTCGAACAGCGCGTCGAGGTTCTCCGCGTCCGGGGCGTTGCCGTTCTCCGGACGTTCCCTGGACGCCTTGCCCTCTCGCCCGGAGGCGTACAGCACCGGAAGGTCGAGCGCGAGCTCGGCGGCTTCGGCGGCGGCGTCGTCCAGATCGGAGGCCAAGTCGAGCAACAGGTCGTGACTTTCCTCGACGACCTCCTCGATGCGGGCGTCGGGGCGGTCGGTCTTGTTCACGACCAGGATCACCGGCAACGACGCGGCCAGCGCCTTGCGCAGCACGAACCGGGTCTGCGGCAGCGGGCCCTCGGAGGCGTCCACCAGCAGCACGACACCGTCCACCATGGAGAGGCCGCGCTCGACCTCACCACCGAAGTCGGCGTGGCCCGGGGTATCGATGACATTGATGACGGTGACCGAGCCGTCCGGATGGTGGCGGTGCACCGCCGTGTTCTTGGCGAGAATGGTGATGCCCTTCTCGCGCTCCAGGTCGCCGGAGTCCATCACTCGATCCACGGGCTCGGCCCGCTCGGCGAAGGCGCCCGACTGGCGCAGCATGGCGTCGACCAGGGTCGTCTTGCCGTGGTCGACGTGGGCCACGATGGCGACGTTGCGAAAATCGCGTGCAGACGACACGCCTGAATCCTCCTGCTGTTTCGGTGTGGGAGCCGATGGTGCTCGGTGTCCTGCGAGAGCGGGACCCCTGCGCGGTTACGCAGGTTGCCGCCTCCGGGTCCTGACGCTCACGCCGGGCTCCTTGCAGACAGGTGGAGAATCGAAACTCACCGGGCATAGCGGCCAGCTACACCCTACCGGCAGTCCGTTCGGGCAACGTTTCAGGCTTTGCACTTAGGGTACGCTAACCCTCGTGGGCAAGGTCAAAGCAAAGAAGGTTTCGAGCCTGAAACCCAAGAAGAAGTGCTGTCGGAAGAAGACGCGCTGCCTGAAGTGCCCCGTGGTCATCATGCGGATGAAGAAGTGCGAAGCGGCCGGAGTCACCGGCAAGGATCTGAAGAAGGCACTCAAGCAGGCACGCGCGGCCTGACCATCGCCGCCACCTTTCCGGGGCGGCCCGAGGCGAGTAGTAAGGAGTGTTATGGCCCAGCAGACACTGCTCTCCGATATCGAGATCGCCGAGGCCCTCACCGAACTGCCGGACTGGACCAGATCAGGCGACGCACTGGTCCGCACGGTCGAGGCGCCCACCTTTCCCGCGGGCATCGACCTCGTGCGCCGGGTCGCCGAAGTCGCGGAGGAGGCCGACCACCATCCGGACATCGATATTCGCTGGCGCAACGTCACCTTCAGCCTGTCCACCCACTCGGCGGGCGGGCTGACCGCGCTGGACGTCGCCCTGGCGCACCAGATAGATCGGCTCTGCTGAAGTTGCAGCGCCTGCGGCGCTGCGTGTTCACGGCCCCTTGATGGCTCGTGTCCGAGCGACCGCCGCTTGCTCCTTCGTCGCCTACGCGACGGCCACTCGGACACGAGCCGGGCCGCGAACAGAACATGCTCGGTCTCGCTTCGCTCGAAACCGGGAGTCGCGGCTCATTGTTGCGTCGAGGACGGGTCTTGCCCGAGCCGCTACCGCGCGGTGGCGCCTACGTAGTCCGCGCGGAGCCCTCGGTTGTCACGCGCGTTTCCTCATCCACGCCCGATTCGGCATACCGGGGCCCGAAGCGGATGACCCACAGGTAGAACACCACGACGCCGAGTACGTCGACGGCGCCGAGCCAGGCGAGCACCCCGGGGCGCGAGATGGTCCAGATCGAATCCTGGAAGAACGACAGCACCCACGGCACACCGACCAACATCGTCACCAGCCAGTACCCCGCCAGGATCCGCGCGCCGGGCGCCCGGCGCAGCGGCCCGTAGACCAGCCAGAGCACCGCGGGCAGCAGCCACACCCAGTGATGTGACCAGGAGATCGGCGAGACCATCAGCCCGAACAGCTGCACCACGATCAGCGTGCCGAGCCGGTCGTCGCGGCCGAGCGCGCGCCAAGCCAGCAACGCCAGCACCGCGACCACGAGCACGGCAGCGATCCACCACGGTCCGGACTCCACGTCGTAGCCGAGGATCCGGCTGAGTGTGCCGCGCAACGACTGATTCCACACCGAACCCACCGGGCCGATCCGGTCGGCGTCCCCGAGCAGTGTGCCGAAGTACCGGCGCGCCTCGGCGGGTGCGATCAAGAAGCTCAGCCCCACCGTCGCGCCGAAGACCACCGCCGACCACACGACGGTTGCCCAGCGCCCGCGCGCGACGAAGTAGAGGCCGGTGATCGCGGGCGTCAACTTGATGCCAGCGACGATGCCGACCAGTCCGCCGGAGATCCACCACCGCGAACTGCGCACCGCGAGCATCCCGCCCAGCACCAGGAAGACATTGACCTGGCCGTAGTCCATCGTGGTTCGCACCGGTTCCAGCCACAGCCCCAGCGCGGTCCAGCCGACGGTCGCGGCCTGCCACTGCGGCGTCCGCAGCCGCTGCGCACCGAAGATCAGTTCGAGACTGATGCGCACCACCGCGTACAGCGCCGCGGCGATGGCCAGTAGCCAGGCCACAGCGACCACGGTGAACGGCAGATAGTGCAGCGGGAAGAACACCAGCGCAGCGAACGGCGGATAGGTGAACGGCAGCGGGAAGTCCGGGGTCTTCTCCGCGTAGGTGAAGTCGTAGAGCTGATCGGTCAGCAGCGCGGCCGACCCACCGACGTAGACGTGCAGGTCGACGAGGTTCATCCCGTTCGGAGACAGCAGCATCCAGAGCAACCGGGCCAGCACGGACAGGCCCAGCACCGACAAAGCCCATCGGAGGTGACGATTCAAATCGCTGGCTTTCGGCTCGAGTGCGGTGCGTCGGTTCGGCACGCCCGGACTTGGATGTTCTGGCGACAGCGCGGACGGCACCGATTAGATTAACCGCAGCGCGCTTCCGGTCGGCTCCACCCTCGAACCATCGGTAACATTTGCATCAACTTTCACACCAGTAACATCAGGGCGCGGTATGTTCTGCTAACACTGATCGTCCCCGGCGCCTTTCGGACGCCGCGGCTGTACACATAGCCGCAATGTCCCTAGAGTGACCCCCGAAACGATGGCTTTTAGCAATCGAACCCAGATGTACCCGAGGTAAGGACGGCCAGACCAGTGCTTCGCACCCGAGGATCGCGGATCGCATTGTCCGCGCTCGCCATCGCGGCGAGCGCCACGCTCGCCGCGCCGACGACAGCAATCGCGGCTCCCGCGACCGCCCCGGCGGCGCTCACGAACAGCGTTCCCATGGTTCCCGAAGGTGTTCCGGTGGATGCGCTGGCCGCGCTCGCCCCAGCAATCGTCGGCGCCGTCGCGGGCCCGGCGGATATCGCCGGCCCCGGCGGGATCGCCGGCCCGCAGTCGGCCATCCTGGATCAGGCACGCAAGCTGCTGGCCACCTTGAACCTGCCGCCGCAGATCAAGTCGACATTGGAACGGATCATCACGTTCCTGGACGGCAGCGGCGGCGGTGGTCCCGAGGTGCCGCAGGACGGCCCGGCGATCGCGCAGTTCCTCTACCCGACCATCGGCAAGGGCTGCATCGGCCCGGGCGCCGACTCGGTGGGCACCGCCCTGGCCGTCCCCGGCCCGGCCACGCTGCCGCCGCCCGGCCCGAGCGCCGGTCAGACCGGGTTCGTCTTCACCGCCCTCGGCACCAAGTCGCCGACGCCGGTGCAGAATCCGCCGATGACGGTGCAGTGGCTGAATCTGGACACCCGTCAGTCCGGCGTCCTGCCTTTGACCGACGAGGCCAAGATCAACCCGGACGGCCCCGCCACGCTGTCGGCGATCGCCGACACGGGCTTCGGCCGCGTCGTCGCGGTCGTCTCCGGCTCGCTGACCACGAAGTCCGGTGACGCCGAGGCGCGGACCTGCTCGTTCCTGCCGACGCTCGGATTCTTCACCGTAGGCTGAGCTTTCGATCGAGGGCGGCGACTCCATCGGGGTCGCCGCCCGCGGTCGTTCCGGGGAAGCCCGCGACAACCTCGAACGGATCCGCCGCGCCGCCCCACGAGCCGTCCGGACTGTGGTAGACCGCTAAGTATGGCGACCATCGATCATTCGATACGCACGGCACATTCGATCCGCAGCAGACGCTCGCATCGCTCGATCCTGTCTTTCCGCTCCGAGGGGTCGATCCTGTCCATCGGGTCGGCCTACTCGGTCCTGTCCATCGGCAGCGTGGGTTCGGTGCTGTCGATCGGATCCGTTGGCTCGGTCGGGTCGGCGATATCCTCGTTCTCGTTCGCCAGCCTCGGTTCCGCGTTCTCCGGCCTGTCCCGGTGGTCGCTGTTCTCCTGGCTCGGCAACCACGAAGCCCCGGACAGCCGCCCCACCCTGCGCGTCGTCCCGGACGACGAACCCGACCTGCGCGTCACCCCGATAAGCCACTGCCAGACGTAGCGGAGCTCGGTCGCTTCACCACTGCCCGTACTCGGGTGTGAGCACGTTGTTCACGTCGATCCCCACCCCGTCGATGGACTGCTTGTCGATCTCGAACTGGTGCAGGTGGGCGGCCGGGTGCACGAAGCCTTTGGGTGTGCCCCAGTTGTGCTGCCAGTACCAGGCGCCCAATCCGGCGGTGCGGGCCAGCTCGATGGTCGGGGTGTTCGCGTAGACGCCGGTGTTCTCCTGACCGAGCACGGCCTGCCAGCCCAGCAGGTACGGCGCGATCATGGTGGCGAAGTCGACCGCGGAGGGGTTGTCGTCGATGGACGCGTAGATGGGCACGTTGTCCGGACCACCGGCGGCGCGGTGCAACGCTAGCCCGCGCTCGGCGTGCCGTTTGCCCGCTTCCAGCCCACCGCGCCAGTCCGCGGTCGGGCCCTTGCCGAACTGGTAGCACGACACGATCTGCAAACCGGCCGCTTTGAGATCGTCGACTTCGGCGGATCGCAGCGGTTTTCCCGCCATCCACTCCGCGCCCGGCCTGCGGTCGGACACGTAACGGATCACGCCGACATGTCCGGCGTCGCGGATCGCCGCGGCCGAGGGGACGCCGCCCGCGTAATCGATCAGGGTGCCGAGCGAGGGCCGCGCGGCGGCGGGAGCTGCCGCCGCGGTGACGCCGACCACGGCCGCCGCGGCCGCGTAGGCGAACAGATCACGCCGGGACACCGGAACGGAACGCATCGTCGACTCCTTCGCGCAATCCCGACCTGGAAGAGCAGCGTGCCCGGCGCACCTTCCCCAAATCACCGCGCGCCGGGAGCCTCGAACGTGAACTCATTTCACCACATTCACATCAGAACCGCCAGACCCAGGAGAAACACGTTTCACATTCGCCACATGGGCCGCAGATGATCGGGTCAGGCGACGCCGTCGATCCGCGCGGCCACGTCGATGGTGCGCATCGCGGGATCGGCCAGTTCTCTGCGGATCACCGCCGCCACCTGTGCGACGACCTGTTTCTTTATCCCGGCGAGCGCACCGAGGGCGGCCGCCCGCGCACCTTGCGCGGCGAACTCCATCCGGATGTCCGCGGGGTTCGGCGGCGGCACGTCGATCACCACGCGCAAGGGGTCGGCGGCGCGGGCGGTGAGCGCCAACGGCACCTCGACGTCGGCGCGATAGCGATTGGCTTTCAGCACGTCCACCGTGATGTCCAGGCTTACCGGCAGCGTCAGGTCGAACGCGACCGGATCCGCCGACCGGTCCGCCAGCCGCGGCATGCGGACCGCTCCCCGGACGGTCACGACGGCAGTGGCGCGGGGCCCCGTCCGCAGCGGCCCGACTTCGATCGGCCTGCCCGCCAACCGTTCGACCACGTCGGAGACCCGTTCGCGCGTCACGATGCGGGAGAAGAACCGATGCCCGAACTCGTCGTAACCGATCCAGTCGAACGCGATACGGTCCCGGTGCGGCGAACGTTTACCGGCCACCATGGCCTCGACGTCGAACACCAGGTTCCGGCGGGTCTGCGGATCGGCCAGCATGGCGTTCACCCGGGACGCGACCTCGCGCTGCACCACCCCCGCGATGGGGTCGAGCAGCCATTCCCACGCCGACTCCACCGCTTGGGCGCGCAGGACGAAGCTGATGTCACGCTGGGTGATCGGCGGGATGTCGATGACGATGAGCACGGGCTCTGCGGTGCGGGCGTGCAGCGTCAGATCGATCTCGACCCTGGCCTCCAGCCGCAGTTTCCGGCCACCGAGCAGCACTTTGAGGGTGAGCGACACCGGGACGGTCACGGCGAAGGTCACCGGGGGCCCGCTGTGCAGGACGCGCGGGGCGCCGACCTTGCCCTCGGCGACGAAACCCGCGAGTCCGGCCGGGCCGATCGAGACCGGGCCGATGGTCAAGCCGCGGCCAGTCATACCGGAGATGGCGGATTCGATGCGAGCGGCGTTCACGGCGTGCGTGACGAAACGCTCGCCGAACTCGGCGTAGTCGATCCAGGCTGGCGCACTACTCGATTCGTCGGTCGGATGCATCAGTAGTTCCGGAACCCTCACCTCTCGATGGACACCCGACACGGTACGCGACCGATCTTGTCCCGCCCCGGAACGCGCTGGTCAGCCCGGGATCCCCGTCCT
Organism: Nocardia gamkensis NBRC 108242; assembly: GCF_001612985.1. Taxonomy (GTDB): domain Bacteria; phylum Actinomycetota; class Actinomycetes; order Mycobacteriales; family Mycobacteriaceae; genus Nocardia; species Nocardia gamkensis. The sequence goes on along the minus strand of NZ_BDBM01000033.1, from coordinate 44,267 downwards.
GCCGATGAGGGGGAAGCAGGGCGGGGACCGGCGGCGGCGCTGCCGGGCGCCGCCGTCTCCATCGTAGGACCATCCGGCACGTCGTTTCACCCGCATATCGGACAGATTCCGCTCCGCGGGAGTGATCTTCACAATCGCCCGAGACCGACCACTCCCGTCACGTCGTCCAGGGTGAAGCGGTGGATCCGGATCCCGCCGTACTCGTTGCCACCGATCGTGGTCACCTGCCCGCCATCGGCCCGCAGGACGATGTTCGTGTGCTGCCCGAACGGACTGGACTCCCGGTACAGCAGCACGTCACCGGTCCGCGGTCGATAGCCCGAGCCGATCGGTTCGAACCGGCCGACGCTCTCGTAGTACTCCTGCAACGTGTAGACACCCGGAATCCGCCAGGAGCCCGAATTGGGGTTGGCCAGCGCCACACCCGCTTCGCGCAGCACCCAGCTGACGAAATCGGCGCACCACGCCTCCTCGACGCCTTCCGCGTATTTCGTGCCCGCGCCCGGATCGGCGAACTCGCGCTCGGCGATCGCGACGATTCCGGCCTGGGTGGCGTCGAGCGCCGAACGGTCCAGCGCGGGGAACTCGGTGAGACGCTCGCCCACGACCGCTCGGCGGTCAGCGCGGTCCTGCCACCAGAGGGCCCCGGTGATCCCGGCGCCGACCACACCGAGCACCACCAATGCGAGTGCGATCCACCGCCCTGCTCGCCATCCCGGCCGCTGTGCCATCGCTCCCCCGTTCATTTATGTGATGCTGTTGTCGAGCCTATGGAATTCGACGCGCGAAGGCGCGCGACGGTTCCGGGCGCCACCGTCCGGTTCTCGGTGACCGAGCCGGAGGCAACCCGTACGAGCCGAAATCGTGTACGGCACCGGCGAAACCGCGCTAGTCTCCCGAGAGGCCGGCCGATGGGGAGGTACCGCCCTGGACACGCTGTGGACATTCATCGTGCACCGGCGGCATCAGTTGCTGGTCGATTCCTACCTGCACGTCTCGGCCGTGGTGCAATCGGTGCTGCTGGCCACGGTGGTCTCGGTGCTGATCGGGGTGCTGGTCTATCGCAGCCCGTTCGGCTCCTCGATCGCCTCCGCGCTGGCGGGCGCGGTGCTCACCGTTCCGTCGTTCGCGCTGCTCGGCCTGCTGATCCCGATCCTCGGCCTGGGTGTCGCGCCGACGATCACCGCGCTCGTCGTGTACGCACTGCTGCCGATTCTGCGCAACACCATCATCGGGCTCGCCTCGGTGGACCCGGCCGTGACCGATGCGGCCCGAGGAGTCGGGATGAACCGGCTCCGGGTGCTCGCCCGGATCGAATTGCCGCTGGCCTGGCCGGCGATCCTGACCGGAATGCGGGTGAGCACGCAACTGATCATGGGAATTCTCGCCCTCGCCGCGTACGCCAAGGGTCCCGGACTCGGCAACCTGATCTTCTCCGGTCTCGCGCGCCTCGGCAGCCCGAACGCGGTGCCGCAGGCCCTGGTCGGCACGCTCCTCGTCGTCGTGCTCGCACTCGCACTCGACGCGATCTACGTCCTGATCGGACGGCTCACCACCTCGAGGGGAATCCGTGACTGAGACCGAAACCCGCGATGGCTCCGCGAGATCCGTCGTCTCCGGCGTCGAGATCGTGCTGCATTCGGTGACCAAACATTATCCGGGACAGCGTGATCCGGCCGTGGACAGCGTCTCCCTCACCATCCCGGCCGGTGAGATCGTGGTCCTGGTGGGACCGTCCGGCTGCGGCAAGACCACCACCATGCGGATGATCAACCGGTTGATCGAGCCCACCTCGGGCACCATCACGATCGATGGGCGCGACGCGGCCACGATCCATCCCGACCGATTGCGCCGCGGCATCGGATATTCGATCCAGCAGGCGGGATTGTTCCCGCATCTGACCGTCGCGAAGAACGTCGCGACCGTGCCGGGCCTGATCGGCTGGGACCGGCGGCGCATCGCGGCACGGGTCGACGAGATGCTGGAACTGGTCGGCCTCGACCCGGACACCTTCCGCGACCGCTATCCCCGCCGGTTGTCCGGCGGCCAGCAGCAGCGCGTCGGTGTGGCCAGGGCACTGGCGGCCGACCCGCCCGTGCTGCTGATGGACGAGCCGTTCGGCGCGGTCGATCCGATCACCCGCGGCTCGCTGCAGAACGAGCTGCTGCGCCTGCAAGGCGAACTCGGCAAGACGATCGTCTTCGTCACCCACGATTTCACCGAGGCGGTCAAGCTCGGCGATCGCATCGCCGTACTCGGTGACAAGTCCCGGATCCTGCAATACGACACGCCCGCGGCGATCCTGGCCGACCCCGCCGACGAGACGGTGGCCGGCTTCGTCGGCGCGGACGCCTCGCTCAAACAGCTCACCTTGACCCGCGTCGGGGACGTCGAACTCGGCGACTGCCCCACCGCCACCGAGGAGGACCCGGCCGGCGCGCTGCGCGCCGCGCTCGCGGACCGGGACCGGCCGTGGGCGCTGGTGCTGGACGGTCAGGGCCGTCCACTCCGCTGGGTCTCGGCCGAGCACCTGGCGCACGCCGACTCGCTGCGCGGCCTCGGATCACCGGTGCCGGATACATTGTCGCTGAAATCGACGCTGCAGGACGCGCTGGAAGCCCTGCTGACGCATCAGAACGCGACCGCGGTGGTGACCGGACCGCGCGGCGAGTACGTCGGCCTGATCACCATCGACACGCTGATCGGCCACCTGTCGGCCCTGCGCGCCGAGCACGGAGCGGACGGCGCCGCGCGGGACGGGGCGCCATGACCACCGCCATCGCCTCACCCGCCGCCCAGCGCAGGGCCGAGCGCATCCGTTTGCTCGTGCAGCCCGTGCTCGTGCTCGTGCTCACCGCCGGTGTGCTGGTGTGGGCGTTCGCCCGCGAACTCACCGTCACGCAGCGAGCGAGCCTGAACGCGAGCAACGTCGCGACCGTCACCTGGCAGCACGTGCTGATCACCGGGACCGTGGTGCTGATCGTGCTCGCGGTGGCAGTCCCGCTGGGCACCCTGCTCACGAGACCGGGATTCCGACGCCTCACACCGATCTTCGTGGGCATCGCGAACATCGGCGCGGCCGCTCCTGCCATCGGACTGATCGTGCTGTTCTATCTGGCCACCCGGACCACCGGCTTCTGGATCGGCGTGGCGCCGATCGCGTTCTACTCGCTGCTTCCGGTGCTGCGCAACACCATCCTGGGCTACCAGCAGGTCGACCGGACGCTCATCGATGCGGGCCGCGGTCAGGGGATGTCGGCCGTGACGGTGTTGCGCCGCATCGAGTTCCCGCTCGCGGTGCCCTACATCCTCGCCGGGTTGCGCACCTCGCTGGTGCTCGCCGTCGGCACCGCGACGCTCTCGTTCCTGGTGAGCGCGGGCGGGCTCGGCATTCTGATCGACACCGGTTACAAACTGCGCGACAACGTCACCTTGGTGGTCGGCGCGGTGCTCGCGGTGGCGCTGGCCCTGCTGGTGGATTGGCTCGGCGCGCTCGCCGAAGAATTCCTCGGGCCCAGGGGTCTGAAATGACGCGGGTATGGCGCGCGCTCGCTCTGGGGCTGGGGTTGGCGCTGGTGGCCGCCTGCGGGCTGCAATCCGGCGGCGCGGTGCCGCTGCGGGTGGGGCCGGGCAGCATCCGCCCGATCCCCGCACTGGACGGTGTGCCGGTCACGGTGGGCTCCAAAGACTTCACCGAACAGAACATCCTCGGATATCTCATCGAGTTCGCCCTGACCGCGGCCGGCGCCGAGGTCCGCGACCTGACCAATATCCAGGGCTCCAACAGTGTGCGCGACGCCCAACTGCACGGGCAGATCGACATCGCCTACGAATACACCGGCACCGGCTGGATCAACTACCTCGGCAACGAGAAGCCGGTGCCCGACGAGATCGGCCAGTTCGAGGCGGTGCGGGACGCCGACCTCGCCGAGCACGGCATGGTGTGGACCGCGATGGCGCCGATGAACAACACCTACGCGCTGGTCATGAGCGCGCGGACCGCGCAGGAGACCGGCGTGCGCACGCTGTCGGACTACGCCACGCTGGCCGCCGCCGATCCGGCCGCCGCGGCCATCTGCGTCGGCACCGAATTCAACGTCCGCCAGGACGGATTCCCCGGCCTCGTCCGCAAGTACGAGATCGACGCGGGCAAGGTACGCAAGCAGATCGTGCAGGACGCGGTGGTCTACCAGGCGACCGCAGACGGCAGACAGTGCCGTTTCGGCTCGGTCGCCGCCACCGACGGGCGCATCCCGGCATTGAATCTGGTCCTGCTACAGGACGATCGCGGGTTCTTCCCGAAGTACAACGCCGCGCTGGTGATGCGCGAGAGTTTCGCCGACGAGCATCCGGAGGTGGCCGAGATCATGACGCCGATCTCGCAGCGCCTCACCAACGAGACCATCACCGAACTCAACCGTCAGGTCGACGTGGACGGGCGCGAACCCGCGGAGGTGGCCCGGGACTGGATGGTCGCCGAGGGGTTCGTCACCGCGCGTTGAAGCGAGAACCAGCCACTGGAAAGGCGTTTGGGCACGACCACGCGGAACATGGGCCGAGCCGGGTTGCCCGCACGCAGTCGGCGCGTGAGCATCAAGCCCGGGCGGAGCCGCCGCAACGCTCAGCGCGGCTCGCGCCCCAGGTACCGCAGCAGATCACCGACGGCGTCTCCGGACGGACCGTCGACGATCGCGGCATAGGCCCCCCATTGGCGCAGCGGTTCGACGATCTCCGCCGTCTCGCCGCTGCCGGGCGCCGGGTGGCCTGCCCGGGCGGCGGCGAGCAGGTGGGTGGCGAGCTCACCGGTCAACGGCGACGCCTGCCCGGTCGCGATCGCGATGTCCCAGGCGTGGACCGCGGCGTCCAGCGCGCACATCACCGCGGCCACCGGAGTGGCGAGCGCGCCGTGCGGCAACGGCGTCGGCACCGTCTCGGTGGCGTCGTCCACGGTGCTCCAGGCGAGGGCGGTCTGCTCGATCGCCCCGCGAACCAACTCCGCGGGGGCACCGTCGACCGCGCCGGACGGCTCGAACGGGTTGTAGGCCGGACCGTCGCCGATACCCAGGAACTCGGCGAACGCCAGCTGGTCACCGGCGGCGTGCTGGACGACCTGCGTCACATCCCATTCCGAGCACGGGGTCGGCAGATGCCACTGATCCGCCCGCACACCGGCGACGACGCTCTCCAGTGCGCGGTAGGAATCGGCGAGCACGCCGCGCCAGACGGGGCGCAGAGTCGCGGCGGCGGTGGTGGTGGCGTTCATGTCGGAGCCCTTCGGTCGTTTTTCGGTGCTGACATAAGCCTATGCGGGCATTAGGCTACTTTCGTTCCTATTTGACCCCGGAGGAAAAAGTGGCCTCGACCACTCCGCGACTGTTGCGGTTGCTCGCGTTGCTCCAGGACCGCGCGCACACCGGACGCGAACTGGCCGGGCGTCTCGGCGTCACCGATCGCACCCTGCGGCACGACATCCAGCGCCTGCGCGAGCTGGGCTACCCGGTGCACGCCGAACGCGGCGCCATCGGCGGCTACCGGCTCGGCCGCGGCGCGACCATGCCGCCTCTGCTGCTGGACGACGATGAAGCGGTGGCCGTCGCCGTCGCGGTCGGACTCGCCGAGGACGGCTCCACCGGCATCGCGGACATCGCCGCGCACGTCACCAAAGCACTGGGCAAACTGGATCAGATCCTGCCGAAACGCTTGCAGCGCAAGGTCTCCGCGTTGCGTGACGCGACCGCGATCGGCCCGGCCACGACCGGATCACGCGAGCCGGACGCGCCGGTACCCGCCGCAGTGCTCACCACCCTGGCCGGGGCCATCCGCGACGGCGCGACGGTCCGGATCGCCGAAGCCGGGACCGAAGCGTCTATCGAGGTGGAGCCGTACCGGCTGATCAACTGGCAGCGCCGCTGGTATCTGGTCGCCTACAGCCTGGAAGACCACACGTGGCGCGCGATCCCGGTGGCCCGGATCAGCCGCGCCGAGGGCGGTTCCCGCCGCTTCGCCGCACGCTCGCTTCCGGATGACGATCTGGTCGCCTTCGTCATGCGGCACATCGCGACCACCGGATGGAAGGTGCAGGCCCGGGTCACCGTGCTCGCGCCCGCCGAGACGGTCATCGCCCGCATCAATCCCGCCGTCGGCGTGGTCGAGGCCGTGGACGCGGACACCTGTGTGCTCTACACCGGCGCGGACGCGCTGGAGACCATCGCGATCTACCTGTCCATGCTGATGATGGATTTCCGCGTCGACGGGCCGCCGGAGCTGGTCGCCCACATCCGTACCCTCGGTCGCCGGTACACCGAGGCCGTCGCCGACTCCTGATGCGAACCTGATCGGCACTCGACCGACAAGCGCTGCCACGGCACACGGCACACGGCACACGGCACACGGCACACGGCACACGGCACACGGCACACGGCACACGGCACACGGCACACGGCACACGAGGATTCGCGCACGCGCCAACCCAACACACTCGCTCACCGAGGAAGTGGGAGAACCCCTCACAAGCACGAACGAAGCCGTCGGCAGGTAAGGCGGGGCCATATACCGGTGCCCGACCAGCAGCCCGCAGGAACGATTACCGCCGGAGTCGCCACTCGCGCGCAGCCGCTCCCGCTGGGCCCGTGGTCACGAACCCGGGTACCGACCCGGCTGAACCCGGGATCGGTACCCCGGAACGACAGTCGTCAGGAATGCCCGATGGTGGTGGCCGCGTCGGCGGTCTTCCGCATCGGGATCAACGCGGTCAGGCCGATCGCGACCAGCGCCGCCACCATCGCGATGAGGAAGGTGGTGTGGAACCCGTCGCGCGAGGGCAGCAGGTGCGGGCCCAGCTGCATGGTCATATGGGCCAGCACCACGCTCATCACCGCGGCGGAGGTCGAGGTGCCGATCGAGCGCATCAGCGAGTTCAGGCCGTTGGCCGCCGCGGTCTCCGTGATCGGCACCGCGCCCATGATCAGCGCGGGCATCGCCGCATACGCCAGGCCGACGCCGCCCGCGACGATCACCGCGGCGAGCATGATCTCCCAGACGCTGTTCATCAACACCACCGCGCACAGGTACCCGACCGCGATCACCGCCGATCCGAGCGCGAGAGTGACCTTGGGGCCGCGGCTCGCCGACAGCCGCGCCGACACCGGCGACAGCAGCATCATCACGAAACCGGTCGGCGCCAGCGCCAACCCGGCGCTGATCATGGACAGCCCGAAGCCGTATCCGGTCCGCTCCGGCGCCATCAGCAGCTGCGGGAAGGTCAGCGACATGCCGTAGAGCGCGAAGCCGACGGCGATCGAGGCCGCGTTGGTGAACAGCACCCGCGGCCGCGCCGAGACCCGCAGGTCCACCAGCGGTGAACGCTGCCGCAGTTCGAAAGCGCCCCAGCCGAGGAACACCACCAGAGATACCGCGAACAGGATCAGGATCGGGGCGCTGGCCCAACCCCAGTCCGCGCCCTTGGTGATCGCGATCAGCAGCGCGAGCAGCGCCACCGACAACCCGATCGCACCGCCGAAGTCGAATCGGGCGGGTGTGCGCACCGGCGACTCCGGCACCAACACGAAAACCACCGCGGCGCAGACGACGCCGAGCGCCGCGGACGTCCAGAACAGCACGTGCCAGTTCGCGTTCTGCGCGATGGCCGCCGCGACCGGCAGCCCGATCGCGCCGCCGACGCCGAGCGTGGCGCTCATGATCGCCATCGCCGAACCCACCCGTTCGGGGGGCAGTTCGTCCCGCATGATGCTGATGCCCAGCGGAATGGCGCCGACCGCCGCACCTTGCAGCGAGCGGCCGACGATCTCCGGCAGCAGCGTGGAGAACGAGGCGCAGACCACCGAACCGGCAACCAGCAGAAGCAGATTGGCGAACAGGATGCGGCGCTTGCCGAACATGTCGCCGAGACGGCCGCTGATCGGCGTCGCCACCGCGCCCGCGAGCAGCGTGGCGGTGACGACCCAGGAGGCGTTGGACGCGGAGGTGTGCAGCAGCGTGGGCAGTGCCGGAATGATCGGGATGACCAGCGTCTGCATGAGCGAGACGACAACACCGACCAGGCCGAGCGTCGCGATGAGCAAGGCCGGCGCGGGACGCCGGACGCCGGAATCAGAGACGGTCGAAGACGCGTCGGCGGTTACTGTCACGTATGTACGGTACATATGGTGTGTATGCTGCACAATTTGGTATCGACGTGATCCTCGCGACATAGTGGGGCATGTCCGATTCCGGTCCCGGCGACGACGCAGCGCTGAGCCGCCTCGCCTTCGAGCTCTCGCTACTGTCCAGGCACTTTCCCGCCGCGCTGCTACGGCGCCCCGGCTTCCAGCTCGACCGCTCGGCGTATCTGATCTTGACCAGGCTGGAATTGGACCACCCGCTGAGTCTGCGCGAACTGGCCGAAGCGTTCCGGTTGGACATCTCCACGATCAACCGGCAGGTCGCGGCGATGCTCAGGCAAGGGTTGGTCGACCGGGTGCCCGACCCCGACGGGGGTATCGCCCGCAAGATCCGCGCCAGCCCGAAAGGGCTGGAGTCACTGGCCTCCGACCGCGTGCAGAGCCGCCAAGGCATCGGCGCCGTGGTGGCCGATTGGACCGAGGCCGACATCGATCAGCTCAGCAAGCTCATCGCGCGCTTCAACCAGTCGGTCGAGGACAAAGAGCACAATCCGTGGCCACGCCCGTCCGACCTCGCGTGACGAACGGTCATGCGAATCCATCGCGCCCATCCAAGCCTTCGGCGCCGCAACGATGTTCGCCGGGCATGGCTCGACACCCGTGACGGCAAACCTGGTGCGGCCGCACCACCGCAGCTCGCACCGGATGCCCACGATTTGCCCCTCTCCCCGGGACCACGGCGTTAGGCTCCCCGCATGCGAGAGCCACATCGGGCGACGAATACCGCGTGGTGGGACAACTACCTGGTCGCACTGGTCGGTCTGCTGCTCGCGGGCGGACTCGCCTTCGCCGCCGTCACCGCGGCTCAGGCGGGCGCCTACCCGCTGGCAATTGCCTTGGGAGCGCTGGCTGTTCCCTTCGCCCTGCCCACCGTCGTCCAGATCGTGGGCGAAATCGTGGTCTACCTGACCCTGATCGGGCTCGTCCTGCTCCTGCCGGTGCTGATCGTCAGTCCCCGATTACGCCGGTGGGGGAACAAACGGTGGCGCAGCCTGCGGTTGGTCGCCTGACTTCCCGAGCACAGCCCGGCGGAGCGAACCGAAGTGTCGAACGTCAAGCGGTATAGGGATGTTCGGCTCGCGCCGACCGCAGTGCACGCCCCCACCAGACCAGCTGACCGAGCAGTTGATCGGCGGCTGACACCGGCATCTCCGGATCCGTCGGCTGCCCTGCGGAGTCGAACCGCCTGCGCGCATCGTGAAAGCTCACCGTGTCGCGCACGGTGACCGCGTGCAGTTCGGCGAACACATGCCTGAGGTGCTCGACCGCGCGCAAGCCGCCGGAGATCCCGCCGTAGGAGACGAATCCCACCGGCTTGGCCCGCCATTCGGTGTAGTGCCAATCGATGGCGTTCTTGACCGACGCCGGATAGCTGTGGTTGTACTCGGGTGTCACCACGACGAAAGCGTCCGCCGCGGCCAGCCGGGGGCCCACCGCTGCCAGCGCCCGCGCCGCCTCGGGGCCGGGATGGTGGGAAAGCTGTTCCGGCAAGGGTGTTTCGGCCAAGTCGACGACGTCGACGGTGACGTCGTCGCGCCGGTCGGCGTGTTCGGCGAACCAGGTGGCGACGGTCGGGCCGAAGCGGCCCGTACGGGTGCTGCCGACGATCACGGCGAGCTGAATCGGGTGGTCGGACATGGTGGTTCCCTTCGACGCGTGCGTTGCACACAACAGCGTCGGACCTGAACCACGCTTCAGGTCAAATCGGCGAGCGCCGATCAGACCTCCAGGTCCTCCTCGATGCCCTTCAGGCGGTGCCTGGCCATCGCCAGATTCGCCCGGCCCCGATCCAGCGCCAGGTAGAGGAACAGGCCCTTGGACTTGCGGCCGGTCATCGGCCGGATGATGTGGTATTGCCCGGACAGCGTGATGAGGATGTCCTCGATGTCCTCCTTGAGGCCCAGCTGGTCCATGGTCCGCATCTTGGCGCGCACCACCTCGGTGTTGCCCGCGCCCGCGACCTGGAGATCCAGGGACTTGGAACTGCCGAGCATGCCCAGCGCCATACCGCTGTTGTAGTCGACCACGGCGGCGCCGATCGCGCCGTCGATCACCATCATGTCTTTGAGGGCCAGATCCATAGTGGACATAAGTGTTCCTTTCAGTGGGTTTTCGTTGTCTGTTCGCTTCGTGCGTCGATCGCCACCGGCGTCAGCAAGTCGGCGATCGCCCGCGCCGCCGGGCGGGATTCCAGATGCAGCCTGCCGATGTTCACCTCGGGGGCGGCCAGGACCGTCAGCGACGTCCAGCCCGCCGCGTAGATGACCACGTGCCCGCTCGTGCCGTGCACCACCACCTCGCTGAACCCTCCGCCGTGCGCGGTGGTGGCCAGCCGGTGCGACAGCGACAGCTGCGAGGCGGCCATCGCCGCCATCCCGTTCGGCTCGATCTGCGCAGGTAGATCATGGGCGACGAGCAGCCCGTCGTTGGATGCCACGAGCGCGCCGGTCAGCCGAGGGACGCGATCGCGCAGGGCCTTCAGCTCCAGCAGCACCGCCGCGTTCGGTTCTGGTCCGGACATCGCCACCTTGGTCAACCTTCCCATCACATTGCCGAGCAGTTTCTTCCGCGCGGTCACGCGAGTTCCTCCAAAGCCGCTTGCAGGCGGACGAGCAGGTCCCGGTCCGGCGGCTCCGAACGCTCCGCGACAGGGACCGGCGCCGAGTGCCGCCCACGGCGTCTCGGAAGCCGGCCCGGCTCGGCGCTCACGGCCGCGACCGCCACGGGCTCGTCGGTCACCGGTTCGGGTGCGACCGGCCGGGCCGCCACCGGGACGGACGTTCCGGCGGGCGGCTCGATCAGCCCCGCGGCGGTCAGATCCCGCACCGCGACCAGACATCCATAGGTGGTGCGGCCCAGTTCGCGGCCGATCCCCGCGACGCTGCGCCGCGCGTCCGCGGCGGCCAGCACCTCGGCCTGCCCCCCGGTGAGCACCAGACGGCGCCGCCGCACCCGGCGCACCGGCACCACCGGGACCCGATCGACCAGGTCCGCGGGCCACGGCCCGGACTCCGGATCGCCGCGCCGCGCGCACTCCTGCACAAGAGCCCGCGGCGCGATGTGGCAGACCGGGGCCAGCCAGTGCGGTGGGGCCGGACGGAACTCCGGGACGGCGGGCGAGGCCAGCAAGAAGTAGGCGGCATCGAAAACCGACAGCATGGCGAGGGTTTCCAGCCGTGGCCGCCCCAGCACACGGCCGGGATCGCCCGCCCCCGCGCGCCGCCAGTCCTCGGCGGTCGCCACGCCCGCCTCGACGACCAGCCGGTCCAGTCCCGTGGTGCGGCGGCAATCGGCGGAAACGATCGCGCCTTCGGCGAGGTGAAACGCACCGTCGCCCGCGCGCAGCACGCCCGTACGTCCTTCCTGCTCCAGCCGCCGCAATTCGACCGCGAGTTCAGGACTCATCGGTGTCCTCGGCCAATTCATCGAGAATTCCGCGCAGCTGATATCGCGCCATCGCGAGATTCCCGGTGTCCGCGTCGAACAGCACGTGTACGAAAAGCCGTCCGTCGAAGTCGCCGTTCACCAGGTTCAGCAGGTGGTATCCGCGGGTTCCGCAGACGATGATCTCGGTGACGTCGTCACCGTCGCCGCCGCTCGACAATGCCGGGCAGGCGAGCACCGCGCGCACCACATCCGTTGTGGCGGCGGCATCTTCGTGCTCGTCCAGCACCTCGTGCCTGCCGTCCGCGGCGATCGCCAGACCGCTCGCGCCGTCCACCAATGTCACACTGCGCGCACCGGGAATATCCATGATGCGTTTCAGACAACCGTCGATACCGATCACGCGCCACCACTTGTCATGTGAGGGGTTTACGGTTTCCAGACGCTACACACGCGCACCGCACGATGTACAGCAAATCGTGGAGAAATTTCCGGTAAAAAACATTTTCCCTGGCAGCGCGGATTGAATACCTTTCGGTATTCAATACCTATTGGTATTCAATACCCGTCGGTTTTCGATCTCGACACTCCGACCCGGCCACAATAAATCCTCGATACGGCCGCTCGACTGCTCCGGTGCCACATACGCGACACGCCTGCGACTGTGCACGCACGGGCGGGCATCACCGAAGCCGCACGCCTCCGCCGCCGTGCGCCGCGCACGGAGGCATGCCATGCCGGGGAGACCGGCGCACCGGGCAGTCATCTCGCAGCAATTACAAGATCGGCGATACACCCGCTCGAAGGACCGGGCGGGCTACACCGGACGAAATCAGCCGGCGGTAAGGCCGGTGGAGATCTTGACCACGACCTTGTCGTCGGTCACCTCCTGCACCGCGACGGTGCTTCCGTCGGCGGACCGGGTCTCTCCGACCGGGACCGTGACCTCCTGCCCCCCCACCGACAGGGTGACCAGGTTGCCGTTCACGCCAACGAGTTTCGCTTCGATGCCCAGGATGCTCGCTTTGGCGTCCACACCACGGGCGAATGTCACCGTGCAGCCGCTCAGGGCGCAATCGGTCTTCGTACCAGGGCCTTCCGTCGTGCAGGCAGCGACGCCGAGGGGAACCATCAAGGCGAAGAACGACACTGCGACGAGCCGACGAAAAGTCACCCGCTCAGTCTAGGGCCGGCCACCCTCCCTGTCCGCGGCGTTGGTCGCGCCTTACGCCTTACGCCTTACCGCGCAGGTAATCGCTCACCACGGCGGCGCCGAGACCGTCCAGATCCGGCATCACCACGCGGCCGCCGCTGCGGCGGGCCATCAGGTCGACGAACGCGGCCAGGCGCGGGTCCTCCCCGAGCATGAACACCGTCACCGACGCACCCAGCTTGGCCAAGGCGTCGACCTGAGCCATCGTCACGGCCAGCGTGCGCTGCGCGGGTGGCCAATCGAAGTACGTCTGGCCGTCCGGCTCCAGATGAGCGGTCGGCTCACCGTCGGTGACGACGAGCACGATCGGCACCGCGTCCGGATGCCTGCGCAGGTGCCCCGCGGCGAGCAGCAGCGCGTGGTGCAGATTGGTGCCCTGCTCCCAGACGCCTTCCAGCGCGGTCAGTTCGCCGATGTCCACGGTCGTCGCGTGCCTGCCGAAGGTGATCACGCTCAGCGCGTCGGAGCGGAACCTGGTGGCGATCAAGTGGTGCAGCGCCAAGGCGGTGCGCTTCATCGGCACCCATCTCCCGTCCTGCACCATCGACCAGGACGTGTCCACGCACAGCGCGACGGCGGCCCTGGACCGCTGCTCGGTCTCCATGATCTCGACATCGGAGACGTCCAGCCGCACACCGCGTTTGCCCGTCGACGCCGACCGCAGCACGGCATTGCGGATGGTCCGCGACACGTCCCACGGCTCGGTGTCGCCGAACCGCCAGGCCCGGGAACCGCCGGTCGGCTCACCCGCGGCACCCGCCAGGGCCGTGTCCCGTTCACCGCGACGGGATCGCAAGCGTCCGACGACGTCACGCAGCGCCACCTCGCCGAGCCGGCGCAAAGCCTTGGGCGTCAGTCGCAGCGAGCCGTCCTGCGTCCGCTCGAAGATGCCTTGCCCGCGCAATTCGCGCTCCAGTTCGGCCAGCCGGGCGGCATCCACGCTCGCGTCCGCACCGAGGTGGCGGGCCAGCGCGTCCAGGTCGATGTCCTCCAAGCGCGCACCGGCATAGGACTGGCCGAGTTGCTCGGCGAGCGCGTCGAGTTCGGCGAGATCTTGCAGGGCTTGCGCGCCTTCGCCGAGGCCGAGCGGGTCGTCGCCGCGGAACCTCCGACCGGAGTTCCAGTCCTCTCCGGGACGCAGCGCCCGCAGATGCGCGTCCAGCGCGGAGACCTGCTGTGCGATTCCCGGATCGCCGAACGCCTGGCCGATCAGCTCGGACAGCTCCGCGCGCTGCTGCTCGGACATCGAGTTCATCATGCGCTGCGCGGCGGCGGCACGGGCGGCGAGCGCGTCGATCAGTTCCTCGGTGTCGCGCGGATTCTCCGGGAAGAATTCGCCGTGCTCGGCCATGAACTCGGCGAACCGCTGCTCGGTGTCCTCGCCCCTGGCGTGGGCGGCGAGCAGGTCGTTCAGGTCGGCCATCATCCGCCGTACCCGCTCCACGTCCTGCGGAGTGGTGTTCTGCAAAGCCTGTTTCATGCCCTGGAAGCGCGATTCCAGCAGCTCGCGGCCGAGCAGGTCACGGATCTTCTGATAGTTGTCACGGCCGGTCTCCGACCGCCAGGGGTACTCGGCGAGTTCGGTGACGGCGGCGGCGGTGCTCGACGACAGTGCGTCCAGCTGCGCTTCGGCGAACCTGGCGTCGTCGGAGGGGTCGGGGAACAGGGCGCCGCGCTCGGCTTCCAACGCCTCTTCGAGCAGTTCCCGGACTTGTTGCAGCGTGCCGTCCAGCCGGTGGCTCCTGGCGATCTCCGCGCGGCGCTGCCACAACCGGCGCGTCAGCTCCTCCAGCCCCGGCATGGTGCGGGTGCCGCGCCGCAACAGCTCTTGCAGGGCGTTACGCGGGGAACTGCCCTCCATGACGTCGCGACCGATCCGGTCCAGCGCCTCCCGCAGGTCCAGTGGGGGCTCCAACGGATCGGGCCCCTCGTGGTAGGGGCCGTAGGAGTAGCGGTCGGGGGTCGTCACGACGCCTCGCCGGGAACGACGGCGGTCATCGGCCGTACACCGCCAAGCCGTCGTCGGAGTCCTTCGCGATCTGACGGGCCAGATACAGCGCTTCCAGCGCGAACTCGACGGCCGAGGCGATCCGCGGCGGCGGATCGGCCGCGTCGACGCCGAGCCGCTCGGCGACTTCGTGCAGCACGGGCAGTTCGGGCAGGGCCGAGAGGACTTCCTCCCCGGGGACGCGTTCGCCGGTGGTGACCAGATGCCCGTCGCCGACCGCCTCGGCCAGTGGCCGCAGGTTCAGGCCGCCGAGCAACGCCCGCGCCGTCTCGGAGAACGAGCGGCGCAGCAGGTGGGTGAGATGTTCCTGCTCACGCCCCTCCTCACCGGATTCGAACTCCAGCTTGCCGCGCAACACCGCGGGAACGGACTCGAGGTCGACGGGCCGCGCCACCGCGGGACTCTCCCCCGTCACCGCCGACCTGCGCAGCGCCGCCGCCGCCACCGTCTCGGCCGCGGCAACGGCGAAGCGCGCGGACACCCCCGAGCGCTGGTCGATCGCGGACGACTCGCGTAGCTGCCGCACGAACCGAGCGAGTACCTCGATCAGCGGATCGCCCACCTCGGCCACCAGTTCGGCCTCCTGGCGCACCAGCGCCACCTCGGCCTCGACACTGAGCGGATAGTGCGTGCGGATCTCCGCACCGAAACGGTCTTTCAGCGGTGTGATGATGCGGCCGCGGTTCGTGTAGTCCTCCGGGTTGGCGGTGGCCACGAGCAATACGTCCAGCGGCAGGCGCAGCGTGTAGCCGCGGACCTGGATATCGCGTTCCTCCATCACATTCAGCAGCGCGACCTGGATGCGTTCGGCGAGGTCGGGCAGCTCGTTGATCGCCACGATGCCGCGGTGCGCGCGGGACGAGACCGAAGTGAATCGTCTCGGGATCACCGAGACTTCGCCCCTCGGCCACCTTGACCGGGTCGACGTCACCGATCAGGTCGCCGACGGAGGTGTCGGGCGTGGCGAGCTTCTCGGCGTACCGCTCCGAGCGATGCCGCCACGCGACGGGCAGATCTTCGCCGAGTTCCGCGGCCAACCGCCGACCGGCCGGGCTGATCGGGTCGAGCGGGTGTTCGCCCAGCTCGGCCCCTGCGATCACGGGCGACCATTCGTCCAGCAAGCCGACCAGGGAACGCAGCAGCCGGGTCTTGCCCTGGCCGCGCTCGCCGAGCAGCACGACGTCGTGCCCCGCCAGCAGCGCGCGTTCCAGCTGCGGCACCACCGTCCGGTCGAACCCGACGATGCCGGGCCAGGGGTCGCCGCCGGAACTCAGCAGCGCGAGCAGGTTCTCGCGGATCTCGGTCTTCACGCCACGCGGCAGATAGCCGGCCGAACGCAGGTCGCCCGCGGTCGTGGGCAGGTGTGCGGGAACTTTCACGAATTCGACGCTACGTCCATTTCGCCATCGGGTCGACCGGGAAACAAGCGCCGGCCTCCCGGCACGCTATCTCCCGGCGACGAAGGAACGCACCCCTTCGGCCTGCCCGATTCGTGCACGGGCCCACGGTCACCCGAACCGGCGATCCCATCGGAGTCGGACTCCCACAGCAGAAAAGCCCCTGTGTGAGGGGCTTTTCTCGAATCCCGGGATCGGCCGTCGACCGATCCGCAGGACCCGGCGAGGCTACTCGCAGCTCCGAAGAGACGAGCCGGACTATCGGGTAGTCAGCTGAGGTTCGCTGATCGCGCGCGGCGCTGTCGCGGCGGACATGTCGTCGGCGTCGTGCGCGCTCGGTGACCCGTTCGCCGCCACGACCGAGGTGACCGGTTCCATCCGCGCCGGGCGATCCATGTCGTCCGCACCGGGTGCGTAGTGCTGGACCACGCCCGCGTCGAGCGGCTCCAGCGCACGGACATTCGATTCGGGGTGCGTCTCGGCAGTCTCCGAGTCGTGCTCCCCATCGGCCCCGGGCGCCGTAACCGCCTCCGCCACATCATCGGCGATCGACGCCTCTGCGGTCTCCCCTGGCACGCCGTGCTCGTCGGCCGTCTCCGCGGTTTCCGCGGCGTTCTGTGCGGGCGCGGCAGCGGCGGGGTGCTCCACCGGTTGCTCGCCGGGCTTGCTGAATCGAATCCGGTTGAGCGTCTGACGCACCGCCGCGGCCAGTCGCGCGTCCAGCACGGCTTCGTCCGCAGTGGCCTCGACAGGCGCTTCCGAACCGCCCTCCGCGACGGGAGACCGTCCGACCGCGGGAAACGGCGTCGTCGCCAGCCACAGCTCCGTGAGTTCCGGAGCCGGAGCGGGCGCTGAGATCTCGGCGGCAGGCTGCCCTGCTGCGACCGGAGAGCCTTGTTCGTGCTGCGTAGCGTCGGGGCGCTGTCCCGCAACAGCCACGCCCTGCGGAGCCGAGGCAGGCTGTGGCGCAACGGCGGGTTGCTGAACGGTCGCCGCAGGCTCCATGAGAATGCTGGGCAGGATCTGGTTTCCGGCTCCGCCGACCTGAGTGAGCGCCGCCAGGCGTTCCTGGAGATCTTCGTGATCGGGCACGGCGGCGGTCGCTTGCTCGATCGCGCGGCCGTATCGCTCGGCGACGAGCCGGTGGGTGACGAGCGCGACGCCGATCATGATCGGTGCGATCGCGTGGATGCCGATCCCCGCCATGTCGCCCGTCCGGAAGTACGGGAACGTGTTCAGCGCGATACTCGCCGTCAGCAAGACGCCCTCGACGGTGTAGACCTGCCACAGCCGATCGATCACCCCCCACTCGGCGGTATCCCCCGTGGACAGCATCAGCGCGACGAGTACCGCGCTGATCAAGGCTTCCAGGCCATACGACAGCCAGAACATCGGATTCGTCGCGCCGCCGGTCGGCGCGATGTTCTGCTGCACGGTGACCGCGGAGAACAGCATCGAGAACGCGACCACACCGGCGAGCAGCCCCAGCACCCGCGGCTTGCGCTGGTGCAGGCGAGCGACTTTCGCGTGCGGGCTGCTGCTGTGGCGCTGTTCACCGATCGCCTGCGCGGCCCGCAGCAGATCGGCGGCCTCGCGTTCGGCCAACTCGGCGGCCGTGCGCCGCACGCGCTCCGCGGCATCGGCGGCCGCCTGGATACGCGCCCGCTTCTCGTGGCGTTCGTAGTCGCGCACGAGCTCGGCCAACTCGCGGGAGGCGGCGAGCTCACGCTCCGACAATGCTTCCAGCAGTGCCGGATCGTCCTGGTGGGCCAACCGCTCATGCGCGATCTGCACCCGGTCCGGCAGCGCACCGGCCACCAGGTCATCCACCGGCGGCGCACCCGTGGGCGCGTTGGTCGTGAAACGACGGAACATCAGCAAAGAACCTTTCCGACGATCGAGTGTTCCAGACGCAGCGCGACATAGCTGCCTCGGCCGTCGACCACTACCGCCGAACCGGACGATCGACCCGGCCCAGACGGAAAAGATAACCCGTCATCGAAATCCGTTCGACCCGACGAGCAAACAGGACCGAATGGAGTACACCACCGGGCAGCGGGACGAACCACCCAGCACAGAACTCGGGCCACCACGCGGACCCGCTCTCGGAGTCCGTGCTCAGTAGCCCTTCGGCGAACGGTTCGGATCTGCCTGCTGGACCTTCGCTTGCAGGTCGTGGCCGTCCCGTGAGACACCGTACCGTTCCATGACATAGTTCATGCTGGCGGCGACATTGGCCACCGGGTCGTGGATGTTGCTGGAGGTTCCGGCCACGTGATAGCCCTGGAAGGTGCCCGGAATGGTCTGGGTAAGTCCCCTGGACGCCTTCCCAGCGGCGGCGTTGCTGTCCCAGTTGTTGACGGCGTTGGGATTTCCGCCGGATTCTCGTTCGATCAGCACCTGGTAACCGCGCTTCCAGTACTCGCGGGCCACCGGATCGGTGATGCCGAGCGCGTCGAGCGCGCCCTCGATCGCGGCGTCGACCGAGACATTGCCTTGATATCTGGCGTAATCGGCGGTCGTCGCGGCGGGCACGAAGCCAGGGCCGGGCGAGTAGCTGCGCTGCATGTAGTTGCTCGGCACGTAGTTGCTCGGCATGGGGTTGCTGCCCGCGGACGTCGGGGTGTACGTCGGGGCGGAGCCGGTGATGTCGTTCGCGTGGGTCTGGACTTTGTCGTTGGCTTTCTCGATCTCGTCGTTCACCTTGTCGACGGTCTTCAGTACGGCGTTCTCCACCCTTTTTTGGAGATCCGGGTCTACGAACTCCTTGCCCGGACTCGGCTTCGGAACGTCGCGCAGGACTGCTTGCAGATCTTCGACGTGTTGCTTGACCGCCGCGAAAGCGCCGCTGGAGATGTCGTAGGTGCCGTAGGCGGAGAGGTCGACACTCTCGTCCTGCTTGTGGATCTCGTTTTTGATGGTGTCGAATTCACGCACCCGGCTGGAGTAGCCCTCGGCCATGACGGACTTGTCCTCGTCGCCCGTGACGAGCTTCTCGTCGCGCAGCAGCTTCAACAGATCCGGGGCCTGCGAGGGCGTACCGGTGGCCAGCAGATCCGCGGAGGTCTGAATACCCTCCTGCACCGCCGCGAGGAACTCCTTGAACCCGGGGCGCATGCCGGCGGGCGGGTCGAGCTTCACCACCCAGCGCTCAGGACTCATCGCAGCACCCGATCCCGGGCCGGCCGCCGATCTGCGAACAACATCATCACCTCACGCCTGACAACCCTCATCAGGCCACACGCGGCCTGGCACTGCGACACTGCCGAGTATCGCGCAGCGGATAAAGGCTCATTCCCCGCGCTGGGAGTAACGCACTCATCGACCCCTTGGGGCACTGCACCGCTGGTCGCCGCCCATGCGCCGTTCGGACTCGAGTTCTTGCCTCAGCGGAACCCCGAGCAGGCGTGCCGCTCCCTCGCGGAAGACCTCGGCCTACTCGGGCGCAACTGGTATGCCATTGCGCTGGAACGGGATCGAGGCCGTACGTCGAACACTCGTGGAGTGGGACTCGTCGGCCATGGTTCGAAGCCTCGATGGACGGCTGCCCGACTGGCATACCACCGTCAACTCCTCGGTCGGCCGACCAGAACCGTTCTCGACGGCGGCAGACAGCCACCGTCGAGGCCATAGCGGGTGCTCACGAGCGGGGACGGTCTCCGAGATAGTGCCCGGCGAGGATGTCGCCGAGACGGTTGGTCTGACCGATGAGACCGGGAATGTCTATCGCGACGGCACCCGCCCGCCAAGCGCTGGTCAATTCCACGAACCCGCCGACAGCCATCAGTGCCGTGCGATGAAACTCCTCGCGGTCCACGCCTGCGCGAAGGTAGGGTTCCAGGCCGGTCGCGAGCAAATCGGCGGCGAGTAGCACCAGATCGTGGCGGCGGTGTTCCAGTATCTCGCTGCCCGCGTGGTCGCCGAAGAGAACCTGGCTGCGACGGGGATCCTCGGCGAAGCCGAGCACCACGGCCTCGACCGCGCGATGCAGCACCTCCAGTGGCGGCGTATCGCGCCGGTCGCCGATCGCGGCGATCAGCGTGGCGGTCGTTTCGTCCCGGACGTGATCCCACGCGGCGGCGAGCAATTCTTCCCGATCGGCGAAACTCTCGCGAAAGTACCGGTCGTTCAGTCCCGCTCGGGCGCAGACGCTGCGAAGACTGACCGCCGCCCAGCCGCTGTCGGCCCAGATATCGATCGCGGCGTCGATCAACCGTTCGCGGCGGGCGGCGCGGCGCGCCTCGACGGTCCGGCCGCCCCAGGTCGATGGGCTGGTCATGACTCCATCTTGACAAGCACACACCCAGTGCGAGTCAATTGGTGACGGAACGTCACCAATTGATGGCGAGCCGGATCGCTTCGAACCTTCGCAGCGCCGCGAAAGGACGCCACATGCACGCAGGAATTCGCCGCAGGCTCCAGGAGTACGCCGCCGACCTGGCGGATCACTATCCCGCCCCGACGACTGCGCTCGCCCAACCGCCGGCCGGGAGCAACCTACTGCCGGTGCTGGGAGATGCGGGGCCGCCGCTGATCGGACATTCGCTGCGCGTTTACAGCGATCCGATCGCATGGGGACGCAACGCCTTCGAGAAGTACGGCGAAGTTTCGTGGACGAACCTCTTCGGCCGCCGAGCGGTCAACGTGCTCGGCCCGGCAGCGCTGGAAGTCGTCTGGAGCAACAAGGACAAGGTCTTCTCCAGCGAGAAGGGGTGGGAGTACTGGATCGGGCCGTTCTTCCGGCGCGGCATCATGCTGCTGGACTTCGATGAGCACCTGCATCACAGGCGCATCATGCAACAGGCCTTCACCAGGACGCGGCTGATCAGCTACCTCGACCTGATGCGGCCGGGCATCGAGCGGGAACTCGGGTCCTGGCGCCCGGAGCCGGGATTCCTGTTGTACGACAACGTGAAACAGATGTTGCTCAACCTCGCGACCGAGGTCTTCGTGGGTGCGAAGCTCGGGCCGGAGGCCAAGCGGCTGGAGCACGCCTTCGAGCACACCGTGGTCGGCGGGCAGGCGTTGATCCGGGCATCGGTACCCGGCGGCACTTGGTCGCGCGGACTGCACGGCCGAGCGCTGCTCGAGCAGTACTTCCGCGCCCAACTGCCCGCCAAACGCGCCGGCGACGGCTCCGACTTGTTCAGCGTGCTGTGCCACGCCACGAGCGACACCGGGGAGACCTTCACCGACGACGACGTCGTCAACCACATGATCTTCGTTTTGATGGCGGCCCACGACACCAGCGCCGTCACGTTGTCCATGCTCACCTACCTGCTCGGTAAGAATCCGCACTGGCAGGAGCGGCTGCGCGTGGAAGCGATCGCGCTGGGCAAGGAGCATATCGACTACGACGACTTGGAGCGGCTGCCGTCGCTGGACCTGGCATTCAAGGAAACACTGCGGATGTACGCGCCCGCGGGTGTGTTGATGCGTCAGGCGATCGCGGACACCGAAATCCTGGGTCGCTACGTTCCGGCCGGCACCGACATCATCATCGGCGCGTACCCGTCCATGCGGTTGGCCCGGTGGTGGCCCCGGCCCGACGAGTTCGATCCGGAACGTTTCGCCGAACACCGGCGCGAGGACCGGATCCATCGGTATGCCTGGTCGCCGTTCGGCGGCGGCGCGCACAAGTGCATCGGCCTGCATTTCGGTGGCATGACCGTGAAGTCGATCATGCACCGAATGCTGCTGCGGTACGAGTGGAGCGTTCCCCCCGGCTACCAGGTACCACTCACCTGGGGCACAGGCCCCACCCCCGACGATGGCCTCCCGATCAACCTGCGGCATCGACACGCACACAGCTCGACGTTCTCAGCGGCGTGACGAACCGGCTCGGCGTCGACCGGAACCGCTGTGGGTGACGCGATGCGTGCCGCGTTGCTGCCCCCGGTCATGGACGCGGTGGAGATTCCGACTCCTGATCAAGCCGCTCGCAACGCCGCCGGGCCGCATGGTCCGACGGCGAAGCGGGTAGCTCAGCAAAGCTTGCTGACGCGGCCGCCACAGCCGTGCTGGAGAAGCCGGTTGTACGACTGGCATACAACCGTCAGTTCATTGGTCGGCTAACCGGCGGAATTCTCTGTCGCGACGATGTGGGCCAGTTCGTTGAGATCGCTGATCTGCCAATCGGACAGATCAGCGACTTCCTTTTCGTTGCGGTGGATCCACCCCCAAGGGCCCCTCACCAGGTAGGCCGTTCGCATACCGGCCTGTATCGCAGGAGCCACATCGTTGTCGATGCGGTCGCCGACGTAGATGATCTCTTCCGCTGGTCGGCCCGCCGCCGTAATAACCTTGGCGAAAAACTCGAGCGAAGGCTTTTGCACACCCCAGTCGTCAGAGGTAGCGATGAAGTCAGCGGGCAGGTCCAGCCCCCGAAGCAGTGCTCCCGCGCGGACCGTTTGATTCCCGGCGATCCCAACCCAAACCCCCATCTCACGCAGCTTCGACAACGCAGGCCGCGCATCGGGATAGAGATCATCCTCGCCGAACCACTCGGCCTGTCCCGCGTCAGCTCGTGCTTGCCGTTCCTTGTCCAGTTCGAACCCGGGACGGAAGATTTGGAACGTCTCGCGGTAGTCGAGACCGGTTGCGATGATTGCTCCGAACGCTGCCGCGAACGTATGCCTGGGCACGCCGAGCCAGTCCGCCCACGTTCCATACTCTCGAGTCTCGTCGACTAGCGTCTCTCCGACGTCGAAGACAACCGCCGCAATCACGAGCCAACTGTACCTTTTAGCTCGCCGCTACAACTGCCGCTGGCCAACGCCCTGTAACGTCGCGTTCCGAATGTGCCTTGGGCACTTGCGGCTCAGAGTCCGAGTACCTGGCCGACACTATTGGTCAGATCCTCCTCGGACACGGTGTCGACGTCGATGACGGGAAGTCCGAGGCGGGTGCTCTCCGCGCGGAGACGGTTGGTGAACAACCGATCACGTTCGAGCAGATTTCGTGCTGATCGGCGGCCCCGGGTACGGGCTGGTGCCACTAGCGCGTGCTCATGCCGATTGGTTCGCACCGCCGAACTACATACTCGCCGGTCTCGGACCAGCCGAGTTGCGTGGCGGATGGAACCGCAGTTGTACGGAGGCAATTGCGACGGGCGGCCCTCATCCACATCGGCGGATGAAAGCCGTCCAGTCAGTTCGGTGGCTGGTTCACCCCGCGGCTCACTGGGCAGGCGCCAGTACCGGGCTGTTGTGATAGGCGGCGATCAGCCACTGATGGTTGCGCTTCTCGAGGACCCACGTCGCGTTCACCTTGCGTTCGTCGGTGGGAACGTCGGTCTCGCCGGCGAACAGGATGGCGGATTCGCTGATGACGATCGCGGCATCCTCGCCGATGAAGCGGACGCTGAGCTGTTTGTTGTAGGTCGAGCTGCCCGCGAGCGGCCCTGCGAAGGCCAGTGCCATGTTCTGGCGGATCACCTCACGACTGTCGCGGAGCGAGCCCGTCATGATGGCGGTCGCGTCCGCGGCGTAGTTGGCGACCATGGCGTCGGCGTCGCCCGCCTCCCACGCCTTGTAGGAATCAGCCAGCACGGCCTGGATCGCGGCCTCGTCTGCGGCGCGATGGTTCGACATCGGAGTCTCCCTTGGTGGTCGGATCGCCTGCAGTGTTCCGGCGACCTCGGGAATACATACCGGCGGCGGCATCCGAACTCATCGCGCCGCTGGAAGGAAACTCTCCGGTCTAGGCGTCGAGTCGGGCCGCCAGGCCGAAAGCCGCGAAAATCTCGGGATCCTGGAACACCGAATTCCGGCTGATGCCCTCGGCGGTGACTGTGAAGATCTGGAGCGTGTGCAGTTCGTACCGGCCACCGACGCGCTGATAGGCGGCGAATCCGGGTTGGCCGCCGTTGGCGGCGACCTGCTGGAGAACCCAGTCCTTCCCGGCCGCCTCGAAGACCCATTCCATGAACAGGCCGTAGTTGCCGCGGCCGGAGAACCAGTTGAGCATCGGCGGCATCTCCATAATCACGTCCTCGGTGAGCAGACGCTTGAGGCCCTCGATGTCGGCGTGCGCGAACGCCGTCATGTAGCGCTCGACCCAGGCGCGCTGCTCGGTCGTGGACGGTTCGCGGACCCGTTCCAACCCGACCCCGATCTCTTTCAGGCGGGTGCGCGCCCGCTGCAGGGAGCTGTTCACCGATACGACGGTGGTGCCGAGAATTTCCGCCGTCTCGGCCGCGGAGAAGCTGAGCACCTCACGCAGGATCAGCGCACCGCGCTGACGCGCCGACAGGTGCTGCAAGGCGGAAGCGAATGCCAAGCGCAGGCTGCTGTGATCGATCACGGTCCCGGACGGATCGGCGTTGTCCAGCAATGAATCCGGTAAGGGCTGCAGCCAGGCGGCGTGCTCTCCCCGCACGAACGGCCCGAGCGGATCCGCCGCTGCCACCAGTCCCGATGGCAGCGGTCGGCCGCCGCGAGTCTGCAGCGCGGTCAGGCAGACGTTGGTCGCGATCCGGTAGAGCCAGGTGCGCAGTGAGCTGCGCGTTTCGTCGTACTGCTCCCGCGCCCGCCACGCCCGCAGATACGTGTCTTGGACCAGGTCCTCAGCGTCGTGCGCCGAGCCCAGCATCCGGTAGCAGTACGCCAGCAGCTCCGTCCGGAACGGTTCGATCCGACGATCGAAGCCTTCTTCCCTCGTCATCACGCCTCATCTCCACGACCGTCACAAGCACCAGATCGGCGACTGCGGTGGTCATCCGCTGCGGAAGGTCGACCACCACGCGGGTCGTCAACAGCCCGGCCATGGCCGACCTCTCGGCCATCCGCTTCAGCCGCATACCGCGCTGACCGAACCGACCGGCGCGCAGCCCGGCCGTACGGCTGGGCCCCCACCCGAGATACCGGACGGGGCCCAGCAGAGTCTCTACCAGCAACGAGGTGCGCGCTACCCTACTTCTTCGCAGACGCTAATCCGCTACGGAACTCGACCACGTCGCCGTCCGCCATGACGTAGTCCTTGCCTTCCATGCGCACCTTGCCCGCCGCTTTGGCTGCGGCCATGGAACCCGCTTCGACCAGGTCTTTGTAGGCGACGACCTCTGCTTTGATGAAGCCGCGTTCGAAGTCGGTGTGGATCACGCCTGCGGCCTTGGGGGCGGTGTCGCCTTGGTGGATGGTCCAGGCGCGGGCTTCTTTCGGGCCCGCGGTCAGGTAGGTCTGGAGGCCGAGGGTGTGGAAGCCTGCGCGGGCCAAGGCGTGCAGGCCGGGTTCGGTCTGGCCGATGGATTCGAGGAGTTCGAGGGCGGATTCCTCGTCGAGTTCCAGCAGTTCGGCTTCCACCTTGGCATCGAGGAAGACCGCGTCGGCCGGAGCGACAGAGGCTTTCAGCTCGGCTACCTTCGCCTCGTCGGTGAGCACCGACTCGTC
The DNA here is from genome assembly GCF_001612985.1 of Nocardia gamkensis NBRC 108242. Taxonomy (GTDB): domain Bacteria; phylum Actinomycetota; class Actinomycetes; order Mycobacteriales; family Mycobacteriaceae; genus Nocardia; species Nocardia gamkensis. The sequence goes on along the minus strand of NZ_BDBM01000033.1, from coordinate 18,696 downwards.
CGCGTTGAAGACGTAGAGGAAGGGCTTGGTGGTGAGCAGCGAGAGTTCTTTCAGCAGCTCGGTGTCCACCTTGTCCGCCGCGGCGAACAGGGTGGTGCCGTTGTCGAGGATCTCCTGCGCGGCCTTGGCGGCATCGGCGACCGGCTTGCGGTCCTTCTTGACCTTGGCTTCCTTCTCCAACCGCACGACCGCCTTCTCCAGGGTCTGCAGGTCGGCGAGAATGAGTTCGGTCTCGATCACCTCGATGTCGGCGCTCGGGTCGACGCGGCCGTCGACGTGCACCACGTCGTCGTCGGCGAACACCCGCACCACCTGGCAGATGGCGTCGGCCTCGCGAATGTTGGCGAGGAACTTGTTGCCCAAGCCCGCGCCCTCCGAGGCGCCCTTCACGATGCCGGCGATGTCGACGAACGACACGGTGGCGGGCACGATCCGCTCGGACGAGAAGATCTCCGCGAGCTTGTTCAGCCTCGGATCGGGCAGCGGGACCACGCCGACGTTCGGCTCGATCGTCGCGAAGGGATAGTTCGCGGCGAGCACGTCGTTCTTGGTCAACGCGTTGAACAGCGTCGACTTTCCGACGTTGGGCAGGCCGACGATTCCGAGGGTGAGACTCACGAGGAAGGGAGTCTACGCGGCGCACCGGCTCCACTCCCCCGCGGCCGCCCGAACTCGAGCGTCCACACCAGCGCCGATACCTCTCCGCCCACGACACGAACACTGACATCGCCGTCGGGCACGACCGGCCCCGGCGATCCCCGCCCATGCCGCGAGTGGCACACCACGAAGCAGCCCTCTCGCTTGGCTTCGGCGCGATCATGTGCCACTCGCGAGGCGCGCGTCAGGGGATGAGGACGACTTTGCCGAGGTTGGCGCGATGCTCGATGGCGGCGTGGGCGGCGGCGGCTTCCTCGAGGGAGTATTCGGCGTGCACGGCGGGGCGTAGTTGGCCGGAGGCGAAGTACTGCCACAGCTCTTGGCGCCAGTGCTCGTATAGGTCGGGCTGTTTTTGCGCGATACGGGCCATTTGGAAGCCGATGACGGATTTCGCGCCGACGAGCAGGTCGTATGCCTCGATGGCGCCGCCGCCGGAGCTGTAGGCGACCAAACGGCCGCCGGGGGCCAGGGCCGCGAGCGCGGGCGTCAGGAGGTCGCCGCCGACCGCATCGAGCACGTAGTCGGCGGGAGCGCCCCAGGGCTCCTGGCTGTACTCGACCACGTCGTCGGCTCCGAGATTCCGTACGAAATCCGCCTTCGCGAGATCCGACACCGCGCCGACCACTCGGGCCGCGCCGCGCACCCGCGCGAGCTGGACCGCGAGATGACCGACGCCACTCGCGGCGGCGGTGATCAAGGCGGACTCGCCTTCCTGCGGAGACGCGGCACTGAGCGCGCCCAGAGCCACCAGACCGCTGCGCACCAGCGCGACCGCGTCGACCGCCGACGCTCCGTCGGGAATCGGCGAGGCCATGGCCGCCGACAGCAAGGCGTAGTCGGCATAGCCGTGTCCGAATACGAGCCCGGTCACGCGGTAGCCGGGCGTGTACCGCTCGACGCCATCGCCTACCGCGACCACCTCACCCGCGACCTCGCCGCCCAACGCGATCGGTTCGCGCTGCTCACGCACCTTTCGCACCACCGGCAGGGTCACCCCGACCGCCTCGACACGGACCAGCAACTCCCCCGGCCCTGGCGTCGGGACCTCGGCCGAGACGAGCTCGAGCACCTCGGGACCACCGCTGCGCTCGTACTGCACCCGCCGCATCACACCTCCAGAAATCGTTAGAAGGCGTAACGGTAACCGGATCACGACGGGCGAAGACAGTCCACTACACGCTGTAGTGGTACATCTCACCGGCGGCTGGAATCGGCGGAGAGCCACCCGGGTAAGTCGTAGCCATGCGCCCGGGCCGACTCCAATAGGCGTCAGCCGACCCGCCCGAACTCGCGCCGGCATCACGCCGAGCGCCATCGTCCGCGGCACGCAGACCACCACCCTGAGCCCGAACAATCGGCGAGCGAGGCGGTGCTGGAGGATCGTCCGCGCGCCACAGCTCACCGACCATGCGGCCAAAGGCCCCTACCGCACCGCGGCGAGGGAACGTGCTGTTCGGCATCCGCCTCACCCGCGACGACTCGCCACCTGCCTGCTCGATCGGCCTCCGACGAAAACGGCGATACACAAGCACGTCGACGTCGGCTGATCGCGCCATCTGTCGGTCCCCCGGCGTAGCCTGACCAGCATGGAGCCGACCACGGAGGTGGTGACGGCGCGTCCGGCGCCCGTGCTCGCCGCCTTCATCGACCGCTATATCGGGTATCGCATGTCCGGGTTCGCGGCGGCGACCCATCGTGGGTTGCCTTCGCGGCACATGACTTTCATCGTCGGGATCGGCCCGACGATCGACGTCGTCGAGCAGACCGATCCGCGACAGTCTCCGCGGAACTACCGGTGCGTGCTGAGCGGCCTACAGGAGAGCACGGCGCTGATCGCGCACGACGGTCACCAGGAGGGCGTCGCCGTGGCGCTCACGCCACTCGGTTGCCGCACCTTGTTCGGCATGCCCGCGGCGGCGCTGTGGGACACGTCGGTCGAATTGTCCGACGTCGTGGGTCCGGTCGGCCTCGAGCTGTGGGAACGGTTGCAATCCGCGCCGAGCTGGCCGGAACGTTTCGCCGTATGCGATCGGGTGCTCTGCGCGCTCGCCGATCCCGACCGCGCGGTGCGTCCGGAACTCACCTGGGCCTGGCGCGCCGTGGTCGGTTCCGGCGGCGCGATCGCGGTCGGCCCGCTGGCCGAGGAGATCGGGTGGAGCAGGCAGCATCTGACGCGCCGGTTCAATCGCGAGTTCGGGCTGAGCCCGAAGCTCGCGGCCCGGATCACGCGTTTCGAACGAGCCCGCCGCATGCTCGCGCACACGCCGTCCTACATCACCATCGCCCAGGTGGCCGCCGCGTGCGGCTATTACGACCAGGCCCATCTGGACCGCGACTTCGCCGACCTCGCCGGGACGAGCCCGACCGTCTGGCTCGCCGAGGAGGTTCCATCCGTCCAAGCCGCCGACGAGTCCGCCGGATGATGATTCAGCCATGACGAATCCGACAGAAACCAGCACCCGCACCGCCGTCTGGCCCGCGCTGACCTTCCGCGATGCCCGCGCCATGGCCACCTTCCTCGTCGAGGCGTTCGGCTTCCGGGAAGCCGCGCTCTACACCCGCGAGGACGACCCGTCGATCGTCGAGCACGCGGAACTGCGCTGGCCGCTCGGCGGCGGCGTCATGTTCGGCTCGGCAGGCAAGGACGACAGCCCGTTCGGCACCCGCCCGACCGGCACCGACTCTGTCTATCTGGTCTGCGAGGAGCCCGACGCCTTGTTCGCCCGCGCGACCGCCGCGGGCGCCGAAGTGGTCCGCGACCTGCGCGACGAGGACTACGGCTCGCGCGGCTTCACGGTCCGCGACCCGGAGGGCAACCTCTGGAGCTTCGGCACCTATTGGGGCGCTTGATCGGCGCGGCCGACGACGCCCGTCCGCTACCTGACCGCGGGGCCTTGCCGAGGCCCCGCGGCAGCTTCCCCGTTGGCGGGCGAGGTCCTGCTCAACGCCCGCCGAGCCCCGACATCGCGATGCCGCGGATGAACGCGCGCTGGGCGATCGCGTAGATCACCAGCAGCGGAACCAGGATGACGATCGCGGCGGCCATCAGGATCGGCCACTGGGTGTGGTACTGGCCTTGCAGCCGGACCAGGCCCAGTGTCGCGGTGGCAACGTCCTCGCGCTGGATCATGACCAGCGGCCAGAGGAAGTCGTTCCACACGGTGATCCAGGTGAGCACGGCGAGCACCATCAGGGCCGGACGGGTGTGCGGCAGCAGGACCCGCCAGTAGACCTGCCAGGTGTTGCAGCCGTCGAGGATGGCGGCCTCCTCCAGTTCGTCGGGCAGCGTGCGGAAGAACTGCCGCATCAAATACGTGCCGAACGCGCTGCCGAACAGGCCGGGAACGATCATCGCCCACGGGGTGTCCACCCAGCCGAACGCCCGCATCAGCAGGAACTGCGGGATCACCGTCACGGTCAGCGGCACCATCAGCGTCGCGAGGTAGGCGAGGAACAGCACGTCCCGCCCGCGAAAACGGAGGCGCGCGAACGCGTAACCGGCCAGCGAGCAGAAGAAGACCTGCCCCGCCGTGACACACAGCGCGTAGACCGTGGTGTTGAGCAGCATCCGCCCCATCGGCAGCAGTTCGAAGACCTTTCCGTAGTTCGACCACTGCGGCCGCTGCGGAAGGAAGGCCGCGTCGGCGATCTCACCGTCCCGCTTCAGCGAGCCCGACACCGCCCACAGGATCGGCAGCAGCGCGCACCACGCGATGCCCACCAGCACCGCGTATATCGCGGTCCCGCGCAGCAGCCGCCGCACGATCGCCCGGTCGACCCGGCCGAACACGACGCCCGCGCGGTCGCGCCGGACCGGCAGTGCGCGCCGCACCACCTCGTAGGTGTTCACTGTTCCACCTCCGAACGCCGGGCCAGCCGCAGCTGCACCAGGGTCAGCAGGAACAGCATCGCGAAGATCACCCAGGCGAGCGCGGAGGCGTAACCCACCTCGTAGAAGCCGAACGCGTGCTGGAACAGCATGATCCCCAACAGGTACGTACCCGTCTCCGGTCCCCCGTTCCCGCCGGTCAGCGCGTAGGCCTGGTCGAATGCCTGCACCGAATTGATGATCGTGATGATGAAGACGAACGACAACGGCCCTCGGATCAGCGGCAGCGTGATCGCGAAGAACCGCCGCAGCGCACCGGCTCCGTCGATCTTCGCGGCCTCGTAGAGCGTCTCCGGCACGCCCTGCATGGCGGCGAGCAGGATGACCGTCGCGAACGGCACGCTCTTCCACACGGTGACGATGCTGAGCGAGACCAGCGCCCAGTCGGGGTCGGTCAGCCACGGCACCGCGCCGATGCCGAGCCCGCCCAGCGCCGAGTTCAGCAGCCCGTCGTCGGTGAACAGGAACCGCCACACCACGGCCATGGCGACCGCCGAGGCGACCAACGGCAGAAACGCGATGGTGCGAAACAGGCCGATACCGGCCAGCTTTCGATTCAGTGCGGCGGCGACGACCAGTCCGATGCCCACCGTCGGCACCAAGGTCGATACGGTGAAAACCGCCGTGTTGCGCAACGCGATGAGAAACAACGGGTCGGAACCGAACAGCCGCCGGTAGTTGTCCACACCGACAAAACGCATGGGGCTGAACAAGTCCCACGAATGAAAACTCAGATAGAGCGAAAATCCCAACGGGAACAACAAGAAAATCGCGACGGCCGCCACGTTGGGCGCGACGAATGCCCACCCGGCCCGTTCTCGACGCCGCGCCAACCGGGAGGCCACACCCCTTTTGCCCGATGTTTGCGACCTTTGCGCGCCGGTCACGGTGTCTCCAGCAGCGCGTCGACGTCGGAGGCGAAGCGCCCGTCCAAGGACGCGGCGGTGGCGGCGCCGCGCAGCACCCGGTTGGAGCCGCGTTCGAGCAGGGCGGACACCTTCCCCCACGCCGGCGTCACCGGCAGAGGACGGGAGCTGGCCGGGCCGTCGGTGAACACCTCGAGGTTGCGGACCTCGCGGTGTGCGGCGGCGAAACCCGGTGAACTCATGGCCGATTTCAGCACCGGAACGAACAGCCCGGACGCGGCGATGATCGCCTGCCCCACCGGCCCGGTCGCGAACTTCACGAACTCCCAGGCCTGTTCGACGCGCGGACTGTCCGCGGCGATGGCCAGGCCGGTACTGCCGACGTCGGTGATGGCACCGGGACCGCCGTGCGGGCCGACCGGCAGCACCGTGACGTCGATCGCGAGATCGTCGTGCCCGGCGAATTCGGAGTACAGCCAGTGCCCGCCCAACGCCATCGCCGCCCGGCCGCGCCGGAACAGGTCGGGCGCCGAAACCGAGAGCGTGTCGGCGGCTTTCGGCGCCACGCGGTGGCGTACGGCGAGATCGGCGTAGAACTGGAAGCCTTCGGCGAAGCGCGGATCGCCGAGGTTGGTCCTGGTCGGGTTGACCGAGGGCGAGAACCATTCGGCGCCGTTGTTCATGCCGAAGCAGGCCGCCGAGAAGTACGGCACCCAGGCGTCGGCGAAACCCCACCGGGTCCGTCCGGACGAGTCGCGCCTGGTCAACGCCGTGGCCGCGGCCAGGAACTCGTCGAACGTCCAGGCGTCCCGCCAGCGTGCGGGCGGGGTGATCCCGGCCTCCTCGAACAGGGTCCGGTTGTAGTACAGGAACACGCCGGACCACTGTTCGGGCAGAGCGTACTGCCCGCCCGCGTAAGCGAAGGTGTCATACAGCTCCGGGTAGCTGTCGGCTTTCAGCTCGGCTGCGTAGCGGGGGTCGCGGTCCAGCAGCGTGTTCAGATCCAGCAGGACCCCGCGCTCGGCCAGCCCCGAATAGAGCAGCTCCCACGCCATCAGCACGTCCGGGCACTTACCGCCCGCGCAGTAGGTGAGCATCTGCTGCAACGGATCCGGCCCCGACACGATGGTGCGAATCCGGATGCCGGGGTGCGATTTCCGGAACTCGTCGATGATCTTCAGCCGCACCCGTGCCTCTTCCGGCCTGGCCTGGAAGAAGAAGGTCAGCGCGTCGTCATCGGAACCGCAACCGCCGCCGGCCAGCAGCGGCGCGGCCAGCGCCGACCCGAGCAGCGTCCGGCGACGGACCCGGGCGACGGGATTCGCACGCAACACAGCCCTCCTCCAGGGCGGATGTGGAGCTTCTCGAACCGCATGGCAGCATACGTTCGGCAATCACCTGGTGACGGCCGACACATGAACAATATTTCACGGTGCCCGCCCGGCGTCCGGAATCGGCACGACGGCGATCATTGATCGGATACGTTGTCACGTGTTTCAGCAAGATCCTGCGCGTTTTACAGGAGAGAAGGCAGATGGCGACAATCGAATATCTGCGGACCGATCCCGATCTGCCGCCCGTCGGCGTGGTCGACAAGTCCCCGATCACACCGGCCAAGAAATTGATCTTCGGCGGGATCGCCGTACTCGGCGCCATAGCCTGGGCCGTACTCGCCATCTCGCGGGGCGAATCGGTGAACGCGGTGTGGATCGTGATCGCGGCGGTGTCCACCTACATCCTCGCGTATCGGTTCTACGCCAGGTTCATCGAACGCAAGATCGTCGAACCGCGTGACGACCTGGCCACGCCCGCCGAGATCCTGGAGAACGGCAAGGACTACATGCCGATGGACCGGCGGGTGCTCTATGGGCACCATTTCGCCGCCATCGCGGGCGCGGGTCCGCTGGTCGGGCCGGTGCTGGCCGCGCAGATGGGCTACCTGCCGGGGACCATCTGGATCGTGGTCGGCGTGGTACTGGCCGGCGCGGTGCAGGACTACCTGGTGCTGTGGGTCTCGATGAAGCGGCGCGGCCGCAGCCTCGGGCAGATGGCCAGGGACGAGCTGGGGGTGATCGGCGGCTGGTCGGCCATCGTCGGCGTGCTGGTGATCATGATGATCCTGCTGGCGGTGCTCGCTCTGGTGGTCGTCAACGCGCTCGCGCACAGCCCGTGGGGCGTCTTCTCGATCGGCATGACCATTCCGATCGCGCTGTTCATGGGCGTGTACCTGCGGTTCCTGCGGCCGGGCAAGGTCGGCGAGGTCTCCGTGATCGGATTCGCGCTGCTGCTGCTGGCCATCGTGAGCGGCGGTTGGGTATCGGAAACCGACTGGGGCGCGGACTGGTTCACGCTCTCGCCGGTGGCCATCTCATGGCTGCTGATCGCCTACGGCTTCGTCGCCTCGGTGCTTCCGGTGTGGCTGCTGCTCGCGCCGCGCGACTACCTGTCGACGTTCATGAAGGTCGGCACCATCGGGCTGCTCGCGGTGGGCATCCTCGTCACGCTGCCGGTGCTGCACGCCCCCGCGGTCTCGTCGTTCGCGTCCACCGGCACCGGGCCTGCCTTCGCGGGCTCGCTGTTCCCGTTCCTGTTCATCACCATCGCCTGCGGCGCGCTGAGCGGGTTCCACGCACTGGTCTCCTCCGGCACCACGCCGAAGCTGCTGGAGAAGGAATCGCACGCCCGGATGATCGGCTACGGCGGCATGCTGATGGAGTCGTTCGTCGCGGTCATGGCCATCATCACCGCCTCGATCATCGACCAGCACCTGTACTTCGCGATGAACGCGCCGCTCGGCCTCACCGGCGGCACCGCGGAGAAGGCCGCGGCCTACACCAACAGCCTCGGGCTCAGCGGTCCCGCGGTCACTCCGGCTGAGCTGAGCCAGGCGGCGAGCGACGTCGGCGAATCGTCGATCATCTCGCGCACGGGCGGCGCGCCGACGCTGGCGGTCGGCATCTCGGAGGTGTTCCACCAGTTCCTCGGCGGCGCGAGCATGAAGTCGTTCTGGTACCACTTCGCGATCATGTTCGAGGCGCTGTTCATCCTCACCACGATCGACGCGGGCACCCGGGTGGCGCGGTTCATGCTCTCGGACGCGCTGGGCAACTTCGGCGGGGCGGCGAAGAAGTTCCGTGATCCGTCCTGGCGGGTGGGCGCGTGGCTGTGCTCCGCCATCGTGGTCGCTGCATGGGGTTCGATCCTGCTGATGGGCGTCACCGACCCGCTGGGCGGCATCAACACGCTGTTCCCGCTGTTCGGCATCGCCAACCAGTTGCTCGCGGCCATCGCGTTGACCGTGGTACTGGTGATCGTGGTGAAGAAGGGCCTCGCGAAATGGGCCTGGGTGCCCGGCATTCCGCTGGTCTGGGACCTGCTGGTGACCATGACGGCATCGTGGCAGAAGATCTTCTCCGCCGACCCGAAGCTCGGCTACTGGAAGCAGCACAGCATCTGCCAGGCCGCGCAGGACGCCGGGAAGTTGTGCCTGACGGCGAAGACGCAGGACGATATGACCGCGATCGTGCGCAACACCTTCATCCAGGGCACGTTGTCGATCGTGTTCGCGTTGCTGGTGCTGATCGTCGCGGTGGTCGGCGGGTTGGTCGCCTATCGCGCCTGGCGCTCCGGCGAGACGAAGACCACCGAGACGCCGGAGGAGCCGTCGAAGATCTTCGCGCCCAGCGGTTTCCTCGCCACCGCGGCGGAGAAGGAAGTGCAGAAGCAGTGGGACGAGCTGATCGCGACCGGAAAGGTGCGCGCTCCCGGCGCGGCACACGTCCACGCGCAATGAGCGACTCGGCCATCCAGGGTGCCGACCGGTCCGGGCGACCGGTCGGCACCCGGCTGCGTGCCACGGTCCGCGCTTGCCGCGACGGCGTTCGGGCGGCCGTCTGGTGGTTCGACTCGATCCTTGGCGGGCAGGATTACCAGCGCTACGTCGAGCACCTGCGTCGCAGGCACCCGGGATGCGCCATTCCGACCGAGCGGGAGTACTGGCGGCAGCGGCATGCCGAGGCGGATCGCAATCCGGCCAATCGCTGCTGCTGACCGGCAGAATTTCGGCGCGCGCCGCCACACCCCGTTTGGTAGCCACCACAACCGCGAAGCAGGCGACGGCTGTGCGATGTCATGACCGTTGTGCGAGGTGGGGACGACCACCGGCGGTGGTGGCCGATTCCCGCTAGCACGGGTCCGCCGCAGCTGCCATTGTGGTGGGCGTGACGATCACGGCATTGGATTTCGAACGTTGCTACCGGGCGGTGTCGACCCGGGACTCTCGATTCGACGGGCAATTCTTCACCGCGGTGCGCACCACCGGAATCTATTGCCGCCCTTCGTGTCCGGCGATCACGCCGAAGCGGGCCAACGTGTCGTTCCTGCCGACCGCCGCAGCGGCGCAGCAGGCGGGCTACCGCGCCTGCCGCCGCTGCCTGCCGGACGCCGCGCCCGGATCGCCGCTGTGGAACACGCGGGCGGATCTGGCCGCGCGGGCGATGCGGCTGATCGGTGACGGCGTGGTCGAGCGCGCCGGAGTGCCCGGGCTGGCCGCCACGCTCGGCTACTCCCAGCGGCAGCTCACCCGGGTGCTGACCACGGAACTGGGCGCGGGGCCGCTGGCACTGGCACGGGCGCACCGGGCACACACCGCGCGGCTGCTGATCCAGACCACCGCCATGCCCATGTCCGACATCGCGTTCGCGGCGGGCTTCGCGTCCATCCGCCAGTTCAACGACACGGTGCGCGAGGTCTTCGCGGTGAGCCCCACCACCATGCGGCTCGAGGCGCAGCGCGCGAAGAGCAGCGCCCCCGCGCGCCCGGCACAGGCCGGCAGCGGATCGCTCACCCTGCGGCTGCCCTACCGGGAACCGCTCGACCGGGCCTGGCTCGAATGGTTCCTGTCCGCCCATGTCGTACCCGGCATGGAATTGTGGGAGAACCGCGCCTACACCAGGAACCTGCGCACGCCACACGGGCACGCCACCGCGCGGCTGAGCTTCCAGCGCGACCACGTGCGAGCGGAATTGTCCCTGCACGACATGCGCGATCTCGCGCCGACGGTGGCCAGGCTCCGGCACCTGCTGGATCTGGACGCCGACCCGATCGGGATCGATGACGCGCTCGGTGTCGGTCCCGCGGCGCGCATGCCCTCCTCGGGACAACTGCCCGAGCAGGCCGCCGAGTATCTGCCGGACGCGGGGTCGGGGTCGCCGCCGGAAACCGAGGCACTGACCGAGGCGGAGCCGCTCGACGCGGCGCGCCCGTCATTCACGCCGGGTATTCGTGTGCCCGGGTGCGTGGACGGAGCCGAACTCTTGCTGCGCACCATGATCGGGCAGCAGATCTCGGTGTCGGCCGCCGCCACGCACACCGCGCGGCTGGTCGAAGCGCTCGGTGAACGGGTGGACGGGCCGATTCCGCTGCTGTTCCCGGCACCCGAAGTCATCGCCGAACGTGGTGCCGAGGTCTTGACCGGACCGGCGCGGCGCATCCGTTCCATCATCGCGGCCGCCGAGGCACTCGCTTCCGGCGAGCTGCCGCTGCACCAGGGACGTACCGCGGCCGACCTGCGCCGCGACCTGCTCGCGCTGGACGGCGTCGGACCGTGGACGGCCGACTACGTGATCATGCGCTTGCTCGCCGATCCGGACGTCCTGCTCGGGACCGACCTGGTCGTCCGCCGCGGCGCGACCCTGCTCGGCGTCGATCTGACGGACACCGCCCGCTGGGCGCCGTGGCGGTCGTATTTGTCCATGCACCTGTGGAAAGCGGCACTGACCAGCCGTGCCACACCATCCGATGTCCCCGCGCTCGCCACCACGAAAGGCAGTGTCGAATCATGACCACCAGCATCACCGTCCGCGCCGAGGCCGGCGGCACCACCACCGCGACAGCGGATTTCGCTGTCACGCAGACCCCGCTCGGCCCGTTCACCACGCTCGTCGACTCCGAGGGCGCGGTCCTGGCCTCCGGCTGGACGTCCGATGCGGAGAACCTGCGCGGCCTGATCCACCCCACCCTGCGCCCCGGCCTGTTACGGCAGCGGGATTCGCTGGGCGAGGTGACCGGAGCCGTCACCGCCTACCACGAGGGTGATGTCACCGCGATCGATCGGATTCCGGTACGTCAGCAGTCCGGGGAGTTCCTCCTCCACGCTTGGGAGATACTCCGCGCCGTCCCGGCGGGCAGCCCACTGACCTACACCGAATTCGCCGCCCGCGCCGGCCGCCCCGACGCCACGCGCGCCGCGGCCAACGCGTGTGCCCGCAACGCCGCCGCCCTCTTCGTGCCCTGCCACCGCATCCTGCGCATCGGCGGCGCACTCGGAGGCTTCCGTTGGGGATTACCGGTGAAACGGTGGCTGCTCGACCACGAGGGGTGATCGTCCGGCGACCGCAGCACTCGCGCGAGCAGACCCATGGATCGCAGGTTGGCCGCGTGAACCCCGTGGCACATTATCGGGGTCGGCAATCGGCTGTAGGCGATCACCCGTCCCTCGCGGAAGGGCAGGCCCACACTCAGGCGATGGTCGCTTGCAGGTGGGAGCCCGCGCGGCCGCGCAGGACGTGCAGGCGGCTTGGGATGCGTTGACGCATCTCGTCCACGTGGCTGACGACCCCGACCACGCGGCCGCCCGCGCGCAGTTCGTCCAGCACGCCCATCACGGCGTCCAGGGTGTCGGCGTCCAGACCGCCGAAACCCTCGTCGATGAACAGGGTGTCCAGCACGAGGCCACCGGATTCGGCGGCGACGGTGTCGGCCAGGCCGAGCGCCAGCGACAGCGAGGCCATGAAGGTTTCGCCGCCGGAGAGCGTCTTGGCCGGGCGGATGGCGCCGGTGTAATCGTCACGGATGTCCAGACCGAGACCGCCGCGGCGACCGCGCGGCCCGGCCTTGTCCGAGTGGACGAATTCGTAGCGGCCGCCGGACATCCTGCGCAACCGCAGCGATCCCGCTTGGGCGACTTCTTCCAAACGGGCGGCGAGGACGTAGGAGTGCAGGGACATGCGGCGGTTGTTCGCCCCGCGCCCGGCGACCACGTCGGCGAGACCGTCCAGTTCGTCGAACGCGCGCTGAGCCGGGGCGATCCGGTCCACGGCGGCCCAGAGCTGGCCGCCGAGGTCCTCGAGCTGGCCGGCCCGCCTGCTCGCCTCGGCATGGGTGGCCACCGCCGCGTTGAGCGCGGCCTGCGCGTCCGCCACGAGCGCGTCGAGCTCGGCCGGATCGCCGGGCTCCTGCTCCGCTGCCGCCCGGATCTCCGGTTCCGCAAGCACCGCTTCCGCCGCGGCTCGGGCACGGTCGGCCGCCACGAGTTCCGCGTCGATCTCGGCCTGCTGCCGCGGGCTGCGGGACGCGGCCGCGACGACCTTCGCGTAGGCGGTCAAGAGCGCGACATCGTCGCGAGCGGTGACGGCAGTGGCGAGGCGCGGCAGGTCGTCCAGACGAGCGGAGCCGGGCGCGACCGTCTCGCCGGATTCGGTGCGACGAGCCGAAGTTGCGCCAGGTGAACCCGCCTCATCGATCGCGGCCGAACCAGCGGCGCCAGTAACATCCGTCTCGCCGGAGTCCAGCGACAGAGCCGAGCCCGCGCCGAACAAACCCGCCTCATCGGTGACGGCCGAACCAGCAGATCCAGAGACGGCTGTCTCGCCGGAGTCCCGGGTCGGAGCCGAACCCGCGCCGGACGAACCCGCCTCGTCGGTGGCGGCCGATGCGCCAGGAACGGGCCGCGGACCACCGAACTCGCCCTCCGGCACGAAACCCGCTGCGCGCGCGAGGTTCTGGACCCGGCCTGCGATTACCGACACCTGCTCTCGCGCGGCCACGGCTTCGGCGCGGGCGTCGCGCAGGGCGGTGGCCTCGCTGACGAGGGCGGCGAGCCGCGCACGGCGGCGCTCGATGGTCTGGTCCGCGCCCGCCGCGGTACGCAGCCGTTCGGTGAGTTCGACCAAGCGCTCCTCGGCGGAGACGATGGTGGCGGCGACCGCGCTGCGGCGCGCCTCGGATGCGCGCAACTCCTCGTGCAGGCGGGCCTCGCCGTCGCGCAAACGGGTGAGTTCGGCTTCCAGCCCATCGGCGTTCGCGGCCAGTTCCGAGGTGTCCTCGTAGCGGTCGGTCGCGGCGCGCAGGGCGGCGGCGAGTTCGACGCGGTCGGTATCGCCGCCGCGAGCGATGAGCGCTTCGATCTCGCGTTCGAGCCCGGTGATGCGGGCCAGCGCGCGGTCGCGGGTGCCCTCCGCGGCGCGCTCGGCCGCCACGGCGGCCTCCTCCTCGTCCTTGGACACCGCGGCGTCGGTGGGCCGGGCGGGTGCGGGATGCTCCGCCGAACCGCAGACCGCGCACGGACTCCCGTCCACCAATTCGCCGGCGAGTTCGGCGGCCATCCCGCTGAGCCTGCGCTCGCGCAGATCCAGTACGCGTTCCTTGGCGTCGAGATGCGCGGTGCGGGCGGCGTCGAACTCGATCCGGGCGTGATCGAGCGCGGTGCGGCGGGCCGCCAGCTCGACCGCGGCCGTCGCGGCGGTCTGTAGCCGCTCGGTCTCCGCGGTGATGCCCGGCAGGGCCGCGGCCGCTTCGGTGGCCTCACGCAGCCGGGCCTCGGCCGCGCTGAGCGCGGCGGGCAGTTCGTCACGCCGCGTGGCGAGTTCGGTGACGCGCCGGGCCAGCGTCGCGTCCTCGGTGCGCAGCGTGGCGAGTTCACCATCGAGCCTGGTTGCGGTGGCGGCATCGGTCCGCACCTCGTCCAGCGCGCCGATCTGCGCGCTCCATCGCTGGATCGCCGCGTCGATGTCGGCATCGTCCCGGACTTGCCCGCCGTCGGGATCGACCAGTTCGGCGCCACCGAGTTCGGCGCTCTCCGGTTCCCGCAGCCTGGCCGCGAGTCGCTGTGCCGCGGCGTGCTTTTCGCCGTCGAGCCTGCGCTGGGTTTGCACCGCCGAACGCGCTTCGTCGATAGCGGCCGCGACCGGCTCGGCCCGGCGAGCGAGGTCGAGTTCGGCTTGCAGCTCGGCCCGCCGGGCGGTGCCCGCGCCGTAGTCGTCCAGCTGGGCGCGCGCCACGCTCAGGCGGCGACGCAGCTCGCGCAGCCGACGCGCCTGTTCGGCCTGCTCCCGGACGCGCGCCGAATCTTGTTGGCAGCGTCGCACCTCCGCGACGGCGGCGGCGAGATCGGCGCGTGCCGTGGCCAGCAGGTCCTGCGACCATCCGACGCACTCGGCCGGACCGACCGAATCCGCCACTCCGGCCGCCATACCCACTTGCGTGATCAGCCGCTTGACGCCGTCCGCGCGAGCGTCCAGGTCCGCTTCGGCGGCGCGACGCTTGTCGGCGAGCCACTGTTCCGCGGTGCCGAAACGTTTGGTGTCGAAGAGCTTTTCGAGCAGTTTCTCGCGATCCTCGTTGTCCGCGCGCAGGAAGCGGGCGAAATCGCCTTGCGGCAACAGCACCACCTGGAAGAACTGGTCGGCGCTCATGCCGAGCAGGCGCAGCACCTCCTCGCCGATATCCGGTATTCGGGACAGGTTCTCCCCGTGGCCGTCCAGCCAGGTCAGCGTCGCCTTCGGGTTGATGGTGCGGGTGCCGGTCCCGTCGCGCTTGGCGCGCTGGAACTCGGGGCTGCGGGTCAGGCGAACTCGCCGCCCACCCAAGGTCGCCTCCAAGACCACTTGCGGTGGTGTCTGCTCCGGGGCGTGATCGGAGTGCAGTCGCTTGCTCTCCCCGCGTGCGCCGGGGACCCTGCCGTAGAGCGCGAACGCGATGGCGTCCAGCACCGTGGTCTTGCCCGCGCCGGTCTGACCGTGCAGCAGGAACAGCCCGTCGGCGCCGAGCGCGTCGAAGTCGACGACCGTGGTGCCGGCGAACGGACCGAAGGCGGTCATCTCGAGCTTGTGCAGCCTCATCCCGCCGCGCCTACGCCCGGCTCCGGCAGGACGCTCATGCGGTCAGTTCCTCGGCGGCGGCCACCGCGGCCGCCTGCTCCGGCTCCGCGACAGCGGCGGACAGCGCCCGCTCCAGCCAGCTCATCTCGCTCGAGCTGGGTACGCCGCGGACGTCGGTGAGGAAGCTGCGGGCTACTTCGATGTCGCGGCGGCCGTGCACCCGCTCACGGTAGCGCAGCTCGGGGTTTCCCTCGGGCCGCGCCCATTCGACGTGGACGGCGTGGGGGAACCGTTCGCGCAGCTTGCGCATGGCGTCGACCGGGCGGGCGATGTCGGTGAGCACGGCGGATACGTAGTGCTGTTCGGCCACGCTGTGCTGCGCGGCGCTCAGCAGCTCGTCCAGGGTGCCGGTCAGTTTGCTCAGCCCCCGTACCGTCGGCAGGTCCCGGCGGCGCACCGCGTGCAGACCGGACGCGTCCAGGTCGATGATCCAGACAGCTTTGCGATGCGCGTTCTCGCCGAACGAATACGGCAGCGGCGAGCCGGAGTAGCGGACCTGCTCGGCGAGCGTCTGCGGCGAATGCAGGTGGCCGAGCGCCACGTAGTCGATGCCGTCGAAGGCGGCCAGCGGGACCGTCTCCACCCCGCCGACCGAAATCGAGCGCTCCGACCCGGTGGATTCCCCGCCGACCACGAAGGCGTGTGCCAGCACGACCGTCCGCACCCCGGGCCGTCGCGCGATGTCGGCCCGCACCAGGGCCATTGCCGCGTCGAGGATCTCGGCATGCGAACGTGCTTGCGGCACTTCGAGTTCGGCGCGGGTGATCTCCGGTTCCAGGTACGGGATGCCATAGAAAGCCACCGGTCCGTGCGCGTCCTCGAGCAGAACGGGGTGATCGGCGTCGGCCACGGTGGTACGCAGATGCAGCCCGCCCGCCGCGGCGAAACTCGCGCCGGCGCCCAGCCGGGCCGGCGAATCGTGATTCCCCGAGGTGGCGACGATCCGGGCGCCCGCGGCCCGGATCGCCTCGAATCCGCGGTTGCACACCGCGATCGCGTCGGCGCTCGGAATCGACCGGTCGTACACGTCACCCGGTAGCACCACCACGTCGACCGACTCCTCGGCCACCAGCTCCGCGATGGCGGCCAGTGAACGCGCCTGATCGGCAAGCAGATCGACCCCATGGAACGTGCGCCCGATGTGCCAGTCCGAGGTGTGCAGCATCCGCATGCCGCGAAACCGTAGGGCAACCCACCGACAGACTTCAATCGCCCCGCCCGCTGCGCCGGGTTCGCCCAGTAAGAGCCCGGCGTGTCCGGCGGAGGGGACGGACGTGTTCGAGCCGGTCGGCCCGCCGAGCCGAATCATCACATACCGCATGGCGTCCCGAACCCCGACTCCGGATGCCGGATTCCGGATGGTTCGCGGAACACGCTGGCACAGCCGGTTGTCGACTCGATGCCGAACAGTTGCCGGGTGCTCGATCTTGTCGGTGACCTACGGCACTATCTGCGCTATGACCGCACCGATGCTCGTCGCACTGACGCTGGTGTTCGCCGCCGGTTTCGGCCTGGGCCGGCTGGGCCACGCCGCACGGGCCGGGCAGCGCGCCGCGGCGGCGGAAGCGCGGCTCGCGGTCGCCGCCGACAACGAACGGCTGCTACGGCAGTCGCTCACCGCGGCCAACGAGGACGCCGCGCGGCGGCATTCGCACGCCGTGGGCGCGATGGTGGAACCGCTGCGCGCGGCGGTGGGGGCGTTGAACGAGCACATCCAGCAGGTGGAGCGGCAGCGGCTCACCGCGTATTCCGGCCTGCGCGAACAGGTCGAGAACATGCAGCGCACCTCGCACCTGCTCACCGGGCAGACGGGGCAGCTGGTCGCGGCGCTGCGCGCGCCCCAGGTCCGGGGCCGATGGGGCGAGATCCAGCTGGAGCGGGTGGTAGAGCTGGCCGGGATGACCAGGCACTGCGACTTCGACACCCAGGTGACCCGCACCGGTCGCGACGAGGGCGACCGCACGGTGCGACCGGACCTGGTGGTGCGCCTGTCCGGCGGCAGGCACATCGTGGTGGACGCCAAGGTGCCGTTCGCCGCCTACCTGGACGCCTGCGGCACCGACGACCCCGACGTGCGCGCCGAGCTGCTCACCCGGCACGCCAAGCATCTGCGCGCGCATGTCGATCAGCTGTCGGACAAGGCGTACTGGGCCGCTTTCGATCCTGCGCCGGAATTCGTGGTCTTGTTCGTGCCAGGCGACCCGTTCCTGGACGCGGCCCTGACCACCGACTCCGAGCTGCTGGAGTACGCGTTCGGTCGCAACGTGATCCTCGCTACCCCGACCACCCTGATCGCGTTGCTGCGCACCATCGCCTTCGGCTGGCGGCAGGAGGCGCTGTCCAGGGACATGGCCACCGTGCAGCGGCTGGGCCGTGAGCTGTATCACCGGCTGGGGATGACGGGCAAGCACCTGGACCGGCTGGGTACGCAACTGGGCAGGGCGGTGGAGGCTTTCAACTACACCGTTGCCTCAGTGGAATCGCGGGTGATGGTCACCGCGCGCAAACTGCACGACCTGGAGATGGCCGAGCAGGAAGTGCCCGCCATCGGGCGCGTGGATTCCCGGCCCCGCGCGGTGGGCTTCGCCGACGCGGGCGAGTAACCAGGAGTATGGCCGTGCCGCCACGCCGCCACGAGCGGCGGCAACTAGTGTGCATATCGTGGCTGCTTCCGAACGTGTGCGATCCCGGGTGCCCGCGCCGCAACGCTCGATCCTGCCGTCGGTGCCGGGGATCCCGGTCGGCGCGGCGATCCTGATCGCGGTTGCCTGCACGTTTCTGGGGTTCCTGATCGATGCCGGCGGCGGCAACAACGAGCTGACCGGCACGTTCGCCGCGCTGTACATCCTCGGGTGTGTGGCGGCGGTCGCCGCCGTCCGCTATCGCGGCTTGTTCAGCACGATGGTGCTGCCGCCGCTGCTGCTGTTCGTCGCCGTGCCGCTGGCCTATCAGCAGCTCACCGGCCGTGGCTCGACCTCGCTGAAGGACATCCTGCTGAACCTGGCGATCCCGCTGGTGAACCGGTTCCCGACCATGATGCTCGCCACGGTGGTCGTCCTGCTGATCGGTGGCGCGCGGATCTATCTGCACCGCCGCGAAGAGGAGTCCACTCGTCCGCCGTCGACCCGCCGCGGCGCGGGCTGGGGCAAGGCGCCTGCGAAGAAGAACAAGCCCGGCCGTCCGTCCCGCAGCCTCGCGGACTCGCCACGCCGCAAAACCCGCCGTCCGAAGGCGGAGCCCGCCGAACCCGAGACGGACGGCTCGGACGAGTCCACCCCACGGCCGGCCCGCCGACCAGCGGCGCAGGTCGCCGATACCCCGCCGCGCGTCGCACCCGCTCGCCCGC
>NZ_BDBM01000032.1 GCF_001612985.1 Nocardia gamkensis NBRC 108242 | reverse complement strand
CGGCCGTGTACGTGTCGAAACTCCGCTCACAGCGGTCCGGGCCCGACGCCGGATATTGAGTCTCACCTATCGCGACACCCCGCGAAAATCCGATACAGCGCCCCGCAGATCACCGGAAGCAGCCGAGACTCTCCCTCCGAAGCGCTGGAGATTCACCACGCGCAAACAGACCTGCACGACCATAGGTCGCCGGCCGCAGCCGAGCGTGCGCGGGATTTCAGGTGGTGGTGCAGGACGGCCGCTCGGCCGAGGATGTGTTGCCGCTGAGCACCGAGCGTGCCGACGGGTTGGCAACAATCGAGTGGCTTCGAGATCAGGTGTGGTTCGACGGACGGTTGGCGTTGCATGGAATGAGCGCGATAGGGTTCGCACACTGGGCCATTGCGGCCGACATCCCCGAATTGCGGGCTGTTTCAGTTCATGTCGCATCCTCATCGGTGGCCGACACGATCTTCACCGGCGGTTCGACTGCGCTGGAGTCCGTGCTGATCTGGTGCTCGAATCACAGCTTCATCACCGCGCTGCGGGCGCCCCGTCGGGCGCGCCGGGCGATCGCGTCGGGCCGCCCGGCCGCGGAGTTGGATGTGCTGACTGGCGGTCGAAGCCCACCACCACCACCAACGTCGTCAGCAGCCTGCCCGCCCTTCGGCTGCCCACCCTCATCTTGGGCGCTGAAAACGACGAGCAAGAACCTGCCGCCAACTCCAGCATGCTACACAGCTACATCAACGGTTCGGAATTGCTGATCTACCGCGGGCTCGGTCACGCGTTCCCCTTCGAAGCACCAGAGCGCGTCGCGGAAGACATCGCCCGATTTGCTCGGTAGCAGCCCCACCAGCGGCGGCATGAGCACCGGGCTCACAGCGCAGTGCCGCATGACGCCGCCCTCCGGATGTAGCCCGGCCCGGCTCCGCGAAGGTGCCGCCGTGCCCACCCCGCCGTGACGGCGGCCTGCTCGAGAACCGTGGCGTCGTCCCGCAACTGATGCGGGCGGACGCCCTCGAGCAGGCCGCCACCCTGTACGCCGAGGCGTCCCGCGCCGCCACCGTTGCGCCTGAGCGCGACCACCTCCCCCACGCGGCAGTCGCTGCGTTCCTGAACCCGGTCGCGGCAGAGCCACATTCGACCTGGCAGTCCCTGACGAGACGCTGCGCTGTCGATGCGGGGATGCATCGACTCCCTCGCCCGCCGCCGGATCGAACCGAGCGAACACCCGAGTACGCCGGGCAGATCGTGTTCTACGGCCGTACCGAGCGTGCCCAAGCGTTGCGCACCAAGAGCACGGTGCTGCATTTCGACGGCCGGATCGATGCGGACGGCCGCCCGGCGGGCGCGTTCGGCCACTTCTGGGACGAAGGACTTTCCGTTTGGTTCGCCAGAGTCACCCGCCCGCCTCTTCCCGTCGAGAACATCGGCTTCCATCCGGTAGCGGAGTGGGCGGAACTCATTCGAACGGTCGCCCCGGGCGTCTCCGACGTGGTAGATCTTCTGTTGGCCGAGACCGAGACCGTGCATGTCTCCAATGCGCGCAACGTCCCCTTCGCGGCCGCCGCTGCTCCACGGCTTCCGGTGATCCTGTGCGGCGACGCCGATCACGCCATCACACCCGCTGAAGGAGTCGGGGCGCGGGACGCGATCGAGGACGCGGCAGCCATCTTTCGCGCGCTGTCCACCGGCTCCTCCCCCGCGGACGCGATGGCGGCCCGGCGGCGCCAGATCGCCGCCGATCGGCAACGGGTCGTTCCGCCCTATCGCCGCACCGAGAACTAGACATCCTCGCCGCTCGAGTACGCGTTCTGCGGCGGATTCACACCCTTTCGGCTGGGGTACGGCGCTGGATGCGCGGCCGCCACGACTGCCGCGGCCGGTCTGCCGAGGTCAGTTCCGCTTCAGAGTGCCGACATTCAGCGACCCGCTCGCAGCTGTCGGCAGCTTCCTCTCCGCCGCCCGGACATAGCTGACGGGATCTTTGTCGACGGGCTCGACGCCTGCGTAGTTCCGCGCCTCGTAAGCGGCGAAGGCGACGGCCAACCGATGGCGGCTCGACAATCCGGCCAGCCTGCGGAAGTCGGTGAGTCCCTCGCGTTCTTCCTCGGCCATGTGATCGCTGTTGGCCGAGTTCGCTGCCGCGACGGCCGCGTACCAGTCCGCGGTGCCGGCCTGATGACGCGCCACTTCGGCGATCGCGTCCCTGATCTCGTTGTGGTCGCCGATAGCGTCGAGTGTCTCGTCTTCCACCCCGCCCGCGCGCCGGGCCGCGATGCCCGCCTGGAGCAGTGCGGGGTAGAAGATCTCCTCCTCCGCCTGCGCGTGCAGTTCGAGGAAGGCCGCCAGCCTGCTCCAGACCGCGGAGAGCGCGTCGGTCTCCGCGGGGTCGATCTGCTCCAGGATCGCGAACAGCCGCCGCTGCTCATGGTGGTCATCGAGAATCAGCTCGGTAATGTCCACAATTCCTCCCTGATACGTACTTCAGGTCAGTACTGAACGCCTGGGCAGACCGACGCTCGAGGCGGATTGCGTGTCCCTCAGGGAGCCTGACGATAATCCATCGGGGAGCCGTGACGCCGCTGACGCACCGCGCGCTGTCGCCGTTCGTCCGCGCCCACATCGGCATCGACGGGCATTACAGCTTCCACCTGCCCGACCTCGGCGGAACTCATCGGCCGTTGCGTGACCCCGAAGCACCCGAAGAGGGAAGCCGACCGAGGATTTCGGGTGGGCCGATCGTGTCGATGGCTGCCGTTGCGTGCCCGCACGCTTCCGATGTGCGTCGCGCAGCCGCGGCGTTCGCGGCTGCGCGGGTGAGGGCCGCTACCGACTGGGACGTGCTGTGTGCGGGCCAGGCGAGCAGGAGAACGCTCGGCGGGACATCCGTCATCGCCACGGTGGTCAGGTCCTCGCGCAGCGGCGTGGTCAGCGACTCGGGCAGCACGGCGACGGTGCGCCGCAGGGCGATCAGGTGCATCAATTCGCTGATGCTGCGTATGGCGTTGACGTCCGTGGGGTACTTGTGCAGGTTTTCGCCCGCGAGGTCGGCCATGCAGAGGTCGGCCCGGTGTGCGAGTGGGTGGGATATAGGCAGCACGGCGACCGGTGGATCGCTCAGCAGCGTTTCGGTGTCCAGTCCGCGCACGTCGTCGGGTGGCGTGTACAAAAGCGCCGCATCGGCTTTCCCCGCGAGCAGCATGCCGGTGCGGTCGCCGCTGAAGACCACTTCGACCGGCGGCACGTCCGGTTCGCGTTCGTAGGCGGCGAGGATGGCCGGGAGAAGCCCCGCGTCGCCGCCGGGCTTCACGGCCAGGATCAGACGCGGATCTCGGGTGCCGGCTCGCTGCGTCCGTGCGGTGGCGGCCGATACCGCGTCCAACACCGTGCGTGCCTCGCGTGCGAGCACCCGACCGGCCGCGGTCAACTCGACCACGCGGCTGGTCCGTTCGAACAGGCTCACGCCCAGGCGGCGTTCCAGTCGCTGGATCGTCTTCGACAGCGCGGGTTGCGCGATACCCAGCCGGCCGGCGGCACGCCCGAAGTGCAACTCGTCGGCCGCTGCCAGGAAGTACGCCAGTTCCCGCGTCTCCAACCGATCCATTCCCTCATGTTATCGATCGCGGCGCGGTCGGTCTTGGACTCGCCCTACCTGGCGGTGATCGGATGGACTCGTCCCCGCTGGGGATCGGAACGAAAACGAATACAGGGAGGTATCACCATGCCCACCATCGCTCTTGTCGCGGCCGGAACGCGCCTTGGTCTGTCGCTCGGCAAGGTTTTCGGCGGCCACGGCTTCGATGTCGCCTTGATCGCCCGTTCGGAGGAGCGACTCGGTGCCCTCACCGACAGACTGACCGACGAGGGTGTCGAAGCGGCCGGATTTCCCGCCGATGTCACAGATCGGTCCGCGTTGGCCGCCGCCCTGGACAGTGCTGGGGCGCGGTTCGGCGGAATCGACGTGTTGCAGTACTCCGCGCCCTACGTGCGGGCCGACGATGGCGACAGCTGGATGACCGGAGTGCTGGACGTGACCGTGGAGAACCTGCGGCCGCAGATCGAAGGCACCTGCTACGGCGCGATCACCGCGACCCGCGCGGTCCTACCCGCGATGATCGCGACCGGCGCCGGCACCTTGCTGTTCACCACGGGCGCCAGCGCGGTCTCGCCGACGCCGTCGGCCGGCGCCGCGGGCGCGGCGGGCGCCGCCCTGCACAACTGGGCACTCAAATTGAACAACGCCTTGGCCGACAAAGGAATTTACGTCGGCTATGTCGCCCTCGGCGCGTGGATCGAGGGCACGCCGGGCACTCCCGAGGACGCGTCACCAATCGAACCGGACGACATCGCTCGACTCCATTGGGACATGCACGCCACCCGCAATCCCGCCGAACGCCTCATCACCGCCTGATACGGACAAACGGCATGCGCGCCGTCCCACGTGGGCAGCGTCGCCCCCCAGGCCGATGCCCTTCATGGTGACAACCCGTTGATCGAGGACAAACAGCGCGGCCCGCCGTGGTCGGCGACCCACGTCGCCTACCACGGCATTTCTCGAGATGTCACTCCATCGGATGCCGCGAGACCTGTGATATTCGTTACGCCCAAGGGATGCGACGGTTCGACGACGGAGGGCTCGATGAATCCGCATTACGCGTATCGGTGGGTCAACAATCACGGGCTGATCCGCCTGTTCACAACGTTACTGCTCCGTCGTGATGATCTGTTCGCTCGGTTGATCGGTACCGCGGAGGGGATCGAGAATCCGTACGTTCTGATCGAGGAAATGCGCGGAGAGGGTGGATTGCACCGCGCCCTTCCGGTGTGGATCACCTTCGATCACGATATGGTCCGGGAGATTCTGCGCGACAACCGTTTCAGTGTCGGTATACCGACCGTGTTCGGTATACCGCAGCCCGTGCTGCGCGCGCTGGAGCGTCGGCCCCTCCCGCCGAATCCGGTGGATCCGCCGTCGATGCTGGTGCTCGACCGGGCCGAGCACGCCCGGATGCGCAAACCGGTCACCGCGGCCTTCACCCCGCGTGCCGTCGCCCGGCTGCGCGACAGGATCGAGTCGGTCACCGAGGAACTGCTCGCGGCGCTGCCCGACGACGGCCCCACCGATCTGGTGGCGCGGTACGCGGCACAGGTGCCCATCGCCATCATCTCCGAAATGCTCGGCTTCCCGGACTCCGATCGCGAGATGTTCCTGCGCTGGGGCGATGACATCAGTCCGTTGCTCGACCTCGGGATCTCCTGGCGAACGCACCAGCGGGCGATGGAATCCTCGGAGCGGGTGTACCGGTATCTCCTCGAGCACGTGGAGCGCCTCCGCGCCGAACCCGGCGACGACATCCTCAGCAGCCTGGTCGCCGCGGGCGATCTGTCCACCTACGAACTGTGCGCGTCGGCGACCCTGCTGATGGCCGCGGGCTTCGAGACCACGGTCAACCTGATCGGCAAGGGCATCATCTGGCTGCTGCGCCACCCCGATCAGGTGGACCGGTTACGCGCCGAGCCGCAACTGTGGCCCAACGCGGTGGAGGAGATCCTGCGCATCGATCCGCCGGTGCAAACCACCGCTCGCACCACCCGGACAGCGCTGGAGATCGGCGGTACCCGGTTGCGCGCGGGGTCGACCGTGGTGCTGTCGCTGGCCGGCGCGAACCGCGACCCCGCCGTGTTCACCGACCCTGCTCGTTTCGACATCACCCGGGACAACGCCAAGAATCATCTGTCCTTCAGCACCGGTACCCATGTGTGCCTGGGCGCGGCTCTGGCTCGTATGGAAGCGGCGCACGCTCTGCGCGCACTGTTCGAGGCGTTTCCGAACCTGCGATCGACCGATCCGCCCACCCGACGGCCGTTGTTCACCCTGCACGGTTACGAGCACCTTCCCGCGCACACCGGTCCGCGCGTCCACAGCCACCAGTCCATCGGCTGACCGGCACCTTCGGCGTGTGTTCGCCGGACGTGCGGGACAGCAACATCTCTTTCCGGCCTCCGTCACTGCGGACACGAGTAGCCGGTCGGGTTCACTCGGCATCCGCTCGAGCGAGCGCATCGTCGGCGAGCGCTACCGCCGCCTCGTCCGGCGCGTAAGTGGCCAGCGCGGTGAGGAGATCACGGATATCGCTGCGAATCGACGGAGGCGGCTGGGCGTGGCGGGCGATGTCGAGTTCGTTGACTATGGTCAGGACGGCGAAATCGCGGAGTTCGGTTCCTTCGATCGTCTTCGATCCACCGGTGAATCTATCGATCACGGGCAAGGGCCGTCGGCCGAGTTCGCGGTAGGTGCGCCTGCGATCGCATGCGCCGTAGAGGTACACCAGCGCCGCCGCGTCAGGGCCGATGACGTGGCGCAGCTGTTGGTCATCCATGGTCGGCAGCAGGGCGTGCCGGAACCCGTCGGTGCCGTATGACGCGTGACAGATCGACGCCAGCCGGGTTCGTGGCGCGGCGTTCCATTCGACGGTGAGCGCGTGCACCCGGCGAAGGTGCTCGAACAGGGTCCCTCCTGGGTGACCGATCCGTTCGGCGCCGAGCGTGCGCTGCAGCTCGAACGCGCGACGAACGACGTCGTCGGTACCGAGCCACTTGGTGGCGTGCGCCGAAACGATGCGGGCGAGTTCCCCGGGGGCGTCGCGAGCGACGAGATGCCCGGCGTCCGGTACGCGGGTAACGGTGACGCGCCGGTTGGCCGTGCGTAGCCGGTCCACGTCGGCGTCGCCGAGCGGAGACCGTGGTCCTCCCCGCACGAGCAGGATGGGCAGGTCCGATGCCGCCACGATCGCGTGGAGCTCGGAGCGGGACGCGAGAATGTCATCGGCGAGCTGGCTGTTGCGTGCGAGGAGCCCGTGGTCGTCGAGCCAGCGGCGGGCCCGATCCGCATCGAGGTCAGGAACGACGTCCACGAGCACGAGGCCGGCGACGCGCTGCGCGACGGACCGCTCCGCGAGGGCGGTGACGGCGGCAAACCCGCCGAGGGAGGCGCCCACCACGACGATCGGCGCCGGTTCGCGAGCCACCATCTCGATCACGTCGTCGGCGATCGCCCGCAATGTGGTCGCCCGTCCGGAACTCTCGCCGTGCCCGCGCAGATCGAAGGCCACCGTCCGCAGTCCGCACTCGGTCATCCCCTCCGTGACCGGTGCCCAGACCTCGCGCCGCTCTTCCCCCGCGTGAAGCAACAGGACCGTGGGCCCCGTGCCGGTCACCGTGGCTCGAAGGGTGACGTCGTGCAACGTGAGGCTCATCTCTGCCATCGCTGATCCACCTCCGTGCCGAATTTCCCTCTCAGCTCTCTGATTTCGAACATCGACATGCCCCTCCCGATCTACCTTGAGCCGTCTAGGTAACGGTACGCAGAGAAACCTTGGTAAGTCAAGGTAAGATTCGACGGTGACCAACCCGAGAACGCGCAGACCACCGGACGAAGCCCGTCGGCTGATCCTCGACGCCGCGGCTTCGCTGCTGGCCGAGGGAGGCGTCGCCGCTGTACAGGTGCGCGCGGTGGCAGCGCTGGTCGGCATGACAGACGCCGGCGTCACGCATCACTTCGGCAATCGCGAGAAGCTGCTCGCCGAACTCCTTCGTCACGGTGGACGCCGGCTTCGAGCCGCGCTCCAAGACGTCGTCGCCGCATGGCTGGAGCACGGCACCGATCTTTTCGACCTCATCGAGTCCCTCGAGACCGTGTACCGGGGTGGCTATGGCGAACTCGCGGTGGCGCTGCACGCGGCGGGATGGCGCGACCGTGGCGCCGGCATGCTCGACCCGGTCGTCGACGCTCTGCATCGGAGTCGGCCCCCCGGAAGTCCTATCGACGAGACACGACTCGCGGTCGCGGCCCTTCACCAGGCGATGGCAACCGAGCCCCTTTACGGCAGCGACTTCCGGCGCAGCGCCGGCATCACCGGCGCCGCAGCACGAGACTCGACCGCTCAGCTGCGCTGGTGGGCAAGCCAGCTTCAACGCGCGCTCGACATCGAACCGGCGCGCCGTTGACTCGAGCGGCGGTCAGCACCCCTCGGTATCAGCAGTGCACTCCGAGTTCTGCCGGAAGCCTTGTGGAGGAAGATCTGCTCGCACCCGGCCACGGTGAGCGCGTCATTGCGGGGCCTCGGCATGCTGATCGCGGGTGGAGATCTCGACCACGAGTCTGGCGGCTCAACCGTGGCAAGAAGCGAGAAACCTCACCCGATGAGTACGAACTGCCCATCACAGGCTATTGTTGATCAAGTGCGTGACCTGTCACGCCAAGCGTCGTAGATCGCATTCGCTTCGCAAGTAGCGCTTGCCGCATCCGCTCTTCTTACGGCGATCGATTTTGCCCATCGGCAATCTCGCCATTTCGTGCCCCCGGCGCGGACCGGAAGGTCCACAGACGGCTCGGGCACCACCTGATGTCCGAAAGGCACCGCAACATCCATGAGTTCTGCTGACATCTCTTTCGCCGCGCTCGGCGTGAGCGCACCGCTGGTGAAGGCGTTGACCCGCGCCGGGATCACCGAACCTTTTCCGATCCAGACCGAGACCCTGCCCCATTCGCTGGCCGGACGCGACGTGCTGGGCCGTGGCCGGACCGGCAGCGGCAAGACGCTCGCCTTCGCCATCCCGATGGTCAACCGTCTCGGCGGCGGTCTCGCCGGTAGGCGCGCACCGAGCCGCCCGACCGGCCTGGTGCTCGCGCCGACTCGGGAATTGGCCACCCAGATCACGGCCGCGCTGGAACCCCTCGCCGCGGCCTATCGCATGACGGTCACCACGATTTTCGGTGGGGTCCCGCAGAACCGGCAGGTCCGGGCGCTGCGCGCCGGTGTCGACATTGTCGTCGCCTGCCCCGGCCGGCTCGAGGATCTGATGAACCAACGTCTGATCTCCCTGGATGCCGTCGAGGTCACCGTGGTCGACGAGGCCGACCACATGGCCGACCTCGGGTTCCTGCCAGGCGTGACCCGCATTCTCGCGGCCACCCCGAATGACGGTCAGCGCCTGCTGTTCTCGGCCACCCTGGATAACGGCGTCAACAAGCTGGTCAGCCGGTTCCTGCCGGATGCCGAGCTGCATTCCGTCGATGAGGCGAACTCCCCGGTCGCCGCCATGACCCATCACGTTTTCGAAACCGCGAGCGTCGAAGCCAAGCGCGAGGTCATACACCGGCTCGCCTCGGGCTCGGGGCGGCGGATCCTCTTCATGCGCACCAAACATCAGGCTCGCAAACTGGCCAAGCAGCTGACCCTCGCCGGGATTCCGGCCGTCGATCTGCACGGCAACCTCTCGCAGGGCGCCCGCGACCGCAACCTCGCGGTCTTCGCCGCCGGTGAGGCCCTGGTGCTGGTGGCGACCGATGTGGCCGCGCGCGGCGTGCACGTCGACGGTGTCGAGCTGGTCGTGCACGTCGATCCGCCCGCCGAACACAAGGCGTACCTGCACCGCTCGGGCCGTACCGCGCGGGCCGGCAACGCCGGTGAAGTGATCACCCTGGTGCTGCCCGGCGAACGACGCGACCTGGCCGACCTCATGCGCAAGGCGAAGATCACTGTGACCCCGCAACGGGTCACCGCGGATTCGCCCGTGGTGGCCGAACTCGTCGGCGCGGTTGCCCCATTCGTCGCGCCCTCCTACAGCGAGCGGGCGGCACGTGAAGACGACCGCCGCAGTAGCAGCGGACCGTACCGTAGCAGTGGCGGACCGCGCCGGGGCAGCGGCGGACCGCGTCAGGTCAGCGGCCGTCGCAACGGCAGTGCGGCGCAAGGTCGGTCGCGCGCCAAGCCGCGCGGTCACTCCGCGCGCGGAACGGCCGCATAGGCCCGTTTTTCGGTCGCTCCCCGGACAAGCCCATGCCGAGATCGCCGCGTCGCTGAGCATCGCTGGCGAACTGCGGGGCGCCGAATGCTGGTGAACGTGGCTGATGACGCCGGTACTGACGGGCAACCCATCGAGCGCGAGACAGTCGCGCGGTCATTGGCGACTGCGCGATCCGGACGCCGCAGACGACTGAAACCCGCTGCGGCTCACCGTTTGTCCCCAGTCGCCGGTTCGGGCAGGTCGATTCCGAGTGCGTCGAGGAAGTCTTCGACGGTGCCGCCCGGTGGTGCGTCGCCGCCGATGGTCGGTCCCTGGTGCAGTAGGTCCCCTTTCCCGGCCCACGTCACCTATTTTCCGTCACCACGTTGTCGACCGGGCAGTTGCCCTCGCTACGGCCGCACGCGGCGAAGTCGCAGAGGCGACACAGCCAAGGCTGCGGACGGTCGTTGGTGCGGGCGGAGCGTTCCTCGGCTCTGGCATGGGTCACCGTGGTCAACATCGTGTCCAGCACCGCCGCAAGATTGTCGATCTCGTCCGGGGACAACGCGGACAGTGCGCTTGCCAGTGACTTCTCGCGCGCTCGAAGTATCCGTTCGGCCGTGCTCCGGCCATATTGGGTCAAAACAAGGGAGACAGCCCGTCCGTCCTGTGCTGCGACGCGCTCGACGAGGCCTTCGACGACGAGGCGGTCGACGAGGCGGACGGTGCCCGAGTGAGTCAGGCCGAGCACTGAGCTCAGCTGCGTGACCGATCCGCCGTCGAGGAACTCGTGCATCGCGGCGAGGGCGGCCGGGGCCGACGGGCCGAGCGTCGCGATCGCTTCGACGGCGGTGTTCATCCGGTCGGCGACTGCGAGGCTCAAGGCGCCGAGGACGTTGGCGGCGTGCTGGCTGCTTGACGGGGTTCGGGGCATGGTCCTAGTTTATATGTATGAGTCATACACAGTCCACCACCGGGCGCGGCGAGTCGACGGCGGAACCCATGGAAGCACGGATGAAGAGCGTGGCGAGTCTCGACTTGATCACAGGGATCGAGCATCTCCACAAGGCGATTCACGCCGGTGGCGTCGACCCGCTCGTGCTCGAGCTGGTCCATCTGCGAGCCAGCCAGATCAACGGCTGCAGCCCGTGTGTGTTCGCCGGTGTCCAGTCGGCGAAGAAGCATGGCGAGACCGACGAGCGGCTGCACAGCGTGGTCACCTGGCGCGAGACCCCGTTCTTCACCGAGGAGGAGCGGGCAGCGCTTGCGCTGACCGAGGCCGCCACCCGGATCCAGGACGGCTCGCCGGGCGTGACCGATGAGATCTGGGACGCCGCTGCCACCCACTTCGACGAGAAGCAGATCTTCGCGATCATCCTGAACATCGCACTCACCAACTTCTTCAACCGGATCAACCACACGATCCGGGAGCAGGCCGGCAAAACCTGGTGAAGGCGGGCGGGCGTCATCTGCCCGGAGGCCACGGTGGTCGACGTGGCGAAGGACGTGATCGGTCAGCTCCACCGCCACTTCCGGCAGACCCGTTCGATGCGGCGATATCTCGAGCGACCCCAACCGATGACCAGCAGGGCAGATGACGATGAGCGGCGAACCAGTGGAACTCCCACCAGCAGTTCGACCAGATCGTTGGCGCTACGGACATTGCGTTCGGTCAATTCCTGGATGCGCTCGAGCCGATATTTCGCGGTGTTGTGATGGATGCGCAGTTCCTCGGCGGCCTCGCGCAGGTTCATATCGGCGGCGGCGAAGGCGCGGATGGGGGGCGGCGAGCACGCCGCCGTCCTCCGGTAGAAGTTCCAGCGCCACCTGGGCCTGTTGGGTAGGCCCGCGGGATGCCCGCCACCTCCGAGACCGCGTCGGCGGTCCGATCGCACTGTTCTCGGCCTTCCAGTACTTCGAAGATCGAACTGCTGTCGGCGTGAGCATGTTGCGACCAGGGCCGCAGCATCGTCATCGGAGCGGGCCCAGGCGCAGACAGTCATCACTGACTGCCAGCGATGAAAATGCTGACATTCCGGCGCTTTCCGAGCGCGAATCCTGGCTATGGTTACCAGTGCCGACCCAGCCTACGGAGTGTGATCGTGGCCACCGACACTGCGCGCCTACCGGCAATCGACGTCATGATCCCGGTAGCGACCAAGGACCTGCTCAGCCTCGACGCCTGTATCACCGGGCTGAGGGCACACTGTCGTAACCCGATCCGATCGGTGAATATCGTCGGGTCCGCGCGACTGTTCGCACAGGTGCGGACCGAGCACGTGGTGCACTGGATCGATGAGGAAGCGGTCTCGCCGACACCGGCCGAGATCGAGGCGACCCTGCGCAGATCGGGTGGGCATCACCGGAATTCGTCGTGGTATTTCCAGCAGCTGCTCAAACTGCACTGCTTCCGCATCCTGCCGAGCACAGGCCGGCACCTCCTGGTGCTCGATGCGGACTACGCGATCGTCGACGATGTCGTGTTCGTCGAAAACGATGGCAAATCCTGTCTGGCGTTCGGATACCCGCTGCAATGGCGCCTCGACACCCGTCGGCACGCGATCCCCGACCGCCACTCCGCGATCGCCGCCTCGACTCGGCTACTTGCCGAGTGGCGGCCGGTCGACCCCTACAGCGGGATGCAACATCACATGGTGTTCGACAGGCAGATACTCGCGGACCTGATGCGGCGAGTCGAGGATCAGCACGAGAGACCGTTCTGGGAGGCATTCCTGGCGACGATAGAGCACGAGAAGTGGACCGGTGCTTCGGAGTATGTGCTCTACCGCCACTTCGCTGCGAGATTCTTTGCGGGGCAGATCCGGTCGCGGCACCTCGACGCCATCGATATCATCCAGCCGGCCGAACAGGCCTTGTGGACCCTGGCGGACGCTGTCGCGAGCGTCCGCCGGTCGGGAGTCAAGGCGATCGGATGCCACAGTTTTCTCGACTACCGCAATCGAATCGCCACCATGGACTACATCCCCGATCAGTTACGCAGAAAACTGCAGGCGACCTCCGGGGCGCTGATGCTCGACCTCGACCAAGGTGTCCTTCACATCGCCCCCGCAACTCGATCCCTCAGCGGCGCCGAGCGTCTGGGTCGAATCGCAGGTCTCAGATGACGTACTTATGGTCGCCTCGTTGCGGGAGTATGTTTCCGGCTACCGGCGCTCCCCGGTCCGGCTGATGAAGACCTCGCCCGAGGACAAGCGGCGAACAGGCTGGTGGTCACCGGCGCGGAGGGACTGCTGGGCAGCGGTGATCTGCGGCCGGCGTAGGTGAGTCCGATCGGGTGACGAAAACCCGTTCCAGCAGTGCGTACAGACAGTCCCGGTCCTGGTCACCGAGCCTGTTCAGGCCGTCTTGGGTGGCGCGCATTTTCGCCCGGATCGTGTCGGTTACCCGCTCGCCATCGGGTGTGATGACGAGATTGGTGACGCGCCGGTCGGATTCGCTGGCCTCCCGTCGCACGAGGCCACGTTTCTCCAGCCGGTTGATGATCCCGGTCACGTTGGAGGCGTCGCAGGCCAAGGTCTCGGCCAAAGCGCGCATCGCGACGGGCCCCCGGCGCAGCACGGTCAGCGCCTTGCCCTGGCTCGCTGTCAGGTTCTCACTCGCCGCCGCGACGGTGAAGTCGCCGTAGTAGACGCCGAGCGACACCGAGAGCAGCTCCATCAGCTGGGCCGTGTCGACGCGGGGAGCTTCTGCCATGACAGCCAGCCTATCCGCAGAAACTTGACTATCTCAAATATCTACCCCTAGCGTGGGGCCATTGCTTGAAGTTCTCAACCATCCCAGTCGTACCCCCGAGGAGTATCCAGTGATCGTGACCGCGTCCGACGCCTCTCGCACAGCCGAGATCCTGTCCCGACCCGTTGCGCTGAACGGCCTGACCGTCCCCAACCGCATCGTGATGGCGCCGATGACGCGCATGTTCTCCCCCGACGGCGTTCCCGGTGACGACGTGCGGTCGTACTACGCCCGCCGCGCCGCCGCCGGCGTGGGCCTGATCATCACCGAGGGCACCTACGTCGGCCACGAGTCCGCCGGGCAGAGTGATCGGGTGCCACGGTTCCACGGCGAAGAGCAGTTGGCGGGGTGGGCGAAGGTCGCCGAGGACGTGCACGCGGCCGGCGGCACGATCATGCCGCAGCTGTGGCACATCGGCATGGTCCGCAACCAGGGCGACGCACCCTACCCCGATGCGCCCGCCGTTGGCCCCTCCGGTATTCGCCTCGACGGCACCGAGGGTATCGGTAAGGCGATGACCCAGGGTGACCTGGACGACGTCATCGGCGCCTTTGCCGAGGCCGCCGCGGACGCCGAGCGTATCGGCTTCGACGGCGTCGAACTGCACGGTGCGCACGGCTATCTCCTCGACCAGTTCCTGTGGGCGCGAACCAACCGCCGCAACGATGGCTACGGCGGCGACACCGCGGCCCGCACACGGTTCGCCGCCGAGGTCGTGGCCGCGGTGCGTGCCGCAGTCTCGCCCGGCTTCCCGGTGCTCTTCCGTTATTCGCAGTGGAAGCAGGAGGCCTACCACGCGCGGCTCGCCGAGACCCCGCAGGAGCTGGAGGCGATCCTTGCTCCGCTCGCCGCAGCCGGCGTAGACGCCTTCCACGCCTCCACCCGTCGCTACTGGCTCCCGGAGTTCGACGGCTCGGACCTGAACCTGGCAGGCTGGACCAAAAAGCTCACCGGCAAGCCCACCATCACCGTCGGCTCGGTCGGCCTCGACGGCGACTTCCTCCGCGCGTTCACCGGCGAGGGCGCCGAACTCGGCAGCATCGACAACCTCCTCGATCGCCTGGAGCGCGAAGAATTCGACTTGGTCGCCGTCGGTCGCGCCCTGCTCCAGGACCCGGAGTGGGCCTCCAAGCTGCTGGCGGGGCGGATCGACGAGCTGAAGCCGTACGACGCGGCGGCACTGAAGACGCTGAGGTAAGCGAGTGGTGCCGCGGGGATGCGGCCGTCCAGGGTGCCTCCTTCGCGACCGCCGGTCCGCTCGACCGGGCGACTCGGGCACGGACCCGGTCGAGCGGATCGGATGAATGTCCCTGACACTCAGGCTTTCGGCTCGGATGGGATTCGACGGTCTGCGCGCGCGAGCAGTTCCTCCTCGTCGACGAGTACGAGCATCGGCTGACTCGGGTCGCAGATCATCGTGACGACGAAACGCAGTCCGATGTCCTCGCGGTGGTTGCCGTCCGAATAGTGGATGATGTCGCCACCGGGCTCCCAGAACGCCTCACCTGGGCCGATCACGCGAGGCGGTGCACCCTCCAGCTCGAACAGCATCTCGCCTTCGATCACGTAGCCGAACGCGGGACCGCCGGGGTGCCGGTGCGGCGGCGCTCCCGGGTCGCCCGGCGGGTACTCGATGACGACGGTCATCGCGTGCGCCCCAGCGGGAATGAACGGCGGCGTCGCCTCTTGCACGACGGTCAACGCCGTCTCCCACACGCTGCTGGTCATGGGATTCCTCCTGGTGTTGTCGTTCACGGGCTGCACAGCGAGGACAACGGAGGATCCGGATCCGTGACAGCACGCCGCCGAAGCTGCCCGTCACGAATGCCGACGCTGCCCTGTCTCAGTTGCAAACCCTCGACAGATCTCGGGAGTCACCGCTGATGACCAGGAAAACGACCATGAGCGCGATCGGCAGAAAACCCGCTGGTCCGCCGCTGTGGATCCGGATGCGCGGCCGATCGATCGACGAGCCGCATCGGGCGTCGACACAGCTCGAGCTGCTGTTCGATCTGACCTTCGTGGTCGCGGTGGCGGGAGTAGTGGCGCAGCTCGGGCACGCCATCGGCGCGGGGCATCCGGGTTCGGCTCTGGTGCCGTTCCTGCAGGTCTTCTTCGCCGTCTGGTGGGCGTGGATGAATTTCACCTGGTTCGCCTCGGCGTACGACATCGACGACGTCGGCTACCGGCTGCTCACCCTGATTCAGATGGCGGGGGTGTTGTTGCTGGCCGCGGGGATCCCCGCCGCATTCGGCCGCGGCGACTACATCCTCATCACCCTGGGTTACCTGGTGATGCGCAGTGCTCTTGTGACGCAATGGCTGCGAGCAGCGCGTGAGGATGCCGCCGGCCGGACGACCGCGCTGCGGTACGCGCTGTGCATCATCGTGTTGGAGGTGCTGTGGCTGACCCGGATGCTGGCCGCCGAACTGGGTGTTCTGCACGGCACGGCACTGAACTGGGTCTTCGGCGCACTGATCGTCGCCGAACTCGCGGTTCCGGTGTGGGCGGAACGAGCCACCGGTACGCACTGGCATCCGCATCACATTGCCGAGCGCTACACGCTTTTCACGATCATTCTGCTGGGCGAGAGCGTGCTGGCGGTGTCAACGGGCATCGCCGACGCGCTCGAAAGTGATTTCCGGCCGTCACTGGTGCTGGTCGCGCTGTCAGGGTTGGTGTTGTTGTTCGCGCTGTGGTGGCTCTACGAATTGCAGCCCAGCGGCGAGGCACTGGCCGGGCGGCGGACACGGTCGTTCCTGTGGGGCTACGGCCATTACGGATCCTTCGCGGCGCTCGCAGCGCTCGGCGCGGGTTTGGAGGTGGCGGTGCGCACGGCCGGCCACGATGGTCCGGCGCCCGCCGGGGGCTATGCCGTCGCGATTCCGGCAGCCGTATTCCTCGTGCTGCTCTGGGCGACTCATGCCGCGATGATGTCCCGTCCGCGCCCGGTGATCCTGGTGGCTGCGGCGACATCGGTACTCCTCGTACCGCTCGCTACCGTCACGGTCCCCAACCTGACCGTGACGGCGGTCGCCGGCGTCTGCGTGGCGGCCCTGGGCATTTCACTGCGCGGTCGCCCCGGGTCGAGCCGACGGATTCCGCGAGACGGCCGAGCTTCTCGGGGTTGAGCATCCGGTAAATGCGATTGATGTGTGCCCGTCCTGCGCTCGGCCCTACGCGCCCGACCTCCGTATATCGCAGCACCACCCACCGCCTCGAATAGAGAATCGGTGTCCGTGATAGCAGGCGGACGTTACCCGTCCGGGCTGAAGCAGTAGGGCGTGCGGCGACGGTGATCACGCGACGAGCTGGGGCCGTGGACGCGAACCCGCCCGCCCACGGGCCCCAAGACGATCATTCGACCAGCTTCCCCTCCGTCGAGACGTCCCGCATCAGCCGGGCGATCTCCTCGGGAACCGCAGGGATCTCCTCCCGTTCGAGCCGGCCGGGACCCGACCACACCAGGTTCACGCGCAGCCGCGGATCGAGGGCGGGGTAGTCCGAGCGGTTGTGGCAGCCGCGGGTCTCTCTTCGTTCCAGGGCGGCCTCCAAGGTGGCCCGCGCCGCGAGGACCGACGACTTCAGATCGAAGGCGTGCGCGAGATCCTGAAAGCCGGCCGCATCCGGATGCACGCCGATATCCGCCATCCGGTCCTCGATCTCGTCGAGCTCGGAAAGCCCGGCGCTGATGCCGGCTGCGTCCCGGACGACACCGGCATGCTCGGTCATCGTGTTGCGCAGGGCACGCTGCAGGGCCCGTACGTTCTCGCGGCCGTCAGCGGTCAGCAGCGTGTCGATCTCGGCGCGGGCCTCGGCGAGCGCCCCGTGGGATCGTCGCTGCACGGACAGCTCCGCCGAGTATCGCGCGGCCGCCTCGCCGACGATCCGGCCATAGACGAGCAGTTCGATCAGCGAGTTGCCGCCGAGGCGATTGGCTCCGTGCAGCCCGCTGGAGGCCTCACCGATGGCGTACAACCCCTCGACGCCGGTGCCGTGATCCTGGGCCCGCACCCACACACCACCCATCGAATAATGGGCAGTGGGGGCGATTTCGATCGGGTCACGGGTGATGTCGAGCATCTGCAGCTCGAGCATCGTCTGGTAGACGCGCGGCAGCCGCCGCATGATGGTCTCGCGCGGGAGATGGGAAACATCCAGCCAGACCCCACCTTTCGCGGTGCCGCGGCCTTCCTTGATCTCGGTGTAGGCGGCCAGGGCGACACGGTCCCGGGTCGACAGCTCCATTCGCTCCGGGTCGTAGCGTTTCATGAATCGCTCGCCCTCTCCGTTGCGGAGGATTCCGCCCTCACCGCGTGCGGCCTCCGAGACCAGCGTCCCGGCGGAATTTTCCGGCTCGATGAGTCCGGACGGATGGAACTGCACGAGTTCGGGATCACGGATCCTGCCACCGGCGAGCACAGCGAGACGGAAGGAGTCTCCGGTGTTCTCGTCGCGTCGGGAGGAGGTGCGCCGCCAGATTCGGGTGTGGCCGCCCGCGGCCAGGATCACCGCGTCGGCCCGGAACCCATAGCGGTCGCCCGATTCCAGATCGAATCCGTAGGCGCCGAATACCACGTTGTCACGCACCAGGATGCGAGTCACGTAACAGGTGTCGATGATCCGGATGCCGAGCTGGGCCGCCCGATTCACCAAGGTCCGCTGGATCTCGAGTCCGGTGTAGTCACCGGCGAACGAGGTGCGCCGATAGGTGTGGGCACCGAAGAACCGCTGGGAAATCCGCCCGTCGGACTCGCGCGCGAACGGCATCCCCCACCGTTCGAGATCCTCGATTCCGCGCGCGGCGTTCTCGGTGACGATGCGTACCGTGTCGGGTCGGGCCAGCAGATAGCTCTCGGTGATGGTGTCCGCCGCGTGCTGCTGCCAGCTGTCCTCGGCGTCCATGGTCGACAGCGCGGCGTTGATGCCACCCGCGGCGAGGGTGGTGTGCGCGTCCGCCTTCGGGCGTTTGCCGACCATGAGCACTTCCACACCGCGCTCGGCCAATTCGATCGCCGCCCGCAGCCCCGCGCCACCGGTGCCGACCACCAGCACCGAAGTCGCGAGCTGTCGTTCTGTCGGAGAGTCGACCATCGGGTTGCTTCCTTTCGGAGTTCAGGTGAGGGCACGCGGGCGGCACTGACCGGGGTAACGGCCGCCCGCGTGCGATGGTCACTGCCGGTCCAGCCACTCCGCGAGCCGCGTCGCCCCGATCTGTGCGCCCGGGCCGGGCAGCAGGCTGTCCTGCTTCAGGATTGCTCCGAAGTAGCGCGCCTGCGGGTCTGTGACGACCTCGCGCGGATCCGACCGTGCGGTCAGCACGGTGCGAATCCACTCGTCGAGGCCGAACACCTCGGGGCCCGCGACCTCCACGGTGCCGTTGATCGGGTCGCCGACCGCGGTCCGGCCCACCACGGCCGCGACGTCTTCGGCGGCCGCCGGTTGCACACCGCCGTCCGGCAGCCGCACCTCGCCGCCGGTGGTGGCGGAATCAGCGATCCCACCGGCGAATTCGAAGAACTGTGTCGCGTGCACCAGCGAGTACGGCAAGCCCGATCTCTTGATGAGCTCCTCCTGCGCCACCTTTGCCCGCAGGTACCCGGATTCCGGCAAGCGGTCGGTGCCCACCACCGACAGGGCGACGTAGTGGCCGACGCCGGCGCTGCCCGCGGCCTCGAGCAGGTTGGTGGTCGAGGTCCGGAAGAAGGCCATCACGTCGTCGTCGGCGAACGACGGCGAATTGGAGACATCGATGACGACGTGGGCATTGTGCAGCACCTTCTTCACGCCTTCGCCGGTGATGGTGTTCACACCCGAGTTGGGCGAGGCCGGGACCGCCTGGTGGCCGTGCTCCCCCAGACGGGTGACGAGTTTCGAGCCGATGAGCCCGGTGCCGCCGATGACGACGATCTTCATGCTCTTTCCTTCCGTTGCAGCGGTGTTTCGGGGTTGTTGGAACTTCCCTGTATCGAGGACAGGGCAGGCGGCGCATTCGTGACGACTCGCGACTCGGCCGGATGCGGCCCGACGAATGCTGTGACCGGTCCGCTCACGCCCGCTGGTCGAGCGGCACGTACTCGAAGGTCGGGCCCGCAGTGGTTCGGCCGTCGCCACTGGGCATCTTCATGAGCGCCTGGGCTTGGGACTTGAGGGCATACATCGCCCCGATCGCGTCCCGCATCTGCGCGGGATTGCCGTTGAAGGTGTCCTCCAGCAGATACAGCAGCAGGCAGTAGGTGTTGTTGAACTTCTCCTGCGCCACCCGCACCGCGCTGCCCTCGGGATAGTCGGTGGTGCGCGGGTTGGGACGCATCGGCAGCACTCCGCTGGGATCCACCGCGATCGGTTCGCCGGTGGGGCCGGACTGCGGGGTGTCACCGAAGCGGAACCGGCGACCCTCCTTCAGTTCGACGAAGCGGTAGTAGTGGGCGACTTGATCGCGTTCGGGGTGGAAGACGTCCTTGTCGCCGTCCCACACCTCGGTCCGGGCCGCGCCTTCACCCTGCTCGATGATCTCCGCCAGCGCGGCCAGCGCGGACTTCAGGTCGTGTACGGGTACGACCTGTCCGCCACCGGTGCTGAAGTGCATCTCCTGGAGCTGCCGGTGCGGGTCGCCACAGAAGACCGCGTCTTCGCCGAGGGTATCGGACAAGGTACGCAAACCGGACTCGATGGCCGCGTAGAACTGCCCGATCGTGTGGTAGCCCTGGGATTCCGGGGGCGCTTCGGCCGAAGCGGGTCGCTCGACCTGGAGAAACAGCTCCAGAGCCTCGGGGCCGAACGGCACCAGGTTGAGGTGGACGGACGGATCCCCATGCGGTAGCGGATGCGGGTACGCCGGGAGCAGCTCGGGCGCGTCCAGCTTCGGTTCCCCTCCGACAGCGTTGAGCAGGTTCGCGGCCAGCGCCAGGTGCAGCATCTCCTCTACGAATACACTGCCGATCACCTGTGCCGCCTCGGCATTGCGGCCCGGATCCAACGAGTACAACGCGCACAGATAGGGCGGGATGGTCGCGTGCTCGAGCTCGATCGCCCATTGCAGATGTCGGCGTAGATCGTCCAGCGAATCGATGGCAGGAATACCGGTGTGCATGCGGGAACCTCGTCTCGGCGAAATCGGCGGAGTCTGTCGGCAGCTAGGACAAGACAGATCGGCGAATCGTGACGAAGCCGCGCCGGGACACGGTCGGATCGAGGCCCGTCGTCTCCGGGCATCTCCGTCCAGGATGATGTCTGCGTGACCACTGGGAGCCTCCAGTGCAGATAGACCATGGTGAAAGCAGGTGACGGTGGCATCTCGGCGGAATGTGGGACTGGTGGGCCGGCGATCCGAGTGCGCTGCGCTCGAGCAGTTGGTCGCCGCAGTGCGGACCGGCGAGAGCCGGGTGCTCGTCGTCCACGGCGCCCCCGGAGTCGGCAAGTCCGCGCTACTCGAATACCTCGAGGGTGCCGCGGCCGGACTGCGCGTGCTGCGCGCGGTCGGCGTCGAGTCGGAGATGGAACTGCCGTTCGCCACCCTGCATCAGCTGTGTGTACCGCTGCTGGACCGGCTGCCCGAACTGCCCACACCACAGCGCGACGCGCTCGAGACCGTGTTCGGGATGCGCACGGGCACCCCGCCGGAAGTCTTCCTGGTCGGGCTGGCGGTGCTGAGCTTGCTCTCGGACGCCTCGGAGAGCGGCCCCGTGCTGTGCGCGGTCGACGACGCGCAGTGGATGGACCAGGCCTCTGCGCAAGTCCTCGGCTTCGTGGCCCGACGGCTGCTCGCCGAGTCGGTGGCGTTGGTTTTCGCCGCCCGCCATCGCACGCACCATTTGCTGGGCCTTCCCGAACTCGAGGTCTCGGGACTCGCCAGGGCCGACGCCCTCGCGCTCCTCGACTCGGCGACCCATGCCCGGCTCGATCCCCACATCCGTGACCGGGTAGTCGCCGAGGCCGCGGGCAACCCGCTCGCCCTGCTGGAATTGCCGCGCGAGCGCACCGTCACCCAGCTGGCGGGCGGTTACGGTCTGCTGCGCACGGACACATTGCCCAGCCGCATCGAACAGAGTTTTCTGACCCGGATCGCGGCGCTGCCGCAACAGAGCCGGCGGCTCCTGCTGATCGCCGCCGCCGAGCCCGTCGGGGATCCCTTGCTCGTGTGGGGCGCCGCCGAGCGGCTCGGCGTCGCACCGGCGACAGCGCTCGACGAGGAGACCGAAGGGCTGGTGTCGTTCGACATCCGAGTGACCTTCCGGCATCCGCTGGTGCGGTCCGCGGTGTACCAGGCC
The DNA here is from genome assembly GCF_001612985.1 of Nocardia gamkensis NBRC 108242. Classification (GTDB taxonomy): domain Bacteria; phylum Actinomycetota; class Actinomycetes; order Mycobacteriales; family Mycobacteriaceae; genus Nocardia; species Nocardia gamkensis. The sequence continues at coordinate 81,363 of NZ_BDBM01000032.1, read as the reverse complement.
GCCGCGGACACGGAACGTCGTGCGGTGCACCTGGCCTTGGCAGAGGTCACCGACCCGCTAGCTGATCCGGATCGGCGGGCGTGGCATCTGGCGTCGGCCACGGCCGAGCCGGACGAGGCCGTCGCGGCGGAGCTCGAGCGGTCCGCCGGTCGTGCTCAGGCTCGCGGCGGGATGGCCGCGGCCGCGGCGTTCCTGCAGCGGTCGGTACTGCTGACCATCGACGCCGGGCGACGGGCGGAACGTGCGGTGGCGGCCGCGGATGCCAGCGTCCGGGCAGGCGACCTGGATGCCGCGCGGCGGTTCATCGACATCGCCGATGTCGATGCGCACAGCGATCTACTGCGGGCCCGAGCACATCTGGTGCGCGGCCGGATCGCGCATGCGGCCGGGTTCAACAACGAAGCGCCCCCGATTCTGCTGGCGGCGGCGCGCAGGCTCGAACCCTTCGATATGGAGCTCTCGCGAGAGACCTACCTGCTCGCATGGGGTGCGGCGGCGTGGGGCGCCGCCGATGCGGACAGTTTGGCGGCGATTTCCGAAGCGATCCGGGACCTTCCTGTCCGGCAGGGCGATCCACGCCCCATTGATGTGGTGCTCGAGGCGTGTGCACTTCTCGTCACCGAGGGGTTGGGCACCGCCATCGCCACCCTGCGCCGGGCGATGGATGCGCTCGTCGACCTCCCGGTGCCCGACCTGCTGAAGTGGGGGTGGGCGGCGTGTGGCCTCAGCCCCGCGGTCTGGAGCGAACAGGTCATGATCGCGACCTATGCGAGGGCGGCCGAGGTCGCACGCACCGCAGGCATTCTGACCGAACTCCCCATCTATCTCGCCTCGCTGGGGGCGGCGACCTCTCTTGTCGGAGACTTCGCGACGGCGGCCGGGATCGTCGCGGAATCCGAGGGTCTCGCCACCGCCACCGGTATCCCGCTCGCGCCGTATACCACCCTCATCCTGACCGCGATGCAGGGCCGGGAGGACGAGGCCGTGGCGCTCATCGCCGCCACGATCGAACAGACCGGCGCCGACGGGCAACTGACCGGCGTTACCACCGCGCACTGGGCCGCCGCGGTGCTCTACAACGGCCTCGCTCGCTACGAGGAGGCGCTGTCGGCGGCACAGGCCAGCACTCGAATCACCCAGCTGGTGGTATCGGTGTGGGTGTTGCCCGAACTCATCGAGGCCGCTGTGCGGGTCCAGGACGACAAGGCTGCCCGTGAGGCGCTCGATCGCCTGGTGGACGCCGCGGAGGCAGGCGACACCGACTGGTCGCACGGCATCCTCGCGCGCTGCCGGGCGCTACTGGCCGACGAGGCGGCAGACGACCTGTATCGCGAATCGATCGACAGGCTGGACCGGACGCTGATGCGGCCGGAGCTGGCACGGGCCCATCTGCTCTACGGCGAGTGGTTGCGCAGGCAATCCCGCCGCGTCGACGCGCGCCGGCATCTGCGCACTGCCTACGACATGTTCGTGTCGATCGGCATGGCGGCATTCGCCGAACGGGCTCGCCGTGAGCTGCTCGCCAGCGGCGAGAAAGTCCGCACGCCCGTAATCGAATCCACCCATGACGAACTGACACCGCAGGAAAGGCAGATCGCGGTGTTGGTAGGCGCGGGTCTGTCGAATCCTGAGGTGGGTGCACGACTGTTCCTCAGCCCGCGGACGGTCGAGTGGCATCTACGCAAGATCTTCACGAAGTTGGCGATCACCTCGCGGCGGCAGCTCCGGGATGCCCTGCCGTACAGCGAATAGCCGCGTCGAACAACGAGTATGGAAGCCGCGCCGGTTCGAGGCGAGCTGCCCGCACCGATCCCTGGTCTGTGAGACCAGGGTGTCTCCCGGGGTGCGACCGGGGTGCCGGACACGCGAATCTGAGCGTGTCGGCACTGCACGCCGATCGTCCTCGAACCAGGGAGTGAGGCAGTCATGTCAGATCGTCCGTTAGCCGGAGCCGTCGCGCTCGTCACCGGCGCCAGCAGCGGCGTCGGGGCAGCGACCGCGCGCCGTCTGTCCGGCGAGGGCGCGGCGGTAGCACTGGTCGCCCGGCGCGGCGACCGCCTGGACCAACTCACGGAAGACCTCACCACCGGCGGCGGACGCGCCGTCGCGGTGGCGGCCGACATCACCGAACCGGCGCTGGCCTATCGAGCGGTGGAGGACGCCCACGACCTGTTCGGCCGATTGGACATCGTGGTCAACGGCGCCAGCGTCATGGTCCTCGACACGGCGCTGCACACATCGGTCGAGGAGTGGGATCGGATGATCTCGCTCAATGTGTCCGCGCTCGTGCACATCACACACGCCGCTCTCCCCTATCTGATCGATGCGGCGGCGACCTCACCACGGCGGGTGGCGGACCTGGTCAACGTGGGCTCGTTGGTCGGCCGGACAGCGCGGTCGGTCGGCAGCGTCTACAACTTGACCAAGTCCGGCCTCAACGGGTTCACCGAATCGCTACGCCAGGAACTGCTTTCCGAGGGCGTGCGGGCCAGCGTGGTGGCGCCGGGAGTCGTCGACGGGACCGCGCGGGAGGCAGCCCACCCGCCAGCCGACCCGATGTCGGCGTTGCGGCCCGATGACGTCGCCGACGTGGTCGCCTACATCGTCACGCGCGACCGGCACGTGGCCGTCAACGAGATCGTGGTCCGGGCCGGCGGCCAAACCTGGTGACGCGATAGCGAGCTCAACGGTCCAGGGCTGCGCGGAGCTCTTTTCGCGAAGTGAGATCCAGTTTGGTGAACACCTTGCGCAGATGCCACTCCACGGTGCGGGGACTGATGAACAGCTCCGCGCCGATCTCGGAATTCGTCAGGCCGTCTCCTGCGAGCCTGGCGATCTGGGTCTCCTGCGCGGTGAGAGCATCGGACACCTCGACAGCCCCTCGGCGCACGGATTCGCCGGTGGCGAGCAGTTCACGGCGGGCCCGCTCGGCGAAGGCCTCGGCGCCGAAACGGTGCAGCATCTCGTAGGCGGTCCGCAACTGCTCGCGGGCGTCGGCACGCCGGTTCTCGCGGCGCAGCCATTCACCGTAAACCAGGTGGGTGCGGGCGAGGTGAACGGTCACCCGGCTGCGAGAAATCCGTTCGACCGCTTCACGATACGACGATTCTGCCGTTTCTCCCGTGCTGAGCAGCGCCCGCGATCGGGCCAGCATGCCGAGGGCCCACTCGGTGCCGCCGGCCTGCGCGCGGCGCTCGAGCCGGCGCAGGGCGGCCCGCGCAGCCGCGTGGGCATCGGTCCGCACCCCCGCTTCCACCAGCTCGGCCAGCGCATGCCCGACGGACGCGAGATCATCGTGCGCGCAGGCTCTTTCGGCGCTGGCAAGGGCTGCTTGGTATTGGCCCCTGCCGTTGTGCAGTACCGCGAGCAGGTGATTGCCCGTGCCGATCGTTCTGCCTTCACCCCAAGCGGTCGCCTGCTGGACTCCGGCCTCGATCGTGCGCTGAGCCTGCGGGTCCGCGCCCCGCCACGCGACGAGCAGCAGCGCGGTGTAGCCCAGCGGCGAGTTGCCGGTCGCCTCCGTGAGCGCGTCGGCCTCCTCGACCAACGCCGTGGCCACGTCGAATTCGCCGGCATACAAGTGCACGGCCGCGCGGTAGGTCAGGGCCAGGGGCAGAAAGTTGAGTGCGCCCGTATCCCGGGCCGTCCGGACAGCTCGAGTGGTCAGTTCGTGCCAGGCTTCGTCTGCCCACAGGTCGGCAGCGGCGGGCCAGGTCAGCCAGAGCCAGCGCATGACGTCGTCGTTGTCCGCGCCCGCACCGCGGAATGCCCGCAGTGCGCGCCACATGGGCTCCGCGCCTTGGACGTAGCCGTCGGCGAAGCGTGCCGTGAGTCCCTCGAGCAGTGCGTCGACCGACCGCGCCCGTAGTCCCGGCACTGCGGCGCGCGCCGTCTCGGCCACCACGCGCAAGCCGTCCGCGCCGTTCAGCCTACCGGCGAACACCGCTGATCCGATCGCCTCGAGGTAGGTCTCACGTGCCTGCTCCGGAGAGCGGAGCTCCATGCGGCGGGCCGCGTCGAGCAACAGCGGCAGCGCTTCACCGCCGCGCCTGCGTGCGAAGACGATCTGCGCGCGCAGCCGTGCCAGCCGACCGCGCTGGAGTTCGTCCAGCGGACCCATCTCCGCCGCTGTGAGCAGTTCGATGGCAGCCTCGGGGCTACCGGCCTCGAACGCTGCCTGCGCCGCAGCCAATGCGCGCGTTCCACGTGTGCCGGGATCGGGTGTCAACCCGGTCGCACGGCGCAGGAACGCGGCTGCCGCAGCGACGCCGCCGCGAACTTGGGCGCGAGCCGCGGAACGTTCGAGCTCACCGGCGACCTCCTCGTCGGGTTCGACGGTTGCGCTCGCCCGATGCCAGGCTCTCCGGTCCGGGTCGGCGGCGGGGTCGGTCGCCTCGGCCAGCGCGCGATGCACGTCCCGGCGTTCCCCGGGGTCCGCGGCGCGATAGGCCGCCGACCGCACGAGCGGATGGCGGAATCGGACCTGGGCCCCGAACTCGATCAGTCCCGAACTCTCGGCCGCTGCCGCAGCCTCCGCACCCGCGCCGAGCCGTTCGGCCGCGCGCCGCAGCAGCGCCAGGTCTCCGATCGGCTCGGCCGCTGCCGCCAGCATCAACCGACGCGCGGGGCCAGGAAGAGCCTCGATGCGCCGCAGGAAACTCTGTTCGATCCGAGTCACCACAGGTCGTACATCCGGTCGACCGAATCCGCCGCCGAGTTCCGCGCCGGTCAGACCGCGCGGCAACTCGAGCAGGGCCAGCGGGTTGCCGCGGGCCTCGGACACGATCCGATCGATGACGCGGTCGTCGAGACGTCCCGGGATCGCCGAGACCAGCAGTGCACGGGCGTCGCTGTCGCGCAGACCCCGGATCGGGAGTTCCGGCAGGCCCGCGAGGGGATCCTCGTCCGGATCGGCCGGTGGGGTGCGCACCGAGAACACCAGCGCGACCCGCTCCGCCAGCAGTCGACGCGCGACGAACGCCAGCGTCTGCGCGGATACCCGGTCGAGCCACTGCGCGTCGTCGACGACACAGATCAGCGGCTGGTCCTCGGCCGCCTCGGCCAGCAGGCTGAGGACCGCGAGCCCGACCAGGAACCGGTCCGGCACGCTGCCCGCGCTCAGTCCGAAAGCGACGGCCAGCGCCTCGCGCTGCGGCTCGGGAATGCGATCGAGATGATCCATCATCGGCGCGCACAGCTGGTGCAGACCCGCGAAGGCCAGCTCCATCTGGGACTCGACGCCGGCGGCTCGCGCGATCCGGCAGTCCGCAGCGCGCCGGATCAGGTATTCGATCAGCGCCGTCTTGCCGATGCCCGCTTCGCCACGCAGTACCAGCACCCGGCCCCTGCCCGAGCGCACCTCGACAAGCAACCGATCCAGCGGCTCGCATTCGTTTTGTCTGCCGCGCAGCGTGCGCAGCTGCTCGCTGCCCGACATCACCACCACCGAATCCGAGAGCCGATCCCCGATCAGCACCGGGGCCAGCACATGATGCCACCCGCAGAAATCCGGCCGGAAGGGTAACCAGGCGTCGCTCAGGTCACAGCGGACCCGGCGGCCGCGCATAACCGCAGGCCCGCATCACGGGCGGGGCCGGGCACCCGCGTTCCCCGGGGCCGAGGCGGGCACGGGTCACGTGTCCCTGGCCGCCTCGCCCCAGGGATTCGCCCGGGATCTTCAAGGGCGCGATCGGCGCCCGCGGCGGGCGACCGTGGGGGTGCGGCTCGTCCGGGCCGCTCGTTCGATCGCCGGTAGGTGGCGATCGAGCCCCCGCGAAAGGACCTCGCCATGAGCCCGATGAGCACCGCAACCGCCCTGCCCGAGTCGGACCTCACGCAGCGACCAGCACCGGAGGAGACCGGTCTGGTGACGGATTTCCAGTGTGTCCGCCCGCGTCTGTTCGGAGTCGCATACCGGATGCTCGGCCGCGCGGCCGACGCCGAGGACGTCGTGCAGGATGTCTGGCTGCGCTGGCAGCGCACCGACCGCGCGCAGGTTCGGGATCGACTCGCCTTCCTGGTGACCATCACGACACGCGTCTCCCTGAACTCCATCGGCTCGGCCCGGGCCCGCCGGGAGATTCCGGTCGATCATTGGTTACCGGAGCACGTCACGACCGTCGAGGACCCGTCACTGGTCAGCGAAAGATCCGCGGCCCTCGAGGACGCCGTTGCGCTTCTGCTGCAACGCCTGTCGCCGACCGAACGCGCGGTCTTCGTGCTGCGTGAGGCATTCGACTACTCGTTCCGGGATGTCGCGGAAAGACTCGGCATCAGCGAGGCCAACGCCAGACAGCTGGCGCGGCGTGCTCGCTTGCATCTGGGCCGGCCGCGCCGCGCAGTCGTGCACCCGACGGCACACGCCCGGTTGCTGAATGCATTTCTCGCCGCCGCGCAGGATGGTGCGGTGACGCACTTGGAACGCACGCTCGCCGCGGACATCACCTCCGCAGTGGCGGGTGGCTGAGGCACGGTTGGCTATACCAGCGGATGCTGACGTCACCTCTCGGCGAAAATCGCTGGCGCTCAATCGGACCGGACCGATCCGATCGGTGAATCCGACGTCACCGGAGTACTGTCCAGAGGCTGTATCGGTTGGCCGATATATGGCTTGTACCCGGTGGCGGTCGATTGCCCAACGCTGGAACTAGGTGCGGCTGTGGGCGGCCGTACCGGCGCACTGTCGTTCAGCAAGGGGCAAGTCGTCCATCCATTTCTCCACAGTGGCCGGCCATGAAGCCGGCCGCGCTCACCGATCGAAGCCGCGGAAAACACCGTCGTCGTCGACGCCGTCGGCGTAGTCCTCGAAGTCCATATTGGCGAGCAAGAAGTTGACCTCGACCTCGGCCATCGCGCTCGGCGCGATCCGGAACACCGGGTCGCCGTCGCCTCGGACATCCTCGTCGCTGGTATCGACCACCAGCACTGGATGCTCGGGGTCGGTCATCGTGGTGGCGTCGGCGAGGAACACATAGGTCTGGCCATCGACCAGATCAGCCAGGTCGGCGGGGGTCAGCCCGTCGAAGGACACATCGTCGACGGGCGTCAGCTCCGTCACCGTATCTTCGTCGTAGGACGCGATGACCGCCGCGAGGGTTTGGGCCCACGCCACGTCGTCGGTGAAGTCGGTACGCACCAGAAGCGATTCGCCCTCGGGCAGGGATCGTGCCATACGCCCGATTGTGCACTACGGCAGCGACACCAACACTCTCAGCCGACCCGGGTGAATATCCGCCAGGTCTGCACCGTTCCAGAGCTGCCGGTGACGATGATCTGCGAAAGAATCTCGGCCAGCGGCGTCTCGTCGGCGACCTCGGATACGTCGCGCATGAATGCGCCCGGCCACATTGATCCTCACCTACAGTCGTCAGGTCGCGGTCACACGACAGACCTTACGGTCCATCCACCCTGAGGACACGCACCCATGCCTGCAACGACCTTGCCCGAGGAGCTGCGCGCCGACGTGGAAACGCTGTGGCGCTACAACCAGATGGACCACCCGGTACGCCCCGTAGACGTCGGAATCGGTCTCGGCGGACACGACCCGGGCGTAGCCACCTACGCCGCGCATCTCTACCACCGAGGCGTGTTTCCTCTGATCGTGTTCACCGGCGCGAACGCGCCGACCACTGTCGAACGTTTTCCCCGCGGTGAGGCTGTGCACTTCCGCGAGCACGCGCATGGCCTCGGTGTCCCCGACTCGGCGATTCTGGTCGAACCCGCGGCGAGGCACACACCCGACAACATCGGATTCACCCGCGCGCTCTTGGCCGATCGCGGGATTGCGATCGCCTCCGCGATGCTGATTTCCCGCCCCTACCAACAGCGGCGAAGCTACGCCATCTGCCGCAAGCAGTGGCCCGAGCTCGACGTGATCTGTGGATCACAGCCCATGCCGCTGCAGGAGTACATCGACAGCATCGGCGACGTCGACCGGGTGATCACCATGCTGGTGGGAGACACCCAGCGCATCTGGGTCTACCCACAGCAAGGACGTGCTATCGAGCAGGACGTACCCACCGATGTGATGGCGGCCTACACCAGGCTCGTCGACGCCGGCTTCACCGGCCGGTTGCTCCCGGCTCAGCAGCCGGACGCCCCCCTCGCCGGATCCTCCTGGCCGATACCGACTGCGTTCAGGGGCACCTGAGGGGGCCCTGACGGCGTACCGTGACCCGACGCTATTCAAGACGGTGTGCGGGTGGGCATGGTCTGCGGGGCTCCGCCCACGTGCGTTCCCGTATTTCTCTGAGTTTGTGCAGTTCAGAGGCTGATGCCGGAGATGCCAGCCGTCGACAGACGTGGTGCTGGTCGGCGTGGCGCGCAATCCTCAGCGGCTCGCGCGCAGTATGCGGATCGCGCGCAGTGCGCTGGGCGGTTCGCCTCCGAATCGTTCGGATCCGTCGAGGTAGCGGGCGACGAGGTCGGGGGCGGAGTGGTCTTCGAGGTCGGTGAAGCCCAAGGCGCGCAGCTGTGCGGCGATGTCCTCGGGCGTGAAGTAGCTGAGCACGGGTTCGCCGACGCCGGCCAGCCGATCGGCACGGGCCTGCTGGTGCGCACGGTCCTCGCCGCTGTCCGCGGGCTGCAGGTAGTCGAAGACCACCTCGACCGGCTGGGCCTGACCAGCGATGTATTCGAGAGTGGCGTGGGCGGCGTTCGGAGTCAGATAGAAGACGACGCCGAGCCACACGAATACGGCAGGGTCCGTCCGTTTCAATCCCGTCGATTCCAATCCTTCTGCCAGCGTGTGGGTTTCGAAATCGACCGGCACGAAGGTCAATGTCTCAGGCAGGTCGATTCCGGCGGCAGTGAGGCGTTCGCGTTTCCACGCTTGGGTGGCGGGATGGTCGACCTCGAAGACGCGCACGTCCGGGAGCGGATTGCGATAGGCGAAGGTGTCCAGGCCCGCGCCGAGGATCACGACCTGCCGCACACCAGCGGCGATGGCCGTGGCCACGGCGTCCTCGGCGAAGCGCGCGCGTGCGGCGAAAAACAGTCGGCGGGGCCGATCGCTGACCCGGTCACCGAGGTGATCGGTTGTGGGCGTGCCCGATTCGGTCAGTTCCTCTGCGGTGACGCCGAGCAGACGGGCCGCCAGGGGGTCGGTGAAGATCTGTGGTCGGTCGGCGATCTGGTGATAGGCGCGGGCGTACGCCGTGATGAGCGCTGTCCGGCTGGGTCCGTCGTTATCCATATTCCAGAACCTACTTGCGAAGGTGGCGCGGGCTCTATGAACTCACTCACGCCCACTCCGCGAAGGAGCACGCAAGCACGATCCGTGTAGTCCCCGCGTACGTCGCGGTCGAAGTTTCCATGCGGTACGGCGGTATCAATGGAGTTGCTCCGCCCAGGTCTCCGCCCACTCGGTGACCGGTTCGAGATGGCGGACGAGCCCGCGGCCGAGCGGTGTCAGCGCGTAACCGGTGACGTGTTCGACGATGCGTGCTTCGACGAGCTCGTGCAGCCGCCGGGTGAGCACACTCGACGAGATGTCGCCGCACGCCGTGCGCAGCTCCCGAAAGGTCGGAGGATGATCGGCTCGGTCGAGTTCCCAGATGATCCGCAACATCCACCGCCGCCCGATCAGGTCGAACAGGGCCATGATCGGCCGCCCCGACGTCGACCCTCGAACCGGACGTCCCGGGCGCGGAGCCGTGGCTTCCACCACTATGCCGATTGCCCGGTCAACGGCGAAACCTTCAGCTGCTGCGCCATTTTCGCGATTGCCGTGCGCAGCACGCGATAGGGCCGCAATAACAGCGTCACGTGTTCGAGCCCACCCGCTGTGGCGAACTCCTCTCGCAATATGCCCTGCAGCTCGTGGCCGTCCACCCGAGCGGTGAACGCGAACAGGCGATCCCGCTCGCCACCCCACCTACCGGTCTGTTCCACTCCTTCCAGAACTGTCGCGATCAACCCCAGCATGTGCGCCACATCCGCGCGTCCGTGGTAGTCGGCGACTGGACTGGAGAACGTCGAGTCCGTACACAACAAACTCGTGACCCACTTCATGTCGCCACTCCGCCAGCTGGGAAGAACCAGACTTTCATTCATGCCTCTATTTTAGAGGCGCACTCGCTCAGGGGCCACCTCCTCGCTCGGGACTCGACGTTTGCAGGGCTAGCGCTTCAACGGTGTCCCAGTGCCACCAGCACCTGATCGGTGAGGCTCTCGATCCACCCCGCCGTCACCGCCGCCGGATCACGCTGCGACGTTCGCAGAATTGCCAGGGCGACTCCACCGACCAGATCGAGAGCGGCGCCGAGGTCGTGAGTTCGGAAGCATCCCGCCGACACACCGGCGCGGATTCCTACCGCTAGACGCGAGCTGATCGCTGGGTCTTCCAGGATTTGGTATCTCACCGAGAGCACAATCGCGGCGATATCGGGATCTCCGATGCCGACCTCGCCGAGCGCACGCATATGCGCCCGGACGATGCCGGTTGGATCGTCGATGCCCGCGGCATCTGCGTCGAGGATTCGCACGAGGTCCTCGACAACCTCGGCGATGACGGCGTTTCCCTCGGGCTCCCTCCGTCGCTCACGCCACGAACGACGGAGCCCGGGTCGGCCTGCCCATCTGCAGCAACTCGTCCAGTCATAATGGTTACAGCGTCTCCGATATTAGCATCTTGGTCAATCACCTGGACAACAATCGCCTTCGCGGTCGCGCAGCGGACCCGAAGCGGCCTCGCGCTCCGCATGCAAGGGTCCCGGTAGTAATCGCGTGAAAAACAACACTGATAGCTGGACCAGCGATGATGACGGGTTGTGCAGCTCGAGCGGAACGGCTTACGGAACACCGACTACGTGCGCTGAACCTTTTCCCGCCCGCGCGGCTCACTTCACACCGGCGGGTCGACTACCGGCTGATCCGGCGCGGAACCGCGACTGTGGCGAGTTTGTCGGGGTTGCGGATGGCGTAGACGTTGGCGATCTTGCCGTCGAGGATCTCGATCAGGAAGACCCCTTCCAGATGGCCGCCGCTGTAGGCGACCATCGCGGGCGTGTTGTTGTAGTTGACCATCTCGATTCGCACGTCCGACGTCCGTCGCCTCCTGTGGAAGATGTTGACGAGGGCCGCGGCCACTTTCTCGGCGCCAACTACCGGTCGGCGCGCCGCGGTGACCTTGCCGCCGCTGTCGGCGGTCCAGGTGGCGTCGGGAGCGAGCAGCGCGAGCAGGCCTTGTGTGTCGCCGGTGGTCGCCGCTGTCATGAACTGCTGGGTGATCTGCGCGATCTCGGCCGCGTCGACCGGCTCGAAACGTTTGCGCCGCGCGTGCACATGGGAGCGGGCGCGGTGGGCCACCTGACGCACCGTCATCACGGATTTCCCTAACGTCGCGGCGATTTCGTCGTAGCCGAAGTCGAATACCTCCCGCAGCACGAAGACCGCACGCTCGTCGGGACTCAGCGTTTCCAGCAGCACGAGCATCGCCATCGTCACCGATTCGGCGAGGATCAGATCCGCTGAGGCCTCCTTCTCGTCGAGGAGCAGCGGTTCGGGCAGCCACGGGCCGATGTAGTCCTCGCGACGGCGCGCGCCGGCCCGCACCGCGTTGAGCGCCTGGCGGGTCACCAGCCGTGCCAGATACGACCTGGTGTCGTGTATCTTCGCCAGGTCCACCTGGGCCCACCGCAGGTAGCTGTCCTGCAGCACGTCGTCGGATTCGGTCGCCGAGCCGAGGATTTCGTAGACGATCGTGAACAGCAGCGGCCGCAGCAGGGTAAATCGTTCGGCATGCTCGTCGGTCGTCATACGGAGGTGACTACCGGTGCGGCGGAGTCGGGCTGTGCGGGTCGCGGGCCACCCTTGGGCCAGAGCAACGAACCCGGCTTGTGGGCCTCGCGGCGGATCTTCCCGACCCCGATCTTGCAGGACAGCTCCTTGATCCTGGCGCCAGCGCGGCCGCCGATGTAGAGGTTCACCGCCATGTCGTCCTTCCGGGCGAGTTGCCGGATGCCGACACTACGGCCGAGGCTGATGCACGTCCCGGTGAGGGCCAGGTCGATCACTGCGGGTTCGGTGGCCGCGATGTGGCTCAGCACGGTGTCGGCGGCCTGCGCCCCGAGCGGCCCGGCGCCCTGGCCGCTCATCCGCAGCGGTTGGCCCGAGGGTGCGGCGGCGTCGCCGGTTGCGACGATGCGGTCGTCGTCGATGCTGGTCAGCGTCTCATCGGTGAGCAGCCTGCCGAGCGTGTCGGTTCGGAGCCCGCTCGCCGCGGCCAATCCTGGTACGCCGAAACCCGCGGTCCAGATGGTGAGTGCGCTCGCACGCACCGCACCGCCGGTCAAGACGACCGTGTCCGGCCCGACCTCGCTCACCCGGCCGGCTTCCAGCACAGCGACACCGTGCCGGGACAGCCACTTGGTGACATACCGGCGACCGCGCGGGCTCAATGACGGATTCAGGGTTCCGCCGCACACCAGCGTGACCGTGCGTTTCTGTTCGGCCAGTTCGGCGGCCGTCTCGATGCCGGTCGGCCCGCCACCGACCACCGTGATCGGAGCATCGAGGGGCAGTTCGTCCAGTCTGGCGCGCAGCCGCTGCGCGGACTCGAATTCGGCGACGGGGAAAGCGAACTCGGCCGCGCCGGGCACGGCTGGTATCGCCGCGGTGCTGCCGACAGCGTAGATGACGTGGTCGTAGTCCAGCGTACGACCTGACGCCAGCCGCACCGTACGGGCGGCGGTGTCGATGCGCGTGGCGCTGTCGACAACCAACCGGATGCCCTCGCCGAGCAGCGTGCCGTAATCGATCGTCGCGTCGCCGGTCCCGGCGACGAACTGATGCAGCCGGACTCGATCGACGAACTCCGGGCGGGGATTGACCAGCGTGATGGTGGTATCGGTGCGCATCCGCAGACGGTTGGCCGCGAGTGTTCCAGCGTAGCCGCCACCGAGGACAACGACGTTGTGGAGGGTTCCTTCTTTGGTCATGCCCTCAAGACACCATCGACCGCCGAAACATGACACGAACCCGTGTGACGTGCACCACTTCATCTCCCCGTCCCGCTTCGAGCCGGAGTGCGACTCCTCGCCGCGAAATGCGAGCGGCTCCGCAACCTTCCGCCGGCCTTGACGAAGCGGCGTAATTCGGATACGCCGTATCCGAATTCACTGGCTCAGGTGAACGGTGGCCCTCAGCGGTGCTGACAACGGCTCGCTCGTCGCACGAGTCAAAAAGGACGGTTCGATCATCCTCGCGGACGCCGCGAGCGGCATCACACTCGCACATATTCCAGCTGTGAACCCCGGCGAGATCGGCAAAACCGGTGTCGGGCTCTCCCCCGACGGCGGTTACCTGGTGACCGCCACCGAAGATTCCCACGAGAAACCCGGCAAACTGGTCGAGCGTGCGATCGATCCCGCCACGTTGATTCGCACGGCCTGCGATATCGCCGCCGGCGACCTCTCCCCCGACGAATGGAATCGAATCATCGGCGTTCCTCGTCCCGCTTCGGCCGGATGCCCAGCAGCGAGCTGATACCGCAACGGGGGCCATCACCTCATGCCACTGTCGCCGCCAGTTCGGTGAAGGTGTCAGCGACCCAGTCTGCGATGAACTCACTGACTTAGGGAAGGTTGTCGAGTCCGACGTGTTCGGCGCCGCCTTCGGCCGGGCTGAATACGCGCAGTTGCCGTTTGGTGCGGCGGTGGCCTGCTCGTAGGAACGGTAGGAGTGTTCGACCGGTTCCGATCGAACAGTTATGATCAGGGCCGACTCGACGACGTGGCGGGGGTCCGTCCAGGACCGGAGGGGCTACGGGAATGACTGGTGCTCCGTACGATTCAGGTGATCAGGTACGGGCGGGCGACGCCGACTTCGTTGCACGGCAATCGGATTCGACGACAGATGAACGGCCGGTTCCGGATTCGGGCGTCTACTCTCACATGGCGGCTTCGTTCTCTGGCCAGCCGGTCGTCGGGCACCAGCACACCGGGCCGGGCCACTGGCCGCCGCAACAACCCTTTCCACAGGCGTATCCGACGCAGCAGGCCGGGCGCCGCAAGCCGGGGTTGGTTGTTGCCGGTGTTGCCGGGCTAGGAGCGATGGTGCTGGCGATCGGGGTGGTGATCGGTGTCGCCGTGCGTGATCGAGACAGCGATACCGTTCCGGCCGGTGCCTCGGCCACCGCGCCGCCGGGACCGGTGACCTATTCGATGAAGGCGATCACCAATGCGTGCGACCTTGTCGATCGCACCCCATTGACCAGGTGGGCCTCCGCGCCGCTCGGCGATCCCGCACATGAGGAAACTGCGTCGTCCGGCAACTTCGGCATCCTGAATTGCAATATCAACTATGGCAATTCGACCGACGACACCTTTCCGATGAACACCGCGGCGGTCAAAGTCCGGGCTGACGTCATGGACGGTTCGGCTTCGCGAACGTACGACCATTGGAAACGCAGCGCCGCCGACCTTGCCGATGAGGGTTCGGTGGTGACATCCGGGGAGTTCACCGGCATCGGCACCCAAGGTTACTGGCAGTTCGAAGCCGACAACTTCGGTGGCATCGTGGACGCCGAATACGTGATGTGCGTATGGGACGGCGGTGTCGCGGTGCGGGTGGAGATCGATCTCTCGCGCGAGAAGGAATCGCCGGTGGTGGACAGGGACGAACTCGATTCGGTCGCCAGATCCCAAGCCCGCAAGGTGCTGGCCGGACTGCGACAGAACTAGCAACTATCGATCGAACGGGCCGATGAGGACGGTCGGGTGACTACACGGCCACCGGCAAAGTACGATCGGCGCTGAGTTGAGGAGTTTCGACGGGGAGCACGTCGAGGAATCGAAGGGCTGCGAGAGATGACAGACCCGCGGCACACACCCGACCGCCCCATTCCGGACGACTCCGATATCCGTGCGCGGCAACCACACTTGTCGAGCGGCGACTGGACACGCCCCGACACCGAATACGGCCCACCTGGCCAGGGATATCAGCCACCGGTTCCGCAGGGCCCGTCCTCGCCTGCCGGTCATCGTAAGCCAGGCCTGATCGCCGCTGGTGTCGTGGCGTTGCTGGCTGCGCTGGGCGCCGGTGTGGCGATCGGCATCATCATCGCCGACGGCGACAGTGGCAGTCGGTCCGCCGCTGTCGACGGGCCCGCCGGAGCGCCGGCGACATCATCTACCGCCACGACTACCCCGCGTACGGAACCGGAGCCGGGAATCTATTCGATGAACGGGATCTCCGATGCGTGCGATCTGGTCGACCCAGCCCCATTGCACAAGTGGTCGTCCACACCGGACCAGCCGCCCTACCATCACGAAACCCCGCCGAGCGCCTATGACACCGGCCGCCTGTCATGCCAATTCAGCTACAAGAGCCTCGCGAGCGACGGTGTCCACTGGAATCAAGCGGCCATCGACCTCCGCGTCGAGTTCACAACGGCCGGAGCCGCACCCGCTTATAACGACTGGAAACGCCAGGACACCACTACCGGGCCCGGGGCGGGTTCCGGCGAGATCACCGGAATCGGCGCCCAGGGTTACTGGCACACCGCTCTATCGGATTCCAGCTACACCACTGGAATGGATTACGTCGTCGGCGTGCAGGACAGCAACGTCTCGGTGCGAGTACGAATCCCCATCCTGCGCCAGCACGGCGAGCCCTCGGTAGAGCTGAACGAGCTCGGCGCGATCGCCAGAAGCCAAGCCCAGCAGGCCCTGGACGGACTGAGGAAGAAGTAACCACCGCATACTTCGAAGGTCCGATCCGCTGCGGCACAGCTCTGAGGGCGTCGCTGTCGCCGACGGTCAGCGGCTGGACGCCGGCCGGGGGCTCGACTTCCGGGTCGAGCCGAACCCCGTCCCCGCCCAGGATGAGGCGTCAGCAGTCGAGCGCCGCTCCCCTCGTCGACAATAGAGCGGGGCCGATGTCACAGCCGGGTGCCATTGACCACCGGTGTCACGTCGATGTTGCCGCGCGTGGCGTTGGAGTAGGGGCAGACCTGGTGGGCCGTCTCTACCAGTCCCACTGCCTGCTCGCCGGTGACCGACGGCAGCAAGATCTGCAGCTCGACGCCGAGTTCGAACCGGCTGTCGTCGGTCGGGATCAAGGCGACCGAAGAGTCGATTTCCGCGTCGTCGGCGCGGAGCTTGCTGCGCTGCCCGACGAGGGCGAGCGTGGTTCCGAAGCAGGCGGCGTACCCGATTGCGAAGAGCTGCTCCGGATTCGTACCCGCACCGTCACCACCCAATTCCTTGGGTTGGCGCAGATGGAGATCCAGCTGTCCGTCGGACGTGCGTCCGTGACCGTTTCGGCCTCCGGCCACACGTGCCTGCGCCCGGTAAAGCACCTTTGCCATCAAAACTCTCCCTTTCATTGTTCCAGGGTGGCGGCGACGATGGCGGCGTGATCGTGGAGACCGTAATCCCCGACCGAGCTGAGATCCGGGGTGAGGGTGTGCGCCCCGGCGGCGTGCAGCAGCGGGGCGACACACTCCCAGACCCACGGGCCGTGCCAGGCGCCGTGGACGAGAACGAAGGTGGTCACAGTCGTCGACACCGACCACGCGGACCGGCTGGCTGCGCGTCTGCTCCCCCAGCCGTTGCGTACGTTCACCGAGGCCACCGATCTCAGTGGTGCGGCTCCAGGCCAGCCTGCGCGGCCTCGGCACCGGCCTACTCGCCGCCCGCCTCAAACACCTCGAACGCGAGGGACTCGCGCATAAAATCACGCTCCCACCGCCCGCCCGCACCCCGGCGTACGCCCGCACCGAGGCCGGCGAGGAACTCGGACCACCGCTCCTGGGACTGGCCCGCTGGGGCCTGAAGTGGGCCATGGGCGAACGCCGCGAGACCGAGGCGTTCCATCCCGGATGGGCGGTGCTCGGTGTCCGGGCCTGCTTCGACGCCGAGGCCGCAGCAGGGCTGCGCGCGGTGTACGAGTTCCGGATCGATGACGAGGTCTTCCACGCCCGGATCGACGACGGGACGATCGAGACGCTACACGGGCCTGCCCAGCACCCCGACGCGACCATCACCATCGGCGAGGCGGCGTTCCTGGATGTCACCAGCCAGGGTCTGTCCTTCGCCGACGCGATCGAGACCGGTGCCGCCTCGGTGTCCGGAGACATCGAGGCGTTGCGCAGGCTCAAGGGCCTGTTCCGGCTGCCGCCCCCACGCGACCGGAAAACGGACCAGCCCTCGTCCTGACCGCCGGAAGGTCGAATCGGCCCCCCGACCACACCCGGCGATCGGGCGCGAGCCGCGCGGGTCTCTCACCGCTCGCTGCCCACCGCGTTCCCCCGTCGGATCAGCGATGATGCTGAGATATCAGGAGCTGGAATGGCTTTCGGTCCCGCGTTACAGTGATTCTGCTAACGCGACGACTGCCGTAACACCGGCTGCCGGTGACCCGACAAACCGGGCATGTCTCTGAATTACAAGCAGCCGCAACGGTTTTTGGCTCGCGCCGGTGTCGTCGCAGCGGTGACCGTCGCCGGGATGGTCGGGTTCGCAGCGCCGTCTACCGCCATACCGCATGACCCAGGCTTTCCGTTCACGCCGACCCTGACGCGTCTGGTGCCGACCAGCTGCTCCGCGATCATCGACGCGGTCACCGTGCAGCAGGAGAAGGCCGGCACATTCGGCGTGCGGGTGAACGTCACCCAGACCGGGGAGGGCTGCTCGGACTGGAAGGTTGCTGTGCGCTTCAAGAACCTCGATAGCGGATACGCGGACGGGCAGCAGCACCGCGTCGTGAACGGTGTCGTCCAAGACACGGTTGACGGCGTGATCGTCGGCTTCGGCACGGCGCCGGGCGTCGGCCGGGTGGAGGCTCGAATCGTCGCGCTGGACTCGAACAACAGAGAGATGGAACAGATCTCGGGTACGGCGACGTTCACACTGAGCTGAGCACGAGTGCCGTCTCCAGTGATCGCCGGCACGGCACGCTCGGCGGTCGGTCAAGGTACCGGTATGTGCCGACCTGGAGCGGTGTCCAGCCTGCGGCGTTGGCCTGTGCCGCCGTGGTCGTGGTGATGGGGAGCTGGGGATGTGGCATGCTTGATGATGAGCACGGGCTGTCGAAGTGATCGCTCGGCTTACTACAGGAAGTAATACAAAGTACATGACGCAAGGCAGTGTGAAGTGGTTTAACGGCGAAAAGGGCTTCGGGTTCATCGCGCAAGACGGTGGCGGTCCCGACGTTTTCGTTCACTACTCCGAGATTTCCGGCTCCGGATTCAAGTCCCTCGATGAGGGGCAGCGTGTCGAGTTCGAGATCGGGCAGGGCCAGAAGGGCCCGCAGGCTCAGAGCGTCCGCGCCATCTGAGAGCTGACAGACCGGAAACCCGCGCTACGGCGCGGGTTTCTCGCTTTTTCCAAGAAGTCGGGACGATCGGGGGCCCAACCCGCCACGTCCGAAACCCCGACCCGTAGGTACTATAGATTTCATACCTTCGGCAGCCGCTCGCGGGCTGGTGCGGTAGAAAGGAGTGGGTCGTGACCGATGCGGATGGGCATCCCGATATCGAGGAGTTCGATCTCTCCGCGGTGCTTGCCGCGCTCGCCGATGACAATCGGCGCAGTGTGATCGCGCAACTATATGCCGAGCCGGAGGGAACCGAGCAGTTCTGCAGTGTGTTCGGGATGCCGTGGGCGCCATCGACGCGCACGCATCACTTCCGGGTGCTGCGCAAGGCGGGGTTGATCCGGCAGCGTGATGTCGGCAACGGCCGGATGACGAGCCTGCGACGCGAGGACATGGAAAAGGTTTTTCCCGGCCTGCTGGCGGCGATTCTCGACGCCGACAGGGGTCGTCATCCGGCCGCGCCGGCTACCACGTGACCGGCAGCGATGTCGGCCGGTGGACGAGAATGCCGGTCTCCCAAGGGATTCGGCCCTCGGGTACGGCGAGCTGGAGCGTCGGCAGCTCGGTGACGAGCCTGCGCAGCACCTCTGTGATCTCCATACGCGCCATGGCCGCACCCATGCAGTGGTGCATGCCGTAGCCGAATTGCAGGTGCCGCTTGCCGTTACGGGCCGGGTCGATCACCGCCGGGTCCGGGTACACCTCGGGATCACGGTTGGCCGAATGCGCGTCGGCGTAGACGATGTCGCCGGGATACAGCGTCCCCTGTGACAGCGTGAGTTCACGGGTGGTGACGCGCGGGAAGGTCGAGATCCGTCCCAGCGGTAGCAACCGCAGGAACTCCTCCACCGCGGCGGGGATGGAGTCCGGATTGTCCACCAGGTACTGCCACAGCTCCGGCCTGGCGAGTGTCACGTAGGCGATCTTGGTGATCACCGACAGGATGTTCTGGTCGCCACCGACCAGTGAGCCGAGCAGGATGGCTGCGTACTCCCCGTCGGTGACCGGCGGCGACACGGAATCGCGCGCCGCGAGCAGGTCGAGGATCAGGCCGGGCCGCAGCTCACGCCGCCGGGCGACGAGATCCTCGATGTAGTGGTACAGGGTCCAGAACTCGCCCAGCAGCTTGTCCACATCGCTGCCGTCGCCGAGCTGCATCGCCCGCGACAGATGCCGGAAATAGCCGATGTCGGCAGTCGGTATGCCGAGATAGTCGACGTTGACGCCGATGGTCACCGGATCCAGCAGCGCCCGAACGAGATCGGCCGATCCGCGCTCGTGCTGTTCGCGCAGTTCGGCGAGCGCGTCGTCGAGTACCCGGTGCACCGCGGGCGCTCGCCGGGCCATGGTGGCGGCACTGTAGGCGGAGGCCACGAAGCCTTTGAGCCGCCCGTGACCGGGGTGGTCGAGGTTGAGCAGCATTTCCGTCGGCATGATGGTCGGCAGGAAGCTCGGCCCGTCCTCGACGTTGGTCTCGGCGCGCGCGAAGCTGAGGTCGGTCAGGACCGCGTGCACGTCGCGGTAGGCGGTCACGTGCACCGCGGTGTGGCCGCTGGGCAGTTTCACCTGTGATAAGCCGCCGGTGGAACGCTGCGGTAATGGTTCGATCATGAGCGGCGGCGCGATATTGGCGATGCCGTCGAGATCGACCCGGACCGTGTCGAGTGCGTGGGTCATGAGGTGACTCCTTCTGGACTGGAACCGATGTCCCGGTTCTCGGTGGCTCGTGCGTTGCCGCGCACCGCGACGATGAGGATGGTGAGCACCACGAGCAGGGCGATGAGCACGCCGACAGTGATGGTGAAGGCGGAGCGGTAGACGTCGGGATGGCCGAACTGGCCCGCGGCGGTGTCGTCGGCGGCCTTCCCGCTGAGCCGGGTGCCGACGACCGCAGCGAGCACGATGGCGTAACCGGCGACGAACAGCGCTTCGCTGCCGATGCGGAAGAAGTTCAGCAAGCCCGCGGCGGTGCCGCCGCGCTCGACGGGCACCACGGAGAGCGCATGACCGTCGACGAGGCCGATGGGCAGGCCGAAACCGAGGCCGAGCAACACCATCGGCACGATGATCCAGGCCACCGAACGGTCCTGGGAGAGCGCGAGCACACCGGCGTTGCCGAGGATCGCGGCGCCCAGCGCGAGGTAGACCACCCTGCCGACGGTCAGCGCCGGGAAGCGGGTGACGAGGTGGCCGATTGCCACCGGCGCGACGAAGACCGGAATGGTCATCGCGAGCATGAGCAATCCGGACGCGCCCGCCGAGAGGTCGGTGATGCCGCTCAACGCCGAAGGCAGGTAGGTCAGCAGGGTGACGAAGCCGATCGATCCGGCGACCGGAACCAGGCACATGGCCAGGAATTCCCGATTGCGCAGCAGACCGAGATCGAGGATCGGGCCGTGTTCGACGACAGCGGGTTTCGCGGCGGGCAGCACCCGCGTGCCGACGCCGGCGGCCGCGAGGATCACCGCGTGCACCAGGAAGACGCCCCGCCAGTCCAGCAGTGAGATGAGGATGCCGGAGATGGTGGGGCCGAGCGCGAGACCGAGCCCGTTCACGGTGCCGAAGACGGCGAACGCCCTGGTCCGGCGGGCCCCCTCGTAGGCCGCTGACAGCAGCGCGGTGGCGCCGGTCAGGATGGCCGCGGCGCCGATGCCCGCGACGACGCGGGCCAGGTCGAGGACGAACAGGTTCGGTGCGGCGACGCTGCCGATACTGCCCGCGACGACGAGCGCGGTGCCGATCCCGAAGGTGCGCCGATGTCCGATGCGGTCGCTGACCGCGCCCCACAGCAACGTGGTGAGGGCGAAGGCGACATTGAACCCGTTGACGACCCATTGCAGCGCGGCGGGATTCGATCCGAGGTCCTGCGAGATGAGCGGAAGGGCGATGGCGGTGCCTGCGATGGCCATCGGCGTGACGAACTGGGCGGTGAGCACTACGGGCAGTGTGGCACCGCTGGGTGGTGCGCCGCGGGTTTCGGTTTCGGTGGTGACGGTCGACATGAATACCCCCTGAGGCGGTCGGAATTGGACTCGGCACGGTGGATGGGAGGACTTCGAGACGTACGATAGGTACTACTCGATTAGTAGGTACTATGATCCTAGTAGGTACTTCGAGCTTCGTACAACCGCTGCCGCGGACAGACCTCGCCCCAGGAGCATGTGATGAGCACGGCGCACCGGCCCCGACCGCATCCGGTCGACACCGACATCGACACCGATGTCCTGGTGGTCGGTGGCGGGCCGGTCGGCATGCTGGTCGCCGCCGAGCTGGCACTGCAACGCATCCGGGTCGTCGTGGTCGAGACCCGCACCGAACTCGACCAGCGCCCGCGGGCGGGCACGGTGCACGCCCGGTCGCTGTCGCTGCTGGCCCGCCGCGGATATCTGCCCTCCGCGACTTCCGAAGCGATACAGCGTGATCCGCACGGCGTGCGGCGGTCCCCGTTCCAGTTCGCGGCGCAACCGGTGCTGATGATCAGTGCGCCCGGCGTCGAGCCCGGTCCGATCGCGGGCATTCCGCAGGCACGGCTGGAGGCGGCCTTCGAGGAGCGCGCGGGTCATCTCGGCGCACGAATCCTGCGCGGTCACACCGTCACCGGCCTCGAGGCCGACGACGACGCGGTGGTGGCCGAGGTGGCCGCCGAGGCCGGACATCGCTCGCTGCATGTCCGCGCCCGCTACGCCGTCGGCGCCGACGGTGCCCGCAGCCTCGTCGCCCGCATCGGCGATTTCCCGGCGCAGGTGTACCCGGCGACCATGAACGCCATTGCCGGACTGGCGGTCACGGCCCCGGACGGCGGGATCCCGCCGGGCTGGCATCCGACGCCGTCCGGATGGACCCTGCACAATCCGAATCCCCACGGACCCGCGCGCATCATCGCCATGGATTTCAGCGGCGCCCTCGACCACCGGCCCGAGCCCGACGCGCGAGAGTACCGGCAGCGCCTGGAATATGTGCTCGGCGCACCGCCCGCGCTGAGCGGGATCAGCCACCTCACCCGTTTCAGCGACTACGGCCGCTACCGCACCCGCCTGCGGGACGGACGGCTGCTGCTGGCAGGCGACGCTGCGCACAGCCACTATCCCCTCGGCGGCCAGGGCCTCAACACCGGCATGCAGGACGCGTTCGCGCTGGGCTGGCGGCTGGCCCGAGTGATCACCGGACACGAGCGGCCCGCCGTCCTCGACGAGTACTCGCGTGAACGGGTCGCCGTCGCGGCCGCGGTGGTCGCCAACACCGTGCTGCAATCGCGGATGATGAACCCCCGCGAGCCCGAGCTGCGTGCGGCGATGCTGGCAATGCTCGCGATCCCGGCGATCCACGACGCCGTCGCCCAGCTCATCAGCGGCCAGTTCCAGTCCGGATTCCAGGACGATCTGGTGGTCACCGAGGCAGACGGCGGTGTGCGGACTCTCACCGAGCTGCTGCGGGCGGGCCGGTTCGTGGCGATCCGGCCCGACGAGCACGTCCCGGTACCGCACTCTCCCGCCGGCACGATCACGGTGACCGGCAAGGTGACCCCGGACCAGGCGTGGACCTGTGCGTTGGTCCGTCCGGACGGCTACCTTGCCGGCACCTGGTGAGACGGCGCTCAGCCCGGCCATCGTTCCAGCGCCTCGCGCACCTCGGCGATCGCCTGCCCGGCATCACGGAACTGCACCGCCTGCCAGCCGGATTGCCGTGCCGCGGCGCAGTTCTCGGCGAGGTCGTCGATCAGCAGGCACTGGCCGGAGGCGACGCCCGCCTGCTCGGCGGCGAGGGCGAAGATCTCCGGATCGGGTTTGCGGACCCCGACCTTGCACGAATCGATCAGGGCGCTCAAGACCCCGTCCAGATCGATTATGGCGTGCCAGTAGGGCTCCCACTCGACGACATTGTTGCTGAGCACCCCGACCGGGGTACCGCCCTCGGCCAGCTCGATCGCGAAGTCGCGGACCGCGCTGTTGGCCCGGTGGCCGGCGAACCACTGCCTGCCGAAGTCGGGTTCGCTGCGCGAGAGGTCGATCTCGGGTTGTTTGGCCCTGAGCACGGCGTGCAGCTTGCCGACCCACTCCCGTTCGTCGAGCAGCGCCAGTTCGATCGGCGCCAGCGGCGCGAGCCCGTATTCGGCGCCCACCTCGGCGATGGCGAACTTCAACAGGTCGGGCGCAATGCCCGCGACCTCCTCGTAGCGCTCGAACAGGTCGTCGAGCGGCGGTGAGAGCACCCCGCCGAAATCGAACCAGACGAACGGCCCTGCCGTCTTCGCGGCGGTCACTGGACCATCGTCCCGACATCGGCCGGACGGAAGCGCAGCTCCACCTCGCCGACGGCGATCACATCCGCGCCCTGGGACAGGTCCACCTGCGCCCGCACGCCGCCGCCCGCACCGGGAAGCGCAGCGACGGTGGCCCTGGCGATGGTCTCACGCTCGAATTCACCGAACTTGGTGAACTCGATCCCGAGCCGCTGCATCACCATGCGACTGGTGTCCAAGCCGAGGACGGCGTTCGCGGCCGCCATCGCGACCTGTCGGGCCGCTTCGAACTGCAACATGCCGGGAACATGATCGAGGGCATGATCGAACAGGGAGGGATGGTCGGTGTCGATGATGGTCAGCGCCGTCAGCTCATGCCTGCCCGACAGCACCGGATTCGCGAGGATCGCATTGCGCGGGTTGTGCCTGCCCACCGAACCCGGCCGCATTCGCGCGACCGGCACTTGCCCCGGAATCACGTGCTGGGCGGGCAAACCCAGCGCTTCGCGCCCGCGCACCCTGATCCGGTTCCACACCGCGGCGGGCATCCACTGGTAGACCATCACCTCCCGTGCGGCTTCCCTGCCCTCGATCTCGGCGACCATCTCGAGCGACAGGCCGATGATCTGATCGTCACGGCGCTTCTCGCCGATCACCCGCGCCTCGATGACGCAGTGCCCCGGGCAATTGCCGATCCGCAGGGTGTCGGGGTCGGCGATGGTGAAATCCGCCGAACCGAAGATGAACTTCTCCGCGCGGGCCACCCCGAGGAAGGTGTGCGCGTAATAGATCGCGACCTGCCGGAACACCTCGATGAGCAGGAGCGGATCGTAGGTGGTCGCGGTACCCCGATGGTCACTGAAATACGAGTGGTTGCGGGGCAATTGAGCGGCGAACACCGCACCGTCGGGTATCGGCTGCGCGTCGGTGAGGAAGACCTCGGCGATCGATTCCCGGTGCACGATGCCTCGCGGAATATTGCGATCGAAGGTCAGGGTTTGTGTTGCGGCGGTCATGATCGAGCCTTCCTGGAACAAGGGGTTGGCGGCAGACTGGTCAGCGGACGGCGATGTCGTATGCCCAGGCATTGACGGTGTTGCGGGGCGGGTCGAACAGTGCGGTCACGTTGTGGATCGCGGAACTCGCCGCGACACTGTTGCGGTCGGTGTAGAGCGGGATCGCCACGGCGTTGTCGAGCAGGTGCGCGGTGATGGTGTCGAACAGCTGCTTGCGCTGTTGCGGGTCGGTCGCCTTGGTCGCTTCGATGAGCCACCGGTCCACCCGCGGGTCGGCGAGTTTGGCGCCCGCGACGATGGAACCGAGGGTGATGCCGTCGATCTGGCCGTACTTCAGATCGGGGGTGGTGGAGCCGTAGGCGCGGTTGAACTGCAGCGACAGGTCGAGTCCGCCGACCTGACGCGGGAACGCCTCGTACTGGTTGCGGGCCAGCAGATCGTAGACCTGGGCGTTCTCGACGAACTGCAGGTCGACCCGGATCCCGAGGTTCTGGCGCAGCTCGGCCTGCCAGGCCTTCAGGAAATCGTCTTCCGGATAGGTCGGGGTGGTGGCGAGCAGACGGACGGTCAGGCGCTGTCCCGCCGCGTCGGTGCGGTAGCCGTCGGCGTCCTTGCCGGTCCAGCCCGCCTGATCGAGCAGGGCGCGGGCGGCGGCGACATCGGGTTTGCCCTTGGTCTCGTACTTGGCGTCGTAATAGGCGCTGTCCGGAGAGATGAGGCTCCAGGCGCGCTGCTGGGAACGCTTGGTCAGACTGTCCACCACCGCGGCGATATCGACGCCCGCGGCGATGGCCCGCCGCACCCGCACGTCCGTGGTCGGGCCGTTGGTGAGATTGAGCATGATCACAGTGGGCGCGGCCGACGAGCCGATCTGTTCGTACTGGAATCCGTCGATCCCGTCGAACAGGGAGATGTCGGTGGCCTTCACCGTTCCGATCGCGTCGACCTCGCCGCTGCGCAGCAGGCCCGCGCGGGTGGAGGCTTCGGGAATGTACTCGACGACGAGATCGTCCACGTACGCGGCGCCCTGATGCGCGGCGGTGGCGGGACCCCACCGGTAGTCGGGATTCCGGTGGAAGCGCAGTTCCTGCCCCTGGACCGCCTTGTCCAGGATGAACGGACCCGAACCCACCAGCCCGATTCCGCTGGTGAGGGTCTCTTTGCCGACGTTCAGTGTGCTGGGAGCCACGATGGCGCCGCTGAGTCCGGCGAGGGTGGACAGGAAGTCCGCGCGGGGTGTGCTCAGCGTGATCCGCACCTTGTAGGGGTCGACCACGTCGACCGCGCTGACGCTCGAGTACTGCAGGAGGCCGAGCACCGTCCAGGACGGCGTGTCCGGATTCCTCAGCACATCGATGTTCGCCTTGACCGCGGCGGCGTCGAACTTCTCCCCGTTGTGGAATGTCACGTCCCGGCGCAGCGTGAATTCGTACACCGTGCCGTCGGGGGAAACGGTCCACTCGGAGGCGAGCCACGGGTGGAACTTTTCGTCGCGGTCTTCGGCGATGAGACTGTCATAGCTGTTGCGCAGCACCTGGGAGGCGTCGAAGGCCGCGCCGACATGGGGATTGAGGCCGCGTGTCGGATAGGACGGCAAGGCGATGGTGAAGGTGCCGCCCGGCTGTGCCGGTGAGGTCGGTCCGCCCCGGCCGCTGCCGGGTTCGGGGTCCGAGGCGCAGGCGCCCGCGGCCAGGACGATGCCGACGGCCAGTGCGGTGAACAGTCGAGTGAGGCGATTACGCACGCGAGGGTCTTTCCGTGGGGTCCGGTACCGCCAGGCGCGGCACGGAATCGAGCAGGGAACGGGTGTACGGGGAGGTCGGAGCCGTGAAAACGTCATCGGACGAACCTGATTCGACGATCACGCCGCCGTGCAGGACGAGCAGTCGGTGACAGATCTGCCGGACGACTGCTAGATCGTGGGAGATGAAGACGATGCCGACCCCGCGCTCGCGCGCGAGTTCGGCGATCAGTTCGAGGATCTGGGCCTGTACCGCGATGTCGAGTGCCGACACCGGCTCGTCGCAGACCATCAATTCCGGCCTGCTGCCCAGCGCCCTGGCGATATTGACGCGCTGACGCTGTCCGCCCGACAGTTCGCGGGGGTGACGATCGATGCTGTCGGCCGGCAGGCGCACCGCGTCGAGCAGGCCCATCACCTCGGCGCGCCGCTCGCGCCGGCCGACCCGCAGGGCGACGCTCTCGCCGATGATCTCGCCCACCCGGTAGCGGGGGTCGAAGGA
Organism: Nocardia gamkensis NBRC 108242; assembly: GCF_001612985.1. GTDB lineage: Bacteria > Actinomycetota > Actinomycetes > Mycobacteriales > Mycobacteriaceae > Nocardia > Nocardia gamkensis. The sequence continues at coordinate 54,547 of NZ_BDBM01000032.1, read as the reverse complement.
TCCGGTGGAATCCTGCGCGACCAGCCCGATCCGGCCGGGACGGCGAGTGCGCGGCGTCAACGGCGCTCCGGCGAAACGCATCTCGCCGCCGTCCGGCTCGATCAGCCCGGTGATCATCTTCGCCACCGTCGACTTACCCGAACCGGATTCACCGACCACGCCGAGCACCTCGCCGGCCCTGACCTCGAAGCCGATATCGGCGACCGCGGGCACCGCACGGCCCCCCACCCGATACGCCTTGGTCAGCGCGCTCGCGGTGAAGATCGGTGCGCCCGAACGTGACGGAGATGCGCCGACCCGGCCCCGCGGCACCGCGGCGATCAATGCCCGGGTGTACTCGTGCCGTGGATCGCCGATGACCTGCGCCGCTGGCCCCTGCTCGACGACGCGCCCCGCTTTCATCACCAGGATGCGATCGGCCACCGCGGCCACCACCGCCAGATCGTGGCTCACCAGGATCATCGATCGACCGCCCGCGACCTGCCGGACCAGCAGGTCGAGCACCTGCGCCTGAACCGTCACATCCAGCGCCGTGGTCGGTTCGTCGGCGATGAGGATGTCCGGGTTGCCCGCGAGGGCGGAGGCGATCAGCGCGCGCTGGCGCTGACCGCCCGACAGCTGGAACGGCCGCTGCCGCTTGCGCACCTCGGGATCGGCGATCCCCACCGAGATCAGCAGCTCATCGATGCGGGCCGCGCGGCCGGAGCGCGGTGTCGCGCGCAACGCTTCCGCCATCTCGTCGGCGATGGTGCGCAGCGGATCGAGCGCGACGAGCGCGTCCTGGAACACCAGTCCTATCCGGGCGCCACGGATCCCACGCCACTGCCGTTCGCTCAGTCCGAGGGCCGGGGTGCCGAACAACTCGAACCGGTCGGCCCGCACCCGGGCGCCTGCCCCCGCGAGTCCGACGAGGCTGCGTGTGGTCACCGATTTGCCCGAACCCGATTCGCCGACGATGGCGAGGATCTCGCCGCGCCGAAGGTCGAAGCCGACGCCTTCGACGACATCGCCCGCGCTCCCGGGGAAACCGACGCGCAGGTTCCGCACGCTCAGCACGGTGTCGGTCACGGTGTCCGTGCTCGGCACGGCGGCGGCGGTGAGCGTCATGGCTGTGCCCTTCGTTCGAAGTGGTGGCCGACGTGGCGGCCGAGCACCGTGGTGGCCAGGACCACGACCGTGACGGCGGCACCGGGGAAGGCGACCGACCACCATGCGATACGCAGATCGCCGTGCGCCTCGGCGAGCATGGAACCCCACTCCGGGTCCGGAGGTTGCGGGCCGAAGCCGAGGAAACTCAAGGCGGCGGCGCCGAGGATACTGGTCCCGAGGCCGAGGGTGACCACAACCGGCAGCGACCGCAACGCGTTCGGCAGGATGTGGCGAACGACGATCCGCGCGCGTGACCGGGTCAGCAGTCGAGCCTGCGCGACATGGTCGGCGGCGCGCACCGCCCGGGTTTCCGCCCGCATCACCCTGGCGAATCGCGGCGCCGCGGCGAGGCCGAGGGCGAGAACGAGATTGCCGGTTCCGGTGCCGGTGAAGGTGATGAGCACCAGGGCCAGCAGCACCTCCGGGAACGCGCCGAGCAGATCGAAGCCGCGCGAGGCGATGGCGTCTACGACCCGGCCACCGATTCCTGCCGCCAGCCCGGCACTCACGCCGATCAGCACCGCGAGCGCCGTCGCCGACACCCCGATGAACAGCGACAACCGGGCGCCGTACACGACACGGGTGAACACATCACGGCCCAGTTGATCGGTGCCGAACGGATGCGACAGCGACGGCGGCCGATGCGCGGTGACCAGTTCGGTTTGCAGCGGGTCGCCGGAGGCGAGCAGGGTGGGCACGAGGGCGGCGAGCACCGCGAGAATCAGCACCACGCCGGCGATCAGGACGGCGACGGGACGGTGTGGCACCGGGAGGGCGAAACGTTGCCGCAGGATGGCTCTCGTCATGCGGAGGCCTCCTGCAGGCGCGGATCGATCCAGAGATAGGCGATATCGACGACGACCGTGACGATCAGATAGACGGCGGCCGACAGCAGCGCGACACCGAGCACCACCGGAACGTCGGAATAGCCGACGGCCTCGACCGTCGCCCGTCCCACGCCGGACCGGCCGAAGACCTCCTCGACGACGACGGTCCCGGTGAGCAATCCACTCACCGCCCATCCGGCCAGGGTCGCGGCCGGGATCAGCGAGTGCCGCAGTCCGTGTCGCAGGCGAAGGCGGATGGCGCCGATTCCACGCGATCGAGCGGTCAGCGCGAACGGCTGCTCGAGCGCGCGCTCGATCCCCTCCCGCATGACCTGGGCCAGCACCGCGGCGATGGGCAGCGCCAGGGTGACGGCCGGCAGTATCAGACGCTGGAACTCGTTGCCCGCGGTCACCGGCAGCACCTTCAGCGTGAAGGCGAAGATCCAGATCAACAGCAGCCCTGTCCAGAAGGGCGGCGCGGAGGCCACCACGATCTCGGCCGTGGTGATCGACCGGCTGAGTACATCGCGTCTTCCCGCGGTGAGCACGGCCAGCAGCGGCGCGAGGACGACCGCGAGGAGCAGGGCGAATCCGGCGAGCTGGGCGCTGCTGCCCAATTGTTCGCCGAACACGATGTCGGTCACGGGTTCGCCGCGCACGTATGAGTAGCCGAGGTCGCCGTGCAGCAGCCGTCCGAGGTGCCGCCCGTACTGCACGAGCAGCGGGCGGTCCAGACCCCAGTCCTGTTCGATCCGCGCGCGCAGTCCCGGATCGCTGGACTCCCCCATGATCGCGGTGACGGGATCGCCGGGGGCGATGTGCACGGCCAGGAACGCCAGGGTGACCGCGGCCCACATCATCGCCACCGCGGACAGGACCACGCCCGCGATGCGGCCGAATACTTTGCGCCGGTGTGGATTCATGGGGGCTCAGTCCTCGATGGGCGCGCCGACCAAGCTGCCCCATTCGGTCCAAGATCCGTCGTAGACGCGGACCCGGTGATCGTCGAGCAGGTCGGTGAACACCAGCCAGCCCAGCGCGGCGCGATGCGAGAGCCGGCAGTAGGCGATGATCTGCTCGGCACCGTCGATGCCGAGCTCCGCCACCCGCTCCCGGAGTTCGGACACCGGCCGCAGCAGTCCGCGCGCGTCGAGCAGATCCTGCGCTGGCAGGCTCCGCGCGCCCGGAATCCGGCCCGCCCGTTCGGCACCGTGATCGATCGGCTCGGTGAGCGGGGACACCCGCAGACCCGAATACTCCTGCGGTGAGCGCAGATCCAGGATCGCGACGGACGATCCGAGGGCCGCGCGTACCTCGTCCCGGCCGACGACGATTTCCTCGTGGCGCGGCGCCACCTCGGGCAGCGGCTCCGGCGACTCGGAGGCCTGCGCGTCGCCGGTGGGCTCGGCCGCATCGGCGGCGCGTTCGATCGGTGCGGCAGCGCAGTCGCTCGACACGGTGCCGTTCGCGGCTTCGGCGGCGCGCCACGCGGGCACTCCGCCGTCCAGATAGCGCAGGTCACCACCGACCCCGACGGCCGCGGCCACCCAGATGGCGTACGCGGCGAACTGTGTCGGCTCGCCCGCGAAGATCACCGTCGACTCGGCATCGGCACCCAGTGCGTGCAGACGATCGACCAGGACCGATGCCGCGGGGAATTCCCGGCGCGAGTGGTGCCAGAGCAGATCTTTCCAGTAAACGGTGCGCGCGCCCGCGATGGTGCTCCGGTCCGACTCGGCACCCGGCGTGTTGGTCACCTCGATGACGATGACGCCGGGGTCCGAGAGACGGGTCCGCAACCATTCGGCGTCGACGACTCGGCTCGTCAGGACGTCTCCCATAGCAGCCCTCTCGCTGATATGTGCCGGGTCGGGCGACCTCGGCTGTGAAAACATATGAGCCCCACCGCGATACTGTGAACACAAAAAGTCACGCAGACCCGAATTATGTTTCCACAGCTTCGGAATACATATCCTCGGCACCGCGCATAGTCCGAGCGTCGAAAGGATCGCGATGTCCGGGGCCCGTGCCGCCCATCTCATCTCCGCGAGCAACTTGCGTGACGACCCACCCGAACAGCTGGTGCTGCTCGACGTCCGGGTCGGCGCAGGCGTGCCCGACCCCAATGCATTCCGGCGCGGACACCTGCCGGGAGCGCGGTTCGTCGACGTCGACGCCGACCTCGCGGCTACCGCCACCGCGCGCTCCGGCGCCCGCCCGCTGCCGGAAGCGGGACCACTCACCACCGCGCTGCGGAGCTGGGGCATCCGCGCCGACAGCACCGTGGTGGTCTACGACGACTCCCGCTCGGTACCCGCCGCCCGCGCCTGGTGGGTCCTGCGCTGGGCGGGACTGACCGACGTCCGGCTCCTCGACGGTGGGCTGCGGGCGTGGCGCGCTGCCGGCGGCCCCATCGTGTCGGGCACCGAAACCGTCACGGCGGGAACCGTGTCCGCGCGGCCCGGCGGACTTCCCGTGGTCGGCACCGCCGCCGTGGCGACGCTGCCCGCACGCGGCATCCTCCTCGATGCCCGCCCCCGCAGCCACTATCGCGGCGAGGGCGCATTCGCCGGTCACATTCCCGATGCCGTCAACGCGCCGGTCTTCGACGACTTCGACGAGCACGGACTGCTTCGCGACGAACACACCCTGCGTACGCGCTATCGCGGCCTCGGCCTCGGCCTCGGCCCCGCGACGCCCGCGGCCACCCACTGCGGCAGCGGGATGGCCGCGGCCCTGCAGGTCTTCGTCCTCACCACGCTCGGCATCGAGATCGCCCTGTATCCCGGCTCGCTGTCGCAGTGGACCGCCGACCCGGCACGACCCCTCGTCCGCGGCGACTCCCCCGCGCCCGGCCCCGTCCCCTCACCTTGATCCCCGGAGATCCGCCATGACCGCCCAGCCACGACATGTCATCCTCAACGCCAACCTGATACCCGGCGGCACCCTCGGCAGCCCGTGGCGGCGCGCCGAACAACCCGCGGCGCACTTCGTCGGGATCGAGCACTACCTCGACGTGGCGCGCACCGCCGAACGCGGACTGCTCGATGCCGTGTTCCTGGCCGACTCACCGGACATCCAGGCCAAGGACTGGAACGCGCCCAGCCGGCTGCTCGACCCGTTCATCGCCCAGTCCGTGCTGGCCGCGCATACCAGCCACATCGGCCTGGTCGTCACCGCCACGACGTCCTACAGCGACCCCTACAATCTGGCGCGCTCGTTCGCCGCGCTGTCGGCGGTGTCCGGTGGTCGGGTGGGCTGGAACTACGTCGTCACCGGCGGCGACGCCGCGGCCCGCAACTACTCCCTGAGCCAGGCCCCGCCGAAGTCCGAACGGTACGCCCGCGCCGCCGAATTCCTCGACGTGGTGACCGCGTTGTGGGATTCGGCGCCCGCCGACGCGATCATCGGTGACAAGGCGACCGGCCGCTACCTCGACCCGGCAGTGGTCCGGCCGATCGACCACGACGGCAAGTTCTTCCGGGTGGCCGGGCCGTTGAAGGCGCCGCCGCTGACTCACGGCAGGCCGGTGCTGATCCAGGCTGGCGCCTCCACCCACGGCGTGGAACTGGGTGCGAGGACAGCGGACGCCGTCTACTCCGCACACGTCGATCCCGGGTCGGCGGCGCAACGCCGCACCGAACTCCGGCGTCGGGCCGCCGACGCCGGGCGCGCTCCCGACAGTGTGAAGCTGTTGCCGGGGCTGATCGTCGTGCTCGGCGATTCCGAAGCCGCGGCGCGGCGACGCGAGCGCGAGCTCATCGATCTTATTCCCGACGAGGTCCAACTGGTCAACCTCGCCGAACGGCTCGGCCTCGACCCCGCAGATCTCGACCTGCACGCGCCGTTCCCGTGGGAGAGGATTCCCGACGAGAACACCGACGGGGGGTCACGCGGACAACGCGCGGTACTGCTCGAGTACGTGCGCTCGAGTGGCGCGGACACGCGTGGCGCGGCGCGCCTGCTGGCCTCGGGCAGTGTGCACGCCAAGGTGGTCGGCGGCCCGGAACAGGTGGCCGGATTCATCGCGGACTGGTTCTCGGCGGGCGCCGTCGACGGATTCAATGTGATGATCGACGAATTGCCCGGCGGCCTGGCCGATTTCGTCGATCATGTCGTCCCGCTGCTGCGCCGGCGCGGCATCTTCCGCACCGAATACGACACCACCACCCTGAGAGGGCATTACCGGCTGTGATCACTTCGTCGTCCTCAGCGGCCCTCAGCGCGCCGTCGTTGTTCGTGCAGTTGCGCAGCGGTCCGCCGGCCGCCGAGGTCTACCGGCAGACCATCGACATCGGCACGCGTGCCGAACGACTCGGCTTCGGCGCCCTCTGGTTCGCGACCCGGCATTTCGAGGCCCATCACGCCGCACTGCCCGCCGTGTTCCCGTTCGTCGCCGCGGCCGCCCAGCACACCACCACGATCCGGCTCGGCACCGGCGTGGTGGCACTGCCGTTCGAACATCCGGTGCGTCTGGCGGAGGACGCGGTGGTCACCGACGCGCTCAGTGGCGGACGGCTCGAACTCGGTGTCGGCAAGGGCCTCGGTTTCGGCCACTCCGCCTCCAGCTACATCGGATTCGGTGTTCCCGACACCGACCGGGAGGCGCTGTACGCCGACCGGATGGCCGCGCTGCGGCGTCTACTGGCCTACGGCCGCGTCACCGACGACATCGCCCTGTATCCGCCACCGGGCACCCTGCGTTCCCGGATCTGGCAGTCCACTGGCAACATCGACACCGCGCGGCGCGCGGGCGCGGCGGGCGACGGACTCCTTCCACACGGCAACTCCCTGGCGCGCGCAGGCGGCGATGTCGCCGAACTCGTCGATGCCTATCTGTCCTCATGCCGCGGCACACCGCGCGTCGGGTCGACCGTCACGGTGCTGCCCGGTGACAGCGAACGTGACGCGCTCGACCTGCTCGACACCGACATCCGACTGAGCCCGGCCTACTACCCGGAGCTGCCGAGCGCCGCCGACCGGCGACGGTTCCTCACGGACAACCGCATCCGGATCGGAACCGCCGAGCAGATCGTCGAACAGCTGCGCGAGGACCGGGGCCTCGACGCCGCCACCGAAGTGCTGTTCCACATTCCTCTCGCGGTCGGCCATCCCCGGTACGCGGAATGCCTGCACCGCGTCAGCACCGAGATAGCCCCGCGGCTGCATCCGCGGCCCGTCCGCTAGTCCAGGAACTCCCGATGCGTGGCACCGGCGGCCTCGGCGAGCAGCTCGGCGAGCCCGGCGGCCGCATTGGGTAGCTGCGGCACCGCGACGCGCACCACGCCCGGACGCGGCGGTGCCACATACGATTTCGCCCCCGATCCGACGACGATCCCGTGCCGGGCCAGCTCGAGCAGCGCCGCCTGTTCATCGGCGACCTCCACCCACACCACCAGGCTGTTCACACCGGAACACGCGGTGACGCCGCGCTCGCGCAATGCCGCGAGCAGCCCTTCCCGACGGGCGGTGTAGCGATCGCGGGCGGTATCGATCAGTGCGGCGGTCGCCGGGTCGGTGATGAGGTGCGCCAGAGCATTCTGCAGAATCCGGCTGTTGGCGGCGATACCGTGGACCCGTGCACGAATGGCCCGGTCGACCAATTCGGCGCTGCCGCCGATGACACAGGTCCGAATGTCCATGCCGTAGGCCTTGCAATAGCTGCGCACCCGCACGCTGCGGCGCGGGAACCAGCGGCCGAGCGAGGGCGCCTGCGCCAGGGCCAGCGGCCCCACCGCGTCGTCCTCGACAATCCAGGGCACCTGCTCCGCCGCGGCGAGCACGGTGGCCAACTCCGTGGCGCGGTCCTCCGACAGCGCGCCACCCATCGCGTACCCGCCCTCCGGCTGGAGCACCACCACCGACGGCTGCCGCCGCAGCACTGCCGCCAGCGCGCCGGGCAGCGCCCCCTGTTCGTCGGATTCGATACCGAGCACCTCGTACCCTACCTCCGTCAGGGTGTCGAGGAAGCCCGGCATCACCGGCTCCTCCACGGCGACAAGGGAACCCGCGGGCGCGGCGGCGTCCACCGCGAGGAACAGACCCTCCGAACCGCCGCCCGCCGCGGCGAAGGCCTCGGCCGCGAACGGCCAGCCGTCGACGACGGCTTCGCGCAGGCGATCGGTGATGTAGTCACGCCCGGGTCGGTTGAGCTGATCGGTGTGCAATCCGGCCAGCATGGCGGGTGCCAGATCGGGTTGCAATGCGTAGTCCGGACTTCCGGTCAGCAGGTCGCGGGCCGCGAGGGCACGGCCCGCCGGGGCCTCCTCTAGCGCGACTACCACCGTGCCACCGCGTCGATTGGTGGTGATCAGGCCTTCCTCGCGCAGCGCGCTCCAGGCGGCGACAACCGTGCGCGTACTCAGCCCGCAGCGCCGGGCTACCTCGCGAATAGTCGGCAAGCGCGCACCCGCGGTGAGCGCACCATCCCGGATCAACCGGGCGGTCACCGCGCGCACCGACTCGGGGGTGTGCGAAGCATCGGCCTGCAGCGCCCGCACCAGCAGTGCAGAATCCGGCTCCGTCACTGACACTCCACTCGTCGTCGCCACCCGTACGGAGAATATATGTATCCAGCCAACCGGTTTGTTCCCGCTTGCTCGATATATGTATCCAGCCGTCCAGCGACTCCGGAGCGACCGGCGGATCAGCCGATGGGTCGGCGGCCCCTGCCCCGGCGGCCGTGTGGGTGGCACCGCCGCCCGACCCGCAACCCCGCCTCACCGCAGCCACATGTATCGGCCGTGCGCCGACCGAACAGCGGGGAGGCGTTTTCTCCGCCACCGCGTCGACCGGTCCGCGGACACCGCCGGTCACCGGCACTATCACTCCCGCCGAGCCACCCGTGCCGCGACAGTCGACCAACGGCGGTGAGGCGAGGATGTGCTCACAGGACCGGGACGGTCACCGAGATCATCGCCTCCGACTCGGGCACCTGGCTGGGGTCGTTGCGGTAGACGTTGAAGTGGTGGGTCGAGACGTCGTCGTCCGTACGAGCGATCCGCAGACCGTTGTCATTGATGAAGGCCGCGATTCGATCGTGTGCTTGCGGGATCATCTCGGCGAACGGGCCGGTCACGGTCGCGCACACCGCGCGGCGAACCGGGACGTGCAGCGCCACGAGCGGGCTTTGGGCTTCGACACCTGCGGCGGTCTCCACGAAAACCGATTCGTCGACATGGGCCTCCCGGAATTCCCCGTCGTGTTCGATGCAGCCGCCCGCACCGGTGATCGCGATGTCCTGCCGCTGGAGCTCGGGCACGAATCGCTCCCACAGTTCCCCCTCGGCGGCGTAGTTCTCCACCGTCCCGCGCAGCGTCACCAGCGTCTGCGCGGGGATGTCGATCAATTGAACCTCGATGTCGGACAAGATGTTCTCCAATTCGTTCCGGTCGAGCATGCGCTCGATGAGGGCCAGCCGATGCCTGGCCGAGGCGGCCTCGTCCACGAGCGTCCGGCGCTGCAATCGCAGCGCATCGGTATACGCGGGAGTGCCGTATACGGCGAGCAGGGCTCCGATGGCGGACACGCCGAACCCGACGTCACGCAGCTGGCGAATCCGGGCGGCATCACCCAGCTGCTCCGGCGAATACCGGCGATATCCGCTGGCATCGACCACGGCGGGAGTCAGCACACCGCTCGAGTCGTAGTGCCGCAGCATCCGCACGCTGATCCTGCTCAACGAGGAAAAGCGGCCGATGGACATCAGCTTCGAGGGGTCGGTCACGCCAGTGAGTCTGCAACCTCACACGATGTCAGAGTCAACCGAATGCGGTTTTCTTCGCCATCGGCCCTTACTGAGCCGGAGTCGCGCGAGCCGATCTGCACCGTTTTCGCCACCGACTGCCCGGCGCGCTACCGCCGCGTCACCACAACCGAACTCGCGACCGAAGCCGCGGCCACCGGACAACCACCGAACCGGGTTGGGTTTTTCCGGATGTCACACTCCGGCGCGCTGCGTCGTCATCGAGGCGAACCCATCCGGACCAGGACTTACCGAAGAGAAACCGAGAAGATTCCCATGAACACTGCATACATCGTCGTCACCATCGTCGCTGCCGCCTGGGTCGGCTTCTCGGCGGTCTCGCTGCTGCGCCGGGCCGCGTTCGTCGTGGACCCGCTGGTGGAATACGGCGTGCCGCAATCGTGGTGGACGCCACTGGGATCGGCCAAGGCCGCTGGAGCGCTCGGGCTGATCGCCGGCCTCTTCGTTCCCGCGATCGGAGTCGCAGCGGCCATCGGCCTGATCCTGTACTTCGCAGGTGCGGTGATCACCGTGCTGCGGGCCCGCTCATACAAGACCGTGGCGTTTCCGATGCTCTACCTGATTCCGGTCGCGGTCGCGCTCGGTCTGGGCTTCGCAGCGTAAAGAAGGGGACGCCGCGCGGAGTCAGCGGTATCTATTGCCACTGCGGGGATTTCATGTTTGCGAGTCGCCGAGCAACGGGTTAAGGATGGCTACATGTCGCATGCCCCGATATCTCTGCGTGAACTCCCTCGGCTACGCACCCGCCACATCGCGCAAATCGGTGGACTGATGCGCCCCGGTACGCACCGATCTCCCTTGCTGGAATTCGGCGAACGGTTCGTCGTCTCGCCGCCGGGATTTCCGACCATGCTGGTCACTTACGACATGGACGATGTGCGAGGACTGTTCGCCAACCACGACGACTTCTCGGTCGGACAGGTGCTGAGCCGCTTCTCCAGCCACGACATGATGTTCGGCAAGCAGACGTTGATCTTCCTCGACGGTGACGACCATCGCCGCGAACGTCAACTGTTCGCGCCGCCGTTCCAGAGCAAGGCACTCCGGTCCTATGAGGATCTCATGGTGGAGGTGGTCCAGCGCGAACTGCCGACCTGGCCTGTTGGTGAACCGTTCGAGTTTCTGAAGGTCGGCTACGACTTGGCCATCGGCGTGCTGCTCGGCGTCGTCTTCGGCGACGTGGCTCCGCCCCGCAAGGACCGGCTGAAACAGGCGGTGAGCCGGTGGTTCGGGGAAATCGAAAGTCGCGGTTTTCTCGCCGTCACCCTGCTCACTCCGCTGGTCGGTGGCTATACGTTGCCCTACCCGCCGCTCAGCCGCCGCCAGTCCGAGGTCGACGCCCTCATCATCGAGGAGATCGCCGCGCGCCGGTCCACGCCCGGTGACGGGAACGGCCGGAAAGATGTGCTGTCGCGGTATGTCGGCACCGAACTGGATCAGCACGACGACGCCGCGTTGGCCCGCAATATGCGTGGCATCCTGCTGGGCGCCTACGAGACCACCGCCATCACGCTCGGCTGGATCGCCGCCATGCTGGCCGCCCACCCGGCAGCCATGGCCGAGCTCGACGCGGCGGTCGACGCAGGCGACGGCGCCCGGCTCGACACGTACCTCGACGCCGTGGTCGCCGAAACGATGCGAATCCGCCCGGTGTCTCCGTTCACCGGGCGGCGCGCGCTGCGCGACACCGTGGTCAACGGCGTCCAGGTCCCCAAGGGGGCCATCGTCATAGTCCCGATTCTCCTCATTCACGAATCACCCCGGCATTATTCGGACCCGATGGACTTCCGCCCCGAACGTTTCCTCGACGAGCCACCGAACGGCCGCACCTGGCTGACCTTCGGCGCCGGCGCGCATCGCTGTCTGGGCGCCCAATTCGCCTTGACGGAGGCGCGCATCCTCTTCCGCACCATCCTCGAGCATCGTCGCATCGGTGCGGCCACCGGTCCCGTCGAACCCCCACGTCGCTATCACACCGGCCTCAGCCCCGCCCACAACGCCCGGATCACCCTGCATCCCCGCTGATCAGAGCCGGAACGCGGCAAAACGATTCGCCGTCGACGGAGTCTTCGATCAAGTGGATTCGGGCATGTGCGGTGAGCTCCCGCCATCAAGCGGCGCGGTCCGCCGCGGCGCTGGCGGCATCGAGGCGATCGTGCGCACTCAGGCAGTCGGTGGTGCGTCAGGACACCGACATTCGTGTAGCCGCGCAAGCCTCTCCGACGCGAAGGCCCGACACACGTGGGCCGCCACGTTCGATGCGCGGCGCACACTGCCGATGTCCGCCGAGCCGCACCGCAACTGCGGAGCTGGCATCAATTTTGGTCGATCCCAACATCTTCCGCGTCGCCTGGTGTCGAATTGCCATTGATCGGCGGTGTTCTGGATGACCGATGCAACCAGTCAGGAGTGCCCGCGTGCCACGTGAAATAGATTCGGCTGTCTTCCCCCATCTGGACGCGGACCTGGACCGTGTCCGTGAGGTTCTCGGACCCGTTCGGCTGGAGGGTAGGCCTGAACTGGCCGCACTCACAGACGAAGGGCCGGACACCTCTCGCCGCCTGGTCCGCCCCACATTGACCCTATTGTCGTACTACCTGCTCACCGATCCCGCTGCCCCGGCCGACGACCGGGTGGTGCGCGCCGCCGCTGCCGTCGAGTTGCTGCATCTGGGCTCGCTCTACCACGACGACGTCATCGATCACGCATACGAGCGTCGAGGCCGTCCCAGTGCCAATGTGGTGTGGGGTTCGCATATGGCTGTGCTGGGTGGGGACTCCGTGATGCTCACAAGTGTGCGCATGCTGGCCGAACTCGGTCGGCGCGAGGTCCTCTCGGGGGCAATCGCCGGTGAGCAGATGTGCGCGGGCATGGTGATCGAGGCCGCCGACCTCCACGTGGCCTCCCGCAGCGAGCAGTCCTACCTGGACGCGATCGACGGCAAGACGGCGGCGGTGCTCTCGCTGGCATGCCTGGTGGGCGCGATGCAGGCCGGCCGGCCCGACGATCAGCAAGAGGCGGCCGCCCAGTTCGGCCGGTACTTCGGGCTGGCTTACCAGCTGTATGACGACATCCTCGATCTGACCTCCACCGCCGAAGAAATGGGCAAGCCTGTCAACGCGGACCTGTCCGCGGGCATTTACACACTGCCCGTGATCCGCGCGGCCGCCCGCGATCGAAGCCTTGCTCGCCTGTTGCAGAGCAGAATGACGCTCGAGCAAGCTGCGCGTGCCCGCGAGCTCGTCATCGCCTGCGGCGCCGTGGACGAAGCACAGGCGGTGGCCGACGAGTTCATGGACCGGGCTGCCGGTCAGCTCGCCACTCTGCCCGTTGACCCGCGCGCTCGCCGCGCGATCACCGCCTACGCCCGGTCCATCCTCGACCGGCGAGCTTCTGGTCCCTCGGTCCCCCGGCGGTCGACGCGGCCACCTCGAACTCATGGCAATGGGCTTTCGCCGCAACTCGCGCGATGGTTGCGGAACTGGCTGGTGGACACCGGCCTTGCCGTCTCCTCCGCCGAGGCGGACTACCACCGGTGGACAGGGGCGATCCAGATCCCCACGCACACGTTGGCCCCAGCAGCGAATGCGGTCCGTGAACAGACCGCCTACGCGATGGCTGTGCTGGTCCTCGCCTGGGATGACCTTTTCGAGGATCCGCAGCTGAGGGACCCCGAAGCCGTGACCGCGTTGCGACGTGGCATGGTGGCAACGCTGCGCCAGGACCCGGCGAAACCGTGGCGGCCCGGCGCGATTCCGACGGCGTGGGCGAGCATATGGCCGCGCTTGCGCGAGGGCCGGACCATCCGCTGGCAGAAGCGGTTCCTCGACGGCATCGAGGAGTGGTTCGAAGCCGCCGAACGCGAAGCGCACCATCGCATCAGTGGCTACATCCCTTCCACGGCCGACTACCTGCCGATGCGGATGTCGACCAGTGGGATCGAAACCGCCATCGCCTGCATGGAGGTGTACCACGACCGGGAACTACCGCCGACGCTGCGCGAACACCCCGTGATCCGCCGTCTCGAGGAACTGGCCTTCTGGGTCACCTTCGTGGAGAACGACCTGGTGGGACTAGATCAGGACGAGGCAGACCGAGTTCCCTACAACTTGGTGCGGGCGGTTCATCACGAAACCGGCTGCACTCGCGACGAAGCCGTGGACCAGGTGCGGCGCCAAGTAGCGGATCAGCGCGCTCAGCTCGAGGCGGTGATCCACTATGTCCCCGCGCTCCTGCGCGTTCTTCCCGGCCTATCGAGTCAGGGGAAGGATTACGCGGAGATGTATGTGAACATCACGAGCGTGGGGCTCTGGGGGCGTGAGAGCGATCGGTACACGCACACCTCCGCTACCACAGCGCCGGATCTCGAACGCTTGCGCCGTGAGGTCTACCTCCCTGCCGCCGAACCGGCTCCTACCGCCTCGTAAGCCCCGCAGCAGGCCGAACAGAGTGATGTCCCGCGCCCTCCACCGTGTGGTCGTGCGGGACGCTCCTCAGTGCTTCGCAGGTTGTCCGGACCCCATCGGGCCGGGGATGCGCATCCGTCGAAGAGAGGAGCGGGTGCACCGATGGAAAGCGATCAGTCCGACGAGGGCGCTCGCAATGAACCAGGCCAGTTGCACGGCGAAACCCGTCATCGGGGTGGCGTCGGAGAAACCGGCCGTGGTCGAAGCCTGCATTGCCCCATAGGAGGGCAGCCATCGCACGAAATCGCTGTCGGCCCCAGCACTGGCGATGGGGTTCTGTACGGCCATATCGAAACAGCTGATCATCGCGATGGCGAACATCCCCTCCACCTCACGGCGCAGCAGCGCGCCGAGGGCCACACCCAACGCCCCGTAAGTCATCGCCGAGCCGAAAAGCGCCGCAGCGAGCAGGACAGGCTGCCGCGGCGACCAGTAGCAGCAAATAACCGCGGTGGCGTACACGCAAACCACCACCGAGGCCACCACCAGGCAGGCGATCTTCGCCAAACCCAGAGCGACTCGGGGGTACCCGGCCATCGACAGACGCCGGTCGAATGCGCCGCTGCTGAAAGTGGCCGCGAACATCATGAATCCTATGATCAGCGAGACCGCCATCAGGGCGCCGCTGACCTGAGCGAGTTCATTACCGTTGGCGCGCAGAACCAGACCGGTGTCTCGAAGCCGGAACGGCACCTCGATGTCCGTGACGGCCACGCGGACCACGGTGATCAATATGGGGAGGAAGACGGCCACCAACAGCATGGCGAACCGGTTGCGAGCATGCTCGATGAGAGCATAGCGCGTGGCAATCACGAACAGCCGCACACCATTATTCATCCGGCCTGCTCCTGTCCGCCTCGTAAGACGCCGTCGCGCAACCGCCACACCTTATCCAGCTTGTCGGTGTCGTGAGCCAGATGCGAGACAACCAGAACCGACCGTCCGGTGTCACGGAACTCCGCGACCAGATCCCAGAAACGCAGATACGTCTCCCAGTCGAAACCCTGATACGGCTCATCCAGCAGCAAGACCTGCGGATCATGCATCACCGCCAGCGTCAAATTGAGCTTTTGCCGTGTGCCGCCACTGAGCGTCCCGACCCGCTCACCGGCATACTCGGAGAAACGTAAGATCTCCATGGCCTCCTCGGCGCGTCGCAGGTCCGGGATCGCATAGGCCGCGGCGAAGAAGTTCAGGTGCTGACGCACCGTGAAGGCGTCGTTCAGGATTACCTGCTGAGGGCAGTAACCGAACCGCCCACGGTGCCGGACCATCCCCCGGTCCGGTCGCAGCCCTCCGGACAAAACCTTCAACAACGTCGACTTACCCGCCCCGTTCTCACCGACGATGCCCACCAGCGTCCCCGCAGGCAACACGATGTCGATGCCACGCAGCACCGACCGTCTGCCGTATGAGTAGTGGACGTCCTCCACCTCCATCAACGCCCCTACCCGCCGCCGATCTAGTGGGCCGACAGCGGCTCGAATGATATCAATCGACCACGAAACCCCGTGCCGGAAAGCCGATTGCGCGCCACCGGCACCTCCGGCGCGGAAGGTGCTCCGATTCGGCGTGCGGTAGCGTTGACGAGCGCGAGATGGTCTCTCCATCAAGGGGGCGTGATGACACGGCTGTTCCTGAGTCATTCGAGTCGGAACAGTGTGCAGGCTGTCGCGCTGTTGCGCTGGCTGGTCGAGCAACGGCCCGCGTTGACGGGCAACATCTTCTTGGATCTCGACGAGAAATCCGGGATCGCTCAGGGTGTCCGTTGGCGAGATGCCCTACGCGGGGGATTGGCACGCTGCGAAGCGGTGATCTGCTTGACCTCGCGGGATTGGCACACCTCGGCCGAATGCGTTGCCGAGTACCTGACGGCGGTGAATCTCGGCAAGCGGATCTACTGTGCCAGGCTGGAACCGTTCACCGATACGGATCCGACCCGTGAATGGCAACGGTGCGACCTGTTCGGCGACGGTCCGGTCACCGAGATCCAGGTCGATGGGCAACTCGAGCCGGTGCGAATGCGCACCGAAGGCTTGCGCAGATTGTTGGACGGCCTGGGCGACGCCGGGATCGGTGCCGAAAACTTTCCGTGGCCGCCCGCAGGCGAGCCGGAC
Organism: Nocardia gamkensis NBRC 108242; assembly: GCF_001612985.1. GTDB lineage: Bacteria > Actinomycetota > Actinomycetes > Mycobacteriales > Mycobacteriaceae > Nocardia > Nocardia gamkensis. The sequence continues at coordinate 38,223 of NZ_BDBM01000032.1, read as the reverse complement.
CGGTCGCCGTACCGGGGCTGGCGACCCTTCGATGCCGTGGACGCCGCCGTGTATTTCGGACGCGAGGTGCAGGTCATGGCGGGTCTGGAACATCTGCGGCGGATGCGGTCGATCGGTGCCGAGTCGATGTTCGTGGTGCTGGGAGCGTCGGGGACGGGCAAATCGTCGTTTCTGCGCGCGGGATTGTTGCCGCGGCTGGCTCGGGAGGATCGGCACTTTCTCGTACTGGACATCATGCGGCCGGAACGTCGAGCGCTCACCGGTGCTCACGGCCTGGCCGCGGTCATCTACGCCACCCGAACTCGCCTCGGGTTGACCACTCCGACCCTCGGGGAGATCAAATCCGCGTTGCCCGACGTCGATCGCGCACGTGAGTGGCTCGTCCAGATGCAGCACGCCGCGCGAGACAGGTGGCCATCCAACGATGTCGATATACCCCTGCCGACGTTGTTGCTGCCCATCGATCAAGCCGAAGAGCTGTTCGTCGCCGACGCCGGGGCGCAGGGCGAGCAATTCCTGAAGCTGCTGGGCACGCTGCTCGCCGTACCGGACGAGGTGGGCACACAGCACGTGTCGATCAAGGCGGCGGTCACCATCCGTACCGATCGCTATGAGCAGCTACAGAATTCCGTGCAGATGAAGACGGTGCCGCGATTCGTCTTCGACGCGCTCGAGCCGTTGCCGCGGACCCAGTTCAAGGAGGTCATCACCGGGCCGGCGGCTCGTGCCGACGACAGTGTGGCACTGCGCATCGAACCGGACTTGGTGGATCGGCTCCTGGCCGACGGTGATCACGGCGCCGACACCCTGCCGCTGCTGGCACTGACGCTGTCGCGACTCTACGACGACTATGCCGCGAGCGGAACGCTGACTGTCGAGAATTACAACGCGATGGGCGGTATCGACCGGGTCGTCCACACCGAGGTCGAATCGCTGCTGTCCACCGATCCGCGGATACGACAGCGGCAGTTGGAGGTGTTGCGCTCGGCGTTCATCCCCGCGTTGGCGACCGTAGATCCCGACAGCGATCAGCCGATGCGTCGCATCGCTCGCTGGGAAGAACTCCCCGAGGAGGCGCACGAGCTGATCGACGGGTTCGTGGACAAGCGATTGCTGGTCAAGGACCGCCGCGACGGCGAGGTGATCGTCGAGGTGGCACTGGAAAGCCTACTGCGGCGCTGGGATTCGCTGGCCGGATGGCTCCGCGCGCAGGCCGACGACCTCAAGGCCGCCGACCGCCTCGAACGTGCTGTCGAAGGCTGGAATCGCAACGGTCGTGACCAGTCGTGGCTGCTGGAAGGGACCCGGCTCGCCGAAGCCGAAACGCTCTCGGCGAAACCGGATTATCAGCGACGTCTCCAGCCCGCCCGTGAATTCCTCCTCGCGTCCCGCCGTCGGGAAGAGGATCGCCTCACGGCATTGCGTCGCCGGGCTCGAGCGCTCGCGGCGTTGCTGGTCGTCGCCGTCGCGGTGGCGGGATTGGCCGGAGCGGGATTCTGGCGAGCCGATACCGCGGGCAAACGGGCGGAGGCCGCGAGCATCCGGGCCGAGGCGCGCACCCGCGAGGCGGTCGGGCGACAGTTGGTCGCGGAAGCGCAGGCCATGTTCGAGCAGAGCCGGTCCGGTGGCGATATTCGAGCTGTTCAGCAAATTCTCGCGGCACACGCCCTAGCGCCGAGCCCCGAGACCGCGGGCGCTATCGTCGGTGCGCTCTATGAGCGGCGACAGACAGCCAAAATCGTCGACACCGGGTCGGACGTCTGGGATGTGGTGTTCAGTCCTGATGGGCGTCGGGTGGTCACCGGGGGTCTCGATTTACGGTTGCGGTCGTGGGATGCCGATTCCGGTGAACTGGTCGGGGAGCCGCGGCAGATCCCCACACGTACCCTGGGGGTTCAATTCAAACGGCTCAGCCTGGACGGGCGTCGGGCCGTCACCAGCCAGTTGGGCGGGCCGCTGCGACTGTGGGATGTCGAATCCGGACAACCGACCGGGCAGCCGCTGAACGTCGATATCGGCATCTTGGGGGATGTGGCTGTCAGCCCGGGCGGGCGGCGAGTCGTCACCGGCGATCAGGACGGCGCCGTGCGGTTGTGGGACGCCGAGTCCGGACAGCCGATCGGGCGGCCGCTGATCGGCCACACCAACGCCGTGGACAGCGTGGCATTCAGCCCGGACGGGCGTCGCATCGTCTCCGGCAGTTTGGACAGGACCGTGCGGTTGTGGGACGCCGAGTCGGGACAGCCGATCGGGCGGCCGCTGATCGGCCACACCGACACCGTGGACAGCGTGGCATTCAGCCCGGACGGGCGTCGCGTCATCTCGGGGGGTTCCGACAGGACGGCGCGTTTGTGGGACGTCGAGTCGGGCAACTCGATCGGGAGGCCGCTGACCGGTCACGCCGACTATGTGTCGAGTCTGGCGTTCAGTCCTGATGGGCGGTGGGTCGTGACCGGTGACTACCGCGGGATCCTGCGTCTGTGGGATGTCGGGTCGGGCCAATTGATCGGGGCGCCTATGCTCGGCCACACCAACGGCGTCATGAATGTCGCGTTCAGCCCGGATGGCAGGCGAATTGTCTCCGGCAGCCTCGATGGGACGGTGCGGATATGGGACGTCGGGCGCGGGTATCTGATCGGGCAGCCGATGATCGGCCACAGCAACATCGTGGCGAGTGTGGCCTTCAGTCCGGATGGTAAACGTATCGCCTCGGGCAGTTCCGATGGGACGGTGCGGTTGTGGGGTGTCGGATCCGGGCAAACGCTAGGAGAGCCGCTGATCGGCCACACTCAGGCTGTCAAACGCGTGGTCTTCAGTCCCGACGGTAGGAAAATCGTCTCCGTCAGTCATGACGGGACGATGCGATTGTGGGATGTCGACGCGGGGCGGCCGATCGGGGAGCCGCTCACAGGCCTCGGCAACGCCGTGCCGAACGCGGTTTTCACTCCGGACGGCAAACGCGTTGTCTCCGGTTCCGACAAGAAGTTGCTGTTCTGGGATGCCGAGTCCGGCAAAAGGATCCGGGAACTTCCGATCGGAGACAGAGTCGGCGCGGAGAATGCGGTCTTCAGCTCGGACGGCACGCGAGTCGCGACCGACTGGGGCGGGACGGTGCAGTTATGGGATGTCGAGTCCGGGCGCAAGATCGAAGAACTGCCGGACAGCGGCAGCGCCCCTGTGGGCGGCATGGCATTCAGTCCCGACGGGAAGCGGTTCGCCACCGGTGGGCACGACGGGATGGTGCGGTCGTGGGATATCGAGTCCGCACGACCGCTCGGCCAACCGACGATCGGCCACAACGACATCGTGAAGAGTGTGACCTTCAGCCCAGACGGTAAGCGAATCGTCTCCGGTAGCCGCGACAGGACGGTGCGGTTGTGGGACACCGAGTCCGGACAACTGCTCGGCACTCCGATGATCGGCCACATCAGCGAGGTCGCGAGCGTGGCGTTCAGCCCGGACGGGACGCTGGTCGCCTCCGGAAGTTGGGACACGACGGTGCGAGTATGGCCTGCCTACGACGCCGATCCCGACAAGCTGTGCGCCAAACTCACTTCCAATATGAGCCAGAGGAATTGGAGTGACCGGGTGCGCATGCCGAACCAGCCTTACATCGAACTCTGCCCCGGCCTGCCGATCAGCCCGAGGTGAGGACGCACGCGGGACGGTAGCCGCTGTGCGCCGCGGCGAGCGCGCACTGGAGACGCGCCGAATTCGCCCAGGAGTGGCCAGGGCCGGAACGCCGCAGCGCCGACGCAGGTCGAGCAGCCCCCTTGCGGTACCGTCGGGAAGGGGCCTGGAACCGGGCCCACTACCCCGGCGATCTGGCCGACGACGGGCTCGACTGTGGCATCTCGGCTCTGACGACCCGGGCCGGCGCCGTCGGCGAGATCGCCGAACGGCTGGAGTTCGACAACACCGACACCGGTATGCCGGAGTTGTGTGATCAACTGCTCGACGACGCCGAGCGTGGCGCTGCGACCGAGACCGTGCTTCGATCCTTCGCCGAGACGATAGCGCGGTTGAAGACACAGCGCTACCCCGAGGACGATCCCCGACCACGCACCGACAACGACCTCACCGCCACGTTCGCCCTGGCCGCGCGTGCCGGTCTCGACACGGCCACCTGGACCGGCACGCTCGGCGCCCGAAGCTGAACCGACGGCCCGTGCGGGTGCCCTGCACTCCTCCCCCTCCCCGAGCCGGGGCCACCTGGCGTGCCCGAGGCCCCTCAGTGGTTTCCTATTGAGGGAGAATATGGACGTGCGCGACGCAATCAGCAATAAGTGGAAACATCAGCTCGGCCTACCAGCGGTCATGGCGCCGACGGGTGCAGTGGCACTCGTCGGCTGCTAGTTCGATGTCGGAGCGAGAAGTGCCGGGAGGGGAATCCTCGACAGGTCCCGGCGGGAAGAGGTTCGACGAGCTGGAACTGCTGCGCAGGAAGTCGGAAGAAGGAAGCAGGGCTGTGGAGACCCCCGGAGACGGCACATCGAACGTCACCCGCCTACCGCGTCGCCCGCGGCGCGTGGCGGAAGAGGCCGGCGAGCGTCTCCAGAAGACTTGGCGCTCGGAAGGCGGCTCCGTCTACGATCCTGCACCGACCAAGCCCGTACTGCGATCGGAACTGCAGCGGGAGACAGGGTGGTGGCCGGTCGACCCAGGCGCGGCACGGCACCCCGCCCCCGTGAATGATCCGGGCAGCGCCGAGCCTGAGGGGAATGTCGTCGATCTCGACGCGCTGCGGCGGAAACGAGCTGGTGACGACGCTCCGGCCGCCGGCATCCGGCGCATGGTCAAACCGCGGCGAATCGAGAAGAGTGCGGGCGAGGGATCAGGCACCGAAGGTGAGCCCGACAGGGATCCCGATTCTCCATAGGTGGACGGACCGGCTGGGCCACGCTGACTCTCCGCGAGGCCGTCGACGCATCCACCACCCACATACCCGTCGGGAATCCACGAGCATTGCGCCAACTGGTGCGGGAACTGCTCATCGATCCGCCACGGGTCCGCTGACACCGACCACGACTATGAGCAGCCGATGAGAGAGTGGGACACACACCGACGTGTCTCCTTCGGAGACTCACCGCGCCCTTGGGGGGTGCCGAGGTCAGGCGGCGAGGTCACCGAGTGGCGATGACTACCTCAGAGTTGACATATGTCCTGTCCGGTGGGCTACGGTGTGAGGCGATGACTACCGGGACGGCGATGCGCCACACACGGATTGGTTACCCGGCGCTGTTCTGAACGCCGCGCGGGCCGCTGTCAGTCGGCTTGTCGATCGAGGCTTCTGCGGTATCGCGCGGGCTCCGCCTTCGTCGTGTTGATCACAAGACATCAACCACGACAGAAGGATTCCACGATGACTGCAACGCATGGTACGCCGGTCGAGGTGCAGACACCCGATGGTGTCGCCGACGCATATGTCGCTTACCCCGACGATGGTGCCGCCCATCCGGGAGTACTGGTGATTCAGGACGGTTTCGGACTGCGGCCCAGCCTGCGGACGCTGGCTGATCGTATTGCCGCCCACGGCTATACCGTCCTGCTTCCGAATGCCTATTACCGGCACGGGCGGGCACCGGTAATCGAGTTGCCGGACTTCATCGACCCGGCGGAGCGGCCGGACATCTTCCAGCAGGTCTTCCCGATGATCCGCGAGTTGACACCGGAGCTTCTGCGTTCCGATGCCGGCGCTTACCTCGAGTGGCTGGCAGCCTCGCCGCATGTCTCCGAGGGGAAGGTCGGCGTCACCGGCTACTGCATGGGGGCGCGGCTGGCGGTGCTGGTCGCTGCCATGTTCCCCGATCGGGTTGCGGCGGTGGCCGGTTTCCATGGCGGCCCGCTCGTCACCGATACCTCGGACAGTCCGCACCTTGTCGTCGGAAATATCACCGCGGAGCTGTATTTCGCCCACGCCGGCGAGGATGACCACATGACTCCCGAACACATCGGCCGGTTCGACAAGGCACTCGCCGCCGCTGGCGTCCGCTACCGCACCGAGGTCTACGAAGGGGCTCAACACGGCTATACCCAGGCCGACACCTCCGCCCACGATCCCGAAGCTGCCGAACGGCACTACCGCGAATTACTGGCCCTGTTCGACCGCAATCTGCGCCAGTAGCAACCCGGATACGGAGCCGACCATGCAGCCCTTGCGGCAATCGCCGTCTACTGCGGCATGTGGTTGGTTGAAAGCGCGGACAGCGGAGACCGCGTGCTGCCTCGGGACCAACTTCCCGAGGCAGCACCGTGTCAACGCCGTATGCCGGCCGGTTACGCCTCTACGCCGCCATGCGAGGCCCGGCCAGAACCCGGATATCCGTGGCTTCCGGAGGCAAAGCTTGTGACTGTCGGCGCGGACTCTCCGTGCGCCGGTAAATACCGGCGGGCCTCGTGTCAGGGGACATAGACGATGCGGTCCTCCGTCTCCGCGCTCCACGTCTCGGTGATCTGAGCGAGGGGCAATGGACGCGCCTGCACGTCGATCGCGCCGGTGTGCACCGCGACGGCGAGTTCCGGAAGCTCCGCGAGGATGTCGCGGGAGGAGACCGAGCCGATACCGCTGCCGCAGATCTGTAGCCGGGATGCGCGCAGCAGCGCGGAGTGGAGGGGACTCGTCTGGCCGGCGACGGATCCGATCTGAATCCAGTCCAGCGGGGCGGAGCGGTCGCGGCGTGCGCTGATCATCGCGGTCATCGCACGGGCGGAAGGTTCTCCCCACACGTAGTCGAGGACGACGTCGACGTCGGCGGCGCGGTCGGTCTGCTCGAACGTCACCGTCTCGTCCGCGCCGAGGTCGTGCAGCGCGGCGAGCCGGGAAGCATTGCGCCCGGCGGCGATCACGTATGCGGCACCGAATTGCTTCGCTATCTGCACCGCCATGCGTCCAGCGCTACCCGTGGCACCCAGGACGAGGACGCGCTGCCCCTTTTGGAACGCGATGCGGCGGCGCAGGGCGACCCACGACGACATCGCCGGGTTCATCGCGGCAGCGATGTGCACCGGGTCGACATCGCCCGGTAGTACCACGCTGCGCCTGGGATCGATCACCGTCTGTTCGGCGAACATGCCCAGGTCGCTGTCGTCCAGCACCGCGTACCTGAGGTTTCCGTGCCGGTCGCGCACGACGCCGTCGACGCCGGGAACGAACGGGAGCCTGTCGGTGCTGCTGTAGTGCGTGCCGTTCGCCCGAGCCCTGACCAGGTGGTGTAAACCGGCCGCGAGTACGTCCACGACCATCTCGTTCTCCCCCTCGGCGATCGGGGCGGGGTACTCGCTGTACCGGGGTGGAGCGTCGAAGCTGGTGACAACGGCGGCGTGCATGGCGACTCCTCAGTTTATTTGTATTACCAACTAATCCGAGCTTGGTTGGTAATGCAAACTATGTGAAGTACGATCACGACATGAGACCTGACGATGCGCTCGAGGATGCCCTCGTTCGGACGTCCTTCCGGGTGATGGCCGTGCTCACCCGCATCGGTTCGGAGCACGACCTGTCTCTCACCCAGCTGCGGCTACTCGGCTTCCTGCGCGACCGCCGACCGCGGATGACCGATCTGGCGGTGTTCCTCGGTCTGGACAAGTCCACGATGTCCGGGCTCGTCGAGCGGGCCGAGCGCCGAGGTCTCGTGGCACGAGGCAAATCGCCGGAGGATCGCCGGGTGGTCGATGTGTTCATCACTCCCACGGGCAGCGAACTCGCCGGACGGCTGCAAGAAGAGATCCGCGCGGCCCTGGCCCCCTACACCGACCGGCTATGCGCCGACGATCGCCACGCACTCACGCAGCTGCTCGCCTCCCTTTCCGGTACCCCGCCAGAGAACGGCGGGAAAGAAGGGTCGACGAACGCGCTGTGAGTCCACCGAGCACCGGTTATTCATCGGCGCGCTTTCCAGCACGAACCGAAAGGGGGCAGCCCAGTCGGACCGCCCCCTCGGCTGCGTGTCCTACGCGCTGGGAATCTGCTCGGTCGGGAGGAACTCGACCCCGTGCGTCCGCCACGTAGATCAGCGCACCGCCACCGCTGTCTTCAGCCTGCGGATACTCCGGATCAGCAACGGGTTGTCGCGCAGGCTCGGTGGCGTGCGTTCGGGATCCATCAGTTCGTTCTCCGCGAGCGGGCTGTCTTCGTCCTCGACGGTCCCCGGCTCGAACCGCACCAGGGTCCGGCCGTTGCCGCGCAACCTCTCGACGGTGCGCAGAAGAGACGACGTCTCGGCGAGTGTGGCGTCGAATTTCGCGGGTTCGGCATCGAGATGTTCGCAGATCAGCTGGCGGCGGATACCGAGGATGGTTTCCCGCAGCAGGTCACCGTCCACGGTGGCGGGGGTGACCTCGACGGCCAGATCGCATTCGGTGTCGAAGCCCATCGAACGGTTGTTGAGGTTCGACGATCCCACCCGCAGCAGCCGATCGTCCATCACCAATACCTTGGCGTGGACGTAGATCGGCGCGCCGGCCTCGGTGACGGGGTAGTAGACGCCGAACCGGTTCTCGGTATCGGCCTTCCACAACAGCTGCAGTAAGCGGCGACGGGCCCCATCCATCGCCTGTTGCTCGAGCCAGCCGTCGGCGTGACGCGGCAGCACCAGCACGATCTCCGGACCGTTCGGCTCACGCAGCCGAGCGGCGATCGCCTCGGCGAGAGTGCGCGAGGCCAGGTACTGACTCTCGATGTACAGCGACCGCCTGGCGCCCGCGATCGCCGCCAGATACAACGCCTCGACCTCCCGCACTTCGGCGCGGTCGGCGAGCTCGGGGAAGGTCCGCGCGATACCCACATCCACCGACCGCATCGTCGGCTCCAGCCCCTCCGGCCACGGCGTGTCACCGGCGAGCTCGTCGACCGCGGCCAATTGCTGTCCCGTCGCCGCCTTCCACCGGGCCCGGGCCAATTCGCCGATCGCCTTCGCCGCATCGCCGTCGACAGCGGTGGTCGCGTCGTGCCATGGTCCGTACCGGCGGCCGTTGGGCTCGGTTCGGTAGTGGTTGTCGTCCCGATGGTCGCTGGTGTCCCAGCGATCGACGGTCATGTCGATACCACCGCAGAACGCGAGCGTGTCGTCGATCACCACGATCTTCTGATGGTGTGCCGAACCGATCGGGTGCGCGCCATCCATTTCGAGGTGCAACCGCCGATCGGTTATCCAATTGACGACGAAGATCGGTGTCATACCGCGGCTGATCGCCGCGAACGCACCGACATTCCATTTCAGCAGGTAGATGTCCAGATCTGGTCGCTGTTTCGGCAGCCAGGACAGGAATTTACCCAGCCGATCGGGCCCTTCGAGGGTCTTCTCCCCCGGTTCGAACTTGATTCGGGTATCGAAGTCCCAGCCGATCAGCACGATGCGCTTGCGGGCCTGCAACATCGCGGACTTGGCATGGCGGAAATAGTCCGCCGCATCGACAATGCACGCCAGCCGATCGGCCCGCGCGATCTGCCAGCAGGTGTCGCCGGGGGTGAGGATTTGTTGCTCGTCGCTCATGTGTAGTCAGTTCTCTCGTCCAGCCGGACACCCGTCCCCGCAGGTGAACGATTCACAGTACTGCGCGGTCGCGCACCGTTCCGGTCGCGGTCTTCGCTCGGGACCGCGAACGCGTGCTGGCCGTGCCGTCACGGTTTCGAAGCTGCTATCGCAACGGATCACCCGTCGCTCTGAGCAGGCAGCTGCGATGACGGTGCAGGTCCGCCCCCTACAAGTAGGGGCACCCGAGGAAGTAACCGGGTGCGAGGTGGGCGCGATGAGCCAGGTGGAGTTCGTCGAGAGCGGAGGACGGCGTGGGTCGAGGTATGAGAAGCATTGCGGTGGCTGCCATTACGGTGGCCGCGTCGATGCTCGGGATCGGTGCACCTGTGCTGGCGCATGCCGAGCCGGACGGGCTGAAGCATTGCGCGGTCAGCAGTGGACGAGTACCCGAAACGGCCACACCGGAAGAGGTCGGACTCGATTCGGCGGCGCTGCGTCGGGCGGTGGCGCTCGCGGCGGATTCTACGCGCACGACGCTGCAGGTATTCCGGAACAATTGCCTGATCGCGACCGGCCCGAGCCACGCGCGGGCCGCCGGTGTGCCGTGGAATCTCTGGAGCAGCACCAAAAGCGTGGTTTCGATGGTGGCCGGGGTCGCGGTGGACGAGCAGCGGCTGCGGCTCGACGACCCGATCGGCGCCTATCTGCCGCCCGAACTCGGTGATGCCGCTCATCGCGCGATCACCGTGCGGAATCTGCTCATCGAAGCCAGCGGCATGCGGGTGGCGGTGGCCTCCGAGGGCATCACCGGACTGGCGCAGATCGACCCGAATGTGGTCGCGCAGGCGCTGGCGATGCCGATCGATCAACAGCAAGGCGTCGAGTGGCGCTACAGCCAGCGCGCTGTCGATCTGCTCGTGTACGTCATCCAGCGTGCGGTCGACGAGGACTTCCAGGCGTACACGCAGCGAAAGCTGTTCGATCCGTTGGGTATTTTTCCGACCGACTACTTCTGGGGGCGGGACCGCAGTGGAAACACCTACGGTTACGCGCATCTGCTGCTGCCGCCAGACGATTTCGCCAAGCTGGGTCTGCTGCTCACAAATCGCGGCCAGTGGGACGGTCACCGGATCATCTCGGCGGATTATCTCGCGCAGGCCGGCCGTCCCACGCCGACGAATCCGTGCTACGGCTTCCTGTTCGTAGTGAACGGGCCGGACTGCGCGAACTACTTTCCCGGTCTGCCGCCGGATGCGATGCAGATGTCGGGGATGATGCGCCAGGACAATTTCATCGTGCCGAGCCTCGGTTTGATGGTCAGTTGGACCGGTGTGACGGTTCCGGGGAGCGCGTTGAGCTTCCCGCACGACGTCCTGCGTGCGGTTGGCGCCGCCTTCCTGGAACCCCGCATACCCGCCGCGGCGCCGTACGAACAGCAATCGGATGTCCAGCTGTCCGATCCGATGATCTCGAACCCGGACGCGACTCTCGCCGCACTCGGCATCGGCCCGATGGCCTACCCGGGATGCAACCCGCTGTCCTGCTTGGGCAAGCCCATGTCCGCGCCGTTCGCGAATTGGCCAGCGGGTTGTTTCATCTTCGCCTGCGTCGGCCCCCACCCGGCGACACCGGGAATTCGCTAGCGGCACTCGGTATCGGCGCCCGGCCCGCTGCCCGGCGGCCCCGCCGGACAGCCGCGGCGGCATCCCCGGAGTCTCCGCGAAAACCTGTTGGCGGACCAAGCCGACCGCTGCTACCTTTCCGGAAGCCGTGCCAGAGAACGAGGAGGTGGTACCCGTGAACGCAGTATCTACATGGGTGCTCCCCTCTGGGGTCACGGTCGGGCGATAGGTCGTCCGGGAGCGCCGCTCGAGAGCACTCCCGAAAGGCACGACCATGCAATTCACTTCCGAACAGCGCTTCGCCGACGGCGTCCTCGAACGCGAATTCACCCTCGGCGAGATCCCCGGCATCCTGTGGACGCCCGGATCCGCATCCGCACCGGCCCCGCTGATCCTGATCGGCCATCCCGGCGGACTCCGCCAGATGTACCCCCGACTGGTGGGCCGGGCCCGGCACTCCGTGGCGGAGGGCTTCGCCGCGGCCACCATCGAGCTCCCCGGCAGCGGTGACCGGCCGCGTTCGGCCGCCGCCGAACAGGCCCGCGCCGACCTGCGCCGGGCGGTGACGGCCGGCGAGCCGGTCGACGACGAGATAGTCGACCGGCTCGTCCTCCCGCTGGTCGAAAAGGCGGTCCCGGAATGGCGGGCCGCCCTGGACGCCCTTCTTTCGCTGCCCGAGATCGGCGGCCCGGTGGGGTACTCGGGTGGGGTGATCTCCATCGGCGTCCGGCTGGCGGTGGTCGAGCCGCGCATCTCGGCCGCCGTTCTGTTCGCCGGAAGTTACGTGCCCCGCAGCATGTTCGAGGAAGCACGGCAGGTCACCATTCCGCTGCAAGTCCTGCTGCAATGGGACGACGAAGGAAACGACCGGCAGATGGCCCTGGACCTGTTCGACGCCTTCGGCTCCAAGGAGAAGACGCTGCACGCCAACATGGGCGGGCACACCGGCGTTCCGGCGTTCGAAGGAGACGACGCGAACCGGTTCTTCACCCGGCACCTGAAGTGAGGCCGGGCCGCCAGGCCGGCAGCGGACGATAGGAACTGCCGGCCCGACACCGCTCATCGAGGACAGGTCCCGGCCCTCTTCGATGGCGGTTGGTCGGCAGATGCACAAACGCCCCGACCGGGCGGTACCGGCCGGTCGGGGCGGCGCTCGGGAAATTCTCGCCGACAGCGATGAATTCTCGGACGGCGCTCCGTCCTATCCGTTGAACGCGCTGCCAACCCGGCGCGACCGACCAGAAGGACCAGAAATGACCACCGCCAACTCCACCGCCGAGTTCTCCAACAACGTCACCGGTCGTCCCGGCAAGGTCCGCAACCGCGTCCTGTGGACCCTGCAGATCCTGCTCGGCCTGTTCTTCATCATCGCTTCCGGCGGGCCGAAGCTTGTTATTCCGAACACCCTGACGGAGAACGCCCCCGAGAATCTCACCATCCCCCTCGGGCTGCTCATCTTCATCGGAGTTGCGGAGGTTGCCGGTGGCATCGGCCTGATGGTGCCACGGCTCAGTGCCCTGGCTGCCGCGGGTCTGTCCGTTCTCACCGTGCTCGCCGCCGGGACGCAGGCCTTCATCGCCGACAAGCCCTTGATGGGGATCTTCCCCCTGGTGCTTGCCGCGATCTTCGCCTGGATCGCCTACGAGCGCCGCGCCACGATCACCGATCTGCGTAACTCGCTCTCGCGATGACAAATCCGGTGGCCTTTCAGGATTCGCGGGCTGCGATTGCGGCTTGGATTCGTCGTAGCGTGCGGAGGCCCTTCTTCGCGGCGACGCTCACCATGCCATCGAAGACTGTGGAGCCCCGGTCGTGGGCCATCAGCCGTTCCAGCGTCGGCACGGCACGATCATCGCCGGTCGAACCGAGCGCGACTGCCGCCCAATATCGCTGGTCCGGGTCGTCACTGCCGGCCGCCGCGCACAGCCTCGGAATGACGTCCGGGGCAAACTTGGCCAGCGCGCTGGCGATATAGCCGATGCGGAAGTACCGGCGGTTCTCGAATTCGTCCCACAGTGCGGCCAAGGCCGCATCACCGCCGATCATGCCGAGGGCATCGGCGGCACGTTCGCGCATTCCTCCGATCGGGTCCCGCAGCACGGGCGTGAGCGCCGGGACGACCGATTCGTCGCCGAGGGTGCCCAGAGCGATCACCGCTTGCTCGCGAGCCATCTCCTGCGAATGGTCCAACATCGCGATCAAGCCGGGAACCGCATCGCGGAAGCCGAGCGCCGCGCAGCCCATCGCCGCCCATGCCTGGCAGTTGTACCGAGTGTCGGCGAGTGACGCGAGCAGGGGTGCCTTCAGGGTGTCGTCGCCGAAGACCGCCGCCTGGTTCAACGCCCGGCTGTACAGCGACCGGTGGTAGTCGGGATAGTCGCGGACGAGCGCGCGCAGTGCTTCCTTGGCGGATGTGTGCCCGTCAGCAGCCCGCGCGAGCAGCAGCCGCAGATTTGCTCCGCGGGTCTCCAGATCGCCGTCTTTGAGACTTCGCGTATCAGCTGGGTTCACCGCCCAACGGTACCTGGCGATGATCCGTTCCCCCGCCACGTCTCGGGCGTCAGCGGATGAACGGCCACTCGGCGCCCGAATACGACCATCGGTCCTCGGTGGCAGGATGCGGGTGTGGGTGATTATTTCGAACGTATCGTCGACCTCGATGTGACCTCGGCCGACGCGAGCACGCTGGCCGAGCACATGGTGGACTGGATGGTGTCGCGGCGATGGCTGCTTCGGGAGACTTCGCGTGACGCGATGTACAGCCTCCACGCCGACGAAGGCTATCTGCCGGGCCCCGACTGGCCGCAGATCACCCAGGAATGGGGCGCCGACTGGATCCCCGGCCCCGTTGCCGTCATCGCCGGCCGCCAAGACCACTATCCCGGCCAGGGCGCCATCGAACCGGCCTCCGCGGTATGCCCACGCTGCCAGGCCACCACCGTGATCATCGACTACCCGCAACAATGGGAAGCCGATCCCGCCGTATGGCAGCCGTTCTCGGACGCGATCGACACCTGGAAACGAACAGGCACCGGCTCGGCAATCTGCCCCTCCTGCACCACACCGAGCCCCATCACCACCTGGCAATGGACAGACGGCTTCGCCCTGGGCGCCCTCGCCTTCGACTTCTGGGGCTGGCCGCCCCTGACCGAGGACTTCATCACCGAATTCGCCACCCGGCTCGGGCACCGAATCGAACACCACGCCGGCAAGTTCTGACGAAATCACCGATGGGTGCCGGGCCGCGCACGCGCCGCTCCGGCTCATGCGACGCGCAACGCTTCCGCGCTCGCCCAGCCCGTGGCACCGGGTCGAGGAACCGCCGAGACCTACTGTGACAGTCCGGCTTCCACCGGGCGACTCACTCGACCCGCCCGAGCTGAAACCGTCGCAGGTCCAGTTGCCCGGAAACGCGTACAGCATTGTGCCCCAATGTGTCACGCTGCGGACATGGCTTTTTCGCGGGCAGATCGCATGCGCGTGCTGGTGACCGTCAACCAGTTCGAATCCCACTTCCGTGGACTGGTCACACTGGCCGACGCGCTGAGCAGACATGGCCACGATGTCCGCGTTGCGGCACCTGAGAAGTGGGGCGCCTGGCTGCACGGCAACTACGGCGTCGAGACCGTGGACGTGGGAATGCGATGGGCCGACCGCGAGTTCGATGCAGCGATTTTCGGACTTCTGCTCGACCGGGACATAGCCGCGTTCGACCGGATGTACATGACGGAGTTCCTCGGTGACCGGATCGCCCTGCGTGTCGCGGAAGACGTACTGGATCTGTCCGACCGGTGGCGGCCCGATGTCGTCCTGCACGAGTGCTCGGAGTTCGGCGGTTACCTGGCCGCGGAAGTGCTCGAAATACCCCACGTCACGGTGGATATCGGCCCGCTGACGCTTGTGCGAGACCTCCACGAAGACCTGATCCGGCCCGCTTTGACCACTCAGCGGGCCAAACTCGGGCTTCCGGAAGAACCGGCGGTACCGGGAATACTCCGGCATCTCACGGTCTCCCTGACGCCGAAAGAATTCAATAACTCCGATCTCGGTACTCCATTGGTCCGTTACCGGCACGAACCACCGGTACGCCACAATGATCAACTGCTGCCCGACGTGTTCACGTCGATGCCTGGTGATAGGCCGATCGTTTACCTCTCGCTGGGCTCGATCGGCCCCTTCTCCCCGAGGTTCCGGGATCGAATGGCCGAAATCTACAGGGAGGTCATCGCGGCTCTGGCCGAGCTCCGGTGTACCGCCGTCGTCTCGCTACCGTCGCTGTACCAGGATATATTCCGGTCGCTACCAGCACACATCCATGTCCTGCCGTACGTCCCCCAGTCGCTCGTATTGGCGAACGTGGACCTGTTCATCACACACGGTGGATTGAATTCGATGCGCGACACGATAACCTACGGAGTCCCGCACCTGGTACTTCCCTTCTTCGCCGATCATCCCGGAAATGCAGTACGCTGCGAAGCCCTCGGCACCGGCATCCACCTCGACCCAATGACCGTCACCGCCTCGGATGTTCTCACCGCCTGCCGGCGAATCCTCGACGACCCCGCCTACCGGCAGGCCGCGCGAGCACTCAAGCGGCATATGTGGGCGCTGCCGCCACAATCCGCATTCACCGACGACCTCAGAGATCTCATTTCAGGCTCGTACCGGGAGAAATAGAGTGAACGATCGAGAAGAACTGCTCACGATAATCCGGAAATTCCACAATTCGCAAAGCGAGCACCACTTCGTCGCGGGCGTCACCGAGATCCAATCATCCGGCGCCTGCCTCGACGACAAGGACAGGGGCGCAGTCCTCGAAGCCGCACTGGATATGCGTATCGCGGCCGGAATCCTGGCCGACCGATTCGAAAAAGAATTCGCCCGGAAAATGGGCCTCCGCAAGGCGCGGCTCACCAACTCCGGATCTTCCGCGAACCTGCTGGCGGTCAGTGCATTAACCGCCCCGGAGTTGGGTGATACCCGGCTGCGCCCCGGAGACGAGGTCATCACGGCTGCCGCCGGCTTCCCGACGACAGTGAACCCGATACTGCAAAACGGGTTGAAACCGGTTTTCGTAGATATCGACTCCACGACATACAACACGACGCCGGAAGCCGTGGAAGCGGCAATCGGCCCTAGAACCCGTGCCGTCGCACTGGCGCACACGCTCGGCAACCCGTTTCCGGTGGCAGAAATCTCCGCGTTGTGCGCGGAGCGCGGAATGTTTTTGATCGAAGACAATTGCGACGCAGTCGGATCGACATACCAGTCGCACCCTACCGGAACCTTCGGTGATCTGGCCACCGTCAGCTTCTATCCGGCACACCATTTGACCACGGGTGAGGGCGGATGTGTGCTGACCAACGACCTGACCACAGCTCGCGTCGTGAAGTCGCTGCGCGATTGGGGACGCGACTGCTGGTGCGAGCCGGGCGAAAGCAACAGATGCGGGAAGAGGTTCACCCAACAGCTGGGCGACCTCCCCTACGGATACGACCACAAGTACATCTATTCGCATATCGGATACAACCTGAAGACAACAGATATCCAAGCTGCGCTCGGACTCTCCCAGCTGGCCAGACTGGACGATTTCTGCGCCCGCCGGCGTCACAACTGGCGTCGGCTTCGCGAAGGCTTGGACGGGATCGACCATCTCCGGCTGCCGGAACCAACCCCCGGTAGCGATCCGAGCTGGTTCGGATTTGCCCTCACGGTGCTGTCGGACGCGCCTTTCGGCCGCATCGACATCGTCAACTTTCTCGAAAGCCGCAAAATAGCGACCCGAGGCCTGTTCGCCGGAAATCTCCTCCGCCATCCGGCGTACTCGAACATCGAGTGCCGTGTATCCGGAAGCCTGGCGGCCAGCGACTACGTCGCCGACAACACCTTCTGGGTCGGGGTGTACCCGGGGATAACCGACGAGATGACCGACTACATGATCGCCTCGGTCCGCGAGTATGTCTCCGGCTACCGGCGCTCCCAGGTGCGGGTTGTGCGGACCTCCCTCGAGGACAAGCGGTGAGCAGGCTGGTGGTCACCGGTGCCGACGGACTGCTCGGGAGCGCGATCACGAAGGCGACCAGCCCATTTCGTCGCGCTGATCGACAGGTGCTCGGGTTCGGATCGAAGGAACTCGATATCACCGATGAATCGGCGGTGAACGACACCATCGGCTCCGGCGATGTGGTCATCAACTGCGCGGCGTACACGAGCGTAGACGCCGCCGAGACCGAAGCCGACAAGGCGTTCGCGGTCAACGCGGTCGGTCCGGGACTACTGGCCCGAGCCTGCGCGAAGAAGGAAGCGCGACTGCTGCACATCTCGACCGCGTACGTCTTCGACGGGGCGGCGTCGCGTCCATGGGAAACCTGGTCGCCCACTAATCCTTTGAGCGTGTACGGAAGATCCAAATTGGCAGGTGAGGAGGCATCCCGAGCAGCGTTGCCCGAGGCGCGGATCGTCCGCACCATGTGGCTGTACTCGGGGACCGATCGGGATTTCCCGGCCGCGCTCGTGCGGAGATGCTCCCGGGGCGAGCACGTCGCGGTCGTCACCGACCAGATCGCCTCCCCGACCTACGTCGATGATCTCGTATCCGCACTGTTCGACCTCGTCGCGCACCCGAATCCACCGCGCCTGCTCCACGCGACCGGGGGCGGAGCCGCATCCAAATACCGATTCGCTCGGGCGATCATCGAATCGGCGGGGCTCGATGCGGGCCTGTTGCGGCCCTGCCGCACATCGGAATTCCGAGATGCCGCAGCCCGGCCGCGGAATGCCGTTCTGTCGAAAGCATCGTGGACAGACTGCGGCCTTCCGCCACTTCCCCACTGGCGTGACGGACTGCGCCGGGCGCTGGGAGCTGCACTTCCGGACGTCCGGCCGTGAGCGGATCGAACCGGTGACACAGGCCCGCCGACCGAGCGCACTTCCCTGCTGAGAAGTCGATTCGTGGGCAACGTCTCAGCCGGCGGTGACCCCGACTCGCCGTGCAGCCGCGGTGTCACCTGTTTCGCGCTGGATTCGAAATAGGTTGTCCCAGTGACGATCCAGCCGCTGTTTCGCCTCGGTCAGCGGCACCGCCTCCAGTGCGCCGTGCTCGTCCTCGACGAGCAGTTCCCACTTCCGGAGCCTGCTGATCCCGTCGCGGATCCGGAAGTCGAAGGTTGCCTCCCATCGCCGACGGAACCACTCCTCCACCCGCTGATCGAGTTCGGCTGCGGTGAGCGGCCGGTCGGCGGTGCGCAGGAAGTGGTAGGCGAGGACGGCCTCCTTCACCTCCGATTCCTCGGCAGCGCCGAGCAGATGGTGGAACACTCCCGCGTCGTTGTCGAGGTTGCGGAAGTAGAGGTGTTCCGACAGCGTCTTCATCAACTTGATCTTGCGGTTCTTGAACTTGGAGAACTGGCGCACCAGGTAACCGCCGAAGGCCGCCAAACCGGCGCCCAGGGTGAGCAGCGTGGCCTTATCCAACCGTACGGATTCCTCGCGCAGCCCGAGCCAGAACGCCAGCAAGAGAACCAGCGGCCCCAGCGACGCCACCAGCTTCGTGACGACCACGATAATTCCGGAGACCACCGCGGGCACGCCGATCAGCAGCTTGTCCAGTGGTCGCATCCGGATCCGAACGATCGGATACAGCATCTCGAGGTCGTTTCTCGGGACGTTCCCGAACAGCTTCAGCAGCACACCTCCGTTGGGGCGATCCGCGACCTCCTCCGGCCGCTCGGCGAACGCGATGTATACGAGAACCTTGCCGTAGCTGGTGAATTCGACGCTGCGCCGCCGTAAGCCGAACAGCCACCGAACTTGCTCGGTGCGCTGTGATACCCCGCGCCGGAAGAACATCGCGGTATCGATATGCTCCTCGTCGAGTTCCAACCGCACTTTCACCAGGGAGTGCTCGGCGAAGGCGCGCACGATCTCAGCGGCATCTATGCGCGTGAAATCCGCCGCCTCGGCCAGCGCGACCAGCTCGGCTTCTACCCGTGCCCGTGCCGCCGCCCGGTCCTCGGGAGTAGCGGCACGGATGGCCCGTTCATCCTCCGCGGGGTCGACCACGTGATAGGCGTCGAGCACCGTCTCACCACGCACATGGAACTCGTGATGCACCACCGCCGCCAGCAGCCGCGCGAACTCGGCGAACGATTCGCGTTCCGCGTCGGGAAGCTCGTCGGCGCACAGAGAGATCACCGCGCTCTTGCGGAACGGCAGGAAGTGTTCGGCATCCATCGGCAACTCCTCTCGACGGACCGGACCGTCGGCTACCACCCTATGGGGCGCGCATGGATGCCGGACGCACGCGCATGCCGATGTGCGAACTGTTCTGGCCGAAGGGAGGTTATCGCTATGCGACTCCTACGCGGGGTTGTCGGAACCACTGTCGGTAGGTTTCGTGCCGGAATCGATAGCCGGTGCCGATTACGCGCAGGAAGCCACTGCGACAAGCCCATTCGAGAAATAATCCGGGCCGGGCTGCAAACGACGAGGTGAACTGGAAGACGAACTATCCGCTCGTTGCCTCGGCCTGTTCGACGCCGACGATTCCGCCGTGCGGGAAAGCATCATCGTCACGTGCGTTCGCCTGTTAGATCAGTAGGGTGGTGACGGTAGACGTGTGGATTCCGCCGCGCGGAGAATGTAGTCACCGCTCCCTATGATGTCGTGGTGCTGACGGTCGGCCGGGCAAACACCCGAGGCTGCCGGAGTATGGCCGTCGTAGAACAAACCCGAACACTTGCGGCACCAGCGCCACTTGGATGATCCCCCTACCCCGTCCCGATTGGTCACGTCTTCCAGTCGGTAGTTGCCGGATCCGAAAGCCACGTGACCGGGTTGTTCGCTGAACTGAGGCGAAGGGCATATTCCGCGAAAGCCGAAATTCCCTTCGAACCAGAGCCCTTGGCACTGCCGACACCACCTCCATTCGGACTGACCCTCGCCACCATCAGGGTCTTCCTTCAAGATGAAGTCGCCCGTTCCATCGTCGTGGTGGCCGCCGTCGAAGATGTCGCCTGCTGGGCAGCCGCCGCGGGTATTGTTGCCCGAGAACCAGAGACCACTGCAACGCGCACATCTCTTCCAAAGGCGCTGTGTGGCCGAAGCCGGTGCAGCGTTCTCCATGATCAGACATCCGGCGGCAGCGGCTATTCCGACGCCTACTGTCATACGAAGCAGTGTGCGACGCGGAGTGGGTATCAAATCGTTGGTCGTCACAAGATCCACGTTCCTCCCCGGACACGGTCTCTTCGGAGTCGCCTCCCCAGGCCAGGATGCTACCGCCGAATCAGCACGAGCACAGCGCTTTCAGAAAGCGAGCCTCCGCTTGACTCTTGATCGGATCGGTCGTCTCGCGACTGATATCCGGAAACGGGCCGGAGGCCACACAGCCCCGGCCCACGGGGTCCAGCGGTCACGTGGTGCCAAATGCTCGGGAGATCGGCGGCACGCTCAGTTCGCTTTGGCGCGGGCGTAGGCGCGGGCTGCGCGAGCGCGGTCGCCGCAGCGCGTGGAGCACCAGTGACGGCGGCCGTGGCGGATCAGGTAGCGATTGCACGGGATGGAGTCGCAAGTAGTCAGGAAATCGGCGTCGGAACCGGTGAGCAGGTCGGCGGCGTCGGCGGCGAGCGTCGCGAGCGCGCGGTCGAGGATCTCGTTGGGTGGACATACCGCGGCGCGGTAGGGGCCGTTCGTATCATCCCATTTCAGCAGGGGGGCTGTCGGGGTTCTGCTCAGCGCGTCGTTGACGGCGGCCAGTGCTGCCGGTAGTGCGGGCCGGCGCGCGACGCGGGCAGCGAACAATGCCCTGATGTGTTCGCGTAGTGCGCGCAGCTGCGTCGCGCACATTTCCTGCACTCCCGCATCGGCGGGAGCGAGGCCACGTTCGGCGAGCCACCGGTTCGTCGATGCCGGAGTGCCGAGCAGGTCGATGAAGTGCCCCCCGGGGAGCGCATAGGCGCTGTCGGCGAAATCGAGGGCGAGGTACTGCTCGGCCCCTGGTGCGGACGGCAAGGCGGGCCCGCCGGTCGAGATCTCTCGCACGTCTTTCACAACTCTCATGTTACAAGTTGCTTTTATCCGTGAGAACGACCTACCCTCCTCACGGATAGATTGAACTTCATCCGTGAGGAGTTCGTAGTGGCATCCCCCGCAAGCCCCACCGACCAGCATGTCCGCGTGCGCATCTTCGGCGGGCCGACCGCCCTGTTCGAATACGGCGGGCTGCGGTTCCTCACCGACCCGACCTTCGATGCGCCTCGTGACTTCCCGCAGCCCGGCGGCCTGCTGACCAAGACCGCGCCGACCGCCGCCACCCCGGCCGACCTCGGTCGCGTCGACGTGGTTCTGCTCTCGCACGACGAGCACCCCGACAATCTCGACGACTCCGGCCGTGCCCTGCTCGCCGAAGTGCCGCTCACCCTCACCACGCCGGGTGGCGGGCAACGCCTGGGGAATGGCGCCAAAGGCCTCCTCGACTGGGAGTCGATCGAGCTGGATCGCCCCGGCGGTGGCACGATCACCGTGACCGGCGTGCCCGCGATCCACGGGCCGGGCACCCGCGAGGAGGTCGAACCCGTCACCGGCCAGGTCGTCGGATTCGTGCTGACCGGCGAAGGCCTGCCCACCATCTATGTCAGCGGTGACAACGCCTCACTAACCGCGGTCGAGCAGATCGCCGAACGTTTCGCGCCGGTGGACACAGCCATCCTCTTCGCTGGAGCGCCCCGCTTCTCCATTCTCTTCGACGGCGCGCCGATCGTTCTCGACAGTGCCCAGACCGCCGCGGCCGCCGAGATCCTTTGTGCGCGTCAGGTTGTTCCCGTTCATTACGAGGGATGGGCACACTTCACCGAAGGCCGGGCCGAACTGGTCGCCGCCTTCACCGCCGCCGGACTCCGCGACCGCCTCGATTTCGGCCAGAGGGTCTGAGTCCGTCGTGACGACTTCGGTACCTGCCCACACCGGCGATGCCCCCGGCGCCCGGGCGCAGCGTCGCACCCTGTTCGTCCTCGTCGCCGCGCAGGCCCTCAGCGGAGCGGGACTGGCGGCGGGCCTAACCGTCGGTGCACTGCTGGCGCAGGACATGCTCGGCTCGACCAGCCTCGCCGGTCTGCCCAGTGCGCTCGGCACCGCGGGCTCCGCGCTGGCGGCCGTTACCGTCGGACGCATCTCGCAAGCCCGCGGCCGCCGCACCGGCCTGGTCGCCGGCTACCTGGCCGGCGCCATCGGCAGCGTCGGAATTATCGCCGCCGCCATCGCGGACAATCCGATCCTGCTGTTCGCCGCGCTGTTCGTCTACGGCGCCGGAACCTCCACCAATCTGCAGGCCCGGTATGCCGGAGCCGATCTGGCCGACTCCGCCCACCGCGCCCGTGCCGTGTCCACCGTGCTGGTCGCCACGACACTCGGCGGCGTGGCCGGCCCCAACCTCACCACGCCGACCAGCGACCTGGCACACGAACTCGGCATCCCCCACCTGGCCGGACCGTTCCTGCTCGCCGGCGCCGCATACGCGTCGGCGGCAGTGGTACTGGCCATCTGGCTGCGCCCCGACCCGCTGCTACTCGCCCGCACACGCGAGGCCGACCGGGTCCTCGCGCAGCCTGATGATGCCGACATTCCGCCGCGTCCCGCGGTCGAAAAGCGCGGCCCCGGCGTGTGGGCCGGTGTAGTTGTCATGGTGCTCACTCAGTTCGTGATGGTGGCGGTCATGACGATGACACCCGTCCACATGCGCGACCACGGCCACAGCACCACCGCCGCCGGCCTGGTCATCTCCATCCATATCGGCGCGATGTACTTGCCATCGCCGGTGACGGGCTGGCTCGTAGATCGCTTCGGCCACTTCACCATCGCAGCGGCCTCAGGGCCGACTCTGCTCGGCGCCGGAGCAGTCGCCGCCTGTGCCCCCAACGACTCCGTCACCCTGTTGACGACCGCACTCACGTTGCTCGGGCTCGGCTGGAACTTCGGCCTCGTCTCGGGCACCGCGATCATCACCGACACCGTGCCGCTGGCGACCCGCGCCAGAACACAAGGCATCCTCGACGTCACCATCGCCATCGCCGGCGCCACCGGTGGCATGACATCGGGACTGGTCGTCGCCGCTGCCGATTATCCCACGCTGGCCATCGGCGGCGGCATCCTCGCACTGGCCATCGTGCCCACGATCGTCGCCACAGCACGCAAACCCTGACCCGGCTCATGCTCTTCACCGGAAATGCCTGGTGTGTGATCGCCACTACATCCCAGTCCACCGGACCTGGAGACCCGGGCGCGGCGCGGCCATCGTCCTGCCCGCGCAGAGCCCGGGCGCGATCCGGTTCGAGGTCCGGCTCACGGGCGACACGGTCCCCGCCAACTGTTGAGACGGCTCAGACCAGGACGACTTCCATGCGTCATATGTGCCACCGCGGATGCCGAGGCTCTCCGGGAAGGGGCGATCACTGCTTGCGTACGACCAACTCCAGCGCGATGTTGTCCGGGTCGCGGAATTCCAGAATGTACATGGCACCGAGATCTTTCACCCCCTCGTGCGGGATGCCGAGTTCGTCGAGCAAGGCAGCCGCCGAATCGAGATCCGACCGAGTGGCGAGGGCGAAGGCGAGGTGGTCGAGTCCTACTCGATCTTCGTCGAACTCGTCGCTGGCGACAGGGCGAAGCCCCAGCAGTGCATTACCCATCTGGTAGATCACACCGCCGAAGAGGAACCCGAATCGCGCACGGGTGGCTTCGTCCGCGTCCGCAGGACACTCCCACGCGATCGGCCATCCGAAGACGGCGTCATAGAAGGCCCGGGATCTGTCGATGTCGGTCACTGTCAAGCGAACATGGTCGAACGAACTGGTGGAAATCGGCATGATCAAGATCCTGTCATGATCACCGTGCTTCGTTGAGGCAAGATTGCGGGACCTGGCGAGGGACTATGCCTCGGAGTCACCGGTTCGATCGTCGGCGTCCTGGCGGTTCCGGCCGTGTGAGCAGGGCGTCCAGTGACCAGCGGCCGGGCCCGGCCCACAGCAGGTAGATCAGCCCGAGCAGCATCGCTACATCTGTGCGCGCGTCGTGGGCCATCCCCCAGATGCCTTCTACTCCTTGGAACCCGCCCGGGCGCAGCTCACGCAACTTGGTCAGCACGATCGCCAGGACGATATCGACCAGTAACGGCAGCGTGGCGAAGCGGGTCAGCAGTCCGATGACGATCAGGAGCCCGCAGGTGACCTCGACGACGCCGTCGAGGTTCGCGAAGAAGGTCGGGGCCGGGATACCGATCCTTTCGAACCGGCCGGGGCCCAATTTGTCCGGATAGAGGAACTTCTGGATCCCCTCACTGAGGAACACCAGCCCCACCGACAACCGGATACAGATCGCTGCCGCCGGGCCATCCGTACCGAGGACACGCCGCCATGACCAGCGATCCGTTCCCGCCATCGGTGCTCGCCTCCCGATACCACGCGCGAGCCTACCGAGTGAGCACCACGCGGACGGCCGATCGCGCGGCCCCGATGCCGGGGCGTTATGGTCCTCCGCAGTCGACGCGGCGACCGCACGTCCGTCACCCCCCACGGAGCCGGGTCACTGGGCTACACCGCCGTCCGAGTCCTCGCGCCGCCGTGGCCGGTGCCGCGCCTACCGGGCGTGGACGACTTCGCGCTTCGACACCGGACACCGAAAGGCGCGGCACCCTGCGCTGGGGTCCAGCCCGGCCGGCAGCGGGTATCGCCCTGCTATCAGGCATCGTGATTTTCGCCGCCCGCAGCACCAGCGTTTGCTACAGCATAGCGAATAACTTAATTGACCGGGAAGCTGCCTGTTGGAGATCTGTAAAACCATGCACTATATGTGGATCTAACTGCACTTTCATATGACTTCCAATCGGGTGTCGCACCGGATGGCAGACACCAGCGACGGTCGCATACTCTATGGAATATGCAGTAACATAACTGGGCGGCATCGAGTGCGGCGAAGCGAGCAGGGCGGCGCTCTGGTGTGCGACCCCGTGGCGCCGAGCGAGTACGGAGGTTGGCGTGAGCGGCGATATCAGAACCGAAGGTGTTACGGAATCTTCGAGTTCTCAGCGGATTCAGCGAGATGTCACCCTGACCGGCCTCCACCGCTCGGCAGCTCCGAATCCGTCGTCATTGCCGACATGCCGAGTCGCCGTCTCCGAACGCACATCTGATCGCCCGCAATCCGAGGAGCCCACCGTGGACACAACGTCGGCCACGCCCTACGACCGCACCCTCTACGCCCGGGCCGGGGGCCACGCTGCCCTCGAAATCGTCGTAGAAGACCTCTACGCCCGCATCCTGGCCGACGAGGAACTTGCGCCATTTTTCACCGGCGTCAACATGCCGCGAGTGAAGGGCCGCCAGGTCGAGTTCTTCGCCGCCGCCCTGGGAGGACCGACGCCATACACCGGGCCGCGGATGAAGCAGGTCCACCAAGGTCGAGGCATAACCCGGCACCACTTCGACCGCGTCGCCGAACATCTGACCCAGTCCCTCCGAGCGGCTGGTACGCCACCGGCTATTACGGCCGAGATCATCGCGGCGGTCGCTCCCCTCGCCGACGACATCATCTCCAAAGCGATCGAATAGGTTGCGCCACTCGTTCGACGGCTGTCTGCTCCGCGCATCACCTGGGGCTACGTCATCCGATCACCCGCCGGCACCCTGCTGTCCGATCCGGCATCCGCCACGCGGGCTCTCCGTGGCGGCCGCCGGTTCGGCCGACGCCACGGTCACAGCGGGCAGACTCGACGATCGACACCGCCGGCTTCGGGGGCCGATCAGGAGAAGCAAGGCGTCAGGCGAGGCCCGGAGCCGCTGTGGTGGGCGGCCCCGGGCCTTCGATGCGACCGGATATCGGCATCACAACGTCTCGAGCGATGCGTCAGGTTCTCGACAACGTTTCGGCGGCCCGTCAGGGCTCGAGGTCGACCACGCCTTTGCCACTGGAGATGTCGAGCGGTACCGAGACCTGGTCGTGAGCGATCAGCCAGGCGTTGTCGATCTTCCGCATGCCGTACGTGACCCGGACCCACATACCGCTCGTTGCCGCTCCGTTCTTCAACGTGCCGCTGAGCCGAGCGAAGGCATGCCCGAATGCCACATCCCCGCCTACGGTGAACGTCAGGTCGCGGACCTCATAGGTCACACTCTCGAAGAACAGGAACACCTTCGCCCAGTTCTCGAGTTTCGCCGCTATCCCGATATGCTGGAGCGGCGGCTCGACATCGAAGGACACGACGTCGGGCGTGTACATCTGCTTCAGGACCTCGAGATCCTTGATTCGCAGCCCTTCGATCACCTTGTCGATTGCTCGGCGAAGCTCGACTTCATCGGCCTCGGTGTCAGCTGACTGAAAGTTGTTGATTCCGGTCATAATCGGCTCCTCAGGAATTCATGAGAGTGGTTTCGGTGCCGGTCCGCAGCGGCGCCAATGCGGTGCTCCAGGCGATGAGCTGATCCAGCGTCTTGTCGAGGGCGGCGGCATGATGATCGCGCGGTGTGAAGGTGGTGTGGTTTTCGAAATCGGTGAGCACCGAAATCGTGACCTGATAACCCACGTCGGCCATACCCAACGTGCTGCAGACTGTGCGTAGCTGCACCACCGCGCGAGCGCCGCCGTTCACGCCGTAGGAGACGAATCCGACCGCCTTGTCGGTCCACTCCGCGAACAGGTGATCGAAGGCGTTCTTCAGTACTCCGGGGACCCCGCCGTTGTACTCCGGGGTCACCACCACGAAGCCGTCGAACGGGGCGATCCGCTCGGCCCAGGCGCGGGTATGCGCGTTGCTCGACGGACCGAACATCGGCGCCACCGGTTCGTCCAGATGCGGTAGCGGGTGGTCGCGCAGATCGATCAGTTCGAACTCCGCGTCGCCGCGCTGCGATGCCGTTTCCAGGACCCACCGGGCGACCTGCGAGCCGTTGCGGTTGGGGCGGGTACTGCCGAGGATAATCCCGATTCTGGTCATTTCCGGAACTCCTGCTCTGCTGAAGGTGTCACAACCTTCCGACGACGCAGCCGTCCGGAATGTCAGGCCGCCTCACAAATCGGTTCGCTGATTCGTCGAATTCGGTGAGGACGCACACACCGAAGGAGACGACCATGACCGACCCGCACCTGCGCGCGGTGATCAGTGAACGCCGACAGCTGATCAACCTCGCCTACCGTCTGCTCGGCTCCCTCGCCGAGGCCGAGGATGTGGTGCAGGAGACCTACGCGCGCTGGTACGCGCTGTCGGAGTCGCAGCGACGGAAGGTGGATGCGCCCGGCGCGTGGTTGACGACGGTCGCCAGCCGGATCTGCCTCGATCTACTCGGTTCGGCGCGCGCCAGGCGGGAACGCTATGTGGGCGAATGGATTCCGGAGCCGGTACCCGGACGGTCCGAATGGCTCGATGGTCCCGACTCCGTCGATCCCGCCGACCGGGTCACCCTCGACGAGTCGATCAGCATGGCCTTTCTCGTCGTGCTGGATTCCATGACTCCGGCCGAGCGAGTGGCGTTCGTTCTGCACGACGTCTTCCGCTACTCCTTCGCCGAGGTCGCCGAGATCGTCGGGCGCACTCCCGCGGCCTGTCGCCAGCTCGCCTCCAGCGCCCGCCGCCGCATCGATACCACCCGGGGTCCGTCGAGCACCGAGCGCGCCGAGGTGGTCCGGGATTTCAAACGAGCTTGGGAGACAGGGGATATCGAGGCCCTGATCGGGCTGCTCGATCCACAGGCTACCGCGACGGCCGACGGCGGCGGCCTGGCACTGGCCTTCCTCGACCCGATCCACGGCAGCGAGCAGATCGCCCGCGCCTGGATGGAAATCGCCACCTACGGCCCTGCGGTGACCCTGGTGGAGCGCACGGTGAACGGCCAGCCCGGCCTGGTGGCACGGCTCGATGACACCATTGTCACGGTCTACGCTTTCGACATCGCCGACGGCCGGATCACCCGCATTTGGGCGATCAGGAATCCGGAGAAATTGCAGCCCTGGACGGCCGGGTGAACCGAAGGCCTGCGGTCGCAACGCCCGGCCGTGGCCCCGAGCAGCTTCGAGGCAGGGGCTGAGCGGACGGCCGAGCGAGGCGAGGTGGAGGTCAGGCTCGGCGCGGGGTCACCAAGCCGGATTCGTAAGCCAGGACGACCAGTTGAGCGCGGTCGCGGGCGTGGAGCTTGGTCATGGCCCGGTTGACGTGGGTCTTGGCGGTCAGCGGGCTGATCACCAAGTGCTCGGCGATCTCGTCGTTCGACAGGCCCCGGGCGACAAGCGTGACGACCTCCCGCTCGCGGTTGGTCAGCCCGGCCAGACCGGGAGCCTCACCGGAGTCCGGTGGCCGGCTGACATACCGGTTGATCAGTTTGCGCGTGATCGACGGCGCGAGAAGTGCGTCACCCCGGGCCGCGACCCGAACGGCGTGCAGGAAGTCCTCCGGATGGATGTCCTTGACCAGGAACCCGGCCGCACCGGCGCGCAGGGCGTCGAAGATGTGCTCGTCCAGGCCGTAGTTGGTCAGTATCACCACGTGCACCCCCGTCAGGGCCGGGTCGGCGGCGATGCGCCGGGTCGCCTCGATGCCGTCCACGACAGGCATCTGGATGTCCATCAGTGCGATGTCGGGCAGGTGTTCGCGGGCCAGCTCGACGCCCCGCGCGCCGTCGGCGGCCTCGGCCACCACTTCGATATCGTCCTCCACGTCGAGCAGCGCACGGAAACCGCTGCGTATCAGCGGCTGGTCGTCGACCAGCAGGACGCGGATCAAGGCGCCCGCTCCACGGGCAGCTCGGCACAGACGGTGAAACCGCCCCCGCCGCGGGGCGCCGTGTGTAACCGGCCGCCGAGGGCGGTGACCCGCTCTCCCATTCCGAGCAGCCCCACACCCGGCACCGGCATGGTGTCCGGTGTGGCTCGGCCGTCGTCGTCCACCTGGATCACCAGGGCGTCGGGGCGGTGTTCGATATGGACCGAGGCGGTGGCGGCGGCGGCGTGCCGGGTGATGTTGGTCAGCGACTCCTGGACGATCCGGTAGGCGGTCCGGTCCACGGCCGCGGGCAGGGCCGCACGCTGCCCTTCGACCGTCAATCTCGCGTCCAGGCCGGTCGCGCGGACCCTTTCCACCAGCTCCGGCACGTGATCGAGCCCGTGCGACGGTGCGCGGTCGTCGCGCAGGGCCTCCAGGGTGGCCCTGAGTTCCCGGGATGCCTCGCGACCGGCCGCCAGGATCGCCAGCAGCGCCTCTGGCACGTGCTCGCCGCGCTTGCGGGCCAGGTGCACGGCCACCTCGGCCTGCACCTTGATCACCGAGATCTGGTGGGTCAGCGAGTCGTGCAACTCGCGAGCGATGTGCAGCCGTTCCTCGTCGGCCCGCCGCCGTGCGGTCTCCTCGCGCGTGCGCTCGGCCTCCTCGGCCCGCCGCTCGGCCTGCCGCAGCGCTTCACCCGCCGCGCCCGCGGCGACCAACCATGCCAGTTGCAGCACGCCCCGGGTCTCCGCGAACGCCTCGCCCATGAGCAGTCCGCGCGGCGAGATCAGCAACGCGAAAGGCATGACGAGCACCATGAGCACCGACCCCGCCACAGCCGCCACCCGCTGCCCCGCGCGGAACGCGGCATACACGGCGAACAAGAATGCGACCGCGGGCACATCGACCCCGAGGGCCTGGTACGCCAACGCGGTCAGCCCCGTCACCGCCAGCACCACGACCGGCGCTCGGCGGCTCGCGGCCGACGACAGCCCGCCTGCGACCAGCAGCACCCACCCGATCGCGGGCCCGGACAACCCCGAGACGAGCTGGAATACCGCGATGCCCACGGCGATCGCCCAGTCCCGAAGCCGTTCCATGGGTGCACCCTAACCCCATGCCCGCGTTGGGACGTCGTGCACGGGAATGATCACCGTCTACTGCGCGGGCAGTACTCCTTGTGGTTTCGTACGCCCTCTGCGGCAGCGTGAAGTGCCTGCGCGCGCAGGACGACCGGAAGCGGGTGCGGCGGAGAGGATGGGCCACGTCTCAGTCGTTGGAGAAGGAGCATGTCGTGTCCGTTTCTCATGTACTCGCCGCCTCGGAAATCCTTGCCCAGTCGGGCGCCTCAGGGTTGACCGCCGGGCGTTTCTGGTCCCTGGTGGGTGTCGCGGTGGGACTTGTCGGGGTCGTCACCGGCGTCCGCGTCCTCATCCGCCACACCGGACGCCGCG
Organism: Nocardia gamkensis NBRC 108242; assembly: GCF_001612985.1. GTDB lineage: Bacteria > Actinomycetota > Actinomycetes > Mycobacteriales > Mycobacteriaceae > Nocardia > Nocardia gamkensis. The sequence goes on along the minus strand of NZ_BDBM01000032.1, from coordinate 7,934 downwards.
CCGCGACGACCGCGCTGGCTGCGGGAGTGACCGGCCTGGTGATCGGCGGGCTGGTCGTGGCAGCGGCCAAAGGCGGTCCCGGCACCGGATACGGGATCGTCGGCGGCTTCCTGTCCCTGGCGGTCGGGCTGGTCGCCGCTGCCCTCGGCGCGGTCGCCCTGACCAGGAATCCGCAGGCCCGTTGACCGCCCGCGCGGGGTTGAGGCCATCCGACAGATCGGCGGCGAGCACGTTTCGATCCGGCACATCTGACGGAGGCGTCACCGCAGCCTGCGGCGCCTTCGTGTTGCGGCAGTGATCGGATCCACCGCGGACCAGGCGTTCAGCCAGTCGCCGACGCGCTCCGGCCGGTGCGGTCCTCGGACGAGGAGTTTGCCGTGGACCGCGTCCAGCCCGAGGGGACTGCCGAGAGTGAGCAGCACGGCGACGTCGAGCTGGGGCTGGAGCCGGGTGAGCACATCCATCGCGACCACGGTGCCGAGACTGTGGCTGACCAGGGTGAGCCGTCCCGAAGCGGGGACGGTCTCGAGGACACAGTCGAGTACCGCTTGCCGGATCTGCTCGTCGGCCAGGTACATGGCGACGTCCCGGAAGACTTGGGCGATGATGAGCTCGTCCAGGTCGGTGCGGGCAGCCAGCCAGCTGAGCTGCCGCTGCAACCTGCTCACGATCGCACTGCCGATCGAACCGAGTCCTTCTACCTCGATGCGGTCGGCCGGTAGATCGTCCTCGTCGGGCATGCCGGCATCCGCGGCAGCGTTCTGCAGAATCTGTTCGTACAGCTGGCGAGCCGGCGGCGTGGTCGGCGCCATGGCGAGGGCATGGTCGATCGCCATGGTTTCAGGCGCGAGAGCCGTTCCCTCCATGGGCTGCAGCAGGGCTGCCAAGCGGTCGCCGTAGAAGGGGAAGTACGCATCCGCGGGATCGAGCGGAGTGAGCCCGGCGAGGGTGAGGCCCTTGTTGAGTCCGGCGGTCCACTCGCGGCGCACGAGCTCGGGATCCCGGCCGTGCTGGCTGCGGCCGTGCAGGAACAGCAGATGACGTGTGCCGCCGAAGGCCCCTGCTCGGGCGGTGAGGCCATGGCGGAGTTCTGTGCTCTCACGCGGCACCGCAGGTATCAGCTCGGTGCGGTCCTCTGCAGGTGCGACGCGGTGGCCGATCGCCGGTGGTCGGGTGACCGGCCCGGCGTCGGGACCGAGTTCGGTGAGGAGTTCCTGGTCGCGCGCCGAACATCGCAGTCCGGCCAGGTGCGTGAGGATCGCACTGATGCGCACCCCCTCGTTGGCGGTCCAGGCGATCGAGTCGTCGCCGTCGCCCTCGTGCCAGACTGCGCCGTCGCGGCGCAGAATCCGGCCTTGATCGTCGGTGCGCGGTACCCCCGAGTGGTGCAGCGCGACGACTTCCCACTGGTCGTTGAAGACCGGCGAGCCGGAGTTCCCCGGTTCGGTGTCGGTCGAATAGTGCAAGAAGTCATCGAGCTGCAAGTCGAGCTGGTTTCGGCGGATCCCGATCTCCTTCAGCCTGCCCATCGGGTGGCCGACGATGTTCATCGCCTCACCGATGACGATCTTTCCCTGGTCCACGATCAGGCGGTTCCACCAGCCGACGGCATCCCCGGGCGGGGTGCCGTCGGCGCCGGGACGGACCGGCACAAGAGTGAAGTCCAGGTGCTCATCGGTGACGAAGAAGTCGGGGTCGAGACGGAACCGCGCGGGAAGGCGGGGATCGTTGTCGATCGTCGTCTCGGCGCCGAACTCGATCACGACCTGCCGGGCGGTGTCCTGATCGGGAAGTACGTGATTGTTGGTCAGGAGCAACCGGGGCGATACCAGGAACCCGGTGCCCATAGGTACTTCTCGGCCGTTACGACTCAGCGAGATCCGCGCGACCGTGGCTGCCGTGCGAGCGCCGCGGCAAAGGAAGTTGACCGGTTGGAGTTCATTGCTGGCGCCGATGATTCGTTCGAGCGTCGTAATCCGGTCGGAGGGCTCGGTTCTGCCTGCTTCGATCATGGCCTCGACCGGCACCTCGCCGCTGGTCGCCAGCCGCTGCGCCCGAGCGCTGATCTGTTCCGGAGAGTCGACAACCGGGCTGTCCTTTATTTTGCGACGTTGCTCGATGTCTTCACGCTTGGTCTCGGTCTCGACGTAACGCTCTGCGGCGGCCTCGATTTGCTTCAACCACGCCGCCTGGATTTGTTCGCGATAATTCATGATGCAACCGCCTGGAAGCAGAGGGTGATGTGGTCAGGTTCCCTACCGGCGGAGTGTTCCTCATGCGCGTCACATCGCCGTCACTTCACCGTTGGTCCCGGCACGGCAGTGCCCGATGACCTACGCCACCCGTCGATACGGCGCCCGTGTGCCTCGTGTCAGAGCTTCGGGAGCGACTCGATCGTCGCGGCGCCGCACTTGTGGACGCGAAGGAGAAGTTCGTCGCATTCCGGCGACGGCTCCGTGCCGAACTCGGCCGACAGCAGGCCTCGGTATCGCTGGTATTCCCGGAGGGCGTCGATCTTGTTGCCCTGCGCGAGATGGATACGCATCAGGATCCGGCGGGAGCTTTCCCGGAGCGGCTCTGCTGCCACCACCGCCGACGCGGCCATCAGGGCGGCGCCGACCTGTCGACGCTGCAGCAACGACTCGGCCGCCGCTTCCAGCGCCGCGACCCAGACCAATCGGTACCGTTCCCGGTCGATGACCACCCACTCCTCGTCCCAGTCCGGCAGCAGAGCTGCGCGATTCAGGAGCAGCGGGACGCGTGCGAGGTCCTCCGAGCACGGTTGGTGAACCAGTCTCTGCGCCAATTCGCTCAGGTATGCCAGATCGACGGCCACGTTCGAATGGAGGCGAAGCCGATCACCGTTGATCTCCACGACTGCGTCCTGAATGCGGCGCAGGCGTCACAGAGCGGTTCGCAGACGCTGCGCCGCGCAGTGACCAGCGCATTCCGGCCATAGCGCACCGGCGAGGCGGCCACGGGAAACCGGTCGATTCAGCAGTGCCAGATAGGTCAGCACCCGTTCGGCAGCGTGCGGAACGGAAATCCGGCGGCCACCGCTGTGCAGGGCGAATTCCTCGATCAATGTGAGCTGGGAACACGTCCTATGCGGGGCATTGTGTTCGATGAGCACCATTTCATCACTCGATCGCGGCGTGGGTCTTCATTCGGCAGACGTACAGCGGACGGATCTCGGCTACCTCACACTGGCTATCGTGCCCAGGCAATGAACCAACGGCACGAGTAGCCGACTACGTCAACCCGGGGCGAGCGACGTCGACGAGTCACCCTCATCGGCGCGGGCACAGAACGCACGGCCGCGTAGCGGACTACTCATATGCGGTAGCGGGGTGAGGTGGGAGCAGCGTCTTGGTCGAGCAGCGATCCTTACATGAGCGGTGCTCACATCGATCGACACGATCCGACGCTTCCGGTCGTCGGGATTCGGGTGGGGTGGGCTGTCAGGCAACGCTGCAGTTGCGACGCGGCGGAGGCGGCATGGTCCGTGGTGCTCCCGGTTACGTGCTCGTCCGGCCCGACGAGCACGTGCGGATGGACGCCGTCACAGCCCATCGTGTTCGACGGCGGGTCGTGCAAGACCACTTCCGACCGCCGCGGTCCGCGGCTGTCGGCGCCGATGATTGTGATCGAAACGCTGTGACCGGCGGCGCGTAGTTCACGCGAGGCGGTGATCCCGTGATCGCCTCGCCGACGATGACGATCGAGTCGGGCGGGGTTCATGGGTGTTCTCGCAGAGCGGCTACCGGGCAAGAGTCTGCGGCTGCCCGGGCGACGGCGACATGCTCGTCCGGAACGTCGGTGCCTTCGAATCGGTAGGTCAGTTCGGCGTCGTCGTCGAGGCTGAACACGGCGGGAGCTTGTTCGGCGCACAGGCCGTGGCCTTCGCAGCGGGTGTAGTCGACGGAGATCTTCATCGCGGTAGCCTTTCAGGCGGGGACGAATTGCAGGGGAAGGCGTTCGAAGCGGTGGATGATGTTGTTCATCGCCCATTCGCCTGCGCCGGCGATCTCGATGCGTTCGACGCGATCGACCAGTGCGCGGAGTATCGCTTGGGTTTCCAGCCGGGCCAGGCCCTGTCCGGCGCAGCCGTGAGTGCCATGCCCGAAGCCGAGTTGGCGGGAGGCGTCGCGGCGGATATCGAAGGTGTCCGGGTCTTTCCACTCTTCTGGGTCTCGGTTGGCGGAGGCGTAGATGACCACCACCCGCGCACCTTTAGGGATCGTGGTGCCGGACACCGTGGTTTCCCGCACTGCTTTGCGAGAGAACGCTCGCAGAGGTGACTCGTAGCGCACCACCTCGTTCACCGCGTTCGGAATCATCGCCGGGTCCGCCCGCAGCATCTGCCACTGGGAAGGGTGGGTAGCGAAGAGATACAGGGCGCTGGAGATCGCGCCGATCGTGGTGTCCAGCGAAGGCGCGAGGTAATCGATCAGCAGCGCCGGACATTCCGAACGCGGGTGGTTGCCTTCGTCGGCAGCCTGTAGGACCTCCTCGCCCGCACTGCCGGGCAGCAGGTCCCGGTCGCGGGCGAGCCGCCGGGTGAAGCGCATCATCTGCGCGCTCGTGGCAGCGGTCCGGATCGATCGGCCGTTGATCGGTCCCAGCGAGTCGAATGTCGCTGCGGCCCAGCGCAGCAGGTGTTCGCGGCCGTGCTCTGGCCAGCCGATCAGATCAGGGACGACCGACATCGGCAGTGCGGTCGCGAGCTCGACGCCGTCGATCACACCCTGCGAGACCGCTGCCTCGACCGCCGCCACTGCCTGCCGGTCGACGGTTTCCCGCATCGTGCGCAGCGCCTTGGGTGTCAGCCGGTGCGCCAGTAACGCGCGCCGACGGCTGTGTTCCTCGCCGTCACTGTTGAGGGTGGTACCACGAGAAAGCCGGTTCGCCACCGGATTCAACGCGACGCCCTCGCCGGAAACGAACGTCTCGTCGTCCAGCAGTACGGCTTTGCATTCGGCGTAACGCGGCACCGCGTAGGCACGCTGCTCGGTCAGCCACACCACCGGACCCAGATCCCGCAACCGCGCGTAGTGCGGGTACGGGTCGAGAATCGCTGCCCGGGAGTACATGTCGGGCTCATAGCTCGGGGTGGCAATGCGATTACGCATCGAAACTCCTCAAACACTGAACAGTTATCGGCCGGTGCGGAACAGGTGCGGCTCCGCTTGATGGCGAAGACCGTCCGGTCGCTTCGCTCGGGGCGGGATGCGGCGGATCGCATGAGCGCCATGTCACAGGCTACGGCGTCGATTGACTTCATGTCAACGACTTGAAATCAACTTGTGTTTCGCCTGGTAACCCAGCACTATCGGACTGGAGGCCGTTGACGGAAGGGGTACCGATGACCTCGGCAGCACCGAAAGGGCGCACGGCGCGGGCGGCGCAGGCCGCCGAGACCCGGCAGCGGCTCATCGACGCCGCGGTCGAGGTGTTCTCCGCGCAGAGCTACGAGGAGGTGGCCGTCGCCGATATCGCGAAGACCGCTGGTGTCGCCCACGGGCTGCTCTTCCATTACTTCGGGAACAAACGCGGCATCTACTTGGAGGCAATGCGCGATGCCTCGGACAAGATCGTCCGAGCACAGCGGTTGGATCCCGACCTCTCTACCGCCCAGCAGATCCGGGCCGCATTGGCCGCCCATTTCCGATATCTCGCCGCGCACCGCGGCTTGGCGCTGCGCCTGGTTCTGAGCGGGCGCACCACCGACGCCGAGATCGGGGAGGCATTCGAAGCCGGGCGATGGCGCGCCATCGAGAGGTGGTGCACGCTGCTCGGCCTCGACCCGGAGGTCCCCGCCCTGCGCATGATGACGCGGTCGAGTATCGGCGCCCTCGATGAGGCCACCGTCTACTGGTTGCAGAACGACGAACCGTTCGACGTGGAGCATATGGTCGACTGCATGCTCGAGATGGCCGCGGCCGGGTTGCGCGCCGCCGCCACCCTCGACCCCGAGCTGGATATCACCGCCGCGGTCGGCACGATACTGGAAGCCCGTTGGAAGCGGTGAGCGCGTACGAAGGTTGGTCCGGCTGATTTGTTTCGGGTTGGTCCGCTCCAGCGATAGCGCGCCGCCGCCGGTGGATCTCGCCACCAGTAGATCTACCGATGACGCTCATGGGTGTGAAGATCGTGCGGAATCGGCTAGAGGCGGGTAGCAGTCCGCACGAGATCGGCGACGGCCTTCGAGCGGCTGTGCGGTGGCCACGCGATCACTGTCGTGACGGCCGGGGCGTCCAGCACCGGCACGGCGGCGTGGTCGCCGCGCAGATGTGCCCGCACGGACTCGGGCAGGATCGCCGAAGCCCGTCCGAGGGCGATCAACTGGAGCAGCTGAGTATGGTCGCGAGCCAGCGGACCGGGGCCGTCGGGGTAGGTGCCGTCTCGTCGGGGCCAGCGCGGCATCGGCAGGCCCGGCAGCGCGGCGACCTCCGCCATCCGCACGTAGGGCCGAGTGGCGAGGGGATGCCCGGCCGGCAGGAGCGCGACCTGCTCCTCGGTGTACAGCTCCTCGGTGTCGAACCCGGCCGTCGCGTCGAACGGCCGGTGCAGAAGAGCCACGTCGGCCCGTCCGTCGCGGAGCAGTCGCTCTTGCTCACCGATCCCGCACAGGAGCACATCGATGGTGACCGCGCCGGGCTCGGCGGCGTAGGCGTCGAGAAGTTTGGACAGCAGTTCGACGGACGCTCCTGCCTTCGTCGCCAAGACCACGCCGGCCCGGCCGGTCGCGGCGAGGGCAGCGCGCCGGGTGCGTCGCTCGGCGGCCTCGACCGCGTCCAGCGCCGCCCTGGCCTCCCCGAGCAGCACCGACCCGGCCTCGGTCAAGGTGACGGCACGACTGGTTCGTCGCAGCAGCACCACACCGAGCCGCCGTTCGAGCTGCCCGATCGCCCGGGACAGCGGGGGCTGCGCGATCCCGAGTCGCTGCGCCGCCCGTCCGAAGTGCAACTCCTCGGCGACGGCGACGAAGTATCGCAGCTCCCGGGTCTCCACGACGCCCATGGTATCCGTCGCCCACCAGCGCCGATACCTGAGCGGTATCGCTTGCCACCCACTCGGTGTTGGACGCCCCGTCGCGGCTCGGAACAGGATCGCCGTATGAGTAGTGAACAGACGATCGCGTTGGTGACCGGCGCGAACAAGGGCATCGGGTACGAGATCGCGGCCGGCTTGGGCGCCCTCGGTTGGAGTGTCGGCGTCGGCGCCCGGGATGAACAGCGCCGCGAAGCCGCCGTGGCGAAGCTGCGGGCGGGCGGCGCCGACGCGTTCGGCGTACCGCTCGACGTGACCGACGACGCGAGCGTGGCCGCCGCCGCAGACCTGATCGCGGACCGTTTCGGACGCCTCGACGTGCTCGTCAACAACGCAGCCATAACCGGCGGCATGCCGCAGACGCCCTCCGCCGTCTCCCCCGCGACAGTGCGGACCGCCGTGGAAACCAACGTGATCGGCGTCATCCGCGTCACCAACGCGGTGCTGCCGCTGCTGCGGCGCTCGGCATCCCCTCGGATCGTGAACATGTCCAGCACGGTCGGCTCCCTCACCCGGCAGACCACTCCCGGTGCCGATACCGGCCCGATCTCCGCGGCCTACTCGGCGTCGAAGACGTTCCTCAACGCCGTCACCGTCCAATACGTCAAGGAGCTGCGCGACACCAACATCCTGATCAACGCAGCCTGCCCCGGCTTCACGGCAACCGACCTCAACGGATTTCGAGGCGTCCGCACACCGGCGCAGGGCGCGGCGATCGCGGTGCGCCTGGCGACCCTGCCCGACGACGGACCGACCGGCGGGTTCTTCGATGACGGAGGAGTAGTGCCGTGGTGACATGCCGGCCGACCGGACTCTGAGAAAGAGCCTTGTCCGGGTAGGAAGAAATCTCCAGCGCAGAGTGTAGACATTCTGATAGGCTT
>NZ_BDBM01000031.1 GCF_001612985.1 Nocardia gamkensis NBRC 108242 | reverse complement strand
GGTGTTCCCAGTATGTCTACATCCATCAGTGCAGATTTTTTCCGGCCGGTGAAGGTGTTCTTCGCCCGGGGCCACCGGAGGGCCAGCCCACCCTCATCAGGCCTGGTTATTTGCCCTGCGAGCCGGTTGTGCACCCAGGCATGCGCAATCGAGTCGAGGGGTCGACGCCGGGCGATGTTCGTTCACCTGACAAACGAACCGGTACCTCGACCGAGAGAAGCGCGCACGATCGGGCATGCCTCGACACGGAGGCGACGCAGGCGTATCCGATCGATATGGCGGCGGTGAGCCCGTCCAACACGTCCAATACGGAAGCCACACGGCCTCCGAACAGTTCGAGTTCATCCGACCCGCGCCCTCGCTCCGCACCGTCTGGCGTGCCCTCGGCGAGGCGATCGAGCAGATCGCAAGGACCAGGTGCACCACCCGGAGCACGGCTCGAGGTGGAACGGCGCGGCGCGCCCAACGATGCGCGGCCCGCTGCAGATGTGGATATCGGGCCGGAACGGGCTCGCCGTCCACTATGCGCCGAATCGCCGCGACGAGGTCGTCTGTGCCCTTGATGTTCCGGGTTGCCTGTTCGGTCGTGCGGGCGGTGACGGGCATTTCTGTGATGAGTTCGATGAGGCTCTGTTCGATCGCCGTAGCCGCCCGCGATGGCGTCGGCACAGTTCCATCCCAGGAGGGAAAGAGCCCGCGTCGCCGTGTGTGGCCGTCGGTCATGCCGTCCCGGCCTTCCGAGGTCGCCCCTCGACGCCGAGGGGCACGCAAACCGGGACGGGTGCGGGGGTGATCGTCATGCCTATCGGTCCCGTTCACTACCGTGCGGTTGTCAGTGAGCTGTACATGATTTCCATGAGTCCGGCTTCCTGGGCCTGGCTGGTCATCATGTCGCGCGCGGTCTGCTTGACGATCCCGCCGGTGAGCAGGTCGTTCGCGGCGCGCGCCATCTGGACCCCGCCGTAGTGGTGGCGCGTCATCATCTGGAGAAACGATCGAGCGGCGTCGGTCCCTCGCGTGGCCGAGAGTGCGTCGAGTTCGGATTGTGTGGCCATCCCCGGCATGACGCCGCCGACTGCCGCGCCACTCGGGGCGGCTGCGTGGTGGTGGGCGACGCCGGTGTCGGGGTGCATCCATGCCATCGGGGCGGGGTTGACCGTCGACGCTCCCGCCAAGCGCAGCCACCCCTTCAGTTCGCCGATCTCCTCACGTTGGGTTGCCTCGATGCGGCGAGCGAGGGCGACGACGGTGGGATCGGCCCCCTGGTCCAGGCGCGCGATCATGATCAGCGCCTGGCTGTGGTGGGCGAGCATGTCTTGGGCGAACGCGATTTCGGTCGAGTTCAGCACCGGCGTCGATGGCGGGCGCTGCTCGATGAACAGCGGACGCGCCGCGGCGCCCATCGCCAGCAGCAGCAGTGCCAAACCGAGAGTGGCGGCGGCGGTGATCGCTCGGCGTCGGGTCATGCGCCCAGGGTGCTCTGCTGATCGGCGGGCGCGGTGTAGACGGCCGGATCCAGCTCCAGCGTCATATAAGTGTTGTCGGCGCAACTGACACGCAGTTGTCTGCCGACCCAGTGCGGCGGGGATGAGCACCAGTCGGCGGTCAGGTCGCCGAACAGGATCTTGCCGCTGCGCGGGCTCGCGGCTTGGGCGGGATCGAAGACGCCGGTGCCGATCGCCTGAGCCAGCGCCGGGGCACTCAGGATGGGTGCGCCGATCACGGTGATATGTCTGCGACTGGCGTGCGCCAGGGCTTCGTCGTTCTCGCGCGCCGGGGGATTGAAATAGGCGATCTCACGGACCTCGCGCGGGTCACGCACATCGAAGACGCGCACGCCGGAGGAGAACCAGCCGCACGCCAGTGCAGTGGGGTCGACGGGGCGGTCGGCGGTGCAGTAATGCGAGTCGTAGGAGAAGATCGAACCGCCCATGCTGGAGGCCAGGGCGGAGTCCTGATTCTCGGGCAGGTTGATCTCGAGTTTGATCGTGTTGATCACCCGGGGGCGGGTGGCGTCGGAGACATCGATGACCTTCACCCCGCCCGAGCCCGCTTCGTTCGGGACGAACAGATACGGCGTGCCGTCGTAGGTCACCGGAACCACGTGCTGGGTGGCCCACCCGTCGGCCCACGTCGTCTCCGAGAGCACCGGCACCACCGGGTCGCGGTCGCGGCGCTGGACCGCGGAGACATCCATGATCGTCATACCGCCGAGGTTGTTGGCCAGGTACAGGCGATTGCCGTCGTCGCTGAATCCCATGCCGTGCATCGAGACTCCCGGCAACCCTTGCCACAGGACACGCGGCCGGGAGGGGTCGGTCAGGTCGACGGCGCTGAGAAGGCCGGGCGCGGTGCCCGAGGACCAGTAGGTGTTGCCGTCCGGCGAGAACCCGCCCTCGTGGGCGGTGATCGGCAGCGGCACGGCGAGCGAACTGCCGGGGCCGTCGGCGTTGAGCAGGCGGGGATGCTTACAGTCGGAGATGTCGTAGACCGAGAGCAGTCCGGCGCCGGTGACGATCGGGGCACCGGTGGCGACCAGCAGTTCGCGGGCGGGGTTGACCTTCAGCGACTCCCACGTGCCTGCCAGCATCGCCGGCTCGGTCAGCGAGACGGAAAAGATCGGGTTGCGGGGATCGGAGACATCGAGAACTTCCACTCCGGGCGCCGGGCCGTTCAAGCTGCCGGGGAAGAAGCTGGCCAGGTACACGCAGGAGTCGAAGGCCGCCGACACCGCGCCCGCGCCGAGGCCGCCGTAGTTGCCGACGCGGGTGATGTTGCAACTGTAGCCCTGGGCGCTGCGGCCGTTCTCGCGGTCGGCGGCCGGGACGTCGCCCTGCAATCCCGTCTCCGGCGCCGCACCCGCACCACAATTGGCTCGCGGGACGGCCCGGCCCGCGATTTCGGGCAGCGCCTGCACCTCCGCGGCCGCCGAGGGTGCGGGGCCCACCACGACGACGACGGGAAGAAGCGTCGCGGCCGCCACGAGTGCGGCGGTCTTCCGAAAACTGGCGAACAGTGGTGTGGTCATGGGGCTTCCTCGACGGTGAGACTTGCTGTTGTTCGGATCTCGGCGGGCACCGCCGCCTCGACTCGCCGTCCAGGCTCCCAATCCCGGACAATTGACTGATCGATTATATGGACAACTGTCCATCTCGGGTCGCCTGTTCGGTACCGCCGACGGTGAGCGGCTCCGTTCTCTCGCTGCCGGGCCGATGTTCTCCGCTCGCCGGTGCGGTCGTCGGGTCCGGTCAGCGGTCGTTCGCGAAGTGGGGCCGTTGGTCCAGGAGCAGGGCGAGCAGTCCTGCTTCGCGGGCCTGGGTGTCATACATCTCACGGGCCGCCTGTTCGACGATGCCGCCGTCGAGCAGGCGGTCGGCGGCTTGGGCCATCTGGATCCCGCCGTAGTGGTGGCGTCGCATCAGTTCCAGGAACAACACCTCCGCGTCGCGGCCGCGGGCCGCGGCGAGTGCGTCCAGATCGGTCTGGGTGGCCATGCCCGGCATCGTCGCCGCGTGGGCGGCTGCGATGGTGTCGGCCGGTGCGGCGGGTGAATGCCGGTGATGCTGGGGGGTGTCGGGGTGCATCCAGGACATGGGGTCGGGGTTGATGGTGGCGGCGTGGGCCATGCGCAGCCAGCCGACCATCATGCCGATCTCGGTGCGTTGGGACTCGGCGATCTGTCGGGCCGCCACGGCCACGATGGGGTCGACGCCGGAGTCCAGGCGCGCAATCATGAGCAGGGCCTGGTTGTGGTGGGCGAGCATGTCCTGGACGAAGCCGGTCTCGACCTCGCTCAGAACGGGGACCGCGCTCGACGGCTCGGGGACGAACGCCGGGCGCAGCGCAGCGCCGAGGACCACCAGCATCAGGGCCAGACTCGCGACGGCCGCGGTTCGCAGCAGGCGGGTGGGGTTCATGAGCCGATGTGGGAATGCTGGTCGGCGGGTGGGGTGTAGACGGTCGGGGACAGTTCCAGGGTGAGGAATCCGTTGTCCGAGCACGTGGTCCATAGTTGGTTGCCGCGCCATTCCGGTGGTGAGAAGCACCAGTCGGTGGTCAGATCGGCGGTGAGCATCCCGGTCCGGTCGGACAGGGCCTGGCCGAGGTCGACGCGGCCCTCCACCATCGCTTGCAGGACGGTGGGCGCTGCCAGCACGGGCAGGCCGATGACCGAGGCGATCGCGTGCGAGGAGTTGGTGAGCAGGTCCTTGCGGTCGGCGCGGGCGGGTGGGTTGTAGTAGGCGATCTCGCGAATCTTCGTCGGGTCCTTGACGTCGAAGACGCGGATGCCCGAGGAGGTCCATCCGCAGGCCAGTGCGGTGGGGTCGGCGGGCCGGTCGGCGGCGCAGTAGTGGGCGTCGTAGCTGAACAGTGAACCGCCGCCCGAGGAGGCCAGCAGGACGTCCTGGTTGTCGGGCAGGTTGATCTCGAGTTTGATCGTGTTGACCGGTCGCGGGCGCGTCGGGTCGGCGACGTCGAAGATCTTCACCCCGCCCGAACCGGCTTCGTTGACCGAGAACAGGTGGGGCACACCGTGGTAGGTGACCGGGACGTTGTGCTGGGTGGCCCAGCCGTCGGTCCATGTGAGGTGCGAGCGTTGCTGGACCTGCGGGTTCGGGTCGCGGCGTTGGATGGCGCCGATGTCGAGGACCATCAGGCCGCCGATGTTGTCGGCCAGGTACAGGGTGGTCCCGTCGGGGGAGAATCCCATGCCGTGCATCGACATCCCTGGCAGTCCTTGCCAGATCACCCGCGGGGTGGCCGGATCGGTGAGGTCGACGGCGCTGACCAGTCCCGGCGCGGTGCCCGAGGCCCAGTAGGTGTTGCCGTCCGGGGAGAATCCGCCTTCGTGGCCGGTGATCGGCAGCGGCATTCCCAGATCGGTGCCGGGCCCGGGGTTGAGCAGGCGCGGGTGCGCGCAGTCGGAGATGTCGTAGACCGAGAGCAGGCCAGCGCCGGTCATGAACGGCACGCCGGTGCCGACGAGCAGTTTGCGGCGTGGGTTGGCCTTGAGGCTCTCCCAGGTGCCCGCGCGCATGGCCGGTTCGTTCAACACTGCGGTCCGGATCGGCGCGCGCGGGTCGGAGACGTCGAGCACCTGAACCCCTTGGGCCTCGCTCATGAGGTTGCCGGGGAAGGTGGTGCCGATGTAGGCGCAGTGCTCGAAGGTGATCGAGTTGATGCCCCCGCCCTGGCCGGGATAGTTGCCGAGCATGCGCATGTTGCAGCTGTAGCCCTGGGCGCTGCGCCGGTTGTCGCGGTCGGCGGCGGGAACATCGCCTTGCAGACCGGTTTCGGGTCCCGCCGCGGGATCGGAGCCCGGCCCGCACTCCGCGCGGGCGGCGGCGACATCGCTCAACGCGCTGATCTGTTCGACGGAGCCGGGAGCCGGGGGTTGGGCCGACAGCGTCGCGGTCGGCACGAACAGCACAGCGAGAGCGGCGGCGGCGGTCGTCGAGACGATCCGGTGCCCGCGGAGAATGTGTCGTGAACTCATGGGTGCCCCTCGACGGTGAGGGAACCTTCCTGTCGGTGGATGCCGGTCCCGCGCTGATCGTTCGCGCGCGGACGCACCGGCGTCGGTCAGTCGCTGTCGTCGTTCAGTGAGGGCCTCCGCTCACGCGAGCACACCGGAAGTGGGCTATCGGCCGGTCGCATACAGGGCCTCGATCTCTCTGGCGTGTGCGGAGGCGATGGCCGCGCGGCGCAGTTTCATCGACGGGGTCAGTTCGGCGCCGGGCGTCCATTCCCGCTGCACGACCGCGAACTTCTTGATCTGTTCGACGCGCGCGAGGGTGGCATTGGCGCGGTCGATCTGTTCCTGGACCATCGCCAGGAGTTCGAGGTCGTCGAACGAGCGCCCGCCCACGGCCACGGGGTCCAGGCACAGCAACGCGACCACATAGGGGCGTGCCTCGCCGATCACGCACACGTGTGCGACGAGGTTGCCCGCCGAGCGCACGGCCATCTCGATGTTGGCGGGGGACAGGTTCTTCCCGGCCGCGGTGATGATGAGTTCCTTCTTGCGGTCGACGATCCACAGGAACCCGTCCTCGTCGATGCGCGCGATGTCTCCGGTGTGCAGCCACCCGTCGTCGTCTATGGCCTCGGCGGTGCGCTCGGGCTGCCCGCGATATCCGCGCATGACCTGCGGGCCGCGCAGCAGCAGCTCACCGTCGGCGGCGGTCCCCGCCTCCACCGACGACAACGGCCGACCGACGCTACCGGCGCGTAGCGCGGCCGGGGTGTTGACCGCGACCAGGCAGGAGGCTTCCGACATGCCCAGTCCCTCGCACAGCGGCAGCCCGAGCTTCACGAAGAACGACACCACCGCGGGCGGAGTCGGCGCGGCGCCGGTCACCGCCCACGCGATCTCCCCGAACCCGAGACCGTCCAGCAGCGCCGCGCCGATCGCCGGGTCCGCGGCGGCGTCGGCGAGCACGTCACCGGGATAGCTGTTCTCGATCGCGGTCTTGAACTTCTCCCACACCCGCGGCACCGCCGCGAACACCGTCGGCTTCGTCGCCGCGACGCACGCCGCCAGGTTCGTCGCCTCCGCCACACACGTCAGGGTGTTTCCGTAGGTCATGAACGCCGAATAGTGCGACGTCCACCGATCCGCGACGTGCGCGGCGGGCAGGAAACTGACCTGCCGGCCGCCGTCGGGAACCGGGACCGCGGCGTGCACCCCGCGTAGCTGGGCCAGCATTCCGGCGTGCGTCAGCTCGACCGCTTTGGGCGGGCCGGTCGTGCCCGAGGTGTAGATCAGGGTGAGCAGGTCGTCGGGATCGACCGGTTCCAACGACGCGAAGTCGAACCCGCACCGCTGCGCCGCCAACTCCGCCGTCAGGTCCGCGCATCCCTCGACCGCCTCGTCGACCACCAGGATCTGCTCGATCGACGCGCCGAGCACGATCGCGGCCCGCAGCACGGGCACGAAACCGGACTCGGCGATCACGATCCGCGCGCCCGCGTTCGACAGCACGTACTCGATCTGTTCGGGCGGCAGGGTGTTGTAGACGCTGAACGCAACCCCACCGGTCAGCATCACGGCGGCGTCCACGACGTGGAACTGCGGGACGTTGCGCATCATCAACGCCACCGCCTCGCCCCTGCCGACTCCCAGGCCGCGCAAACGCTCCAGCACAGCACCGATTCGAGCCATCACCTCGGCGTAGGTCCACGCCACGCCGGTCTCGAACGAGCGCAACGCGACCCGATCCGGATGCTGCCATGCCGTGCTCAGCAACAGATCGCACATCGTGCGCGCGCTACCGAAATCGACGAACCCCGCTTCCGGGGTAGTGACCGGCGCAATAGTCTCGCTCTGTGATGGCATGGATCACATCCTCGGTGGCGTTATCGACCGCCGAACACCCCCGCAAGTCGTGCGGTGACCCCCTTTGGTGGCGGATCCGAGATCGAGCGGTTCCGCGAAACGGGTCGCGCAGACTCGGAGGAGTCGCTGGACCATTCGGCCCCTCCGTCTCGTAGAGTCGCGCAATGGCAGGTCAGATCCCCTCGCTCGACTACGAGGGCCTCCTCGCGCGTCTGGTCGACGTCGTCTACGTCCTCGACGCCGAGGGATGTTTCCTCTACCTGAACCGAGCCGGCACCGAAATGTTCGGACGACCACTCACCGACCTCCTCGGCCACCACTTCTCCGAAGTCATCGCCCCCGACGCGCGACAGACCGCGCTCGACCAGTTCCACCGCGGCATCGCCAACCCCGGAACGAGTCCGTACTTCGAGACCAAGATCCTGCGCCCCGACGGCCAGATCCGCGAAATGGAAGTCCACGCCGGCAGCGTCCTGCGAGACGGCCGAATAATCGGCCGCCAAGGCATCGGCCGCGACATCACCGAAATCAAACGCCTACAAACCGAACTCGCCGACAAGACCAGCCGCTTGGCCATCATCGAAGACCAACAACGCACGGCGATGGACATCTACCGCCGACTCAGCTTCCTCAGCAGCCAGGTCTCCAGCCAACCCCACCACATCGAACGCGTCCTCGACATCGTCGAGAACACCTTCAAAACCGAACTCGCCCGCAACGCCGGCATGGATGACACCGACATCACCATCATCGAACTCGTCGCCGACGGCTATTCCAACCAAGAAATCGCCGAACGAGTACACCTCAGCATCCACACCATCAAAGACCGCGTCGGCCGCATCATCACCCGACTCGACGCCCGCAGCCGCGCAGGCGTCGCCACCCGCGCCCTGGCCGCAGGACTACTTCCCGCCCACCGCCCCGAACCACACTGACCTCCCCGCCGCGAGAGGCGGCGACACCACGGTTCCCCTGCTCGTCATCGGCAGACCGTCCCGCAGACTTGCCAAGTTCAGAGAAGCATCCCGTCCCATTTCATCTCGATCGCCCAACGGCCTGGTTTATCGGGCGGCCTCCCGGCGGTCGCCAGCATCGGTGCTGGGATAGACACACCATTGAGCCTATCTCGGGCAAATACCGACCGGATGGTGTTGTTCGCTGGGCTCGGACTCGTGCAGTTCGAGGAGGGCTCTCTGATTCACCTGGTCGCGGGCGGGGTGAGCGTGTTCCGCATGGTGAAGCTCGGCGTCGACGGTGACCCGGCCAAAGCGCTCGTGCAAACAGTCGGCGACTCCCCAGGAACCCCTGCTTCATGAACGTTCGGCTGCAGCGTCCAGGATACGGCGCCTGATGATCTCCGCCTCGTCACCGTTGACGACGGTCATCGCACCTTCCCCTCAGTACTCATCCGCGCTCCGTCATCCTCCCGATCGGTAATGACCCTCGTTCCCATACTGCGTAGTACGGCATGTGCCCGGCCAACCTCGGCGCGCGGGCCGCCACACCGAACAGCGCGCGAAACCCACTCATGAGCGGGTGTCCTGCTGGTTCGCTTTCGTTCCGAGGCACACCAGGCTGCGGCTTCGCTGCGTGAGGGGTGGCACCAGATCGTGGCCATCGAATTTCGGTAGAAGCAGGTCGAGCAACTCCCACTGCTTGCCCGTCAGAACTTGATGCCGATTACCTGCCGGCGTCGCCACGGCGACCATCGGGCACGATCAGCATCATTGGTTCCAGGGCTGTAGCAGTCGGGTGAGGACTTGACACAGTTCGGCCGGCGGTAAGGGGGCGGCGCCGATCATGACTTGGCGTTGGATCAGTCCGTCGACGACGACGGTAACGGTCTCGGCGGTCAGAGCGGGTTCGGGCACCTCGAGCGTTTCGAGTAGCCGTTGGGTGAACTGCACGAAGGCGCGGCGTTGCTGATCGAACAGGTCCCGCAGCTGTGGGTGGAACTGGGCCTCGCCCAGTAGTAGATGTCTTGCCAGAGCCCGCCGACGTGCCGGTCCGGTGGTCATGGCTTCGATGAAGGAGGCCATGAACTCGGCCAGTTGCGGGATCGAGGTCGGGTCGAGGGCCGACACATCGGTGAAATGGGTGACAACGAGTTCGTAGTCGCGGGAGAACAGCTCTTCCACAGCCAGAGCGACGAGCTTGCCGCGGGTGGGCGCGTGATAGTTGACCGCGCCTGGGCTCATCCCGGCCGCGGCGTCGACTGCCCGGTGGGTGAGGCCGCGCACGCCGTGGTCGGCGAGCACATCGATCGCCGCCGAGGCGATGCTGCGGCGCCGCCGGGCCACGTCCGGACGGGGGGGCTCGCTCATGACGGCATCGTAGAGCGCAGCTGCGGCGGCGCCATCGCTGCTGGTTGTCGAAAACGGGTGGAAGCCAGAGGCGCGACCAGCGACCGGCGTGATCGAGACGCAGCCTCGAAGCCGGCAGTTGTGATCCGGTGCCGCGGGAACCGGGCACACGCGACGTTCGCGTCGGTGAACGCACCGGCAGCGACGGGCCGACAGGCATGGACGCCTTGTCGCGGAGAGCCCGGATCGGCACCGTCGTCAGGCGCTGGCGGGCGAGGTCATGTGGGGTGTCGGCCAGTGCGCGAGCTCAGGGCCTGTGGTGTGTCACAGAGCTGGGTCGACAGCCAGCGGTGCCGACGCACCTCTTCTAACCTCAACGCGTGTTGAGAAGCTGGTGGATGTCGCGGCGCGCGATGTTGTCGATGATCACGACTGTGGGGGCGATATTGATGATCGAAGAATCGACCGGCGCCGGGCATGCCGCCCCTGGGGGAGAGACGCGTTATCGGGGGTATTGCCCCGAGGACCGGCTCCTGCCCTATGCGCGGTTCTTCACCGAGCGCACGCTGCCCGCACCCGCGGAGGTCGCCGTGGCCTATGCGGGGCCGGCGACCGATCCGCAGCTGATTCCGGAGTTCGACTGTCTGCCCAGCGATCTGAGCCCGAGCGGATACTCCCCGGTGGAGACCGGATACGGGCATACGCGCTCGGGCGTGATGTGGGTTGCCGTGCGGACGGTGATGCCGAGGGTCAGTGCGGCGATGTGGGACTGGTGGTTCGGCTGGCATATCGCCGAGTCGGCTCGCTATAAGCTCTGGCATCCCGATGCCCATCTGTATGTCGGTGCCGCGCAGTCGCGGAGCGGGTCGGGGCTCGGTGACCGTGACAAGTACATCGGCAACACGGTCTATGTCGATGAGTACATCGGCGCCAAGCTGCAGCAATTGGCCATCAGCTTTCATGACCCGGCGTTGCTGGGCCTGGAAGTGCCCGATGGTCACACGATCATTTCCGGCCGGGTGGGCAGCAGCGTGGCTCCGCTGGATGTGGGGTGGCTGGCGCATCAGGTCCGCCCCGTGCCCGGCGGGTGCGAGATGCGCAGTCGGTTCTATCTGAATCTGTACGGCCCGCGCGTTCCCGATGCGGGGCAGGCCGCGCGGGCGGTAGCGCGCGGAGCCGCTGCCGATCCCGCCGATCTGATGCTCGGGCTGGATATGGCCCGCGAGCTTCTGCTGCACTGCGGACAGGAAATGAACCATCTGGCCACGTTCCTTCCCGAACTCCACCGCGAATTCGCAAGCTAGGTCGCCGCCGCCCGTGCGGCCACTATGTCCTGCACAGCGCTGACGACCGACCCCCAGCGACGACTTCGGGTCACCGCGTCGGAGAGGATCGAAAGCCGTGGCCAGGGACAGGCGGCGTTTCCACCTGCGCTGACGGCCGATGTGGAGTTCTGCCGTACCACCGAGGGTACGAGCGGCGATATTCTGACTGGTATGCGACCACCGGTGAGTCGCGAGTAGAAATGACCGAAAGCGATCCCTTCACGACACAGCGTGATGTTGGCGAAGACATCGTCACGGAGTTGAGCGCTGCGGGGTTCGCGGACGCCGAGGAGGTCGGTCGCGGTGGCTTCGGCGTCGTCTACCGCTGCACCGAGCTGGCGTTGGATCGTACGGTGGCGGTGAAGGTTCTGACCGGCGAACTGGAGGACGACCGGGAGCGTTTCTTCCGCGAGCAGCGGGCGATGGCTCGCCTCACCGGGCACCCGAATTTCGTCGGCGTTCTGCACGTCGGCGAAACCGAGACAGGGCGTCCGTACCTGGTGATGCCCTTTCACCGCCTGGGATCGCTCGACGCGAGGATCCGAGACAATGGCCCGCTCTCGGTGGAGGAGGTACTCCGTCTCGGTGTGAAACTGGCGGGCGCGTTGGAAGCGGCGCATCAGGCCGGGGTTCTGCACCGGGACATAAAACCGGGCAACATTCTGCTCACCGATTACGGTGAGCCCGCATTGACAGATTTCGGCATAGCCCGCATCGCTGGCGGGTTCGAAACCGAAACCGGCGCGTTCACTGGTTCACCGGCGTTCACCGCGCCGGAGGTGCTCGGCGGGGTTGGCCCGAGTCGCGAGTCAGATGTATACGGCCTGGGTGCCGCGCTATTTTGCGCCCTGACCGGGCATGCGGCATTCGAACGTCGGCGAGGCGAGGAGGTGGTCGCGCAGTTCGTGCGGCTCACGACCCAGCCGGTTCCAGACCTGCGTGAGAGCGGCTTCGCAGAGGACGTATGTGCCGTCATCGAGAAGACCCTGTCACGTGAACCGCGGGACCGCCCTACCGCCGCAGAATTGGGTGAGCAGTTGCAGCGGGTTCAGCTCGCGCACGGTTTCACCGTCGACGAGATGGTTCTGCCCGAAGACACGAGAGCAACACCCGCATCGTCTCCAGGCGCCGCACCTGCCTTCCAAGATGACATCGTCTCCGATCGAATCGCGCGACCGCGACACCCGATTGCGGGCAATCTGCCCCTGGAGTTGACCAGCTTTGTCGGTCGGCGGACCCAGGTTTCGGAGGTGAAGAACCTGTTGTCGGGATCGCGCCTGATCACGTTGACCGGGATAGGGGGAATCGGCAAATCACGGCTCGCGCTACACGTTGCCCACAAGGTTCAAGACGATTTCCCGGGTGGGGTGTGGCTGGTGGAGTTGGGTGAGTTGCGCGATGCCGCGTCATTGGTCGATGTCATCGGCGCCGCGCTGGGTTTGCGCAACCATGCCGGCAGGCCCATGCTCGAGGTACTGGTGGAATTTTTTTCCACACGCCAGCGACTGCTGGTGCTGGACAACTGCGAACAAGTCGTCGAAGAGGTCGCCGAGCTCGCCCAGTCTCTGTTGCAAGCCGGCCACCTGTTGCGGATCATGGCGACCAGTCGTGAAGCGTTGGGTATCGCCGGGGAATCGGTCGTCGCGATCTCGCCGCTGACGTTTCCGGATCCACTATCTTCACCGTCGTTACGGAGCCTGGCCGCATTCGACGCGGTGACGCTGTTCGCCCAGCGAGCTGCCGCAGCAGTCCCGGGCTTCGAGCTGACCGACAGCAACAGACTCAGTGTGGTCGGTATCTGCAGCCGATTGGACGGGCTGCCGTTGGCGATCGAGCTGGCCGCCGCGCGGCTGCGCATGATGTCACCCGAGCAACTGCTCCTGCGGCTGACGGATCGTTTCACCCTGTTGACCGGTGGCAGGCGGGGCGCACCGACGCGACAGCAGACGTTGCGGTGGTGCATCGGCTGGAGCTACGACCTCTGCACCGCGACCGAGCAACGGTTGTGGAATCAACTGTCGGTGTTCGCCAGAGGTTTCGAACTCGACGCCGCCCAGCAGGTGTGCGGCGCTGATCTGGCCGAGCCGGAGTTGCTCGATTCGATCTCTGCGCTGGTCGACAAGTCGATCTTGATACGCGAAGACGTCGATGACACCGTCCGGTTCCGAATGCTCGAGACCGTGCAGGAGTATGGAAGAGACCAACTCGAAGGCACTGGGGACTACCCGCAGCTGTCTCGTCGTCACCGGGACTGGTACGAGCAGCTGGCGATCACTGCCGAAGCCGAATGGATGAGCCCACGCCAACTGAAGTGGATCGCCCGCCTGGAGCGGGAACTGCCGAACCTACGACAGGCGATGGAGTCCAGCCTGACAGAGCAAGGTGAACACGCTCTGCGCATAGCGCACGCACTGTTTCCATTCTGGCTGGTGCGCGGCCGGCCCAGCGAGGGGCGTCGCTGGTGTGACCGCGCCTTGAGCCGGTCGTCGGGCATACCGAACGCAGATCGAGCCAAGGCATTGGTGGCGGCTGTCATGCTGGCTGCGACGCTCGGGGACTTCGGGGCCGCAACTTCCCGGCTGGCCGAGCTCAGGGTACTCGCCGAACGGACGGCCGAGCCCATCAGCGGTGCCCTGCTTGCGTACGCCGACGGCTTCATCGCTCTGGTCTGCGGCGATCCGATCCGTGCCAGCGCTCTCATGAAAGATGCCGCCGATACATTCGGCGCCCGCGGTGAACTCACGACGCATTCGAGGGCACTGCTCGCGCTGGGACTGGCTTACGCTCTGCAAGGGGATACGCGCGAAGCGCTCGCGCGTGTCGAACAGGCGCTGGCCATCGCCGATTCCCATGGCGAGACGGTCTACCAATCCTATGTGCAAGGAGTGAAGGGACTTACCTACTGGCTGCAGGGTGAGTCCGATCGCGCTGTGCACTATCTGGGGAACGCTGTTCAACTGTCGCGGCTGGTGATCGACCCGATCGTAGCCGCGATCAGCTCAGAGGTTCTGGCCTGGATCGCCGCCGAGGACGGCGACGCCCGGCGCGCCGCCGTTCTGCTGGGTATCGCCGAGCAACTCGGGCGTTCGCTAGGCGGTTCCGGAATCGTTTTTTCCGCTCTATCCAAGTATCACGAGGAATGCGAGCATCGCGCGGTCCAGGTTCTGGGGACGAGAGCATACAAAGCGGAGCGCCGAAACGGATCGGCGATGAGTTTCGACGCTGCGGTCGAGTTCGTGCTAGGCCAGCAAGCTCGCGTCACACCGACGGATCGCTACTCGGTGACATTGACGAAACGCGAGCGTCAGGTCGCCGAACTCGTCGCCGAAGGCCTCACCAACAGGGCAATCGCCGCTCGACTGATGATCGCCCAACGCACGGCGCAAGGACACGTGGAGCACATCCTGGCCAAACTGGGCTTCACCTCGCGGGCGCAGATCGCGGCCTGGGTAGCAGAGCAGTCACATCGCAAGCCGCAATGACGGATGGATGGTCGCAGTGGCACTGCGGACCCGGCAGGTTGCGAAGTGGCGGCGTTTCCCGCGCACCTTCGTCCGCCAGGGGATGAACGTGAAGCGACCCGGTGGTCGTGAAAGCCCAGAACCTGGTTGACCACTTTCTCCAGACCCTGCCGACACGACCGGCCGTATCCGGTCGAGGATGCCGCCCAGGCGCCGCGGGAGGGAGTTCACTGCGTCTTGGCCGGGACAGCCGGTATCAGCGTGGCGCGCGGGTGGTTTCGCGGGCGGCGGTGTGCAGGATCAGCCGGAATCCGACGCCCAGCAGTGCATGCCCCAGCCGGGTGAGGGTTGCGCCGATGAGTGGAGTGGTGATGTCGAAGTCGATCCTCCACACGACGTGGGTGCGGTCTGCGTCGGGTTCGGCGGAGAAGACGAACAACGGCAGCAGCGTCGCGGCGGCCAGCAGCGCGGTACGGACCCGGCGGGCGTAACCGCCATCCAGATACATGTAGGCGTCGAAGACTACGCTGCGATGTTCGACCTCCTCGGCGCCATGCCAGCGCACCAGATCCAGCATCGCCGGATGCATACCCCTGGCCTCGAGGACCTCGGCATCGAGCAGCCACTCCCCCAGCACCGCGGTGTAGTGCTCCATACCGGCGAACAAGCCCAGCCGCTCTTTGAGCCATTGCTGTTTCGCACGTCCGCCCAGCCCGTGATCACCCAGCACGCGATCGACCAGCCAGGCGATCTCGGCGACGTAGGAGTCCACGCCCAGACCGATGGACTGGAGGTGGCGGCGCGCGGCCTCGTGGCTGTTGGCGTGCATCGTCTCCTGCCCGACGAATCCCACCACCTCCTCCCGCAGCCGCTCGTCCTCGATGCAGGGCAGCGCCTCCGACAGCGCGGCGGCCATCGCCCGCTCCCCCACTGGCAGCACCAGGTGCATGACGTTGACGATGTGGGTCGCCAGCACCTCACCGGGGATGTAGTGCATCGGCACCGAATCGAAGTCGAAACGCACATCGCGAGCGTTGATCGCGTGCGCCTCGTCGCGGTAGAGACGCTTCGTCGCGTCATCGGTGGGGGCCATGCCACCAAACTACACAGCAACAAAATGTATTGCAATGTTGCTACGCCATGGTTGGGATCTTGGAACCTCACCGCACTAGAGCGTGGACTCCGCGCACTCTGGCCCGCCGTACCACCACCGGAAACCGCCACCGCAGAACGAACCCCGCCACCGACACGATCAACCTGGCTGACAAGCCACCGCGACCCCGCTACCTGATCATCCGAGGCCCACACCTCGGGAATTTCGTGACAACAACCCCCCTGGGACGGTCGACATGATGGACGCATACTCCTCAACAATGCACTGGATGCGTTGAGTGAGCGTCTTTTCGAGGTGCCAGGCGTACCCCTCAGGGATGCTCGATCCTCTCCCAGTTGTCCACGCCCTGTTGTAGCGCACGAGAACTGGCATGCCGTCATCGAATACACCGAAGGTCAACCCGCCGCGTATACCGAAGTCCAACGCGCCGCGGTACGGCGGGCGAAGCCTCGGGGAGTCCGAGACGAAGGCGCAGCCCGCGGGTCCTTCTTGTTCCGCTGGCACTGCTTGGTGTGCACGGCGTCGGAGAAGTCGGGTTCGAAATGCCGAAGAGTGGCTCTGTGAAAGGGCGCGTTCGCCGTCGCGCTCCCCCCTCGAACGTGAGCGCAAGCACCTGGTTGGGCCTGGTCGCAGTATCCGGGGGAACTCGGGGCGACCTCGAAGTACAGGTCACCAGCCTGAAGACCCGAACTTAGCTGCATCGCGATGGGGGCCGGGACTGCGGGGCGCAGTCCATCGGGGCCTTCCTCGGCTCGGGTCGAGCTGTCGGAGCCGGTCACCAGCGGACAGGCGAGGGTGCGCCGTGCAGCCGGCCGCCGCAGCGACCAGTTCGTCCACTTCATGGCGGTATACCTCGGCGAGGAGATCCTCTCGCGTCGGGAAATGCCGATAGAGCGTGCCTTGGCCGATGCCGCAGGCCTTCGCGACCGCGTTGAGCTTCAGTTCCCCCGGCTCGCGCACGAGTTCGCGTGCTGCTCGGAGGATCCGTTCGCGGTTGCGTGCTGGGCGCCCGGCGCACCGACCGGCTGGAACGGCTGGTCGCCGAGATCGAAGCCGCCGGTGGGCAGGCGGCCGCCGCGCGGGTCGACGTCACCGATCCCCAAGACCTCCACTCGCTCGTCGCCGTGGCTATCGAGCGCTTCGGGCGGCTGGACGTTCTGGTGGGCAACGCCGGGATCAGCAAATCAGCCCTATCGCCGACCTGGACGTCGAGGGATGGTCGGCGATGGTCGATGTGAACGTCAAGGGAGTTCTGCACGGTATCGCCGCAGCGCTACCGGTGTTCAGGGCGGTGGTCACCTGGTCACGGTCCTGTCGGTTTCCGGCCTGAAAATCGTCCCCACACAAGCGGTGTACGCCGGAACGAAGAACGCAGTCCGCACTCTCCTGGAAAGCTTGCGACAGGAGAGCACCGACGGCGTGCTGCGGACGACATCGATTTCCCCGGGCCTGGTCCGCACCGAGTTCATCGACCATGCCATCGACGATCCGGCATTGCATGAACATGTCACGCAGAACATGGCCGATCTCGGCATCGTTGGCGGCCGAGGAATACGCCTTGTCCGCCAGTACCCGGTCCGGACGCACGCGTGCCCGGCCGCGGACCGCGGCGCGGTACGCGAATGCTATTCGTGAGCCTGGCAATCGTGAACAGGAACGACGGCAGAAGGTTGAGCTGAACAGTGACTACGACGAGCTGTTCGTTGCAACCCCGATATGAGACCACCTCTTCTACGCCCTGCGCAGCATAGGCACTACCTCGACCTATCGAGCCCACGCCGAGCTGCCGGTATCACCCCACGATCTGACTCCACCCGTCCTCGAGGTAGCGCACCAGGCCGCTGAAAAATCCGTTCACCTGACCTGCCTGCTGGGGCGTATCCGTCATCAGTGTTGTGAGGAAGCCGAATTCCTTGTTCAGCACCTCGATAAGAAGGTCACTGACCGCCTGGAATACGGAGAGGATCGCCTGCTGCCAGTCGGGGTGCTGGTTGCCGAGGCTTTTGAGTTTTGCCACGGTCGAGTCCTGCAGCTGATGGAACTGGGTTTGGGCGCTGTCCATCAGTTGACTGATCAGGTTCTCGAACTGTTCGCGTGAGATGTCACCGGCGAGGACGCGCTGAGCGTAGGTGTACGCGGCGGCGCCGGTGTGGCCGAGCTGCTCGAGCATGCCGGTCTCGGCGGGTTGAACGGCGTCTTTGACCTCCTGCGGAACATTCGCCGCTTTGACCTCGGGGATGTGCGTGGAGGACTCCGCCGAAACTGTGCCGTCGCTTGCGTTGCGGCGCTGGGCGATGGTGTCGAGCAGGGTGGTGAAGTTCTGTGAATCGGTCCTGGTCATTGCCCCTCCAACAAGATCGTGCACTGGGCCTTGCCATCGACGACACGAACCCGGCCAGATCATCCGAGATTCCCGAGCCGTGTCGCGCTGAGCCGGTCGAACGAGTCAGCGCACACGGCAGACCCGTACAGTGGCTCCCACCTATACGTGGTGCTCAACCACAGGTTATGAGCACCTCCCAGGGGCATGGATCACCTCTAACGGGTGAAAACCCCCAGGGATGTCGGAGAACCGATTCGATTCTCAACACCCGCCGTTGGATGGGTGTTCTCGCTGGGATGCGGTGGTGGTTCGAATCGCCGTGGCCCTCGGTCTCGAGCCCGGCAGTGGCCGCGGGGTGCGGGTGGTCGTGTTACCCGAGGCTGGTGTGAGCTGCGGCGATGTGCCGGGTTCGTTCGGTGATCGCGTGTGCGGTCCGGCCGCTGTCGGCCGCGACGGCGACGCCGCTGGTGGCCAGCAGTCCTGGTGTGTCGGCCCGCGCGCCGAGAATCATCGACGCCACGGACGGGTTCGCCTGGCATGAGTTCGGGCACCGCATCTGGAGATGAAGGGCGAGCTCGCCACCGGACCCGGCGATCTGATCGGCGATCGCGCGGGTCCAGGTCTGCTCGTAGACGACCACGACCGCCGAGGTGGCCACCGGCATCGCCCCGGCCACCGCTGCCAGGTCCTGCTCGGTGAGCAGGCCGAGAGCCTGCACCCGCACCCCGGCCAAGCCGATCTCCTCGAGTTCGTCTCCGACCTCGACTCGCCGCAGGTAGCCATTGGCGTCCTTGGCGAGATAGACCAGATCCAACACGGTGACATATCCACCCTCGACGACACCCGACAGACCCGCCCGGACGTGCTCGCTCACGCGCGCACCGGGGAAGGTGAAAACCACCACCTCCACCGGACCCAGGTTCGATGACTCGGCCATGGAACCATCGTGAGTGGGCGCTGCGGCCTCCACCTCACCTGTCGCGGATGAAGCAGTTGTTCCCACCGGGGGCTGCCTCACGGGCGGCGGCTGCTGGACTGCAGTGTTCCGTGCGCGGTGCACTACGTTGCGTTGGCCATGGGCAGCAAGACATTCCGCCCTGCCACCAGACTCCCAAGTGGTCAGATGGCGGGTGGTGAGACTCGGGTGTAGGTCGCTGCTGAGCTGGTGCCGCCTGGGGTGGTGACGGTGAGGTTGGTCGGTCCGGCGGCCCCGGGTGGGGCGTCCGCGACGACCAGGGTGTCGGAGATGACGGTGAACGCAGCCGGTGTGGTGCCGAACCGCACGGTGGTGGTTTGGGCCAGGTTGGTGCCGGTAATGGTAACGGTGTTGCCGCCGGTGGTGGGTCCTTGATTCGGGTTCAGGTTCGTGATGGTGGGTGCGGTCAGATAGGTGTAGGAGACACTGTTGCTGACGCCGCCGGGTGTGGTGGCGGTGACCTGCACCGTCCCGGCGGCTGCCGTAGGGGCGATGGCGGTGATCTGGGTGTCGGAGACCACCGTGAAGGCAGTCGCGGCGGCGGTACCGAACTTGACCGTGGTGGCGCCCAGGAGGTGGGTGCCGGTCAGAGTGATGGTGTTTGCGCCGACGAGTGGCCCCGAGCTGGGTGAAATGCCGGTAAGGGCTGGAATGTCGAGGTAGAAGTAGGAGCTGGGCAGTGTGGCCGCGCCACCGGAGGTGGTGACGGTGATATTCACAGCGCCAGCGGTTCTCGGCGGAACTGTCGCGGTGATTTGCGTGGGCGAGACGACGGTGAACGAGGCAGCCGCCGTGGCGCCGAAGGTCACCGCCGTGGCGCCGGTGAGGTTCAGGCCGGTGAGGGTGACCGTGTTGCCGCCCGCGGTGGGCCCTTGGTTGGGACTCACGCCGCTCAGCGAAGGCACCGCGACATAGGAGTAGGAGATCCCGTTGCTGGTACCCCCAGGAGTGCTGACGGTCACTTGCACCGTCCCGGACCCTGGTGGCGCGACGGCGGTGACCTGCGTTGGCGAGACGATGGTGAACGACGCCGCGGTCGCCCCGAATCGGACCGCGGTGGCCGTTGCCAATCCCGTGCCGGTCAGAGTGATCGTGGTTCCCCCGGCCGTCGGACCCGAGTTCGGAGTAAGGGAGGTGAGAGCGGGGACGGGGATGTAGGTGTAGGAGACACCGTTACTGGTCCCGCCGGGCGTGGTGACAGTGACCTGCACCGTCCCAGAGCCGGGTGGCGCGACGGCGGTGATCTGGGTGCTGGAGTTCACGGTGAACGAGGTGGCCGCGGTGGCGCCGAAGGTGACCGCTGTCGCGCCGGTGAGATTGGTGCCGGTGAGAGTGACCGTGGTTCCCCCGGTCGCTGGACCCGAGTTCGGAGTAAGGGAGGTGAGAGCGGGGACGGGGATGTAGGTGTAGGAGACACCGTTGCTGGTCCCGCCGGGGGTGGTGACAGTAACCTGCACCGTCCCAGAGCCGGGCGGGGCGACGGCGGTGACCTGAGTACCGGAATTCACGGTGAACGAAGTAGCCGCAGTGGCGCCGAAGGTGACTGCCGTGGCGCCGGTGAGATTGGTGCCGGTGAGAGTGACCGTGTTGCCGCCCGCAGTGGGCCCTTGACTGGGACTCACGCCGCTCAGTGAAGGCACCGCGACGTAGGTGTAGGGGACGCCGTTGCTGGTGCCGCCGGGGGTGGTGACAGTAACCTGCACCGTCCCAGACCCCGGCGGGGCTACAGCGGTGACCTGAGTGCCGGAATTCACGGTGAACGAAGTAGCCGCGGTAGCGCCGAAGGTGACCGCTGTCGCGCCGGTGAGATTGGTACCGGTCAGAGTGACCGTGGTTCCCCCGGCCGCCGGACCCGAACTCGGGGTGATGGAGGTGAGGGTCGGGACCGCGACGTAGGTGTAGGAGACACCGTTACTGGTACCGCCAGGAGTGGTGACAGTAACCTGCACCGCCCCCGACCCCGGCGGGGCTACAGCAGTGACCTGAGTGCCGGAATTCACGGTGAACGAAGTAGCCGCGGTAGCGCCGAAGGTGACCGCTGTCGCGCCGGTGAGATTGGTACCGGTCAGAGTGACCGTGGTTCCCCCGGCCGCCGGACCCGAACTCGGGGTGATCGAACTCAGGGTCGGGACCGGGATGTAGGTGTAGGAGACACCGTTACTGGTGCCACCCGGGGTGGTGACGGTGACCTGCACCGTGCCGGAGCCGGGTGGCGCGATGGCCGCGATTTGCGTGGCCGACACGACGGTGAAGGAGGTGGCCGCGGTAGTGCCGAAGGTGACCGCGGTGGCGCCGGTGAGGCCCGTGCCGGTGAGGGTGACGGTGTTGCCGCCGGTGAGTGGTCCTTGACCGGGATTCACGCCGCTGAGCGTGGGCACCCCGGCGTAGGTGTAGGGGACGCCGTTGCTGGTGCCGCCCGGGCTGGTGATGACGGTGACCTGCACCGTCCCCCCTCCCGGTGGGGCGATGGCGGTGATCTGCGTGCTGGAGTCGACGGTGAAAGTCGTTGCCACCGTGCCGAACCGCACACTGGTCACGAAGCTGAACCCCGTGCCGGTGATCGTGACATTGTTGTTCCCCGCGGTGGGTCCCCCGGTCGGGGACAGGGAGGTGATGGTGGGGGCCATGAGACATGCTCCTTCACAAGCGGACCACGGCCCCCGCCCAGCCGTGGCAGGATCTTCGGGCAAGGCAACTCGCGGTGCCGACGGGGATCCGGCCCCCAGGCAGGCAGATGGTGGCTTGCCTGCCCCGGGGGCCGGGCGGCGCGGTCATCCGATGACCGCGCTGCGCCGCGCGGATGACCAGGTCAGATACCCGGTCCGGCGACGTAGGTGAAGGCATCGGTCCCGGTGACGCTGCCTCCGCTGGTGGTCACCACGACATCGACGGCACCAGCGGTTCCCGGCGGGGTGACCGCGGTGACCGAGGTGTCGGCGATGACGGAGAACGGTGCCGCGACACCGTCGAAGGTGACCGACTGGGTGGTGGTCAGGCCGGTGCCCGGAATGGTCACCGCGGTGCCGCCGGAGGTCGGACCCGAAGCCGGGGACGGGGTCCCGATGGTGGGCGCGTCGACATAGGTGTAGGACAGGCCGTTGTTGGTGCCGCCGGCGGTAGTGACGCTGACACCCACCGGCCCGGCCGCCGCGCCCGCGGGCACGGTCACCGTCAACGTGCCGTCGTTGACCACCGTCGGGGTCGCGGAGTTGGCGCCGAACGCCACCGCGGTGGCCGTGGACAGGCCGGTCCCGGTGATGGTCACCGTGTCACCGCCCGCGGTGACACCGAAAACCGGGGACAATGCGGCCTTGAACGGCGCCCCGACATAGAAGAACGACAGCGGGTTGCTGGTCCCCCCTGGAGTGGTCACGGTCACCGGGACCGTTCCCGCTCCGGAGGGAGAGATGACGGTGACCGACGTGGCCGTGTTGGCGGTGATGGTGGCCGACTTGGAACCGAAGCGCACCGCGGTGGCGCCCGCGAGGTTCGTGCCGGTGATGGTGACCGTGGTCCCGCCCCCGGTCGACCCCTGATTCGGTGAAATAGGCATAACGCAGCCCTCCTAGCTGATGATGCTCCCCGAGCGATTACTCGGATTCGGTTGCGGGCCCGCACCTTCCATTAACTCGCACCATCAGCCCTCGGGCCAGCGTTCCACTGTCCGATTTCGTCCGTTCTCCGACACCCGCCGGGGAAGCGCGGGCAGCGAATGCGCTTGCTGTGGTGATGGTTTCGGGTGTGCATCCGACCGCTGCACCTGGTCACCACACCCGCAGCCAGCGCTGGGCCGAACTCTGCGGCCCATCCGGCGAAACTAGGGGATGCGCCCTGCTCCGCCACCCGGAGGAACACTTTCATGCGGCGCGGAATGCCTGCGACCGCTCGATAAGCGGCATTATCGCTCGCTTGTACTCAACTGTTGCCCGAGTGCGGCCGAGTGGCCCGCACCGTGCTCAACGCGGGCAAATCGGCTCGGTTCCCTGGGCTTTGCGCGCTTCGGTGATGAGGGGGATCTGCCAGAACAACTGGATGATGCCAGCGATCTTGACGGCCCGGGTTTTGGTGTCGCTGTGTAGCCAGTCGACGGCCATCTGGATCTTGGCCGGCATGACGGCGATGAAGAATATCCGCGCGAGGAAGGCGGAGATTCGGCGGGTTCGCGGAATGGCCAGGCCGGTGCCGACACCGAGTGCAGCTGCTCCGGACACGCGAGTGTACGCGCGTGGATTGCCCGGCAGCACAGGCGGAATGATGCCATCGAAGAACCTCGGGGCGATGAAGTGGAGACTCCCGCCTATCAGCAGTACCGCTGAAAGGCGCAGCGCCGCCCGGCCTGGCACGGTGGTTCTGCTTTCGGTGGACATCCTACGACTCCCATGGCTCACAGCTGACTCCGGATGGTGGGCGGTGTTCACGACGTCGATCGTTTCAGGGGCAGAAGGGGGCGGGCCGCTGGTTGTCCGGCCGGTCGATTCCCGGTCAATGGATCGGAAGATGGACGGTCACCCGGTCTCTCGCGAGGTGTCCGCGAGCCGGCAGGCCTGGGCCTCCAGCAGCGAACGCACGAACCCCAGGTGTGCCGGCAGTGCCCGATCCCATATCGTCCGCGCGCCCGGGTTCAACCGAAATCGCAGGACGCCCCAACACAAACCCCTCGTCATGACGGGTGTTGCATTGACCCCTTGAACCTAAGCAGCGCTGAAATGCCTGTATCTGGTGACTCGTTCGCTCGACCCGACCGGCGCCGGTCGGGCACGATGGACGATGCGCTGGAAGCCCGCGGTCAACGCGTTCGCGATCACCTTCGCCGACCGCTGGCCCGACGCCCGAACCTACTGAGAGAAACCGCCGGAAACACCTTTAGCGAGATAGTCCCACCGCCTGCGATGCCAGCAGCGCGGGCGGGTGTCCGGCAGGGTGGACTGGACAGAGCTTTTCGCGTGGTTGCGTGGTTTTCTGTCCAGTCGCTGGGTCGATGTCACTACATGGGCATGGTCGGGAACATCATGTTCCACATGTTGCGCGCCATGTCCACGATCTGCATCAGCATCGGTGACATCATCATGTTCATCACCTCCTGACCCATTGCTGAGCAAATTCTGTTTCCTCCCGCGACCGCGGGAGCTACGGCGGGTTCGGTGGCGCTCGCGGCCATGTGGGGGTGGGCATCAGGGTGCGATTCCGGTGAGGGAGAGGAATTCCTGGCGGGAGCGGGCGTCTTCACGCAGGGTGCCGAGCAGTGTCGAGGTGACGGTGGTGGTGCCGGTGGCTTGCACGCCGCGCAGGGTCATGCAGGTGTGTTCGGCTTCGATGACGACGCCGACGCCTTGGGGTTGCAGGTGTTCGGCGAGCCAGTCGGCGACCTGTTTGGTGAGTCGTTCCTGGACTTGGGGGCGGCGGGAGAAGTGCTCGACGATGCGGGCGAGTTTGGATAGTCCGAGGATGCGCTCCCCCGGCAGGTAGCCGACGTGGGCGACGCCGACGAACGGCAGCAGGTGGTGTTCGCACACCGATCGCAGCGGGATGCGGCGAGCCAGCACGAGTTCGTCGTAGCCCTCGTCGTTGGGGAAGGTCGTCAGGTCGAACGGGCGTGGGGTGAACAGTTCGGCGTAGGCGCGGGCCATTCTCCCCGGGGTGGCATGCAGGTGTTCGTCGTCGAGTCCGACACCGAGCGCGGTGAGGAACTCACCAGCCGCGCGTTCGGCGGCGACCAGGTCGATGGTGTTGACCGGTTCGTGGATGACGCGTAGAGCAGGGCGTGACACGGGCTAGCTCCCACCGACGCCGAGAGCGGTCAGCAGCACCAGCACAACGGTGACAACGGCGAACACACCGTGCCCGCCGACGACCGCGATTGGAAAGTGTCGTTCGGCCGGGGGATCCTGCGCTGTGGTGGTGCGGTCGCGGTAGACCGGAAGCCACCTGGCCAGCATGGTGAATCCGAGGAGGGCGACCGGCACCAGCAGTGCGAACGCGGTCCAGGCCAGCGCGTCGGAGTCGGCGACCAGATACGCGATCCAGACGACGAGCCCGGCGACGGCGAGCAGGAAATGACCGAACACCACCGGCGGTGGCAAGTGGGTGGTAGCCGGTTGCCGGGTTCCGCCCTTGGCGATCCACGTGCCCAGCAGGACGAACCCGCCGGCGGCAGTCAACAGCCAGGTGATCAAAGCCGCGATGCCCATCATGTGCTCCTTGTAAGTACGGATGGAAGGACGTTCAGTGCCGGAATCCTGCGGCCTGGGTGGTTTCGTCGGCCACCCGGACGCCGTAGTGGTATGCCAGTTTTCCGCCGAGGTAACCGGAGACGGCCAGCGCGGCCACACTCGCCACCGACAGCGCCACCGGCCCGGCCGGTACCGGACGGTGCAGGTCGTCGATGGATCGCCGCCACAGAAAATCGGCGGCGAAGGCCACGGTGACGGCCAGGTTCAAGCTCATGTGGAGCAGGCCGGTGCGGAACGCGGGGGTGCCGGTCGGGATCCCCAGTAGATCCAGGAAGCCGACCGCCGCGGCGGCCAGCGCGCCCAGTACACCGATCGCGATCAGCCACTGCGCGCCTTCGGCCAGGAACGCCGGGTCTGCCACCACGTGGGAGGCGAGGTCGAACACCACGCTCGCGACCCACGTGCCGATCGGGACCGTCACCAGGATCGGGTGGAACGGGTGCCCGTACGGCCCGGTCAGCACCGCGCTCACCGGCTGCTTGCCCTGTTGCGGTTCGCCGCTCATCACACCCTCCACATCGAGTCGAGTATCGACAAAAATTATTGGCGTAATTGAGTCTGAGGTCAACCCAGAGCATGTGATGGCGGGATGCGAGTGTTTTCACCTACTTCGATAAGCGTTATTGTGATCGGGTGACCAACGAAGCGGCGATCGGCGCCGTCGCGGTTCTCGAGGACGATTCGCGGCGCGGGATGTACTGGTTCATCCGGCGAGCACGTCGGCCCGTCACCCGGGACGAAGCCGCCGCCGAGGTGGGGATCTCCCGCAAGCTGGCCGCGTTCCATCTGGACAAGCTGGTCGACGCCGGACTGCTGCGCGCTCGGTACGAGGCAGTCGGCGGCGTTCGCCGCGTCGGGCGCGCCCCGAAGGTCTACGAGCCCACCGATACCGAGGTCCGGGTGAGCATTCCCGAACGCCGCTACGAGGTGCTGGCCGAGATCCTGATGGGCGCCGTGCTGAGCGAGCGCGAGGACGAAACCGCGCGCGAGGCGGCGATGCGGGTCGCGCGGCGACGCGGCGAGGAACTCGGTGGCGCCGAGCGGGAACGGGTCAAGCCCGGCCGGCTGGGAGCCGAGCGCGCGCTGACCCTGATGCAGGGCGTGCTCGCCGAACACGGCTTCGAACCCAGCCGCGAAGCCCCGACTTGCGTGCGACTGCGCAACTGCCCCTTCCACCCGCTGGCAACCACCGCCCCCGACCTGGTGTGCGGTCTCAACCATGCCTTCTGCTCCGGCATACTCACCGGGCTCGGCACCGACAGCGTCCACGCGGTACTCGCGCCACGGGACGGCGAATGCTGCGTCGAAGTGCGTGGGACAACCTGAACCGCACCGCACGACACCGCCCATGGCCGTCGCCCTCGCACAACCCGGCGACGTCCTCGTCGTCGCCGGCCGCGGACACGACCCCGTACAAACATACGGCGCCGTGACACTCGCCTTCGACGACCGAACAGAACTACGACACGCCCTGCGAAGCGCCCCGGCAAAGGTGCTGCCACCTCGCCGATGAGCCCACGCGAATCAAGAGCCACGCCGTCAGCTGAGGCCGTATCCGATTCCGAACGTGATGGCGAGCCATCTGAGGAACATGTGGAGGCCGACGCCGAGATCGAGGCCGAAGGGGCCCATCGATCTCATCTCCTTCCGAGATCCAATCTTCTGCGGTTCCCCCACCTGTTCATGATCTTATCGCTGGTCACAACCTTGCCGCATCATCGATCGGCGCCGATATGAGGCTGGTGGGCGCGGTCGGTGGCGCGGGCGCGGCCGAGGGGGAACGGGAGGGTGATGGGGTCGCCGGGGCGGTGGGCCTCGATGAGCGCGAGGTGTGGTGTGAGGCCGGTCAGGCCGGTGAGGCGGGCTTGGCTGTAGGGGGTGCCGACGAGCAGGACTTCGACTTCGCAGTCGCGCACGGTATCGGTCGGTAGCGAGCGGTCGAGGGTGGCCGCGATCGTCGTGACCGGTTCCAGGCCGCGGTCGAGATGGCTTTCGCCGGCGTCGGAGGGTTCGTAGATCCAGGTGAGGACTTCCGGGCCGGAGCATTCCCCGAGAAAACTCCAGCCGCGTACTCGCATCATGATGTCCAGCCCGGCGAACACCCGCATGTCCGCCGCGGGCACGGGGTGACCGCAGGGTGTGCCCAGCGCCTGCATCACCGACGACGGCGGGTATCGGCGATGCCAGATGTGCGCGCGCATCGCCTCGACCCACGCCGCCTCGCCACGCGGTGAGCCCCAGGTCACGTCCCCGCCGGATCGGCTGGCACGGCGGCGGGTCGGCTTCTTCTTCGCACCGGACATGGGCGCCCATGCTTGCAGCCCGCCGACCCGCACCCCAGCAGACACGCCCACCTCGCGTCGCTGTATCTTCCGGCGCGATCGCCCGCGCACGACCCGTAGGGCGAGTGGGTTCACCTGTCGGGCTGTTCGCTCGAGGAGCGGGCGCCGAGACCGGGGTTGAGCAGCAGTAGCAGAAGTCGGCCAGGCGGGCTGGTTTTCCCGGTGCCGCTGGGCCCGGTCACCGCCGCGCAGGCGCCGCGGGCGAAGATGGACGTGCGGCCGTCGGCGCCGTGGACACACTGTCGGTCAGCACAGGCGGCAAGACGCGCGGGGCCGGTTCCGCACTAGGTGGACGTGGCGTCGACGCGTGTGTCGTATTCGGCGCGGGCGGCGTCGATGTGCGCCAGGTGCGTAATGCTCCACTCCAGCAGGGGTAGGGCCGCTGCGCGCAGACTCGTGCCCATCGGAGTGAGTTCGTAGCTGACGTGGGGTGGCATGACATTGCGCACCGTCCGGGTCAGGATGCCGTCGCGTTCCAGGGCGCGCAGGGTGACAGTGAGCATGCGCTGGCTGATTCCGTCGATATCGCGCTTGAGTTCGCTGAACCGGCGTGGCCCATGACTGAGGTGTCGCACGACCAGCAGTGACCACTTGTCCCCGACGATGTCCAGCACTTCCCGTGTCCGGCACGCATCGTCGTGGCTCTGCGGCGGCCTGCCCGCTGTGGCGGTCATGGTTACCTCCTGGGAACCGAGGCACCGAAAAGTGCCTTATTGCCCGGTCTATGTCCAGCGCACCACACTGATCGTGGTTCCCAAAGTGTACCGAGGTATGAAAAGTAACTACCGGCGTCGGTGCGCTACCGCACGTCGAAAAGGACGATCATGTCAATTTTTCTACTGGTCCACGGCGCCTGGCACAGTGGTAGCTGCTGGCAGCGAGTGGTACCGCTGCTGGAATCGGCCGGGCATCAGGTGCACGCGCCATCGCTGACCGGCTACGGCGACAAGGCGAATCTTCTCGGCTCCGACGTGGGGCTCGACACCCACGTCGCCGACGTCATCGAGCTGATCAAAGACAAGGACCTCACGAATGTGGTCCTCGTTGGGCACAGCTACGCGGGATTGGTCATCTCCTCGGCCGCCAACCAGATTCCCGACCGCATCGCGCACCTGGTGTATCTCGACGCGATGGTCCCCGAGGACGGCGAGACCGCGGTCGACGTCCAACCCATGAGCCAGCACCTGATCGACCTCGCCGTAAGCTCGGGCAGCGGCTGGCGCATTCCCCCGCTGCCGGAGCAGCCAGCGCCTTTCGGCCTGTTCGGGGTCACCGACCCGGCGGACATCGCCTGGCTGCGCACGATGCTCTCGGATCAGCCGGTACGTTGCCTACAGCAACCGGCCCACTTGGACAACCCTGCCGTGCACGCGATCCCGCGCACACACATCCACTGCGTCGGCGCTACTCCAGCGGGCATCACCCGGCGAGCCGTTCCCGCGATACAGCCCAACGGTTCCGCTGCGCAGGTGTGGGAGTTGCCGACCGGCCACGACTGCATGATCACCATGCCGGCCGAACTCAGCGAACTGCTGCTGAAGCTCGGCCGTTGGCAACTGGTTGTCAACGAGCCGGCCGATGGGCGGGACCGGACTCCGGTCATCGGCAAGGCTCATCGACTCCATACCCCCGGCCACGACACCTCGCACCGCCGGACCGGACGAATTGGTCGGCCAGGATGATTGCCTCGACAGGCATACCTTGTTGAAGTTCAACACCGGTGTGCTCATGGGGATCCCCGCTGCCGCCTGCCGCGCCGGGATCTGCCCAGCGCCGGCGGTCAGCACCTGCCCCATGATCAGGGGGCTTCAGTACGCTCCGTCACCCCGGGCCACGACACCGACCGTGCGCGCGATCAGCCGCAGGTCCATCCGCATGGACACGTTCTCCACGTAGGACAGATCGAGCCGCACCGCGTCTTCGAGTGGAAGGTCCGACCGGCCACTGACCTGCCACAAGCCGGTCAGCCCTGGCTTCACCAACAGGCGTCGGCGCGTCATGTGGTCGTAGGTGTCGACTTCCCGCCGAACCTGCGGTCGCGGCCCGACCACGCTCATGTCGCCACGCAGCACGTTGAGGAACTGCGGCAGCTCGTCGAGACTGTACTTGCGCAGGAATCGCCCGACCGGCGTGACGCGGGGGTCGATCTTCATCTTGAAGAAGACCGGGTTTCCACCCTGCTGCGCGATCAAAGCTTCGGCATATCGGTCGGCATGCTCGTGCATACTGCGAAACTTGATCATGCGGAAGGGCAGGCCGTATCGGCCGATGCGTTCCGACAGGTAGAAAACCGGGCCGCGGCTGGTAGTCTTCACAGCGATCGCGATCGCGAGGAACACCGGCAGCAGCAACAGCAGGCACATCGTCGCGAAGCCGATGTCGAAGGCCGTTTTGCTGACCGACCGAGCCCGCTCGTACTGCGGTTCGGCGATGTGCATCATCGGCATTCCCGCGACCTGCCGATTGGTGAGCCGGGATATGGCGATGTCGATCGCCCCTGGCGCCAGCATGAACTCGACTCCCAGCGCGTCGAGTTCCCACGCCAGCCTGCGCAGCTCGGTCGGCCCGAGATGCCGGGTGGGACCGATGGCGACAGTGTCGGCGTGGGTGTGCAGGACCGCTCGCAGCACGGCGCTGTCGTCACCGACGACCGCCACCGTGCCGCCGGCGTACGCCAGCGGCGTATCGCCTGATTGCCCACCAGGCACGCAGGCACCCACCACGTTGTACCCGGCACCCGGGTCTGTGGCGAACGCCGCGGACATCGCGGCGGCCGCTTCGGCCGTACCGACCACGAGTACGGCCGAACGATGGCATCCCCGGCGGCGTGCCCTGGCAAGCTGGTGGCGCCACCACAGTCGTCCACCGACCACCGCGAGCACACCCGCCGGAAAGGCGATCGCGAGATATCCTCGGGCGAACTTGATTTCGAGTGCCAGTGACGTGAATGCCAGTACGCCGAACAGGTGCATCGTCGCCGACATCAGCCGCCGGAATTCCTCGACACCGCTGCCGACCAGCTGCGGCGCACGGCTGCCCGCACTACCGAGGATCGCGAACCAGCCCACGACCAGCGCCCCGGAAACCATCGTGTAACCGACCCGATACGGCCCCTCCCAGGCCAGCGGCGGAGCGCCGCCCCCATTGAAACGGATCAGCTGCGCACTCCCCACAGCGATGGATACGGCGGCGAAATCGGTGATGGCGAGATGGCGTACGTACTCCGATCGCCAGGCCTTGCGGGTCGAGACGGTATCCGGCGGGACCGCGAAGGATCGTGGGATTTCGGCGGTCCCAGTCCATTCCGGGACAGCCTTCGATTTCATCAAGAAAACACCCCTCCTGGGGCAACGGTGGAATTGCTACCTGATCCGGAGATCGTCTTTCCCGGCAGCGTCCCGACCGCCTCTACCGAGCGCTTCATCGGCATTTGATCGGCAAGTGTCACAACGTCTCTCGCCGATCAAATGTATGCGCGAAGCAGCGTGATCGGGATGTTAACTGATCCGAATCCCCCCGGCGACCGATCTCGATACCCATCTGGAATAACACCATGAAGGTGAATATGTAATGTGCCCTATATCACAGTTTGTAACGCGGATGTGTAATCCATCCGATATTGCCGTCGGTACGCTGACGGTCGCGACAGTGCGGCCCGTACCACGAATGACGTTCTCGTCGCGCGCATCTCGTGATACGCCGGGCAGCTCATGCTCCGTGCGCCGCGACAGGCGGTCCGACGGGGCCGGGACGTTTCGAGCAAAGGATCGGATCTGTGCGCTGTCGACTCTGTGACTCCGGCAGACTGTCCAGCGTTGTGGATCTCGGCGCCACGCCGCCGTGCGAATCGTTCCTCGCCGCCGACCAGCTCGACCTGCCCGAGCCGACCTACCCTTTGCATTTGCGGGTGTGCGCCGACTGCCTGCTGCTGCAGATTCCGGCGCTGATCACACCGGAGGAGACCTTCACCGAATACGCCTACTTCTCCTCCTACTCCGACAGCTGGGTCCGCCACGCGGGCGAGTTCGTCGACACCGCGGCCGCCCGGCTGGGGCTGGGCAGGGACTCCTTCGTGGTGGAGGTCGCCAGCAATGACGGATACCTGCTCCGCCACGTCGTAGACCGCGACATCCGATGCCTGGGCATCGAGCCCTCGGTCAACGTCGGAACAGCGGCTCGCGAGTCGGGCGTACCCACCGAAACCACCTTCCTCGACGAGGATTCGGCTGGCCGGATCCGTGCCGAACACGGCCCCGCGGATCTTGTGGTCGCCAACAACGTCTATGCCCATATCCCGGATCTGCGCGGATTCACCCGTGCGCTACGCATCCTGCTGGCGGACGACGGCATGCTGACCATCGAGGTGCACCATGCGCTGAACTTGGTCGGACTCGGCCAATTCGACACCATCTACCACGAGCATTTCCAGTACTACACCGTGCTTTCGGCGCAACGTGCGCTCGCTGTCGCGGGATTGACCGTGGTCGATGTCGATCAGCTGCCGACGCACGGCGGGTCGATCCGGCTGTGGGTGCGGCCCGATGCCGCCGTGGCGGCGGTGAGCGACCGGGTGCGGGACGTGCTCGACCTCGAGCGGTCTGCGGGACTGCACTCGGCGGACGGCTACACATCGCTGCGCCGGCGCACCGAGTCCGTGCGGCATGAGCTGCTCGGGTTCCTGCTCGACTGCCGACGCCGGCGCAAACGCGTCGTCGGATACGGTGCGCCGGGCAAGGGCAACACACTGCTCAACTATTGCGGGATCCGGCCCGACCTACTCGAGTACACCGTCGACCGCAATCCCTACAAACACGGCAGATTCACGCCAGGAACGCGAATCCCGATCCACCCGCCGTCGCGGCTCGACGCCGATCGTCCGGACGTGGTCGTGGTGCTGCCCTGGAATCTCGAGCACGAGATCACCGCACAGCTGCGGCATGTCGCCGAGTGGGGCGGCCGGCTCGCTTATCCCTTGCCCGAGCTGCACGTGGTCGACCCGGCGTCCCCGGCCCCGACCGTGCCGGCCGGAGCCGAGTCGAAAGGAAACCGGCGCCGATGAAAGTCGTCCTGTTCTGCGGTGGCTACGGCATGCGCATGCGCGGCAGCACCGATGACATGGTGCCCAAGCCGATGCAACTCGTCGGCCCCCGCCCCTTGCTCTGGCACGTGATGCGGTACTACGCGCACTACGGTCACACCGAATTCATCCTGTGCCTCGGATACGGCGCCGAGCACATCAAGAATTTCTTCCTCGGCTACCGCGAGTCGGCCTCCAACGACTTCGTGATCCGCAACGGCCGGGTCGAATTGCTCGGCAGCGATATCGACGACTGGACGATCACCTTTGTCGATACCGGCGTGGAGTCGGCCATCGGCGAGCGATTGCGCCGGGTGCGTGAGCACCTCGGTGACGACCAGTACTTCCTGGCCAACTACGCCGACGTCCTCACCGACGCTCCCCTGGACGAGATGATCACCCAGTTCCACGCTTCGGGGGCCGCGGCATCTCTGCTGGTGGTGCCACCCCAATCGTCGTTCCACTGCGTGGACCTCAGTGCTACCGGCGAGGTCAAGGACATCGTTCCCGTGGCGCGTATGCCCCTGTGGGAGAACGGCGGCTACTTCGTGCTCGGCCGGGAGATATTCGACCTGCTGCCACCAGGTGGCGATCTGGTGGAAGACGCCTGCGGGACGCTCGCGGGCCAGGGCCGGTTGTTCGGCTACCGCCACGACGGATTCTGGAAGCCGGCAGATACTTTCAAGGAGCGCGCCGAACTCGATGCGGCCTACCGCAGCGGACACCGGCCATGGATGGTGTGGGAGCAGTGATCGCTCTGCTTTCCCCACGGCCCGCCGAGATCGCCCTGCTCGGCGCGCACTGCGATGACATCCCGATCGGCATGGGAGCCACGCTGCTGTCGCTGACCCGTGCCCATCCGGGTATGCGGGTGCGCGCGCTGGTCCTGTCCGGCGCAGGCACCGAGCGCGAACGAGAGGAACGGGCAGCGCTCACCGCCTTCTGTGCGGGACGGACACCGGAGTTGACGGTGCTCGACGTCCCGGACGGACGCGCGCCGGCGCACTGGGATCGGATCAAGACGGCCGTAGCGGAGTTTCGCCGTGCGGGTGAACCGGACCTGGTGTTCGCCCCGCAACCGGGCGACGCGCACCAGGATCACCGCACGCTCGCGAAGCTGGTGCCGACCGAGTTCCGCGACCACCTGATCCTCGGCTACGAGATCCTCAAGGCGGAGGTCGACACACCGGCGCCGACCGTATTCCACCCGGTCGACGCGGAACTGGTCCAGCGGAAATCACAACTGTTGCACCGGCATTACCCGTCGCAGACCGGTCGCGACTGGTTCGACGAAACCGCGTTCCTGGCGTCCGCGCGGATCCGCGGCGTGCAGTGCCGCACCGAGTACGCCGAAGCCTTCGTGGTGGACAAGGCCGTCATCTCATGGGAAAAGGAGTGACAACGATGCGAGTCCTGGTCACCGGGCATCAAGGATACCTGGGCACCGTCATGGTTCCGATACTGCAAGCCGCCGGGCACGAGGTCGTCGGGCTCGACACGGGCTGGTTCGCCGACTGCCTGCTCGGTGAGTTCGCCGGCGACCCGGAGGGCCTGCGCCTCGACCTGCGATCGGTGGAGATCGACGCCTTCCGCGGCATCGATGCGGTCGTCCATCTCGCCGCGCTGTCCAATGATCCCCTGGGCGCGCTCGCGCCGGAAGTCACCCACGAGATCAACCATCGCGCCTCGGTGCGTCTGGCTCGGCTCGCGAAAGAAGCCGGTGTGTCCCGGTTCCTGTACGCCTCCACCTGCTCGGTGTACGGTGCAGCGGGAGACGAACTGGTGACCGAGTCGGCGCCGCTGCGGCCGATCACCCCCTACGCCGAGTCGAAGGTGCGCGTCGAAGACGATGTCGCGGCGCTGGCCGACGACGACTTCGTTCCCGTCTTCCTCCGCAATGCCACCGCGTTCGGATTCTCCCCTCGTCCTCGCGCCGACATCGTGCTCAACAACCTCGTCGGATACGCCGTGCTCACCGGTACGGTCAAGGTGCTCTCCGACGGCACGCCCTGGCGGCCGCTGGTCCACGCCCGCGACATCGCGGCGGCCTTCGAACGCTGCCTCACCGCACCGGCGTCGGCCGTCGCCGGCCAGGCGTTCAACATCGGCACGGAGCGAAACAACCTCACCGTGGCCGAGATCGCCGAGTCGGTGGTGGCCACCGTGCCGGGGTCGCGACTGCTGATCACCGGGGAGACCGGCGCCGACCCCCGCTCCTACCGGGTCGACTTCTCCGCCGCCCGCGCAGTGCTCGGTTTCGAGGCGCAGTGGTCGGTGCCTGACGGCGCCGCCGAACTCTACCGCGAGTACACCGAGCGTGGCCTCACCCGAGATGCCTTCTCCCAGCGATTCACCCGGCTCGCGCGGCTGCAGCGGCTGCGTGCGTCCGGCGCTCTGGACCCGCGACTGCGTGCGGTCACCGCGCCGGTGACAGGATAGCCCGCAGATGGCTCCATCGTCCGGCGTTCGCGTCGCGATCCGACACCGCCGTCACCGGCAGCGGCCAGGCGATCGCCAAGTCCGGATCGTCGAAGGCGACGCCGAGATCCTCGGCAGGATCGTGCGGCCGATCGATGCGGTAGCACACATCGGCGGTGTCGGTGAGTGCTTGGAATCCGTGCAGAAAGCCCGGTGGCACGTACAGGTGCCGGAACTCCTCGTCGTCGAGCCGGAACGCCTGCGTCCGGCCGAACGTCGGCGACGACGGCCGGATGTCGACCAGCACGTCATGCACCGCGCCGTGTGCGCAGCGGACCAGTTTGGCCTCCCCGCGCCCGGACCGGCCGTGCATGCCGCGCACGACCCCGCGGCGCGACCGGGACTGCGAGTCCTGCACGAAACCGGCCGAGATCCCCGGAATCCCCAGATAGGAGTCGAATTCCGCGGCATCGAAGGTCCGGGTGAACAGGCCCCGGTCGTCCCGGACGGGCGCTGGGACCAGCACCACCACGTCGACCAGGTCGGTCTGCTCGATACGCACACCGACATCGTGTCATGACCGGCCGCTGCCGCGCCTGCTCCGGCGCCGTTCTGCACACCGTCCTCGATCTCGGGACGGTGCCCGCAGCCGATGATTTCCCGCCCGCGGGACTGCCGGTCACACCGGCGGAGACCACGCACCCGCTGCGGATGGTGCGGTGCCGGCACTGCGAGCTGGCACAGCTCGCCGAAGACGACACCGTGGCCGCCGAACCCCGTGGTGTGGAGCCGCGGGCCCTGCGCGACCAAGCGGCCGATGCGATTGCCCGGGTCGACGCGGCCGGTCTGCTGCGCGGGCGCACGGTGATCGAGTTCGGTAGTCCGCACGGTGGTTCCTGGCTGCCTTTGCTGGCCGAGCGTGGCTGCGCCGAAGCCGACGCGGCGCGGGCGGACCTGGTCGTGGACTGTTTCGGCATCATGCACGAACCCGACCAGCGGGCCGCGTTCGCCGCACGCGCCGCGGCCACCGCACCGGACGGTCTGCTCTTGCTGCAGTTCCACTCGCTGGCCGCCATCGTGGCACAACGGCAGTGGAACGCGTTGCGGCACGGGCATTTCGCGTACTACTCCCTGCATGCGCTGAGCCTGGCGCTCACCGCCGCTGGCATGGGCGTGACCACCGCGTGGGAGTTCGACCTCTACGGCGGGACGGTGCTGGTAGCAGCTCGGCGCGGCCCTACCGAGCCGGACCGCACCGTGCGGGAGATCCTGGCCCGCGAACGCGAACTCATCACCCCGGAATCGCTG
The DNA here is from genome assembly GCF_001612985.1 of Nocardia gamkensis NBRC 108242. Taxonomy (GTDB): domain Bacteria; phylum Actinomycetota; class Actinomycetes; order Mycobacteriales; family Mycobacteriaceae; genus Nocardia; species Nocardia gamkensis. Next base: position 72,267 of record NZ_BDBM01000031.1, on the reverse strand, counting down.
CACCGACTCCAGCGGTTCGTGGACGACCATGTGCGCGCGCTGCGGAACTGGCTGATCGATGCGGCCGCGGCCGGACAGCGCGTCTACGCCTACGGCGCCGCGTCCCGGGCGGTTGCCCTGCTGTCGCTGGCCGGTGCGCACCGGAGACTTGTCGCCGGAGTCGCCGACGCCGCGCCCGCCAAACGGGGACGCCGGATGCCGGGCACCGACATCCCGATCATCAGCCCGCAGGATCTGATCGCGGCAGCACCCGACCGGGTGCTGTTGACGCTGCCCGACCTACTGGATGAAGTGTCGACCGGACTTCCAGAACTCGACGGTCGCTGGTTCGTGGACGATCCCCGCGGACCCAGAAAAGGAGATGTGGACGACGGAACCCCCACCCTGTGACTTCATCCCGACAGCCACACCCCCGGTCCGCCCCGGCTAGCAGTTCACAAGCGAAAGACAGCCGTACCCATGAATACCACCCCTCGGATGCGCCGACTCCGGCCGCACGCGCCGGCTTACTCGGTCGAACCGGCCACCGCGCCGATGGTCGTGGCTGTCTCAGCGGCCGACCATGCCCCGCGCGCGCACCCGCAGCCGCGTCCCCAACGCCCGGACCAGACGCAGATCACCAGCCAGCACGTCGGCCGGACGCACGAGGTCCGGGTGATCGGCGCCGAGGCGATGATGGAATCGCAGCTGCTCGGTGAGCTTGCTACGGGTCGACGTGCGACTGCACAGGTTGAACGAGGAGTTCCGCCACGCGGCCACGATGTCGCCGAGCCCGACGAAAGCGCCGCGGCTGCCGACGCGGGCGAACAGGTCCACATCCATCGGGAATACGAGGTCGCCGCGCAGTCCGCCGACGGCGTCGTAGTCGGCGCGCCGGAACATGGCGGCCGCGGTGGGGCCGAAGTCGGCCGGTCCGCGACGCACGATCACCCGGGCCAGTCGGCGGCTGCCGTGCCTGCCGACCAGCTGCGGCAGCCCCAGTCCGGTCTCGAGGATGTCGCCGGACTCGTCGATCACGTCGAATCTGCCCGCGCACAACGCGACCGCGTTGTCGTCGAACTCCGTCGACTGCGCGGCGAGGGCGCCGGGACGCAGGATGTCGTCGGCGCAGACCACCTTCACGAGGTCCCCGGTGGATTCCCGGATCGCCCGGTCCCAATTCGCGCCGATCGGCAGTACCCGATCGTTGCGCAGCACACGCACGCGCGGGTCGCGCCGCGCTCGCGCGATGTCACCGGTGCGGTCGGTGCTCGCGTTGTCCAGGATCACGACTTCGAAATCGAGATCTTGGGCCAGCACCGAGTCCAGGGTCGCGGACAGAGTTCTTTCCGCGTTGTAGGCCGGCACGCACACCGACAGTTTCCGCATCCCGAGCTGCCCCTTTGCCAGAATCTCGATCGCACATTGCCTCGTAATTGCCGAAACTATGCCACATTTCACCGCGAGTTGGCATCTGGATGCGGAATTCCCAGTGCTGGATATCGGTTACCGCACATCTGCGCGACCAGCATGAACATGAATTCGGTGGGCAGCCTTATACTTTCCGGCCGTGAACGAGTTCGGCGGACGACTCCGCGGTCCGGCGAACGGGACGAAGGGATCGCGTCATGACGAGCGCTTCCGGCGCGGTGCGGGTGCACATGACCGGATCGGAATGGTTCGGCGCCGCGCCCGGCGGCCTTGGCCGATATTTCACGGACTTGCACGGCGCTTTGCTGGACGTTCCAGGGATTTCGATGTCGGCCGCCGCGTTCGGCCCGCCCGACCGGACGCATGGCGGGACCCGGTCGTGGGGGCCGGTCGGCGGCTCGACACTGCGCCGCGCCCGCACCGCGTTCTGCGCTCGCGATGCCTTGGACCGCGGCACGGTCGTGGATCGCCACTTCTGCCTCTACGGCCCGGCCGCCCGGGACCGGCGGGGTCGACGGCTACCACTCGTCGTGCATTTCCACGGCCCGTGGGCGGCGGAAAGCCGAATGCACGGACAGCATCCCGTCACAGCCTTCGCCAAATACCTCATCGAACGTTTGCGATACGTTTGCGCGGATCGTTTTGTCGTGCTCTCCGAACACTTTCGCGACGTCCTGTGCGACAACTACCGCATTGCGCCCGATCGCATCGAGGTGATCGCGCCCGGGGTCGATCTCACCCGGTTCCGTCCCGCCCCGGTCCCCGGGTCCCCGCCGGTCGTCTTGTGTGTGCGGCGGCTGGAGCGCCGGATGGGCATCGATGTGTTGCTGCGCGCGTGGCCCGGCGTGCTCGCCGAGCACCCGGAGGCGCGTCTGGTCATCGTCGGAACCGGCAGCGCCGAGGCGGATCTCCGGCGCGGAGCCACCGAGAGTGGGCTCGACGGCAGCGTCGAGTTCACCGGCCGGATTCCCGACCAGGAACTCGCCGTGCGCTACACCTCCGCCGCGCTCACCGTGGTGCCGACCATAGCCCTCGAGGGATTCGGCCTGATCGCCCTCGAGTCCCTCGCCGCGGGCCGAGCGCCGGTGGTCACCCGGTGCGGCGGTTTGCCCGACGCCGTGCAGGGCCTGGATCCGTCGCTGATCGTGCCGCCCAGCGACCCCACCGCGCTCGCGGCTCGGATCAGCGCGGCGATCGCAGGCGGTCGGCCCACACCGGCGCAATGCCGCGCCCACGCGGAGACCTTCAGCTGGCAGGTCGCCGCACGGCGGCACGCGGCGCTGTACCGGGAGTTCGCATGAGTGGGCCCGCCGTCTTCCTCGGCCACACCGCCGCGCCCTCCGGGGCCGAATTGGCCACCCTGCGGCTGCTGCGCACACTGCGGACGCAGGGCACCGAAGTGGCGCTGGTGTGTACCGAGGACGGCCCGGTGATGGCCCGTGCCCGCGACGCCGGGATCGAAACCCGTGTGGTGACAGGCCGATTCGACAGCCGGGCGATGACCACAGCATCCGGTCCGTTGCGGCTGATCACCGGGTTTCTCGCGCTGCTGCGGCTGGGCTGGACGATCGGAGGCGTGGTCCGCGAGCTGGGCGCTCGGGTATTGGTCGCGGAGAGCAGCAAAGCGCTCGTGCTGGGAGCGGTTGCGGCCCGCCGCGCGCGGGTGCCGCTCGTCTGGCAGGTCCACGACCGAGTGTCCCGGGACTACTTCGGTTTGCTCCCGGCCACCACCATCCGGCTGCTGGCCGCCCTGGTCTGCCGGGGACTGCTCGCCAACAGTCACGGCACCCGTGACACGCTGCCCTCGCGTATCCCGGTGGCCGTCGCCTATCCGGGTGTCGCCCTGCCCGCCGTACCGCCGCCGCCGCGCGGCCGTGCGGCGGCCGAGGCGGTCGTAGTCGTCGTGGGACGGCTGAGCCCCTGGAAAGGTCAGGACGTGTTCCTGCGAGCTTTGGCGACGGTGCCCACCCGGCCCGCCGCGGTGTATCTCGTCGGCGGGACGTTCTTCGATGAACAGCCGTTCCGGCAGTACCTGGAACGACTCGCCGACGAACTCGGTTTGGCCGTGACCTTCACCGGTCACGTCGACGACCCCGACCGTTACCTCGCCGAGGCCGACGTGCTCGTGCACTGCTCGGTGCTGCCCGAGCCGTTCGGGCAGGTGGTGGTGGAAGGTATGGCCGCGGGCTGCGCGGTGATCGCGACGGTGCCCGGCGGCCCGGCCGAGATCATCGCCGACGGGCGTACCGGCCGGCTGGTGCCCGCCGGTGACGAAGCCGCGCTCACCACGGCTCTCACCGAACTGCTCGGCGATCCGGCCGCGCGCGCCCGGATCGCCGCCGCAGGCGCCGACCGCGCCCGCGACTTCGACATCGGCACCACGGCACGCGTGGTCACCCGCTTCCTCGACGAGGTGGCGCCGCCGTGACCGAACCCGACTACCTCGCCACGCTGACCACCGACGTCTTCCCTCGGGTCGAACTGCCCCGGCCTCCCGGCGGGGTGCACCGTCGCACCGACGGGGCTCGCGGGCCGGGCGGTGGTGGCGCGCACAGCAAGCCGAGCCGGTTCGAGGTACTCGGCGATATCGCACTGGTGAGTTTCGGCAGATACGGTCAGTACATCGTCACGGTCGTCACCGTGCCGCTGATCGCCCGGGTGCTCGGCGCCCACGGCCTCGGCCTGCTCGCCATCGGCATGTCGGCCTACTTCATCGGCTCGCTCGTCGTGGATCTGGGAGTCACGCAGTTCCTGTCCGCCCGCGTGCCGGAGATCAACGCGCGCAAGGACACCCGGTTCCGGGAGATGAACCAGCTGCGTGGCGATTACCTGGCCATCCGCCTCGCCACGGCGACGCTGTTCGGCGTCGCGCTCGCCGTAGCCTTTGCCGTGCGCGTGCCCGAAGCCGCGCAGATGGTGCTGCTCGGCCTGTTCGTCGGTGGCTTCTGGTCCCTGTCGGAGGACTGGCTGCTGATCGGTGAGGGGCGGTTCGGCACCTCCGCCGCGTATCAGAGCATCGGACGGCTGTGCTATCTCGGGCTGCTCGTGGGCCTGCTTCCGCAACTGCCGAACCCGCACGTCGCCTTGCTGTGCCTATTGCTGTCCTCCGTGCCGACGGTGGCACTGACATGGTGGGATGCCTGGCGCCGGTACGGGTCACCGGCCCGTCCCCGCTACTACGGCGTCGTGCTGCGCCGCAGCGTGCCGGTGTTCGTCTCCCGGTTGCTGGTCACCGGCTACGGGCAGGGTGCGGCGACGCTGTACTCGGCCGTGCTCGACGCCGTCTCGCTGGGCTTGTACTCGGCCGGCGACCGCCTGGTGCGCGCGGTCCAATCACTGCTCGACGCCATCGGCTTCGCGCTGTTGCCACGCATGGCTCGACGCGGCGACCATCTCGGGTTCTGGCGGTACAGCACGCAGGCGCTGGCCGTCACCGTCGCCGTCGCCGCACTCGCTTCTGCTGGCGTCTGGCTGGCCGCGCCCCTGCTGATCCGGCTGGTCTTCGGTGCCGAATTCGCCGCGTCCACCGGTCTGTTGCGAATCGAGGCGATGATCCTGCCCGCCACGACGGTCACCTCGTTCATCACCACGGCCATCTTGCCGGTGCGCCAGGACACCACCGGGGTACTGATCGGCGCGCTGCTCGGGACTCTCGTCGCCATCGGGGCGTTGCTGCTGACCGTCTGGACCCGCTCGGTGCACACCTTGGTCTACGGCCTGCTGCTGGCCGAAATCACCGTCGCCACCTGGCATCTGCTGCGGATGCGGTTCCTGGCCCGCCGCGACCACGCCGAAGCCGACACCGTGCCGCTGCCTATCGTGCCCCGGAAGGAAACCTGACCATGAGAATTCTGTTCGTCGGCGACGACTGGCTCGGCAGCAACGCACGCTCGCTGGCCGACGGCTTCCGGCAGGCCGGGCACGACGTGCTCGTGGTCGACTCCACACCGGTGACCCTCCCGGCCAGGTTCTCGCCACCGTGGGTGTACGCGAAGGCGACCGGTCGGCGCGACCGTCGCACGGTCGAACGAGTTCACACCCGGATCGAACGCAACGCTGCCACGTTCCGGCCCGACATGCTGTTCGTGTTCAAGGGGATTCATCTGGACCAGCAGCGACTGCTCGACCTGCCCGCCGCACTGCATGTGCACTACAGCCCCGATGACGTGTCCAACCCCGAGAACCTCACCGACGCCTACCTGGCCGCGGAACCCGGCTGGGACCTGATCGTCACCACCAAACAGCACAACGTGCCGGAGTTGCGGGCGCGTGGCGCGCAGGCCGGTTTCGTACTCAGCGCTTACGACCCGGCCTGGCATCATCCGGCGGCGCGCCGCGGCGCCGGTGACTACCTGGTCGGTTTCATCGGAGTGTGCCGGCCCGGCCGCCGCGCCGAACTGGCGTCCCTGGCACGCCGCTACGGACCGCGCCTGCTGGTCCGCGGCCCCGGCTGGCGCCGGGTTCCGGAGTTGCGCACCACCCGCGCCGTCGTCGGCGGCGCGGTGTACGGTCCCGGGTATTCGGCCGCGATCGCCGAGGTGACAGCCAATCTGGTGCTGCTGAACTCCGGCAACCGCGACACCCACACCTGCCGTACCTTCGAGGTGCCCGCGGCCGGTGGATTGTTCGTCGGTGAACGCACCGGCGAACACGCCGACCTGCTGCGCGACACCGTCGAGTGCTTCCTGTTCGACAGCACCGACGAGCTTGTCTCGGTTCTCGATTGGGTTGCCGCCCATCCGGAGCAGGCGGCAGAGGTCGCGGCGGCCGGGCACCGGCGGATCGTCGCCGGGGGGCATCGTTACGTGGATCGCGCCCGGCAGATCGTCGGCCTCGCCGCGGAGGTCGCGAACTGAACGCCTACACCGATATAGCCGCCGTCGCGGCCGCATTGATCACGGTCGCCGCGGCCGCACTGTGGGTTCCCGGCATCGCCCGCGTGTTCTTCATCGCGCAGGCCCTTTTCTGGTCGCTGTCCTACGTGGCGCGGCCGCTGGTGCTGCTCGCGGTGCAGCCGGACCCGTCTTACGGCGACAACATCTCCGACCCCCGGCTGGCTGGTCTGGGGTACGACCGCGGAATCGGTCTGGTGCTCGACCACGTCGTGCTCGGCTTGTGGTGTTACGCGCTGCTGGTGATCGGTTACGCGCTCTGGCGGCGTCGGCACCCGCCTCGCCCCGTCCCGGCCGCGGTCGCGGACTCCGACGTGATGCCGACGCTGCTGGTGCTCTACGCCCTCGGGCTGTTGGGCCGGGCGGCCTCGGTGGCCACCGGATCGCTGGGCGCTGCCGGTGAGGTCAGCAGCGGCAACCCCCTGCTCAGTTTTGTCGCCACATTCGCCGGGATCGCGGCGCTCGGGATGATCGTCTTCCTCAGACCGGCCCGGCCGCAGACCACGGCGCTGGTGCTCGGCGCGCTGTTCGCGGGCGAACTGTACTGGTCGTCGGCCGTGCAGTCCAAGACACCGATCCTCGCCGCCGCACTCGCTCTGGCCGTACGGTTTTCGATGCTCGGCTGGAACCGGCGCACCACCATCGGTGTGGCGCTGATCGGCGTTCTCGGCGTCGCCGGATTCGGCTGGCTGCAGTCGTTCAAGAACTCCGGCACGGCCGCGCTCGACGCCACCGTCGTCGACTCCCGCTACCCGGACGACGTCCGGCCGTTCCTGAGTATCCTGCGGCGCTTCGACCTGCTCGAAGCCGCCACCGATGCCTACTTCGTCGGCCCGGGCGGCTGGTTGTCCCCCGGCGAAGTACTGCACCACGCGAGCCTCAGCCTGATCCCGGCGCAGGTGCTCGGCGCCGAGAAGCTCCAATCCGGCACGGCCTGGGCGAACGACGTGCGTGGCGCGTCGGTGGATATGAGCACCGTGTCGGTGTCCCTCGCGGAGGGCAACGTCAACGAAGGCTATCTGTTCGGCGGCGAGGCGGGCGTGGTCGTCGCCGTGGTGTTCACCTTCCTGCTGCTGCTCGCCTGGGAGCGATCGCTGTATTCGCGGTACTTCCCCGTCCTGGTGTTGGGGCTCGCGATCACCGGCGCCTCCACCCTGTTCGAACGCGGCATCCTCGGCAGCTTCGAGAATCTCGGCAAATTCGCGCAGTCGGCCGTGCTCGCCTGGTTCGTCCATCTGATCGTCACGGAATTCCGCCGCCGCCCGACGCCGCTCCCGGCACCGGCGCACGCTTCAGCAGTTACGAAGACATGAGGTCGCAATTCATGGGTTTGATCGATATCTGGCACATCGTCCGGCGGCGGTGGGTGCTGATCGCCGCGATCGCGCTGACCGTCACGGTGGCCGGCGTCTGGTACGCCTCCTCCCGCGCCGTGACATACGTGGCCAGCAGCACCATGTACGTCTCGATGGCCACCGGTACCTCGGTCAACGACTCCTACCAGGGTGGCCTGGCGGCCCAGCAGCGCGTGCGGTCCTATCTCGAACTGGCCACCAGCGCCGCGGTCGCCGAGCGGGTCGTCCACGACCAAGGGCTGACGGAATCGCCGGAGGAGTTCCGCGGCCGGATCACCGCCTCGTCGCCGCCCGCCAGCACGATCCTGGAGATCGCGGTCTCCGCGCCCACCGCGCAGCGGGCACGTGATCTCACCGACGCCACGGTCGCCCAGTTCCGTGTTCTGGTCGACAGTCTCGAATCCATCGAAACCGGCGCTGCTCCCGCCGCCCGCGTCTCGGTCGTCGACCGTGCCCGACTACCGGCCGCTCCGTCCGGCCCCGGCACGAGCCGGTTCGTCGCCATGGGCTTGTTCGGTGGACTGTTGCTCGGCTTCGCAGCCGCATTTCTGCGTGAACGCACCGACCGGCGTATCCGCACCAGTAGCAACCTCGCCGAGGTCGCGCCGGTGCCGGTGGTCGCCACCTTCGACCACGGAGAATCCACCTCTGAGGCGGCCCGGCGACTGCGCAATCACCTGCGGGGCGCCCAGACCATCGAATGCACCAGCCTCACCGACCGATCACAATCGAAGGTGGCGCACACCCTGGCGCTGGCCTTCGCCGATGCCGGTCATCCGGTGATCCTCGTCGACGCCGACACCTCCGGCGACGGAAGCTCCGGCACGGTGCCCGGTCCAGGCCTCACGACGTTGTTGCGCGGCGGCGTACCGCTGGACCGGGCGATCACCCAGGACTGGGGCGGGACCGGGGTCGCGGTGCTGCCGATCGGGCACATCGAGCCGGACACCTCCGACCTGATCGCCTCGGAACACTTCGCCCATCTCATCGCCGATCTGCGCGAGCGCTACTACCGCGTGGTCATCGAGACCGCACCGGTCGGTTGTGCCGCCGACGCGGTCACCGTGGCGCCGTTGTCCGATGCCGTCCTCGGCGTCGCCGATCTCGGCAGACTCACCGAACCGCAGCTGCGTACCGCCCTGACCGCGTTCGGCACGTCCGGGCCGACCGGCGTGATCGGCTACCACACGCCCGGATCGACGGCAGACCGACTGGTGGGATGGTTGAGGGTATGAGCGACGACATTCTCCGGCGGCGCCGCTTGCTCGCCGCGACTCTGGGTGCGGCGGCCGTACTTCCGATCGCAGCCGCTTGCACCACAGCCGAGCCGGACGACCCGCAGTTCCGGTCCCCCACCACCGATGCGCCTGCGGCGCGCAACGTCCGAGACTTCGGAGCCGTCGGAGACGGCATCGCCGACGACACCAAGGCTTTGGCCGCAGCCGTGGCCAAGGACCCGGACGGCCCGCTGGTGCTCTACCTGCCCGCCGGGCACTACCGGGTCGAGTCGATGCCCGATCTGCCGGACTATGCCACGATTCTCGGCGACGGCGCCGACGTCACCACGATCGTCTACGCGGGCAACGGCACTCTGGTGCGGCTGCGCAAGCGCAGCCGGGTCCGGTTCGCCAGGCTCGGGATCTTCACCACAGGTCCCGGCTCGACCGCGGTGGAGCTGTCGGAATGCTTTCGCTGCTCCTTCGACGCGGTGGTACTGCGCGGCAACCACCTCAGCGACAACCATCCGCAGTACCTGACCCAGCGCGGCGTCGTGTTGCGCGACAACACCGGCGGCACCGCCTTCATCAACTGCGATATCAACAACTTCGGGATCGGGCTGACCACATCCTGCATCCAGAACTACGTCACCTCCTCGAAGTTCACCAGCAATCACACCGGCGTCCTCGGCACCGGCAACGACCACAACGCCGGGCTGGCACTCACCAACGTCGAATTCGTCTCCGACCAGAACCCGCTCACCACCGACCGCCACCTGCGGGTCGACGGCGCCGCCAACGACTGGTGGCTGACCAACGTGTGGTTCGAAGGAGCCGAGGTCGCCCTGTCGGTCGGCGAGAACGGGCGCGGCGGTCCCGCGCAGTTCGGCATGGTCAACGCGAAGGTCGCGGCCCGTTCGGTCGGACTCGAACTGAACTACTGCCGACAGCCGTATCTGGCGAACGTGATCTTCGACGCGGAGTCGCGGCCGCCGGGCATCCCGGTACGCGTGGATCCCGTCGGCTGTCCGGAAGGCACCGCGGTCGGATTGATCTCCGGGATCACCGACGATATCCCCGTCGAGACGTTTCCGACCGGCTGGAACGTCATGGGCCGCAAGGGCATGCGCACTCCGCGCTTCACCGGCACCGTGGTGTCCCAAGCGGGGCCGCACGGCGCGGACGTGTTCCAGGCACAGAGCAGCGACGGCGCCGTCCGCGCGGCGGTGACCGCCGACGGAACCTGGGTCTGCGAGCACGCCGACAACGGTCCCGTGCTCAAGGCGCCCGACGGCGGATACTGGCGGCTCACCGTCTCCGACGACGGGAAGCTGAGCACGGTAGCGCTCGGCAGGAAGCGTCCCGGCGCATGACCCGAACACGGCACCGCCGCATCGAAGCGCCGCCGACCGTCACCGGTCCCCTCGGTACGGCGGTGCGGTTGCGACCGCCGCGCTTCGACGATTTCACGGAGTGGCGGCGGATCCGGCTCCGTGACCGCGCGATCATCGAGCCCTACTGGGTCAGCTCGGAACAGGAATGGCCCGCCCGCCACACCGCCCGCCACTGGGTGCGGGAATGCCTCGACAACCGGGCCGACGCACGCGCCGGGCGGCGGATGAGCATGGTCATCGAGGTGGCCGGTCGGTTCGCCGGACAGGTCGAACTGGCCTCGATCGAAGTGGCGGCGGGCAGCGCCGAACTCGGCATCTGGACCGGCTCCGCCGTCGCGGGCGGCGGTATCGGCGCCCTCGCCCTGACCATGATGACGGACTTCGGATTCGACAGCCTCGGCCTCATGCGAATCAGCGCACCGATCGCGCCCGGCAACATCGCCGCGGCCAAGATCGCGGCCGCGGCGGGCCTGCGGTACGAAGCCCGGATGCGCACCTATTTCGATTCCGGTGGCGCACGCCGCGACCACGAGCTGTGGGCGGTGACCCGCGCGGATCGGCCCGACCGCGGGTTCACCGCCGTCCATCTGGACCGCCAGCGCCGCCACCCGACGACGACGCGACTGCCCGCCGCCTCTGCCGTCCCGCATGGGCCGCCCCCCATGAGCATCGCGGCTGCCCGTCTGAGGTACGAGCTATCCCGATTGCGGCGAGTGTTCCGGTGGGTGCGGGGCAGCGCCGCCATCGCAATCACCGACTCCGATGACCGCGGCGGGGTGCTGGTGCGATCACGCCGTGTCTCCGACTTCCGGCAGCGCCGCGCTGCCCGTATCCGCAACCGTGTGACGCTGGCACGTGATCCGCACATGTCACCCGCCGCCTGGCTGCGCCGGCATTCCCTGCGCCACTGGCTGGCCGAACTCGCCGAAGCCAGGCCCGGCCTGCGCTCCCGGCCGGGGCTGACGCTGACGATCCTCGACGACGGCCGCTTCGCTGGGGAAGCCCGGCTGCACGGGCTGGACATGTTCGATCGCAACGTCCGGCTCAGCGTCTGGACCGATGCCTCGGCCCGCCCGGAACTCCGCGCACGTGTGCTCCGCCTGCTGGTGCACCATGCGACCGAACGGCTCGGAATCCTCCGCATCGCCACCGCGATCCCGGTATCCGACCCGGCCGCCGCGGCCGCGGTCGCCGCGGCCGGGTTCGCCGAGGAGGGGCGGATGCGCGGGCACCTCGATGTCTTCGGACCCCGTGGCGACCACGACCTCTGGGCGTACAGTCATCCGGCCGGCACGGCTGCCCCCGATGACGAACCGACCCGTGGAGGGCCGAGTCCGTGAGTTCGGCGACCGGGTGCATCCCGACGCACGACCACAACGCCTCCGGCCGGTCTCGCGATCCGCTCGACGCCGGAGCGTATCCCCGTCCGACACTTCGCCGGCACCGCTCTGCTATCCCGGCTTCCTGCCGGTATCCCGCCCGCACCGCATACGGAGCACCAGATGAACCTGCACCCCGACGTCCCACCGCACCGCGGGTTCGCCCGCAGCAATGCGCTGCAGCGTCGGCTGCACGACCTGGTGCCCGGCGGCGCTCACACCTATGCCCGCGGAGCCGACCAGTACCCCGAGCACATGGCGCCGATACTGGTGCGAGGCAACGGATGCCGCGTGTGGGACGCCGACGGCAACCAGTATGTCGAATACGGAATGGGCTTACGTTCGGTCACCCTCGGCCATGCCTACGCACCGGTTCTGGACGCCGTGACGACCACGATCGCCGACGGAGTGAACTTCAGCAGGCCGACCGAACTGGAACTGCTCGCGGCCGAGGACTTCCTGGACCTCGTTCCCGGTGCGGACATGGTCAAGTTCGCCAAGAACGGCTCGGATGCGACCACCGCCGCCGTCCGGCTGTCCCGGGCCGTGTCCGGCCGCCGGCGGATCGCCGTCTGCGAGCAGCCGTTCTTCTCGGTCGACGACTGGTTCATCGCGACGACACCGATGTCGGCGGGCATCCCCGATCATGTCGGCGCCGATATCGTCCGGTTCCCCTACAACGACGTCGACGCTCTCGCCGCGGTCCTGGCGGGCGACAGCGTGGCCGCGGTCGTCATGGAGGCGGCCACCGCAACGGCGGAACCCGAGCCCGGCTACCTCCGAGCGGTACGCGCGCTGTGCGATCGGCACGGCACCTTGCTGGTTTTCGACGAGATGATCACCGGATTCCGCTGGGCCGCAGGCGGCGCGCAATCCGTTTACGGCGTGACTCCCGACCTGTCTTGTTGGGGCAAGGCCATGGGTAACGGATTCCCCATCTCGGCGCTCGCCGGGCGACGCGAATACCTCGAGCGGGGCGGCCTGCGCACCGGCGCCGACCGCGTCTTCCTGCTGTCCACCACGCACGGCCCGGAAACCAGCGGGCTCGCGGCCTTCCGCGCGGTCGCCGCGGCCTACCGGACCGGCGAACCGATCTCCCGTATGGAATCGGCCGGCGCCGCATTGGCGACCGGATTCGCCGCGCTGGCAGACGAACTCGGCATCGGTGATCACCTCCGGGTCCGCGGTCGCTCCTCCTGTCTCATCTTCGAAACCCTCGATTCCCACGGAAAACCCAGCCAGGCATTCCGCACATTGTTCCTGCAAGAACTGCTCCAACGCGGAGTACTCGGGCAATCCTTCGTCACCTCGGCGGCACACGATCACGACGCGATCGCCACCACCCTGTCGGCTTGCGCGGCCGCGGCCGAGGTGTACCGGACCGCCCTCGAACGCGGCACCGTCGACGGACTGCTGCGCGGACGATCGGTCGCTCCCGCGATTCGCCGCACCGCCGCACCGCGGCTGATCGAAACGAGCACATCTCGATGACCACACCCCGCATCGCCATCGTCCACGAACGGTTCACCGAATTCGGCGGATCCGAAGCCGTCGTGGGCGAGTTCGCCCGCACCTGGCCCGGCGCGGACATCTACGCCCCGATCGTCACGCCGGACGGAATCCGCCCGCCCGTCCGGCATGTCCACGACACCTGGCTCTCCCGCGCCCACACGATGACCCGCGGTCGGCACGCCCCGCTGCTGCCGTTCGTCCCCAGTTCCCTGCGTCGTATGCCGTTGCGGGGCTATGACGCCGTGGTCGTCAGCCACCACTCGTTCGCCACACAGGCCGCATTGGCCACCGACGCGCCCGTGATCGCCTATGTGCACAGCCCCGCGCGATGGGCCTGGGATCGAGAGTTCCGCATCCGCGAAGCCGGCGGACGGGCCGGCCAGTTCGCCCTCGGCGCCCTGGGCGCACTGGCCCGCCGCACAGAACTGCGAGCCGCGCCGCGCCTGACCCGCGTGATCGCCAATTCGACCGCCGTCGCCGACCGGATCCGCGACTGGTGGGGCCTGACCGCCACCGTGATCAATCCCCCCGTCGATGTCGACCGTTTCGCCCCTGATCCCACACGTGCCCGGGAGGACTTCTTTCTCTGCGCCGGTCGCCTCGTTCCCTACAAACGCGCCGATCTCGCCATACGAGCCGCGCAACTGGCCGGCGTACGGCTGGTCGTGCTGGGCGGCGGACGCTTCCGGCCTCAGCTCGAAGCCCTCGCCGGACCCGAGACAACTTTTCTGGGCGCCACCTCTACCGACATCCTGCGGGAGATGTACCAACGCTGCCGAGCCCTCCTCATGCCCGGCGTGGAAGACTTCGGCATCGTCCCGGTAGAAGCCATGGCCTGCGGTACCCCGGTGATCGCCATCGGCGCAGGCGGCGCGCTCGACACGGTACGACCGGGCACGACCGGCGAACACATCGCTCCGGGCGCCGATCCGGACGTCGTCACACGCCTGGCCGCGGCAATGGCCGACTTCGACACCGCCCATTACGACCCGCACATCGTCCGCGCCCACGCGGAAACGTTCGCGCCACCCGCATTTCGGGCACGGATGGCCGCATGCGTCGATCAGTAATCGGCCGTTCAATCCTGCTGATAGCTCGTACCGCTTCGGATGCGATCCGAACCGGATCCCGCAGCGGTCGTCGATCTCGAGGGTGCCGCAGCTGTTCGGCTATGGCTTGCACGCGGGCGAGGGTGATGCCGGTTCGCTGTTCGGCTGCCCGCCGCGATGATGGTTCGCACGGCTGCGGAAAATCTCATTCGGATCGGGCCGCGTCGCCATGAATTTCAGGACGGCGGGCGACGAAATTGGCTATATACGGGGCAGAGTGGGAGTCATACGGGGCAGAGTGGGAGTCGAGCTCGTCCGCGCAGTCGGCAAGAGCTTCCTGCATGAGCGCGATGCGTTTGCCGATCGGTACGTTCATCAGCGCCGGCAGAAAGGTGACTCGCGATCCATGACTATAGAAACCATCGAGTGTGAAGCGAAATGCTTGACTAGGAGTCAATGGTAATGGCCAGGCCTCGATCTCGACGTCGACGAATCCGGCCGCTTGTAACTCCGCCGCTTCCCATGCCGTATCCGTGAACTGACCGGATGACTCGTCGTTCCGGATACCGGGATCGATACCATGACGCGCAACGGTAGCCTTGAGCTGGTCGACATAAATCTTGCCGAATTCATTGTATTCGTTTCCCGCGATTCTGATCTCACCGAGATACTTGGTCAGGTTGAATGCCCATCTACCGCCGGTTCCGAGAACGTCGAATACGGCGCGGTGGAGAGAAGGCCGGTCGTGAAAGGTGTAGTAGTAGGTGAAACTGGAAAGAACTGCGTCACAGCCGAGGAACCCCTCCTCTTCTGCGATCGAGTGGATCCCTTCCGCCTCACCCCTATGGAACGTGATCGGACATGGATAGGCTCTCTCGCGCGCGCGCTCGAGCATCGGGATGCTCGGATCAATGGCTAATATCCGGCCCCGCCTGCCGACCCTATGGGCCAGAATCTCGGTCGAGAAGCCGCTGCCCGCACCCAGATCGATGACCACATCACCGCGAGAGATTCCCGAAATCGTCATCAGCCGTTCGGCGGAAGTCGAATAGAGTTGCCCATATTCCTCGTTGAGGTGTTCGTATCGAGCCGCGTAGCCGGCAGGCAGGGAGTTCCAATCGAATACTCGAGATTCCCTATTTCGCATACTACCCCTACGGTATCGTAGCCGACTTCCGATACGGCCGGAATGCTCCTGAAACTTACTTCAGTCGGCCGATCATGGATTGGGCGAATCCGGTAACCAGCGCGGCAAGGCCGAAGGTTATGACGCCCGTGAGCACATTCGTCGCGAATGCCGCAGGAATGGCGATGACAGCGCCACCCGCAATCGCGATGACCGGCTCGATCGCCGACGACCAGATTCGGTACGTCACGCAGCCGCTGATTGTCTGACCTTGCCGCGGCTCCCAGCTCGTGTACGAGTACACCGCACGCCCGTCGATCTCCGCAGTGCGTTCGAAGGCATGTAGCGAGGTTTCATTGCTGTCGACGCTCAGGCTCGCACCTCTCGGAAAACCGAGTTTGGTCTCGAAATAGTTGGTGTGAGATACGAAAGTATATGTCCAGACGAAGGTATGACTCGTAGCGAATAGACCACGGCGCGTTATGTCTATCGAATTCTCGAGCGAGTAGCTGAATGCCAACTCTATAATCCTTCCCGCTGCGCAGTCCCTCAGATCGAAGACAACGGTGGTGCAAGCGACATCGGTCGATATCTCTGCTTGCTCGATGCGATATGCCAGAGGATTCGGCAGGACTCGAATGTCGAGGGCGAACGGCGGCCGGCGCGGCGGATGGGGAATACGCCAACGATATTCTGGCGTTCCTCCTTGCAGATCGCCCAGGCGGAGTATGACGCGGATCCTTCTGGTGAGGTCGCCGGTCTCCGACAGGTCGCTGTCGAAAACAACGGCGACCAACTGATGAGGAGAGGGTGTGGCGTCACCGAATGCCATATCTTGCTCGCGCAACTGGCGGTAGATCGCACGCTCATTGGCTTGTCGCCTTTGAGCGGGCCGTGAGTGTTCGCTACTCGCCATCGGTCCCCCGCCTACCTCGAGATGAGCTACCGCTCGCATAGTCTTGGCAGTCCGATCATAGCCAAGCGTCCGGCGAAACAACCCCGTCCTGGAGGGCTGAATCGTTGGCGACGCAGGGTGCCCCTCAGAGGCTTCGCTCATCGCGATCGGAAGTTGCCAACCGTCCGCAGGGTTGCCGGTCGACGCGCGGGTTCGGCCGGGCACCTCGAAGGATCAGAAGAGCCTCAGGTTTCCGACGTAGACCTTGCCGCCGATCGCCACAGATGTGTACTCGCTCGTGATCTCCCAGACTTCACCGTCGCGGCTCCACACCGCGAGTGAGTTGCCCGAATGGACCGAGTCGGCGCTGACGGCGATCCGGCTGCCGTCGGTGCCGAGCTGGGTGCCTTTCGGTACGAAACCGGGGATCACATAGTCACCGGTATAGGCGTCTACCACACGGCCCGAATCGGAGGTGAGGATCAGGGTTCCGATGCCGCGCAACAGGAGTCGCTCGGGCCTGTTGTCGGCGCCGAATGACTGCTTCTGCCACAGGATGGTGCCGGTGCGTGGACTGATCCCCGCGTAGGTCGTTCTATTACCCTGAGTCTGAATGGCGGTCGGCACCGAAGTCTCCGCCGGCCCCGGCCCGACCAGCGTTGTCGGGCGCTCGCTGGGTCGCCAGCCTTTTGGTAGATCCGCTGTCTTGGTGCCGTTCCGGTCGTAGATCCCGGTCGGTGACCGGCCGTCGGCGACGACGAATCCGTCGATGAAGACGTTCCAGTCCTCGTCACCGATCTCTTCGACCGAGTCCCGGCGGAACACCTCTTGGCCGTCTTCGAGCCGGACCACACGGAACTCCCACTTCGACAACGGTTCCGAGGGGTCGGGTGCGGACTTGACCACGGCCAGACGGACCGAGTCGAAGACTTCGATCGAATGGAGTGGTTGCGTCGACCGCGGACGCGGGTTGGCATCGGTCCAGCGGATGGCCGGGAGTTCCCGGCCATCCTCACCGATCGATCGCAGTGACGGCGGTTGAGACAGATCCGCCCTGTCCACGAAGACGAAACGCCCACCCGCGGCGGTCAAGCCTTCGATTTGGCCCGTAGCGGGAAAGGTGTCGATGATCCGGCTCGCCTCGAGGTCGACGACCACCACGGCATCGGAGGGTGCCGACGAACTGTCGAGGTGGCAGGCGGCTGCCGAATGATTTGCGCTGACGACACAGCGGTTGAGGCTTCGTTGGCTCGTGTCCACCACGATGGGCTCGGTGCCGACCCGGAGCCGACCGGTATTCGCATCGATTATGTCGAGGTACTGGATGCGGTTCGCGTCGGCCAGGCGGACTCTGCGGCCGAAGATGACGATGTCGGAATCTCCGCCGAGCGCTGACGTGCCGTTCGGCTGGGAGCCGGGAGGGCCGGGAATATCCTGCAACGTCCAGATCGCGGTGTCGGGGCGCTTGTCGAGCGACGGCAGAATCGGCGTCACGGGTTGACGAGGCAGCCGCGCGGCTTCCTCCGCACCCGCGTCGTGCATGAATGCCCGGACACCCAGCAAGCCGACGACAACCAGCGCCACCGTGACCACCATTGCTCCGATGAGGCGAGGCGTATTGCGGCGCTGAGCGTTTCGTGATCCCGTTCCCACGGGACCCGGCGGGGCCGGATGATGCGGTCCGGGGCTGAGAGGGGACGGTCGGACGACGGTGGCTGCGTAGCGGTCGGCCACCACCGCGGTCGCGGCCGACGATTGTCGGTGCGTCGCGGGCGTGGCGAGAGCGTGACCGAGGGCGGTCGCGAAATCCTTACTGGTGGGAAAGCGATGCTCCGGACTCTTCGCCATCGCCCGTCCGATCACCGAATCGACGTGCGGCGCGAGATCGGGCCGATGCTCTCGCACACTGGGAACGGGCTGCTGGGCGTGAGCCATGATCACCGCGACGGGATTGATGCCGGTGAACGGCTGCGCGCCGGTGAGCAGATGAAAGGCGGTGGCGGCCAGTGAATACTGGTCGGATCGCGGGTCGACAGGCAGCCCCCGCATCTGCTCAGGGGATGCGTATGCGATGGTGCCGAGGGTCAGGCCCGTTCCGGTGAGATCGGAGTTCTCCGGTCCCATTCGTGCGATCCCGAAATCGGTCAGCAGGTAGTGGCCGGTCCTGGCGAGCAGAATGTTGGCGGGTTTCACATCTCGATGGATCAGCCCCCGAGCACCCGCGTAGTCGAGCGCATCGGCTACCTCCATGATCGCACGTGCCACATCGGCGCCGGGCAACCCGCCCGGCGAGGAGGTGAGCGACGCCGATAAATCGATGCCGTCGATCAGCTCCAGCGCGATCCACAATCGCCCGTCGGATTCTCCACGGTCGTGGACGCTGACGATGCCGGGATGCGACAGGGATGCGGCGAGGTCGGCCTCGCGCTCGAAGCGGCGGCGGTACGAGTCGTCGCGGGTGAACTGCGCGGCAAGCACCTTCACCGCGTCGGAGCGAGGCAGCCGTGGATGTCGGGCGACGTAAACCTCGCCCATGCCGCCGACACCGAGAAGGCGTTCGATGGTGTATCCGGCGAACACTGACCCCAATTCCAATGCGGCCAACGTTCGATACCTCCGATACGCGATGGTGAGTCGATCACACCGTATCCCGAGTTCGCCGGAAACTCTGCGGACCGGTCACACGGGTCGAACACTCGGCCGGTCAAGACAGCCACCACACTGGACGCTCTCCGACGACCCCCGCCACGACGACGCAGCGCAGGTTTGATCATCGTGCCGGCTGTTCACGACCTGGTGGTTGGTTGCCGTGTGAGGAGAATGCGTCGGCCGGAGGTTGACTTTGACGCAGGGGCAACCCCGCATCATGATCGGCATGCCAGCGGAATCTGAGGTAATGCAGCACTTCACGGTTTACCACGACGGTGTCACGATCCCGGTATCTCGCGGAGGCCGGGGACGACCGCTGGTCCTGTGTCCCGGACTGCTGTCGACACAGGACGATCTGCACGAGCTGGCCACACTGCTGCGGTACGACCACGATGTAGTGACCTTCGACCTCCGGGGCCACGGCCTCGCATCGGCCGCCGACCGGTACACCTTCGAAGCATTCCTGGGCGACTTCATCACCGTGATGGCGGAACTCGGGCGTCTCGGCCTGCCTTCGGCGCCCGTGCTCGTGGGCCACTCGCTGGGCGCGGACCTGATCGTGCACTACGCCGCCGAGCATGATGACACCGTCGCCGGACTCGTCCTCATCGACGGGGCGAACCCGGTGCCCGAACCATTCATCACCGAGGCAGACCTGCCGGAATTCACGGCGATGGCGGAAAAACTGCGGCAAGAGGTCCAGCGCGCCAACGGCACCGCACGTCAGGTAGTGCTCACCGCACAGGAAATCCTCGACCTGAATGTAGAGGTGGATGCGATGCGCTCCGCAATCCTCGACAGTTACCGGAAGATCGATCGTCCGATCAGCATGATCATGTCGGCCTCGATGGCCGGCGACAGCGGCGAAGCGCGCGCAACTCGGCGCAACGGGAACTGGCGCGCCGGCATCGAACGGCTCGTCCGCGAGCGGCCGGACATCTCCACGTCCTGGCTCGACGCCGATCACCGCCTGGTCATCACCCATGCCCCGGACATCGCCCAGATCATCCGGCGCACACAAGCTCCAGCAAGCCAGACCGCTTCGTAACCTCATGTCCAGGCACACCGGTCTGATGCTGACCATCGGCGAGCTGGCCTCTCATGCCGGCGTGACAGTGCGCGCAGTACGGCACTATCACGCCAAGGGGCTGCTGCCGGAGCCAGAGCGCGACCACTCCGGTTATCGGAGATACGACGCTGGAGATGTGGTCGAACTGATCAAGATCCGGACCCTCGCCGAGGCCGGGGTTCCACTGGCACGCGTGCGAGAACTACTCCGGGCCAACGAACAGGAGCTCGCCGCGGCGGTCGCGGACATCGACGAGCGGCTGCGGGCGGAGATCCGTGAGCGACAGCGGCACCGTGAGCGGATCGCCCACCTCGCCGCTGGAGGCAACCTGGCACTGCCATCAGAAGTCGTCGAGTTTCTCGACCGACTTCGAGCGCTGGGGGTCGATGAGCGGATTGTCCAGGTCGAACGCGACGGCTGGATCCTACTGGCCGCGCACTCACCCGAACGAGTCCCCGAATGGATGACGCGTAAGCGAGAGCAGATCGGCGACCAACAACTAGTCGAGTTCTATCTCACCCTGAGCCAGGCACTCGACCGGACCGGCGACGACCCGAAGCTGGTCGTGCTGGCCGACAAGATGGCCGCATACATCACGCAGATGGCCGACGAGCGGGGCGAATGGTATGTCGACGACGTCGAACTCGAGCCATCGCTGGTCGAGCTGCTGGACACGCTGGCGTTCGACAACGCACCGCCGGCCCGCCGACTCATCGAACTGCTGACGAAGCGAGGCTGGACCGGCTGGACCAAGCTCCAACGTAAGCTATGACCGCCGAAACGAAGTCGGTGCCGCGTTCACCAAGCCCGCTGGTGCTCCTGGCCGCATCATCGACGAGCTGTTCGTTCCCGGCCACGAGTACGCGGGTGTCGTTGCCGCGGTCGGCAGCGCCGTCGACGAGTTCTCGGTGGGCGATCGCGTTGTCACCGAGGCACATCGGGGCTGTATGCGATGCGTCAACTGCCTGTCCGGTTCCTACATGAACGGGATTACGATCCATACAGTCCGCGGCGAGGGCACGCGGTCGGTCGCCAGGGCGCTGGGGGCATGTGCTCGAGCAGTTCGAAAAGGAGGGGCTGCTCGGTCCCTGGATCACCTACATCCACTGCCTCGGTATCGAGGACCCCGCATGGCGAGCCATCGAACGAACCGGCGGCAGGGTATCGGTCTCCACCAGCGCGGAGCAATCGCTCGCCATGGGCCAGCCGGCCTTGCAAACTGCTCTGGAGCACGGCATTTCGACGAGTTTCGGCACGGACACAGTGGGCATCGCGCCTGTCGACTTCTTCTCCCAGATGCGTGCGGCCTTCCATTGGCAGCGCAGCCGCATCCACGCGGCGATACAGAGCAACTCACCCGAGGTTCAGCCGATCACGGTGCGAGACACACTCCGAATGGCAACGCTCGGCGGAGCCGGAGGCGCGCACCTCGACCATCTGGTCGGGTCCCTCACTCCGGGCAAGCGTGCCGACGTCATCACACTCGACACCCGCACACTCGACGCCGGACCGGTCGATCACGCGGCGGGCGCCGTCGTCCAGCACATGGACACCAGCAACGTCGACACCGTGATCGTCGACGGGCGCATCGTCAAACGCGAGGGCCGACTACTCGGCGTGGACATCGAACAAGTGCTGCAACAACTCGAACGTTCGGCCACCGGGCTCATCAGTCGCTCCCGAGCCACCGACATCCTCTTCACGGGATGCCGATACCTGTCATGACATTCGACGTGCCATGATCGGCCTGGGTCCGGCCGGTGGGCCGGGCAGGCGGATGACTCGTCGAGCAATCGATCCATGCGACGCCCGCATACAGGATCTCCGTATCCCCCGAATCAGCCGACCGGGAATTTCACCACCGGATCGGGGCCCAGGTCGGTGACGTAGACGTTGCCCGCAGCGTCGACCGCCACCCCCTGGGGATTCTTCAGGCCGGCGAACGGCAGCGGCGTCGGCGTCGACGCGCCCGCCCCCAACCTCACCACCCATTTGTTGCCCCAGTCGACGACGTACAGGTCCCCCGCCCCATCCACGGCCACACCCTGGGGATCTTTGAGCCCGATGAATGGCAACATGGTCGGCGCCGATGCGCCCGGCGCCAGCCTCAACACCCGCTCGGTACCCAATTCGGTGACATAGACGTTGCCCGCAGCGTCGACCGCCACCCCCTGGGGATCTCGCAGCCCCGTGAACGGTAGCGTCGTCGGCGCCGACGCGCCCGCCCCCAACCTCAACACCCGATCATTACCCCAGTCGGCGACGTACACGTCTCCCGCCACGTCGACGGCCACACCTTGGGGGTTCTTCAGGCCGGTGAACGGCAGCGGCGCCGGCGTGGACGCGCCCGCCCCCAACCTCAACACCCGATCGTTACTCGTGTCGGTCACGTATACGTTGCCAGCCGTGTCGACTGCCACACCCTGGGGATTATTCAGGCCGGTGAACGGCAGCGGCGCCGGCGCCGAAGCGCCCGCCGCCAACTTCAACACCCGATCGTTGCCCATGTCGGTGACATATATGTTGCCGGCCGTGTCGACCGCCACATCGGTGGGCAGGCTGACGCCGCTGAACGGCAGCGGAGTCTGAGCCGAGTTGGGCGAGTCGCCACCGCCGCCCGAGCCCCGTTGGACACCGGCGACGACAGCTACGACGGCCACCACCGTAACCGCGACCGTGGCGGCGAGCAGCGCAGCGGTCTTGGGCGACAATCCGATTCGCCACCCATGGCGCGCCGCCACGCCCCCGGTGGTGTCGGCCACGGAATCGTCCACCGCGGCACGGGCCGCCGCGGCCAGCTCGCGCGCGGTCTGGTAACGATCGTCGGGGTTTTTGGCCATTCCCCTGGCGATGACCGCATCGAACGCAGCCGGTACATCGGGCGTATCGGCGCTGGGACGCGGCGGCGGGCTGTGCAGGTGATGGGCGATCACACCCTGCGGTCCCGATGCGCTCGCAAACGGCGGCCTGCCGGTCAGGCACTCATACAGCACGCAGGTCAACGCGTACACGTCCACTCGGGCATCGGCCTTGACCTCCGTGCTGATCTCCTCCGGCGCCATGTAGGCGACGGTGCCGATGGTCTCGCCGATAGTGGTCAACGTACGGTCGTCGGCGGCGTGGGCGATTCCGAAGTCGATCAGGGAGGCGAACTCGTCGTCCCCCAGCAGGATGTTGGAGGGTTTGACATCGCGGTGGACAAGGCCGGCGTCGTGGGCCGCCTGTAGCGCGCCGGCCACCTGTGCGGTGATCGCCGCTGCCCGCTTCGGCGACAGGGCCCCTTCGCGGGTGATCACCGTGCGCAGGTCGGTGCCCTCGATCAAGCGCATATTCAAATAGAGCCGACCGTCGATATCGCCGAAGTCGTGGATGGGGATCACATGCGGCTCGGTCAACTGTGCCACCGCCCGGCACTCTCGACGGAACCGCTCTCGCAGTTGCTCGTCATCCGCGAAGCGCTCGGGCAACACCTTGAGCGCCACCACCCGGTTGGTCAGCGAATCGTGCGCCCGCCACACCTGGCCCATGCCGCCCTGCCCCAGCAGCGACAGAAGCCGATAGCGTCCGAACGGCTCCGCAGGCCCCCGAGCGGCGTCCCCGTTACCTAGTAACGTGTCATCCATCGTGCCGTCCCATGACCACCCGACTGGCAAACGGTGATTACATTCCAACCCCCGCCCGAGCGGGTGGCGCCACACTGGTTGATTCAGCCAGGCCGACAGTCGAGAGTCGGCGCTATCGTCGGCGGGCGAATATCCCGGTCATGTTCCAGTCGGCAATAACGCGGCCGGGCACTGCCCGCCACCGGTGCGAGCGCGCGGATCGTTTCAGAAATCCGCCGACAATTTGTAGCGAATTCAGTGTACTCCGGACCATACGACCAGCTTCGTGAAACCGCGTCGAGCCCCACTCGGAGTACTCCACGGCGACGGGCTACTTCGTCGCCGCACTCCGGCTGGACCGTCCGGCGTTTCAGAACATGGGCGCCGGATCCTGCCCGTTCGGCGGTGAGAACAGGCATTGGCAAGGCATAGCCGGATAGCTCTGCTCCACTCGATCATCTACAGCGACGGCCCGAGCCCAGCCCCCTTCGATGGCCTCCCGCGCGAACGTCACAGCCGCCTCGTAGGAGGCAACGAAATGCAATGGTGAACCGGTACCGAAATCGACCATCAGATGCCACATCAGCGCATTTCCACACTCGTGAACGCCCTCAGCAGCGCTGCGAATCGGAGACGGCTGGGATCATCGCGCCGGCGTGCGCCATGGTTACCCGCGCCATGTCGGTGGTGGCGATGGAGCCGATGTAGCCGTCGGGACGGATCAACAGGAGTGCGGAATCGGCTACACCGTAGATCCGGGCGAAGGAATCGGTGATGTCGGCGAGCAGGACATCGGCGTCCGCCTGCTCTCCGCCATTGATAGCGACCTTCTTCAATCCCGCGCCCGACGACGGCCACGTCAACGCGGCCAGTTCCTTCACGGCCGCGCGGCGGTAGCCGATCGCGGTGAAATGCGGTCCGGAGAAGAGGTCGAACAGGCGCTGCGCTCCTCCGGCCGCGTTCAGCAGTTTCGCGTCCGGCGCCCGGTCGCCCACCCGCAGCGTTCCGGTTTGTTCGGCATCGGCCGTGACCAGTGGGCCGCCGCGGTAACGCAGGCCGAGCTGGCGTTCGTCGTCGCCGCGTTTGATCGAAGACGGCTCGAGTTTGGCCAGGCCCTCGTATTTCTTGGTCGACAAGCCCAAGACTCCGGCCGCGATCGGCTGCCGCTCGGCCTCGTAGGTGTCGAGCAGACTGTCCGGTGCGCCGGCGAGCACCTGGCCGAGTTTCCAGCCCAGGTTGTAGGCATCCTGCAAACCGGTATTGAGTCCTTGCGCACCCGCGGGGGGATGGACATGAGCGGCGTCACCGGCGATGAATACCCGTCCCGCCCGGTACCGGTCCGCCAGGCGAATATTGGGGCGGAATACCGATGTCCAACCGATGCGCGACAAGCGGATGCGCTTGTCGCCGGTGTGCTTGCGGATGCGCGCGTTCAGGCTGTCCTCGTCGAGGGCGGGCTCCTCACCGGGTTGCAGACGGATCATCACCTGGAAGACATCGGAGTGCGGCAGCGGGCACGCGCCGACGAACCGGCCGTCCGGACGCGGCCACACATGCCAGCGGTTCCGGGAAAGACCGTCCACCACGGCGTCGACGATGATCATCCGATCGGCTTCGTCCGTCGCGCCCTCGAAACCGATGCCCGCCGTTTTTCGGACCGTGCTCGCCCCACCGTCGGCGCCGACAAGGTAGCGAGCGCCGATCTCTTCGGCACCGTCGCCGCCGGCGACCGTCGCAACGACCGCATCCCGATGTTGCTCGAATCCGACGAGTTCACGTTTCGATTCGACCGTCACGCCCAGCCGCTGCAATCCGGCGCGCAGCGCGGCATCCGTGCGGAATTGCGGAATCAACCACGTATTCGGATGCGGCACATCGGATGTCAGCTCGCTGCGGGAGACCATGTGCCACGGAATCGTCACCGGACCCGCATGGATGCCCAGCAGGGGGTACTCGGCGCCGCCTGCGCGGATATCGTCGAGGACGCCGAGATCCTCGAGCACTTCCAGGCTGCGCGGCTGGATTCCCTTGGCGCGTGAACCGTCGAAGGACATCGCGGCTTTGTCGATTATCCGTACCGCCAGGCCGCGGCGGGTCAGATCGATCGCCAGGGCAGTGCCGGTCGGCCCGGCGCCGACGACGAGAACGTCGGTCGGTTCGGTCTTCATCGTGACGACTCTTTTCTGGCAGTATCGACAAACGCGGTGAACAGCAGACTCGTCCGGGCGGGCTCCTCGTAGGGCACCATGTGCCCGCAAGGCGAAACAATGTGGAAAGCCATAGCCACCAATGCACCCATCGAAGCTCCGACGAGGTGGAAAGGCTCGGCCAGATCCAGCCGCTGGGTCAGCTCAGCGATTTGCCGCACGAACAGGGCCTCATCGTAGGCAGCCGCCACACGATCGGAATAGCCACGTCCGTAGGCACTGAAGGTAACGGTACGGAATCCGCGCGAATGCAGCTCGCCGACGAGTTGATCCCAGTAGAACAGCGGGGTGGTCAGACTGCCCGCGAATACGACGACCTCGCCGCCCTCGGGCCCGGCCATCTCGTAATGCGTGATCCCATCACCGCATTCGATGAAGTCACCACGTAACTCGGCACGTGTGGCCTGGTCCAAGTGGCGGGACTCGCCGGGCACCACGAAGTACTTCATCACTGTCCCTCCGTCGACGAGTCCGCCTCGGCAGTCAAGAAGTTCAATAACGCGCTGGTCACCCAGTCCGGATCTTCGTCGGGCAGCAGGTGGCCGCCGCTGGGGTGAATCCGTTCGACGCTGCCTGCGATATCGCGACTGAAATACTGTCCGTCGACGGATGCGCTGCGCAGCACCAGCGTGGACGCTTCGATGGCCGGAATCTCGGCGGTGCGGTCGATCTGTTCGGTGTTGGCGAAGTCGATGAACGCCTCTTGGTTGCCGGGCCGGGTCAGCATCGCGTGCACCCGGTCGACCATCGCGTCATCCACCACCGACTTGCGCGACCCCACCGCCGATCGCAGATTGCGTTCGGTGGCCGATCGAGACGACAATTTGCGCATCAACACGCGACAGGCGGGGTTACGCGCCAGCCACAGCGCCAACGGCAACGACTTGCCCGGGTAACCGGTGGCATTGATCAACACCAGCCGGTCCACCCGCTGCGGGTAATCCAGCGCGAAGTTCCAGGCGATATTGCCGCCGAGGGAATTGCCGACCAGCGAAGCCTTGGAGACTGCGATGGCGTCCAAGAAGGCGGCGACCGTCTCGGCGAAGGTTTGTATCCGGTAGTCCCGGTCGGCGCGCGGACCCGTGAGCCCGAAGCCGGGCAGGTCCGGGCGAATCACATCGAACGACGACGACAGCGCGGCGGCCACCTGGTCGAAGCAGTGCAGCGAGGAGCCACTGCCATGCAGAAGGCACACGGACGGCCCCGTCCCGGCCCGCTTGTAGTGGAGGTTACGGCCCTCGACGATCGCGAAGCGCGAATCAGAGTCGATGTAGTCATCGGCGGCTGCTCGTCTACTCATAATGGTGACAGTGTTGCCGATATATGCGCACAGGTCAAGCGATATCGGCAACATCGTGACCGATACATGATGGTCATATGTCCAACTTTTCGATGCGCAACAATGCGAGTGTGACCACTGCCGATTCAGACGCCGTCGAGACCCCGGCTCGCCGCTCCCCCGGCCGTCCGCGGGTCCCGTTCGAGCGGATCGTGACGACCGCGCTGCGCATCATCGACGAGGAAGGCGCCGACGCGCTGTCGATGCGAACGCTCGCGCAACGTCTCGAAACGGGCACCGCCGTGCTCTACCGAGCGGTCGCCAATCGTGCCGAACTCATCGCCCACGTGGTCGACTCGGTCCTCGGCGAGATCGAAATCGACGACACACCCGCCGGCGACTGGCAGCGCGCGTGCGTCACCGCCGCGGAGGCCATCTTCACGGTCCTGCACCGTCATCGTGGGATCGCGCCCCTGCTCATCGAGCAGGTGCCGATCGGACCCAATTCGCTCGTGTTGCGCGAGCGAGTCCTGGCCACACTGCTCGCCAACGGGTTTCCCCCGGAGTCCGCGGCACTCGTCTACGCCACCCTTGCCCGCTATGTCGCCGGCTTCGCCGCACAGCTCCAAGGCCACGACACCGAAGCCAACATCAACCCCGCGGCAATCACCACGCTTTATCGCCAGCTCGATCCAGCGCGGTTCCCCGCCACGATCGCCGTCTCCGATTGCCTGCCGAGGCAAACTCTGGAAAGCGAATTCCGCTTCGGCCTGCAACTGCTCGTCGCGGGCCTCGTGCCGCTGCACGACGCCGTGGCGGGCGCGGCAGGCTCCGCCTGATTCGTTGCACCACCGGTGATGTACGACACACGCCTGCCCTGTTATGGCGATCGGGCCGGAGGCGTCTTGTGTTCGTCCGATACACGACGAACAGCTAGGAGCCGACCATGAGCGGGCACACCACACACAGGAAAGTCGCGCTGATCACCGGGGCGAACAAAGGGATCGGCCGGGGGGCCGCCGAACAACTCGCGGCGCTGGGTACGACGGTCCTGCTCGGAGCCAGGGATCCGCTGCGGGGAGAGGAAGCCGCGGCGGCACTGCGCTCGGCAGGCGGCGACGCCCACGCCATCGTCCTGGATGTCACCGACCCGGTCACCATCGAGGAGGCGGCGAAGCGGATCGAGGAGCGTTTCGGACAACTCGACGTGCTGATCAACAACGCCGGAATCACCGGCTCCGGGCAGGTTTCGCCGCAGGACGCGCACGATCAGGTGCCCAGTACCGTCGACCTGCAGATGGTCCGGGCGGTGTTCGAGACCAACGTTTTCGGCGTGATCGCGGTGACCAATGCGATGCTGCCACTGCTGCGGCGCTCGCCGGCGCCGCGCATCGTGAACGTCAGCAGCCACGCCGCTTCACTCACTCTGATCAGCGACCCGAACGGCCCCTTCGCGGGTTTGCTGCCGTCGGCCGCCTACAACCCTTCCAAGTCCGCGCTGGCCGCGCTGACCGTCAACTACGCCAACGAACTGCGCAAGGACGGATTCCTCGTTAATGCCGCCTGCCCCGGCTACGTCGACACCGACAGCAACAATCACACCGGGTTCCTCACGGTCGCGCAGGGCGCCGCGGTCCTGGTGCGCCTGGCCACTCTCGGCGCCGACGGACCGACCGCTGGCATGTTCAGCGAGGACGGCCCGGTGCCCTGGTGAAGACGAATCGAGCGGTGTGCTTCGCGCGAATGGTGGCTCGTCGGGCGGTGACACGGGCCGCACCGTATGCGGCCGTGCCGCGCTGATAGCCGGCGGCCGTCGGCAGCGCCCGATCACGGCTGCCCCATACGGTCGACGATGCTCGAGGCGATACCGGTGGCGGCTTGATAGCTGTCCTCGTCGCTGATGTCGAGGTCGCCCATCATGGACAGGCTCCAACTGATGGCCAGCAGGGCTTGGCGGGCGTGGAATTCCGCCAGCGGCGAGGAGTCGGGCTGGGTCATCAGACCGGCGAGAACTCGGAACTGGTAGCGCAGGCTGGTCCCGAAGCCGAGGTCCCGGAAGGCGGGCTGGTTTTCGGCCCAGAAGCGGATCATATCCTTGCCGAGCCCGTGGAGCAGTGCGCCGTAGCGGCTGACGATCTGCCGGGCGCGTTCGGGGCCC
Organism: Nocardia gamkensis NBRC 108242; assembly: GCF_001612985.1. Taxonomy (GTDB): domain Bacteria; phylum Actinomycetota; class Actinomycetes; order Mycobacteriales; family Mycobacteriaceae; genus Nocardia; species Nocardia gamkensis. Next base: position 43,074 of record NZ_BDBM01000031.1, on the reverse strand, counting down.
GGCGGTGCGGATTCGGCCCACTCGACGATGTCGTCGATGCCGCGGCGCAGATCCTCCGAAAGGCTTGCGACGATGTCTTCCTTGGTGCGGAAGTGGTAGTAGAGCGCGGCTTTGGTGATGCCGAGGCGTTCGGCGATCTCCCGCAGCGACGTCTTCTCATAACCGCGTTCGGAGAACAGTTCCATGGCGACGGAACGAATTCGTTCCCGGGTGTCGCTGCGACGCCTATCCATGGGATTCCTCGATTTTGCTTGACGACCGGCTAGGTGGAGCTTAACGTCACCTCCTAGCACAAATAACTAGCCGGTCGGCAAGTTGAATCGGAGCTGTGGGGAGAACCGATGACCGAAGAGGCAGCGAAGGCGCCCGTCGTGGGCGCGGCCATGACCGCGATCGGGGTCGCGATGATCCGGGCACGCGAATCCGAGCGGCCGGATCGGCTGTACGACGACCCGTGGGCGAAGCAGTTCGTCGCCGCCGCCCGGTCGGATTTCGAACCCGAGCGCTGGGCCCGGCTCGAGACCCTGGCGGAGCAGTTCTATGCCGGGCGCAGCCTCGGTGTGCGGGTGGTCGATGATCGGGTACGTGAGGCGATCGACGCCGGTTGTCGCCAGATCGTCTTGCTCGGCGCCGGCTTGGACACTCGCGCCTTCCGGATGGGGCTACCGGAGTCCGTACACGTCTTCGAGATAGACCTGCCCGGGCTGTTCGCGTTCAAGGAGCCTGTACTGACCCGGGCCGGTTCCACCGCGACCTGTCGACGCCAGGTCATCGCCATGGATCTGGCGGAGGATTGGGCAACGGCGCTGAGGAAGAACGGTTTCCGTCCCGATATCCCGACCTATTGGGTGGACGAGGGCGCGCTCGCCTACCTGCCGCCCGAGCAGAACCGTCGAGTCGTTCTGACACTTACCGAATTATCCTGTCGAGGAAGTCGTTTCGGCGTCAGCGGATTCCGGGTCGACGCCACGGCAGGCCCGTATCCCGAGTTGCGCCGCCTCGTCTCCGGCGATGCGGCCCCTCCGCGCGCGGCCGGCGGCCTCGGCGACGATGTCGAACAGTGGCTCGACGAAATCGGCTGGGATACCGAGTTCCGCAGCTGGAGCGACATGGTCGCACCGCTGGGCCGCCCGGTGGCGGAACTCGACCCGGACGTCGGGAATATCGCCGCGATCCGCCGGTGACCGGCAGGCCGAGATCCCTCGACGATCCGCTCCCCGCAGATAGCATGCACACTTAGGATATGTCCGGTTCGGTTTCATCGGACAGGCTAGGGGTGTTGTGGGCGCACGAGCCGGCGGACAGCGGCGTCAACCCAATCAGGAGCGCGCGAAGGCGACCCGGGAGCACATACTCGATACCGCGGCACGGTTGTTCGGTGAGCGCGGAATCTCGACGACCTCGACCAACCGGATCGCGGCGGAGGCCGGGGTGAGCATCGGCACGGTCTACCGATACTTCGCCGCCCGTGATGTCATCGTCGACGCCCTGCTCGACCGCATGCTCGACCACGTCGAACGCCGCTTCGCCGGTTGGGTCTCCGAGCTGTCGCAGCAACCGAGGCCCGATCTGCTGTCCTCGGCACCGCAGGTGATCACCGAGATGCTGCATTTGTTCGCGGCCGAACTGGCCGCCAACGCCACCCTGGTGCGCGCTCTGATCGGGGGCGTGCAGTTCTACAGCAGCGGTCTGCCCGAGTTCGAACCCCGCCTGAATCGCTTGGTCAACACACTGCTCGTCCAGCTCCTCGGGCCCGGTGACGACGGCGCACACGATACGATGACGTTTGTACTGATCAACACCAGCTTCGCCGCGGTCCTGCGCGCCACAGCGACAGACGTCGACCCCGACCTGCGCCACCGGACTATCGCCATGACCGGGCGGATGATCGGCGTATGGATCCAGGCCGAAGCGACCAGCGCCATCGACAAGTCCCGAACCGCACACGCTGGACCATCGACCGCGATGTCACCGAAACAGCGAAAGCCGCAACGAATCAGGACACCACACGCTCGATAGCGTTCGCCGCCGGAACCTCACCAGAGATCTGAAAATGCCCGGAGGCGGTCAGAGCCGGTGTCCGGCCGTTCAGGAGGACGCCTCACGTTGTTCCGGTTCGGCCGGACGACTCTCCGTAGCAGGTGGCGATTGCGGCGGCGCGGTCGCGCAGGGAGGTGCGCAACCACTGCGGGGTGAGGGCTTCGGCGTCCGCGCCGAGCTGCCACAGGGCCCATTCGGCGTGCCTGCGATCTTGGAAGCCCACCTCGAGTCGCAGCCGGCCGTCCGCGTCGGCTTCTTCGGCGCGGACGGCGAGTGCGGTGCGCACCAGGTCTTCCCGGCGTGCCGGGTCCACCCGTACCAGCACGGTGACTCGGTCGCCACCGGTCCGGAACTGCGTGCTGCGTTCCTGCCAGGCGCGGTCCAGATCGACTCGTTCCGGTCGCTGTGCGGGTTCGGGAAGTTCCTCGGCGGCCAGCACCCGCGACAGCCGGTAGGTGCGGTCCGCGCCGGACACGGTCGCCAGCAGGTAACCCTGGTCGCGTACGGTGACCAGGCCGATCGGGTCCACCGTTCGCCACTTCGCGGTCTGGGCTACCGCCGCGTAGTGGATGCGCAGCTTGTGTCCGGCGAACACCGCGCGGCGGATCTCGCCCACTACGGTATCGGGCACCTCTTCGGGGACCAGCCGTCGTGCGAGGAGGTCGGTCTCCGGGTCGACGAGCAATCGCTGGGCCGCGCCGGTCGCGGTGGCCCGATAGCTTTCGGGTAGCGCGTCGACCACCTTGCGCATGGCCGAGGCGAGCGCGGAACCGAGGCCGAATGCTTGTGCGCCGCGCCGTGATCCGGCGACGAGCAGGGCGAGCGCCTCGTCGTGGTTCAGCCCGGTGAGTTCGGTCTGGAAACCGGGTAACAATGCGAAACCGCCGTGCCGTCCGCGTTCGGCATAGACCGGGACGCCTGCCGCGGAGAGGGCTTCGATGTCGCGCAAGACGGTGCGGGTGGATACCTCCAGCTCGCGGGCGAGCATGTCGGCGGTCAACCGACCGCGCTGACGCAGCAGCAACACCAGCGAGACCAATCGGTCGGCGCGCATCCGAAAAATCTACCGGAATACACGACAGAGGATGTCGTGATTCGCTGGGAGGCTGATCATCATGACAAACGAGAACATGGCCACCGACCCCGACGATCTGGGCAGGTACTTCATCGAGCGCGCCAATGCGGGCGACGTCGAGGGGCTGGTGGCGTTGTATGAGCCGAACGCCGTGCTGGCGTTCCCACCGGGCAACCTCGCGACCGGACACGCGGAGATCCGCAAGGTGTACGAACAATTCGTCGCGGCCGCGCCGGTGCTCTCGCCGGGTAGGCAACATCCAGCGCTGGTGAGCGGCGACCTGGCATTGACAGCGTCCACGCTGACCACCGGCGAGGTGACTGTCGAGATCGCCCGTCGCCAGCCGGACGGGTCGTGGTTGTGGGCCGTGGACCAGCCGGCGCTCGTGCCGTAGCGGTGCGGCGGTGGGCCGGCGTGACCGAGCCCACCGCGGCGCAGCGGCGTCGAGGCGGGTCCCGATGGCCGGTCCGCGTCACCGGCGTTACGGCTGCTTTGTCAGGCGGCGGACGTGTGGCCATGCCTCGGCGAGTGCGAGCAGCCGGCGCAACTCCGCGGTGAGATCCCGTGCCCCCGGCCGGATTCGGTGGCGGGATGTCATCCGGTTCGCGTTCGGGGGCCGCCCGGCAGCTTTGGCGGCAATCGCCTCGGCGACGCGGCGGGCATAGATATGTGGGTCAGCGCCGGTGGCGGCAAGATCGTCGGGGCTGTCGCTGTAGCGCTTGAGATGCAGCAGGCTGTCGCGGATCTCGACCGTCATGCGGTGCAGACGGATGGCCGGGTCGGTTCGGCCGTCGCGGTCGTGCGCCTCCAGAACGATTTCGGGGACGGCTGCGGCGAGATCGGCCCACATCGGTTGCAGGCGGCGGCAGTATCGGCCGGTGCGGTCCCATCCGAGGCGGCTGAGCAGGGTGCTGATCAGCGGCACCGTGATCACGGCGGGAGCGCCGACGGCCGAGAGAAGGAAGCCGCTCCATGCTTTCCAGTACATCTCCGGATCGAATGACGGCCGGCCGGTCACGACATCGCAGGCGGTCTCGATCGGGTAGAGGACCGCCACGATCCCCATGCCCACGGCGGTGCACAGGACGACTGCGTACAGGGCACGTTCCTGCCAGGTGGTGTCCCCCGCTGCGCGCATCTCGCGCACGCTCACCCGTCCGACGAGCAGGGCCGCAGCGCCGAGCGGCAGGGAAAACGCGACCCAGACCACGACAGCCGGCCAGCCGAGGGCTTGGTCGATCAACTGATCAGCGCGGCGGGCGGGCGCCCCTGCGATCAGGATGACGGCGGTGACGACGATCGAGAGCAGGTAATAACGCCGCTGCCTGCGCCACGTCTGGGCGGGGTCGGCGCCCGCCCACAATTCGGCGATGCCGTAGATATTCGAGACGGCCAACACGGTCGCTCCCAGCGAGAGCTGCCGGGCGAGGTTCACCACGTCACTGTCACCGCCGGGCAGCAACCAGACCAGTGCCTGTTCGAACCGTGCCTCCCGCAACAGGTGTTCGCAGATACCGGCGGCGAGCGCGCGGTTGACGAGACGGTCGACGACGCTGTCTGCCAACAGCCACCACCGACCGGCCAGCACCCACGTGAGACCTGTCAGAACAGGCCAGGTGATCCAAACCGGGATCGGGGAGGTCATTTCACCGGTGCCGGTTTCGGAAGAACGTCGAGTGGAACCGGCTCGCCGACCGCTTCGGCAGCATCGCTTCCACCAGGAGCAGGTCGGCGAAAGTTTCGGCGGCGCGCTCGCGCTCACTGCCGTAGTCTTGGCGGCGCAGTACGCCGCGGATGGTTTCCAGCGACAGCGAGGGCATCAATTCGCGCAACGGCAGATCGGCCGCGCCTGCACCGGGACCGCTCGCGGTCCCGCCGTGGCCGAGCAGCATGTGACCGATCTCGTGGGCGATGATGTGATCGGCGTGCCATTCGGTGTCGGCCCCGTACATGATCACGTCGTCGCCGTCCCGGGCGATCCACAGGCCGCTTCCGGTGCCGCATCCGTTCCCCGAGAGTGCGCCGACGTCGATCGGGCACAGCGTGATCGGCCGTTCCCGGTACGCTGCCACCCGCGCGATGTATTCCGTCATGTCCCATGGATCGGGGATCGGTACCAGGCGACCCAGCTCCTCGAATCGCGCGGCGAGATCCTCCATTACGCCTTCCCCTCGCTGATCACGTGCCCCATGCCGATAATGCGGTGAGCCTAGTCGTCTACGGAGCATCGTCGCGGACGTGGCTTGTCGCGCAAGCTTTCTCGCATCCGTCCTCGGGGATCGGCCGCAACCTCGTCGGCCTGGGTTCACTCACTGCTCGAGCCGGCTTTTGCGCTGGTAGTACCTTCGCTCTCACGAAGAACGGCCCGAACCTCGAAAGGTTCGGGCCGTTCGAAGCGCGCGCGTTCGGCTCTACGCCGCCGAGCGCGGGTCTCAGCGCAGTGCGCCGCGACGGCCGGTCACCAACCCGACCAGGAACAGCAGGATCACCGCGCCGCCGAGGCAGGTGAAGAAGCTGAACCACAGTCCGCCGCCCTCGACATCGACTCCCAGAAGCTTCAGCAGGAACCCACCGAGCAGGCCGCCGACAACGCCCACCACGATATTGAGCAGAATGCCCTGCTGAGCATCGGTTTTCATGAACTTGCTGGCGATCCAGCCGGCCAGACCGCCGATGATGATCCAACCGAGGATTCCGAGACCGAGCATCTTATTCTCCGATTCGTCGAGTTGAGCCCGCACACTGATCGAGCGAGCGTCTGTCCTCGCCATACCCCGGTCGTGGGCCGTCAATCGCATTGCATAGCAGAGGGATCCTCACGGATCGACCGGCCGGAGCGAACGAGGCCTTCGCGGTGGGCCACGATCTTGTCGATGTTCGCGAACACCGTGATCGGGTTCGCGTAGCCCTTGCGGCGGGGGACGTAGCAGTAGGCGCACGCCATCGCGCAGCCGTTGGACGTCGAGGGCGCGATCCAATCGGCGGAACGGCCGTTGGCCCGGGCCGTGAGCGACTTCTTGACCCCGAGCACGAGGTCCTCGGTCTTGACCCGGATCCAGCGGTCGACGTTGCCCGCGTTGCCGTGCAGCTGGTCGATCTTCCAGTGGGAGGCGACGGTGATGATCTCGACCCCACCGACATTCCGGTGGACTCAGGCGACGCGGTGTGGGCAGCGCCGCCGCCGACGCGAGGCCGATCGCACCCGGAGTGGCTCGTCGGTGGACGCGCACCGGCCGAACCGGCGAGGCGGGATTTCTCGCTTGCTAGGAATTCGATCTTCGGCGGAGCACAATATTCGCAGGGGATAGATGTTCCAGCGTGATCTGCCGCATTCGACGGATCACTCGCCCAGCGATGGAGGGGCGAAACTGACGACATGCACCGAGACGGCGAGCGCCCGAAGGGGCTCAGTGTTTCCGCGCTGGCGGCGGTAGCGAACCCGTCGTACTCGCGAATCGACACGTGGAATCTGCTCGACGACGCGTGCCGCAGGCTCGCCGATGTCAACGGCGCCGGCCTGGACACCACCCGCGAAGCCGCGCGGGTGCGGCGCCTGCTCGACCGTCTCGGCGCCTATGAGCGGTACTGGCTGTACCCGGGCGCGGCCAGGCTGGCGGCGTTTCGCGGGTATGTCGCCGATCTCGCCACGGTGCGGCTCACCGAGGAAGTGTCGCTGGCCGTGCGCCTGCTCTCCGAGTACGGCGACCGCGCGGCCATGTTCGACGACGCCGCGCCGTTGGCCGATCAGGAACTCGTGGCGCGGGCCAAACAGCAGAAGTTCTACACCGTTCTGCTCGGCGACGACTCCCCGCCCGAGGCGCCCGAGGGCTTGGCGCACAGCCTGCGGGCGCTTCGCGACCCGTCGGACGACGTGCAGTTCGAGTTGCTCGTCGTGGCGAGCATCGAGGACGCCATCACCGCCGTCGCGCTGAACGGCGAGATCCAGGCGGCGATCATCCGGCACGACCTACCGCTTCGTTCCCGCGACCGGGTGCCCTTGATGACCACGTTGCTCGGCGTCAACGACGACGTGGTCGTAACCGACCGCACCCGCGACTGGGTCGAATGTGGCGAGTGGATCAGGAAGCTGCGGCCGCATATCGACCTGTATCTGCTCACCGACGAGTCGATCGCCGCCGAGACCGAGGAAGAACCGGACGTCTACGATCGCACGTTCTATCGGCTCAACGACGCCACCGACCTCTACAGCACGGTGCTCGCCGGTGTCCGGAGCCGGTTCGCCACCCCCTTCTTCGACGCACTGCGCGCCTATGCGGCCGCACCGGTAGGCCAATTCCACGCCCTTCCCGTCGCGCGTGGCGCGAGCATCTTCAACTCCAAGTCGCTCCAGGACATGGGCGAGTTCTACGGCCGCAACATCTTCATGGCCGAGACCTCGTCCACCTCCGGCGGGCTGGACTCACTGCTGGACCCGCACGGCACGATCAGGGCGGCGATGGACAAGGCCGCCAAGACGTGGTGCGCCGATCAGACCTACTTCGTGACCAACGGGACGTCCACCGCGAACAAGATCGTCGTGCAGGCCCTGACCCGGCCGGGTGACATCGTTCTGATCGACCGCAATTGCCATAAGTCGCACCACTACGGCCTGGTACTCGCCGGGGCGTACCCGATGTACCTGGACGCCTACCCTCTCGCGCCGTTCGCGATCTACGGAGCGGTGTCCCTGCGAACCATCAAGAAGGCGCTGCTCGACCTCGAGGCGGCCGGTCAACTGGACCGCGTGCGCATGCTGCTGCTGACCAACTGCACCTTCGACGGCATCGTCTACAACCCCCGGCGCGTGATGGAGGAGGTCCTGGCGATCAAGCCGGACATCTGCTTCCTGTGGGACGAGGCGTGGTACGCCTTCGCCACCGCGGTGCCGTGGGCACGGCAGCGGACCGCGATGGTCGCCGCCGAGCAACTGGAATCGGCGTTGTCGTCGCCCCGATACGCCGAGCAGTACCGCGCATGGCGTGCGTCGATGCGGGGCGTCGACCGTGCCGAGTGGAGCGACCACCGGCTGCTTCCCGATCCCGAGCGTGCGCGGGTACGCGTGTACGCGACGCATTCCACCCACAAGTCGCTGTCGGCGCTTCGGCAGGCGTCGATGATCCACATCCGCGACCAGGATTTCAAAGCCCTCGTCCGCGAGGCGTTCGCCGAGGCGTTTCTGACCCACACCTCGACCTCGCCGAACCAGCAACTGCTCGCGTCGCTGGACTTGGCGCGTCGGCAGGTCGACATCGAGGGCTTCCAGCTGGTCCGGCACGCCTACGACATGGCGCTGGTGTTCCGCCACCGCGTCCGCAAAGACCGGCTGATCGGCAAGTGGTTCCGCATCCTCGATGAGGCCGACCTGGTGCCCGGCGAGTTCCGGAACTCCGCCGTCAGCTCGTACCGGCAGGTCAGACAGGGTGGCTTGGCAGAGTGGAACGAGGCGTGGCGGTCCGATCAGTTCGTGCTCGACCCGACGCGGGTCACCCTGTTCATCGGCGAAACCGGCATGAACGGCTACGACTTCCGCGAGAAGATCCTGATGGACCGGTTCGGCATCCAGATCAACAAGACCTCGATCAACAGTGTGCTGTTGATCTTCACGATCGGCGTCACCTGGTCGAGCGTGCACTACCTGCTCGACGTGCTGCGCCGGGTGGCTACCGACTTCGAGAGCGGCCGCAACGCGGCCGGTAAGGCCGATCGCGCCCTGCAACAGCGACGGGTCGACGAGATCACCAAGGATCTGCCCGCGCTGCCCGACTTCAGCGCGTTCGACAGCGCGTTCCGTCCCGACGGCGCCAGCTCGTTCGGGGACATGCGATCGGCCTTCTACGCCGGGTACGCGGAGTCCGACCGCGAGCACGTCCTGCTCGGCGACGCGGGGCGACAGCTCGCCAAGGGGAGGCCGCTGGTGTCCGCCTCCTTCGTCGTCCCGTACCCGCCGGGCTTCCCGGTGCTGGTCCCGGGGCAGCTGATCTCGACGGAGATCCTCTATTTCCTGGCCGAACTCGATGTCAAGGAGATTCACGGATACAACCCCGACCTCGGATTGTCGGTCTTCACCGAGGCCGCGCTCACGCGGCTGGCCGCGGCTCGGCACGCGAGCGCGGCGGCGACCGACGGTGTGCCGAAGGCAGCTCCGGTGCCCGCGTGGTCGCTCAGGGCATGATCCCGGTGAGCGAGAAGAATTCGCCGAACAGGGCTTCGAACCCACCCGTGCGGCACGGGCAGGGGCGGCGTTCGAAGCGCTACCGTCCCAGGCAGTTCAGCGCCCGCATGGCCTCGTACTCCACCCGCGAAAGATCCTGGAGAAGGGAGCCTGCCTGTGCGAGGAGCCGCTCATCGCCCGATTCACCGGCTTGTGCGATCAATGCCGCGACTTCCGTCCAGAGGGTGGCTGCCTCGGTGTACAGCCCGTGGCCGGTGCGCAGGTGGCTGCTGTCGAGGGTCTGGGTGCATTCGGCGAGGAAATCGCGGTAGAAGTTCCGAAACAGCGCGCCGCCGGTGCCGGCCTTCTCCATCAAGAGGGCGGCCTGGGCGAGATCCCGCTGCGGGTCGTCGGTGCGCCGGAGCCACGTGGGCACCAGCTTGCCCGCCTTCTCGATGCCTCTGTGACCGAGGTTGGCGATGGGCGGGTTGAGGAAAGCCTCGGCGCAGGCGGTGATGGCGGGAACGATACGGCTGTGCGGGGAGGGCGGGTTCCGCCCAGCGGTGAGGGTGAAGGACCGGTGCCTGGCGGTCATCGGTCCGCGCGCGGCCCTGGCCCGGGCGAGGCCGGTCAGGCTGGTGGATACCGCTCCACCTTGCTGGTCGGTGTCCACCAGGTAGGCGTCGTGGTCGTCGTAGCCGTACACGGCGACGACGTGACCACCGAAGTGCACCTTCGAGCTGAAGTAGTCCAGGTAGTAGCTGTCGAGTTGCAGTCCTACGGGGAGGCCGGCATCAATGGGGGCGACCACGTTCTCCCAAGCCCGGCGGGCGGATGTGGTCTCCTCGACCGAGAGTTCCAGTCCGAGCGCGGCGGCCAGGTTCCTGGTGAGGTCGAAAGGCTTGACCCGTCCCCCGAGGAAGGGGAAGCCCATGTTCTTGCTGTCCCAGTAGACGAAGGACAGACCGGAGCCGAGGCCGAACAGCATGGGCTCGGACAGATCGATTCCCTGATGCCGTAGCAGTACTCCCAGGGCCGTCGTCTCGCAGTGCTGCGTACCGCGCGCGTCGACGTTCATCACCGTGGCCATGCCATGCCTCCCCGAGTGCAGATCATCAGGTCATCTCGCGGCTCCTCGCTACCCGGCCGCGCGTGTGGCGGGCGACGAAAGGAGCGTTGCCGACATGGTGGACTCTCCCGTGGCGGGAGGGTCAACGCCGTACCCGGTGCGAAGCGCTGTGGGCAGACGACCGGGGAGCTTCCTCATCAGAAACCGGTCACACAACGCCCACGGCGCCGCCGATCGGACAGTGGACGCATGCCGCGAAACCGCGGATGCACGGGAACGTTGCCGTCCACCGGAAGCCGGATGATCTGCCGTGCGCCAGGCCCCACCACCGCCTCGGTGTGACACTCCCTGTGCCAGCCGAACGGCATCAGGTGGACTCGTTCGCCGCGCTGCTCCAGACGTTCGGTCATTTCCACCAGCACGTCCAGGGTGTCGGCGAGTGCCGAAAGCACATCCACCGCGGCGGTGACACCCGGGCGATCACCCGGCACATGGGCGACGCCGTCGATGACGACCTCCCGCGCATCGGTCTCGCCGGCGATGCGCAGAACGGTCTGCACGGCCGCACCCGCGAGAGTGAGCTCCCCGTGACGCACGCCGACGGACACCCGCAGGCAATCCCGGAAACACTTGCGTACCCCGATCCCCCACTCCATATCGACCGCGCACGGCCCCTGCGCCGTCACTGTGTACTCGAAGGTCCGGCAGCGAGTACTGATGATCTGCACGGCCTAACCCTCTTCCAGCGCTTTCACGGCGTCGAGGTCCAGCACCGCGTTGGCGGTGCGCTCGATGATGCCGAGGCAGATCTCGTCCGGTTGGTATCTCGGCTGGATAGCGCTGTGGCCGATGGTCGCCAACCAGATGAAATACGGGTACAACGCCTGCTGCCGGTAGGCCAGCCACGCGGTGTCGAAATCGGGCGCGGGCGCACCGCATGCCGCGACGTGGTCGAGGTAGACGGCCAGCAGTTCACGCTCCCAATCCCGCCGGTCCTGCACGGCGAGACCGGAACCGACCACATAGGCGACGTCGTACGCCCAGCTGCCGCGCAAGACCACTTGCCAGTCGGTGAAACCCATTCGACCGCTGGAGGTTCTGTAGGTGTTGCCGATGTGGCTGTCGCCGTGCAGAAAAGTCTGTGCACCGGTGCTGGCTATCTCCAGCGATCGTTGCAGCGCGTGATAGAGCCGGTCGTGGTCGTGCGCCAGCGTTTCCGGTATCACCGCCGCCGCTCGCCGGGCTCCTACCCGCGCGCGTTTCGACATGCCGATCAACCGGTCGAGGTTGGCGAAATGCGCCCGCGGCGGCTTCAGCCACCGATGGGCCTCCAGCTCGGCATCGTTCCAGTAGCGGGCGTGCCACGTGGCCATCGTGCGCAACAGATCCTCGATCTCGGTGCGGTCGATCGGCGTCTGCGGTGTGCAGAAGGTGGCGCCTTTGGTGCTGACGATGTCCTCGAGCAAAGAGATCGTCCGGCCCGACCGATAGTCGACAGCGCTGTGGTAGCCGCGCGGCGCCTCGATATCGAGGGCCGGCCGTAGGTGGGTGAAGAAACCCGGCTCACCGCCGATGATTCCGGCCAGGTCCAAGGTGAGGCGCTGTTTGAACTCCGCGGTGGTCTTCGCGAACAACTCCTCCGGCAGGCCTGCCGCCCGGCCCGCGGCGTTGTAGGTCACGCTGAGCTTCCAGCGGGTGGAGGTGCCCGCGCTCACGTCCTGCGTCTCGAAGGAGTCGACTTCCGCACCGGGGTGTCCACCGCACAGCACGGCGGTCAGCCATTCCGCTGTCACTTCACGGCCGGTCACCGGCACGTCGCTCGGGATACGGGCCCGCTGCCGGGTCACCGTTTCCTTCGCGACATGACCACCGATGCGGGCGATCCCCCGCACAACCTCCAGTACGGGCTTGGAAGCACTGGACGCCAATGGACACTCCTCCGCTTGCTGGGTTCGGCTGCTCGCTCAACCGAGTTCCGCGCCATCGGGCACGCCTCAGGGACGGTAGGGCAGCCGAGCCGAGGGAACATCCGTCGAATCCGAGAGAAATATCCGTATGGCCCGGGCCGGGCCCGGACGCTCGATCGGCTCATCGCCCGCGATGCATAAGCTCACCCGCATGCAGAAGTTCCCCGCGCCGGTCTTCCTCGGTCGTGATGCCGAGATCGAGAACCTGGCGGTGCTCGCGCGCCGAGTCGCCGCGGGACAGGGGGCGGTGGTGCTGGTGGAAGGTGAGCCCGGTATCGGCAAGACGGCGCTGCTGGAGGCCGCCGGTGCCCGAATCGCGGCGGCGGGCCTGCGGGTTCGCACCGGCGCGGCGGTGGAATTGCAGCGCGATGTACCGTTCGCCGCGGTGCGCTCCTGGCCGGCAGCCGATGACACCGCGCCCGGCGGCGGCCCGGATCCGAGTCGCCCGCTGCTGCACAGCGGGGATCGCGCGGGCGACGCCGCGGCGACGCACGAGTTCGCCGTCAGCGAGGGGATTCTGGATCGGATCGACGCTTGGTGCGCCGCCGCTCCGGTGGCACTGATCATGGACGACGTCCATTGGGCCGACGCGCCGAGCCTGTCGGTACTGCGGCGACTGTGCGCACTGGTCGACGCGCTGCCGCTGCTACTGGTGCTCGCGGCCCGTCCGCTGCCCGCGGACCCGGCGTTCGCGGCGCTGTCGGCCGAACTCGTCGAACGGCAGGCCCCGGTGATACGGCTCGGCGCACTGCCCGACTCGGCCGCGTCGGCGCTGGTCGGGCTTCTGGTCGGCGCTCCGCCGGGGCCGGGTTTGCTGCGAATCGTGGCCGGTGCGCGGGGAAACCCGCTGCACATCACCGAATTGGTGGCCGCGTTGCTCCGCGCGGAGGCGATCACACTGGTCGCCGAAACCGCCGCGCCGCTACCGGACTCCGGCGAACCGTCCTCCGCCTCCCTGTCGACCGCGATCATCCAGCGCCTCGGACTCCTGTCCCGTCCCACGCGGGACATGCTGCCGATGGCCGCTGCCCTCGGACCCGTCATCGACGTGGGGGAACTGTCGGCCGTGCTGGACAGCCCGCTGCTGGATGTCTGGCGGGCGGTCTCCGAAGCGATGGACAGCGGGCTGCTCGCGCGGGTCGATTCCGAACTCGTGTTCCGCCACGACCTCGTGCGAGACGTGCTGGCCGACCAGTTACCCGATTCGCTGCGCTCCGACCTGCTCCGGAGGGCCGGGCAGGTCCTGCAAGCGACCGGCGCGCCGCTCGAGCGAGTCGCGTACTACCTGTCGGCGGGCGGCCACGAACTGGATCGGACAAGCCTCGACTGGTTGACGGCCGTGGCAGGCAAGTTGATCGTGCGGGCCCCCGAACTCGCGGTGCAGTTGCTGAGCCGCGCGGCGACCGCGACAGACCTCGACGGCGCCTCGCGTTCGGTTCTGGTCCGCTGGCAGGCCAGGGCGCTGCTGTGGAACGGCCGCGCCGCCGAAGCCGAAGCCGTGGTGCGCACCGCGCTGCGCACCCGACCGGAACACGACCACGATGTCGAACTCACCTGGCTGCTCGTCCAAGTCTGCCAATCACAAGGCCGCTTGGCCGACGCCGTCGCGGTCGCCGAGACAGCCCTGTCCACGATGGAACTCGGCGCCGAGGACGCGGGCAGGCTCGTGGGAATGTGCGCACTGGACAATTTCTTTCTCGAGCGGTTCGAGGCGGCGGAGCGCGCGGGCCGGCGGGCCGTGTCGACGGGACAGGCCAGTGGCACCCCGCTCGCCACCGGATACGGACTCATGGCCTTGGGTGCGGTCCGCTACACCCAGGGCTATCTCGACGAGGCGCTGGATCTGAGTACCCGAATCCTCACCGTCTTCGAGGACGGCACCGGATCGGACCAGTTCGATCCGTACGTGCTGTACGCGCACTGCCTGATCGAACTCGATCGGCTCGCCGACGCCGAACAGACGCTGCAGACGGCCATCGGGCACAACCGCCGGATGCACGGTGTCTACCTCGCCCCCAACCTGCTGGCCAAGGCGCGGCTGTATCTGCTCGACGGCCGCTGGGACGACGCGCTGGCCGAATGCGAGGCGAGTCTGGCGGCGCCCGATGTCCTCGGGTACGCGCCCGTCGCACACAGCCTGGCGGCCTTCATCGGAATCCACCGCGGCACCTTCCTGCCGGACCCCGATGCCGTTCCCGGGCCGGACGACCGGCTGGGAAGCACCGGTTACGCGCAGTTCCACCCCTGGGTGAAGGCGTTGACGCACGAGGCCCGTGGCCGTCCGGAGCTGGCGCTGGAGCTGCTGGTCGACACCCAGCGGCGACTGGCCGATGGCCTGACCGCGTCCACCCTGCACTACATCTACCCGGACATCGCCCGGCTGGCCTCGGACGTCGGCGACGAGGCCGCGGCTCGGTCGGTGGTAGCGGGCGCGGACGAACTGCTGGCTCGGCAGAAGACTGCGGGCCGGACCGGAACGGCCCTGCTGTGCCGAGCCCTGGCAGACGGCGATCCCGAAACGCTCTTCGCCGCCGCGCATGCGTTCCGGCAGTCCGGGTGGCCGCTCTACGAAGCGCAGGCACACGAGAACGCCGCCGTGCTGCTCGCCGCTTCGGGACGAGAGGCCGAGGCCCGCGGCGCGCTGGACACGGCGATAGGGCTCTACGGTCGCCTGGGTGCGTCGTGGGACAGCGCCCGTGCGGCCGCACGGGTCCGGCCACACGGGATCCGACTGGGTGTGCGCGGCCGGCGCAATCGGCCCAAATCCGGCTGGGCGGCGCTGACCGACACCGAGCGCAAGGTCGCCGCGCTGGTCGCCGAAGGTTGCTCCAATGCGGATATAGCAGCGCAGATGTTCTTGTCGCGCCGCACGATTCAGTCACATGTGTCGAACATCCTGGCCAAGCTCGACCTCCGGTCGCGGCGCGAGATCGCCGCCGCCATGCCGCGTTCGGTACTTCCGTGACGCCTCGCGCGAGGTGCCGCGGTCACGCCCATCGCCGTGATCTCGACGATCCGGGTGGCGGCGGAATGAGCTTCGCCCAGAAATCGTGCCGCACCGCGTCCCACAACCTGGTCAGCTCCGGAAGAAGTTCGCGTGCTTGCACGAGATCCGGATAGGCGTCGGGGCCGAAGGAGACGATCGGCGCGGGGTCGGACGCGCTGTGCACCGCGACGATGGAGATCAGATGATCCTGCAATACCCGCCAGGTGACGCCGAGGCCGTCGGCTTCGGTTCGGACCTCATCCATCTGCGGCCCCCCATCGCACGCGCGGGCGGCGATCACCGTCGATCGACCGGACGCCGACCGGCGCCGCGCGGTCAGCTGATCGTTTGCCACGCTTCCGTCGTTTCCCGCCCGTGATACCACTCGCCTGGCCGCCGAAGGCGCCGGTGGCGTTCACGCCGCTGTCAACCGCTGTCAAAACCGACCTCCTGCTCGTCACGATCTGACGAGCATCACAGACCCGGCACCGCGCGGTCATGGGTGAAAATACCCACTTCTGCACCCATCTCCGCAGTTCGCGGCACCCGAAGCGGCACGGGCCGTGCCCGCCGGAGCCGGGATTCAGCGCGGGCGTGCCGTCCATGCCGCGACCTGGCTACGAGACGAGAAGCCGAGTTTGCCGAGGATATTCTCGACGTGCCGGTCGACGGTGCGGGGCGATACGACGAGCCGCTCGGCGATCTGCCGGTTGCTGAAACCTTGCGCGACCAGCTCGGCCACCTGCCGCTCACGTGCTGTCAGCACCCCGGCGCGCAGCTGCGCGGGTTGCGGGCCGCTCGCGCTCCGGTCGAGCGCGTAGGTGATCGCCTGGTCGTGATCGAGCCCTTCGCCACGCACCCGTTCCGCACGCACCACCGTCCCCGGCAGCGCTTCCATCACCCTGCGCTCACACGCTGCGTGCTGTTCGGGCATGTACGGCCCGAACGCGGCGATCGAGGTCCCGATTCGCCGCCACATCGTATGGATCGCGCCCAGCAGCCGGGCCGCATGGCGATGCTCACCGCGCGCCGCCGCCGTCCAGGCCAGCAGCTCGATCATCAGCGCGGTCCCCACATGGTCGTTGAATTCGCGCTGAATCTCCAGGGCCGCGTGCGCGGAGGCCATCGCCTGGTCGTAGTCGCCGCGAACGAGTTGGTCGTAGCCGAGTGCCCACACCGCGTACGACTTGGTCCACTGCTCGCCGCGCCGGTCGGCCAGCTCGATCGCGCGCCGAGCCGTCGCGCCCGCCCTCGGATCGCGTCCATGGCCGTAGGCGACCGCGAGCTGGAAGAGCGTCAGCCGGACCAGCTCGTCATCCTCGGAGAAGCTCGCGACCACTCGCTCGAAACCGGTCACGGCAGCGGCGAGGTCGCCGCGGAAGCCCGCGGCGGAAGCGCGCAGGCTATTCGCCCAGCCGAGCGCGCGGCGATCCCCGGCTTCCGTGGCGCGGGCCACGCACTCGTCGAGTGCCGCGTCGGCGGCGTCGAGGTCACCTTGCAGAACCCGAACCCATCCCGCTACCCAGAGCGCGTGGATCCGCTCGGGGTCGGCGTCGACGGCAACCCGCAGCGCGCGGTCCACCCAGCGCCGTCCCGAGCCGAGGAACCCATCGGCGCACCAGTGATAGCGCAGCGCCGTCACCAGAGCCAGCGCCTCGCGCGAACTCGCCGGAGTGCTGGTCGCCCACTCCAACGCGGCCCGGACGTTCGCGCGGTCGGCGCGCAACACCGCCAGGCCGGTCTCCTGGCCGGGTCCGTTCCACTGCCCGGCGATCCGCTCCGCGAGCGTGCGGTAGTAGTCACGGTGCCGGTCGCGCAGCGCGGTGGCCTCGTCGCGCTCGGTCAGCCGCTGCCATCCGTACTCGCGGATCGTTTCCAGCAGCCGATAGCGCGTCTGGTCGTCCGCCGCGACGAGGACGACGACCGATTGGGCGACGAGGTGATCGATCAGGTCGAGCACCTGCTCGCGGGGCAGGTCAGGGCCTGCGCAGACGCCCTCGGCCGCGTGCAGGGTGAAAACTCCGGCGAAGACCGACAGTCGCGTCCACAGCAATTGTTCCGCCGGTGTGCACAGCTCATAGCTCCAGTCGATCAGCGCGCGCAGCGTCCGCTGTCGTGGCAGCGCGGCGCGGGCGCCTCCGGTCAGCAGCGCGAACCGATCCTCGAGCCGGTCCAGAATCGTCTGCAAGGACAGTGATCGCAGCCGGGAAGCGGCCAGTTCGATCGCGAGCGGAATCCCGTCCAGTCGCTCGCAGGTTCGCACCACCGCGTCCGCATTGCGCTCGGTGACCGTGAAGTCGGGACGCACCGCCCTGGCACGCTCGACCAGCAGCGTGGGCGCGTCGAAACCAGCCACCGCCACAGGTGTCACCGACTCGTCCGAAGCGGGCATCGACAGCGGACGGACCGGGTAGACGTGCTCGCCCGGCTCGCCCAGCAGCGCACGGCTGGTGGTGAGGATCCGCAGCCCGGCGCAGGCGCGCAGCAACTGGTGGCACAGCACGCGGCACGCGTCCAGCAAGTGCTCGCAGTTGTCCAGCACGATCAGCACCCGCCGGTCGGCGAGGCGCTCCACGATCTGTTCCTCCGCGGTCCGGTGCGACAGATCCGGGATCCCGAGGCCGGCCACTACCGCCCGGGCCACCAGTTGCGGATCATCGACAGCGGCGAGGTCCACCAGCCACGACCCGTCCGGGAACGAGCGGCCGGACGCAGCGGCGACCTCGGTGGCCAAGCGGGTCTTCCCCACCCCGCCCACTCCGGTCAGCGTGACCAGGCGCGCGGTCGCCAACAGCGCCCGGACCTCGCGGATCTCCCGCTGCCGGCCCACGAAACTCGTGACCGCCGACGGCAGATTACCGACTCCGCGTGTGGGCCTGCGTTGCCCCATGATATGTGCATTTTAGCCGCCCGGAATCGGCGTCCGGGGTCGATCACCCGCAGTTTCGAGCTCGACTCTCGCGCGCTGTGGGCACCGTCGAGCGGGCTGCGCACCGGCCTTACCCCATTTCGGGCGTCGACGACCTCCACGGGACTTTCGTCTGCTCTATCGACCATCAAGGCTCGGCTCGAACGCCGCACTCGCGCATCACTCGGAAAATCGGCGGATCGTCTCGAGGTGGCCGGATCGGTGCGCCGGCGGCTCAGATGGGCCGGAAACCGGCGCCTACGTCGTTACGGGAATCGATGTCGGTGAGAATGGCGTTGATGTCGGTTCCCACCTCCGGCCCGAGACACCCCATGCCCAAGTAGGCGTTGACCATCCCGACCAGGGTCGAACCGATCACCACCGGCGCGCCGGAGTCGCCTTTGAGCACACACATCTGAGTCCAGGTGTCACTGCTGTCGCCCGTCATGTCGCCCCAGGCGACACCGCAGGTATGGCCGGTGGTCCGGCCCTTCTTACAGACGACGTCGGGAAACCGCGCGGGAGCGCCGAGTCCGTCGATGAGGAACCCCCCGACCTCCCGAGCGGGAACCACCCGTGCGGCATCGAATTCGATGACCGCGTAATCCAGTGCGTGATCGGCGTAGACGAATCGACCCAGCACGCCATAGCTGGGATAGGTCACGGACGTGACGCGAGCCCCGGGTTCGCCGCAATGTCCCGCCGTCAGACCGACCAACCGGCCGGCCGTGTCGTGCCCGATGGTGGTGAGCGTGCATTCGGCTTCGTCATCGATCGCGATGCCCGATCCACCGCCGATCGGCGGTAGCGGCAACTGTGGAACACCGGCCGCCGCGCCGGCGCCCACCGAGACCGGGCCGCACGCCAGCGCCGCCGCGGCGACGACCTTCAGCAGTGAACGAGTCATTGTTCCTCCAACCGAGCCGAGCGGAATCCCCGCGACCCGGCCCGAGCCGCACCCGCAGCCGGCGAACCCGGCATACGCATCGCCTCCCACCACCGAAGTCCAGGACCCACGCAAACTTACGCGCGTTCCCAGTCCGAGCTACCCAGGTGAACGAGATGGAAACGGGGCCTGGCGTTTTTCCCCTCCGGCACGCCGGATCGGCTGTATCGCAGAGCCTTCCCGGACGGTCGTCGAGCGTCGGCATAGAGCGCTGCCAGCGGGCCCCTGTAACTCGCAGCACCGAGCGACTGGTTGCAATATGAGATCAGTGGGGCTAGGTTCTCTCTAATTGCAGATTGCAACCAGATGGGAGCGCCAATGGCACAGTTGGTCCGCGTTCAGAACTTCAGCGTGTCCAGCGATGGCTACGGATCGGGGGAAGGGCAAAGCCTGGATCGCCCGTTCGGACACGCCGATCCGGGGCCGCTCATGTCATGGGCGGGCGCCACCGCGCACTGGCCCAACCGCACCGATCCGGGCGGCAGCTACGGTCTCGACGACTACTTCACCCGCGACTTCCACAACAACATCGGCGCCGAGATCATGGGGCGCAACAAATTCGGCCCGCAGCGCGGACCATGGGAGAACTACGACTGGCAAGGATGGTGGGGAGACGAACCCCCGTTCCATACACCGGTGTTCGTCCTCACCCATTATCCGCGACCGTCGATCACGCTGGGAGACACCACGTTCCATTTCCTCGACTCGACTCCGAAGGACGCGCTGGCCCAGGCGTTCGATGCCGCCGAGGGAAAGGACGTACGCATCGGCGGCGGTGTCGCCGTCGTCCGGGAGTTCCTCGACGCCGATCTCATCGACACGATGCATGTCGCTGTCGCGCGGGTGGAACTCGGTCGCGGCGAAAGGCTGTGGACGAGCCCCGACGAACTCGCCGACCGGTTCCACCTGGAGCGGATCCCGAGCCCGAGCGGAGTGGTGCACCACGTCTTCTGGCGACGCTGACCGCTACGAGCAGGTGCCGCGACTCAGGCGCTGCGGGGCATCGGCCGAGCTACCGGGTTGACGATCAGTCCCGCCTCCCACGCACGCTCGATGACTCGCGCGACGTCGATGCGCCGCACCTCGCGGATCTCCGGACTCGCGAGGAGATCCCCGATATAGACGACGACATGCTCGGCGAGCAGGGAACGCACATCACCGAGCCGACCGAGGAGCCGGGCGGGGGCATCCACCGAGCGGACCCTGATGTCCACCTGCTCCTCGCCCACCTCCTCGGTACGGACGAACACCGCGCACGGGTCCTCCAGCACCAGCTCCACTCGCATGCGCACCCGCACCGCCGCGGCGAACCACCCGATGACCCCCGCGAAGTCCGCCCGCAGCCGAAGGGTGATCGGCACCTCCACGGCGACGTCCCAACCCTCGTCGTCACACACTTCGGCCCGGACCTTCCCGGGCCGACCCGTCGCGGTGACACAGACCAGCCCGCCGGGACCGGCATGAACCGGGCCCACCTCGATACGCTCACCGACGATCTCCGCGATGACCTCCGCGACATGGTCCGGACGAGCAACCGACTGCAACATCTGTTGCGCGAACCGCGCACGCGCCCACTCCGTCGCAGACCACTCTCGATCGTCACGACTCTTGATCTCAGGCATGAGCCACCTCCGTTCACCCAACCCGCGTATACCCCGCAATCGGGAACAATCACCCGACTCGGTGTGGTGTCCTACGCCGGTCGCGCACTGCGGAGGGCCGGTGGACCACATTCGCCGGGGTCGGCGTCGGGACTCGGATGGGCCGAGATCCAGCTGCACCGCAGCGGCCGCATCGTGGGTGTGGCTGATGTTCCAGGTGTCGACTCGGCCAGACTCGCCCACCTACCGAGTTCACCCGGGAATGCGCGAGCGCGCGCGGTGGACGTCTTCGTCCCGGAAGTGCCGCTCGAGATCGAGCATGGCGCACTGCGGTCCCGAGCTCACCGACTCCGATCTTCATCGACCCACTGGTTAACCTGGGTGGATGGGAGCGGTCGGGATCGAGCGGGATCGCGGTGCCGATTGGGATTTCGGGCGTGCGACCGCAGGCGGGCACGCAGGTGGGGCGGCGATGATCGGGTTCCGTGATCGCGGGGGCGGCGAGCTGGACCTGCGGGTCACCGGGATACCGGCGGTCACGGTGCTGTTCGAGTTCGGCGGCAGCGAACTGGTCGTCGAGAGCAATGGCGGCAGGCAGGCATTCGCCGGGTTCGTTTCGGGGTCTCCGCCCGGAACGATGCGTATCCGCGGTGAGCGGGTCGAGTGCGTCGAGGTGCGGTTGTCACCGGCGCGGGCCTATTCGTTGCTGGATATCGCGCCGGCGGAGCTGGGCCGCGCGGCGGTCGTCGGCGTGGAAGACCTCTTCGGACGTCGGGCGCAGTGGCTGCGCGAGCAACTCGCGGATGCGGCGACATGGGAACAGCGCTTCGCGCTGACGCGATCTTTTCTGCTGCGATGTGCCGACCCGGCACGGACACCGGACCCGGAAGTGGTCGCCGGCTGGAATCGCATCCTCGCCGACCGCGGGCAGGTCACGGTCGGCGAACTCGCCGCATCGTGCGGATGGAGCCGCAAGCGGCTGTGGGCGAGGTTCGATTCCCAGATCGGTCTGACGCCCAAGCGTGCCGCCATGCTGGTCCGATTCCGGCACGCCGTGGAAGGGCTGGTGGCCGGCCGCCCCGCCGCCGAGGTCGCCGCGACCTGCGGCTACACCGACCAGTCCCATCTGTCGCGGGACGTGTCGAGCTTCGCGCGGGTCACTCCGGGGACGCTGGCCGCGGAACCGCTCACCGCCATCTCCGCGCACCGCTACCGGGCGTGGGGAACATTTTTCCGGTAAGCGTTCTCGGCGTCCTCCCGAAACGCGCGCACTGCCATCGCTCAGGCCCCGGCCTCCCACGCGAACCCGTCGGGGTCGGCGAAGGGCCCGATATCGCTGCCGATGGCGATCCGGTGCGAGCCGGCGCCCTCCGAGGAGACGCCGGCATCCTTGGCGGCGGCACGACGCCCGTAGAGCGCAAGCTTGACCGACGACGGCGGGGCAGCGAACTCGACGTATTTGCTGCCGAAACTCTTCGCCACGGTCAGGCCGCGATCGACGTAGAACTGCTTGGTCGCCTTGACGTTGTCGACGCCGAGCAGAATCACGAAATCGTCGATCTCCCGGGTGGCCGGGCCGGTGTCCTTCTTCGCCGACGTCGCGATTTTCCAGATCGCCCCGTCCGGAGCCTGGACGACGCCGCCGTACCCCCAGAAGCTCTTCTCGGCCGGCTTCAGCGTCGTCGCTCCCGCGTCGAGCGCGGCGCCGACGAGGCTGTCGACGGTGCTCGGCTGCGACACCACGAGCGAGAGGATGAAGCCGCGGAACCCGTTCGTCGGCGCCTCCGAGGCGCGCACGCGCACCTTGTCGCCGAGCTCGAAAGCGGCGGCGTAGAAGCTCGCGCCGATCGCGGGATCGGGCATCTCGAGAATGACGGAGTCGATAGTGGGCTGCTCGGTGGTGGTATCCATGGCGATAACGCTAATTACTGCTCGGCGACCGGCGCTTCTCGATTCCTGATCGTTGTGGGCAGCCGATTCGGCGCGCACGAGGAACTATGCAACGGCGGTCCCACCATTTGCGCGGTCCAGGTCGTCGACTCGAACCGGGCGTTGGCGGCCAGCAGATCCTCCGGCCGGACAAGCGTTTTCAGATAAGCACCGCTCGCGGCCTTGAACGTGATCTCCCCCGCAGCGGCGACGACCGACACGACGAGCAACTGGGCGATGCTCAACAGTCCGAACGCGAACGCGACCGGGATACCGGCCAGCATCACGAACCGGGCCAGATCCATCGCGATCATCACGGGACGCTTGCGGCGGAACTCCACCCATGGACCCAACGGCACGGCGATCAGCGCTCCCACCGCCACACCGGACGCCGCCGACGCGGAGACTGCCGCCGGTCCGGCGTGCAGCACGCCGATAGCGACCAACGGCAGCGCACCGAAACCGAACCCCGAACCATAGGCGCTGACCGCATAGGCTGCCCATAACCACCGGAACCGACGTTCCGGCGACTTGCCACCCAGGTCACCCACCGCCACCACCTCATCCGAATCGCTCACATCGACCGTCGGATGAAATCAGCTCGCGCACAACGCGAATCAAACAACCGAGCATTTGGCGAACACAACGTCTGGTTGTGCATCAGCGGCACCGCCGTGCCGTCGGACAACCTCGTGGCCGCTCGACGCCGCCGTCGAATTACCACGGAGCCGGCCCGCGAGCCGCTACGGTCCCATTGGGATGCGGGTGTCCACCCCCTGAGGGCGCCCCCACCCACCCGGGGGGTGGGCGCCCTCCACCCCCCGGGGCCCCGCAAGGGGCTCATGTGGGCTCGGCCTGCACCGATCAGGTCAGGCCGGCACTCCCGGACAGTCCCACGCCTCGATCGGGTCGCGGGAATACCAATGCCCGGTCCATTCCCTGCCCGATTCGAGGGCATCGTAGAAATCCTCGTCATCGGGCAACTCCGGGCCGTGGGCGTAGACCACACCGGGACGATCACCGTGGAAGCGGCGGGCACGCTCGACCGCGCGAGCCGAGCGCTCGGCGAGATAGGCGCGCTGGTTGATCAGCCACTCCTCGCTCGTGCGAGCTCCCGGACCGCCGTAGTCCAGCGGGTAATGCATCTGGTACTCCAGCCGCGCCAACTGCTCGCCCGCGTGCTCGTACAGCCACACGATCCACCCCGGTACCTGCGGCTGCGCAGCCAGCGCACGAACAGCGAATCCTTCGCGCACGGTCGGGCTTTCCGGATCACGCCACGCCGCGGCGACGTCACGGGCGACCGCCGCGAAGTCCATGCTGCTCCGCCCCCGATCTTTCCGATGCCTACCACCCATAGCCGATAACTCTAAATCCCGGCACCGGCCATCGACCAGGGTTCGCTCGAAGTTGGCCCGCGACCGGCCGTCCTTGTCCGTCGCACTGCCGACGCTCCGTGAGAGATGAAGGCCGACTCGAAGTTCGCGGCCGTGCTGCCGGCCCTCTCGGCGATCCTCCGGGCGCAAGCCTCGAACCAGCAGTCGTGCCCGTCAGATCCGAGCCGCGCGGCCTCGTGCGTACGCGACGACGTTCTCCGCGTAGGCCGCCTCGTCTCCGTCCGCGAAGCACGACCGGAATCGGACGAACGCTTCGTCCAATTGCGGTCCGGGGCCGCGCTCGGCGAGCAGGACGACGATCGCCTCCAAGGCTCCGATCCGCGGGTCCGGGAGGGCCAGCAGTTCATCGAGGTACCGGCCCGGTTCCAGCAGGCGCAGCGCACGGCGCGCGCAGGCGTGCACGCGCCGGGGCAGTGCGGCGCGGATGGCGTCGACGTCTGCTTGCAGCACCTGGCCCGGTTGTGCCGGATCGGCCTGGAGGGACCACAACTCGGTCGAGTCGTCCGCCATACCGTGGTCGTCGATCAGCCCGGGGCCGGTCGCCTGCTCGAGCGGCGTGAGTGGGAGACCCCGCTGCGCGTTACGCCAGTTACAGAACTCCCACCAGGCGATGGGTGTAGCACTCGGGTTCAAGCCGAACTTCAACTCCTGCCGGCCGCCGGTCCAGGTACGCAAGGTCCGGGTGCGGCCGACCGAGGCCACTCCGCCCGGGGCGATCCGGATCCACACGGCTTCGGTCCCCTCGAAGCCATAAGGCTGCAGCAGTTTTCGCGCATCGCGCGTCAGTCGGCGCAGCGCCGCGTCCGGTCCGGCCATGCCAGCAGATTAACGGCAGGCACCGACACGCGGGATCAGGGAGCCGAGCGCCGCACGCTCCACGGAGCCCGCCACCGCGTTGCGCGCTCCCGATGATCCGCGCGGTTCATGCCACACTGGCGTAGATGGAGCGAGTCAACGCTTTCCACGACGAGAAACCCTCGCCCGCCTCCGGCGGGGAGAGCACCCGCACCGTGATCGTCGCCTTCGGCGCCAATATCGCGGTGGCGGTGGCCAAGACGGTCGCCGCGACGCTCTCCGGCTCGGCGTCGATGGTCGCCGAGGCCGCGCATTCGTGGGCGGACACCGGCAATCAGATCTTCCTTCTCGTCGCCAACCGTCGAAGCGCGCGTACCGCCGACGCGAAGCGGCCCCTCGGGTACGGGCGGGAGGCGTATGTCTGGTCGTTGCTGGCGGCGGTCGGGCTCTTCGTCGCGGGCGCCGCGGTGTCCGTTTGGCACGGCATCACCGAACGTCGGTGTGCTTCTCGGAGTGATCGCCGTAGTGCTCATCGACCGTAACCGCCGCTTCCTGACCGGCGAACCGGCCTCGCCCGACCTCCGCGCCGCCGCGGCCGCCCGCATCGAGGAGATGCCCGAAGTGGCCGCGGTGCGCTTCGTGCGCTTGGAGTACGTCGGCCCGCGTCAAGTCTTCCTGGTGGCCAGCGTCGATCTGGTGGGCGACCCGCCGGAGTCCAGCATCGCCCGCGCCCTGCGCGCTCTCGAACGCGAACTCGAGCGCAACCCGCATATCGCCGACGCGGTCCTCACGATCGCCGCCCCGGAGGACGCCGAGACGTAGGCTGCCCCGGGACTCGGGACAACGCACCGATGTGACGTGCGCCACCGCCTCCCCCTGTTACGAGACGGCGCGGCCCGGCGTCTAGTGGGTGAGCCAGTCGAGACGGAACAGGAGCCACACCATGGCCGGTACATCGCGGCGCACGCCCGGCGAGACCGACGACCGCCCCGCCCCCGCTACCGAGGCGTTCGTCGCTCATCGGAACCTGCTGTTCACCGTCGCCTACGAGATGCTCGGCTCCGCCGCCGACGCCGAGGACGTCCTCCAGGAGACCTGGCTGCGATGGGCGGGCGTCGATCTCGGCATCGTCCAGGATCAGCGCGCGTACCTGGTCCGGATCGTCACCCGCCAGGCCCTCGACCGGCTGCGCGCGCTCGGCAGGCGCAAGGAGTCCTACGTCGGACCGTGGCTGCCCGAGCCGCTGCTCACCGCGCCCGATGTGGCCGAGGACGTCGAACTGGCCGACAGCGTGTCGATGGCGATGCTGCTGGTACTGGAGACCTTGACGCCGATCGAGCGGGCGGTGTTCGTCCTGCGCGAAGTGTTCGATCTGGCCTACGACGAGATCGCCGAGGCCGTGGACAAGAGCCCGGCCGCGGTCCGCCAGCTCGCGTACCGGGCGCGGGCGCACGTCGCCGCACGCCGACCGCGCGGAGTCGTGTCGGCGACCGAGACGCGGAACGCACTCGAGGCGTTCCAGCGAGCGATCGAAACAGGCGATCTGCGGAACCTGCTCGACATCCTCGCACCGGATGTGGTCCTGCTCGGAGACGGCGGCGGCGTCGTGCGGGCCGCGCTGTCACCCATCATGGGAGCCGACAGGGTGGCCGGTGTACTGGCTGCCGGATTGGCCGGTTTCGCCACGTCGTCAAGGCAGCCTGCGCAGGTCAACGGCTATCCCGCGCTGATCATCCGGCAGGACGGCGAGATCGACACCGTCCTGGCGCTGCGCATCGACGACGGACTCGTCACCGGGCTCTACGCGGTGCGCAATCCCGAGAAGCTTTCCCGTATGCAGCGCGAAACCGCCCTGTGCCGCTGAGGCCAGGACCAGGTGCACCGGCCGCCACCGTTTCATGATGTGTGACCGGCCGGTCTGCGGAATCGTTGATCGCCACTGCTGTTTCACGGACTGGCCACTCCCGCCATGACCAGCTGAAGATAGGCATCGTCGATCTCGCCCGCGCCGAAGAACTCGGTGAGCGCTGCGCGTTCGATCGCCCCCCGTTCGGCGGCGCGCACCAGGCCGAGCGCCGCCTCGCGGACCCGGGGACCGGGCTCGTCATCGACCAACGCGGCGACGATGGCGGCGGCGCTCTCCCCGCTCCACACACCGGGTATGGCCGCGGCCACGTCGCCGGCGGCCGGGGCGGCCCCGCGGTACCACCTACCCCGATCCCACCAGTAGCAGAAGGACAGCAGGCCGATACCGGCTCGCGGGTTCAGCAGCGGATTCGCCACCCAAGCGGGAGCGCCCGCGTAGAGGTCCGGCATGGGCGCCGCGGCGTTGTAGACGGCGTCGAGGACGGGATCGTTCCACACGCCGCCGGACAGCACCGCCCGGTCGCCGGGCACGATCCAGAGCGACGAGCCGCTGCGCTCGGCCCCCTCGAACAGGCCGAGCGAGGGCAGGACTCGTGGCCCCAGCGGGGAGCCGACCGCCACGAATGCCGCGGACAGCACCGCCCAGCGCGCCACCAGCACCGGCAGCGCGGGCAGACCGTCGTCCACCACCGCCGCGCCCGGCTCGGCGCGCGCCGCCGTCTCGGCGGGCCGCGACTGCCGGTCGGCATGCCCGATGTGGGCGGCCAGCCACACCGGCAGCCGGTCGCGCGGGAAGGCTTCGAGGTCCGCTCGATAGACCTCGGGCGGGAAGAGGTGGTCGTCGGGAAACGGTTCCTCGCCGAAGTCGTAGTCGGTGCGCACTCCACCCGAGGACGACACCAGCAGCAGGTACCGCCACCAGGGACCTTCGGGCAGCGCGGCCGATGCCTCCCGGTGACGGCGGACCAGCGCCAGCACCTCCTCCGTCGGCAGGATCTGCACCGGACGGCCCTGCTCGTCGGTGGCGACGACCGAGGCCAGCTCGGCGTCGGCCGTCAGTACGAAGACCGCGTGGATCTCGTGGCCGCCCTGCGGCCCGAGCGCGGTCAGCAACGCGGCGATCCGGCGGCTCGCCGCATCCGGCGGCGTGGGTCCGCCCGCGGACGGCTCGGTCACGGCGTGGTACCTCCTCGATCGCGGCGCAGGCTACCACCGGGAGGGGAACCAACGGTGTCGCCGACAACAGGTTTTCACCTTCGGTCGGTCGATCCATGCTGCGCGGGAGGAGAATTCGCTTGCGCGTCGATGAAGGTTCAACTTGCTGCGGTGTAATCCGATGACGTCGACCGCCGAGGAGGCGAGCTGTGGGGAGCAATCCGAGAGGGCGCTTCGGGGCCACCGCGGAGCAGCGGTGACCCTCTACATGCCGGACGGGTTGCAGTGGCTGGCCTGGGTGGCGGGCACGACCTGGCCGGAGGGTGACGAGGACGCGGCCTGGGCGGCGTCGGAGGCGTGGAAGACGGCGAGCAAGGAACTCGAAGCGCTGCTCGCGGGCATCGACGAAGCGAAGCGGGTCACGGTGTCGGCCTACCCGCAAGGGGAAGGCGGCGCCGCGATGGGGGAGCGCTACGACGTCCTGCGCACCGGGGATCAGTCTTTGGAGGCGCTGGCCGAGCTGATGAGCACGGTCGGCGACAGTGCGTTCGACATGGGCACCGAGATCCAGGCGACCAAGATCACCGTCATCGTGACCCTGGCCTGGCTCGCGCTGGAGATCCTCTGGGCGTGGCTGTTCCCGCCGACCGCGCCCGCGGTGGAGGCGGCCGCGATCACCACCACCCGATCCTTCCTCAAGGTGTTCGAGGACTTCGTCCAGAAGATCATCATGAACATCGCCGCACGCCTGCGCGCCCCGACGGTCAAGCGACACTTCTGGTCCCGCGCGGTGCAACTGCGGCCGGTGCTGCCCACGGCGAAGGGGTACGGCGTGTACGGCACGCGAGCGATCGAGGCCGCCGCCATCACCGGAACGATCAACGGAGCGGTGCAGGTCGGCCAGCTCGCCGACGGCAAACGCCGGCACTTCAACGGCGGGGAATTCGGGCTGTCCATCCTCGCCGGTGTCGCGGGCATGATCCCCGGCCGCGAGGTCGGCCGGTATCTCGGGAAAGGCATCGACAAGGCCGCGGGCAAGAACCTCGACAACGTGTTCGGCCGGGTGGGCCGCGGCGTCGTGATCGGCGGCGTCTCCGGCGCCGTCGGCACCGCGTTCGGGAACGTGGCGGCGGGCGCGGTCACCGGCGACTGGTCGTCGTTCTCGTCCGGTGCGGGCTGGGTCGGCGGCATCGCGCGCGGTGGCATGGTCGGCGGGGCGCGGGGCGGATTCGCCCTCGGCACCCCGATTCCGCCGGGACGCGGGGACATCCGCTCCTACCTGTGGATGCCGAAACCGTCGACCGGCAACACCGGGCGCCCACCGGTTCAGGACGGATCGTCCACCGGCACGAGCGGCAGCAGGCCGGGGTCGACGGCCACCGGCGCGTCGGCGAGCGTGCCGTCCGGGCGCCCGACGCCCGCGCCGTCCACGGTCGCCGGTTCGACCGGTACTCCAGCAGGCCCGGCACCGCATCCCACCGGCTCCACGGCCGGCGGCTCGCGCCCACCCTCCGAGATCGGCGGTGGCGCGTCGACCCATTCGGGCCGCGGCGACGCCTCGTCCTCCAGCGGCTCCGGCCATAGCGTGTATCACGACGCCACCAGCCAGTACAGCGGAAGCGGGCAGTCCTCGCGACCCGCCACACCCGATAGCGTCTCGTCCTCGAGCGCTTCGGTCCATAGCGTGTACTACGACGCCACCAGCCAATACGGCGGAAGCGGGCAGTCCTCACGGCCCGCCACGCCCGACAGCGTCGGTACGGGATCGGGCCAGTCCGGCCATTTCACCGGTCGGCCACCCACCTCGTGGGAGTCGTCGGTGGACGGCTGGGGCTCGACCGGAGGGCCGCCGTCCGGAAACACGGGATCGGGGCTCCCCGGGGGTGCGCCGCTTCCACCCGCCCCCGGTCCGACGCCGCCCGCGACACCCACCACCAGCGGGCACACGCCGCCTGCCCCGCCTGGTGGCGCCCCGCGCCCGGCCGGATCGCAGGTGACCGGTGGTTCGGGCACGCACGGGAACCCGATCGCCACCGGCGCCGACGAACCGTTCCTGGGTGAGGGCAAGGACGTGCGCGGCAAGCCACGCCCGAAACAGTGGCCCTCCGTGGAACCACTGCCCGGCCCCTTCACGCCACCTGCCGGCGGTTTGTCGGAGCCGAAGGACTGGCTGCCAGGGGCCCCCTTCCCCGGAGCCGGTGCGCAGGCCGCGGCCGCGGATCCGGAGCAAGTCGATGTTCCTTTCACCCTCTAGACCGCCGATATCGAAGGGAGTGCCATGGCCGCCGACCGAGTGGAGGTCGATCCGCAGAAGCTGCGCCGGGCATCGGAGCTGACCGGGGAATTGTCGGCGAAGGTCGCGGCGACCGCCGAGAAGCTCCGGAACACCCTGGCCGGCATCGAATCCGACGCCACCACGATGCCGTGGGGAAACGACAAACGGGGCAAGAAGTTCGCGCAGGGCGAGAAGGGTTACCAGGCGGCGCGAAAGAACCTGCTCGACGGCGCGACCGGTGCCGCGCAGACCTTGCACGACATGTCCGAGGGGCAGCGGGAGGCCGCGGACTCGCTCACCGGCACCGACCATGCCTCCGGCGGCCAGTTGGGGAAGTGAGCGGCACATGGTGAACGAACGCCTGCGCGCGGATATGGCGACGATGCTGGAGGGTCTCGGCGAGCAGTTCCGCGGGATCGCCGAACTGCAGAAGCGGCGTGCGCTGCTCACGGCCACGGTGACCGCGTGCGACAAACGCATCGAGGTGACGGTGAACGCCGACGGCGTCCTGATCGCTACCCGATTCGCCGACGACGTCCTGGATCTGGGTCTCGACGAGATCGCCGAGAACATCACCGCGGCCGTGCAGGCGGCGGCCGCGGAGGTCGCCGCGCGCGGCAGGGAACTGATGACGCCGCTGCTGGAACGAAAGAACGCGCTGCCGAAGCTCTCCGAGATCGTGGAAGGCGCACCGGATCTCGGCTCGCTGATGCCTGCCGCGCCCGACCCGCCGCTGACGCCGCCCGATCCGGCGCGCTGGCCCGTCGATGATTCCGGCGCCCCGGGGCCGCGGTCGGTGGTCGCGGACAACGACGACTGACGCCGCACCGGCAGTGGACACCCGAAGGAGCGGGGACCCGATTCCCCGCGGAGGAAAGTGACGATGGCCCTCGAATCGAACACATGGTCCGGACTGGAGAACCAGGCGAAGGCGGGGTATCTGAAGTTCGACCCGGCCGACGCCCTCGCCGCGGCCAAGGCCTGCGCCGATCTGGTCGACGACCTGCTCGGCATGGCGGCCGCGGTGACCGACCTGCGCCTGAACAATTTCGCGCCGATCGGCACGCTGACCTCCGGCGCGCAACTGGCGATGGCGTTCACCACCAAGGGTTCCCGCCTGCACACCATCCTCGGCGATCACGCGAAGATCGTCACCGACATGGGCGAGACCTACATCGCCGCGGGAAAGTCGTACACGAAGACCGACGGCGATTCCGGGGACACCTTCAAGGCGCTCAGCGCGCTGAAGATGCCCACCCAGGCGACGCCCTACACGCCGGGCAAGAAGGCGCCCGGTGCTCCCGACGCCGAATTCGACAAGCCCAGCGGCGGTTTCAGTTGGAAGGACAAGGACGGGCACCTGCACGTCGAGAAGGCGAACGCCGAGAGCTTCCCCTCGTCGCTGAAGGACTACCAGGGTGCGAAGGATCCCGGTGTCACGGCGAACATCGAGAACAAGGACAGTCTCGGTTTCACCGAACTGTACGAGCTGGGGCGCGATCTCGATCCGCAGCCGGTGCTCGCCGCCGCGGGCACTTGGCACAGCCTGGCCAACGATCTGCTCGGCAAACTGAACAATTTCGTGACCGTGATCTCCGCGGGGACCGACGCGTGGGAGGGACAGGGCGCGACCGCGGCCGCCGAAGCGGTCCGCAGTTACTCCGACGGGGTGCAGCCGCTGATCACCTCCATGATCGCGATGAGCCAGAACCTGGACTACACGGCGCAGTGGCTGCATCTCACCAAACTCAGCATGCCCGCGACCTCGGATCCCGGTGACTGCTGCCCTGGCCGGGTGACCCGGCGCTACCGCGACGAATGGCAGAAGCACTACGGCGAGGGCATGAAGAACACGGTGTCGGTGATGCCGGTGGTGAACGGGCCGATCGCCGCGCCGCAGCCCTCCGGGGGCCAGGGGCAGAATCAACCGGGCAACACTCAGAACCAGCCGGGCGGCAATCAGAACACCCCCGGCAGCGATCCGAACCGGCAGGGCCGCCGGCAGCCGGGTGGCAGCGGTCAGCAATCCGGCTATGGAGACCAGGGCACCGGCGATCAGAGCCCCAGCGCGGATTATCAGGCCGGTTACCAGGAGGGCTACCGGGAAGGCCTGGAGGCCGGACAGGGGCGGGCCGGTTCCGAGACCGCGGGCTCCGGCCCTGGCACCGCCGCCGGTCCAGGGAGTGACGCCCAGACGGCGGGCGCCTCGCCAGGCAGCCGTGGCGGCGGCTCCCTGCCCGCCGGCTATGACGCGGCGGAAACCGGTTCGCAGGCGGCGGGCGGCCCCACCGGCACTGGATCCGGTTCCGTGCCCGCGGGCCTGTTCGGCGGCGCCGCGGGATCCCAGGACAGCGCGGCGCCCGCGCGTTCGTCCGGCGGGTCGGGAAGTTCTTCCTCACCCCGGGGCGGCGGGTCGCCGGGCGGACAGCCCGAAACCGCCACGAGCAGCGGCCTGCCCGACGTTCCCTCGCTCGGGTCGGTCCCGCTGCCGCGCATGTCCTCCGGTACGGGCGGCTCGCCAGGCGGCGCACCGGCGGGATCGCGCGGCACGGCTTCCGGCGCGGACGCGGGGTCCCTGGAGGACGCGCTGGCACGGGCGGCGGGCGCGGACCCCGCACAGGTGCGGTCGGTCCTCGACAATCTCCCGGGCCTGCTGAACGAGGACACCCTGTCGCAACTGACCGGGCTGCCACCGGAGCAGGTGCGTTCGATTCTCGACAGCATCCCGGACGTCGTCGACGAGAACGCGCTGTCGAAACTCAGCGGTGTGGACCCGGCGGGGGTGCGCTCGGTCCTGGAGAACCTCCCCCGCGCGCTGGACGAGCAGGCGCTCGCGGCGGCGACCCGCACGGACGGGCCGTCGGCCACCGGGGCAGGCCTGGCACAACAGGACGCGGCGGCGGGTGCCGCGGGCGGGCAAGGCGCCGGTTCACTCGCCTCGGCGGGCCGGGAGTTCCTCGGACAGCTGGGCAAGGCGCTGACCCAGGGGCTGGAAAGTCTCACGCAATTCGGGAGCACGCTGCCGGGTGCGGAGAAACTACAGGACCTGTTGCGGCAGTTCGATCCGGATGCGCTGGCGGCCGCGGCGGGGCACGCTCCCGTCGATCCCGCGGGCGGGAGTGGCGCGGGCTCCGGCCCCGGGGGCACGGGAGCAGGAGCGGAGCCCCAGCTGTCGGAACACCCGACGCAGCAATCCCGTGCCGCACACCTGTTTCCGCGCGCGTCGCTGCCCGGCGCCGAAGCGCCGCTCTATCCCGCCGCGGCGGCCGGTGCGCGGCAGGACGGTATGCCCGCGGGCGCGCCCATGATGGGAGCGCCCGGCGCGGCGGGTGGCCCCGGGCAGGGCAACACGGCCCACAAGCCCGCCAAGTTCCTGCAGTCGAAGGTCCATCTCGATGACGCCATCGGCGCCGCGCCCGATCGGGTGAAGCCGGTGATCGAGTCGTGAGCGGCACATGGGAGTTCACCGATCTGGAGTTCAACCTGCTCTGCGAGGAGGTCCGGCAGGGCGAACTGCCCGCCCCGTTCGTCTTCACCAGCCGCACCCGGCTGGAAGCCGACTACGAGCAGGAGAAGGCACAGGTTCGGCAGCGGCTGCGCCAACGGCTCGACCACGACCTGGACGCCCTGGCGGGCGCGCTCGCCAAACCGGATGTCTTCCTCGTCGCGCACGCCTGGAACGACCAGGATTTCGGCAATCCCGAAGCGCGCACCCGGGTGCACGCGGTGCGGCACCGGGCACGCGGTTACGTGATCACCCAGCGGCCGGGCGAAACACTCGCGCACAGTGGCGGTTTCGACGCCTTCGAGTGCGATCCGCACGCGCTGGCCGACACCGTGGTCGGACTCCTCCCCCGGTCCGGCGCGGGCCGGCTCGACGACATCCGCCTCTCGCTCCCGGCTACCGAACCCGGGCCCGAGCCCGAGCGCCCCGGCGCTACGATCTCGGACAACGACGATCCGGACGACGACGCGTTCCGCAGCGCCACATTCTTCGATACCGCCGCCGTCAGCACCGGCATCGTCAAAGTGCTACAGGGCCGCTCGAAGTACGGGCCCCGCGGACGTGTCGAAGCGGGCCTGTTGTGGCGGGACCTCCCCGACGACGGACGCTACGTGATGCCCCTGGATGACCCGGCCCCGGTCGCCACCGCCATGGGCAGCGACCGGCTGGCCCTGTGGGTGCGCGACCGCATCGAAGAGATCCTCTCGCGGATGGATTCGCACATGGAAACAGAGGAATGATCCGGCGCCGTCACACCCGCCCCGGGCGGCTCGACGATCGGTGAGCCGGATCCGGCGGGCCACCGCGCGGAATCAGCCGGAGTTCTACCTGCCGCCTCGGCGTCGAAAGCGGGCCGGAGTTCGTGCCGGCGCAGGCCAGGGTGCTGATGGCGCAGACCGGGCAGGGCGACGCTCAGCGCCAGGACCTCCCGGCCACCGCTCCGGTCTCTCGGCCGGAACGAACCGATAACGGTTCTGTCGTGTGGGTCGGCAAAGCCGCCCTGCCGCCGGTCGCCGGTGGAATGCTTCGACCGCGGACGGTCGGTCGACTGCTCGTGGCGCACGGCCACCCGCCATCAACCGCCGGAATGGCCGGTGGCACAACGGGAAAGGCGGCAACCATGCAGATCACAGTGCTCGGCGGAACCGGGCGGATCGGCTCGCAGGTGGTTCGGAAGCTGACCGCCGCCGGGCACGAGGCCGTCCCCGCGGCAATGTCCACCGGTGTAGACCTGATCACCGGGAAAGGCCTGGACCAGGCACTGGAAGGCGCCGAAGTCGTGATCGACCTGGCGAACTCGCCGACCTTCGACGAGGCGTCCCTCGACTTCTTCCGCGCCTCCATGGACAACCTGCTCGCCGCCGGACAGACCGCTGGTGTCCGCCACCAGGTCGTCCTCTCGATCGTGGGAGTCGACCAGGTGCCCCAGCTGGACTACTACCGGGCCAAGACCCTCCAGGAGGAGCTGCTCCGGCAGGGGCCGACGCCGTACTCCATCGTCCGCGTCACCCAGTTCTTCGAGTTCATGGACGCGGTGCTGTCCTGGACCGCCGACGGCGACACCGTCCGCCTGCCCGCCACCCCGATCCAGCCGATCGCCGCCGCGGACGTCGTCGACGCGGTCGTCGAGGTCGCCACCGGCGAGCCTTTGCTGGGGATTCGTAACTTCGCGGGTCCGGACGTCTTCACCCTCGACGAACTCGGCAGGCTCACCCTGGCCGCCCAGCACGACGACCGCACCGTCGTCACCGACGACACCGCGGGCATGTTCGCCGCCGTCACCGGGGATGTGCTCACCGCGGGGCCGGACGCACACCTGGCATCGACGCACTATCGGGATTGGATCCGAGAAGCGCACTGAATCCCGTTACGCCACCGAAGGGCGCCTCGCGGCCGCGTGACCGGGCCCGGCTCATTCGCTCGCTGCCGTTGCCATGGACATCGCCCAGAAATCGGCGTATCGGCCACCCCGGCGCACCAACTGGTCGTGGCTGCCCTCTTCGACGATCCGGCCGTTGTCCAGGAAGACGATGTGATCGGCGCGCTGGACGGTCCGCAGCCGGTGCGCGACCAGCACCACCGTCCGGCCCGCCATCAGGCGCTCGATACCGTCGTGCACAGCCGCCTCGTTCACCGGGTCCAGCGCGGAGGTCACCTCGTCCAGTAGCACGATGGGCGCGTCCTTCAGCAACGCTCGTGCGATCGAAACCCGTTGCCGTTCACCGCCGGACAGCAGCGCCCCGCCCTCGCCGACATTCGTCGCCCAGCCGCCGGGCAGCCGCTCGATCACCTCGTCCAGCCGGGCGGCGGCCGCCGCGGCCCGCACCTCGGCCTCGTCGGCATCGGGACGGCCGAGGCGCACGTTCTCCTCGATGGTGCCGTCGAAGAGATAGACGTCCTGGAAGACGATGGCGAACCGCCGCATCAACACATCGGTGCCGATCGCGCGCACGTCGACGCCTCCCACCCGCACCGTGCCGTCGTCCACGTCGTAGAACCGTGCGAGCAGTTGCAGCAGTGTGCTCTTGCCCGCACCGGACGGTCCGACGATCGCGACCCGCTGTCCCTCGGGTACCGACAGCGACACGTCGTCGATCACGGTGCGGCCGCCGTGCCGGAAGACGACGGACTCGAACGCGAGGTCGTGACCGGTCGGTGAGATCGGCCTGCGAGGTTCCGGCAGCGGCTCGGTGCGCAACACCGTGTCGAGACCGGCCAGCACGGAACGCGCGCCGCGGAGTTTGCCGCCGATCTCCGACAGCGACAGCAGCGGATCCGCGCAGCGGGCGGCCAGCACCAGGATGGTCAGGATCTCCGCCGCACCGATGTGCCCGCCGAGCGCCAGGTAGGCGCCGAGGGCCAGCAGCGCGGTGAACATGATCTGGACCGTGAGCGTCAGTCCCACGATGCCTGGCAGCGCCGACAGCACGGCCCGGCGGGAGGCGCGTTCGAGCCCCGACAACGAATCGTCGAGCATCCTGAATCGTTCGGCGGTCCGGCCGCCGGCGCGCAGGACCGGCTGCGCTTGAAGGAATTCGATGACTCGCCCCGTCGCCTCCTTCACGCGTTCGGTCCGTTCGGCATCCGCGGCGGCCATCGAGCGTCCCGTCCAGAGCTGGATCACCGCCACGACCGGTACGGCGGCCAGCGCGGCCAGCCCCATGCGCCAGTCGTAGGCGAGCATCACGGCGACGATCGTCAGCGGCGTCACACTCGCGGTGATCATCGGTGCGAGCAGATGCGCGATCACGCTCATCGCCTGCAGCACACCCTCGCTCGCGAGTACCGAGACCTCCCCGACGCGGCGTGCGGTGAACCAGCCGAGGGGCAATCGGGCCAGGCTATCGCCGAATCGGCGATAGACACCGCGCAGCAGCGTGGTCCCGACGAGGAATCCGGACAGATCGCTGCGATAGCGCAGCGCCGCATAGCCCGCGATCGCCGCGCCGAAGGCGATCAGCCAGGGCCAGGCGTCCGTGGGCGTGTCACCGAACAGCGCCCGCAACAGCGGAACCAGAAGTGCGTAGGACAGGCCTTCTGCTATCGAGGTGGCCGTCATCATGGCCACGGTGCGACGGACGGGCCGGGCGTACTCGCGTCCCAGCACGCGCAGCAGCATTCGAATCATCGGGGTTCGCCTCCTTGCGATGTCTGATCGGCGATGGTCGCGTTCGGCTGCCTGCTCCGTGGCCCGAGCTCGCGCCGCAGCACGCCGCCGAGGGTTTCGGTCGCATCGGTGCGCGCGGCTCGGTGCGATCGCCGGAATTCGGCGAACTTCCCGTTCTGTGCCAGCAGGTCGGCGGGCGTGCCGCGTTCGACGATCGTTCCGTTCTCCAGCATCACGACGGTGTCGGCGTCGGCGATGGTCTCGAGACGATGCGCGATGACCAGGATCGTGCGATCGTCCTTCAGTGTCGTCATGGCTCGGCGCACGGCCTGTTCGGTCTGCGGGTCGGCGAAGGCGGTCGCCTCGTCGAGCACGAGAACGGGTGCGTCGGCCAGCAGCGCCCGGGCGATCGAGATCCGCTGCGCCTCACCGCCGGACAATCCGGCATCGGCGCCGAGCACCGTGTCGTAGCCTTGCGGCAGCTCCAGAATTTGGTCGTGGATGTTCGCCAGCCGGGCCGCGCGCACCACGTCGTCGAGGCAGGCCCGCGGTACCGCCAGCGCGATGTTGTCCGCGACCGACGCGCGCAGCAGGCGAACGTCCTGGAAGACGAAGGAGACCATCCGGTAGAGCTCCCGGCTGCCGAGTCGGCGCAGGTCGACACCGCCCAGCAGGACCGAACCGTGGGTCGGGTCGAAGAATCGGGGCAACAGCTGCACCAGGGTGGATTTCCCGCTTCCCGACGGCCCGACGATCGCGGTGACCGTACCCGGCTCGAGCACCAGGTCGATCCCGCGCAGCACCTCGTGATCGGCGTCGTAGCCGAATCGGACGTCACGCAGCTCCACCCGGTTCCCTTGCGGTGCGACCGGGAGCGCGGGCTCCGGTAGCGACGGCACCGCGAGCACGTCCCGGATCCGGCCGACCGCGCGCCGCGCGGCCTGTAGATCGTCGAAGCCGTGACCCAGCGCCGCGACCGGGGCGGTCAGGCCGAGTCCCAGCAGCAGGAACGGCAGGAGATCCGCCGGAGCCAGGGATCCGCCCTGGATCAGCACCGTGCCGCCGATCAGCACGACCAGCAGCACGAACGGCGGCGAGAGCACCACCTGCATCGCCGCGCCGATTCCGGCGAGACCGTGCACCATACGCAGAAAGGTGTCCGCGAAATCGTCTGTGGCCGTGCGGAATCTCCGGTGGGCACGCTCGCCGGAGCCGAACGCCTTGACCACCGAGATGCCCTGCACGAACTCGACGGTCGCATTCGCGATCCGGCCCATCCCAGCGTCGAACTCCTTCTGCGCGTGCAGCCGGGCGGGGGTCATCATGAGGGGGACCAACGCGACTGCCAGCACCACCGGTATCAGGGTGATCAACGTCAGGCGCCAGTCGACGGTGAACAAGTAGATCAGCGACACCAGCGGCACGACGAAGGCCGCGACCAGCTCGCCAGGGGTGTGGGCGATGAGCGGGTGCACGGCGTCGACGTCCTTGCCGACGATCGTCGCCAGCTCGCCGGTGCGGCGGCGGGAGAACCATCCGATCGGGACCCGGCCCAGTCGTGCGGCCAGTTGCCTGCGCAACGACAGCTGCACCCGGCTGTCGAGAAGATGCCCGAGTCCGGACGACGCGGCCGTGCACAGCAGCCGGAAGAACAGCCCGGCCGCACCCGCGAGCGCGATCATCCGGACATGACCGTGATCGATCGGGTTCGGCGACAACAGCGTTCGGCCCAGTTCGACCACCGCGAGCAACGGGGCCAGACCAGCGACGGCGCCGACGATCTGGAGGACGACGACGGCGGCGAAACCCCCGAGGTATGGGCGCAGCAACTCCGTCGCGCTCCGCTGCGCCGAGGGTTCGGCACCCGATGGGGGTGGGGTGGACTGCTTCCTCGCCTCGGCGAGGTCGATGGTGCTCATCGTTCTGCGGCCTTCGTCGATCACTGTGCGGCTGAATGCTTTTGCGAGCCGGTCGAAGCATCGGCCAGGGCGCGGCGCAGGACAGCGGCGAGTTCGGCGCTCTGGCGCTGGGACACCTCGGCGGACAGGATCGCCTGCGACCCGTGGAATGTGCCGGGCCACTGGTGCAGCTCGACCGGCACGCCCGCCCGCAGCAGGCGCAGCGCGTAGTCGATGTCTTCGTCGCGGTTCGGGCAGAACTCGGCGGTGGCGATGTAGGCGGGTGGCAGACCG
This sequence comes from Nocardia gamkensis NBRC 108242, assembly GCF_001612985.1. Classification (GTDB taxonomy): domain Bacteria; phylum Actinomycetota; class Actinomycetes; order Mycobacteriales; family Mycobacteriaceae; genus Nocardia; species Nocardia gamkensis. The sequence goes on along the minus strand of NZ_BDBM01000031.1, from coordinate 3,610 downwards.
GATAGATCCGTGGCCCGCGCGGGCGCGGCGTACGGTGTGGCAGGCGTGGAACCCAGGTAGTGCTGCCACATCTGAGTCACCTTCGCCCGAGTCACGAAGGGCGTATCGGTGAAATTACGCGCCGACCACGCCTGCTGCCGGTCATCGAGGACGGGTTGGTTGAGCAGCTGGAACCGGATCGGCGGCCCTTGCCGGTCACGCGCCCGCAGCGCCACCGCGGTCGCGAGTCCCGCGCCGGCGCTGTGGCCTCCGATCGCGATCCGCGCCGGGTCGATGCCCAGCTCGGCCGCGTGCTCGGCCGTCCAGGCCAGCACCGCGTAGACGTCGTCATGGGCGGCGGGGAACGGATGTTCCGGCGCCAAGCGGAAGCCCACCGAGATCACCGTCGCGCCGGAGTTCTCGGCGAGCATCGTGGCCCACGGATGTTCGGTGTCCAGATCGCCCATGACGAATCCGCCGCCGTGCAGCCAGATCATCGCGCCTCGCGCTCCGCGTGGCCGATAGATGCGTATCGGCACATCGACGTCGCCGGGCACCGTGCGATCTTCGATCCGCAGGTGCGCGGTGGCCGGCACCGGGATCGCGGCGGCCAGCTCGGCGAGGCGTTTGCGGGCGGTGACGGGGTCGCTCAGGTCGGCCGGGGGGAAGAACGAGACAGCTGCTTCGAGTTCGGGATCCAAGATCATGCCGTCGATCGTCGCGCTCGCCGGGCATACTCGGCTTCCGGCGACGGGAGTCGCTGTCTACGTGAATATGCGTACACGACGCGCGATCGGCTGCGTCGGTCGGCGTAGCCGGGCGCGCATCCGGTTCACGAATCACTCACCGCGGCAACGATGTACCGCGCCAACCGCCCCGACGAACCGCGGGGATCTCGTGCTCGCACCGCTCGTTGCCCGAAGGCCGCGCCGGCACTCGGACGCGGAGGAATCCGATCCCTAAGGGGTGGGATCACTCAGCCCGGTCTGGTAGGCGATCACGACCAGCTGCGCGCGGTCGCGCGCACCCAGTTTCACCATCGCCCGGCTGACATGGGTGCGCGCGGTGGCGGGACTGAGGAACAGCGCGGCGCCGATCTCGTCATTGCTCATGCCCTGCCCCACCAGGGCCAGCACTTCGCGCTCACGGTCGGTCAGCACGGCGAGCCGGTCCTGCGCGGACTTGGCAGCTCTGCGCTGCGCGGTGAACTGGCCGATCAGGCGGCGGGTGATCCGGGGTGCGAGCAACGCGTCACCGGCGGCGATCACCCGGATGGCGTGCAAGAGCTCGGCAGGGCCCGCGTCCTTGAGCAAGAATCCGCTCGCGCCCGCCTGCAAGGCGTCGAAGACGTTCTCGTCGGTGTCGTAGGTGGTGAGGATGAGCACCTTGACCCGCTCCATCCCGCTGGCCTGCGCGATCTGGGCGGTGGCGCGTATCCCGTCCAGTCGGGGCATGCGGATGTCCATCAGGACGACGTCGGGGCGAGTGGCACGGGCGAGTTCGACAGCTTCCGCACCCGTGGTGGCTTCACCGACCACCGTGATGTCGTCCTCCAGGTCGAGCAGGACCTTGAAACCGGAGCGGACCAGGCGTTCGTCGTCGGCGAGCAGAACCTTGATCGGAGGCGTCGAGTTCACAAGCGCGACCCGACCGGAGTCAGCGGCAACCGGGCCGTGACCTCGAACCCGCCGCCGGGACGCGGCGTCGCGTCGAGTTCACCGCCGAGCAACCGGCAGCGTTCCCGCATCCCGAGGATGCCGCGGCCGGTCGGGTTCGAGCCGCCCGCGTGCGCCGGGACGCGCGCGGCGTCGCCGCGGCCTTCGTCGATCACCCGTATCCGCAAGGCGTCGATGCCGGGTTCGAGCGCCACCGTCACCCTGGTCGGGCCGACGTGCCGGATCACGTTGGTGATCGATTCCTGCACGATGCGGTACGCGGCGCTGCCCACGGCGCTGGGGAGCGGCGTCACCGGGGTGGCTTGCTCGAACGCGATGTCGAGCCCGGCGTCGCGGGCCTTGCCGACCAGTTCATCGATCTGGCCGAGACCGGGATAGGGCTCGCGTTCGTCGCCGTCGCGCAGGACGCCGAGAATGGCTCGCATCTCCCGCAGTGCCCGCGAACTGGTCTGTTCGATGGTGCGCAGTGCTTCGCGGGCCTGTTCCGGTCGCTTGTCGAGCACGTGGGCGGTGACGCCGGACTGCACGTTGATGATGGCGATCGCGTGGGCGACGGTGTCGTGGACTTCGCGCGCGATCCGCAGCCGCTCGGCGTCGACCCGAGCCCTGGCTTCCTCGTCGCGGGACCGTTCGGCCAATTCCGCGCGCTGTTGCGCATCGGCGGCGATGACCCGGCGGGATCGGACCGACTCACCGAGGATCGTGCTGATCACCGACGCGCCGATCCGGAAGAACACCCAGCCGATGGCCACCAGCGGCTGGATGTCCGCCGCGGCGATCAGCCAGCCGAGCGCGAGCACCGTGATGCCCGTACCGGCGACCAGCAGCGATCGCCGCCCGTCGCCGTAGGCGGCGAGGGTGTACAGGGCGACGAAGAGGCCCAGATAGGAAAGCCGGTCGGGGAAGCCGAGACCGAAATAGACGACACTCGCCAGCCCCGTGATCACGAACACCGCGACCGGCCGGCTGCGACGCGCGGCGACGGCCAGGCCGCTGACGATGAGCAGGGCGTATCCGAAACCCGACACCGGTGTGTAGGCCGGCTCGAGCGGCACCGGGATCGCGGCGCTCTGCACCTGGATCACGGTGACGAACAGCGCCAGCAGGACATCCGGGAACCAGGCGGGCCGACGCGAAATCCAGGCAGACAGCCGTCGCGACACCGCCCGCAGAACCATGCCGTGAGCGTACGGTATCCCGGAGTTCGCGCGCTCCCGCGCGAGCGCGCGATCGGCTACGACGACCGACGCAGCCGATCGCCAGTTTCGTACGCGCATTCACGTAGACAGCGACTCCGGCCGCGACGATCCTCGGACCGATCCGCCCGGGGCGCGATCAGCTCCCGCTGCCTCGACCACGTACTCGGGCGAGTCCGCGCCTGCGGGATTCACTTCCACAAATCGCCGCAGGGCAGCGTCGGCAACTCGACGTGGACGTCGTCATCGATGGTGACGATCAGCTCCGGATGGCTCCGCGCCAAGTTGGCGGCCACGCTCCTGGCCTGTTCCGCACACGCTTGGTAGTCCAGGATCAAGGCTCCCGATTCGATGTGGATATGCCGGAGGTGCTGGGGGGTTGTCATCTCGACAGCACTGTTCGATCCGTGGGCGGTATCGACACGACGTACCCCGCTCCACTTCCGGACATCGATCGCTTCGCGGTCGAGCCATGCGGCGGACCGAGCGTCCTATGGCTCATGCTTGCCGAACTCCTCATAACTTAGGACGGAATGCACTGCTCGTCCCGCAGTGCCCAGCCGCGCTACTGGCGCTTATGGTGAGGGACTCCTCATCCCGGAAATGTACTACAAAGAATAACCAGTAACTTACAAGCTATCGCCTGCGCGCCCGAGAGGCGATTCGAGAGCGCATCGGCGCCTGCCGACGTGCGGTTCCTCGCCGACCGGCCGAGGGCCGGCCCGGAGACTCGTCCGGGAACGGCCTCGCGCTCGCCCG